>NZ_PIOD01000009.1 GCF_003369565.1 Oceanobacillus chungangensis | reverse complement strand
TAGGTAAACTCTATTTTAACTGAAACGGTGGAATGCGGGTTTGAGGTGGGTGTGGATTTAGTGAGTTTTTTTTAATTACACATAGTAGATAAAAGAAATTTAGTCCAGTTTGTAATATTCCACCCATATTATGGGGAATAGAGATAAGAGGAAAGAAAGTAACGCACAATGTAGACGTGCATTGAAATCTGGCAAAGAGTGTAACTGTAGAAATAGTAGTGCAAGTATTGACATATTTATTGTCTCCCTGTAACTCCCTTGTTCCCAACGTAACTTTGTTTTTCCCTGATGTAACTTAGTTGGTTTCGAAGCCGGAAAAGAACTGAGAGGACAACGGGCAGAAACAGTATGTATCTCAATGGTTTTCCAACCAACAATCAAACGTCTGTTTAACCAAAAATCAATACAAAAAGAACTGGATTCCATTGAGGGTCCAGTTCTTTTTGTATGGGATCAGTATCTCTTCCATCCCTTGGCAATAGTGGTTTCAGGTAGTGTTCAATATCCATTCCAATTGCTTTTACTACCTTATCAATCCAACGAATCTTCAATCTCTATTCAGTGTGTTTCCCAACTTTGTTTCAGTCTTTTCTTAGATCTTTTTCTCCCAATTCTGGGAAAAACTTAGTTACAATGTCGGAATGTTCTATACAACCCAGACACCTGATTTCTGGTAAAAATCGGGCGTTTTGGGTACCAACTTAGTTGCATTTCCTTCAGGCGTAAAAGTGGGGGTGAAGCCATGGGGCGAAGGTGATGAGGAGGATTTGGGGAAATACCAACTAAGAAACAGAGGCATATAGTAGTATGAAGAAAATGATAAGAGATAAGAGGTAAAAGAATTCTTTCGATTTGATATCTGAATCATTCATTCGTATAGGCTCTGATTTGCTAATATTCTAAAAGGTTATGTTATGCTAAGAATAGATTTCTAACTAATTTTGATAGGTATAGAAATAATTTGATATATACATATGAGGTTCATTGGGAGGTATGTTATGGGGATTCAGTTGCTGCATAAAGATATTGGAGGAGAATTCTTCAATTTATTAGAAGGAACAACAGAAGCTATTTATATTATGTCTCCGTTTATAAGCTATCCAACTGCTCATAGCTTAGCTACATGGTTAGAGGAATCGGAGTATAAGGTCGAATGTAAAATTATTACACGATTCAATAGAGAGGAATTTATTCAAGGTGCTAATAGTATCAATGGTCTCGAAAGACTTCTTGAAGCAGGTGCGGAGTTGTTTGCACTTCAACACTTGCATTCTAAATTATATATTTTTGATGAGAAAAATATTATTTTGGGATCAGCTAACTTTACTTTAAGTGGATTTTTTAAAAATCATGAGTTAGGCCTAATAGTAAAAAATGAAGTTGAGTTTAGTAAACATTGTGTAGATTACTTTATGGGTAGCTTACATAAAATTTGTGAATTAGGCGACTATAGAATTACAAATGAATTAGTCAAAAAAGAGTTAGAGGCTGTAACAAAGGCAACTACTGGAAGAGGGAAGATGAAACAAGGGTCAAATCCTAATGAGTTCAATCAGAAGCGTTGGGGTGCAGTTATAGATGTGAATGAAAACTCAATTCAAAGCAATCCAAGTTATAACTTCAAAGAACATTTTGACATTCTTGAGGATATTAATACAAAAGATTTTATAGATGCAGAAAACTTCACCGGTGCAAGGATAAAATTTGAGGGTAATAGTAATGATAGAATTAGCAATAAAGAAGTATATGTTACTAGAAAAAAATATAATTATGAATTTCTTAATAGAACTTTTTATCCGTTAAGACCAAGAAGTGTTCAAGATGGTGAGTACCTTTTTATTGCAGTTTTAAGCAAAGATAAATTTGGTAATGATACACCAATGATAGTAGGTTATGCAACTACCTATGCTTATAAAGATGAAAACGTAATTGATGAAACTAATCCTAAATTTAAAAAATGGAATGGCCGTTATCCATATTATATTGAATTTACTAATGGTAAATTTTTAAAAATGCCAGTAGAAAATGGTATTTCGTTAATAGAGTTAGTGAATGGTTTAAAACACAAAGTTTATCCAGGTACAATAAAATCACCAGAAATACCGATATCTCAAATATTAAAAAGGCATCACCAAAAAGCCCATATTAAAATTACAAATGAAGCTAAGCAATTCTTAATAACGAGATTAGATAAACTTTTTGATGAACATGGTTATGATACAATTTTATGATTCCTAGATGACCCTAAGTAAAATTAATGTTTCCAATCCGAGGGTTTTTCCGGTACTTTTCCGGCAGACCCTCGAGTTTTTTTATGCCAAAATCAGCAAACCCTTGACCATTAAGGGTCTAGTCTTCCCCAATTCATTTTTTCAGTATTTTTTCTTACTTTTTCGAACCAGTGGGTCCTCTGTCTTTCATTCGGTATTCTATCAAGTAGGAACGTAATTATTTTATAACAGAAAATAGATGTATAGATAAGGGCGTCGATCCTTGGAAGAGAAGAAGTTGAGTGGACTGAGAGGAAAGAGGGCAGAGAATCGTTATTTTTCGATGGGGACAAAGTAGATGGAAAAAGGGGTAGGAATTAAGATTTGAAGGAGAATTTAGTATAATAAATAGAAAGGTTATAGGAAGATAAATTAGGATGTGAATAAATATGCTTTCTCTTGAAGAGTACATATCAAAAAGAAAAAAGGAAGACCGAATTAATGAATTTGATATTGAGTCAAAAGCTCAAAACATGCAAACGTTTATGAACTATATATTCGAATATTTTAATCAATACCTTGATATTTCAAAGATGGATGAAAAAACAGTGTTAAACGAAGAACGACTTGAAAAGTATAAAAATTCCCTTCGGAACTATGAATCCGAAATTCAAGAATGGTTAGTTGGAATTTATGATGACTATGACAAGCAACTAAATCGTTCCATTGTTAGTTATCTTAAAAAGGATGATTTATTTTATCTATACAACACTGACCAAGAGTTTCGCAGTATTTCTTATGATTGTTATGCTCACCTCATCAAGAAAAATCATTTTCTGAAAGAACAAACTGAAATGCTTTTCCTTTTTATCAAAGATCATCATCGAAATCAAAGCAATTCAAAAATGGATTTTGAAAATATCTATATATCAGAGGAAGTAGAAGGGTGGATTAATAAGACGTGGGACAAATATCAAGTAAATTTGCTGACTTTTGCTTCAAACTATGTGTCTCGCTTTTTTGAAAATGAGGAAACATGGGATGCAAAGCATAGGATTAGAAGCAAGGATAGTTGGCGGAAATATGAGTACGACTATAAACAAAAAAATAATTTATTCAACATTAACTCATTATTTAGAAGAATTTCCAATAAACCTTTTATCAAAGGAAAAAAACAATTACTTGAAATATTATTAATGTATTGTTGGCTTCATGAAATTGATGGTGATGAAGACTATTGGCAGGAATATATAAATAAGGCATTAACTTCATAAATAGTTGCTTACATTATTTTTAATCATGAAACGGGTCTATTGGATTAATAGTTTCCACTGATTATAGTCAATGGAATGTTTTGCTAATAAAATGAGCGGTAGAAAGAGAGGAAAAAGAGCAGGAAAATACTACCTACTCAATGATTAAATCGTATATTCAATACAAATTCGGGCTGGATTCAATTCAGTCTTTTTCTTTTTGTTCAATGTTTCTACAATACTTGGACTAGAACTGGTTTAATATTATACCTGCTTAATTTTCAGGTGATTATTAAATAAGGCTTTTCGTATATGTTTTTCTGAATCTCCATTGACTCGATAATTTTAAAAATACCGTTTCCTATAGTAAATGGTAAATGGGTAAATTTTTTAGTATATGGCAATCATCTCAAAGTAGTCTTCAAAATAGAGATTATTAATTGGTAACTTTTGGAATCGTGGGAAACTGCGAATAGAAAGGAATTAAGTTATTCATATTAAATTGCAAGAGGTTCACAAAAAGGTCTTAATTAATAACCTCAAAAAATAAAAGGAGTTGTATTGTAATGAAAAATTTAATGGAGCTTTATGAGGAATACCGTTTTAGTTCGGGGTTGAGTATGAATAAATTGGCTAATTTGGGTGAGATTGATGTGTCTTTTTATTCAAGGCTAGTTAATGAGAAACGGAATTCGCTAAACGTACTTGATGCTGCTAGATTGGCAAAAATTCTTAATGTACCAGAGGAAAAGTTTTTAAAATCAATTGGATTGTGATTTGGTTAAGTTTTTTGACATGTGAAATAATGGTCTGTCTGTAAATATTGATATAGATGACAAAGAAGACGGCGTGTATGACTTCCGTTTAAGAATACTGTAGTACATAGCTGATATTCTTATACAATGTTATGCACGTTTCTTCTTATATAGTGCATTTATTTCAGAATCGAATTTAATCAATAATTTTAGATTTTATATTAGTAATGATAAATGTAAATTATTCAGTATTACCATTTAAAACATTCCAAATGAAATGTAGACCTCGGTTAACAAAATAGTAAACATTGTTAATAACTTAGGAGGAATATAAAGTGAGCAAGAATGGAGCTAGAAAAGAGACATACTTAAAAATTCATAATAAGTTATTTTCGGAATTTTTAAGTAGTGTAATTGGCGAGGAATTTGTCAAATCCTCTATTAAGTGTGAATTGCGTATGTTTAAATCCAAGTATAAGAACGGAAAGCCTATAGACCTATCCGCAGTCACACGTGAAAGAGGCATTAAAATTTATGCTGAGTATCAAATAGGTCCATCTGATATATATAATCACTTTGAGAAAAAAATAAAGCTACTAATCGAGAATATCCAAGAAGGTATCATAATATGGGTGGCATCAGAATTTAACCCAAATCATATAAACAAGGTAAAGCGACTACTAAAAAGTAATCGTGATAAGCAGATAGATTTTTTTGCGATTCAAATAAACCCGATGGTGTTAGATGTACTTGAATACTGTAATCAAGGATATGAGTTAGAAGTATATAATAAACTCGATATGATTAATCAAATTGGCTCTCCTCCTCTATTATTAGTTGATAAATACATACCATTGTCAACATCTTATTTAGCTGTACCATATAAGGGGCGAGATGAAATTTATGATTTTTCACGATTTGAAGATAGAAATAAATACCTCTTGGCTAAATTGCGAGAGATAATCCCATATTATTTGAATTTCCATACCGAAAAAGAATCTTTATTAAATAAGATATTAAGAATTGCTGCTGGACGAGATGGAATTTATTATGATGCTACAGTTTATGATAATTCAGGAAAGGCATTTGTAAAAATTTGTTTTAGTAAAAGTTATAATAATTGGTACAAGGTTTTTAAATCTCATAGCAATGTAATAAGGGAAAAAATCAGCCGGGATATTCAATTTAGTGATGGAAATCGTGCAATTAGCTATTATATGCAATCTAATCTCGATAATATCCCTGAAGTAGTTGATAATCTTATTGAAGTTTATGAAAAGTTTATTTTGTTCTTCTCACCTTTTACATATAGTAGAAGAGACCCAAATGAGATCGCTATCATTAATTTTGACCAATATAATAAAAATTTATTCAAGAATAAGGATTGATGGAGGCAACTGGAAATGAGAAAATGAGCAAAACTATACATGTAATTTCTCCGAAACTGGAGAAAATCGAACAAAAGATGATCAATAAAATGGAATTAAATGTGGAAACTTTACAAGATCGATTCGACACCCTTGAAGAGCATTCAGTTGTCTTAAAAGAAGTTACAAACCAGATTCTAAAGAGACAAGACAGACTAGAAAATACCCTGGTTGAAATGATCGGACAAATTAATGAGTCCCTTGATAAAAATTCGATTATTTTAAATGAGCATGTTACATCTTTTCAAAAGGAATCCTTTATTACTTTCCAAAATCAAAGTCAAGATATAATCGGTTGAAAACTCATAAAGCTCCGAATCAACCGAAAGAGTTTCAAATGCTCCAGGTAATCTTAGATTAATAAGGATCAAATAAATTAGAGAGGAGTGCACGTAAGAAAATGAATGAAATGAAAAGAAATCCAGAAAGAATAAAGGTGATACTGAATCTGCTACAAGGAATATGGGAATCGTACCCAGATATGCGTTTGTTTCAATTAATGGACTTATTGAAACATGAATACTCATCCAAAAATAATGGGTTTGGAAAGCGGAAAGGGTTTGAAATAGATTTTAAGGGACATAAGTTGCCAATTTCCTATATAGACTTATTTTACCTTGAAGATAAAGATTTTGAAGAATTTCTGCAGTCTTTTATAGAAAATTAGAGGACTGACTAAGGGTTTTAGCAGTATTAATAGGAGGTTATGATTAATGGAAGATTCTTTACACAAAGCGGGATATATGATTGTTGAACAAAACGTAGATGTTAATGAAACTGATCAGCTTGGGAGAACCCCTTTACAAATTGCTTCTTGTTTTGGATTCTATCAGGCTGCTAAACTTTTGTTAGAGAATGGTCTATGTGGATAAAGGTGTTTTTATTGGGGTCAAAACGGTTGGGATGGACATACGCAAAATGAGATCATTGATTTGCTAACATCTTGGGAAGAATAATAAACGGTTAATAATAGACCCCAAATATCATTGATGAGGGGTCTTATCTTTGTAGCTCTCTGTAAATTCGTGAACGCACTGGGAAATGATATCACGTAATTTCAGATGTCTGAACTTAGTTGAGCATAGATTGGAAAATTCCTTATACACCTGGGAGTTGATTTGCATTGATTTTGTGATAGTTTCGATGGTTGGGTCATAGACAATCGGATTTAAGACTAACTGATCAGCATGGACCATCAGTAGCTTTTTAAGCTCTTCCATGTGTTCTGATATGAACTGAGTAACTTCACTGGGCTCTCCATCTGTATTGATATGCTTTTCAATCTCCTTATACTCCTGTATAGAGAATGTTTTCTCGTATTGCTTCTTTGACTGGTTGAAGGTGTATCCACCCCTACGCATTTCCTTGCAAAACGTACTATAGCTTATTTGGTGTTGTTCGGCGACCTTTTTCAGGTCTTTCACGTCAGCTAACAAACTATTCACATATTCTGCACGTTCAATTAGGTCCATCTTTTGAAATTCCTCTTGCTGCATTACACATCACTCTCCTGTTTTCCTAGTAGTTTGTAATTCCTTTTATACTATTGTTTTCATGAATGTTTAATAACTTATTGTGGTTCGAGTAAAAAGTTATATTTCGACATTATCTTCAGTAGTATATTGAGCAATAACAAAAATGGGACTGGTGATGCCAGTAAAATAAACTGGGGGTAATGATATGAGCAATATTGAGGAAATAGATATGGCATTTAATAATTTTGGCGAATACGTTAGAAAAGTACGGAAACAGTATGGGATGAGTCTCCAGGACTTAGCGGATAGAACAAATTTGTCTCCATCGTTCATATACAGAATTGAAGTTGGGAAAAGGCAAGCTCTTTTGAACAGTAGGCTAGTTATCTTACTTTGTGGTTTCGATTGGGATACAGAGAAGCTCATGGCATATTTAGAAAAAGTCTTAATGAACATTGAAGAATTTAAGAGGATAACAAATTAAGAGCAATGCCATTGAATAACACGGAATTCCGTGTTATTCAATGGCATTTTTTACTATTTGAATTGTCATTAGAACTTGATTGGACCCGTTTCTGGTACACTATTCAAGTGATTATGGATGTTAATGATCCATATAATGTACTCAATCAGGCTCTAATACGGTCTTTATGTGGAGAATACACAAAAAGAATGTGTGTTTGAATCATTAGGACAACAAGAAGTCTAGTTTTATGAAGACTGACTTAATGTTTGATCTCTTTTGACATTTTATAGCAATGAACCAAACTCTTATGAGAAATAATCTTATCGTATTAAGTTCATAATTTAGTATTTAAAGTATCATACCTTTACCATTGAGTTCCTAGTGGAATAAGACTAAAATAATAAGTATGTAAGAACTATGCAAGAGGTGAAACCTGTGGAATTGAAAATGTTTTATCGTACACAGAGGGATTTAGCTATTGATTTGAACAAGCTAGTCGATTCTTATTGGCAGGAAGAGTTAAAAGATAATGAGCTAATAAATGGAATTAAGAACTTATACGAAAATAATCAAGAAAAACTAATAAAGGACAATCATTTTACAAAAGTAGTTCAGCAACAATGTGGGAAGAGACGCTTAGCTGTCGTGGAAAAAGTATTGGAAATAAAGTAGGTAAAAAGTCTTGTCCGAAAGGTATGATTGTATGACAATAGAATTAGAATATTCTTCAAGTTTAAATGGGGCATCCTTTTTACTTTTTGAGTTAAAGCAGGTCATAAAGTTAAAGCAGTTTGGACTTTCCAAACAGGAAATTAGGCAAAAAGTAAAAGAGGAAAATCTGTTTCAATTTAATAACCAAGGGAGAATCAACAGAGCACTACCTTCCGTTATGAAAAGGGCTGAAGCTATTGATGAGACTCTTGCGGCCTTGATGCTGGAAGGCTCGATTGAAACGGGAAAAGTCCTGAACCTATATGCCATCATAAAAACAGATTTGCTGTTCTATGAGTTCATGGATGAGGTAATAGGGGAAAAACTACATAATAATGATTATTTAATTGAAAAGAAAGACATCAACCTCTTCTTTACCTCTAAGTCAGAGCAAAGTGAAAAGATAGCGGGTTGGAGCGACACTAATATTGAAAAGTTAAAAAGAGCTTACATGCAAGTATTGTATGAAAGTGGAATACTAAGAACGAGAAAAGGTAAAGAGCTGAATAGGCTAATTATTGATGAACAGATAAAGAATCATCTCACTCAAATTGGTGATGCTTGTTATGTACGTGCGATGGGTGAGTAGGAGGTGATATGGTGAGCAACTTAAAAGCAAGAGCTGATAAAATAGCTGATAAAATTAAGGAAGATAAATTTATAGAAGGTCGTGGTCTGGGAAATGAAATTAGTTTTTATGTGTTTGACTACGAACCTAATCAAGAGTTGTATATTAGAGACTACGTTAAGCGTATCAAAAGGCAGTTTAGTTATGAAGGATCGAATCGAAGAATAATCGAGTTTGATTTGTATAAGATGCTCATTGACATAACAAAGCAAAAAAGAATTTTTGATCGTATTTTTGAAATGGAAGAGCGTCAAGGGAAAGATCAATTGTTTAGAGCAATGACTACATTTGCCAAACCGGAAGTGTTTTTAGAAAAAATAAAGGAAAAAATAACAATGGATGACTATAATGTGGTGTTTCTCACTGGAATAGGAAAAGTTTATCCATTTGTTCGCTCTCATAACATTCTAAATAACTTACAAGAAGTGTTGGACAATGTACCGGTTATCATGTTCTTTCCGGGAAAATATGATGGACAATCATTACAGTTGTTTGGAAAATTTAAGGATGATAATTATTACCGGGCTTTCCGATTAGTTGATTAAAAGGGATAGGGGGAATTTAGATGATTATTAAGGATATGTTTCAAAAAGATATTGAACGTGATATTCGTGGGGTCATAAAAGTAGCCCAACAAGACGAAGACAATATTTATCAGGAATTGGACGAGTATGTTGTTACACGTGAATTGCAAAAACATCTTTCCAAGTTTTATGAGAATTATGAAAAAGGTATAAATGGTGTAACAGACAAAATGGGAGTTTGGATATCTGGATTCTTTGGTTCTGGTAAATCACACTTTTTAAAAATCCTCGCTTATTTACTTGAAAATAAAGAGATAAATGGAAAACAAGCGATTGACTTCTTTCAAGATAAAGTACAGGATCCAATTGTTTATGCGAATATGCAACGTACTGCTGATGTAGAAACAGAAACTATCCTGTTTAATATTGATTCAAAGGGTTCACTCGATAATAAATCAAAGGAAGATGCGATTCTTCGTGTCTTCATGAAGGTTTTTTATGAACATCGTGGCTATTACGGGGATATACCCGGTGTAGCTGAGATGGAAAAGTACCTGGATAAACAGGGAGTGTACAATGCGTTTAAAACGGAATTTAAGGCGTTAGCAGGTGAATCATGGGAAGAACGTCGTAACAGCTTCTATTTTGATGCTGACTTTGTCATTGGGGCTCTAACTAAAGTAACTGATATGACTGAAGAATCAGCACGAAATTGGTTTGAAAATGGTGTTAATAATTTTGAAATCAGCATTGAAAAGTTTGCAAAAGACGTTAACGAGTATGTTAACGGAAAGGGCAAGAACTTTCACCTTATTTTCCTAGTGGATGAGATTGGGCAATATATTGGGGACAACCGTAACCTGATGCTAAATTTACAAACAGTAGCGGAAGATCTAGGAACTCACTGTAACGGAAAGGTCTGGATTATGGTTACATCACAAGAAAGTATTGATAGCATCATTAAAGTGAAAGGGGATGACTTCTCCCGTATCCAAGGGAGATTCGATACCAGACTATCGCTATCATCCATTTCTGTTGATGAGGTCATTAAAAAGAGGATTCTCCTAAAGAAGGATTTTGCGAATGACAGATTGAAACTTCTTTACCCGGAAAAGAGTGCTGTCTTAAAGAACTTAATTAGCTTTAGAGAAAGTACAGCAGATTTACGTGGCTTTGAAAATGAACAGGAATTTGCCGATGTTTATCCATTCATTCCATATCAGTTCAAACTCCTACAAAATGTGTTTGAACAAGTACGGAAACATGGTTCTTCTGGTAAGCATTTATCTGAAGGGGAACGTTCCATGTTGTCGGCATTTAAAGAAGCTGGTCTTCAGTATAAAAATGCTGAAGAAGGTACACTTATTCCTTTTTATGTTTTTTATGACACGATTAAAGAATTCCTGAATCCATCAATTTCGAGGGTAATAGAAGGAGCTTATGAGAATCCAGCTTTAAAAGATGACGACTTTAACATCGACCTATTAAAGGTACTATTCATGATTAAGTATGTAAAAGAGTTACCAGCAAATCTTGATAATATTGCAACACTAATGGTGACACATATTGATGAGGATAAGTTGCAACTTAAAGAGAAAATTAAGGTTTCTCTAAGAAAGCTCATCTCCCAAACGTTAATACAGAAAAATGGGGATAACTATATCTTTTTAACGGATGATGAACAAGACATTAATCGGGAAATTAAATCTCTGAATATTGATGAAGACATCGTTAAGCGGGAGTTAGCAAACTACATTTTCCTAGATCTTTACGATGAAAAACGTTTCCGTTATTCCAGTGAATATGCCTTCACCTACAATCAGAAAATGGATGAGAAAAACTATGGAAACCAGATATCTAATATTGGAATACAAATTCTTTCCCCGTTATCGGATCACTATCATAAATCCGAGCAGGAATTAATGATGATGACTTCTGGTAATGGGGAAATGATTATTAAACTTGGTGGTAATGAAGCATATATCGAAGAAATTGGAGAAGCATTACGGATTGAGGAATTCCGAAAAAAAACGAACATCACACAACTGCCTGAAAACATCCAAAATATCCTAAATAACAAACAAGCCGAAGTCCGTGAACGCAGAAGAAGAGTTCGTGAGCTTTTGGAGGAGGCAATTAAAGATAGTACTTTCTTTATCAATGGAGACAAAGTTGATATTAAAGGGTCAACCGTTCGTGAAAAAATCAATGCTGCCTTTACCGTGCTAGTTGATAATGTCTATACAAAACTTGGCTATGTGAAAGAGCATTTGGAAAATGAACGGGAATTAATTTCGATTCTAGCTGCAAACGATGAGCAAATGTCATTGGAAGATACGTTGAAGGTAAACCCGAATGAATTGGCTAAGAGAGAAATATCAGATTTTATCAGTTTACAAGATGATCTAAAAAAACAAGTTCGAGTAAAAATCTTATATCATCGTTTTGCTGATAAACCTTATGGCTGGAAAACGCTTGATATAGCAGCGTTGATAGCTCAGTTACTGATAGATCAACGTATACGCATTCGTTATAATGCGGAATATCTAGAACCAGAAGTAAATGTAAATACACTTATTACAGCATTTACTAAAACTGCGGATGCAGATAAGGCTATCGTGCTAAAACGGATAAAAGTAGATGAAAAGTTAATCAACACAGCTAAAAATATTTGTAAAGATGTATTTAATAAGACAGATTTGGCTGATGATGAAGACGGATTACTTAGGGACATAAGAATCCTTGTTGAAAAACAGATTAACGAAATTAAGAATTACAAAGCTCGTTATGAAGGTAGAAAATATCCTGGAATGAGCTTACTTGATAAAGGGTTGGAATACTTTGAGCAATTTCATAATGGTTTAGACAATGTATCGTTCTTTAATAAGTTACAGGAATTAGAAGATGACTTACTTGACTGGGAAGAAGATATTATCTATGTAAAAAGTTTCTTTGGCACCGACCAGAAAAAGATTTTTGATGAGGCTTTAGCTGCCCTGAAAAAGTATGAAGAAAATAATGCTTATTTATTTGGGGGAGAGATAGAGAATGTCAAAGAGAAGCTCCATTCGATTGTCCAAGATCCAATTCCTTATAGAAAAATAAAAGATATTCCAGAACTCATTAACGCCATGGATGAACAGATAATTTCCGTACTGAAAGAGAAAAAGGAAAATGCCCATAAAAAGTTAAAAGAAGATAATGATTACCTATCATCATTGACATCGCATTACGGTGTATCCAATGAAACAAAAGAACGGGTAATGCATTACTATCGAGAACTTAATAAAAATATAGATGCTTTTAATGATATTTATAAAGTGGATGCCACAGTTTCCCAAAGTACGAGCTTTAAAGAAAAAATGGAAAAAGATATTGACAGAGAAATTAAAGAGTGGCAACGGAAAAAAGCTGAAGAAGAAAGAAAACGTACTGGTGGTAAAGCTGTTTATCCGGTTGCTCCAGTTATTCAAAAGCAGCCTGTTAAAGTATCAAAATTGGTCACTGTTAAAACCTTAACAACAGAAGGTGAGGTTGATAACTATATCAATACACTGTCAAGTAAGTTAAAACAGATCATTAAAGAAAATAAACAAATTGAGTTTATCGAGTAATTGGGGTGGAAATGGATGAATAAATCGGCATTAAAGACCTTTGCTACGAGTGCTAGAAGAGAGTTATTGAAAAAGGTCGAAGCAAAGGCTATGAAAATTGGTATTACTGAAGACAACATAAAAAAAGCAGATATTGAGAGTTCGGATGCCATCTTTATTGATGGCAGACAGTTATCAAAGGAAGAAAAGATTCAAAGGAATAAATTAATAGACCGTATCAACCAAATTGGTTTCAGACAAGTCATGGAAGAAGTTGCTTATACATGGTTTAACCGATTTACTGCCTTGCGTTTTATGGAGGTAAACGACTATTTACCAACGAAAATTAGAGTGCTTTCTTCCACTAATGCTGCCAGTACCGAGCCAGATATGATGAAAGAGGCACTATCGTTGGACTTGGATTTGGATAAGGAATATGTTTATGAGTTGAAAATGAACAATAACTCAGAAGAACTGTTTAAATACCTTATTATTAAGCATTGTAATGACTTAAATCGTTATATGCCGTTTATGTTTGAGAAGATTGATGATTATACCGAAATCCTATTTCCTGAAGGTTTGCTTGCAACTGATTCTTTTGTTCGTCATATGACTAACACTGAGATTGTTCCAGACGATAATTGGAAGGAAATTGAAGTTATCGGATGGCTTTATCAGTATTATATTGCGGAAGAAAAGGATCAAGTTTTTGCAAATCTGAAAAAGAATATAAAAATAACAAAGGATACACTCCCTGCAGCGACCCAGTTATTTACTCCAAATTGGATTGTCCGATATATGGTGGAGAACTCATTGGGACGTATTTGGCTTGAGAGCAATCCTAAGAGTAATCTACGATCAGGATGGAAGTATTATTTAGATGACGCTGAACAAGAGGATAGTGTTCTCAACCAACTGGAAGAAATTCGATACCAGAGTGCTAATCCTGAAGAAATAAAGTTTCTTGACCCTTGTTGTGGGAGTGGACATATACTCGTATATGCCTTTGATATCTTTTATGAAATGTACCTTGAAAAAGGATATATGGAGAGCGAAATTCCAAAATTAATTTTAGAAAATAATTTGTATGGATTAGATGTAGATGACCGAGCTGCTCAATTAGCTTCTTTTGCTATTTTTATGAAAGCTAGAGAGAAGTCACGTCGAGTATTTAAACAAAATATTAAACTTAACATCCATGCTATTCAAGAGAGTAATTGGATATCAGATGAAGTTATTGATTATTTAATCAATGGGACAGAGGATAATAATATACGACTTAGTTTAAAAAATACTCTAAATTATTTGCGAGATACTTTTTGGGATGCAAAAGAATATGGATCAATTCTCAATGTAGAACCTTTAGATCTTACAACAATAGAAAAACGATTATTTGAGCTTGTAGATGAACATTCTGATCTTTTTGGGATATTAGTAAAAGATAATATTTTAGATAAATTCCCTGGAATATTATTACAAGCAAAGCTAATGAGTACGAAATATGACGTAGTATGTACTAATCCCCCATACATGGGAAGTAATGGTATGGGTGAAAAACTTTCAAGATATTTAAAAAGTAATTTTCCAAACGTAAAATCAGATATGAGTACAGTTTTTATGGAAAAAGCACAATCCTTTTGTAAAAGTCAAGGATTAATTTCTATGATAAATATTCCAGTATGGATGTTTTTAGCAAGCTACAAGAAGTTAAGAGAACATATAATTTCACATAATACTATTGTGAATATGCTGCATTTTGGGCGAGGGGTATTTGGATCTGATTTTGGAACAACTGCATTTGTTATATTGAATTCTAATGTACAAAATTATAGTGCCGTTTACAGAAGATTATTTAGTGATAGGGGAGCTGTAGAAAGTTTAGAAAAAAAAGAACAGTGGTTTTTTAGTGGTGTTGGGAAATATTATGCAAAAAAGGAGGATTTTATTAGGATTCCCTCAATTCCTATTGCTTATTGGGCTAGTGAAAATATGCTTAAAACATTCAAATATACTACAGTTGGTTCAATACTAACTACAAGAGAAGGGATGGCAACTGCTGATAACGACAGGTTTTTAAAGTTATGGCATGAAGTAAATTTTCCTGAAATCACTTTTAATACCACAAGTACTGAAGAAGCGTTACAAAGTAAGGGAAAATGGTTTCCCTATAATAAAGGGGGAAGCTATAGGAAATGGTATGGTAACAATGAGTATATAGTAAATTGGGAAGATGACGGAAATGAGATTAAAAATAATATTGATAAACGAACTGGTAGAATACGATCTCATAATTATAATGGAGATTTTGCATTTAAAAAAGGTATTACATGGTCAGCATTAAGTATGGGAAATATTTCAGTTAGATATTGTGAGGAGGGTTTTTTGTTTGACTCTAAAGGGGCGAAGGGCTTCTCCGAGGATTATGAAAGCTCTTTATACGTGTTAGCTCTAATTAATAGTATCGTAGGAAAGACTTTTTTAGAGATAATTTCTCCAACTATTGACTTTAAAGTAGGGGATGTAATTCAAATCCCACTAATAATAAAAGAGAAAGGCAAAATTCTTGAGAAGGTTCAAGAAAACATCCTCTTGTCAAAAGGGGATTGGGACTCTTTTGAAACTTCGTGGGGGTTCAGAAAACATCCATTAATTGAAAGCCCTACATTAAATATCAAATCAGCATTTGAACAATGGGTTCAGAATACTGAATCACAATTTAATCAACAAAAAGCGAATGAAGAGGGATTAAATCGTATCTTTATAAACAATTATGATTTACGGGATGAACTAATACCTGAAGTAAACGACAAAGATATAGCAATCCGAAAGTCTGATTTGGAAAGAGATATAAAGAGTTTCATCTCCTATGGAATTGGATGTTCGTTTGGACGTTATTCTCTTGATGAAGAAGGTCTTATTTATGCAGGTGGTAAGTTTAACCCTACACGGTATAAGACATTTCCAGTAGATCAAGATAATATTCTTCCTATTCTTCCAGGATCTTATTTTGAAGATGACATTGTTACTAGATTTGTTGACTTTGTTAAAACGACATTCGGAGAGGGAACACTTTCTGAAAACCTTGACTTTGTTGCAGATGCACTTGGTCGCAGGAATGATGAAACTGCAAAAGAAACGTTACGTCGTTATTTCTTGAATAATTTTTACAAAGATCATGTAAAGACATATAGTAAAAGGCCAATTTATTGGTTGTTTACATCGGGTAAGGAGAAGGCTTTTAACTGTCTCATATACATGCACCGTTATGATAAAACCACTTTATCTCGTATTCGGACAGATTACTTGCATGACTATCAGATTCGTTTAGATGCTGAAAAGAAAGACTTGCTAAATATCATTGAAGGGGACTCAACAGCAAAAGAAATTAGTAATGCCAAGAAAGAACTGAAATCCCTTGAAAAGAAAATTGACGAGCTCAAAGCGTATGATGAGTTATTGCACCACATGGCTGATATGCAAATTGAAATTGACTTAGATGATGGAGTAAAAGTGAATTATGAAAAGTTTAAGGGGTTAGTTGCAAAATTATAATTTTTTGATGAAAGGCGAATCCAATCTTGGATTTGCTTTTCTTCTCATAAAACCTACATGCTATAGAGTAAGGGTGTGAAATAATGGATTTAATAGAATGGAATACAGTATTCACTGATGTTTTAACTGGAGTTATTTTACTTGGAATTGGAGCTGTTTTTGGCTTTATTACGGGCAAAAAGAAAACTGCTTTAACAATAGAAAGAAAAAATGAACTTTATCAGCCATTACTTGAAGAATTAGAATCAATTAGTTACTTAAAGAATGACGGATTAACAACAAAATTGGAAGCTCCTTTTTTGGCCGAAACTATTGTAAACGATTATAAATATGGGTATAGAAGGAAATTAAATAAAAAATGTACTTCTTTGTATTCACTAATAAATCAGTACAACAGTATAAACATAGTTTCTGTTGCTCATAACATAATTGTAGATATATTTGAAAACTCATACGAGGAACTATATGGTAGTAAAATTGAGGGGATTAGTTATCATTCAGACATTGACGGTAATGAATGGGAGGAAGAACATTTAGCGGAACCTATAGAATTTATACGTCGATTCTTATCTGATAAGTCTATTGTGAGCCTTTTAAACTCTGAAGGAATGTACGACAGTGAAGTTTGTATTGATAAAAAGAACAATATTTTTGTCCCTATTTATGGACAGTTGGTATCAGTATTTTATTCTGTATTAAATATGGAAATTAATGGTGTAAGATACCAATTACCCCCAATAAAGAAGGAGTTAGAAATGTCACCTGCCGAGTACATGGCATTGAATGATTTTTTTAAAGAATTTAATGCCAATACAGAAACTCTAAAGAAATATAAGTTGAAAGAAGAAATTATATCGAACTCTCAAGATATAGTACAAGATTTAAAAGAGGTAATTAGAAAAATAGTTCGAAATACATGAAGTTGAAGAAATAAGGAAAAACCAGATAATAGACTTTACAAGTTTGACTAAGTTTTTTTAGGGATACAAATGTACTTCTATTCTTAGAGGAAAGTAGCTTTTTAAACAATTTGTAAAGGGTAGAAAGTAAAATATTGTTCTATAATGAAAGATAGAAAGAAGGTGTATGTGATGAACATAAACCAAATAGAGTCTGCATTAACAGATATATTTAATGAACCATTAAAAGAAGGAGAGCAGCGAAAAATTGTGTTCTGGGTGGACAAGGATAATGAATTTACCGAAGACATTGAACGAATCAATATAGATGGTGTAAAAGTTCTTACATTAACTGACTGTAATCAATTTCACACTAAGTATTTGCTTGAAGAAGAAGATTATACATCTTCATACTTGATTTATACCAATTTGGAAATAGGTGTGGAAGACAACTGGTTAGCGGATACGGTGTTTTATTCTAAGACATTCTATGCTGATCGGATTTCACTTATTTTAAGTGAGTTACATATTGACCCATCTTTAAGGGTGGTTATTAAAAAGTATGAACGTTTCTTTAATAACAAAGAACGTTTTAAAAAGTTCTCAGCATTAAATATTGAATCCTATTCAGAGGAAATAATAGAATTGGCAATCATGAGTGTCCTATGCAATATCAAAACACCAGATTTTGAAGCAGTCTTAAAGGCTGTGTTAATGGATACGCTAGATGACAAGGAGAACAAATACTTATCCCTTCTTGTAAAATTCTTTGATATAGAAGTGTTTTGGACTTATGTTGTAAATCACTATGGTTATAATTGTGAAGAGAAAAGCCTAAAAACATTATTTATCCATTTAATGGTAACGTCATTTAGCCAAACGGTAGGCGAGGATAATATAAAAGACATGAAAGATTTTGTTGCCAATCGAAACAAATCGAATGCCCTGGTGTTTATCGACCATTGGATGCACCACAAGACAGATTTTGTTATTTTCGATGAATATGCAGAAATGGTTGAGCGGGAAATTCAACTCCCTAATATTATCAATAATCTACCAGTTGAAACATTTAAACAAGCGGATACTTTTCCGTATATCGACAGAGCAATTATCATTTACATCGCTAATGGCCTTATTACACAACTTGAAGATTTTGAGGAATACACTAGACTTATTAAATTGAGAAGAGTAAAGCATTACTATGATAACTTTGCTTCCATATATGAAGCACTTTACTACACTGTTAAAATGCAAGAGTTTTATCAAGAACATCGTCAAGGTATTCCACAAGGTCGAGCAATTGATTTATATCAATCATACGTTAAAGAATATTATCTAATGGATACATATTACCGCAAGTTTTACGTGGCTTATGATGAGGAAAGTAACCATGATTTATTGAAAAAGTTGAAAACACTTGTCGAAGATTTATATACCAATTGGTACATGGGAGAGTTGAGCACTAATTGGTCACAAGCAGTTGAATCCGAAATGACACAAGATTGGTCACTACCTGGTGTGAAAAACCAGCAAAACTTTTATTCTTCTATTATTGATTCTAAAGTACGGAATGGCGACCGAGTTTTTGTCGTCGTGTCTGATGCTATGCGTTATGAAATAGGCATTGAGCTTTATGAACGGCTCAATTCGGAAACTATGGGAACTTGTGAAGTGGAAACACTTCTCGGTGTTGTTCCGTCTATTACGAAACTCGGAATGCCATCGCTGCTTCCTCACAAAGATATATATATAGATACGAATGCTAGAGTGTTTGTTGACGGTAAAGATTCTTCTGGGGTGGAGAATCGGAAAAAAATTATTGAATCAAAAGTGGATGATAGCATAGCTGTTCATTTTCAAGATGTACT
Source organism: Oceanobacillus chungangensis (assembly GCF_003369565.1). Lineage (GTDB taxonomy): Bacteria > Bacillota > Bacilli > Bacillales > Amphibacillaceae > Oceanobacillus > Oceanobacillus chungangensis. The sequence continues at coordinate 26,424 of NZ_PIOD01000009.1, read as the reverse complement.
TGCTATGAATAAAGCTGGGCGAAGAGAAACCTTTAAGGGTAAAAAGCTCATTTATATCTATCATGATACCATTGATGCAATGGGCGATAAGGCTTCAACCGAAGTTTATACCTTTAATGCAGTAGAAACAGCATTGGATCAGCTATACGACCTGGTTAAAATAATCCGAGATGATTTGAGCGGAACGAATGTGTTTATTACTGCCGATCATGGCTTCCTATACCAGCGGGATGCGTTAGAAGAAAGCGATAAGATTGGACAAGACTCAAAGAATGCTATTGAAGTGAAACGACGCTATATCCTGTCAAAAGAACAGCGAGAAGTTTCTGGACAGTTAGCAATCAATCTATCGTCCGTTGTTAGAAATGAACAGCAAATAACAGCTTATGTTCCAAAAGCAACACTTCGGTATAAAATGCAAGGAACTGGTATTAATTTTGTCCATGGTGGAGCAAGTCTTCAGGAAGTAGTTGTACCACTGCTGTCATTTAGAAACAAACGTACTGGACAAAAAGGTGCCAAGGCGATTAAAAAAGTGGATATTAAACTTACGAATACGACTCGTAAGATAACAAATAGCATTTTTAATCTTGAATTTTTCCAAACCGAAAAAGTGGAAGATAAGATAACTCCTCGAACTGTTGTCATCTATATGGCTGATGACGAAGGGAACGTAATATCTAACGAGGAAACGATTATAGGTGATCGTCCGTTTGATAATCCTGCTGATCGCACTTTCAAACTAAGGTTTATATTGAAGAGTATTTCTTATGACCGAGATAAACCGTATTACCTGACTATTAGGGATACGGAGACAAGTGTCGTAGTGGAGAAAATACCATTTAACATCAATCTTGGTATAATCAGTGACTTTGATTTTTAGTGAGAGGGGGACCGTAAATGGAAGAAAGAATAAATGAAGGATTAGCTGTTGATTTAGATAAAAAGCTAAATGACGTTTTTGCTGGAAGAGTTGTACGTAAAGATTTAACAAACCTCATTAAAGAGGGAGCGAACGTTCCTGTATATGTGCTAGAGTATTTACTTGGAATGTATGCTGCGACGGATGATGAGGACAGTATTCGTGAAGGAGTTGAACGAGTAAAAAAAATCCTTTCAGAAAATTTTGTTCGTCCTGACGAGGCTGAAAAGATTAAATCAAGAATCCGAGAGTATGGTCAGTATTCTGTTATTGACAAGGTGACAGTGGCATTAAATCCGAGAATTGATACTTACGAGGCGGAATTCTCCAATCTTGGACTAAAAGGAGTCCCTATTTCCTCTAATTATGTGAAAGAGTTTGATAAACTCCTGGTTGGTGGAATATGGTGTATGATTAAAATTGATTATTTTTATGATGAAGAGGTACGTAACTCTAATCCCTTTAATGTTAGTAGCTTACAACCGATTCAAATGCCTAATATGGATATTCAAGAGGTATTTGAGGGTAGAAAGAGTTTCACAAAAGTCGAATGGATAGATGTCTTAATTCGCTCAATAGGAATGGAACCAACTCAACTTGAAGAGCGAGTGAAGTGGCATTTGTTACTACGTTTGGTTCCCCTTGTAGAAAATAACTATAATATGTGTGAACTTGGCCCTCGTGGTACAGGGAAATCTCATGTCTATAAGGAGTTATCACCGAATTCGATTCTCGTTTCGGGTGGACAAACAACCGTTGCAAATCTTTTCTACAATATGTCCAGTAGAAAGGTTGGTCTTGTTGGAATGTGGGACTGTGTCACATTTGATGAAGTTGCAGGTATCCGTTTTAAGGATAAAGACGGCATTCAAATCATGAAGGACTACATGGCATCAGGTTCTTTTGCTAGGGGAAAAGAAGAAAAAAATGCTTCTGCCTCCATGGTATTTGTCGGGAATATCAATCAGAGTGTGGATACATTAATTAAAACATCCCATTTATTTGCTCCATTCCCTGAAGAAATGGCAAATGATTCGGCATTCTTTGATCGGATGCACTATTACCTTCCTGGTTGGGAGATTCCAAAAATGCGACCGGACATTATTACTGAAAAATATGGATTTATTGTTGATTATCTTGCAGAATTTTTCCGTGAAATGCGTAAACGTACATTCAGTGATGCAATTAATCGCTATTTCAAGCTAGGTAATAATTTAAACCAACGTGATACGAATGCGGTAAAGAGAACTGTTTCTGGAATGTTGAAGCTCCTTTATCCACAAGGGGAATTCACAAAAGAAGAAGTCAGTGAGGTGCTGGAGTATGCACTTGAGGGTCGCAGACGTGTGAAGGAACAGTTAAAGAAAATTGGAGGTATGGAATTTTATGATGTGATGTTCTCTTATATTGATAAGGAAACGTTAGAGGAACATTACGTATCAGTGCCAGAACAAGGTGGAGGCAAATTAATTCCTGAAGGTATGGGCAAGCCGGGGCATGTTTATGTTGCTGGACATGGTCATTCTGGAATGATTGGTATTTATAAACTCGAAAATCAAGTTGTTAGTGGAACAGGTAAGTTTGATAAATCAGGTGTTGGTTCTAAACGAGAAGCAAAAGAGAGCCTTGATACTGCATTTCGCTTCTTTACGGCTAATTGCAAAAGTATTAGTAATACTATTAGCACCAAAACAAAAGACTATCTCATGCACATAAGTGATTTACAAGGTATTGGTTTAGCGAATGAACTGGCCGTTGCTGAATTGATTGGCCTTTGCTCTGGTGCATTAGGAAAGCCAACACAGGAGAGTTTAGTCGTCATAGGTAACATGACTGTCGGTGGCACTATTTCTAAAGTGGAGGAATTTGCAAACACATTACAAGTATGCGTAGATGCAGGTGCTAAAAAAGTATTAATACCTGCAGCATCAGTTATGGATTTACAGACTGTTCCTCCTGATTTATTAGTTAAGGTGCAGCCGGTATTTTATTCAGACCCAATAGATGCAGTCTTTAAGGCGTTGGGTGTAAGTTAGTAAAACGTCAACGCCGAACAGGGTAAAAGAGAAGAATCGGGAGTATTCCGATTCTTTTTTTCATGATACAAATTATCATAGCTACTTCTGTTCCTGCTGTTTTTTCCTTAACTGTTTTAAGGCATCAATATAATTCTCATTGTCTTCTTTCTCCAAAACCTTTAATATGACTTGGTCTTCTAGGTCAGTATGAACTGCCAACTTTACAAGCATTTTAAATTTGGCATCCATTAAACCGTCCTCAACCCCATTTTGATGCCCGTCATTATATCCAGTTAGGTAACTTTCTTTTAGCTGATTCTGCAAGTTTTGCAGAAGTTGATTGGTAGATTCTTTGTGTTCTATAGTGTATTTTTCATATGCCCTATTAAAGCTCAAAGAGTGCATTAAATCATCAAGGTTACTGCTCATCTAATATCACCTCAGCGTATATGTATTTTGTTATTTTCCATTATAAAGGAAAGTAAGCCAATTATGAAAAACGATTTGTTTTCCCGTCTGAGAGGTTCTTTTAATCTATAGATAGAAGTTCAACCAGCTTTTAATTCCGACTCAATAGAAGAATTGGCTCACTGGTTCATTTCCTTTTGATCTTTATTGGGGTATACCTTAATCAATATCCATTAATAGTTTAAATAACGTTAAAGGCATCATCCAAACAGTCACATGTAATAATGGAATCTTGTAATTGCAGAACCACTATCTGTGCAATTAACCTCTTTTTTTTGTGCCAAGAGGCGTATTTTTCCCAAGAATAGGATAAACGAGTGAAACGAGTGCATTATTTTAATCCATTTTATACAATTTACATGAATTCTTTTGGGGTTTCGTTTTTAAATCTTTTATCAATTCCTTAGAGGAAGTTTTTCTAATAAAGTGATAGGTCTTCTTCAGAAAGAAAAAAGATTCCCTTGATGTCAAAAACACTATGCTTAATAGTTGAGTGCCAGTCTTTTATACAAAAGAACATTTACTTAATTTAGTCAGTCGCAAACATATTTCTTTGTACGAGTGAAACGAGCGTTTAAAGGCAACTCTTCTTCCAGTTTTAAATATATCCTTCTTTGGAAAAAAAACCATTTATTGCTTCAGTAAATGGAAAGCCCTTGATTGTATGAAGCACTTTTCAAATAAACGAGTATAACGAGTAAAGGTTAACAAAAGAAATGTATGCAATTATAAATGATTCCACTATATTTGATTGGATTAATTCAGTCATGGATATTTTGCTGTTAAATGCTCAACTTTATATAGGGTATAGATAAAGATACCATACAAGTAGTTCATCATTATTAGAATGTGGAAATATTAATTAGAATATTGCACTCGTTCTACTCGTAAGATATATATCTATTGATTCATAGTTAAATGAGTACGTAGCATTTGCATTATAATAGGATGGATCTCTACTATAAATGAACATACTACACGTTAATGTTAGATAAAAAGAGATAAATTAAAGATGAACAGATACACTCGTTTCACTCGTATTAGGGAGGAAGTGCTTCATCCAAATGCAAATACAAATGATTTAATGGAAAGTACCTACAATTAATGATGTGCGTGCAATAGAAGTGAAACTTTGATTATAGCTTTACCTAGTATATCAACATTATGATTATGGGTATCTTAATTTTCAAATCCCTTGAATGAAGTTTTTTAAAAGTATTAATAGAATGTACCACTCGTTTCACTCGTATATGGTTGAACTTAATCAATAATGGTGTTAAGACTATATTGGTTGATATGAATTAAGTAGCGTCGTGTCTGTTTAGCAATTAAAATAGTGGTAGAACGCAAATGTTATTGACAAATGGCAACGAGATGGTAAAATAAGATTATGGTTAGCCAATTTAGTTCCAAGGAGGTGGATTCTTGGAAGAAAAGAAAAGTAATGGTATAGGTCAACTTATTCTAGAGAAAAGAAAGTCAAAAAACTGGTCTCTGGTTAGGTTAGCTGATCAGACCGAAAAGTGTGGGCACCGCCTTAGCGAAAGTTATATTAATAGGTTGGAGAATGGTAAACGTACAGAGCCAAGTATAAGCATAGTAATGGTTCTCATTGAGTCATTGGACCTTTCCATGCAGGAAGTTTTTGAAAGCCTTGATATGGGATACATATACAATAAAGCAATGAAAGGCTCTATGCCTATAGTTCTCCCCAATGATTTGAATAAACTGAATTTGGCTGTTGCAACGGAAAATGATACTATCAACTTGTCTGAAGCACAAAAACAGTTAATTGGAAAAATCATTGTAGATCTGTATGAGATAGCACTAAACTTTGAACCAAGTTATTTTGAAAAGAAGGCAGAAGGATACGTTCTAAGTTTAAATGAAATTTTGGAAAAAGAGCTATATTTAATTGAACTAGAAGATCAAGGATTCAAGTTATTCTTCAACATTAAAGTAATGGTGGAAAAGTATAACCTCCAAAAAGAAGATATTAAATCATCATTAGAGCACATAAACATTAAAGCACTGTATAATACGAATACGTCGATCCCTCTACCGATACTAGATGAATATTGGTCGATAGAAAGGGAGAAAGACCAAATAATAATAGTAGACAAATTTTCGGAAACGTTGAAACCTTATATAAAACCTTAGTAATGGGGGAAACCCCATTATATTTTCATCAATATATTGCCTAATGGCAATGTACTGATGAGCTATAAAATATAAGGAGGATACCATTATGATGATGGAAGAAAAAACGATGAATTATGATCAACTACAAGATTTAAAAGAGACTCCAATCTGGGTTTGTACTAGAACGGAGCGTGTAGGGGATGAAGAAATAACTACTGCCTACAATCCTGCAATTGGTCAATCAGTAGATGAAAGTGATCCAGCCAACTTAATGTCTTTTGAAGACGCTCTTGATTTAAAGGAAAATGCTCCAGAATATGCAAATGCAGAAACAGGTCTAGTTCTACGGCAAGAAGTCTCATTGATTGCTATTGAGATTCAAAAGGCAAAAAATTTAGATGGTGAATTGAGTGAAGTAGCCAGAAAAGCCATTGAAATACTCGAAGGGGAATTCTATGGAGAGATTGTTGAAGACTCCCTGATAATTGTTGTTAAAGGGTTTTTAAATGGAAATCAGCAATTTAAAAATATCGGGGTGAACTATTTCAACAGAGATCATATTGTTCCATTAAAAGGAATTGCAACTTGGATCCCTAATTCTCCATGGATTGAATCAAAAGGTTTGGAAAAGGTCAAACAATATCATTTCAAAATGAACTGTCAAGTAGACGAGAACTCAAAGCAGCTTCCAGAACACTATAAAAAAACAAATACAGGTTTAAAGCTACTACCTAATGTTCTTGTATCCACGCTGTTGATGCAAAAATATTGGCTCATGTGTAAATCAATTGTTTATGCCAGGGAAATAGGTTCAGGTATTTTTCAAAAAGTTGAAATGGATGATATTGATCTTGAAATCCTAGATTACATGTCACCTAAATATCTAACAAATAAAGATATAGAAGATACCAAAAAACTTCTACTGAAAAGAATCCCCAAAGATAATGGCCTGACAGATTCCATTCGAATGAAAGGAAAGATAAATTTCAAAAATGGTGTTTTTGACATAAAGTCAAACACTTTTGGACCTTATGTTTCCAACTACAAAACCGCCTTTCAATTAAATGTTGAATTCAATGTTGATGCACAGTGTCCGAGATTCAAAGAATATATAGCGGCTTCATTAACGACAGAGGATGCTAAAACCGTGCAGGAAATGATTGGTTACTTGCTAACTACGGAAATGAAGGCCGAGAAAGCCTTTATATTGTACGGGCCGGGAAATACAGGCAAATCAACATTTATTGAAATCATTGAGAGAATTATCGGTAGGGATTATGTATCCAACGTCCCTTTTCAGGATTTAGGAGCAAAATTCCGTACAGTAAAGTTGTTCGGGAAATTACTGAATACCTACGCTGATCTTCCACAAGGAAATATTAGAGATACTGCCGTATTTAAGGCATTGGTCTCTGGAGATAGCATGCACGCAGACGATAAGTATGAAAAAGGATTTGATTTTAACAATACTGCTCGTCTACTCTTCGCCGCAAACAAACTACCATCGAATTACGTTGATCAAACATCTGGGTTCTACCGAAGATTAACCTTAATCCCCTTCCAAAACGTTGTTTCCAATGAAAATATTAATCGCAGTTTAAAAGATGAAATGTTTGAAGAACGAGAAGGCATTGTTCAGTGGGGCCTAATTGGCTTGAGACGGTTAATTGACAACAATTATGTGTTCACTGAAAGCGAAGATGCAAATAACTTGATGAAGGAATACAAGAAAGGGAATAACAGCACCCTTTGGTTCATAGATGAATTTTGCTCAATAAATAATGCAGCAAATGAATCTGGAAAGAGACTTTATGATGAATATAAAAAGGCGTGTTTGGATGCCAAAATATCAGCAGTTTCTCAACGTGAATTTTATTCACAGGTGGAAAGTGTATTTGCAAATGAAGGTGTTGCCAAATTCCAAGGGTCACAGACAAGAGCAGTCGAATTTAAAGGAATTAAATTAATCAAACAAAATTAGACTAAATGGAGGTAATGAAAATGTCAATTATGATATGGGAAAACGGAAGATACTACAATAGTGCTTCTGGAAAAGAAATAAATAAACTTAAAAAAGAATTTATGAATGAAAACAAAAAGGCAAAATGGAAGAAGCTAAGTTTTGATGCTTCTTCCCAATTTAAAGGGGTAAGTACAAATAAAGAATTTATCCATAAGGTTACAAGGGAAAACTTGTTACAAAAATTACTTTATAACTTAACAGATAAAGAAGAAGATGAAATCTTTGACTGTGAAATGTTTGATGGTAATCAGGCTTGGATTGGAAGTGATGGCGTAAAATATAGATATTTCACACGAAAATCCTCGATGAATATAGCAATTGGTTATACGATTGTCGATATCTTTTGTGCCCTTCAAACAGAACTTGACGTGTACTCTGATTATAGTTTTTGGAAAACAAGAAAAGAGTTAGTTGAATTGCTCAATGTAACATATGAAGAATCGGATTGGGAGATAAGAGAACTAGAAAAGTATCAAACAAACATGGGTATTTTAAATAAGATAATGGAACGAATATTTTCCCGAAAATATCCAAATATCAATAGTCATATTCAAGATGATGTTGTGATTTTGGAAATGATGCTTCAAACTGGAAAAAAATATATCAACTCTAAGAAAAAGGACATATTTGGTAATTCCAGATTCGTCTTTTACCCAAGCAAATATGGCATACCCAGAAAAGAGTTTGATAGATGTATTGGCGAATTGAAAAGGCTAGATTTAATCATTGTCGAAACAAAAGAAGATACCTATCTGGATAAGAATTCCTATGAATATGTCACTAAAGATTTAACCTTCTTCTCATTCCCGTTATATTCAGAGCAATTATTCGATGAAATAGAAACGAAGTTAACAGTAGATGCGTAGAAAAATGGAACACCACTAATTTCCTCTTGGTTCCACACCATTTTGCAAACACATAAAGCAGTCACCCTAAATAAGCACTGACAGAATTCATTGAACCACATTCAATCTATTTTCCAGAAATCTATCAGATTCACTAAATTTCATTTGAAGGCAGACGGTATGATATTTTTAACCATTTTGTTTTAAAGGAATATTATACGTCTACCTATTCAGGTGAAATGTCTAAGTCACAGCTTGGACATGCTTGAACTTTAAAACTTCAATATGTAGTAACGAGAGGGAGTACAATGAATGTATCAAGAATAAGTCAATTCAAATTCACTTAGTAAGCAAGGACAACTTAGGTTATACATTTTCTATCATTAAAAATCGGAGATGATTCAAATTGAATAAAGTAGTAGAACCAATACAGCAAGATTATCGGAAAGAAAGGGAACGGGTTTCCTATAGCATTTTTGACATCGAGACATACTTGAAGTACCTTGCAGAGAAAGGATTGATATGGGTACTAAAAGACATGGATGATATTAGTGGCCTTGAAAAAGTTGGGATTGAATATTATTTGAACAAGTACAGAACAAACCAGATATACGACAACCTCGAAGAAAACCTCAACAATCACCCCTCCAATGGACAGCCTATCGTTTATCCTCATCAAACAATTCGCTCAAAAAAATCCGAACAAGAAGATAAAACAAAAAAGCAGCAACAACATTTCCTCGAAGTGAAAGATGTTAAGAGATTTATTGGTTATCAGCAGGCGAAGAAATTGGAGGAAAGAATCTATGAGCTATGCAAAAGTTTCCCGTCTTTTGAGAAGAAGCACATTGTCGATCAAATCGAGAGGAGTTCTACATCAATAAAAGAAAGAATTGCAATGGGCGAACAGAGATACATTGGAGAAAAATTTAACCAATATAGTATAAGCATTGGCTCGGCAAAGGAAACATCTGCATGGTTGCAAATATCTTTGGGTCGAAAATATATTACACAAAGTCAATATGATGATTTGGATAATTTAGCAAACCAAGTAGTTTCTATATTAACAAAAACCTTGTGTCATTTGAGGGACAATGAAGGCCTGGGGATGAATTTGCCTAACCCTTATACCCCTGACGTTAAAAAGTTTGGAGCATACGAGAATGCTTTATTGCTAGTCGAAAGAATTTATGAGATTACAAGACATCGAGGGTTTTGGCAGGAGAAGACTCTTTTATACGGCATGCGGTCGTGTGCAACTTCAACGGTTGCCAATATAGCAGAAGCTCATCAGCTTTACGTTCCAGTAAAATTCCGGTTTTTCAATCATGCAATAGAAGCATTGAGTGGTCTTGAAGGCAAGTTGGAAACTGCATTAATGAAGGAGATTATTTCTAAAGATTCGTTTGAAGAAAGTATTCGATTGATGGAATCCATCAGGAATGTTCTTGCCAAAAGGATGGGGAATTTAAGCAAAAGTTTAGCATCTTAGAATGAGTTCTTTAGTTAAGTTACAAAATATTGTTCTTTGACAACTAGACAGTATTTTTCACAAAAAACTTAATTTAGATAACTGATTATGGTTGTGAAACAAAGGAATTTTTATCATGAATATATTAGAACAATCATGGATGTACAAAAGCTAGTGAGTTGTGGATTTACTTCCCGATGTGTAAAAGAATTATAGCATAAAGGGAGGTAAGACCAAAAAATGAATAAAAAAACTTAATCCTAGGAGGAAGAAAAATATGTTAAAAGTAAAGTGTTTACAAGAGTTAAATGGTTATGAATCTGGAGTTGTTATTTACAAAGACGGAATAGGATTTGTAACAAATTGGTCAGGTATTAATGGTTTACCAAGACAATTCATTACAAGAATTTTTGGATTTGATGAAATACTTGAGTTTTCAAGGGTTAACGAAGCACCTAAAGAAATTATGGAAATAGCGTTAGAATTAGCCGAACAAGACCAAAAGAAAAATGGTATTGATGAGAAACCAAGAATTGATGAAATTTTCGAGAGTGAAGACTGCTGCATATTTACTTTCGAGGAGTGGAATTAAGGAAGTTTTTTAAATACCATACTGTATAGTTATTGAGATGGTATTTTTTTGTATCTTCGTAAATTCACATGAGAAACTGCAGTAAAGTAAAAACCACAAGTTAATTTTGTGGTTTTTTGTTTTGTTGATAATCATAAATCATATTATAAAAAAATAGTAGCCTTATCAAGTTGCCAAAATTCCCATCTTGTATACTCATATAATGTAAATTCATTTACTCGTTTCACAAAAATATGAAACGAGCATTTTATATTTTTGGTGGACAAAATTAACTTTAAAAGTTATGATGAGGGATTTTCTGACCCTATCTTAAATTTTAGTTGTAAATTTTTTTGATTTTCCACCAAAACTTTCTACATAACTTAGAGTTATAGAACCATTGAACATATCCCTTTTTCTGAGAACCTAAGTTATAATGAACGGATAAGGATACTTATGTTGTAGGAATCCATTCCGTAAGAAATATTTCCCTAAATGGTAGACAAAAAAAGTAAAAAAATTAGTTTTCTAAAGGGAAGCTGAAGTCTTTAAATAAGGAAGCAGGAAGAAAGGGAGTAAGATTATGAACGAAGTAATTACTTGGAGCGGCGATAATATTTGGATTGTTTCAATTTTTACGTTGGTACTTGGTGCTTACCTTAATACTATCCTTACAAAAAATAAAGAAGTTCTGATGAAAATTGCGGATAAAAAGGGACAGTATTATGCAGATTTTGTAAATTCGTTACTTGATTTTAATAAGTCACACTATCAGAGATTAATGGCCAACGATAAGGGAGAGATTAATAGAAATTACTTTTATATGAAAAATTTAGTTATATTATATGGTTCAAGTAAAGTTATAGAGAAACTCTCAATTTGCGAGAAAAAGGGTATAGATTTTGAAGTTGATGAAGGAAGAGAAATTTATCTTGATTTAATAGAAGAAATGAAGAAGGACATTGAAAATCCAAAGATAATAAACTCATGGTGGAAAAGGAAATTTAGAACAAAAGACAAAAGGAATGATATAGGTAATATTCTTTTTGGTTATAAGAAATCGAATGATGAATAGTCTTTATTCCTTTTTTCAAGGGTTGAAAGAGAGAAAAAATCGAGCTGGAGGGAAGAAGGTGTACATATGAAGAGAGCGTATAGATTAACAGAGCTAGGAAAATTGAATAACAAAGAAGCCCTAATGTTTATATTTACTTTTTTATCTGGATTATTTACTATTATTTTTTTATTTTCTTATAATTTAATTTCTCCGTTATTCTTATTACCAATATTGTTTACTACTATTTATTTAGTTGTTAGTACAAATAAAAAGAAGAAACGTAGGTATCCTTTTGGGTATATTGCATTGTTGTATCTGATGTTGCTATCGTTTTCGCTACTTTTATTGGTTTCTTTAATAGATAACTCAATAATTGTTAGTTCCGTTTTAATAATTACAATATTAGCGTATATAAATGTACTAGCAATTTTTGTTTACTACGTGATGAATGCCATATATTTCTGGGGACTCAAGAAGATGTTTCCATATGAAAAGATAAACGAAGTAGAGCAAAGAGAGCAAATAAATCCAATAGCTCGAAAAAAACTATCAAAATATATTGCTTTTGATAAACAAATAATATATTACAATATTAGCTTGATAAATATTATTGCGTACTTCTTATTTATTTTTTATTGGCTGGTGTTTTTTACTAAATATCCAGAAGGTGATCATGTAAAAACTCTTGGAATATTTTCTGATTGGGCCAAGGGACAAGATTGGGTAAATTTCTCTAATAGCATTAGTATAGTGTCTTTATTATTAGCTATATATTCCATTACGTTTCCTTTGCAAAAAAAAATTATAAAAGAAGCGAAAGAAATTTACAGAGAAAAATATAAAGAGTATATATAAATGATTACTTTACAAAAGCCAGTTTTGTAAACAAAGGAATGTTGTTAAATCAACATATCTATTTATGGTTATTATGGGTCACTTTGTGAATATTACTCTTTCCTTTTATATGAGTTATTTTGCAATATTCATATATTATCAATGGTATAATAAGATAAAATCAATGGAAGCGTGAGAAATTCTAAATTAATTGAACATAGAACATTTGCAACAGTTTAGGGGGGATAATATTGGAGGATAATTTATTAAGTTATTTTAGAAGGGTAAAAAAGGGGAAAGTCTTGCTATTGATATTAGTAATTTTCTTATTACCAATTTTGATAATACATATCTTATTTAAGATTCCTGCAGTGAACTCATTTTTTGAATCAGTATGGTCTGCGGGGGATATAATTAGTTACTTTATTGCATTTTTGACATTCCTTGGAACCTTATCGTTAGGTACATTAGCTTTGTTACAAAATAATAAATTGAATAAAATCAATAAAGATTTAACTCAGCACCAATTCAAACCAGTTATTGCGGTAAATCCATTTATTGGCGAGATAGATGAAAAAGAAAGATTAAGAACATATGATAGAACAGTTGAAAGGGATGAAAATGGTTATCTAATAAATCATGGATGGTCCTTACATCAACAGCATATTTCTAATTATAAAACTATAAGTATAAAGAATATTGGGTTAGGACCCGCAGTAAATGTTGAATTATTTTGGTATGAATTAGATAGTGTAGAAGGACTTTCTGATTTAAAACAAATTAAAGAGGAAAATATTGATAATTTTTATGATAAGGTTAGTTATTCTAATTTTACATTCAATGAAAACGGGAATAAAAAAAATGAACCGTGGATGATTTTTACGGAATTTGATCTGGGTATTTCTGAAGAAACAAATAAAGTTAATCTTTTATTTTCATTTGAAAACAATGTGAAAGAATTACATTCTATTATAGAAATAAGATACCAAAGTATTCTAGGAAGAAAGATTAAAAAACTATTATATTTAGAATATGATCCATTATTTGGAGAAGCAAGAATTATGCCAGTTTCAAAGGATTATATCTATGATTAATCTGGGAATAGCTAGTTTGGGTTATAGGACCTGCTAGCTAGAGGGTAAAGCCTTGTAAGGATAAGCATGAAACACCTACTCACTAAAGTGTAGGTGTTTTTGCTTATGTGTGAGAATTGAAACAAGATAAAGAGATTAAAGAGACATAAAGGTGAAAAAATGGCATCATTAACACAGGATATTGAACTATTATTTAATCAACTTGAATTAGTTAAATAACGACCTATTACGGATATTAAAAATGAGGATGGAACTTTTCATAAGTGGTATCCCTCTGGTTGGAAAATAAAAAAACTCAAATGTTGCCTTATTGCCTACTGGTATAAATCAAGGTAGCGTTTATGTATTTTGGTGGCTAACTAACTGTGGCCTTTTATTTTAGTAAAGCAAATTTCTTTCCTACATAAAGTTTCTAAATAACTTATAATCTACTGTTCCTTATGTATACTTTATGGGAATGTGCAAAATATTGTTCCAAAACCTCACTTTGTTACTTTTGGAATGTTTCAGGCCCTTCACATACATTTTGAAACGGTTTATAATTAAATTTGCAAACGCACATTCGGTAGGAGGGGATTATGATAAAAATAGGTTATTGTAGAATTTCTTCCCAGAGTCAGAATGAAGCAAGGCAAATAAAAGCCTTGGAAGAACAGAATGTTGAAAAGATATTCTTGGATAAATTAAGTGGGAAGGATACGAATCGACCAAAGTTACAGGAGATGTTGAACTTTATACGGGAAGGAGACGTATTAATAATTGAATCTATTTCGAGGTTGGCTCGTAATACAAAGGATTTCCTGGAGATTGTTAATGACTTAACTGATAGAGGCATTGAGGTTGTCAGTTTAAAGGAAAACATTGATACTTCTACTCCACAGGGCAAGTTTATATGTACAATATTTGGAGCTTTATATGAACTTGAACGTGATAGTATTAAGCAACGTCAGTTAGAAGGAATTGCAATTGCTAAAGAAAAAGGAGTGACATTCGGGAGACCGTCAATCCAAATAGATGAGAATTTTATGCGGGAGTACAAACATTGGAAAGTAGGTAAACAAACAGCAGTCGCTACTTACAATAAATTAGATATAAGCCGAACATCATTTTATCGGAAGGTTAAGCAGATAGAAGGGAGTCCTAAAATGAATGAACAAAAATTTAATAATGAAGAAATTACCACAATTTCTTAGTCTGTACTGAAAAAAAACGAGGGTTTTTGACTTCAGGAAATGAAATGACTAAGAGGCTGTGGTTTTTTGTTGCCCTTTAAATAAAGGATGTAAAGATGAATGGCGAATAATACTTGGACTAAAGAAAAACTCAAAAGGTTTCTAAATGAAGGAAGAGGTCAGGGGAGTGGAAAGGAATATATCCCTTGGAATTTTACTTACAATTACAGCTCAAAGGGTCGTGTTTCAAGAATCTATGGACTAAAAACTAGACGCATCCATCACCTCCATTCTGATAATCAATACAGAGCTTTTTTATTATTCGAATTTAACTCGAGGGTTATTGATATAAGAGAATCTTTTCCACTATTAGATGTTAAAGAGGTAGTTGATGATAAAGAAGATTTACGGTTTGATAAGTTCACTGATAAAGACACTGGAGAACCGTATGTGTTAACCACGAACTTTCTCTTAACTGTAGAAGATGCTAATGGAGAGAAACAGGATGTAGCAAGAACCATAAAAAATACTACCGAACTTAATAGAAAAATAACATTTGAAAAGCTGGAGATTGAAAGAAGGTATTGGCAGCAACAAGGGGTTGATTGGAAGGTAATAACCGAGAAACAACTTCCTAGACAATTAGCTAAAAATATTGAATGGATAAGAGAGACTATGCTGGAGGGAAGTGAAGGGGAGTTAGATAAAGATGAGCTTTCATTAGTAATGCTTAGGTTGCTCTTAGAAAATGGTGAACTTCCAATAAGGGAGGTACTAAAATTGTTTGACAAAATGGAAGAATTACAGAAGGGTACAGGTTTGTTTCTCTTTCGTTATTTGATAGCAAAGAAGGAACTAGCAGTTGATATGACAAAAAAGATAGATTTATCATCAAATGTCAAAGATTTAATACTGTAAGGAGGTTGATTTTGTTGGAACTAAAAGAGAATTTGTTATTACAATATCTTGATGGAAAAACAATTCGAATTGTATATTGTGATCGACTTTCTTCTATTATATATGCAATAGATATGAATAAAATTAGATGGCCATTTGCGATGAAGAAAGATGAATTAGTTGCTAATTACCAAACTGAAAAAATAGTTATTTTGGAAAATGACCCATATATACGTAATGTTGTAGAAGAAGAACTTAGTGACGCAGAAAAGGAAAGAAGAAATCGTGCTTGGGATATTGTGAATTTCGTATTTCAACAAGTAGATTCTGAGGTTTTGATATTCCAAAGCAGGTATCGAGAAAATGCTATTAAACTAGCTGAAACATCCTATAAGATAAATTATTCCACTGTAAAAAGTTATCTTGTGAGTTATTGGAAGGGAGGAAAGATACGTAATGGGTTGCTTCCTGCATTTAATTTATGTGGATCAAAAGGAAAGAAAAGAATTGCTGGCGATAAAAAGAGAGGGCGGCCAAGAAAGTCTGGAGCTCAAGAGGGTGTAAATGTGGATGATAAAATCAAGAAATACTTCAAAATCGGTTTGAATCGCTATTACTACAATGGAAGACAGAACTCATTAAAAGTAACTTATGAATTAATAATAAAAGACTTTTTCACAGAAACAAATGTTGATGGTAATGGTAATGAAGTTACAGTGATTAAGGATCCTTCTAAAATTCCAACTTATTCCCAGTTCCTATATTGGTATAAAAAGTTTAATAATCCAAAGAAGGAATTAATTAATAGAAATGGAGCAAGAAACTATTTCCAAAATCATCGTACGATCATTGGAAATTCAACACAAGATGCAGGAGTAGGCCCAGGAACATTATGGCAAATAGATTCTACTCAATTTGATATATATTTAGTTTCTTCAGTTGATCGTAATCTAATTGTTGGAAGGCCAACAGTTATTTGCATAATAGATATTTTTTCAAGAAAAATTGTGGGCCTGAATGTTACTTTTGAGTCATTTAACTCTTATACGGGTACCATGGTAGCACTTGCTAATGCAATGTTACCTAAAGAAGAGTATTGCAAACAGTATGGTATCTCACTAGAAAAGAATGAATGGGACGTGGCTTGTGTACCACAAAAAATCTTTGCAGATAGAGGTGAGTTAAACGGTAAACAAGTAGAAGATGCTATTGCTGGTTTAGGAATCTCAATTCTGAATGCTCCTCCTTACCGAGCTGACTACAAAGGAGTCATAGAACAAGCATTTGCACAATTAAATATAAAAGTAAAACCATTTGCTGATGGGATTGTCAAAAATGGCAAGAATGCAAAAGAAAGAGGTGACGAAGAATATAGATTAAAAGCGAACTTATCTATAGATGAGTTTACTAGAATTCTTATAAAATGCGTGCTTTTTCATAATAATCATCATGTACTTAGTGGGTATGTACTGGATGAAATGATGATTGAACAGGGAATAGAAAAAATCCCTTCTAAAATATGGGATTATGGAGTGAAGAACATGAAGGGACAACTCCGATTCCTACCAGAGCAAACGGTGAAAATGCACTTACTACCAACCGATTTTTCAGCTTCTATAACATCCCGTGGAGTTAGATTTAAGAAGATGCTTTATGCTTCGGATTATTCACTTAAAAACAATTGGTACCAGTCAGCAAGGATTAATGGTAGCAAAAAAATAAAAATCTGGTATGATCCACGTGACTTATCCTACATTTACACCATCAATGAAGATGGTGAATTTCATAAATTAACATTGCTTGAACATTTGACCAAGTACCAACATAGAGGTATTGATGAAATCAAACAGATAATCAAATATGAAGAGTCATTGGATAGTAAGACTAAGGAAAAAGAATTGCAGGAAAAGATGAAGTTATACGACGATATTCAAACGATTGTTGGTAAAGGAAAGAAGAAAACTGAAATGGAAAAGGATGACTCTTTAAGTAAAGCTGAGCGGTTAAGAGGAATAAGGGATAATCAAAGACAGGAAAAAGAATTACAACGGGAATTATTAAGAAAGAAAAAGAAAGATTTGGTGATGGACACTCAATCTATAGTGGAATCACAAGACATTCAGGATCAAGATGATGAACTCAGTATGTTCAGAGCTATACAACAATTAGATTGGGATGATGATATTGAGTAATCCTATATTTCTACCTAATGGAATGGAAGCAATTAAAGCAGAATATAAGGAATTTCCACTTGAAGAATTTAATCAAAATCCATTAATCCAAGCATTGCCACCATTATTGGATAAAGCAGCAACCATTAAGAAACTTATGGTTAAACCTATCTACAAGAAAGAAGAAAGAAATGTAGATAGTGCTTATCGAATTTATATGGTAAATCGCCTTTTCCAGTTGTTCACGCCTTTACCGGTACATATAGAAGTGTGGAATATGATTCATTCATTGATTATGCAAGGTTATCTTGCGAGGAATCCTTTCGATAAGGACTATAAACAATATATTAATGAATCTGGAAAGGAAATAATCAATCGTTCTTATGAAATAAATAGCAGACATAACTTCAGGACTACTGCTGGTTGTGGGACATTTATTGGCTATTCAGGTATTGGAAAGACTACCACTATTAATCGAGTGCTTTCTAATATTCCTCAAGTAATTGTACATAATCAGTATAAGAACATACATTACAATCAAATCCAACTGGTTTGGCTTAAACTAGAAGCTCCTAGTAATTCTAGTTTAAAGGCTTTGTGCCTTCAATTTTTCATGAAAATAGATGAGCTCCTTGGTACAAATAATTATAAGAAATATGTTTCTAGGAATATGTCTGTGGATCACATGCTACCCTTAATTGGTCAGGTAGCACACAATATAGGGTTGGGTCTCCTGATTATTGACGAAACACAGAATATAAAAAAACGTGGTGCAGATCAAATTATGAACTTCTTTGTCTATCTAATAAACTCAGGAATTAACCTTTGCTTAATTGGGACTCCGGGAGCATATGATCTTTTTGGGAAAGAATTGCGAATGACTAGGCGATTAACAGGTAATGCAGAAATCATTTATAACAATATGAAATATGGGGATGAATTTACTTTCTTACTAGAGTCGATTTGGAAATATCAATGGACAAGAAAGTTTGTTCCTTTTAACGAAGAATTTGAAAAGTTGTTTTACGAAGAAACACAGGGTATATCAGACTTGATGATAAAGCTGTTTGTATACTCGCAGCAGCAGGCGATAGAAAATGGTAAAGAAGAATTATCTGTAGAGCTAATTAAGAGAGTTGCAAAACAAAAGTTTAGGTTGCTTCAACCCATGTTGAATGCTATACGCTCAGGGAATCCCCACAAGATTGCAAAGTACGAAGATATCAGAAGAATAGAGTTGGAGCAGCCAGTTGTATCAAAAAACAATGAATATAAAAAGCAAGAGCCGATAAAGAAGAAAAGTAATGATAAAGTGAAAATAGTTGAAAAGGTTGAAAAACCAACTACAAAAGTAAAGCATAAGCAATATAAGGAAGATGACTTACGTTATTTACTTCAGGAAGGGGAAAAACAGGATAAGACACCATATCAAGTGCTTCTTGAAGATGACTACATAGAGGATGCTGCAAAATGGATTGAGGTGGGTACACTATGATCAATTTCCTTCCACAATTGTATGAAAATGAACTGTTTTATTCTGTTATTGCACGTTATAGAAGAATGTGCGGAATGGTTAGTAAAAGAGCATTGATAAATGATTTATTTGGAAGATACGTCGTTGTATCTTCCTCTTATTTTCCGCAATATATTGATTCCTGTGTTGCATGTCTCCCACCTACATCAAATATAACAACTAGGGAGATTATTAAAAAACATACTCTGTATCCATTTTATACGTCTTTTTTATCACCAGAAAAGACAGAATTAATTTATGAGACGATGGCTGGTGGAGGGGATGAGTCAAAGTTAAATATAGAACAACAAATTGGTCTCGGAGGGAGTAAAGTAAGGAAATGCAATTTTCTAAGATATTGTCCATTATGTTATAAAGAGGATATCGAAGTATTAGGTGAAAGCTACTGGAGGGTAAATCATCAAATTTCAGGGGTGCTTTATTGCTCTAAACATAAAGTTTTATTAAAGGAGAGCTCTGTATTAAGTACCGGAAGTGGGATTGAATTTATATGTGCGGATGAACAAGTTTGTAATGAAAGTGTATTGGAGGATAATTATTCAGATAACGTAAAACAATTAAATATTCATTACATCAATAATGTAGAACGTTTGCTAAAAGGCAACTATCCAAGGAGAAAATTAGAGTTTTTTATTAAATACTATATTGATAGACTCAGAAAAAAAGGATTAGCCTCCAAGAATGGAAGTTTATATATGAAGGATGTTCAAGAACGCTTCTTGCTATATTATCCTAAGCAATATTTAGAGTTAATGCAGAGCGGTGTTAATCCAGAAAGTCCATCTAATTGGCTTCGACTTTTTGTTCGAAACAACAACAAGAACAGGAGTCCATTGAGACATTTATTATTCTTGCAGTTCTTAGGTATTAATCTGGATGATCTTTTTCACAATCGGGAGGTAATCGGAAAGAAGTCTGTTTCAGTCCAGCATAATCCAAGTTTTGATATTCATCAGAGAAGAGAAAAGTGGTTACAATTAATTGCAGATAATCCTGGTGCAAATAGAAGTGAATTGAAAGAGAAGGGAAAAGGGCTTTATACATGGATCTATAAATATGATAGGGATTGGTATGACAAAGTAACTCCAAAATCTGCTACAGGAAGAGAGAGAGCTGGAACAATTGATTGGGATAAGAGAGATGAGGAATGTTTGAGGCTTGCTAAAGATGCTGTTGAAATTATTTTACATAGAAAAGGTAAACCAATGAGAGTGACCTCGTCGAGCATAAGAAAAACGTTAGGTTTTGGGTCATGGTTTCATAATGAGAAGTTAGTAAGAACACAGCATTACTTGGAACAAGTAAAAGAAGGTATAAATGAATTTAGGATTAGAAAGATTAAATGGGCAATTGAGGAAAGGATTAAGCAAGATAAAGAGCTGACTGTTTATAAGGTGCAATTGCACGCTGGGTTTGGCGGAAGTAATAAGGAGATTAAAGAGTTAATTATGAAGGTATTAGAAAAGTATATTTAGTCTCCAAAGTAATCGTATTGAAAATCCCAATCGGAGTTTGGTTGACTACAATTTAATGATAACATTATACTTAAAAATTTACTTTTCATAAATATTATACTTTATAGTTGACTTTTTTAACGAATAATCTAAAATAGTAATTATACGGGGGGTATGGGGATGATTAATTTAGGTAATGAGGTTGTTAAAGAAATTGTAAATACTTTAGTGGCATCGGATTCTGATTCACGTTTATTATACTTACAATCTATTAATAATGAATCTGGAGAAGGAACTCAGAATAGTAGAGCTATTCAAAAGTGGGATTACCGGTATAACAATATTTTAAAAGTGGCTAAAAACTTCGGCTTGAAATATATAAAATTGGGTCGTGGTAAATTGTGGGAAGCAATTCTGATTCAGGGGCCAGAAAATGAAATTTATGTATTCTTTAGTAAAACCAACTTAAATAGAATAATTAGACGTGGCAAACACAATCATTATTTAAGACTACTTAATTTATTCAATCAAGACCTTGATGAGTTGAAGCCTTTAAGTCAACAATTGGCACTTCCTGTATACAATGAAGAGGTTGAGAAAAAGGATGACTGGAAAATGCAAGCAAGAGAAATGCTACATATGATGGAAACGGATCCAAGTAAAGTCATTGTGTTTGCATTTGATACCTCATTTGTTTCTATTGTTAAAGCATTTGCTTTTAATACTAAACATGAGCTGGTATGGGAAGAAGATTTTTCTGAGCTTATTGATGTTAATTATCACTCGGTATTGAAGGATGATAATGTTGAACCAGCTATACGTGAAAGTAGTAACATTAATAATACTAAAGAAGAAAAGAAACGCATTGTAAAGTTAAAGGGGTAATAATTTGAGTTTGGAGATAGTAGTATGAAAAAGATATTTAATGGAACAAGGCTAAAGGAAGCAAGACTTTATAATAAGTTGACGATTACAGAACTAGCTGAAAAATTAAATGTTACTAAGCAAATGGTTTCAAAATATGAAAAGGGAAAAAGTGAGCCAAGTTTTGAAAAATCACTCCAACTAAATAATATTCTAGGATATCCAAGAGAGTTTTTCTATACGACAGATAAATTTTTAATTGAAAATGAAGGGACATTTTTTAGGTCAAGATTAACAGCTACTCAGAAATCTAAGGAACCAGCTTCAATTGCTCTTAAATATTCAGTTATTGTAAGGGATTTTCTGGAACAGTATATAGATTTTCCTATTTTACAGAACAGAGAAGTTTATGAAGGAAAAGATAATCCGGAAGAAATTGCTTTAAGTATTCGAGAGTCTATGAATTTAGGATTGGAGCCAATACACGATATTATTGAAGTTGCAGAATTAATGGGTTTCACTGTTATTAATATGAACTATCAAGAAGAAAAAGTTGATGCTTTTAGTAGCATGAACACTATTAATGGTAACAGTTACTTTGTAATAACAACAGGCGACTCGGGATCATTTTACAGACAACAGTTTAGTATTGCTCATGAAATAGGACATTGGGTTCTTCATCAAAATATAAATCCTCAAGAATTAGATAAGGATGAATATAAGATAATTGAAGAAGAAGCCAATAAAATTGCTTCAATATTACTATTGCCAAAGGAATCATTTGGAGAAGAGTTAAAATCAAAAATAGTCGATGAAATAGACACGTACTATAATCTAAAAAGAAAATGGAATGTCTCAATGGCAGCAATGATAAAACGGGCAAAAGACTTGAGTATTATATCTGTTGACCAACAAGCGAAATTGTATAAACAAATGCACTACAGAAAATGGAGAAAACCTGAGCCCTTTGATTTAGATACTAAAGTAACATTACCAGTTGCATTTAAGCAGTCTTTAGAATTGTTAATTGATGAAAACATTTTGCAGGGGCATGAAATTCCGTTAATGATAGCTGAGCAATATAATCTATATCTTACACCTAAAATGTTAGCTGAAATTTGTGGTGTTGAACCAGTCCTATTCATGGATAACAGCCAATCAAAAGTTGTCTTAAAAATAAAAGATTATAGAACTAAGTATAGTAGTTAGTTGTGTACAGTGTAATATTCTATTGAGAAAAAGTCACTTCTTAGAGCTTTGCAATATCTAAGAGTGGCTTTATTATATTTAATGCCTAATATTAAGGAGAGACAATTATGGAAACTAGAATCTATGAAAGGGAATAACTGTATAGAGAAGTATGGGGATGAGTCTATGACTCCGCTTTCTAATCGTTATGGTGTAATTGATGTTCCATTACGCAAACAGCAATTAAAGGATAAAGCAGTTTAACTGTTGAATTAACCATGGCTATTTCTCACATTTAGTATAATTTAACTTTAATGAGGTGTTCACATGAAATCTATAAGAGCGATTGATTCACCATATTTTTTAAACAGAGGTACAATTTCCATTTATAAAGGTAACTTTAAATTAAAGGTTGATAAAAATGAATATGAGTTAAACGGTGTAATAGAATTAAACTTCTTCCCAAAGCCTTGCATTAGATTCGAAGGGACATGTGAAGGGTTCAATTTATCATTATTGGATAGTAATGATATGTTGTTGAGTATTGATGGTATGTATTCTACTAGGGTTTCTTTAGATTTAGTACAAAATGATTATTACATAAAAGGCCAAGTTCTCTACGAATTGAAAGATATTGATAATCATCAACTGGTAGATACTTATTATCTACATATTGTAAATTATCTTAAATATTTAGGTGACTCAATATTTAATGGGAAATTTCACTTTACTGGTGGAGTTGGAATTAATTTTGGAGACTGGAAAATTAAATTACACATGAGACATGATTATAAAGATAAAAGGATATTTCAAATGTTAGAGGATACCAATGGATTTGATATAACTCACATTATCGAAATAAAGAAGGAAGATGGTTCTCTATTTAATAAAGATGAGATAGCTAAGATTGAGGAAATAATAGTATGGGTGCTTAGTCTAAGCTCAGGTAGACACATAGGGATCCCTATAAAAATAGGTAAAAGGAAGAATGAGATTATCCATAGAAACTTTTCAACTCCATTAATAAGCCCCTATAAAAAAATACCTAACTGGTTTCCTAAACAACGAGGTAGTACAATAAATGAACTCTTTTTGTTGTTAGAGAAAAAGTTTGAAGATGAATTCTTAAAACAGTCGATTAAAGAAATAATTCATTGGTATGTAGAGGCTTTAAATTCTACATTTATAGAAAATAAAACTATTAATTCACAGATAGCACTTGAGAAACTCTCATATATTTTACTCACACAGCAAACACCAAAAATTATTAGTGCCAGACAATATAAGATTAATAGCTTTCAAATAAATTTACAAAAAACCTTGGAGTTGTTGAATATAGAAACAAGATTTACAGGTGATTATACTATTTTTAGAAATAATTATGAAAACGGCCCTAACCTTCTAATTAAATATAGAAACCATATTGCTCACCCAAAAAGAAATCAAAAGATAGAACAATTCTCATCTAAATATAAATACTTAATTATGAATTTGGGAGTGTATTATACTGAAATGCTATTATTATATTTGATAGGATATACAGGTTTACACGTGAATAGATTGAAATTCCCAAATTGGGAAGGGAATTATGATGTACTACCATGGACAAAATAAATTCTGTAGATAGTAGCAAGAATTGATAGAAGTTCAAATTAAAAAAAATTATAATGATGATGAGCCTTTCTTTTTTTGAAGAGACTTATCATCACTTTTTATTACTTTGATCTGTTTATAAATGCCGAATTGATTATGTTATAACATAAGTCAATTAACGAGATTGTCTAGTTATTATTTAAACATATTTGAAAGGGGATTCAAGAATGTCTAAACAGATTTTTTATGATATTACAACCTATAATTCTAGTTTAAATTCATTAAGCAAATTAACCGAGCAAAACGTAAATGATATTGAAAACTTTATTATGATTAATGGGGAGGACTACTTTGCTAACCACTTTTTAGAAGAATTTGATGTTAATGATTTTCAATTACTAGAAAAAGATTTATGGCTTGTATCACTTCATGTTACTACCAATAACGATAATTGTAATTCGATAAAAAAGCATGGATTATTAAACCTTCAGCAAACTATTTCCTTGGATACACCGTTTAATCAGTTTTTAGAGGAACATAAGATTAAAATTGACTTAGAACAAAAAACTGTACAACATAAGGAGGATGTATACGATATTAGTAAGGAATATAGTGGATTTTCTGATGATGAAAAGGAAAGAGCACTAGATTTTATAATATATAAATTGTTTGAGGATTATCAAATCAACGGTTTTTTCTCAAATGATAATGTTTTAGATTATGGTGGATACGTAAATAGAAGGCCCGAATTTCTTTACAACTTAGGTGAGTTCTTAAACTTACCTGATTTAGAGTATGATTGGGCAAAAAATAATAAATGCTATGTTGTTAAGTTCGCTGCACCAATAAATGATTACACTGATTGGACATTTATGAACAAGTCGGAATATAAATACCTAGATAAAGAAGAAATAGAAATAAGAAAAAGAAAAAGGATGATTAATGAATCTTTAACTAATATTCATTATGGATTCTTTGACAAAACCTTAACGGAAAGTTATTCATATATTCATCCAAATAAAAGAATTCCATACTCAAATATCATCGAGGTATATACGGATGAGGAATATTTAAAATCCAATGAATAAGTAAGATTAGAACTAAGTTTAAAAGAGCAGCTCGCAAATAGAGAAGTAAGAGTAATATACAGTTTGTAGTCTTTTAAGGGGAACGAAGGTATTGTCTTAACTTAAACTTTTATTAATTCATATACCAACGTTCCCTACATGAGAAGTTAGGAAGATTGTTCTTTAGTTAATGTTTTTTTCCATTCACCAGTCCTTACTCTTCGAATGATTTCTCTCTGGACTTTTATTCTATAATCATCAAAATCATTCCCGAATTTCTGTGAAAAACCACAGTTATCACATATCAGATATGTCGGATGCGGAGAATAATACCCATTAGATGATTTACTTGATACCACAAGATCATTCATACAGTTGGGGCAAATAGGGTGTGGTGAACTATTAGTTAAAGATAACTTTCTGTCAAATCCTTCGTACCATTCAAAAATCCACAGAATGTTATCAATGGTATCTTTTCTATAGTGCGTTAAATTAGAATGCTCGATACTACTACCGCTGTGTATTAGAACCTTTTTAAACAAAAGATATATAAATAATACAAAGAGAATTATCCATATTGATACCTGATATGCTAAGAGTGTTATAAGAACATTCTTTAACCAATTAAAAATTAATATAAACGCTTCAAGAACATTTACTTTATTAATATATGCGACTATTGGGGTTGCAATCGCTGTTCCAACAACGGTACCTATTATTGAAGAAATAGTTGGATGTTTTAGAATATCTTTCATTTACCTTATCTCCTTTTTGCTCCCTATTTAACTTACTTTTTACCAATTGCTGACCAACCTATAATTATTATAATATATTAAAATATTTTGCAAAGAAGTTTAAAGGTAATTTCTAAAATTTCGACCTATGGAAACTAAGACTTTTTGTGCATAATTGGATTACAATTGCCTTTTCTTATCTCCTAACCTCCTAAATCTACTATGTCTAACAATAATTAACATCCCGCAACCATAATAAACATTACCGATTCAGACCCCGATTTCGTGAAAATAAACATTTCCGA
>NZ_PIOD01000008.1 GCF_003369565.1 Oceanobacillus chungangensis | reverse complement strand
TCGGAAATGTTTATTTTCACGAAATCGGGGTCTGAATCGGTAATGTTTATTATGGTTGCGGGATGTTAATTATTGTTAGACAAATTTCCTCTCCAACCAACAAACTGCCTCCACATGTGCCGTCTGCGGAAACATGTCAACAGGCTGGACTTCCTTCGTCTCATATCCACCATCTTCTAGAATTCTAAGATCCCTTGCTAATGTCGATGGATTACAAGAAACATAAACAATCCGCTTTGGCTCGGTTTCAATCATCGCTTGTAAGAATTCTGGTTCACAGCCTTTTCGTGGTGGGTCAACAACAATGACGTCTGGACTCAGTCCTTGTGCTTTCCACCATGGCATTACTTTCTCTGCTTCGCCAACAAAGAATTCTGCATTATCAATGCCATTTAACTTTGCATTCATTTTCGCGTCGCTAATTGCTTCTGGTACTATTTCCACGCCATATACTTTTTTAGCCTTTTGTGCTAAAAATAATGAAATTGTGCCGATGCCGCAATAAGCGTCGACGACAACATCGTTATGATCAATCTTGGCATACTCCAATGCTTTATCATAAAGTACCTTTGTCTGTTCCGGATTTACTTGATAAAACGATTTTGCAGAGATTGCAAATTTAACGTCGCCGATTTTATCGTAAATATATTGTTCGCCCCATAATACTTTGGTCTTATCACCTAAAATAACACTTGTGCGTTTATCATTGACATTTTGCACAATTGATTTTATCTCTGGGAACTTCTCGGTTAACTCTCGAATTAAGACTTCCTTATTCGTTAATTTATCTGTACGTGTTACGAATACGACCATGACCTCATTCGTCGCAAAGCCTTTTCTTACCATGATATGGCGTAATTCCCCACGGTGGCTTTCTTCATTATATGCCCTAATCCCAATTCGATTGGCAATTTCTCTTGCCGCCGGGACAATCACATTAATCGTCTCGTCTTGAATACTACATGTATCCATATTTTCAAGGATGCGATGGCTGCGCTTCTGATAAAAACCAGTAATCAGCTCTCCATTTTTTTCACCAACTGGAATTTGTACTTTATTACGGTAATGTAATGGGCTTTCCATCCCGATGATTGGATGAACCGGTACATGCTCGAGATGGGCAACTTTCTTCATCACATTTTTCACTTGATTTTGTTTCATTTCAAGCTGCAAATGATAGCTCATATGCTGCAGCTGACATCCGCCACAATGAACATGGCAGGTTGGTTCTACACGTTCCGGGCTTCGTTCTTCCAGTTCCAGTAATTTACCAAAACCAAAATTTTTATTTGCTTTTACTACCTTTACTGTTCCAACTTCACCTGGCAGAGCATTCGGTACAAATAAGGGATATCCGTTAATTTTCCCAACGCCATTCCCTTCATGAGTTAAATCCTCAAATGTAAGTGTAATCGTTTCATTCTTTTTCACTGGTATTGCTTGTTTAGCCATTTGTATCTTCCTTTTACGAGCATTATTTGTGACCTTTATCTTACCATATTTCCCGTAAATAAATCATGTTTCGACAGATATTGTCTACATTTTCCGCTATTGTAGTATAATAATAGTGTAGAGGATTTTCCAATTAAAGGAGGAAAATAACATGCAAGCACGCGATATTATGATTACGAATGTCTTTACAGTTAAAGCAACAGACAATCTAAAAGATTTATTGGAGATTATGGTAAAGAACCGAATCGGCGGATTGCCTGTAGTTGACGATCAAGGCAATCTCGTTGGAATGGTCTCTGATGGTGATGTTCTGCGTTTTCTAGCACCTAAACCTTTTCAAATTATCGATCTATATAATGCCATGTATCTCGAGGCTGAAACAATTGAAGATGTGTTGCAGCATAATTTAGATACTCCTGTGAAGAAAATCATGACGAAACATTTTATTTTGAAGGTATCACCTGATGAAGAATTCGAAAAGACGATTCGCTTATTGTCACAGCATCATTATAAGAAGCTCCCTGTCGTCAATGAAGCAGGAAGAGTAATTGGTGTAATCAGTCGAGGTGATTTAATATATAATATATCTCAGAAAATGATTTCACTTTAATTAATTGCGCCTAAAGATAATTATCTTGCCCTCTACCTTTAGCAGAAGAATTCTCTGCTAATGGTTTGTAGAATGTATTAGGGAAGGTCTCTGCTTCTCTTCTATAAAAATATTAAACTAAAATGTCGCCTACAGATTCTTATTAGGGTCATATTTATTACTCCCTGGGAGCAGTTTTATCTCATTCCAAGCGGCAATCGCTTCTTTACGGTTTTTGCCTTTATTTTTGGGGACAGCAAAAAAATCACGAATAAACTGATTGTACTCAAATTGGGGAGCAATTTTCTTCTTGTAAGTAGGATTCTTTTTGCGCTCTTCCTCTTCATACCAAGCATTTACTGCATCTCTATATGTTTTTCCAGCATTATTTTTAAAGTAATCTTGAATATATGTAGAAAAATGAAACCTTGGAATAACCGATTTTAGAAACGCTCGCACCTCCTGACTGCAGCGGTGATTCTCCGTAATAACTGTATCAAGACTTAGTTCTATTTGCTTCTCTGCTTTTCCAGACCTAGCTGCTTTTCTGGAAGGCTTTTTTATCTCTCCTGTAAGAAGGAAGGCTTCAATCCTATCAGCAATCTCTAATTTGGAGCCTGACGCACTAATTCCATTTTCCCTGCAAAATGATTGCAATTCCTCTTTTAGCCAATAAAAGTCCTTAAATTTATCTATACTAATATTTTTGGTTAGATTTGGCCGCATTGTCCCACCCCTTTTGTTAATCATTATTATAGAACAAACGTTTCTAATTATCAAAGTATAGACGATAAAAATAAAACATAGAAAGCAATACTGCTCTCTACGTTTTCATTCAAAAAATTCATCAAGACTGTGGCACAGATACTGATACAGCCTCTGCATCATTAATCGAAAGGGTAGCTTTCCCTTCCCCTATTTTCATCGTACCTGAATGCAGTGAATCATCTTGTTTGGAATTACGGCTTTCCCAATCTTTCCCATTTAATTCATAAACATTATTTGCTTCAATAAGTACATTTGCTTCCTGACCGACGAGCATATTTACATCGGCAACTTGATTGATGATCCACGCTTTCGAGATATTTCTCGGCTTTAGGTTAATAGAATTATAATTGCCAGTTACCTCCAATTGCACATCTGATGGAATTAGAATGGTAGCAGATAAATGTACCGGGTCATTAAACGGCTTCGGAAGACTATAGATTTCTTTAAAATCGATATACAATGTGTCCCCTTGTTCTTTTACAACTAAGTAATCATCCTGTGATTTAATCGTCGCCTCATTATCCAGTATTTGCGTGCGGTAGGAACCGAATATGTCCACATTATCCGGCTGACTATCTTCAAAAGTAACAGCGTGATTCCCCGTATTGACAACAATCCTTGAGATCTCCTCATCAATTGCTGTTGTATATTCAGGGAGATGCATTGTTATTGTTTCGATATTTGCCCAGTTATTCATTTTGTCTAGAATCCCTGTCGTTGTGAGAATCGTCAAGCCAATGCCAACCATTCCAATGATGCCGACAAAGAAAATGCTAATAAAGTCGTATTTCACCTTTGCCTTTTCTTGTTTTGATAAAAAGAGATATAGAAGAATCTCACCTCCTAATATAATTAAGATGATTGGCCACCATGTTAACAGAATTGTGACTGCCTCTATATGAAAGACTTGCGATAAGAGGAGCACGATACCTAACATAAGAAGCGCAATTCCCATAGAAATACTGCCTACACGCCATGTTCTCATTCTTTTCCCTCCCTCTTTCGCTTATTGCCAGCGATAAGTTTAATTCCGCCGCCAATAAGGAGCAGACAAACAACTGTTGTTTGGAAATAACTATAAAACCAATATTGGACATTAAAATTCAGCAACCGTTCAACAACTGGTGTGATTGCTGGAATTACCATATCTGCAAATAAATAATAAAGTCCGAGCAATACTAAGCCGATACCGACCCATTTTTGATGATTTATAAAATATGAAATAACAGGTAAGTCCTCAATCTCTTCTTTTCCATATTTTGAGGCTTTTTGCAGTCCATCAAAGAAGCTATAGAACCAGATTATTGGAATTAAGAATAAGAAAATACTAAGTCTTAATACATCCAGTACGTAAATAGAAAAGAGAAAAGCTGCCATTAATTGAATCCCTCTTCTTTGTAATCCTAGATAAAGATGCCCCGCTCCTGGGAAAATTGATAATAAGATTGCAAGCGTCTTGCTCTTTTTCCCATCATCCTGGCGCATCTCGAATTCTTCCATAATCGAGCGATCAATCAATTCCTCACCAGCCTGTTTCTTCGATAGCTGCTGCATCGCATCAAAGAATCCAAATACCCATATAATCGGCAAAAATGCCAGGAATAAAAGAAACTCTCCTCGGTTAGATAGTGCGGTAACAAAGACAACCATCACTCCTAAACCAATAAATGTAACGAGAAGTGTAAGACCTCGATTCACCAAGCCCAATTGAAAATGGCCAAGCCCAGGGATAAAGGATAATATGATTGTGAAGAATCGTTCGGACTCCGGATTTTGAGTGATTTTTCCTTCTTCTAAACCTCCTTTAGAGTGATAAAGACGTGAGGCTGTAACCGCGGTATCGATAAAATTAATGACATATAATCCAAATGCCAATACAATCAGTAAAAATGGCAATTCAAAATTTCCAATTAGACCTTGAATTGCTAATGCCATAATTGGGAGTCCAAACACCACAAGTGTGTAGAAGATTCCCCGTATTTTCCCTAAATAAAACAATCCCCCACCAGGGAAAAATGCCAGTAAAAATGCAATCATTGGATTTTTATTATTCATTATTGTTCACCCTTCTCTGTTTTCATTTCAAATTTATCGATAATCGAAGCAGATTTATCCAACATGTTTGTAAGAATCGACGTTTCATTTTTATTAGATGCTTCAAAGTCAGTAACTGCAGTCATCAGCTGTGAAAATACCCCCTGCGACATAAGGAAGAGTGTAACTGTTGCTGCAACAACATAATGCACGATTGTTTTCTGAAAAAAGCTCAATTTTGCTGTTTTTACTTTCGTTTCTTGCTTTTGCTCACTGTTTATTTTCTGCATCACTTCATCCGTAAAGGTTGCGTTCGTAGACATCACTGGGATTTTCTGTTCCATTGCTTCGATTGCCTCTAAGTAGAGTGACATACATGCATCACAAACATAGAGGTGATTCTCATAGTGCTCACGAGTACCCTCATCTAATGTATCTTCTGTATAGGAAAGCCACTCTTTATATTGAATGTGATTCATGAGAAATCATTCTCCTTCCAATGCTTTTTCATCCACTTTCTTGCACGAAATAATTTGGTTTCAATCGTTTTAACTTGAACCTGTTGTTCCTCCGCTAATTGCTGGTACGATTTTTCCATTATGTAAAATCCGATAATGACTTCACGATACGATTCAGGAAGCTCTTTTATCCGGCTTCTTATATATTGTCTCCTCTCTTTAGCAATTACCAGTTGCTCAGTACTTTCTATTCGCGAAGCTTCCTGCTCAGTAGTTTCAATATCGCTTAGACTTTCTTCACGTCTTCTTTTTTGTTTGCGCATTATATCAATCGCGTGATTCACGGCTATTCTGGTTATCCATGTTTTAAAACCTTTATTCTCATATTTATGGAGCGAAGTGTAGATCTTCAGAAACACTTCTTGTGCCGCATCCTCTGCATCCTTTTGATTGCGCAGAACTGGATAAACACTTTTGAAGATATGTGTCCGATACTTTTCAACAAGCAGCCGGAAAGCATGTTCATTACCATTCTTCGCTTTTTCAATTAATGTTTCATCCACACTTCACCCCCCCTTCGGCAACTCTATTATAATAGACGAAACAAAGTTTATGGTCCCCTACACATAAAATAAATATTTTTTCGTTTTGTTTAGAAAAACTTAGGTTTAACCAAGCATTTAGGTGACAAACCTTTGTTGTACTTATTCGTTAAGAAAGTATTTTACACTTTCTTACCTACCAAAAATCCTTTGATTGTTTTTGAACGTTTTTAATGGTAAAATACTGATTTGGAGGTTTTCTATGTTAACAGAAGAACGATATGCTTTCATATTAAATCAATTAAAACACAATGGCATCGTAAAAACTCAGGAATTAATGACGGCGCTTGAATGCTCAGAATCTACAATTCGCCGGGACCTTGATCAGCTTGAGAAGGATGGGGAGCTAAGACGTGTTCACGGTGGAGCAAAACGAATTTACCGATTAGATGATGAGCTATCCAATAACGAAAAATCATCCAAAAACATTCAAGAAAAGAAAGTTATTGCGAAATTTGCCGCCTCACTTATTGAGAAGAATGATATCATTTTCATCGATGCTGGGACATCCACACTAGCAATGATTGATTATATCGAATATGGGGATATTACAGTTGTGACGAATGGTATTTTACATGCTTCTATACTTACTGATAATAATATCACCACCTACCTTATTGGCGGGAAAATCAAACCCTCAACAAAAGCAATTATTGGCCCAACCAGCTTAGATGAATTAAGGAATTATCGCTTTAGTAAAGCTTTTTTAGGCATTAATGGGATTGACCGTGAGTTTGGCTGTACAACGCCAGATCCTGAGGAAGCAGCATTAAAAAGCTTAGCAATAAAACAATCATCCATTACATATATGTTGGCGGACCAGAGCAAATGGAATAAAGTAAATTTCGCGAATGTATGTGACTTGGAGGAAGTTACAATCATTACGGATGAAGTAAAGGGAAACAATGATTCCTTTAAACAAAAAACAGAAATTATGGAGGCAAAGAAATGATCTATACAGTGACACTCAATCCATCGATTGACTATGTCGTTCATGCAGATAATGTAAAGCTTGGTGAATTAAACTATATGCTAAGCGATCTCAAACTTCCAGGAGGAAAAGGGATTAATGTCTCCCGTATCCTGCATGAACTAAACACGGATACAACAGCACTTGGATTTATCGGTGGATTTACAGGAGAATTTATTACAACATGGTTATCGCGCGACGGGGTAAACACCGACTTTGTTAACGTAAAAGAGGATACAAGAATTAATATTAAGCTGAAAGCCGATGCTGAAACTGAAATCAATGGAAAAGGACCGGCAATTTCTGAAGCAGAAGCAAATCAGCTTTTAGATAATGTGGAAAAAATATCAAGTGAAGATATGATTGTTCTTTCTGGCAGCATGCCCCCAACTCTACCAAAGGATTATTATGAGCAGCTGGTAAAACGAATTATTGAAACTGGTGCTTCATTTGTTATAGACACGACCGGCGATGCATTGAAATCCGTATTACCCTATGGCCCATTACTCGTAAAGCCTAATTTAGAAGAGCTGCAGCAATTATTTAATGTAACCTTTAGCACAAAAGAAGATATTTTACATTATGGAAAGCAGTTACTTGAATTAGGGGCGAAAAATGTGATCGTTTCAATGGCTGGCGAAGGTGCACTCCTATTTACAGAGGATGCAATTTATCAAGGAATCAGTCCTAAGGGAGAAGTGAAAAATTCTGTAGGTGCAGGTGACTCCATGATTGCTGGGTTTATTGGCGAATTCCGTAAAACAGGCGATGTAGAAACTGCCTTTAAAATGGGACTTGCTTCCGGTAGTGCTACAGCATTTTCAGATGACCTCGCAAAGAAAGAGGATATTCTGTCTTTACTTGATAAAGTGAAAGTAACACGTATCTAGATCCGCCTAGTAAAAATATTCTATTAAAGAAGGATGGTAACCTTGAAAATAACAGATGTTTTAAGAAAAGATATTATGATTATGGATCTTGAAGCAACAACAAAAGAGCCTGTCATAGATGAGATGATAAACAGTCTCGCGAATAATGGCGTGATCAATGATCGCGAAACATTTAAAGAAGGTATCATGAAGCGTGAAGCACAGACAACAACAGGTCTTGGCGATGGGATTGCGATGCCACATGCGAAGAATAAAGCAGTAAATAAACCTACCGTGCTTTTCGCAAAAAGCAATAAAGGGGTGGAGTATGAAGCCCTTGATGGTCAGCCATCATACTTGTTCTTCATGATTGCAGTTCCCGATGGTGCGAATGATACCCATTTACAAACATTAGCAGCACTTTCTAGATTGCTAATCGAAAAAGAATTCGTAGATAAATTAAAACAAGCAAGCACTCCTGATGAGGTACATGAGATTTTCAATGAAGCACAAGAGGAAAAAGATGAACATGAAAAAGAGCAAGAACAAGCAGCGAAGCGAGAAGCAGACGGCTCTCAGCAAAAGCCTTTCATCGTTGCCGTAACAGCTTGTCCAACTGGGATTGCTCACACATATATGGCAGAGGATGCGTTAAAGAAAAAGGCTGCAGAGATGGATGTCGATATTCGTGTCGAAACTCAAGGATCTGAAGGTGC
This sequence comes from Oceanobacillus chungangensis, assembly GCF_003369565.1. Taxonomy (GTDB): domain Bacteria; phylum Bacillota; class Bacilli; order Bacillales; family Amphibacillaceae; genus Oceanobacillus; species Oceanobacillus chungangensis. The sequence continues at coordinate 209,698 of NZ_PIOD01000008.1, read as the reverse complement.
AAAGAATGCTTTAACAGCTGTAGAAATTGAAAAAGCAGAAGCTGTTATTATCGCTGCTAGTAAAAAAGTAGAATTGAATCGTTTTGCTGGTAAGCATGTTTTAGAGCGACCTGTAACTGATGGAATCAATAAAACAGAAGAACTAATCACGAAAGCAATCAATCAAGATGCTCCAATTCATCATGCAGAAAGCAATGCCAAATCATCAGACAAAGAAGAAAAGTCAACTTCTGTCTGGGGTACAATCTATAAAGATCTAATGAATGGTATTTCCAATATGCTGCCTTTCGTAGTTGGCGGTGGTATTTTACTTGCAATTTCATTCTTATTTGAAAGTATTTTAGGAAAAGAAAGTGAAGTCTTTACCTTCTTAAATTCAATTGGCAGTAACGCATTTACATTCCTAATTCCTATTTTCGCTGGATTTATTGCAATGAGTATTGCGGATCGTCCTGGTTTAATGCCTGGTATGGTTGGTGGACTTATTGCTGTTAATAGTAATGCCGGTTTCCTTGGTGGGTTAGTTGCTGGTTTCTTAGCTGGTTATCTCGTTGTTTTACTTAAGCGACTTTTCCGTAATTTACCAAGATCACTTGAAGGTCTGAAGCCAATCTTAATCTATCCAGTACTTGGTCTTTTCTTAACTGGTTTACTCATGTATTTCGTCTTTGGTCCAATTTTTGCAGGTATCAATACTGCAATGATCGATTTCTTACAAAATCTAGGAACAGGAAATGCTGTAATCATAGGTGCTATTCTTGGCGGGATGATGGCAATCGATATGGGCGGTCCATTCAATAAAGCGGCATATGCTTTCTCAATTGGTATCTTCACAGACACAGGGGACGGCAGTCTAATGGCAGCTGTTATGGCAGGTGGAATGGTTCCACCACTAGCAATCGCGCTAGCTTCTACGCTATTCAAAAATAAATTTACAGAAGCAGAACATAAATCTGGATTAACAAACTATGTTATGGGTCTTTCCTTCATCACAGAAGGAGCAATCCCATTCGCAGCTGCTGATCCATTACGCATAATTACTTCTTCTGTAATCGGTGCTGCTATTGCAGGTGGTTTAACACAGTTCTGGAATACAGCAATTCCAGCTCCACACGGTGGTATTTTCGTAGTTGCATTAGCAGAACATGCATTATTGTTCTTGTTAGCACTTGCAATTGGTACGTTTGTTGCAGCAATTATTCTTGGGCTTTGGAAGAAGCCAGTAAGATAATATATAGTTTATTAATTAGAGATAAATCCTAATCGGGTTTATCTCTTTTTTTTGTAAAAAAACTCATTTCTTATTGTATATTGCTATCTATTTAAACTACGAACTACTCTAGGGTTTAGGTGCTCACGGGCTATCAATCTGGAAATACAATTTGGCCCCTTAAGAATTGAGCTGAAACGTTGCCCTAAGGCGAGGTACTGTAAACAAGAATAAATTAACTGTAAATCGATTGCTGCTTGCTCTAGGGGTAAATCATTTCCGCGGTTTGTAGTCTGTATTAAAAATTTTATATTTTCCATTTACATCTGGATTAGTCACTTCGCGGTGCAAGTAATTTTAATAGACACATGGACTAGTTAAATAACGGTCAATTGCTGAACCTTGTACTCAAGAATTAAGTAAAATAAGAGGTGAATCTAATATAGACCCCTGACATAATGGATAAGTAGTCCAGCATAGTATGAATAGACAAATATTTATACTAGAGGTGGGCTTCTATGGTTATAAGATACAAGAATAATTGGATTAATACGAAACCAATTTCTGATATGGTAAACACAGAATACGATGTGGTCATTGTTGGAAGTGGTCCCGGTGGTGGTGCCGTTTTACAAAGACTTTGTCAGTTGTGGAAAGATCAAGGGGCAAAGAAGATTGCTATACTTGAGAAGGGAGATAAATTATTTCATTCCCATGCACAAAATATACCTACACAAAATGTAAATACATCACGTGATGACCTTGTTCCTAATAATTCCACTCCTATTGGTCAGCGCCTACCTCAATTTCCAGGGGCCACGATGGTTTATGCTCTTGGAGGAAGGTCGTTGTTCTGGAATGCGGCAACACCGAGACCGATTGAAGAAGAACTGCGAAAATGGCCGATTAATCGCAGAGAACTAGATGTTTACTATCGAATGGCTGAGAACTTATTATATGTCACAACAGATTGGGCAAAAGGTTCATCATTGCAGGATCAAATGTTAATGAGGCTTCATGCTGCGGGTATTTTGGAAGCTCAAGACATGCCACTGGCCATTGATTTGTCTCCTTCGAGACAGGGAGAAGTCCATTCAAATGCGTGGTATAGTTCGATTAATTCATTGGCAAGGGGCCAGTTAGACCGTCCATATGATCTTGCTGTAGATGCTTTTGTTCATAAGATAAATACTGCTCAGAATGGAAAAAGAGCAGCAGGTGTCGAGGTAATCGATACAAAGACGAAATCAAATTATACGATCCGGGCAAAAAATGTTGTCGTATCAGCGAGTACTTTAGAAACTCCACGTATCTTATTGAATTCTGGTATTCAGGAACCAGCGATTGGACGTTATTTAACTGGACACGTATCAATGATTGCAGTTGGAACAGTCAGTCGAGATCAGTTTTCTGATCGGCTTGGAAATTTATCGGTGTTAAAATTTGAAACAGAAGATGATCCTTATCACATTCAGATTCTTGGTCCAGACCAATATTGGTCTTACCAGCAATTTGAAGATAAAGTGTTGGGAGACAAGTTGATGATTGCTTTCGCAGCCTTTGGGAGAGTGGAATCCAGACCAGAAAATCGTGTATACCTCGATTCTAAGCTGGATGAGTACGGTGTACCATTACAACAAGTTCAGTACTCTTTAAGTGATAGAGACCGTCAAACAGCCCAACAGGTAGAACAAGGGATAAGAGATTCTGCGAGAGCGATGGGAGTCACTTTAGATGAGTCTACCTTAGTACTAAGACCACCAGGGGCAGATATGCATGAGTCGTGCACATGTAGGATGGGTAATAATCCAAATACTTCAGCGACAAATCGTAATGGTCAAATACACGGCGTTCAAGGTCTTTATGTCGCAGATAATAGCGCACTTCCAAGTTTAACCGCAGCAGGGCCAGTACTGTCTAACACTGCTTTAGCAATTCGAGTAGCGGATCATATAATTCGTCAGTCAAGATAGTAACTAGTAAGGTAAATGTTTATTGAATGATAAAGGCAAAGCCAACTATTTAGAGCAAAAGCTGATTTAACATAAAAAACGAAGACTAAAGCATCTGTTTAGTCTTCGTTCTCCAAATATTCCTCTGGCACGATAAATTCAATATGCTGCTGCAGGTTGATAAATTCTCCTGGCAACAATCCACCGTATTCACCATCAATATTTAATTGCATTTTTTCTTCTGGTATTACTTTAATATGCTTTGCTTTTGCATAGATGACATTTTTATCTTCTAAATGCGCACCGCGTAGTGCTAGGGTAGCAATGCGGATAAACTCCGCAAGATTTATTTCCCGAAGGATAAGTAAATCAAAGTAGCCATCATTTAGCTTTGCACCTGGTGCAAGCTTCTCGAAACCACCAACAGAGTTTGAATTTGATACTAAAAATAGCATAATATCTTCATCAATCACATTTCCATCATACTCGATTCTAGCACGGGCTGGCTTTAAGGAAGGGAGCATTTCTATGCCCTTCACATAATACGCCAATTGGCCAATCATCGTCTTCAATTTAATTGGGACATCATACGTTAATTCCGTAAGTCTTCCCCCACCGGCAATATTGATAAAATGCTGATCATTTACTTTACCAACATCCAACAACATAGAATTTCCTGCTAAAATAATATCGACAGCTTTCATGATATCACGCGGAATATGCAGTGCCCTAGCAAAGTCATTCGTCGTACCTACCGGAATTACTCCAAGTTTGGGACGATATTCCTGCTCCGCAATACCGTGGATTACCTCATTAATCGTTCCATCTCCACCTGCAGCAACCACAAGGTCATATTCTCTTTCGACTGCAAGCTTAGCAGCGCTTGCAGCATCGCCCTCTCCAACTGTAGCGTGAGCTGATGCTTCATATCCAGCAATCTCAAGCTTCTCTAGAATCGCAGGCAACTCTTTTTTTATTGCTTCACGTCCAGATGTTGGATTGTAAATGATTCGAGCCCTTTTCATTACCATTTCCTCCCATAATCATTCCAAACAAACGGTATATTGTATGTTATTCATTACTTATCATCATAATGTTTATGATTGCGTTTGAAAAGCCTAGACTACAATTACTGATGTAATTGTAGTCTAGTTAATCTTTTCTATCGTTTTTTAATCTCTTCACCTAATATTTTATTAACCATTGGTGGATTTGCTTGTCCTTTGGTTGCTTTCATGATCTGACCGACTAGGAAACCAAGAGCTTTCCCTTTACCAGCCTTGAAATCAATGATTGATTGTTCATTTTCATCCAAGATTTTATTCACAATTTCTTGTAATTGTGCAGGATCAGAAATCTGAACAAGACCTTTTTCTTTCACAACTAGCTCAGGATCCCCACCATTTTCAACAAGCTCTGCAAAAACCTTCTTAGCAATTTTCGATGAAATCGTACCATCTTCAATTAGTTTAATCATTTTGGCTAAAGCTTCTGGCGTTATCGCTAACTCGTTTAATTCCTTCAAATGCTTGTTCATATATGCAGAAACTTCACCCATTAACCAATTCGATGCTTGCTTAATGTCTGCACCATGGTCAACTGCTTCTTCAAAGAAGTCTGACATCTGTTTCGTGCTTGTTAAAACTGCTGCATCATATTCAGATAATCCAAGCTCCGCAATATAACGTTGTTTTCGTGCATCTGGAAGCTCTGGTATCTCACTGCGAACGCGCTCTTTCCATGCGTCATCGATATAAAGAGGCACTAAATCTGGTTCAGGGAAGTAACGATAATCATCGGATCCTTCCTTGACGCGCATAAGAATCGTTTCTTTTGTCTTTTCATCATAACGGCGTGTTTCCTGTAAGATTTCGCCACCTGATAAAAGAACCTTTTCTTGGCGTTTCTCTTCAAACTCAAGCCCTTTTTGTACGTATGAGAAGGAGTTCAAGTTTTTCAATTCTGCTTTCGTACCAAATTTCTCTTGGCCAATTGGGCGAAGCGAAATATTAGCATCACATCTTAATGAACCTTCCTGCATTTTCACATCAGAAACACCTGTATATTGAATAATGTTTTTCAGCTTTTCTAAATATGCATATGCTTCTTCTGGTGAACGCATATCTGGTTCAGAAACAATCTCAATAAGTGGTGTACCTTGACGATTAAAGTCAACATAAGAATACCCATCATCACCATGTGTTAATTTACCAGCATCTTCTTCTAAATGAAGACGTGTAATCCCTATTCTCTTCTTCTTGCCATTTACTTCGATTTCAATCCAACCATTTTCACCAATTGGCTGATCAAATTGCGAGATTTGATATGCTTTTGGATTATCTGGATAGAAATAGTTTTTACGGTCAAATTTTGTGTTGGTTGCAATCTCACAGTTTAGTGCCATTGCCGCCTTCATCGCAAAGTTTACCGCTTCTTCATTTAGTACCGGAAGTGTTCCTGGATAACCAAGATCAATCGGGTTTACATTCGTATTTGGATCAGATCCGAATTCATTCACACTCGGGCTGAAAATCTTAGATTTTGTTTTTAATTCTACGTGTACCTCTAGTCCAATAATTGTTTCGAAATTCATTAGTTGGCACCTCCTAGTTGAGGTCGTTTTGTATGATAATCTGTTGCTTGTTCAAATGCATGTGCTGTACGGTATACCGTGCTTTCATCAAAGTGCTTGCCAATAATTTGAAGCCCGATTGGTAAACCTTCTGGAGAGAATCCACACGGAATTGAAATACCTGGTACACCTGCAAGGTTAACTGGAACCGTTAAAATATCGTCAGCATACATTGTCAACGGATCATCAATCTTTTCGCCTAGCTTAAATGCAGTTGTTGGCGAAGTTGGTCCAATAATTACATCATATTCTTCAAAGATTTTATCAAAATCATTTTTTATTAATGTCCGTACTTGCTGTGCTTTTTTATAGTAAGCATCATAGTATCCAGAGCTTAGGGCAAATGTTCCAAGCATAATACGGCGTTTTACTTCTGGTCCAAAGCCTTCGCTGCGAGATTTCTTGAACATATCAATCATATTGTCGGCATTTTCCGAGCGAACACCATAACGTACACCATCAAATCTTGCTAGATTCGCAGATGCTTCTGAAGATGAAATCAAATAATATGCTGCAACCGCATATTTCGAATGTGGAATAGAAACCTCTTCCCATGTTGCACCTAATGATTCATATACTTTTAATGCTTCTAAAACGGATTCTCTAACTTCTGGTGCGATACCTTCCGCTAGATACTCTTTTGGCACCGCGATTTTAAGTCCTTTTACATCACCAGTCAATGCTTCGGTATATGCAGGCACTTCAAGGTTCGCACTTGTTGTATCCATCTTGTCATGACCAGCAATTACTTCTAATACACGTGCATTATCCTCAACAGTGCGTGTAATCGGTCCAACTTGGTCAAGTGATGATGCAAACGCAACTAAGCCAAAACGTGATACACGGCCATAAGTCGGCTTCATCCCAACAACTCCACAAAATGCTGCCGGCTGACGAATGGAACCACCTGTATCAGATCCTAAAGAATAAAGTACTTCTCCCGCAGCAACTGCCGCTGCAGAACCACCACTTGAACCTCCTGGAACATAATCGGTATTCCATGGGTTTTTTGCAGCAGCATAGCTTGAATTCTCATTAGAAGAACCCATCGCGAATTCATCCATGTTTAATTTCCCAACAGCAATCGTTTGTTCATTATTTAATTTCTCCACAACAGTTGCATCATAAAGTGGATCATTGAAATTATCAAGAAACTGACTTGCACACGTTGTACGAAGTCCCTTTGTCATGATATTATCCTTTATTCCACCTGGAATCCCAAATAATTTAGCCGTAGCGTCAGGATGTTCATCAAGTACCTTCGCTTTTGCTAATGCATTTTCCTTGTCCAATGTTAAAAATGCATTAACCTGTCCGTCTACTTCCTCAATCCTTTTATAGGATTCTTCTACAAGATCCTGCACCGTAATTTCTTTATTATGTAGCATTGTCTCTAATTCTTTAATCGTATGGTCAAATAGTGACATCTAGTGTTACCTCCTTATTCTTTGAAAACTTGCTATATCATAGACCACTATGACAAATAACCTCGCTGCGTACCTTTACAGGCAGAATTTGATTCTTAATTATCTGCCATGATAGATGGTACGCGGAATTGACCATCCTTATGATCAGGAGCATTTCTTAGTGCATCTCCTTGTGTAATCCACTCTTTTGATTCATCTTTACGCATAATATTTTTCAAGTCAAGAACATGCGTTGTAGGTTCAATACCTTCCGTGTCCAGTTCATTCAACTGTTCTGCATAATCAATAATTGCTCGTAAGTCTTTTGCTAAATGCTCAACCTCTTCATCTGTAACGGCAAGTCTTGCCAAATGTGCAACATGCTCTACTTGTGCTTTCGTAATTTCTGCCACGCTATAATACCTCCAAATCGTAATTTATATCGGTAGTACATTATTATCTCATTATATTATTATACCACTATAGATAATAGCAAAGATAGTCACATCAAGGCAAATAATGTCGATACTTTGGAAGGAAAATTAGTAAATTTCTTTGTCATGATAACAAAAAACACCTGAAATGGGTTCCAAACCATTTCAGGTAAATTCATCACTGTGTAATATGGTAAATAATTGTTACTAACAACAAGACTTAAAAATCTAAATTAAAGTTCTACTGTTGCTTGGTTAATAGAAAATACACTTGGCTCTCTATCCATTGATAGATCTGTTGGCGCATCCGCGAAAGCAAAACCAGTTACTAGAAGTGCTCCTAATGATAATCCAGCTAAAATTTTCTTCATTCTTTTACCTCCTATTTTTTATATATTGATAATTTGCTCATAGGCAAAATTAGCCTCTTTATAATACTTAGATGCATCTTTATATTTATGTATCTTTTCATAATGATTAGCTAATAATTTTGAATAAATAATTACACTTGCATAATCTTCATGCTTCTGTAAGTAAGGCAAAAAGTCTTGTTTAACCAACGCTTCGAATTTATCATATTCTTCAGTTAATAAGTAATGATAAGTATAAATAACATAATAAAATATTCTACATGATTCTATATCTGAGATTTCCTCGATTAGCTCCTGTCCATAATTAACAATCTTTCTCGTTTCTTCATAATTTTTGATTGTATAATATTCTCTTACCAAGGATGAAACAGTAGCCAATCTTTCTACAGGTTGAATTGATTTATCATAAATTACTTCTGTGTAATGCTTTATTGCCTCAATCGAGTTCCCTTTTGTTGAATACAAGTAGCCTAAATTTTGATTCGTTAATTGAATGAGCTGCCTATTATTGTTTAGCTTTCCTAAATGTAATGCTAAATTATAATTCTTAATCGCCTTATCATACATTTTAATTCTGCGATAAGAAATTCCTAATATATTATGGCATTGCGCGCATCGGAGAAAATTATATAACTTCATATAAATATCTAATGCTTTATTGGCATATTCAATTGCCTCTAGAGTGTTTCGTAATTTACTATGCGTTACTGCAATTGTGTAATTTAAATCTGCAATTTCTATTTCCTCTAAGTCGTATTCAAGATAACCACTTTTTTCTTCTGATTTTTTATACATTTGCATTGCATGACTATAATCAGATAAAGCAGTATAATAATTCCCCCGAAACTTATACCAATAAAACTGCTGTAAGCTATCAAAGTTATTCGATAGTCCTTTTAATTCATTGATTTTCTTGGCTGCTTCATCATACTCACCTAGTATTAAGTAATAACGGATTTTGTGAATCTCAAATAACAATAGGTTTTCCGACAGATTTCGGTCTAAAATTTCTTGAATTTCCTCATATGCTTTTATGATTTCTTCCTTGTTATTAACCTCGAAAAGCATGCTGAACCAATCATTCAGCTTTTCCTTAATCAATTCTTCCTCACGATTATCAATTTGGATACCTAGTCGATTACATAATAGTTTAATAATCTCGGGGCTTGCCTGTGTTTTCGAGTTTTCGATTTTAGATAAATAGGATATGGAAACAACACCTTCAGCAAGCTCACCCAATGTCTTTTCCTGTTTGGTACGTTGTAGTTTTATAAAGGATCCAATTTCCATCAAAATACCCACCCTATCGTTTTACCAAAATTTTCCACATGTAGTATTTATAGTTTCATTATACCATGGATTCAGATTATTCATATTGGGAAAATCACATTAAAAAACACCGATTAACGCCCTAAAATGTTTCCTTTTTTCCTCGAATAGGAAAAATCACCACTTATTAGAGTAATATCCTCTTAATAAGTGGTGATTAATAATATTTAAACTATTTTTCAATTAAATTTCATGTTTTTTTCATACGTGATTACGGGTAATCCTTACCATTACAATATATTCAATCGTTTAATGGAAAATATGAACATTTGGAGTATCTTTCCCTGCATCACGATAAATCAGACTCTCACTTCCGTTAATCGATGTAACATTTATTTCAATATCATAGTAATTGGGAAACATTTCTTGAACTAGACCATAAGCATACTGGGTAAATCCAATGATTTCCGATTCACCGTAAAATTCAAGTGGGATTTCGATTGATAACTCTTGCAGCTCTTTATTAATATAAAATCCTTGACCAATAATACCTACATAGTTCGGGAAAAACTTGGCAATTTCATTTCCAAAGCTAGTGACAATCTCATGGTCATCAATATATTCTTTTTGTCCTTCAGCTGATGGGAATAATATATATTCTTCTGTAATTTTTTCCCAATCCCCAATAGTCGCGGAACCACCAGCAACATTCGTTTTCGCAACGAAGTTTCCTGGTACTGGCGAGGATTGATCCTCTTCTCGATATAGGGCGAACATCACTGGGATATTCTCTAAACCTTCCATACCACGAATTCTTTCTATAATCTGTCCAGCAATTTCATTCCCTTGCTTCATTGCTTCATCAAGTGGAATATCCTCGTAGTAGTATGGTCCACCAGTCTCCGTTTGGAATCGATAAACAGATTTTAATGCTAGTCCAATTGAAATTCCAGCAAGCTGAACAGTAGAATTATCTTCATTACGCTTTAAGAAATTCTGTTCTAAAATATGTGATAAATAACGCGGGCTTTCTCGGTTTATCTTAATCTTTTCTTCCTGTTCTGCATCTTCAGGAATCTCCTCGATAGGCGGATTTAATCCGTTTTGGAACTCTGTTCTGATTTTGTCTTCATTTACAGTCATTTTTGCTTCTTCAAGTCTCTTAATTTCTGCTTGAACTCTCTCTTCCAATTGCTCCTCTGTTAAGCCTCTTCCAAGCCATTCATAAACCATATCAGATGTTAAATATTGTCCTTCTTGGAAATACAATTCCTTTGGATCGAATACTTCCGTAGAGTGTCGACGTAATCCTTCTTCCATTTCGTCAATATCTAGTCGATTAGCGACTTGGTTAACGATAACTCCTCTAGCTTCGCTCGGTTCATAAGGAATAATGATTCGATAGTTGTCATCCGCTAAACGATAGCTTGGTACAATTGATGTTTTCGTTTCTTTATCATCCTTACTTAATAGTTCTTCTTCATCATTTCGGTTATTAGGCGCACAACTAGTAAGCAATAGAAGCGCACATAATAGACCGATACTTATTTTTTTCATAGGGATAACACTCCTCTTACCCTTCGATTGCTTCTTTCAGCTGTTGTTCGTCCCAAATCGTTATACCTAATTTCTTCGCCTTATCATATTTAGAACCAGCATCAACGCCTGCAACGAGAATATCTGTTTTCTTACTTACACTTCCAGTAACAGCTCCACCTAATGATTCAATTAATTCCTTCGCTTCATTGCGAGTATAGGTTTCCATCTTTCCTGTTAGCACTACCGTCTTTCCTGTAAAGATAGATTCACTTGCTTGTTCGGCTTTCTTAGGTCCTTTATATTCCATATTAAGATCAAGTGCTGCTAATTCCGTTATTAGATCAATAACTTTTTGTTCGGAAAAATATTGAACAACGGAATCGGCCATTTTCTCACCAATCTCGTCTACTGCTACAAGTTCATCATACGTAGCCTGCCGCAGTTTCTCCATCGTTTCGAATTCAGTTGCCAGTGTTCTTGCAGCCTTTGCTCCAATGAATCGAATCCCTAAACCAAATAGTAGCTTCTCTAATGAGTTTTCCTTCGATGCTTCAATTGCCCGAAGTAAGTTATCAACTGACTTCTCACCCATTCGTTCTAATCCTAGTAACTCCTCACGATCCAACCGGTACAAATCAGCGATAGTATGGATCAGTTTCTCCTGGAAAAGCTGGATGACTACTTTTTCGCCTAGTCCATCGATATTCATTGCATTTCTGGAAGAAAAATGAATCAGACCTTCCATTAATTGTGCAGGGCAATTCGGATTGATACAACGAATGGCTACTTCACCTTCAAGGCGAACAACCTCACTTCCACATGCTGGACATTCATCAGGCATTTGGAATTCCTTTTCTTCACCTGTTCGCTTTTCAACTACTGCACGAACAACTTTCGGAATAATGTCACCTGCCTTTTTTATTACAACTGTATCACCAACTCGAATATCCTGCTCACGAATTAAATCTTCATTATGCAAGGAGGCACGTCCAACCGTCGACCCTGCAATTTTAACGGGTTCAAGGATTGCGGTAGGGGTTATCACACCAGTTCTGCCAACACTTAATTCAATGTCCACTAGTTTTGTCATTGCCTCTTCAGCTGGAAATTTATATGCAATTGCCCAGCGTGGACTTTTTGCTGTAAAGCCTAGATTTTCCTGCTGTTCAAGACTATCTACTTTAATTACAATTCCATCAATTTCATAGGAAAGATTAGGGCGTTCTGTCGTCCAGTACTCAATGAATTCAAGAATTTCTTCAATGCTTGAGCACTTTTTCCATTCGGAGTTTGTCTTGAATCCAAGCTCCTTCAATTTTTCAAGACGCCCACTATGGGTCGTAATCTCGTTCGCATTCCATTCACCGACACCGTAAAGAAAAACATCCAAGTTACGTTTTGCTGCAATTTTTGGATCCAGTTGTCGCAAGCTTCCTGCTGCAGCATTTCTCGGGTTCGCAAAAGGTTCTTCTTCATTAGCGAGTCTATTTTCATTTAATGAAAGGAATGATTGATGTGGCATATATGCTTCTCCACGTACTTCAAGCGTCTCATTTTCTTTAATCACCAGCGGGATACTGCGAATGGTTCGTAAATTAGAAGTAATATCTTCACCTGTTGTTCCGTCGCCACGTGTTGCTCCCCTAACAAATTTCCCGTTTTCATAAGTCAGTGAAACAGCAAGTCCATCAATCTTCAGTTCACAGACGAAGCTAACAGGCTGATCCGTACTTTTGGTGGCACGTCGAACAAAGTCACGAAGATCTTCTTCATTAAAGGCATTCCCCAGGCTCATCATCGGAATATTATGCTGTACTTTCTTAAACGCATCAAGTGGAGCTCCACCAATCCGTTGTGTTGGCGAATCATCTGATAAAAACTCTGGAAATTCAGCTTCTAAATCCCTGAGTTCACGTAATTTCTCATCATACTCAGAATCCGGAACACTCGGGTTATCGAGAACATAATATTCGTAGCCATATTGATTCAAAACTTCTTTCAAGGCATTTATTTGGTCTTGTGCTTGTTGTTTATCCAAAAAATCACTTCCTATTGTTTCGTAATTGGAGCGAATTTAGCAAGTAGGCGTTTGATTCCTACTGGTGCTGGGAAAGCGACATCTAATTCCATTCCTTCACCTTCACCTTGTACTTTCACAACTGTACCGACACCCCATTTTTTATGTGCTGCTTTATCTCCGGCACTCCAGGATTTACTTTCTGCGCCCGTTGTTTGCTGCATCCGTTCTGCTTTTCTTTTCACTGGTGTTGGTCGATCCTGTGTCCCTACAGCAAATCCTCTACCGCCGCTACCGAAGATCGATTGTTTTGCTTCTTTCATACCCTCGATAAGTTCTTTTGGAATTTCATTAATAAAGCGGCTGACTGGATTCATATTCGTACGACCAAATAAAGTTCGCATTTTCGCATGGGTTAAGTAAAGTTCCTTCTCTGCCCTTGTAATACCAACGTAAGCAAGTCTACGCTCCTCTGCCATTTCCTCTTCATCCATAATGGAGCGGCTATGCGGGAAAACATTTTCCTCCATCCCGATTAAGAACACGACAGGGAATTCTAGGCCTTTTGCAGCATGCAGTGTCATTAATGTGATTTTCTCCTCATTTTCTGGATCCTCTTCATCCACACTGTCAATATCTGCGATTAATGCAAGATCTGTTAAGAAGGCAACGAGTGTTTTATCTTCTCCACTTGTTTTCTCGAAATCCTGTGTTACCGTCATAAACTCTTCCAAGTTCTCCAAACGACTTTGTGATTCAATTGTTTGTTCATTCTTCAGCATTTCTTCATATCCTGTCCGTTCTAAAACAGTTTCAACCATTTCTGTTGCCGTTAAGAATTCTTGTTGCTGACTTAAGGTTCTAATTAAATTACCAAATTCCGCTAACGCATTTGCAGCTCGTGCTGAAACGCCTGAGAAGTCTACTTCTTGAACTGCTTGATTTAAGGAAAGATCGTTGTCTGCGGCATAAGCTTGCAGGCGCTCAATCGATGTTTTACCGATACCTCGTTTCGGCTCATTAACGACCCGAACAAAACTAAGGTCATCGTCTGGATTCGTGATTAGTCGTAGGTATGATGTTAAATCTTTAATTTCCTTTCGATCATAGAACTTGTGTCCACCAACCATTTGATAACCGATATTCGATTTCATAAATGCCGCCTCAATCGCACGAGACTGCGCATTTGTCCGGTATAAAATAGCAATATCGCCAGGTGAATAGCCTTCATTTCTTGTCAATTGCTGAATCTTCTCTGTTACAAATAAAGCCTCTTCCTGCTCTGTCATTCCTTGGAAATAGTTCAGCTTCTTCCCGTCTGGATTCTCTGTCCAAAGATTCTTCGGCTTACGACCTGCATTATTTGTAATTACTTTGTTGGCTGCAGCTAGGATTGACTTCGTTGAACGATAATTTTGTTCAAGGAATACTGTTTTGGCTGCTGGATAGTCCTTTTCAAAAGAAAGGATATTCGCGATATCCGCACCACGCCAGCGATAAATTGATTGATCCGAGTCTCCAACTACACATAAATTCTGAAAACGGCTTGCAAGCTGTTTGACTAGGAAATATTGTGCATGGTTCGTATCTTGATACTCATCAACATGAATATATTGAAAACGGCGTTGATAATACTCTAGCACTTCCGGAATTCGTTTAAATAAATGGATGGTTTGCATAATCAAATCATCGAAATCAAGTGATTGATTTTTGTTTAAAATCTTTTGATAAGCTTCGTAAATTTGTGAGATTTGCCGATCATAGAAATTACCTGCATTTTTACTATATTCTTCAGGGGTAATCAATTCATTTTTCGCTGCACTAATTTGTCCAAGCATTGCACGTGGATCGAACTTTTTCGGATCGATATTCAAATTTTTCAATACTTGCTTCACGACAGATAATTGATCGCCACTATCAAGAATTGTAAAATTACGATTGATACCAATTCGGTCGATATCTCTTCTTAAAATCCGTACACACATCGAGTGAAAGGTAGATACCCACATGTTCTCGCTCTCAGGACCAACTAATTTCTTTACACGTTCACGCATTTCCCTTGCTGCTTTATTCGTGAAAGTAATTGCTAGAATATTACGTGGAGAAACTTCTTTTTCTCGCATTAAATACGCTATACGATGTGTTAGCACCCTCGTTTTTCCACTTCCTGCACCTGCCATAATTAAGAGTGGACCTTCTGTATGCTTCACCGCTTCTTGCTGTTCTTTATTTAAACCTTTTATTAAGTCATGAATGGATTGACTCATTATTACACCGCCTTAAATCATTTAACTTTTACTGCTGCCACTGTTTCTAATGCTTCATCGATATTGTGATAAATATGGTTGCCAACAATTATCACATCCGCATATTCTTTCATTTCTTTTGCATGATTACTATTTTCAATTCCGCCACCATAGAAAAGCAGCGTATTGTCTAACTGTTCCTTTGCTTGCTTCACTACCTCAACATCGCCATATTTGCCACTATACTCAACGTAAAAAACCGGCAAATGGAAAACATGCTCCGCCATATAGGCATAAGCTCTAACATCTTCTATATCAGGTAACCTGCTATTCGTATATTTAAACACCTTTGCTTCTTCATTTAAGATACAATATCCTTCAAAAATAAGCTCCGTATAATCTATAAAATCAATATATTCTTTAATTCCCTGATGCTGGATGTCCATCATCCATGTTTTATCCTTCGAATTTAATACCATGGGAATGTAGTATGCATCAAACCCGGGAATGATAGCTTCCATCGTGGATACTTCAAGGATACAGAACAATTCATGTCTTTGTTTAATCCGTAGTAGTAAGTCCTCTACACCATCAAGTGTAACATTATCCGTGCCACCAATCATAATCGCATCTGTACCTGACCTGCAAATTAAATCCAAGTGTTCATCCGAAATTTCCTTCGCTGGATCAAGCTTAAATATGTGTTTCCATTTTCGCATCATATTAATCAAAAGGGAATTCCTCCATTGTCTTTATCCATTTATCTATTATACCAAAAATCTAGACTGAAATTTAGCTGGAAGGTGAATCTTTTTGAAAGGGTTATTTCTAATTGGGTGTTGCTATAGGATATTAGAGAATGGCAGCATGTACTGCCCCTCCGGACAAAATAAACAATTCCAAACGTATTCTTTAGAAGAATGGGGTAAGAGGAAATTCTTTCGATTAAAGCATCAATACCGCCACCCAAGAGGTAGCGGTATTCCTATTCTTCTTCGTTTTTATTAATTCGCTCGAGTACCATTCCATAGCCATCACTGCCGAAATTAATGCAGCGGCGAACACGGGAAATCGTCGCGGTCGATGCTTTTGTTTCTTTTTCAATTTCGTTATACGTATTTCCTTCTGTTAGCATTTTCGCAACTTGTAGGCGCTGTGATAATGCATGGATTTCTGCCATCGTTGCAATATCGTCAAAAAATTGATAGCATTCTTCGCGATTTTCCAACGACAAAATGGCATCAAACAATTGATCCAATTGTTCTCCACGTAATTTATCTATTTGCAATGCAAACCCTCCAAATTTGAACTAGTTTGATATTGTAACTGATTGCTGTATACCTGGATTCGTTGGGACAACATTAATCCAGGTCTTCCCTGGTACGAAGCCAACAAGTTGATTATTTAATACTGGAACGATTCTTCCATCCCGATTTTCCCATTTTACTCTTTGCAGCTTGCCTTTTTGGAGTAAATACGCATTTCCACCGGACTTAAGGTCAATCGAACGACGTCCTGCATCATCAATGACTTCATGATATGTCTCAACAATAAAGACATTATCTACTTGTACCGGCTCTCCTGTTTCCCGTTCCACTGTCTGTTCGCGGTCATTATATCGCATATACGTTTCCCTTGATCCATCATATTCGAATTCAACTATTTCCATAGGCTTGGTGGAATAGACAATTTCTACATGATTTGCTTGCTCACCCGAGAGCTCGGCAATCTGATTGTCCGATAAAAATTCTAGCAACTCACTTTCTTCAGTAAGCTTATAACCTTTACTCCCAGCTATTTTATCGATTCCATCAACAAGTAAATAAGAATTATGTGGTGCTTTACGCGTAGTATCTCGTTTGAATAGTACTCCATCATTATCATAGGTGGAACCATTTAGAAATTCAATTCCTCTGTTCGCGATAAGTTCATTAATAAAATCTGCTGCACCATGATACATATATAATGCATCATAACCATTCGCTAATTCAACATAATACTCTCTTGCACTGCGAACGGGTCCGATAGTATCTGGCATTTCACTTTGGTACAATGCGAGAAAACGTGTAATCATACCTTCTGCTAGAATTTCAAAGACGATATCTGCTTGCGATAAACCTGTTTGCGGTCTAGCTGATTGATGATTATTCATCATTACGCCAACAGTTCGCTGATTGACAGCTTCTTCCGTACTTATTCCCGTCAATGGATAACGGTTAACTGAATCCACTATTTGTGGCGATTCAACCTGTTCTGAATTATTTTGTTCTTCATCATTATGATTCTTTTCTACATCGCTTTGCTCCTGCTTCTCTCCACTGTTACATGCAACTAATAGCCAGGAAAGAAGTAGCATAATAGCTAAGCATTTCCTCATGATCCCAACACCTTTTCAGAAAAATCGGCTATCACTAATCATAAAGGTGACAACCATAATTGTTCTTACGCAGTGTAAAGTTTTTTGCCTTATCACCGAATCATAAGTCCAATTTCTCTTCCTATTATTTAGCTCGGAGCGCCTGCTTAGCGACTAGCGTCGTCGCAAAACTGGCGCTTCAACCTTTTATATTATATGCTATCTCATCGTAGCTGGGAAGAGGACTTTTCTTTCCTTTACATCGATAATGCCTTGTTGGGTAATTCGCACATATGGTAAATGTGTTGCTGACAAAAAGAGCAAGCTATAGATTGGATCATTAAAACGGTAGCCAAATTCCTTTAATACTAGCTTCATTTGCTTTTCTTGCTTGATTAGTTCGCCCATTGAATTCTCTGACATCATTCCGGCTAGTGCAAGCGGTAATTCAACTAAGATTTCTCCATTATGAACGATAACAATTCCTCCACCAATCGATTTCAACCGATTCCATGCTGCAAGGATATCCTGCTTACATTTTCCAATAAAAACTATATCTCCTGAAGCTGAGAAGGATGATGCTAATGCGCCTAAATTACTAGTAAACCCTTGGATAGTAGTATTTACACGCCATTTACCATGCTTATCTATTAACAACAGAAAGGCATCTTTAATGGAATTCGCGAGCGTATCTGCGGAAACATCCGCTTCAATTGTATACGGCTTTACAATTACATCATTTACCATTTCCAACCCCATCGGCATCGAAAATTGCAAATCATTTTCATGTAAATCAAAGTCGTATGTATTAGGACCAATTCCATACTGCTTCCAATTGATAATAGTAGGAAGTTCTAAAACTTTCCCCTCTTTAACAACCCATTTTCCTTTCGCAAGTACACTTTCAGGATGTGGATTATCCTTACTAACTAGAAAATTAATATGGGCGACCCTCCCCGGTGCGATACTTCCAACATGTTCATCCAGATTAACATGTTTTGCAGCATTATAACTCGCCATTCGGTATGCTTCTTCGCTTGGAATTCCTTTGCCGATAGCAATCTCAATGCATTGATTAATCAATCCTTTTTCAATAAATTCAGGAGTTGATCCATCGGTTGTAAAGGATAAATTATCAAATGATGTTATGTTTAATTCTAGCATTCTCTCAATTAACTCTGGCAAATCAGGTCGGATAGAAGATTGACGTAGAGGGACATGATAGCCTATCTCCAGCCGTTTCAGCACTTCATCTCCTGTCATCGCTTCATGATCTGAACTAACCCCTAGGAGCTTCATTTTCGTTAATGTCTTCTCAGATGCACCTGGAAAATGCCCTTCAATTGGTTTGCCTCGTTTCGCAGTTTCTTGCATCCAATATAATAATCGTTCATTCCCGGCTAACAAACTAGGCCAACTGGTTAATTCTCCACCTTGAACGACCGCAGGATGATTGATCCAAGCTAATACGTTCTCCGTATTAAATAGAGATTCTTCATCCTGTAGCGCAGTCTGCGAATCAAATCGTGCCCACCAATACATTGAGGATGGCATATTATTAATATCACCCACTAAAGAAAACGCTTTCTTTTTATCTAACATAAAATGCCATAATAGATTATCATTAACCAATGTCGTTGTTCCAAATCTTGCAGCATGGTTTGCTAATTGCTCAGGATTTGTTAACTGAAATGGATGGGAGTGTGGCTCGATATAGCCTGGTACAAGATACTTCCCTTTACAATCCACGACTTCAGCCGTTTTCATTGTCCTTGGAAGCAAGTCACCAACATATACAATGCGATCATTATATATCCAAATATTTGCTTGCAGCCATTGTTTTGTAAACATATTTAAATACGTACCATTCTTTAAAATTAGGGTAGGCTCTACAATTCCGTCTACCACTTTCACATGATGCCGAAGCTCTCGATTTCTCCAATTATATTCATTTGCTGACATACAATCAACTCTCCAATATAATAATATAGATTAATCTTATCATAATTCTCTACTTTAGTGTTGTAAAGTTAATGTAGAAATAATAACGTTTTTTTAACAGTTAGCAGCACTTTAGGTTGGAATGGATAATAATTTGTAGATAATGTAAATTGTGAACTAACCTAGGATATCAAATGCTCTTGGGCCAGTCGCTCCGAAAATACACTTCGCTTTCCGCGGGGAGCTGGTGAGCCTACTTGCGCTACCGCACTTCGTAGTCTCACCTAGGCTCTTCTTCCCGCAGGAGTCTTCGTGTATTTTCTCCGCTGGAGATGGTGCAAATCCATCGAGATAGGAATTACGAATGAACTAAATATCTCTATTCATCTTCGCTATAGGCAGAGTACTCCTCAAAAATAAAGGTAGATTTTCTAACGAAGGTGTAACTCTACCGAAGCCTTTTTCACCCTAAGTTGCGCAACTGTCTTACCCCGAATTTAACATCGAAACTAGACCGCAGTTCATCTAAATTGCAACAAATAAATAAGATATGTGCTTTATAAAAAAACAACTTATAAGGGAAATTCGATCGCCCTTATAAGTTGAGTTTTTACGCGTTGCCGATATCTTTTCTATAAAAGAAGTTACTCATGTCGTTTGCTGAGTTTAGCACATTATAGACTGCTTTTGATGCGCCGGCGAGCGTAGTATCTTTTGCACCTACTAAGAGCACTCGACCACCATCCGATACAAGTGATTCACCATCGCGTATTGTACCTGCGTGCACTATGAATTCGTTATTGGGAGTAATAAATGAAGGGATTAATCTACCTTTATTATATGCACCCGGATAGCCATTTGATGCTAAGACAACCCCGACACAATTTTCATCCTCCCATGATAATTGCGGATCTTCTCCTGCTAACACATCAAGGAAAACTTGGAGCAAATCATTTTTTAATAACGGGAGTACGACCTGTGTTTCTGGATCACCGAATCTCGTATTGAATTCAATTACTTTTGGACCTTCCTCCGTCATGATTAATCCCGCATACAGGATTCCAGTGAAGGGACGTCCCTCATCAATCATACCTTCTACTGTTTTTTGTAATATATTGTCCATTGCAAAGCTAATATGTGCTTTCGTCACATCAGGGACTGGCGCAAATGCTCCCATTCCTCCAGTGTTCGGACCCGCATCATGATCATAAGCCCGTTTATGATCTCTAGCTGTTACCATTGGATACACCTTATTTTCATAAACGAAAGCCATTAGCGAAAATTCTTTTCCATCTAAGAATTCCTCGATTACGATAGTTGCTCCTGCACTAGCGAAGTTTTTTGACACAAGCATGTCATCAACTGCCTGAAGAGCATCCTCTTTCGTTTCCGCAACGACAACACCTTTTCCTGCTGCAAGTCCGTCAGCTTTTATTACAATTGGTGCACCTTTTTCTTCGATATATGACTTCGCTGCCTCAGCGTCTGTGAATGTCGCATATGCCGCAGTAGGAATCTCATATTTCTCCATTATTTCTTTAGCAAAGCGTTTGCTGCCTTCTAATAATGCCGCTTCCTTTGTTGGTGCAAAGATAGCTAAACCAGCTTCATGGAAACGATTAGCAATACCTGCATTAAGTGGGGCTTCTGGTCCGACAATAGTAAGATCAATCGCTGCCTCCTTAGCAAACTTTACTAAACCTTCGATATCCATTTCATCAATTGGAATCATTTTTGCCTGGTCACTCATTCCACCGTTTCCTGGCGCTGCATATAGGTTTGCAATCCGCTTACTTTCTGCAAGCTTCATAACAATACTATGTTCACGTCCACCACGTCCGACTACTAATACATTCATCAAGAATGCCTCCCTCTAACTGGATTAAAAGCTTAGAAAACTAGGGAAATGTACCAGTTTTCTAATGTTTAAAATGACGCATCCCTGTATACACCATGGCAATTCCATGCTCATCACAAACATCAATCGAATCCTGATCGCGAATCGAACCACCTGGCTGGATAATCGCTGTTACTCCTGCTTTAATCGCCTTTTCTACTGTATCTGGCATAGGGAAGTATGCATCAGATGCCATGACGGATCCTTTTGTCTTTTCTCCTGCTTGTTCAATCGCAATTAATGCGGATCCAACACGATTCATTTGCCCGGCTCCAACACCAACTGTTTGGTTATCCTTTGCAAGCACAATTGCATTGGACTTCACATGTTTTACTGCTTTCCATGCAAACAATAAATCTGCTACTTCTTGTTCGGTTGGTTCCCGTTTAGTCGCAACCTTTAAATCAGCTGCCGTTACTTTTCCTTTATCACGGCTTTGGATCAGGACCCCACCATCAACAGTTGTAAGCTTATGGTTTCCTGCCTTTTCCTCATTCATTTCTAATTCGAGTAAACGAATATTTTTCTTCTTCGAAAGAATCGCAAATGCTTCTTCTGCAAAGCTTGGTGCAATCACGATTTCCAAGAAAATTCCACTTAGCTTCTCAGCTGTTGCTGCATCAACCTCACGATTTAATGCAACAATTCCACCGAAGATTGATGTTGAATCTGCTTCATACGCTTTTTCAAATGCTTGATTGATTGTTTCCGCAACACCAATTCCACATGGGTTCATATGTTTTACTGCAACTGCAGCTGGATTGTCGTATTCCGATAAAATCTCTACGGCAGCATTTGCATCCTGAATGTTGTTATAAGATAATTCCTTACCATGAAGCTGCTTCGCTGTTGCTAAACTCATCGTTTTAACGATTGGATTTTTATAAAATGCTGCTTGTTGATGCGGGTTTTCCCCATAGCGTAAATCTTGTACCTTTTCATATGTAACGGTGTAAGTTTCCGGGAATTCCTCATTCGTTTCAGTCATGAAATACTGTGCAATCATTGCATCATAATATGCTGTGTGACGGAATACCTTCCCTGCAAGCTGTTTGCGCTTTTCAAAATCAAATGTTTCTTCACGTAATCCTTCAAGTACGCTGTCATAATCAGCTGGATCAACTACAACAATTATATCCTCAAAGTTTTTCGCTGCTGCTCGAAGCATTGTTGGTCCACCAATATCAATATTTTCAATGATTTCTTCTTTCGATACACCTGCTTTTTCCAGCGTTTCTTTGAACGGGTATAGGTTAACGACAATAATATCAATTGGTTCGATATTATTTTCTTCCATCTGTCTGATGTGCTCTTCATTAGCTCGTTTCGCTAGAATTCCTCCATGGACAAGAGGATGCAAGGTTTTCACACGACCGTCCATAATTTCCGGGAAGCCCGTAATATCTTCTACTAAGATTGGCACGACCCCAGCATCTTTAATCGTTTGGTATGTACCGCCACCTGTTGAGATGATTTCGTAACCTAACATATCTAGACCTTTAGCAAATTCTTGCAAATTATCCTTATTGGAAACACTAATTAACGCACGTTTCTTCATTATTTTTAGCCCTCACTTTGTTGTAAAAGTTGATTAATTACGTTTGGATATAATTCATGCTCTACTTCTTGAATTCTCTTTTTCAATGTCTCTTCTGTATCTTCACTATAAATAGCTACCGATTCCTGAGCAATAATTGGTCCCGTATCAATTCCCTCATCAATATAATGTACCGTTACGCCTGTAGTATTGACCCCCGCTTGATATGCTTGCTCAATTGCATCCTTTCCAGGAAAATTCGGCAAAAATGATGGATGAATGTTTACTATTTTCCCTGGAAATGCTTGTAATAATGTCGAACCAACAATCCGCATATAGCCTGCAAGGAAAATCCACGATACTTCTATTTTTCTTAGTTCGGAAACGATTTTTTCCTCAAATGCTTGCTTTGATGCAAATTCTTTTGCACTAAAAATGAATGTCGGAATCTGATGTTTCTTCGCTATCTCAATCACACCGGCATTTTGCTTGTCACAAATAAGTAAGGCAATTTCACAAGCTAAATCTCTCTTTTCAATTATTGCTTGAAAATTACTCCCTGCCCCAGATGCAAATACCGCTGCTTTTAGCTTGCTCATGATGTGAAATGCACCCCTTCATTTGCGACGATCTTACCAATTACAGTTGCTTTTTCCCCTTGTTCTTCAAGAATAGCGATTGTGCTGTCAACATCTTTTTCTGTCACAACTAGCGCCATACCAATCCCCATATTAAACACGCCGTACATTTCTTTCTCCGGTATCGCGCCTTTCTCTTGTAAGAATGGGAAAATCTCTGGGATATCCCAACTATTTTTTTCAATTTCTACACCTAGTCCTGCGGGCATCATCCGTGGGAAGTTTTCATAAAAACCTCCGCCAGTAATATGTGAAATACCTTTTATTTCTATCTTTTCTAAAGCTGCAGATACTGGTTTCGCATAAATTTTCGTTGGTGTTAGTAATGTCTCGCCAAGTGATTGAGACAATCCTTCATAGGTTTTATTCAAATCAAGCTCCTTGGTAACTTTTCGAACAAGTGAGTAACCATTAGAGTGAACCCCACTTGAAGCTAGACCAATCACTACATCACCTGCTTGAATCGATTCCCCTGTAATCAGCTTTGATTTTTCGGCAATTCCAACAACAAAGCCTGCCAGATCATATTCATCGTCCTGATACATTCCTGGCATTTCTGCCGTTTCTCCGCCAATTAACGCTGCACCTGCATCAACACATCCAGCTGCAACACCAGCAACGATTTGTTCAATTCGCTCAGGTTCATTTTTCCCACATGCAATATAGTCGAGGAAAAACAGAACTTTAGCACCTTGGGCAATAATATCATTCGCACACATTGCGACAAGATCGATACCAACAGAATCATGCTTATCTAATTTAAATGCAAGCTTCAGCTTTGTTCCCACGCCATCTGTGCCAGAAACCATTACAGGTTCTTTATAATTAAAATTGGTTAAATCAAACAGTCCCGCAAAGGAACCAATACCGCCTAATACTTCAGGGCGAGTGGTTTTGGCAATATGCTTTTTCATCCGTTCAACTGCTTCATAACCCTTTTCTACATCTACCCCAGCATTTTTATATACATCTGACATGATACGATGACACATCCTCTTCTAATGTTATTGCTTTTGTGGTTAGGTGAATAATTTATGAGTGGAGTGGAGCGCTTATTCGATTTTCCGAGCGGTCACTGACCTAGTATGAGCTCTCATTCGATTTCCAGAGCGATCAAGGGCCTTGTTGGAGCGCTTATTCGATTTCTAGAGCGATCACTGACCTATTTGGAGCGCTTATTCGATTTCCAGAGCATCACTGACCTATTTGGAGCGCTTATTTGAATTCACGAGCACTCGCTCCGATTCACACCGTTTTCTCACCTTAATGCGTTGTGAATTTACAATCCATTTTCTCATTTTCCATGACAGGATATTTCCCTGTCATACATGCCATGCATACTCCTTGATTAATCGTTTTATCTTTGACAATGGCCTCTTCAAGTCCTTTATCGGATAAATATGCTAAGCTATCTGCACCAATGATTTCTGCTATTTCTTCTTCCGTGTTATTGGCCGCTATTAATTCTTCTTTTGTTGACATATCAATCCCGTAATGACATGGATGCTGTATCGACGGTGAGGCAATGCGAACATGCACCTCTTTTGCTCCGGCATCTTTTAGCATCTGAACGATTCGCTTACTTGTCGTTCCTCGTACAATTGAATCATCGATCATAATGATTCGTTTCCCTTCGACAATTCCACGAACAGGTGCTAGCTTCATTCGTACCCCTTGTTCACGTAACTCCTGTGATGGTTGGATAAATGTCCGACCGACATAACGATTTTTAATTATCCCCATTTCATAAGGTAGGCCACTTTGTTCTGCATAACCAATTGCAGCTGAAATACTGGAATCTGGTACACCGATTACGATGTCTGCATCAGCTGGAGCTTCCTTTGCTAATTCCTTGCCCATACGCTTCCGTGATGCATGAACATTCACATAATTAACGTCGCTATCAGGCCGAGATAGGTAAACATATTCCATCGCACACATTTTCCGTGGCTCGCGAATGGAAAATCTTGTGGATTTTATTCCTTCATCACTAATTGTAACAAGTTCACCTGGCATAACTTCTCTTTCGAACGTTGCACCGATTTGATCAAATGCACAGGTTTCTGATGCTACAACATAGGAATCTCCTAATCTGCCAATCGATAATGCACGAATGCCAGAGGAATCAAGGGCAGCATACATTTTATCTTCCTTAATAATCAAATATGCATAGGCACCAACAAATTGCTGTAATGCACTTGCGATTGTTTCCTCATTGACTTCATGGCCTTTCCTTCTAATTAAATGTGCAAGGAGTTCCGTATCTGATGAAGTTTGTAGAATACTCCCCTCGTCCTCAAGCTCTCCTCGAAGCTTTTGTCCGTTTATGATGTTCCCATCTAATGCTAGAGCCATACTTCCCGTTTGCGACCGGAATAATAATGGTTGAACATTATCAATTCCCTTTGCCCCATTGGTGGAATAACGAACATGACCAATTGCAGCATTTCCTAAGAGTTCAGGGAAATTCGCACGCGTGAAAACATCATTGACTAATCCCGTATCCTTATGAAGTTCTAATTTCTTCCCATTACTAACAACGATTCCGGCTCCCTCTTGCCCACGATGCTGGAGGGAATGTAATCCATAGTACGTTAGCTCGGCTGCTTTTTCATGCCCCCAAATTCCAAACATAATGCACTCCTCTTTTCCCCAGATTTACAGGCCCACCGCTCTGGAGTCTTTATCCAATGTTAAGGAGCTAATATAGCCTGGTTATTCCAATTAATTCTTTGCTGCTACTAAATTCGGGATCGCTTCATTCCAAAGTTTTTGAAGATCTGCAACCTTTTCCTCAATCACTACTTCTTCATTTACATGAACTGATAAATTACCATCGCCGGTAACAATACCAATTTGATTAGCATCACTAATTAGATTAACAAATTTCGCTTTATTTTCTTCTTTTACAGTTACTAAAAATCGGGATTGTGATTCACTAAATAAAGCTACTGTAGCGTCACCTGTAAGACTTACTTGGACACCTAAATCTTGGCCTTTAAATGTACTCTCAGCCAATGCTACCGCTAATCCACCCTCAGATAAATCATGCGCAGACTGTACGATTCCCTGCTGAATTGCATTGCTTAGCAGTTGTTGACGATTCGCTTCCACTTGCAGATCGATTACTGGAGCCTTCCCAGCGTAATTTCCTTCTACAACATTTTGCAATTCACTTCCACCAAATTCAGGAAGTGTATCACCGATTAAGTAAACAAGGTCACCATCTTGTTGGAAATGATTTGCTGTTACATACTCTGTATTTTCAACTATTCCGACCATACCAATGATTGGCGTTGGTAAGATTGCTTCTTCTTTTGATTGATTATAAAGGGAAACATTTCCACTAATAACAGGTGTTTCTAGTGCTAAACATGCAGCACTGATACCATCGATACTCTTCTCCATTTGCCAAAACACTTCTGGATTTGTTGGGTTTCCATAGTTTAAACCATCCGTAATCGCTAATGGCTTTGCACCAGAGCAAACTAGATTTCGAGCAGCCTCAGCAACTGCAATCTTCCCGCCAACCTCAGGGTCTAAGTAAATGTAACGGGAATTACAATCCGTCGTCATGGCAATTGCTTTATTTGTTCCTTCAATCCTTACAATTGCCGCGTCAGATCCTGGACCAGCAATCGTGTTTCCTTGAGCTTTAGAATCATATTGCTTGTATGCCCATTCCTTATTTGCAATCGTTGGTTGCTGTAATAAGTTTCGCAGCATTTTCTGATGGTCATCAACTTGTGGCACTGTATTCTCGATTGCTTGGAACTCCTTGTAATATGCCGCTTCTTGGGATGGCAAATGATATACAGGTGCATCGTCAGTTAGCGCAGTTACAGGGATATCTACTACAAGCTCCCCATGCTGCTTAATTCGGAATGCCTTATCCTCAATTACTTCACCGACAACTGCTGCATCCACATCATGCTTCGCAAAAATATCTAAGATTTCTTGTTCTTGCCCTTTTTTAACGACAAGTAGCATCCGCTCCTGTGATTCAGATAGCATAATTTCGTATGCATTCATTCCTGCTTCACGTTGTGGTACTAGATCGAGATTCATTTCAATTCCTGTTCCCGCTTTTGCTGCCATTTCACTTGCTGATGAGGTTAATCCGGCCGCTCCCATATCCTGAATTCCTACTAATGCATCGGAATGGATAACATCTAAACATGCTGCGATTAGCTTCTTACCGATATGTGGATCACCAATTGCTACTGCAGAAGAATTCCCCTCTTGCCCGCCATCAACAACATCAGAAGAGAAAGTTGCACCGTGAATACCATCTTTTCCTGTATCTCCACCAGCATAAATGACTGTATTACCTACACCTGCAGCAATTCCTTTTTGCACGTCATCATGATTAACGAGTCCAACAATCATCGCATTTACAAGTGGATTTCCTTCATATTGTGCATCGAACTGAACTTCACCACCAACTGTTGGAACTTCAATTACATTTCCATAACTAGCAATTCCTCGAACAACTTCTGAGAACAGCATTTTTGTATTGTCATTATCTAAATTTCCAAAACGTAATGAGTTCAGTGCAGCAATTGGTTTCGCACCCATTGAGAACACATCACGAACGATTCCCCCAACACCTGTTGCAGCACCTTCAAATGGTTCAACCGCGGATGGACTATTATGGCTTTCAATTTTGAAAACAACTGCTTGATTATCACCAATATCGACAACTCCAGCACCTTCGCCAGGTCCCTGTAATACATGTTCACCTTTTGTAGGGAACTTCTTAAGTAATGGTTTCGAGGTTTTATAGCTGCAATGCTCAGACCACATAACGGAGAAAATTCCTGTTTCCGTATAGTTTGGTTGGCGCTTTAAAGCTTCTTTTGCCATTTCATACTCCTGGTCTGTCAATCCCATTTCTCTATAAATCTTCTCGTTTTCAATTTGACCTGGACTAATTTTATGTTGTGACATCAATGGTTCCCTCCAAAAATTGAATTATTATTTTTCTCTAATTACGATAGGCCTGCTTCGAAATGCTGTACCTGCGTATCTAATATTTCTTTTGTTTTGCCAATAAACGTGATATGTCCCATCTTCCGCTTGGTTTTCGCTTCGTCTTTCCCATAAAGGTGAATGAAACCATCTTTCGCATCGGGCATTGCATGTATAACTGCTTCCATCGCGTCACCTAAAATATTTATCATGATGGAAGGCTGAAGGAGCTCAATCACTGCCAGCTGTAATCCACAAAGTGCTCGGATATGCTGAGTAAATTGTGAAATGTTACATGCCTCTATCGTATAATGGCCCGAATTATGTGGCCGAGGGGCCATCTCATTCAAATAAATCTCATTATCTTTAACAAACATTTCAATCGTGAACGTACCAACGATATTCATCTTATCTGCTAGAATCGTTGCTGCTTCATATGCTTGTGTACTAACTGTTTCACTAATACTTGCCGGCACCGTCGTTTTATATAGAATATGGTCACGATGTTCATTTTCTGCAATCGGGAAAAACTCAATTTGACCCTCAGTTGTTCTTGTAAAAATGACGGAAATCTCTTGATTAAATGTAATCCATTGTTCGATAATGCAGTGCTTGTTCTTTTCAGCAAAATCGATTGCTTGCGATATGTCGTCTTTTGATACTAATTTTATTTGCCCCTTCCCATCGTAACCGCCACGACAGGTTTTGATCACTGCAGGAAATGTAATATTTTCTAAAGCTGTTTCACATTCTTTTCCACTCGTTACAATCGTAAATGACGGAATTGGTAAACCAGCATCCTTCATTAAGTGTTTTTCTTTTTCCCTGTTCTGTGTAATTTCTAGTGCTAAAGCTCCTTGTGGTAATTTACCCTCTGCTTCTATGAATCTCGCAGCTTCTAGATCGACATTTTCAAATTCATAGGTAACAACATCACTGATTATCGTTAATTCTTTAATTGCACTCATGTCATCATATGCCGCAACAATCTGCTTATCTGCAACCTGAGCTGCCGGGCAATTTGGTGTTGGATCTAATACCGCAATCTTATATCCCATATATCTAGCGGCGATTGCCATCATTCTTCCGAGTTGTCCGCCGCCAATGATGCCGATCGTTTGTGGTGGGAGTATAACGTTATTTTCTAGCAAGTTCGTCCCTCATTTCTGTCACTTTTTCCTGCATTTTTTTCCGATAGTTTATTAGTCTTTCTGCAACTGTTTCGTCAAATGCACCAATTATTTGTGCTGCTAGAATTCCAGCATTGGTAGCTCCCGCCTTGCCGATTGCAACGGTCGCAGTTGGGACACCACCAGGCATTTGCACAATTGATAATAAGGAATCCAATCCATTCAAAGCTTTCGATTGTACAGGAATACCAATTACTGGCAGTGTTGTTTGCGATGCAACCATACCTGGTAAATGTGCAGCACCACCAGCTCCAGCAATAATAACCTTCAAGCCACGATCTCGAGCTGACTTCGCATACGTAAACATATCATCTGGTGTGCGATGTGCGGAAATGACATCTTTTTCATAAGTAATGTTTAATTCCTCAAGTACCTCACATGTATGCTGCATCGTTTCCCAGTCCGAAATACTTCCCATTATTACGCCAACCTGTGCCATGAGATCCCTCTTTCTCTTTTTGAAAATTTTAGATAACTTACACTTCGTTTAACCAAGGTGCAGATGGAGATCACTGTCCCCATATTTGCTACAAAATAAAAAAGTTCATTCTTCTTCCTCAAATACTATGAGAAGATGAATAAACTTCAATGTAAAAACAGATCATTGTAACGGGCAATGACTCATCTTCCCCATAGTCTAGCATTTACGGTGCTAGGTAGAGACTCTAAGCCATATCCTTAGTATATATGAGGTGTTTTCCGTATTCTTTTGTCGTGTTAAGCATAACAAACTCAAAGTAGCACTGTCAATAAAAATCGTACGATTTAATATTAAATTTGCTTAATGTTCGGATTCTGACCAAATTACCTTTATGCTCGCTCCAGATTTTCTACAAAAAATGCTTAGTGTGCATTACTACACTTCTATTTTTCGCAATGAAACTTTATTTATTTTCCCAATAGATGTCTTCGGCAGCTCCTTAATAATGAAAAACTTCTTCGGTACCTTATACCGGGTTAATTTTTGGTTACAATAGGCTTCCAGCTCTGCTTCTGTCATTTCATTTATTAAAACAACAAATGCAGTAACAACCTCTCCCCATTTTTCATCTGGCATACCAATCACAGCTGCTTCATCAATATTAGGATGGGCTTCAAGCCACTGTTCTATTTCTAATGGATAAACATTCTCCCCACCTGTTATAATCATATCTTTCTTTCTGCCAACAATATATACATATCCATCTTGATCTTTCTTAGCAAGATCTCCTGTGTGTATCCAGCCATCTACAATCGTTTTTTTCGTCTCTTCTTGTTTTTTCCAATAATACTCAAAAGCGTGATTTCCACGAATTAATAATTCCCCAACCTCGTTTATTGACGCTGTTTTTCCATGCTCATTAATTATTTTAATATCATTAAATAGCATAGGTTTTCCGACGGATCCTAACTTAGAGCCTACAACACTAGAATCAATATAGAAATTATTTGGCCCCGCCTCCGTTAACCCATACCCTTCTTTAAATTTAAGTCCTTTCTTGGAAAATTCCTTATAGATGTTAAGCGGACATGGAGCCCCACCTGTGACGAACACTTTCATGTCAGGAAAAGACGATTGTTTAAATACATTCGTTTGAATAATCATGTGATACATTGTTGGAACAAATAATACGACCGTACATTTATATTTAAGCAGATCTCGGACAGCCTTCTCCGCATGAAATTCAGAAGCAATAACAATCTTTCCACCAATTAGCAAGAGTGGTAAAGTATAAACATTTAATCCTCCAGTATGGGACATTGGCAGGCAGGTAAGCGTCGTATCATCACTACTTAAGTTCCAGCTTATAATTGTATTGAAGGCATTCCATAATATGGACCGATGAGATAGAATAACCCCTTTTGGTTTCCCAGTCGTCCCCCCCGTATATATCATCACTAATGGATCTTCTTCATTTAGAATGGTATTTACTGTGATTTGCTTAGTTTGTAAGTGATTTATATATTGATTGTGACTAATGGTGATTAAACTAGCATTGATTGCAAGTGCGTTTATTTTCCCTGCAAATGATGGAGCGACTCCAATTATTTTTGGATCAGCATCTTGAATCATATATTCAAGTTCAGTTTCAGATAATCTCCAATTTAATGGGACAAAGATAGCACCAACCTTCATCGCAGCAAAAAAGAAATCAAAATAGCTAATATGATTCAGCGCAAGGATTGCAACTCGATCCCCTTTTCGCACATCATTCATGTGGAAGTAATTCACTATTGTAGTGACCCGATACTGCAGTTGTTCATATGTCCATGAATCATTTGTATCTGAATCGATAATCGCGATTTCATGTGGCGTTAACTTCACTCGGTTCTCAAACCAATTGATATTGTAGTGCATAACCTCTTCTCCCTCCACACCTAATATTAATTAAAGTATAGATTGAAAGAGTTACATGGTGGTTACATAGTGAGTAAGGGGACAAGTTTACTGTAAATGTTAGGTTGAAAGTCGAGTTGCTTTATTCGAATTTGGAAGGCTTAGGCATAGAGATGGAGCGAGGATTCCAATTTCTGGAGTGTCCATCCTTATTCCTCCAAGGAAAACTAACAAAAGAGCCATCCAATGAAACAGGACAGCTCTCGTCTTTCACCTACATCATAATACCACCATCAACATGCAATGCATGACCATTTACATAATCGGATTCGTCAGATGCTAGGAATAAATATGCATTTGCGATATCTTCCGGCCTTCCAAGACGCTGCATTGGAATTTGTTCCTTCATTTTGTCGATTACTTTATCTGGTACCGCTTGGACCATGCTCGTTTCCGTGAAGCCCGGTACAACTGCATTTACATTAATTCCTTTTCTTGCTAGCTCTTTTGCCCATGTTTTTGTCATACCAATAATGGCTGCTTTTGCTGCAGCATAATTCGTTTGCCCTACATTTCCATAAACGCCAGAAACGGATGAGGTGCTAATTATTTTCCCCTTCCCTTGTGCAACCATAGATGGGAGAACCGCCTGTGTGCAATGAAATACACCAGTTAAATTTACATCAATCACTTGCTGAAACTCTAGTAAAGTCATTTTTGAAAGCATTGCATCTCGTGTTATTCCTGCATTATTTACTAAAATATCAATTTTTCCATATTCACGAACTGTACGATCTACCAATTGATTAACACTATCTCGCTCTGCAACATTTACTTGGATAAATTTACACGTAAAGCCTTTTGCTGATAGCTCCCTTTCGCTATCCAATCCCTTTTCCTCGTTGAAATCAGCAATAACAACCGTTGCACCTTCTTTTGCAAATGTACTTGCTGCCTCAAGACCAATCCCATTTGCTGCTCCTGTTATAATTGCCACTTTATCTTGCAATCGCCTCATCTTTAAAACCCCTTTAATCGATTTTTCACTTTCGTTAGCGAGCGAACTTAAGCAAATTCATATACGACAGTTCTGCCTTTGTCATCCCTATCTAAAGAACTTCCTGTTTACTAAGGAATCTCTCCATCACACCTAAAAGTTGGTCAAGATTATCAGTTTGTGGTGAATGACCGCATCCCTTTAATTCTTGATAGTTTGCTCTGTCCCCAAAGTCGGCTATCAATTCATCTGTCATTTGCCTTGTCACGACCATATCGTTTTCTCCCCAAGCTATCAGAACTGGTATTTGAATGTCTTTAATTCTATCTTCGCCATCAACCAGGCCATTGTGAACGGCACTTAAATTAAAAATATTTAACGCTTGATAGCATTCTGCCAGATTTCGCTGTTTTGTCATTTCTTCTAAATAGGTTTGGTATTTTTCTGGAGATGGTTTATTATCAACGTAAATAACCATATCCCACATTTGCCGTAAGAAGTCATAATTTAATGTATCATAAGCAGTTTGAACAATCTTCGGCTTATCATCTTCTTTAACCGCCTCCAGTGTCTCATAGCGTTTTGCAATGTCAGGCAAGCCGTCTTCTCCTAATGGATAAAATCCATATCCCCTGGAAGAACCAGATGCAAGCAAAAACAAACGATTACAATTTCCTGGATAATCGGCACAAAATTGCTGGCAAACCGTTCCACCGAGTGACCAGCCCACTAATGCAAAATCTTGTAACTGAAGTGCCTCAACAAATAGCTTCAAATCATCTGCAAAATCCTTAATCGCTAAAATCGGCTGCTTGTAGCTTGACTCTCCAAAGCCACGTAAATCAACTGCATATACTTTGTATTCTCTTGATAGATTTTCAATTACTACATCCCAGTGAACAGAAGATGTCATGTTGCCATGGACTAAGATAACAACATCCTTCCCACCTTCTCGTTCACGATAAGCTAGCTCTTCCTCATTGTTAAGCAATATTTTCTTCAATTCAACAATTGCCATTTTACATAACCTCCTTATTTTTCCCCCATCTAATCACATTCGCTCCCCATGCATAGCCAATCCCAGCAGAAACGAGAACAACGATCGAACCATCCTTCAATTTCCCTTGCTGCTCTGCTAATTCAAGTGAAAGAATTTGATCAATTTGTCCGATATGACCATAGTCTTCTAAATAGATTGATTTATCATGGGATACGCCTAGTTGATCTAGTACGTAATGATGTGCAGAACGCTTCATATGTAGGAGCGCAACATAGTCAATATCCTTTTTTGAATAGCCGCTTTTCGCTAATGCCTTTTCAATACAACTAATAAAATTTTTCATTGATTTTTCTTCTAGTCTTTGTTTCATTCCTGTTGGATCTAATACATCGAACTGATAGAGCCCAGCTGCTAATGTATCTTGTGTAATTGGACTTTTCGTCCCACCTGTTGGGATAACAACATCTTCGGAAAACGATCCATCCGTCATCAGATGCGTTCCGAGCAGCTGATTTCGCTCGTAACCCTTTTGCAGAATAATTGCTCCTCCACCAGCTCCAAGATTAAACATGAAACGAGTATTAGGATTTTGGTAATTGATAAAATCAACATTGCGATAACCACCAGCGAGCAGCACCGTATTGATTTCATCATCCGCTGTCATCATGTCTTTTGCAAGCTTCAAGGCCATAATCGTCGTTCCACAGCGAAGCGCCGTATCAAAAGCCCAAGCATTCTCCGCACCAATCTCATGCTGTAATTTAATTCCTGCAGTCCAAAGAGGATACTCTTTATGTTCTTCACCAATATAAATCACAAGGTCAATTGCTTTCGGATCAATTCCTGCTTTATCAATTGCTTTTTTTGCAGCATCAATCCCCATTAATGCCGTATGATCCTTATCCTCTGGCAATGTTTTCTCCTTTATTCCCATTTTTTCTTCGACAACATGTAGGGGAAGACTTGCAGCTGAAGCCAATTCATTGGAAGACATCCGTTTTTCAGGTAGGTAAATTCCTGTACTAACCATTCCGATAGAGCTCATCCTCATCTTCCTTCCTGCCTTCGTCTAGTTTTCTACGGGGATTTTGCTGCTTTTTCTTTTGGTAATTCTGTCGATTGAAGAACTTCTTTTGGATTGTACCGACGATACCAAGCGGGAAAAAGATAACGACGAGAATATAGACAATCCCATATAAGATAATCCAACGCTCGAAGATCCAATGAACATCTGCCAAACTCGATAGCCAATGATGGGCAAATTCTACTAATCCTGCACCAATGATTGGTCCAATTAAAGTTCCAACTCCGCCGATAATAGTCATTAAAAGTACATCAATCGTCATATCTGTAGCAAAAACGCTCGTATTTACGAAACGTAGGGAAATAGAATAGAGTACTCCAGCAAAACTAGCAACTACCCCTGCAACGACACTAGCAATTACCTTATAATGAACAATCTTATAGCCTAACGATTCCGTTCGTTTTTCATTCTCTCGTATCGCCATTAACACCCGCCCAAACGGTGATTTCGTCAAGCGTCTAAGTCCAAAGAAAATCAGCACGAGCGACAGAAGGCAAAGCATATATAAACTCTGTGAATCACGGAGAATTTCTGGCAGACTGAAGGTAAATCCATCATTACCACCAGTTAAAGACCGCCACTTCTCAGCTCCAACCAAGAATAAACCCGCAAGTGCTAAAGTGAGCATCGCATAAAAATGGCTTTTTAATCTTAGTGTCAGCATACCGACGATTAAGCTCACAATTGCGGCCAAGATGATGGCAATAATAATTGCCAAAATAAACGATAGAATTGTCGAATCAAACCGGTTCATTACAATTGCAGTTGAATAGGCTCCAATTCCAAAAAACATTACATGTCCAAAAGAAATGATTCCTGTATAACCTAATAAAATGTCATAACTCATTGCGAAAATCGCGAAAATGAAAAACTGAATGATAATAAATTGCATACTTCTACCTGTTACGATGAACGGAACAATTACTAACAACAAACTAATAGCAAGATAGATCCATGTACTTTTTTCAACTTTTGCTAGGTTCATATTTTTTCACCCCTTCGCCTTAAACAGGCCTTGTGGTCTAAAGATGAGTACGACGGTCATTAATAACATATTGACTGCAAGTGAAAGTGCTGGGACATAGTATGCCATGAATGCTTGCGCTATACCTACTAAGATTGCTGCAAATAATGATCCAGAAAAGCTCCCCATACCGCCGATTACAACTACTATAAAGGCTAAAATTGAAAATTCCAGCCCCATTTCTGCATAGATCACACCAGAGTATGGGGCATGAAGCATCCCACTAAGGGCAGCCAGTGCAGCGCCAACCATGAAAACCAACATGAAAACAAGTCGGATATTAATTCCAAGTGATTGGACCATTTCTTTATTCATCACACCTGCACGAACAATCAATCCGATCCGAGTTCGTTTTAATATGAACATCGAAACAAAGTAAACGAGCAAGCCCAAAATGATAATGAATAGGCGATACTTGATAAAAATGACGTCACCAACATAAAAACTCCCTTGCAGGAACGCTGGGGGAGAAACTGCTATTTGATTCGGTCCAAAGACA
Source organism: Oceanobacillus chungangensis (assembly GCF_003369565.1). Taxonomy (GTDB): domain Bacteria; phylum Bacillota; class Bacilli; order Bacillales; family Amphibacillaceae; genus Oceanobacillus; species Oceanobacillus chungangensis. The sequence goes on along the minus strand of NZ_PIOD01000008.1, from coordinate 173,171 downwards.
ACTTTAATAAATTCCTGCAGCACGAGCATGAACCCTAAAGTGATTAAGATTTGTTGAATGTGATTGCCGTATACGGGTCGAATGATTAACTTTTCCGTAATAAGTCCGAGTAATAATCCAGTTACAATCGCAACAATAATCCCGATGATAAAGCTGCCACTTAACTGGTAGCTCCACACACCGGTATAGGCACCCCATATAAATAATCCTCCATGGGCAAAGTTCAGTACACTCATTAGGCCAAAGATTAGTGTTAATCCAGCTGCAAGGAGGAAAATTAACATGCCTGTCGCGAGCCCATTAATAACTAACGTACTTATTAAATCCATGTAACTTCCCCCCTAAGAAATACCGAGATATTTTTTCATTAATACCTTATCTTCTTTTAGTTCATCCATTTGCCCACTATGAACGGTCCTGCCGTCATCAATAATGTAAAATTTTTTTCCAATCTTACTTGCCATTAAAAAATTCTGTTCGACTAATAAAATTGTTGTTTGCTCTTTCATTTGTTGGATGGATTCGGTTACTTTATCAACAATAATTGGTGCTAGACCCTTACTTGGCTCATCAATGAGAAGGAGTTCATTTTCATTAACATATGCCCGGGCAATTGCTAACATTTGTTTTTGACCACCACTAAGTGCGCCTCCAGGCTTTTTCCAAAACTTTTTTAAATCTGGAAATAGGTCGAGCACCCATTCCATCCGTTTCGTTGTTTGCTCATCCTCTTTCTTCATGGCGACTCTCATATTTTCACCTACTGTTAACTCACCGAAAATTCCTTGCTCCTCTGGCACGAATCCAATTCCCTTGTTTGCAATTCGATGTGTCAGCAAATTGCCGATTTCCTCACCTTGAAAGTTAATCGAACCTTTCGACACCTTGTTCAGTCCCATAATCGTTCTTAATGTCGTCGTTTTCCCTGCACCATTTCTCCCAAGCAATACCGTAACTTCTCCTTTTGGGACTTCGAATGAGATGTCATGTAAAATATGAAACTTCTGGATAAACGCCTCTACCTGATTTAATCTAAGTAAGCTGCTCATCATATTGACCTCCCAAATACGCGGATTGAACGGTTTCATTTTCAATCATTTCTTCAGGCGTTCCCTGTGCAATTAATTCGCCATGAAATAATACAAGCACCTCGTCAGACATCCCCAAGATCATATCCATCTTGTGTTCGATTAGAACAATCGTCCGATCTTCCTGACCTTTAATTTTCTTAATGACATCAATGATCGCTGGAACTTCTTCTAAAGACATGCCTGCTGTCGGCTCATCGAGCAGCAAAATCTCTGTCTCTAAAGCTAGAAGCATTGCAATCTCTAATTTACGCTTTTCTCCATGGGCTAGATTAACTGCAAGTGAATTAGCCTTATCATCGAGAAAAACGAGTTCCAATAATTCGTTTGCTTTTTCTTTAAATTGCTTATAATGGTTAAAGTGAGCTAGCATTTGATATCGAACATTCGCTTGCGATTGCACCGCTAAGCGAACATTTTCATGCACGGTTAGATTGGGGAATACATTCGTAATTTGAAAGGATCTACCAATTCCTAAGCGGGTCCGATTAGTAGTAGACAGTTTCGTAATGTCTCTTCCCTTGAAATAGATTGTTCCATGTGTTGGCGTTAGCTGCCCGCTAAGCAGGTTAAAAAAAGTGGTCTTTCCTGCTCCATTTGGTCCAATAATAGAGGTGAATTTTTTCTCCGTTATTTTTACAGATACACCATTTACTGCAACATGTCCGCCAAAGGCAATCGATAAGTCTTTCGTCTCTAATATCGCTTCCACATTCTTCCTCCTTTGCAACTTTACAACCTTACACGTTAAAACGATGGGCTATGCCACGCCTTCTTCATGTGACAGAGCTGCCTACATTTTTGCAGATAGGAAAGCATTATACTCTCCTATCTGCCATGAGTATTATCCTGATTCTCTTATTGATTCATAATTGGCGGTGCCGTTTCTTCTGGCGTTAGCGCACGTTTTAATACCGGAACTGGATAGTCAAATTCATCGCTTTCTTCCAAGGTCACAGAATACATTTCTTGAAGCGCCTGATGGTCCTCCTCACGGAATGTCATCGTTCCCTTCGGCGTTTCAAAGCTCATCCCCTCCATTGTTTCGATTAATGTATCTGTATTTGTGTCACCGTCTGTTTGTTTTAGTGCTTCAACAATAGCAAGTGCGGCACTCATCCCACCAGCAGTGAATAGATCTGGAACTGCACCATCATATTTACTTTTATGCTGCTCTACTAACCAGTCATTCACTTCATTATCCGGAAGTGTATGATAATACAATGTAAACCCTTCCATTCCCGTTAACGCAGTCATTGTTGGCAGTGTTGCAATATCTGCTACCCCCGTTGTCACTTTAATTCCGTGATCCTCTACTTTCATGTCAACAATTTGATTCCAAGGGGTATTTGCTCCTGCCCATACTACATAAAGATAATCTGGTTTCTTTTCAATGATCTTCTGGATATTTGCTGTAAAATCTGTTGCAGCTTGATCTGCATATTCTTCATGCACAAGCTCTGCACCTAATGATTCTGCTGCACTAATGAATGCCTTCGCACCATCATGTCCGAATGAATAATCGGGTGCAAGTGTTGCGATTTTTACTCCCTCGCCAGCTACCGCTGCAGCTGCCGCAAATGCATCCTGTGATGAGTTTCTTGCAGTTCGGAAAACATAATCATTGTATTCTGATCCCGTAATACTATCTGCTGCCGCTGGTTCAACGACGATAATCTTCTCATATTCCTCAGCAAGTGGCGTGACAGCTAACGTGTCACCTGAACTTGAAGAGCCAACAAGAAAATCAACTTCTTCATCTTCAAGCAAGCTGATTGCCGCTTGTCTTGCTACCGTTGGATCTGTTTCTGTATCTTTAAAAATATATTCAATTTTCTTCCCAGCAACTTCCATCGTTCCATCTGTTGCATATTCTATTCCTAGCTCAAATCCTTTTTTCGTCTGATCGCCATAAGACTCAAGCGCACCTGTTAATGATGCAAGGACACCAATTTTAATTGTCTCCCCTGTTTCTGCAGTTGCTTCTTCTGACTCATTTGAACTGCTCGTGTTATCCTCTGAATCCCCTGATGTACTATCGCTATCACTACATGCTGCTAAAATTCCAAACACGAATAATGCAAGAAGTATACTTAATACACGAAATAACTTCATTTCATTTTGCCCCCTTAATTTCTGAATATTTTACTAAGGCAATCATATATTTTAGTAGTTACAAGGAAGTTACAAGACCTTATCCGAACCATCGTATCGCAGTTGCTGCCCATGTGTAGCCTGTTCCAGCAGAGACTAGTACAGCAATGTCTCCTCTTTCAAGTACGCTATTTTTCTCAGCAAGGTGCAGACCATAGCATGGATCCAGTGCAGACATATGCCCGTGATGTGTTAAGTAAATCGCTTGTTCCTCTTTTATCCCAACGTTTTCACACAGCGACTTAAACATTGATTTTTTCGTATGAAGCGGCAAAAGCAGCTTTAAATGTTCAAGTCCTAATCCACTCTTTTCAAGAGATTGATTGATTACTTTAGTAAAATTTGGAATTGATACGGGGTCGAGCCGCTCCTTCATATTGATTGGATTGGGCACATCTATAAACTGCATGTTCTCTTCCACGACTTTTCTACTCACTGGATTTACTGATCCCCCACCAGGGACAAGTACTTCTTGACTAAATGAACCATCTGTAATAATCGATGAGCCTAGTATTTCGCTCTTTGTCGCCTGCCTCGTAATCAGTGCTGCCGCTCCGCCGTCCGCAAAATTGAACATAAATCGTGAGCGGGGATTTTCATAATTGATAAGCATTGATTCCTTTGAGCCACCAACAAGTAGGATATTGTTTAGCTCCTCATCTGAACGAAGCATGTCTTTCGCTACTTTTACCGCTAGCGGAAAACAAGAGCTAACATTCATCATTTCAAATGCATATGCATTAAACGTTCCTAACTCATACTGTATTTTCGAAGATGCCGTCCAAACCTGATAATCTTTGAAAGGGCTACCAAAGTAAATAACTACATCAATTGTCATTGGATCTATTTCCTGTAAAATCTTTTTCCCAGCAGCAATTGCTAAATCAGATGCGTGCTCTCGGTCAGTGGCAATTCGTTTTTCATAGAGACCAAATTTCTCAATAATGACGTGCTCTGGAATCGCAGTTTTACGCGCTAGTTCTGCTGCTGTTTCTATTCTTTCCGGTTCATAAATACTAGTTGCCTGAATTCCTATCATCTACTATTCTCCTTCTTCGGTAGTTTCATGACACCTTCACCATCTAATACGATGTTTCCCGCTTGATTGACACATGTCGTTTTCAACGTTAACATTCGATTTTCTTTATCTATTTTAATCACTTCTGCCTGTGCTGTAATCGTGTCACCGATATAAACTGGCTTTGTAAAATACAAGGTTTGTGAAACATAGATAGATCCAGGTCCAGGCAAATGCATGCCTAATAATCTCGAAAGGAAGCTTGCAGTTAGCAGACCATGGCTAATCCTTTCACCAAAAAAAGTTTGTTTTGCGTATTCCTTATCAACATGGATTGGGTTATAATCACCACTTAATCCAGCGAATAAGATAAAATCTGTCTCTGTCACGGTTCTGGTAAAACTAGCGGACTGACCAATTGTGAATTCCATTTGATACACCTCCCAAATAAAGTGAAACTTCATTCGTTGGGGATTTTCTGCATCCTCCACTAATGTAAGTTGAACGAATCGGACTTTTACTTTCCGTTAATCCCCCATTTACAATTCGTTAATTCATTTCGAATTCTTGAAATGGGGTCGTTACTGCCGGTTGCGGGATAAATTACTTTCCTTCTCTAGTGACTTCATTTGAAATTCCAAAATCCTAGACTTATCAATCTTCCCTGTCGCATTTTTAGGAAGCTCATCAAGGATGAAGATATTCTTTGGGATTTTGTATTTTGCTAATCTTTTCTGACAATAGCTTTTTATTTCTTCTTCACTTTTCGTACTGCCATTATTTAATGAGAGATATGCAACGGGAATTTCTCCCCATTTTTCATCTGTGATTCCAATGACAGCAACCTCATTTATTTCTGGTAACTCGTTTATAACTTGCTCAACTTCTAGTGGATAAATATTTTCTCCACCAGAAATGATCATGTCCTTCTTCCTTCCAGCAACGTAGATAAACCCGTCTTCATCCTCCCTCATCAAGTCCCCAGAGTGGAACCAGCCATCACGAATTGCTTCCTTTGTTTTGTCTGGTAGTCCCCAATATTCTTTCATAACGTTCGGTCCTTTTATGAGCAACTCACCGATTTCACCCTTTTTAACTGGCAGCCCTGCTTGATCGACAATTTTAATATCGCAAAACATGGCTGGCTTCCCAATTGAACCAACTTTATACTTGTAATCCTCTCTAGAGAGCATGAAGATCGTTGGAGCTGTCTCTGTCATCCCCATTCCCTGCCCAAATGGCAGTCCGCGCGCTAAATATTGATTGATTAACTCTTTCGGACATGGGGCACCTCCACTGTAGAACCACCTGACCGACTGAAAATTTGCCGTATCAAAATTAGGGTTCTTGCGGATTGCTTCATGGATTGTTGGCACGCCCATCACAATCGTTACACCATACTCCTCGATGATGTTAATTGCCTTGGCCGAATCAAATTTCTTCGGAATAATGACGGTTCCACCCGTAAGTAGTGTTGGAAAGGCAAATAATCCAATCCCACCAATATGAAATAAAGGCAAAAGAACGATTGTATTGTCCATTGATGTAATATCAAGGGCATATTGACAATTTATCGCATTCCAGAACATATTCTCCTGCGTTAGTACAGCTCCTTTTGGTCTCCCTGTTGTCCCAGATGTGTAACAAATAATATAAGCATCGTTTGCTGCATCAACCGCAACGTGTCTCACATTTTTTTCAGTAGCTTTTCCTATCTTTTCCATTAAGTAAGCGTTTACAAAATAAACATGATTACATATTTCCCGATACAATTCAGATGTTTCTGTCTCGAAGAGAATCGTCTTTGCACCACTATCGTTGATTTGAAATGCCAATTCTGTAGCAGTGAGACGAATATTTAACGGAACAGCAACCAATCCTAGCTGCGCAATTGCAAAATAGCTAATCATATATTCCGCACTATTTTGCGAAAGGATTGCGACCCGATCTCCCTTTTTTAATTGGCATTCATTTTGCAAAAAGGCAGCCATATTATTGACCTTGCTTGAAAGCATCTCATACGTATCTTCGCTTCTCTCTGTAATTAACGCCATTCGATTAGGAGTAATATCCGCTCGTTTATGAATCCAATATGCAATCTGCTCCAATTATTTCACCTCACTTAAGTTTATACCACGAAAGATTACTTGCATCGCTTCCTCAAAAACTTCTTCAGGCACTGCTTGATCTTCCCAAAGCACCCAGCGCATTCCGATAAACTGTCCAACCCCCATCAAGCAATAAGCGACGGTTTCTGGATTGAGTGGCTTACATTCCCTCTTATCTACAGCCATCTCAATAGACTTGATAAACCCAGCAGCTATTTTCTCGTAATACCAGCGATACAATTCCTTGTCCACCAATACTGATTGCTGTACGATACTATATAAATTACGGTGACTTAACACCCATTCAAAAAATGCAAGAAATCCCGCCCGCTGCCTATCATAGAAACTCGTCTCCACCTCCATTGCTACTTTAATTTCATAGCGCAGGCTCGAACTTAGCTGACGCACTAGTTCATCATAAATAGATTTTTTGGTAGGGAAATAATTATAATATGTCCCTTGAGCAACACCAGCCTTCACGGTTATATCAACAATCGATGTTTCAAAATATCCCTTTTCTCCAAATATTTCTTCTGCAGTATCCAAAATCTTCTGCCTCGTTTTCATTCCCTTAGAAGTTAATTGCGTTTCCTTTGAAACTGACATATGAATCACCTCTCAGTTTTAAATTATATATAATAGTTTGAAGATTAGCAATGACTATTTAGATATTTTTTTAGATTGGTAGATTGCTCTCTTTCTAAAAGACAGAGAGCAGTTAAAGCCAAATAAAGTTGTACCGTTTTATCCCTTTTGGATTTTTTATCAAAAGTGGCGTTTCATTGTAAAAGGACTTACTTTAGGTGTAAACTGAAATTATATAATTAGTTTAAATAATATATGTATTCGTAAAAGTCCAAGTACTGGGAGGGATACTATGAAAAAGGAAAATTAAGGAATTTAGAAGTAGTTCTAGAAAAATCGAACGAATTAAAGAAAGCCTCGGTGCATCTGACGTAATTTTAACAAATGAAGAATTTGAGAAAATTGAATCACAGTTGTCAAAAATAAAGATTCACGGAAATAGAACAGATGAACATATTGCTAAGTTAAGATCTTATAATATTAAGTAGCTGAGGATAAGGTTTATCTTTCATGATAAAAGCTTGCTTATCAATGATGTTGGTCTTGATTTGTTTTAAGTAACGCTCTGTATACTAGAAGCACTTGCAGAATTTTTTCTGGATTTGTAGTGGTAAAAGCATGGACTGCAGCTGAACTGCTCAACCTGATTTGCAATCAATAAAAAACCTTTTCAATATAATGAATTTAGTTATTGAATTAATAACAATATATTTAAAAATGAGGATGATTAACATGGAATATGTAAAACTTGGTAACACAGGCTTAGATGTATCTCGACTATGTCTGGGGTGTATGGGTTTTGGGGATGCTAGCAAATGGATTCATAAATGGGTACTTAATGAAGCAGAATCTCGACCCGTAATAAAAAAAGCACTCGAGTTGGGAATTAACTTTTTTGATACGGCAAATGTGTACTCTCTCGGTACAAGTGAGGAATACCTTGGACGAGCTCTTAAGGAATATGCGAATCGTGACGAAGTTGTAGTAGCGACTAAATTACACGGACAAATGCATGAGGGTCCAAACGGATCTGGACTTTCCAGAAAAGCAATTATGAGTGAAATCGATAAAAGTCTTATGAGGTTGGAAACTGATTATATAGACCTTTATATTATCCACCGTTGGGATTACAATACCCCTATCGAAGAAACGATGGAAGCATTACATGATGTTGTGAAATCTGGTAAGGCAAGATACATTGGTGCCTCGTCCATGTATGCATGGCAGTTCCAAAAAGCATTACATGTAGCCGAGAAAAATGGTTGGACTAAGTTTGTATCAATGCAGAATCATTTAAACCTCATTTACCGTGAAGAGGAGCGAGAAATGTTACCACTTTGTAAGGATGAAGGAATTGGTGTAACACCCTATAGCCCGCTCGCATCAGGAAGATTGACGCGTGATTGGTCGGAATCAACTTATCGTTCAGAAACCGATCAAGTTCAAAAGTCTAAATATGATGGGACCGCTGATGCTGATCAATTGGTTGTAGAACGGGTTGCAGCTATCGCAGAGAAATATGGTGTCCCGCGTAGCCATATCGCACTCGCCTGGTTGTTACAGAAAGAACCAGTAACCTCTCCTATTATCGGGGCGACAAAAATCTCTCATCTCGAAGATGCTGCTGGTGCTCTAACAGTTAAGTTAACAACTGAAGAAGTTGCATTTCTAGAAGAGCCATATGTACCACACCAAATAGTTGGACATAATTAAATGAAGGTAATACCGTTGCAAGGAGTTAGTAACATAGCTATAGAAAAAGTGATTTTTCCACCTAAAGTAACGATAAATGGCGATACTTCAACATGAAGTATAATAGATAATCCCCCTCGATCCAATAAATTAAGGGGGATCATCTATACGAATCCAATTCCTCAGACTCCATAATCAAACGATACATGTCCTTTGTCGATTCCATCGGTCCAACGCCAAGCTCGTCTGCAAGTACATTCAAGCATTTCTCATACCATTTTATTGCTTGTGGACGATTGTTGTTCTGATAATAATGGTACATTATTAGGCGATAAGCCTCTTCCCATGTGTTATCAATTGATAATATCCGCTCACACCAATGCATACATAAATTAAAATCCGCGAGTCGCACTGCAACTTGTGCGAGCTTTTCGGCTCCCCGTAAAAATATAAGCTGCAGCCTTTCTCGCTCATGGGTACACCAGCTAACGAACCGGAGATCTGCCAAATAATCACCTTGATAGAGTTTCAAGCCTTTTTCAAGTAATTCCTTTGCCCGCTTGCTGTCCTTCTCCCTCAGGCCTTTCGCAATCAACTCCTCAAACTGCATACTATCAAGCTCAAAACCTGCATTAGGATTTATTCCATAACTGCTCCCTTTTCTTAAAATAAAAAACGATTCTTCCCTCGCCTTTCTATGTGGTTCTATCGCCTTGTATAATGCATTCAGTGCGACCTTAAAGTTTTTATTAGCCGCATTTTCATCCTGTTCAGGCCATAAGGATTGGAAGATTTCTTCTTTTACTAATAATTTATTGCGATTAGTAAGGAATAACTCAAATAACTCCTTTGCTTTCTCACGTTGCCATTGTTGCGGCTCGATTTGTTTCGTCCCAATCCATACATTTAGTCGCCCTAGCGTATGAATAACCATCGTATAACCTGGATGATTTTTCATCGTAGCATCAAGTCCAAGTTCATAAAGTAATCGACTTAGATAAGTAGGCTTTATATCTAGCTGTTTTGCTTTTAATAACATTGGAATAATATTTTGCATATCAATTGGTCCAAAGGTTGTTCGCTTTTTCAAAAAAAATTCATATTCCTCTGTTTGGATTGCTCCAAGAAAAGTCCCCATTTCCTGCTCAAATCTAGCCATCAGCCCTTGTTCATAGGAAATATATGCAGACCAGAAGGAGGCCACCATCAGCCCATAGCGATCCCCACATATGGACAATTCTGATTCAACCAGTTTTATGATTTCTGCTGCTTTATCATAATGTTGTTGATAAACTTCCGTAATTCCAATTGATAATTTAATGAGCGCACTAAGCCAGCGATCCTTCACTTTTTCCGTTTCTATTAACCCACTGCTCGCATGTTTCATCGCCTGTTCAAACACTTGGTTCTTTCCATTAAGCAGGGAAAGCCCCATATATGGCTCTGCTTTTCCCCTGGAAACGTTGATCTTTTCCATTATTTCTAATGCCGTCTCATAACATTGTGCAGCAAGCTTCGTATCGTATCGATCAAGTAATTGCACCCCATGTCCCAACCGCATCCAGCCACAAGCCTCGACAAACGGAGATTGTATCGATAATCCTAATTGAATTCCACTTTCAGCAAATTTTTTACTTTCTTCAGCATTGCCCATGAATGCTTCAATAATTGACAGAATAATATCGGTTTCCCGATGAGATTGTGAAAGATGCCTTCTGTTCACTTCCCCAGCATCACGTTTATATAAAAGTAATATTTCCTTTGCTTTTGCTAGTCTTCCGGTACGTAAATAAATTCGCGATTGCAAATTGCTTTCTTCCAGCGGTAAGTTTAGCTTTTTGGCACGGTCATACCAAGCCTCTGCCTTCTTTGCTTGTCCAGAATTTAATAAGTTTTCCGCCATAAGAACGTATAACTTCGCCATTTCTTCTTTGCTGGCAGCAGACTGTCCCCGTAACTGGATTGCCTGATTGACATAGCGCTCTGCCATATCTGGCTGAATCGTATCAAGGTATATGCGTGCCATTCCCTCTAAAGCGAGACTCGTTAAATAATCACCTTCACGATTTTCTTTCGGCTGCAGGTTAATAATCGTTTCATAGTTTGCAATCGCTTGGTCATAAAGCGAACGGTAACGCTCAATCTCTCCTTGATAAAAGTATAAAACCGGATACTGCTGTTTATTCTCATTTGGCAGGGCTAAAAGTAAATCATACAATGTTTGCAGCCTTCCAGATTGAAGAATTGTTAAACCATGCTTATTCAGCAAAAGGGCAAACTTATTATAATCACCTGCTTTCTCATAGTGATATAGTGCAGCTTCATTATCATCTTGTTTTTCAAAATGTTGTGCTGCTCGAATATGCAAGTCTATGAATTCGTTTTCATAATTTCTCATTAAATGATTTTCCAAAAAAGTCTTGAATAATGCATGATAATGAAAATGATGATAATCTCCTTCAACAATAAATAAATTCTGTTCAACTAAACCATGTAGAATTTCTCCAGATCCTTGAATTTGTAATACAGAATCACATACTTTTGGCGACAATACATCGAGCACACTGGACTGCATTAAAAACTGTTGAATAATCAACGATTGCTTTGACAATACTTCCGCCGCTAAGTAATCAAATAAATCCCTTAAAGACCGCTTTTGATTTTGCATAATCGCCTTCATGGTCGTCCCTGTATTGATTTGTTGTACGAGCATATTAAAAGCAATTGCCCAGCCCTCTGTTAGTTGATACATTCTGCTTACTTCTTCCTTCGTTATGTTTACTTCATATTTTTCTTCCAGCATATACGCCATCTCATCAGGGGATAGAACTAAGTCTAAATAAGAAATTTCCAACAAATCACCTTGTCCTTTTAGTTTAGGAAGAACTTCCCATTTAGGCCGCTTCCTACTCGATACAATTAGATGGAGATTCACTGGAATATGTTCGAATAAAAATAACATCCACTTTTCGATTTCACTGGAATTTAACACATGATGAAAATCATCTAAAACGATTGTCAATTCATCTTCACATGTTAGAGCATCATTTACAAAAGAAGTTGCTAAAGAATAAATTTCCTCGGTAGTAATATAGTTCTCTTGACGCTCCAATTCATGTTGGATTGTCCGGCCAAATTCAGGATACTTTTGCCGAATCGCATGAATTAATTTGGTTAGAAAAGGCATTAAATCATCGTCATTTTGCGAAATAGAGTACCAGCATGCTTTATTATTATTATCATGTAAAAACAACGCTAATGCTGTACTTTTTCCATATCCTGCCCCAGCATATAGTAATGTTAATGGATAGTTTGATATAGTCATTAATTTCTTATTCAACTTACTTCTTTGGATGAACCGATTTCTGACTGGGGGCGGGGCTAACTGGCTTTGAATGATTGGGATATACCTCATTCACTATCTCTCCCTGTAACTATCTTAATTTTCTACCATTTTATCATGTAATTCGGGAAAATATTACCTTTATGCTTTTTCTTAATTGAAAGAAAGAACAGATCAATAGATCTATTCCTTCTTAGTACTTTCACTATTCTCTTGCTTGTCCTTAACCTTTTTCTTCGGATGCATTAATTTCCCTTTACGCACTTGTTTCACCCAGAACCCACCGTGAATCCGCTTCGGTTCATAGGAAATAATAAATGCTTTTGGATCGATTTCTTGAATCGTTTGATATAGTCTTAACTCGTATCTTCGAGGTGTTAATATTTCCATTGATAGGCGGTCTCCGTCCATCCCGTAAGAAGACCAGCTCGTAACACCATATCCTTTTTCGCGGATTTTCTTAGTGAATTTCAAGTCTGGGTTGCTAGAAACAACGTTTACGGTGATGTAGCCTAATGCAAGTTTTTCTTCTATAAATGAACCAATGATTAATCCCGTTCCAAAACCTAAAGCATATGCAATCAGATTCTGAACTTCATTTAAGTTATCTAACACGAGACCTAAACCGACGATGTAAACGGTGATCTCAAACAGACTTACAAATGCAGCAATATATGTGCGTCCTTTTAATGTCAATATCATTCTCACTGTCGACAGTGAGACGTACACAACATTGACGGCAAAAATAATCATTACCATTACTAAAGCATTACTTAACAATCTGATTCCTCCTTAGGTATGTTCCCTATTAGCATACAGCAAATAGATAAGAGTTGAAAAGAAAACAATGAAATCATATTCCATTCTTATCTTGATTTGTCACTAAAATGCTTTCATTAAAGCTCTAAGTACCCCAAGTCTATAAAAAACAATTTTCCAATATGGTTCACCAAATTTTCTATCTGGGCATATCGTATAGAAGCTAGCGTTAGGTTTCAGTTACACTTTTTACTGACATAACACGAGGTGATCATATGGATCAATTTAAGCAAATGACTGATTGGAAAAAGAATCTCGACAAATTTTTTGGGGAGAACTTTTGGAATGAATTCGATGGGATCATCAAGCCAACAATTCCACAAATCAATATGTATCAAACGGAAAATGAAATAATGTGTATTGTAAATATACCCGGTTTGAATGATTTGAATCAGCTTAATATTTACGTTGACTATGCGACATTGGAACTTCGAGGAACGATTGATCTTCAACATGCGAGTGGCTCCGTTATTAAAGAAGAGATTCTGCAAGGAGTTTTCGAACGGGAAATTTCACTACCCTTCCCTGTCCGCGCTGATAAAATTAAAGCAACCTATAAAAATGGACTTACTTTTATCCAGCTTCACCGTTTGATTTCCGATACGAGTCGAAAAAATAAAATAAATGTCCGATTATTGGAAGATGAATAAATTAGTTTCAATGAAAGTCACCTGCTGACAAGAAATGCAGGTGACTCTTTTTAAATCTAAAATCCACGTAATCTCTTTTTCAAAGCTCGTTTCCATCGGTTACTTAACAGACTGCAAGATGCTAGATCATCTGCTGTGCGAAGATCGTCCTTAAAAACATGCATGACCTCGTTGCAAGCTGTAATCGACCACTCCGGATATGGCCGCTCAATTAATTCCATATCTGATCCCGCTTTAACGCCGCCCTCTTTGAGCACGCGATAATACCAGCCAGTTTTCAGTCCTATTTTTGCTGGCAGATTTCCAATAGAACCTGGTTCGGAAACTTGAATGATTGCATCACCAATTCGATAAGAATCACCAATAAATACATGGTATTCATCCATTTCTAATACAGAAAAATTCTCACCAAGTTCACCTGGCTCCATTACATTACCTTCTATTTCATCATTCCAATGCGTATAATGCTTAATTGGATAAGCCAATACCGCCCTATCTGAATCCAAGCTTTCTTCCTTTGCAAATCCAGATTTGCCAATCCAGATTTCATTGTCACTGTCCTGCACTACTTCATTAATAAATATTTTATGTACATACGGTTCATCCATTATCCATGCCCCTTACTTCTATGGTATATTATCTTTATTCTACTAAAAATATTACTTATTTGAAACGGAGGCGCTTCAATTGTCAAACACGAATAAAGCTACTTTTGCTGGAGGATGCTTCTGGTGTATGGTAAAACCATTTGACCAATGGGATGGGGTTCATCGTGTAATTTCCGGATATACTGGGGGGAAATTAGAGAATCCTACATATGAAGAGGTAAAAAAAGGAGACACCGGCCACTATGAGGCGGTTCAAATTACCTTTGACCCAGCAATTATAAAGTATGAAACGATTCTGGATCTATACTGGAAACAAATCGACCCAACTGACGATGGCGGGCAATTCCAGGACCGAGGCGATCAATATCGCGCTGCAGTCTTTTATCATGATGAACAACAACTAGAAATCGCCGCTGCTTCCAAGCAAGCCCTCGAACAGAGTGGGAAATTTTCTAAACCAATTGTAACCGAAATTCTACCTGCCGTTACATTTTATCCTGCTGAAGATTACCATCAGGACTTTTATAAAAAGAGCGCAAAGGAATATGAAGAAGATCGCGCAAAGTCTGGGAGAGATGAATTCATTGCCAAGGTATGGAAGAAGTAATCTGCGGCAGCAGAGTATCATCTAAGGTCATAAAGCTATATTAGATGTAGGGCTTCTTTACAGCTGTCTTTAACTTGGGTGGAGCTCTAATGTGCTGCCTTGGAGCGCTTGGAGACATGAGTGGAGCCCTCATGTGCTGCCTTGGAGCGCTTGGAGACACGAGTGGAGCTCTCATGTGTCGACATGGAGCGCTTGGCGACATGAGTGGAGCTCTCTCGTGTCGACATGGAGCGCTTGGAGACACGGTGGGAGCTCTCATGTGTCGACATGAAGCGCTTGGCGACACGGCGGGAGCTCTCGTGTATCGACATGGAGCGCTCATAATTTATTCTGCTGTGTTCTCCTTAGTTTATTTACCGCATGCCTCAATAAACCCTCGATAGATCTTCACCGATGCATCATTCCCATCAGCTACCATTGCTTCTGGATGCCATTGCACACCTAATACAAATGGATGTTTCGTACTCTCTACCGCTTCAATAACACTATCACTTGCATATCCACTTATTTGAAAACCAGTTGGAACAGAGCGGTTTGCTTGATGATGATAGCTATTCACACGCAACTTCTGAGAGCCAGTAAGCTGATGTAATAAGGATCCTTCAAGTACATCGACAAAATGAGAGCCATATCCCCGCGGCGCTTTTTGCGAATGCTGCAATAGATTACGATCAATTTGCTCGTAAATATCCTGATACATATCGCCACCCGCGGCAATATTTAAGATTTGTGCACCCCTACATACTCCAAGTATTGGCTTCTTTAATTCTAGCATTTTCTTCGTCAGCGCAATTTCGAATTGGTCACGAGCAGGAATAATCGTCCCAAGCTTTGGATGGGGCTCTTCACCAAATAAGGTAGGATCTATATCATCCCCTCCAGTTGCATACAGTCCGTCGATTTCATTTGCAATTTGCTCCAGATCTTCATCTAATGATAGGTATGGCAGTATAACAGGTATCCCACCAGCTTGTAATATTGCTTTTACATTATCATTCATCACCGAATACCTAATTTGACTTACTTCCATTGATGGAGTAACTCCAACTATTGGCTTCATCATCAATCTCCTCACTATCAGAATAATTAGGATCAACCAGCATTACATTTACTTAATTAATGTTTATAAAATTCCCTATATTGAATGTATCCCAATTTCATATGCAATATCAACGTATTTATATTTTATGTAAATTACAATTACAAAGCGCAGAAAAAATGGTATATTGTACTAATAATATTATGGGATGTTATTAGTTTGGAGAGAATATTTTGTCTAAAAGCCGTTCTTTAATTCCTTTGAAATCTTTATTTATTAGTTATCATGCTTCAAATACCATTTTGATAAGCTTCTTACCACTTTATTTACAATTTAAAGGATTAAATGGTACAGAGATTGGCTGGGTGCTCGCAGTAGAATCGTTTGCATCCATACTCGCACCGCCATTTTGGGGATATCTAAGCGACAAGTATAAAACAATCAAAAAAATATTATTCATTTGTGTAATTGGGCTACTGATTGGAAGTACCTTCTTTTTCCAAATGAATACATTGCCAACCATTTTATTGATGGGCGCAATATTTTACTTTTTCGCATCACCAGTCGGCGGTCTATCGGATAGCTTCGCACAACGAAGAGCTAATGAACTGAACGTATCTTTCGGTTCTATCCGAATGTGGGGGTCTGTTGGTTTTGCAATCTCCTCACTAATTGTCGGTGAAGTGCTTGCTAGATTCGGCATTCAATATATGGTTTGGCCATATTTAATTTTTGGGATGATGGCATTATGCATCCTCTTCCCACTAAAGGATGTAACGGTTGAATCTGAACCTATTAATTTTAAAGACGTACGTAAAATTGTTACAAACAAACCGTTTCTTCTATTTTTATCAGTAATTATTTTCATCACAATTACACACCGAATCAATGACTATTTCATGGCATTATACATAACTGAACTCGGTGGAAGTGAAGAATTAGTAGGGCAAGCTTGGTTTGTTGGAGTTATCGCAGAAGCAGCAGTCTTTGCACTCGCAAGATTTTGGTTTAAAAAATATCGGACATTAATCTTTATTATTATTGCATCGATAATTTATACGATCCGCTGGTTCCTTTACGGGATTGCAGAGGATCCAATGCATGTTATCGCGCTCCAATTCTTACATGGATTAACCTTTGGAGTATTCTACACCGCTTCATTTGAATATGTAACTAGATTAATTCCTAAAACGCTCCAGTCAACCGGTCACCTCGTATTTTTCTCGGTGTACTTCGGACTTTCTGGTGTGATTGGTTCCCTAGTTGGCGGTGGAATCATGGAAGCATTTGGCGGAAGCACATTGTATGTCACGATGGGATGGCTAACAGCAATAGGCACAGTGTTGCTTATCCTCTATCATATGTTGCCATATGGGAAAGAAAATATTGTCCGGGAAATGGAATAAGCGAAAGGGAACTTTTACACTGTGTAGAAGTTCCCTTTTATTATTTATTGTTAAAATCATTCCGAATGGTTTGTTGTTATTTATATAAAGTGCAACTAACTTAGGATGATATTTGCGTCTTGGGCCGTCGCTCCAGAAATACACTACGCACACCTTAGGGGAGCTGGTGAGCCTTCTTGTGCTGTCGCACTTCGATGTCTCACCTAGGCTCTTCTTCCCGCAGGAGTCTTCGTGTATTTCTTCCGCTGAAGATAGAGTGGAATCTAGAAACAAAAAAATGTCAAACCCACTAACTATCAACGTTGATTTTAGCAATATACACGGGACTCATGTGTAAATTGCAACGACTGTCTAGGATTGAGACAAAGTTGTCACTTGTTCGCACTTTATATCAACTGTTCATTATCGTCCATCAATTAGTAGGATAAAGATTAAGGCAGCTAGCAAATAAATAAAGGTCTGGAACACAAATAATGCTCCAGACCTTTCAACATTAACCTAAGAATATAAAGTACAAAATAAATATTACTGCTAAAGCGTACATTATTGGATGTACTTCTTTTGCCTTCCCTTTTACAAGCATCGTAATCGGATAGAAGATAAAGCCAACTGCAATACCCGTTGCAATACTATATGTCAACGGCATCATCAATACAATAAAGAATGCAGGTACAGCAACTTCAAACTGATCCCATTCAATATTCTTCAATTGAGAAGCCATCAATACACCTACAATAATTAATGCTGGTGCTGTTACCTCAGCCGTGACAATGCTCAATAGTGGTGAGAAGAATAGCGCGAGAAGGAAACATCCTGCTGCAACTACAGCAGTAAAACCTGATTTTCCGCCTACACCAACACCTGCAGTTGATTCTACATAAGAAGTCGTACTAGATGTACCAAGAATGGCACCGATAACAGACCCAGAAGAATCCGATACAAGGGCACGTCCGGCACGCGGTAACTTCCCGTCCTTCATAATGCCAGCTTGTGATGCAACTGCAACAAGGGTCCCAGCAGTATCAAAGAAATCAACGAACATCAACGTTAAAATAACAACTAACATATCCATCGTAAATATATTTCCCAAATTAAGGAAGGCTTGCCCAAATGTAGGTGCGAGGCTTGGGACTCCACCGACAATATCACCAAGACCTGTTGGAAGAGCAATCAATCCAAAGATCATTCCTACAATGACGGAAATAATCATTCCATAAAAAATACCTGCTTTAATACCATAAGTTAATAAAATTACAGAAATAATTAGTCCAAAAATAGCTAATAAAACAGTTGGCGATGTAAGATCGCCAATTCCGACCAATGTTGCATCATTATTCACGACAATTCCAGCACTTTGTAAACCAACAAATGCGATAAACAATCCAATTCCTGCACCAACCGCAAGTTTTAAGTTCGATGGAATTGCATCGATAATTTTTTCACGAATTCTTGTTAAAGTTAGAATAACTAGAATAACACCTGAAACTAAAACACCAGATAGAGCTGTTTCCCACGGAATACCAAGACCAATAACAACAGCAAATGTGAAGAAAGCATTAAGTCCCATACCTGGTGCAAGCACTACTGGATATTTCGCAACAAGCCCCATAATTAATGTACCAATAGCTGCTGCAAGTGCTGTTGCTGTAAAGACAGCACCCTTATCCATTCCTGCTTCTCCGAGTGTTGCTGGATTAACAAATAAAATATATGCCATTGCTAAGAATGTAGTAATCCCCGCGATTGTTTCTGTTCTAAAATTTGTACCTAGTTCCTCAAACTGAAAATATTTCTTCATTACGTTTCCTCCTCTTATAGAATGCAAAAAGCACTCTATGGATTTCCATGAGTGCTACGTAACTACGAATTCAGAAAATGTAATAAGATGATTTGTGTATAAACTACAACCAATCATACAAACTAACATCTGCTGCGTAGTCAGACCGTTTACGGTGGTCTGGTAGAAACTCTGGGCCATATTCCCGAAATTATACGCCTTTTATTTAAAATACATTAATATACTACTAAGGGTTTCTAATATTGTCAATAAAATACGAACAAAAAAATGTAAATTTTACTTAACGTTCGATATTAATTATATAAAAAATGTAAATTGGACCTAAAATTAACAAATGAAACGGATATTTTAAAATTTTATCAGGTTAGAAATCATTAAATTTTTTTCTTACCTTCTGTCGAAACTTAAAGCCAAATCGATTAGTATATACCTCATTTTTGGCAAGAAGTTTATATGCATCTACGATATTGGATAAATGAGTAAAAATATAGATGCCGACTGCAATCAACCCAATACAAATCGGATAATAAGGTGTTAAAAAAGCAGCGGAAATAACTTTTTTCCTTACTAATCCAATTGGTAAAAAACCAACTGCAAATAATCCGAATCCTGTTATCATAAAAACCGCGTATTTTTTCTTGATACGTTCATATCTTATGTTAAGCTCTTGGAGAAACTTAATTACTATCTATATTTTTAAAAAACATTGTTATTGTTTCTACCATGCATAAGTTGCGCATTGTCAACTTATGGTTGCAATCATGTTATATAGTGCAGGTTAATGGTATTTTAAAGAAACACCATCCCACAGTAATTTACTGTGAGACAGTGTATCGTGGCCTGATTACATTATCCTTCTCATCAACTCTCAAATTTAATTAAATGTGTCAGCCAATAATTCAATCGCTTTTTTGCGGGCTTCTACACCCGGTATAAGTGGTACTAACAATAATTCATCGGCCTGAAATTGCTTTATCAATTCATTTAATTGTACTGTAACATTTTCAATATCGCCAATTACCATTCGGGTCCGATTAGCTTGAATTATTGTTCTTTCCTCTTTTGTATACTGATAATGGCGAGCTGTTTCAACCGATGGAAATTCATTCAACTTACCAAAGTTATCAGTGCCGAGTAGCCAAAGATCTAAGGATTCCGCGTATTCTTCCGCTTGCTCATTTGTTTCAGCAACAACAACAAATGGTGCGATGGATACTTTCGGTTCTGGCATGAAAAGTGAAGGTCTAAATTCATCACGATAAGTCTTTGCTGCTTGGATGCCGATATTCAATTTATCAATGCCAGCAAGCGGGAATAAGCCAAAAGTATAGCCTATTCCTAACTTAGCCGCCATTTTGGCATTTTTGACACTAGTTGATAATAACCACATCTGTGGAACGGTTGTAATAACTGGATTAGCAGCAATACCATGGAAGCGGTGATTTCCGTCTACTTGGTCACTTAAATATTTGGTTAAATCAACAATACTCTGTTCATAATTGAGCTTACTCTTTTTATTCTCATTCAACGTCTGATTCACAAGGGGTGTTCCAATCGTATTACCCAACCCTAAATCAATTCGATTAGAATGAAAAGCTTCGAGAACCCGAAAATTCTCTGCTACTTTATAAGGACTGTAATGAGGGAGCATCACGCCGCCCGAACCGATACGAATACGCTTCGTTGCATCCGCTAAACGCATAATAATCAATTCAGGGGAACTGCTGGCAAAAGCAGGAACATTATGGTGTTCTGCCATCCAGAATCGTTCATAGCCTAGCGACTCTGCTAATTGGACTAGAGTTATCGTATTCTGCAAAGCTTCTTGGGCACTCGATCCTTCATCAATTTGAGCGTAATCTAGAATCCCTAATTTAACCAATTTTATCCTTCTTTCTATATCTCATGGTGCTGCTTATGCTTCAACTGTCGGAATACTTAACATAAAATTGACTAACTCTTCCTTAGTTAAGTTTCCAAAGTAATCAACTAAATCCAGCATCTCTAAGGCTTTTAATAAATCAGCTTTTCTTAATCGCTCCCCTACTAAAGCCTCTTCAACTTCTTTAACATCTTTTGTTCCGAAAAAGTCTCCTGTAATCTGGATAGCCGCAATTTTAGCATGTTCGATACTTAAACCGATACTAATCGTTCCAATTGGAAAACGATCTGTTAAACGATATTCAAACTGCTTAAAGTGACCATAGTTCCAGTCCCAATTATTGTATTTCTCAGCCGCAATTTTATCGACCTCTGTCCAATCTCTCGAGGTTAATTCATATCGTTTCGCTTGACTAATATTATCAATTTCAAGTAATTGACAAATCATATAATCAGTAAATTCCCAGACCGTCATTTCTTGATATTCAGGCGCTAAATTGGGACGGATCGATCCAACGCGGCTACGGACTGATTGAATGCCGTGTGATTCAATTTTCTTTTGATTAGGGCTCAACACGGACACCATTGCTTCATAATTAGGATCTAATAGTAACGAGTAGCCCGCGTAAATACGCCCTTTCTGAACCGTCATGGCTGCTCCTGAAATTTTCTTGCCATCTAAAACTAAGTCATTACGTCCTTTTTGTTCTAATTTATCGACGCCTAGCTTCTGAAGTGCTTTGATGGCCGGTTCATACAAACGTGAATAATTACCATAAATATCGTTATTACCGTTAAATAAGAAACAAAAGCTCATATTACGGTCATCGAGATATATCGCACCCCCGCCTGTTTCGCGGCGAATGATTTTGATACCATGCTCATCCATATATGGTTGATTGACTTCCTCATATACATTCTGGAATTTCCCAATTTGAACAGCTGGCTGCATCATGTATGGGAAAAGCACATCATCATCTAAGAAAATATGATCTTTCACATATTCTTGTAAGGCCATTGCCACTCCTGGATCATAAATCCATTCT
The DNA here is from genome assembly GCF_003369565.1 of Oceanobacillus chungangensis. Lineage (GTDB taxonomy): Bacteria > Bacillota > Bacilli > Bacillales > Amphibacillaceae > Oceanobacillus > Oceanobacillus chungangensis. Next base: position 151,329 of record NZ_PIOD01000008.1, on the reverse strand, counting down.
CCATCTCGTTTAGATTCAATTAAATACATCAGCTACCTCCATTAATCATTCAGTGCTATTGTATGTAATACTTCGGCAATATCCTCATCAATTCGCATCGTCTGTGGACGAATCGCATGTGGAATGAAGTAATCCTTCTGATTCATTGTCACAAACAATGCCTTAGGATTTGCTTGCGTCATTTGTTGGAAAGGATGTTTAATAAATTGTGGCGTTGTATGCCCAACCCCAATTTCTAAAAAGAGTACCTTCTTATCTTGGTTCTCTTTTAGGAATTTTTCATAGCGTTCTTTCTGCTCATGAAAATGACCATCCTCTACCATTCCTTTTTCTTCATTGCGTTTGTTAATTTCCATTACGGCCCCACATTTTGGACAATGAGGAACTAATTCTGCAGGAATCTTCATATCTGATTGTTCCTGAGCCATTTGACGGATTAAGCTTTCGTCGTGGTAAGTTTGTTGATGACAGTGATCAGAACATTGCCATAACCCGTATTCTCCTTGAATACGAAAGACCTTATCCATATCGAATGCTGCTGCATAAAAAGCATTATCGGCATTCGTTGTGATAATATGATAGTTTTTATCCTTCATTATTCGACGCAAATCGACATATGCTTGCCCGATTGGTTGATCAAAAAAATTCAACAAACTAAAGCGACTTTGAAAGGCCCAATATTCTTGTTCATCTTCAAAATCAAATAGACTTGCTTGTAACATATCAAAGAAGCGATACTTCGCAATAAAATCAGGAAATGCATCAGTAAATCGTTTTCCTACATAGGTAAATCCAGTTGCAGCAGACATTCCTGCACCAATCCCGATTACAATCGCTTCAGCTTCCTCTATTAGTTGATGTAAAAAATCAGCTTGTGGCAGTGATGAATCCATCGTTAGTGTCTGCCAATGTGTATTAAGTTGTTGCATAGCAATCTCCTATTCTTTCATCCCTAATAATGTCTGATAGATTTGTAAATCTTCATCTTTAAACACATTAAAGATAACATTAAGTGTTGATTGGTTTTTGCTTAAGTACTCTTTCACAGTTTGAATCGCAATTTCAGCCGCACGCCCGTTAGGGAAATTGAATTCACCTGTTGAAATGCAGCAAAAAGCAATCGCCCCTTGTTGGTACTCATCGGCCAAGGCTAAACAAGAACGATAAGACGAAGCTAGTAACTGCTCCCTTATGGGTGTAACGCCACGTTGGTCGATAAATGGACCGACTGTATGGATGATATAGTCTGACGGTAAATTATATGCCTTCGTTATTTTTGCTTTACCAATTGGCTCTTTACGACCTTGAGCTTTTATCAGCGCATTACAATCTAACCGCAACTCCACACCTGCACGTGTGTGAATAATATTGTCAATACACTCATGATTCACTTGCATGCAGCCTAAAAAATCACTGTTGGCTGCATTAACAATCACGTCCACTGCTAGACTCGTAATGTCACCTTGCCACAAATAAAGTTGCGGCTGAAAAGCTGCCATATCATTCAATGTGGTTAGTAGTCGTTCGTTATTCCACTTCGTCAAGAAGGCATCTTGGACCCGGATAAATTGTTCTGTCACCGGTTCAGGGGATCGGACATTACACAGCCCCCGAAATAAGACTAATTTATCTTCTACAGTGTCCATCTTGTACTGCATCATTTTTCCATTTGTATTTGGATTCTCGTTCAGTAAATAATCGATCAGATAATCTAATTGCGCTTCTTGATCCATAACCTACTCCTATTAAGAAATATACTTATTAGAAAACTAAGGCTTAACCAAGCTTTTGGGTGACCACCTTAGTCTCCACTGATGTAATAAGAAAGTTTTTATACTTTCCTATAAATAGTACTATTACTGCTGTTAATCAGTACTCTGATAAACAGATAGTCTAATAAAGCATTTACTAATTAAGCCTCTTCTAATTGGTTAAACGCTTCTTCATCAACATCCGTTAATTTAACTACCCAGTTTTCTTCTTCTTTGGCGGAATTTAATAAGCTTGGTTCTTTTATTAATGCTTCATTTCGCTCAACAATTTTACCAGCCAACGGAGAAGCCAATTCAAAAACAGTTTTCGAAGCTTCCAAATTTAAAATTGCACCATCTACCTCAAGGGTATCAGCATCTATGTATTCTACGAAACCAACTGTACCAATATCATCTTGCAATTCTGGCGTCATACTTAAAGTATAAACCTCATCATTTTTCTCAATAAATAAAAAGCTACCACGTTTTTTCATTCGTAATCCCACTTTCTTAATTTATATTGATTTTTACTATATTTACAGTATATCATTTTTTATGAATAATCTAATATAATGCTCTTTACCCAAATCTATATGAAATTGACATAGTTTCCAATGGGTGCTAGGGTTTAAGTTAACGTTAACAATTACATATCATTGAAGGAATTGGAGAATATGCAAATGAAGACAACAGAACAATATAGACCTTTATTTGAATCAATAACTCTACCAAATGGTATTGAATTAGATAATCGCTTTGTCCTGTCACCAATGATTACTAACTCTTCAACCATTGAAGGTTATGTTACTGAGGAGGACTTGGCTTATGCAGAACGACGTGCTAGTTCTGCACCTCTCCAAATTACGGGTGCAGCTTATATTGAAGAATATGGCCAATTGTTTGAATATGGCTTTAGTATCGATGATGACCGTAGTATCAAAGGACTTAAGCAACTCGCCCAAGCGATGAAGAGAGAAGGTGCGAAGGCAATTATTCAATTAACTCATGCTGGCCGTTTCTCCAAAATATCGCTTAAAGACTTCGGTGTCGTGTATGGTCCAAGTGAAATGAACTTAAAAAGTCCCATTGAACATACAGTCTTACCTATGACCAAACGTAAAATCGAGCATGTCATTACCCAATATGCCGATGCAACACGGCGAGCGATTAAAGCAGGGTTTGATGGGGTTGAAATTTCAGGTGCACAGCGTTTACTAATCCAAACATTTCTATCCACTTTCTCTAATCAGCGTGAGGATGAATATGGTGCCGGAAGCCTTGAAAATCGCTCACGTTTTGGTATTGAAGTGTTGAGGGCTGTTCAAAAAGTCATTGATGAAGAAGCACCTGCTGATTTTATTCTTGGCTACCGTGGTACGCCAGAAGAAACACGGGGCAATGAGATTGGATACAGTGTGGAAGACTTTCTTTATTTCATGGATCAAGTGATGGAAGTAGCAAATATCCAATACTTAGCTACCGCAAGTTGGGGTAAGAATATTTATAAACAAACCATTCGGCAAGGGAGATTTAAAGGGAAATTTATGAATCAAGTTGTGTACGACCATATTGCTGGTCGTATTCCAGTTATGGCAACTGGTGGCATTAACTCACCGGAAAAAGCACTGGAAGCTTTCCAATTCGCTGATCTGGTTGGTGCATCAACGCCTTTTGTTACAGAGCCTGATTTCGTAACTAAATTGAAAAATGGACGGGAAGATGAAATCGATTTAGGTTTTTCTGGGGAAGAACTAGCCGATTTAGCAATTCCCGAAAGAGCTTTTAAAGATATTGTGGAATTAATGGATATCGGCGGTTCACTTTCTGATGATGCTCGGGGGAAATTACGTAAGTTGCGTAATTAGTATCAGCTATTAGATAAAACACCAATCCTGTTTCACTTGTTAAGAGATGAAGTTGGCGTTTTTTGGTAGGTTTATATTTAGATAGTCATATTCAAATAAACCCTCTAAAGAATCTTAAAAACTTATAAAAAAACTCAAACCCATGTATCATAGATAATTATAGGAGGGATAAAAATAATGATGTTAACTGATGTGAAAAATAACAGAAAACCTGAATTTGAAATTGATGAGATGTTTATAAATAGGTGGTCACCAAGATCATTTTCTGAAAAGGAGATACCAACAGATATATTACTTTCCTTATTTGAGGCTGCGCACTGGGCACCTTCTGCTTTTAATTTTCAGCCCTGGCGATTCATTATTGCCCAAACTGATGAAGAACGAAAAACATTCCATTCTTTTATAAGCGAATTTAACTTGGCTTGGTGTAAAAATGCCCCAGTTCTTTCACTTGTTATTTCAAAAAAGACAAATGATGGCGTTGAATTTCCAACGCATTCTTTTGACACTGGTGCTGCATGGGGATACCTTGCATTACAAGCATACAAATCTGGGCTAGCCACTCACCCGATGACTGGTTTTGATTTTCAAAAAGCAAGAGATGTATTAGAAATTCCTGAGGATTATGAGATCGAAGCATTGATTGCAATTGGTTATCAAGACGAAAAGGAAAAACTACCCGAAAAACTCCAGGAACGCGAACAGCCTAATGAGCGTCGTGCTCTGCAGGAATTTACTTTTAATGGGAAGTTCGGAAATAAGTAGTTATTATCATAGTCACACATTATGACATAGAATAATTGGACAGTGTTGCTGTAACAGTAAAACGACAAGCCTAGATAGATTCTAGACTTGTCGTTTCATTTTTCATTATTCCCACTCAATGGAGCGGGTAAGGCTTATAAAGCCTGTTGTTATCACATTTCTAAGGTGTCTCCATTACCTTGGAGACAGTTTTGGCGACAATTGTTTCACCGCTTGATTACCGACAAATGTAAATTGCTTACTCGTTGCAGTTTCAATTTTGATAATGCCTGCCATTGATTCGGCGACAGCATCATCAATCCCACCAAACAAATGTGCATAGTGTTTGAGTGTTATTTCTGGCGAACTGTGCCCGAGACGTTTTGAGACAACCAAGACCGAAGCATTTAATTCATTGATGAGAAAGCTTACATGAGAATGACGTAGTCCTTTTGCCTGTATGACTGGAGCACCTGCTAGCTTGGCATATCTTGCAATAACTCGAGCGATCGTTGATTTAATCATGGGTAAGCCATCGTAGGAGAAAATGAAATCTATATCTCCATGTTGGGCTTGTCGCTCTTTCCATACACGCAATATGTCAAGAGTATCATCATCTAAAGCAAGCACCCGTTTTCCATCAACTGTTTTCGTGTGGTTCTTCCGATTGTAATTCTTGCGACTCTTAGTAACTAGCATATGATGAACACGAAGCTGTTTTTTCTCAAAATCAACATCATTCCACCAGAGAGCTGTTCCTTCGTTCACACGAACACCTGTCATGTAGTAGACCCACAACATCACAAAGCACAAATGCTCATAAAAATCTTCGGTGTAAATCTTCGAGATTACTTTCTCAAATTCGTCTTTCGTCCAGTAAGCAACATCCGTTTTCCCTTTAGGAATTGGTTTCACTTGTTGAGCAACATTCTTATCAAGGTAATTAAGAGTTACGGCAAATTCAAGAATTTTTTTCAACATTCCAAAGACCATTGAAGCGTATGACTGTGAATATCCTGCCGCATTTTTATCCAAAAGCCACGTTCTGAAAAATTGAATATCGTGCAAAGTAATCTTCCGTAATGGTTTCTTTCCAAAACGTCCTATCAGAATTTTCAAAGTCGGATTCCGTGACTCAAATGTCTCTTCCGTCACTTCCGTCTTATAATCTGGAATGTAAACATTGTTCATGAATTGTTCAAAGGTCATGCCATAATCTGAATAACCTTGAGTTTGCAAAAAGTCATTTTTAATACGGATAGCTTCCGCATAGGCTTCTTTTGCTGACTCAAATTTCTTTCCAGATTGTGACTTGCGACCTTTACGCTTGATACGTTTTCCTGTGATTTTGTCCGTACCTAAGCTTACCTCGTAATAGTATTGCCCATTTTTCTCTTGATAGACATCTTGGTAGCTAGTTTTTGGCAAAGTTATTCCTCCGTTTTTTCGGACAACTCAACATCACCGATAACGGATTTTACTGCCTGCATGGGGACAACAGAAATACGCCGTCCCTCGTAAAACTCATACCCTTGTTGTACCATATAGTGTTTTGCTTGTCTAATGATATTGGAAGCCGTGTAAGGTGGGAAGCCAGCACGCTTTAAGTCTTCTGAGTTCACCATTGTTTTACTCATTACTATCCCCCATTTCTTTAAAAATTTTCCTAGTGGGTCTTTCTGAACTGTAACGCCTTGAGTCTAGTAACCTTGAGAAGAAATACGTTTTATCTACGATTAACTCAAGCAACAAATAATCATTTTTTCTTGCGTACATTACAAGTTCTTCAAATTCCTTAAAATCATGTTCTGCTATCACATCAATAATGCTGTTCAAAAATTCACCTGTATTATGTTCAACAAGGAATTTTCCAAGTTCAAATCCACATCCCCACTCAATATCTTCTGTTTGGTAGGGTGTCTTATCTGGATTTTCAGCGTGTGTGAAATACTCATACATTCCCTTCGGAGACATCACAACCTCAACATGCTTTGGAGCGTTAAGCTTTTCGCTAATTAGGCTTGAAACCTGCGAATAGCTTTTCAAAGAATCAAAGTATAGTGCACCATGCTTGTGTGCCTTTTTAATTTCCCCTGACTCTTTATTCACGTCACTATCGTGCCAAGGGCTCAACACAAAGGGTATGTGCATTTCTTCTAATACTTCCAAATAGTTCTCTGGGGCACTTTCCTGATAGAAAATGAACGCCCATTTATTGCTTCTCTGTTCTTTTTTCTTTTCCATATTTCACTTTCCTTTATTATTGATTATTGATACCACGGGGGTCGTAGTAACCCCGTGGACTTTTTTATACCATCCATTAAGTAGCGGAGCTTCCTCTTTGCCTCTGCCGTTGGCAGGCAAAAGCTCCGCTACTTTTCATCAACTCATTTTTGTTCCATTAATTATCAACAAGTGTTTATACCTCTCAAAATTTGAGAAAGAATACTCGGAGAAGCGACTTGAAATTTCTTCACGTAGTATATCTTTTGTATCTAGGATTATTTTTTGGACTTGTACATCATTTGGTAATTTTATAATATACGTGATATTTTGATTCCTAATATCAATGATGGATTTCTGTATTGATTTATTATGCTGCTTGAGTTTGAAAATCCCTTCACCCTCATGGTCTGCCTGTCTTTTTAGGAATTTCCTCAAACGGAAGCTAACCCATATTGAATAGAACCAGTTTGTTAGTGAATCCTCAACAATCCTTCTTATCAATTCAGGAACTACTAGTATTAACAACATCCCCACAGATAACAAAATCATTCCATCCAACACATTGGAAATTTCCCTTAGCACTCTAGTCATTATTTTTGAGTAATCTGCTAAGACCGTACTTGTTTCATGTTGCAAAAAAACTTCTAGCAGTTTGAACGGAACTCGAATTATGATGAGAAGCATGGAAACAAACAGCAGGAAGCCGTTAATATGGAACGTACGAATGAAGTATGATTTTCCTTTTTTCATCTACATTATTCCTTTCAGATTATTAAATGTTGGTGTTAGTAATGGGACAATTTGAAACGGGTGCTCTGAGTCAATAACTTGTATCAGACCTGTTCCAATGCCTTGCGGTATAACTATCCCTTCAAGTGACAGGTCTGGAAATAAGAATTGGGTCGTTTTGCTGTTTATGTTTCCAACTTGAATCAATACGTTTAACTGTTCTCTGCAAGAAATTGGAATAGCATTATTGTCGAAGCGCTGCGACACCAGTAAAAGATGAACCTTTGAAGCTCTACCAAGTAACGAAATTTGAGATAGCAAGCTAAAAAAAGCTTCTTTAATCGGTTTTGCTACACCATCACTTAATGCCAACACTTCGTCAATTACTACTGTATAGTGTTCGAAATCGGCTTGAGGGTTAGTGTATAGCACTTGTTGGCGTTGATGAATCAGTTCCAAGCACTTACTAAGTTCATCATTCACACTTGAAACAAAGTCGCTCTTACTTCTGTTATCGCTTGGTGCAATAACTTTAGCATTGTTCTCTCGCCCCCATCTACTGGGCATATCAAATTTTGGGTCTACGATGATAAGAATTGAACTCTTATTTAGAACGCATAGAAAATAGGTAAGGGCATAAGACTTCCCAGATCCAGAGTTTCCTGCGATAGCAATACTTGTCACTTTGTCTAGGTTTATCGTAAAGTTTTCCATTACAGGTACTTTATTTATCGGTAAATCAGCAACAAATTTGTCTATATCTGGAATAATCAGCCGCTTTGAAATGCCGTTTTTCCATGGGAAGAAGAGAGCCCGCTTTACATGGATATCTTCTGTTGCCAACGGAACAAAGTAGGCTCCTGCTTGCTTCAACAGAGTGAAATCGGGATATAGGACAGCGTTACTGATAAGATAGATTTTTTGATAAAGCTCATCATTAACGACATAACTTGCAGGAAGGCGAGGGATGAAGTAGAAACCTTCATCCGCAACTTTTACACTAAATGAGTTCGTGTAAGAAGTCTCACCGTTAATCTGTAATGCCATGTTCAGAGCTCGGAGCAAATAACTTTCAAGTTCTTTTTTCTTCATTATTTAACAACCCTAATCCCTTCTGAACGGAAATACACATTTGAACGAATTTCAATTGCTTCTAGTTTGTCAAATTTGACCTCAGAAAGAAATGGTGGCAAGGATGGTTTTTTGATGAATTTCACAGCGAATGGGTTAACTCCCTCCTGTGTGAAGTAAAGCTTGTAGCTTGTCACCTCATCTGTTCGTTTACCATCAATCCAGTTATATTGAATTTCGACTTCGGAAGAAACGTTGATGATTGGTTTATCGTTAGAAATATACTGACGTGCCGTTTCTTCGTTGTATGCGTTTTGTGAATTTTTCGTTTTCATGAATTTCTCCTTTTTTTACAAATATGACTAGTACATATTGCATAGATTTATTTATCTCCGGACTCGCGATTCCTTTGACTTTTTCATTGTATATTAACGAAGAGTAGTAGATAGTATGTTATTATAGAGGTGTAATTTAATAGATTTTCTACCACCTTAGGAGGCGCAATGATTTATACAGAAACCAAAGACTACATTTTTTCTGAGATCGGGAAAAGAGTACATGCAAAAAAATATGAGTTAAATTTGACGTATTACCAATTAGCAGGTTATGAAAATAAGGCTGACTATGATGGACATCAGAAGGATTTAACTCAAGATAGTAAAGAAGATAGGCAACTAAGATACGCAAAATATGATCTTTCTATTATCAAAAATATTGCTGGTGGGAAAGCCTATCCCAAGAAAAATCCAAATTTAATTTCGGACTCACTTTTATTACATTTAACAAAGGAGTTGGGATTTAAAAAAGATAAGCGTAAATTACTATGGGGAGATTTTGAAAATAGTGACCTATCTAAAGTCTTATTTGAGAAGCTTCTTCTTGATGTTTTATATGGGGATGATGACAAATTAAAAGAAACATATAATAACGTGCTATTTGACTATGTTCCGTATGCTGAATATCATTCATATTGGCAAATGTTTATGCTTGGTGAAATAGAAATGTCCAAATTTCCTAATAGTCAATTAAGTATTTCTTCTCATTTTTATAATCTTAAAGAAGATGATATTTTTGAGAAGTACGAATCCATACAAAAAAACGCAATTGAATTTCTTTACTTTAAGTGCGGAAAACAATTTCATATTTTGTTTGTAGATTTCATAATGCAAGAAGGGGAATCTTTGAAGAAACTAGATAGGAAATTAAATAGTTTTGGTTCTCGTTTAACTGGGTTTCTTCTAAATTATGTTCCGGACAAGGATTCCTTGGGATTACGGGCTCGCAATATAATTATTTCAGATTATAAGAAATTTGGGACTTTGATAGCTAAAGAAATGAAAGGTGAGCCATGGACATTAGATGAACATACGCTAAAACTGTTGGTGGAATCTTCCTTGGCATACATTAAAGAATTAAAAAGAGTGCAAGCCATAGAGCTTGAGGTGATTAACAAATATAATTTTAGCGGTAAAAAAAGTGATGATGTAGACTGAATAATTCTACACCACCACCAATAAAATTTTGTTCCTTTAGAATGAGACTCAAATATTTTGATGTTTAACCGCTATTTTAGTTTTGTTAAATTTTTCCACCTACTCCCTTAAACTTATCTACGTAGGCAGAAATTTTCTGAAAAACGCCCTGCTTTTTTGTTAAATATTGAGGATTAAGAGGACTCATTTTAGGTAGAATTTCATTAAGTTCCGTTCCGTTTTCACTAGCGTATTCTCTTTTTAATGAATTCAAAATATATCTTTTTGCAGCCTCTTCATTAAGTTTTTCAGTATCAATCAACTCTTCTGCTTCACGTTTTTGCTCAGTTTGAGCAAATGAGAAAAAGGCATCAATAATACTTGTTTTATCTTGAATACTGTCTAAATCAGCTTGGTTGATAAAATCAACTACTAAGCTTTCTTTTGCACGGTTTCCTACACTAGATCGAATTAAGCGACGAACCTCTTCAACCAATGTTGCTTTATCTTTTACTTTCTTGTTTTGTTCAAAAATAAGTTCAAGAATGTAATCTAAATTAATCTCTTGGGATTTTAAAAGATCTACTTCAAAGACAACATCATCCCAATCAATAGAAACAGTTTCCTTTTCTTTTCCATTTCTTTCACGGCGGAGCCAATCACGAATATCATTATATGAAGAACGATAATCTTGAATAGCTCTTTCTTCTAATACCTGAATCTCTTGCATAACAGCAATATCTTCATCAGTAACATAGTGAGTAGATTTGAAATCTTCTAAAGCTTTAGGATCAGTAATATCTATTGCTTGCAAAGCTTTTAAACCTGAAAATTCATCATAGTTCTGCAGTATATTTTCAATACGCAAATATTCACCAAAGAGTTTCGCAAACTCTTTTTTTTCCTTTTCAGTAACAATATCATCAATATTAGGAAAACGTTCCTTTAAATCTTTTACTACATCTACGTATCCACGACGGGCTTCACCAGTTGCCACATCAGTAAATCCTTCCATATACTCCTTGTAGCTTTTCTCCAGCACCACATTTTTAGTGTTTTTATCTCCAAAAAGAGTAATGGCGTCTATGGTTGCTTGTTCTAAATCTCTAAAGGTAACAATATTTCCAAAGGTTTTGGTGGAATCATAAATACGATTTGTTCTCGAAAAAGCTTGCATTAAACCATGATACCTAAGATTTTTATCAACAAATAAAGTATTTAATGTAGGTGCATCAAAACCAGTTAAAAACATTCCTACAACAATCAACAAATCAATCTCTTTGTCTTTTACTCGTTTAGCAAGGTCACGATAATAATTTTGAAATTCCTTACTTTCTACGCCATAATTGGTTTTAAACATGGCATTATAGTCTTTAATGGCTAAACTTAAAAACTCTTTTGCACTACTATCCATTGCTGAAGGTTCAAAAGTTTCATCAAGAATTTCACCTATAGCAGTTTGCTCTTCATTAGCAGCAAAGGAGAAGATTGTCGCAATCTTAAGGGGTTTACTGCTTCCATGTTGTAAGTTATTTAATGATTCATAATAGAGTTTGGCTGCGTCAACACTGCTCACGGCAAACATGGCATTAAATCCTTTTCCATTTGCATTTATACGATGGGTTTTTAATCTAAAATTATTCAGTATATATTGAGAAATTTCTTTAATCCGTTCAGGATGTAGTAATGCTTCTTTATTTTCTGCTGCCGATAGCTTTTTCTCGTCCTGTTCTTTTTCAATCTTTTTGAACTTGGGACGTACATCGTTATAATCTACTTTGAACTTTAAAACTTTTTCATCTCTAATGGCATCCGTAATTACATAAGAGTGTAACTCTCGACCAAAGACAGAAGCAGTCGTTTCAGAACCTAACGCATTTTCCGGGAAAATAGGCGTACCTGTAAATCCAAATTGATAGAACTTCATAAACTTTTTATTGATATTTTTTTGAGCTTCACCAAATTGTGAACGGTGGGCTTCATCAAAAATAAATACCACTTGCTTATTATATATAGGTAAATCTGTTTCGCTTTTAATTAAGTTATTAAGTTTTTGAATCGTCGTCACAATAATTTTATTATCATCTTTTTCAACGTTACGCTTTAATCCTGCGGTACTTTCTGAACCATTAACACTATCAGGGGAAAAACGCTGATACTCTTTCATCGTCTGAAAATCTAAGTCTTTCCTATCTACAACAAAAAATACTTTATCTATAAAATCCAGTTCAGTAGCTAAACGAGCTGCTTTAAAACTCGTAAGCGTTTTCCCTGAACCTGTTGTATGCCAAATATATCCACCACTTTCAGTAGTTCTCCAATTTTTGGCTAGGTATGAACTTTCAATTTTCCATAAAATCCTTTCCGTGGCAGCAATTTGATAAGGGCGCATAATCAGCAGGTTATCGCTCACATCAAAAACGGAGTATTTCAGTAGTACATTCAATAAAGTATTTTTTTGAAAAAATGTAGCCGTGAAATCTTTTAAATCTTTTATCAGGGTATTATCCGATTTTGCCCAATTCATAGTAAAATCAAAACTGTTTTTATCACGTTTAGTCGTATTAGCAAAATAACGGCTATCTGTCCCATTAGAAATCACGAAAATCTGTAAATATTTAAACAGAGAGTTTTCTGAATTAAAGCTCTCTTTACTATATCGATGAATTTGATTAAAGGCTTCACGAATGGCAACTCCACGCTTTTTAAGCTCTACTTGTACTAAAGGTATGCCATTGACTAAAATGGTAACATCATATCTATTGGCTTGCGTACCTTTTTGTACAAATTGGGAAATTACCTGTACTTTATTGTTGGCAATATTCTTTTTGTCTACTAGGTAAATGTTTTGAATATGCCCATCATCAAAAACAAAGTCATAAATATAATCGTTATGAATTCTACGGGTTTTATCATTGTGGTTGTCACTGGGTTTATCTAAAAACTGCTCACAAAATCTAATCCATTCAGCTTCTGAAAATTTTACATTATTAAGGTTTTGCAGTTGCACTCGGACATTAGCAAGCATTTTTTCAAGAGTGGTTAAACTTTGTAGATGTTCATAACCCTGATTCACCAAATCTTGGATGAGTTCTCGTTCTAAATCGGCTTCTGTTTGATAGCCAACTCCTTGTTGGTCTACCTTGGTATATTTATCCAAAACTATGAAGTTGTTTGATTCCGTGATGGTTTTGAAATCGCACATCTTTATGCCTCCTTCCAAAAGCTATAGTTACTAGTCAAATGTTCAAGTAATAGCTTAACAGTTTGTTTTTCTTGGGGAGATGGTTCTGCTACACTTTCATTCGCTAATGTAGAATGACTTGTAAATTGAATAATACGATTATAATAAGTTTGTTTGTTATCAGGTAATAAGTCTGACCAGTATGGAAATCCAAGAAAACTAGCTGTTTTTTCATATAGATTTCTTAAAAGAGTGAAATGATATTTTTGTACTTGATTGTTCTCAATGGCTTCCTCTATCGTCTTCTTCAAATGCAAATGATATGAAAAACTCTTATTTGAGTCTCCTGATTTTTCATCAAATTTAAAAGTGCCATCTTCCTGACGCTCTAGCATGTAGCAGGTCTTTTTGTTGACTTCATTATGGAGCACATTATAAAAAATAGGATTGTGTGATGTAATAACAAACTTTAGACCTGAATCACTTATTTTGATCAAATGAGCCAAGTCTACAGCCAGCTGAATCAGATGGTTATCATCTAATGAAGTTACAGGATCATCTATAAATACATACTCCAGCTGGTCAAACTGATTTGTTTCTCTATCGGTTGGTTCAGCTACATTTAATACATTAATAGCTTGTTCAAGTAGAGAATAAAAAACACACCATACAAAGCTACTCTCTTCTCCTTTTGATATCTTGATATAATTCGAGTGTTCATTGTTGCCACGCTCATATGAGAAGGTTACTTCTGTAAATTCTTCATTAAAATTTGGAGTTAATTTTTCATCGGAATAACGTTGAAAATTAGTAATAATATTTCTATCTTGTCCCTGCTCTTCAAAAATCCATCTTGTAAAAGAATTAGGATGGATTAAAAGTTTTGGTTCAGCATCATTTTCTAAGTCATTATCCCAATAGAACAAATCCTCCGTAAAAGCATTATAATAAAGAATTTCTTTACCAACTACTTCTGATTCCTCTAGCTCCGTATCACCAAATACTTTAGGTGAAACTAACAATCTAAATTCCCTTGAAAGTCTTGTTTTGCCATTTCCATTAAAGGCATAAATTAGTCGGACTTTTTTATTGTCATCTTTTAACTGTTGAGCAATTTCATTTAAACTCTTCCCCATACTATGCTTTCACCTCACTTTTCGGAAATGAAAGTAGCATATTACGGTAATATTCGTATTGCTTTTGACGCAATTCTATTTCACGAGGTAAGCCCTCGGTAATTGAGGATGTCAAACCGTCGAATTTGTCGAGTAAAGACACGATGCGAGCTTGCTCTATTTCATTTACTATAGGAATAGGTATTTCTTTAATTGATTTTAGACTGAGCGTTTTTTGACTGCCTCCTCCCACGTTTCTTTCAATGAAACCTTGTACACTATTAGATAACAAAATATAATATAAATATTTACTATTTATCAAGGGATGAATTACAACAGTATTTTGTCCCATGCAAACAGCGTTATCTGATGGAACAATGCTAACATTTCCATACGAACCTACTCTAGACATTACCAAGTCATATTTTTGAGGTATATACTTTTTGGTGAATATTCTATATATTTCATCACTAACTTTTAAAGTATCTTCTAAATTCACGAAACCACCTTTAATATCAGTAACTCTTATCATGCTCAGTCCATGATCTGAGTATTGTGGTGTTTGATGCAATGAATCGAATATTTTCGCAACCTCCCCCAACGCCTTCCAATCTACTTCGCCCTCTTCAAAAGTCAATAACTTATCACGATAATAGGCATACTGCTTTTTACGAGCTGTAAGCTCTGTTTTAAGCTCTGTTGTAAGCTCTGTAAAGGTGTCCAAAATACGGACGATTTCTTCTTGCACTTTAATGGGTGGAATGGGGACTGAGAGTTTTTTAAATCTGGCTTTAGATATGTTAAAACGCGTAACACCACTAGCTGTCTTTGCAATTTCAGTCCGCATAAAATGACTGCGAAATAAATATTTTGAAAATTGTGGTATTATATGAATATCATTATTAAATCTTACGCCAAATGAAAAACTATTTAAATAAACTTTATCTTCAAACTTTTTTGTAACAGCTGAAGACATCCCTGCTTCTTCTGCCGTCTCTGATGAGCCTGTAAACAAAATATCACCATATTTTACTTCATGTTGATTTTCTGAATCGGACACTTTTACAGATTCCAGCTTATCAAAATTTATTTCTATATTATCAAATATGTTTTTATATGAAATGTATAGAGCGTTTCCTTTGTCAAAGTCTTCCTTCTTTTTGCCTGAAAGACCTCCATAAAGTTCAGCCACCTCCCCTAACTTCTTCCACTCAACCCCAACCCCCTCAAGGAGTTTCTCCATAAAGTTCAGCTTAATCATGATTCAATCACCTCAATAATGTCATCAATTTCAGCACGAAGTTGATCTATCTTCGCTACAGTCGTTTTTATCTCTGCGTTCAGCTCATTTATATCAATGACTTCCCTTGTGTCTTTTGCTTCCACATAGGTGCGCACAGATAGGTTGTAATCATTTTGAACGATTGCATCATATTCAACAGAATTTACAACATGATCAATATCTTTTTTACTGTCAAACATTTCCATTATTTGCTCAATATGTTCATCTGTAAGTATGTTATTATTCGTTCCTTTTTTATAGAAATCTACTCCACTTGCATCAATAAATTGAGTTTTATTATCTATTTTATGCTTAGAAAGAACCAAGATATTAACCGCTATTGAAGTCCCATAAAAAAGGTTAGGTGCTAATGAAATAATCGTTTCAACAAAGTTATTATCAATCAGATACTTTCTAATTTTTTGCTCTGCACCACCACGGTAAAAAATACCAGGGAAACAAACTATTGCAGCACGACCTTTACTTGAAAGGTAACTAAGCGTATGAAGTACAAAGGCAAAATCGGCTTTAGATTTTGGGGCTAATACGCCTGCAGGAGCAAATCTTTCATCATTAATAAGTGTTGGGTCATCACTACCAATCCAATTTACGGAATAAGGTGGATTAGATACAATAGCATCAAAAGGTTTTTCATCACCAAAGTGAGGGTCTAATAGAGTATCTCCTAAAGAAATATTAAACTTATCGTAGTTTATATTGTGTAAAAACATATTCATACGAGCAAGGTTATAAGTTGTATGGTTAATCTCCTGTCCATAAAAACCATCTTCGATAATATGATCATCAAACTGTTTTTTTGCTTGTAATAGCAATGAACCTGAACCGGCTGCAGGGTCATAAATCTTATTAATGGTTGTTTGCTTATGAATTGCTAATTGAGCAATAAGCTTAGACACACTCTGCGGTGTAAAAAATTCTCCTCCAGATTTACCAGCATTGGCAGCATAATTAGAGATTAAAAACTCATAAGCATCACCAAAAAGATCAATTTGACTATCTTCAAAATCACCAAAATTAAGCCCTTCAACGCCTTTAATGACAGCAGCTAAACGACTGTTTTTATCTTTCACTGTATTTCCCAATCTATTGCTTGTCGTGTCAAAATCGGCAAATAATCCTTTAATATCTAGTTCAGATGGATAACCATTTGCTGAACTTTCAATAGCAGAAAATATGGCAGCTAAATCTGTATTCAAGCTTTCATTTGTGTTAGCGGTTTTCGCAATATTAGCAAACAGCTGACTCGGATATATGAAATAACCTTTTGTTTTAATGGCATCCTCTTTGATTTCTTTCGTTATAATATCATCAGGAAGGTCTGCATAATTGACGCTTTCGTCTCCCGCTTCAATATAACTAGAAAAGTTCTCGCTTATGAAACGATAAAAAAGCGTTCCTAAAACATATTGTTTAAAATCCCATCCATCTACTGAGCCACGGACATCATTGGCTATTTTCCAGATTTGAGATTGTAATACGGCACGTTGTGCTGTACTTGACATTTGTATTCCTCCAATTTTCTTCTTATACATTGATTAAAAAAGTAATTCTAGATAGGTTTGAAGTTTTCCTTCAACCTTTAGTTTCTTGCCATATTCAAACAGCAATACAATGTTCTTGTTTTCTCTTCTAGTATAACATTTAAATGCATCTGTGATGATCTGTATATCTGTTTTTAATATGATTTCGAAAGATATCCTAATGACACGATTGTACCTCACATTATACACCATGCCACCGTGATGAAGCCGATCGATGAGAAAATAAGAGCAGGTGGTTTAATGTTTCGCGCGTTTCATGCACTCAACCGGCTAAAGCTTAAATAAAAACTCCCACCGACAATCATTCGGCGAGAGTTTTTGGCGACAATCTTGGAGACAATTCAAAAGAATTTTGGTCTCAGAAAGTCATATGAGTTTTACCTAAACGGCATAAAATCAACGTTTTTCAGTGTATAGAGTGTCGCTTGATTATTCCCACTCAATCGTAGCAGGCGGCTTAGATGTAATATCATACACAACGCGGTTAATATGGTCTACTTCATTAACAATTCGAGTTGATACCTTTTCTAATACATCCCACGGAATGCGTGCCCAGTCTGAGGTCATGCCGTCAATCGATGTCACAGCACGGATACCGATTGTGTGGTCATATGTTCTTGCATCGCCCATTACACCTACACTGCGAATGTTAGGTAGGACAGTAAAGTATTGCCAAATATCACGATCAAGTCCAGCCAGTGCAATTTCTTCACGTAAAATTGCATCTGATTCACGAACAATTTCTAATTTTTCATCCGTTACTTCGCCAAGAACACGAATTGCAAGACCTGGTCCTGGGAAAGGCTGACGCCAAACAATATGATCCGGAATACCAAGCTGGCTTCCAAGCTCACGCACTTCATCTTTGAATAAAGTATTCAATGGCTCAATTAACTCAAACTGCATATCCTCTGGCAATCCACCAACATTGTGATGGGATTTGATTGTTTGTGCAGTTTCTGTACCACTTTCAATAACGTCAGTATATAATGTCCCTTGTGCTAGGAAATCAATTCCTTTTAGCTTCGCTGCTTCATCATCGAACACATAGATGAATTCATTACCAATAATTTTCCGTTTCTTCTCTGGATCATCTACACCTTTAAGCTTTGATAGGAAACGATCTTTTGCATCGACTTTAATAATATTCATATGGAAATCATCTGCGAATACTTTCATTACATCGTCTGCTTCATTTTTGCGAAGTAAACCATGATCAACGAAAATACATGTAAGCTGATCACCGATTGCTTTATGAATTAAAGCTGCAACTACAGATGAATCAACACCACCACTTAACGCACATAGTACGTTACGGTCGCCAACTTTATCTTGAATCGCTGCAATTTCTGTTTCAATAAAGCTTTGAATCGTCCAGTCACCAGAAGCACGACACACATCAAACACAAAATGATTCAATACGTCATTACCATATTCAGAGTGACGAACCTCTGGATGGAATTGTACCGCATAAAGATTTTTTTGCGGATTACTCATCGCTGCAATAGGTGTTGAATTACTTGTTGCATCGACTTGGAATTCAGGAGGTGCTGCCGTAACTTTATCGCCATGGCTCATCCACACCGTTTGCTCCGTTGGAGTATCTTTAAAAAGCACCGGGTCATGTGTTAAATCAATTAAGGCTTTACCATACTCGCGATTCTTTGACTTTTCAACAGTACCGTCGAAGTGCAATGCCATTAATTGCATCCCATAACAAATTCCTAGAACTGGAATACCTAGATCAAAGATATCTTTATCCGGGCGGAAGCTATTTTCATCATAAACACTATGTGGTCCACCAGACAGAATAATACCTTTTGGATTGATTGCTTTAATTTCATCTGCTGTTAGCTTATGTGAGTGCAATTCACTATACACACCAAACTCCCTAATCCGACGTGTAATTAGTTGATTGTATTGACTTCCAAAATCCAATACGAGAATCATTTCATTGTTTTCCATGATTATGCTCCTTTGTCTGTGCGAAATTTAGTTGCTTCGTGAATATAGCGCCTCACCTTGAAAACAGGCATTTTTATTTGGTGTCATAGGATTATTCATTCTATCAAAAAAAGCCTAAATTTCAGCTTTTCACACCTATACAAAATTTTCATATAGCTCGAAAAAGACAGAAATCCAGGTTCCATTAAGATGCCAGATATTCTGCCTTCATAGTCAGAGCATTTACGGTGCTCCGGTAGAAACTTTCGGACCATATTTCCAAGGATATACGAGGGCATATCATTCAGTTTTATATTTTTTTGAAACTTAGTGTGTCAACCGTAGTTGCACATTCTCTTATTTACCAAAAAAGGAGTAACCATGATTGTAAAATTTACAATCACCAGTTTACGAATCTTCTTTACAAACTTTTAATATGTCTTATTCTACTAACCAAGAACTATCAGGTCAACCCATTATCCTTTTGATTAAATCTTTCCATAATTTCGTCAGCTTTTGAATTTCAGCAGCTTCTATTTCATTCTTATATAGCATCCGCTCATAATTGCTCGTTAATTGTCCCATTTCATTCGTGCTATAACGCTCGTCAACCCTTTTTGCAAATTCACGCAATGTTTGGCTCGGCTCTTTTTCAAAACCTCGTCCACTTAAGATTTTCATTAAGAAATGATATGCCTCTTGAAAGCTTTTGGCATCTTGCTTATTGCCTAAGCTCAATGAAATCAAATACATTTGCCAACGGAATCTCGATTTATAAATGATGAATAGAACAGCAGCTAAGATAACCAAACCAACTGCTACATACCACCAATTTATCGAAAACGAAACTGCTTCTCTATCTCTACTACTCGCATTCTCTTTTTCAGTTTTCTCAGGCTCCTCCATTTGCTCTTCCGGGTCTTGGCTTTCTGGTGTTGGGGTCATTGCATCATTCTCCAACGCTTCACGATTTCCTTCTGTGTCCATATGGAAGTCAGATGTATTAGCAAAACCTTGTGTCGGTTCAAATGGAACCCAGCCAACCTCTGGGAAATATACTTCTACCCAAGAATGGGCATTTTCATTCGTTACTTTATAAACCTCATAACTAGCTTCTCCACGCTCGACAATTTCTCCGCTTGCAAATCCCTTTACCCATCTTGCTGGAATATCCAATGTTCGCAGCAAAACAACCATTGATGTTGAGTAATTATCACAATATCCTACTTTTGAATCGAATAAAAATTGATCCACATAATCTTGATTTTGTTCTGGGATCGGAACATCTGTCGTTTGATAGACAAACCCATTGCTACCAAAGTAATTTTCAACTGCCTTTACCTTATCATAACGATTATCATAACTTGCGGTAATTTGCTCTGCTAGCAGAGCAACCCTTTCCGGTAATGCTGGTGGAAGCTGGGTATATTGATTGCTAATCTCAGTCGGATACGGCTCGCTACTTTCTCTTAATTCATTAATAGAGTAAGATGGGCTCTCAAAGTCAATCTTATAATTAAATGGAATTGTGTCCTCATTATATGGGCGGCTTAATTCAATTGCTCCAGATTGCTCGTCTAATGCATATTCTGCCTCCCCATACACTTTGGACATACCATATGGATAAATAAGCTTGCCAATCTTGGTGTTCGTTAGTTCAATAGTCCCTTCCATACTTTCTGATACAACTGTATTGTTGAACGTCTCGAACGTAATATTTCCATTCGGTTGTGGTTCATAGTTTGGTTGCGCTGAAAGCTCCCATCCCTTTCCAGTATATACATCCTTCGATTCAATTCTCCAATACTGTTCATCTTTTACGGTAGCATAGAATACATGTGTATCGTCCTGGATAAACGAACCACCTAGCCTTGAGTCATCCTCACCATAGCCTACCTTCTGGATTACGGAACTATTTCCACCACCAGCTTTCTCCGCTGCACTCTGAATAAACGGAACGGGATCTGGCCATTGCGGTTCTAATTTAGGAGCTGCAACTCCAATAATCGTTGAGAAAAGTGCAATCGCAATTATCGGCAGCAACCAAATAGGCGTTCGCTTCAACCACTGAAACCGAATTGATTCCATGTCGATTTCTTTCATGAAATTTGCAATACCTAATGCAAGTAAGGAAATGATAAACGTTCTTACAATTGACATTGCCCCATCATACACTGTGAACGTATCTAGCACAGCTAAATAAATAATCGTCAGTAATACGAAGAGAAAAATCCGCTTCATTTGCACAAACCAATAGTATAATAAATAACTCATCAACCAGATTAATAATAGAAATAAGAAACTCCTGAATAATGGCGTTAATGTATACCAGGACTGGGAAAAGAGCGCTTCAAAATTAAATGTGAACTCCATTCTCAACTGTTCAAACCATAGATTGCTCCATATCGGTCCATCAAAATACAAGCCATTCAAAATCAACACCATTGCAAGTCCTTTTAATAGAAACGAAATCCACCATTTAAACTGGAACATCGAGATAAAGAAGCAAAACGCAGAATAAATAATAAATAATGTTAAACCCTCGGTATCGGTAACATCCTGAATCGGATACAACCATTCTAAAAACAATAAAAGACCCAATATATACAAAATAGAGGCGTAGATGGTTGATGATTGAATTTTTTTAAATTTACTCATCTGAAGCTCACCTCAATTGGATTCTGCACTAATTGTTGTTCCGTCAAAACTTGGATACTAACACTCGAAAACTCAAGCTGCTTAATAATCTGTTGCTCTCTTTCCTTAATTAAAGCTGAAGATTGAATAAAAATAACCGCCACTTGATTCATGCGCTGGCACATCTGCTGTACCGTCTGTTTAAAGAAATCGTCTAAATGGGTGGTGATTAAAATTACGATCTCCCCACTGGTTAGCTCCCTCATTTCTTCCTTGAGGATTAATGAAAATGGGCGTACACCTGTTGGTTCAAGCCTTGTCAAATGCCTTTTGATTACATTACTTGTCGTTGTATCATAGTTTGGAAATCGGTTAATATTTTGACCGATTGAAACTAGTCCAACTTGTGTTGCCTGTTTGCGAATCGTCTCCATTAAGGAAAGCGTTAATTCAATCGTCGCTTCAAATGCCAAGGTATTCATCCCTTGATAATTGCAAGTATCAAGAATAACAAGCATATTGGTGTTTTTTTCCTGCTCGAATTCCTTAGTCATGACCGCATTCTTCCTAGCTGTCTGCTTCCAATCAATCCAAGAAAACCGATCGCCAGGCGCATATTCACGTACTCCTGTTGCAACATTTGTATTCTTTAAATTTTGGGCAGAAGAAGTAATGGAACCATGTTCAAAGCTGCTTACACTTTCAATGATTCGAAGTGGCCGTTCATTCGGATATGCAGTGAGTTGATCAACAATAGGAAAAACGAACTTTTTTTTCACAAAACCGAAGATATCACCAGTTTGCACTTGGATACCTGTTAACCGATGCTCCCCACGTGGAACCTGTGAAAGCTTATATGATAACTCGAACTTTCGGTTAAATAATGGGAATATCACTCTTTTTACTTTCCGATCATAATATTGCTTCGGCTGCTCCATAGAATGGTATTTCTCATGACGGGTATCCATTCTATTTATAGTCACGGGAAGCAATTCCTCGACAATACAATAAAATAATGGGAAAGGGATGGACCTTTCGAGTTCAATCGTAACCCCTACTTCATCTCCTGCATGAATAACAGAATGATTAAGTCGTCGTGTTGCTTTCCAGTTTTTTATCGGGTAAAGCAATAAACAGAAATGATAAAGAAGGATCGGGAGGAAGCCATAAAAAAGAAACCAGCTAACAAATCCTCCTTGAAACATCGCATAAGCAAATAAAGCGATGGAGGCAACGATAATAAAAAGTAGATCACGGATAAATCCTAGCATTGCCTTCATTCAAGAAATTCCTTTCGAATCGGTATATGTGTTGTTTTTACAATGGAAGCAATAATATCTTCATTTGTCTCACCTTCATATTTCGCCTCCGATGTTAAAATAATTCGGTGTGCCATAACAAATGGTGCTAGAAATTTCACATCATCTGGCAAGACATAATTTCTATCATGGATATATGCATATGCTTTCGCAGCCTTCATCAATGCTATCGAGCCACGCGGACTTACACCTAAATAGATAGACGGATTTTCTCTCGTTCTCGTTACGAGATTAATAATATATTGCTGAACATTCCGGTCAATATAAATGTCCTTAACTTCCTCTTGTATCGAAATTAGCTCTTCCCTGCTTAAAACAGAGTGGATTGCTCCAATTGGATGATTTCTTGCCGTACGCTCTAACATTTCTAATTCATCCTGGTAGGAAGGATAACCCATTTTCAGTTTCAGAATAAAACGATCAAGCTGCGCTTCTGGAAGTGGATATGTTCCCTCATATTCGATTGGGTTCTGAGTTGCCATTACAAAGAAAGGTGCTTTTAATGGAAGCGTTTGGCCATCTACTGTAACACTATTCTCTTCCATTGCTTCAAGCAGAGAGGATTGTGTCTTAGGCGAGGTTCGGTTGATTTCATCCGCGAGAATTATATTCCCTAGAATCGGACCCGCGCGAAATTCAAATTCCATTTCTTTTGGATTATAGATGGAAACTCCTGTAATATCGGATGGTAATAAATCTGGGGTGAACTGAATTCTCTTAAAATCACAATCTAATGATTTTGCAATTGTTCGAACGAGCATCGTCTTGCCTACTCCGGGAACATCTTCGAGCAATACATGTCCACCAGCAAGTAACGCTACTAAACTAAGTGTGGCAACTTCATCTTTTCCAATAATTACTTTACTTATATTTTGTAAAACTGTTTCTATCTTTTCATTATATATCTGTGTCTCTAGCATCTTTTTATAGCCCCTCTCTCCACCCTCTAAACGGCATTTTCTGTCTCTTCTACTATAACTATACAAGAAAAGATTCAGAAGTAAAAGCGGAATTATTTGTATTTATAGTATTTACAGATAGATAGTTTTATATACTTTATTTGATTTTGGTAGTGAAGTTGATGGTAATAAATAGTGCTCGGTAATGTTGGAGCTGCTATTAGGGAGATTAGAGTGCCTGAGGATTAATATGGAGCTATTGTACGTCTTATTGGAGCGCTAAACTTTATTCAATAGCGGTCACATGCGCCGTTGGAGCTGTTTTGTGTTAATGCGGAGCGCTCAGATATCCTTTTGAACTGCTCCCAATTGCGGAGCAGTTCACCGCTGAGCACTCTACTCCAATCCTCCGCATAAACCACTAATCAATAAACATCTCTAAAATAAGGATTCCCTTTCATCCCAACCCATAAATCTGACTGTTCCAATTGTGCCGATAACTGTAACAAGCGATGCTCTTCCCCTTTTTGCGCCATGACTTGCACCCCTAGTGGCAGTCCATTATCTGCTAAATGAACAGGTAATGATATAGCAGGCTGGCCTGTTAAGTTTGCAAGCTGGGTAAATGGTGTATATGTTAGGCTTGACAGGAACATATCATATATCATTTGTTGTTGTTCTTTTTTATCTGCTTTACTAAACCGTTCAATCAGTTCATTCTGCTCTTCAGCTGATAAAGGCAGTTCACCTACCTTTGGAGCTGTATTCGCTGTTGCAGGTGTAATATAAAAATCATACTTCTTGTGGACATTCGCCATTTGCGCTGCTGCTACATCCCATGATGCAAGACTCTCTGAATATTCAGCAGCCGAAACAGATTTCCCAGCCTCACTTAAAAGCCAAGATTCAATTTCCATGTCTTTAGCAGTGATGCCCCGTCCGATTGCTTTTTCTAAACCGCGGATAGTGGAATGCATTTCACCACTGTTCATTAAATAATAATCCTTCATTAATTGCAGGCCATCAACTGGATTATCCTTTTCTTCTATATGATGCCCCTCTTGTTCAAGCCACTTTACCATTTTCATAACTGCTTCTTTAGCATCCTTTGAAACTGGTGTCCCTACCGGTGACTTCGTTGTGAAAGCAATGCGTAATGGTTTATCGAACGCTGCTTTCATTTGTTCTAAATAGCTTCCCGGGAAAAGTGGTGTTTGGTATGCCGCTTCCGGTTGTACAACTTGAAGAATATCCAGCATTGCAGCACTATCACGAACACTTCTACTTAAGACAAAATTAATAGAGGCACCTTGCCAAGAACGACCATACCCAGGACCAATCGGCGTCCGTCCTCTTGTTGGTTTTAATCCAAACAATCCGGTAAATGATGCTGGAATTCGAATCGATCCACCACCATCACTCGCACCAGCTAGCGGTACAACACCTGAAGCAATTGCTGCTGCAGATCCTCCACTAGAGCCACCTGGTGAATAATCCGGATTCCATGGATTTCTTGTCGGTCCGTAAAGTTCTGGCTCGGTAATGTTTTTCAGTCCGAATTCGGGCGTATTCGTATGGCCTAGAAAATGGAACCCTGCATCACGGAACTTTTTAACGAAGTATGAATCCTGCTTGGAAATAGATGATTGTAAAAGCTTCGATCCTGAAGTGAGTGGTTCACCTTCTAAGC
Source organism: Oceanobacillus chungangensis (assembly GCF_003369565.1). Classification (GTDB taxonomy): domain Bacteria; phylum Bacillota; class Bacilli; order Bacillales; family Amphibacillaceae; genus Oceanobacillus; species Oceanobacillus chungangensis. Next base: position 125,839 of record NZ_PIOD01000008.1, on the reverse strand, counting down.
TTTGTGAAATATTTTTTAATAATATTGGCACACCAGCAAATGGAGCATCTTCAATTGCCAGAGTCTCCGCTTCCTTCAACGCTTTTTCTTTTCTTGAGCTTGTCAGAATATTTAATGTCGGGTTCACTTTCTCTAATTGAGCAAACGCCATTTCTACCAGCTCTTTTGGTGTCACTTGCTTGCTCTTAACAAATTCAGCCATTTCTGTTGCATCTAATGATAAATATGTATGTTGATCCATGACTACACCTCATTTTATGATTTATAATAAGTGTAGCATTCAACACTTGTTAAAGTAACTGAATTGCTTTAACAAATCAATTATTGTTTTCCTTCTTCCAAGCCGGGTCCCCAATCTTATGAAGCTCTTGATTTACTTTATAGACTGAGTACGGAATAACAACTGTCAATATCGTACATACAATTCCCAGCATATTAGGTAACCTTTCAATGATATTTTGCCACATTATTCACCACGTTTTCCCTTCTGTTTAATCCGGTTCGCAGCACCTGTAGAACTGATATTTGCCTTCACATTAACTTCCACAGTACTTTTTGAAAAATAATTCTCTCCACGATCCCAGTTATAAACTATATTTTTCCACAAATCATAATGTTTCTCCCTAATCACATCGCCTAATCCAATCACGTCAGCCTTATACTCTCTTTGTACTTTTTTTATTGTTCGTTCTACCAATTGCTTAATATCCTTTTCTAAATCTTTTTCAATTTCTGTAATTGACTTCTCCTTCAATAAATCCTTTGTCCCAAAATGTTCTTCTATCGTGCCTTCAAAATTTATATTCAAAGAGAAAGTAAAATTTTCCTTATCCTTATTAGTTAATTTGGTCTTAACTTTTGCTGATTGGGTTTCCACATTAACCAAGTTATCATCAAACTTAGTCTCAATACTCCCACCTTTTGTCCCACCTAAAATATAAAGTAATCCTTTTGTTTCCTCCGAATTGAGCGTTCCGATCATTTGATTGTTTTCTCCAGAGACAATAACCGCATCATCATAAACAATCTCATTATTTACTAACTTCACACGAGGAATGAAATAACTTCGCTCATAGATAAAAATATTTTGAAGTCGATCGACTCTCTTAGGTTCGAGTATTCCAGCATTTTTGCTGTTCGTGGTAAGTTTCTCTATAAACATTGCAGGTGTTTTTTCTATTTGTGGAACGAAGTCCAATATTTTATTAGCTTCTCCTTCAGTGACAAATACCTTTACCCCTCTTCGCAGTTCATGGTTTCTGACGAATACATCCATCACATCAGAAAATAGTCCCGGTTCTTTTATGACTTCTTCTGAAACTAAAATCACTTTCAAATGCTGATAATAAGGAATTAAATTTGTAAGATGTCTCATTTTTCTTGAAGCAGCAAAAAGACTATCACTCTTATCCTGAATATTGATAAACCCTTTCTGATTGCCACCGCCACCACCACCACTTGATTGTTTACTTATAGCAGCTGGATTTATTAATTGATTGGTCATTAATAAGTTATATTTTTCATTACCTTGTTTTCCTTCTAAATCAATTGCTGTTCCAATTACAAACCCTCTATTCTCTATTTCAATCTTTCCCCAACACCCCGCAAGGAAAATAGGAGTTATTAAGAATATAAGTAACCATCTCTTACTACTCAACAACTTACTTCACTCCCTTAATCTTTAAAAGAATGGTAAACAGCAACGTCACAACGAAGAGGAGAACTAGAGCAAAGACAGTTACAATATTAGAAAGTGTTGAAACCTCGACATAATCTTTCGGAAGCAGACTGATGAAATACACTGTTGGTGCAATGAATAAAATGATATTCAACTTTCTTAATTTCTTAAATACGGATTGAAGAGCAAGAACGGTGATGTCAATCGCTATTACTGTAGTAGTAAATATAGCCATTACCCAGATTGTAAAAAAAACCGATTCAAATCGTTCAAAAAAACCCCCTGGGATTTCCAATTCCTTCGATAAATCAAGCGTTGGGTAGATAATATTCGATACCGCTCCATTTCCCATGACACCAACACAAGCAATGAATAATAGCGTATATAATAAAACGGTGAACGACATACCGATTGCAGCCATTTTCGGTGCTTTTTTAGGCTGCTTAGCAAATCCAAGATAAAATAGGAGGAATCCGATATTCCCATAATATATGATGCTCGATTTTATCCCCTCGGCGTACCCGCCTATGCTTGTTTTAAAAATAGGAAGTATGTTTGCCTTCTCAATCCAGCCAATTGATAGAATGATAACAAATAGAGAGATGATAATAATGAAAGGAAGAAACAGTGTATTTAAGCGAAATATCCCCGCTCTTTCCCCTGACACGGCATAAATGACAACTAATAAAAAAACGAGTGAAAGTACTTCCATCGGAGTATCATTTAACAAATAAATCTGAGAAATATCCGCTATTTCCCGAACCTCAAAAGCCGCAGTAAGGATTCCTTGGATAACAAAGAGTAAGGTCAGTATGATTGCAATCGGCTTTGTCACTAAACTCGATGAGATAGTAAAAAAGCTCTGATTCGGAAAACTGCTTACAGTTTTAACAACTAGCCATGTTAAAAAAATCATAACTATTCCACTTATGAGCAGTGGAATCCAACCATCTGAGGAGATTGTTTCTTGAGCTATCTTTGCAGGTAAAGAAAGGATTCCAACTGCAACAAGGATGGAAGGGACTGCTATTATGATATCCTTATCAGAAATTTGTATGTCTTTATCTTCCATCGGGGGCATGTTAACTCTTCTCCTCGTTCTTTGACTTCTCCTGTCTTTCCTCTGGTTTCAAATAGGTTGGACGTTTCTCTAACATCGTAATTGGTGCACGAATAACAGAATCCTTCCAATCCTTTACGAAGGCTGGAGCAAAAGGAGCAGAATATGGGATTCCGAAGCTTTTCAAATTAGCGACATGGATATTTAACATAATATAGGCGAGTATTATTCCGTAAAGGCCAAATATTGCGGCAGCAACCATAAAGAAAAGGCGCAGCATTCGAAAACCAATCCCAACACTGTAACTAGGATTTGTAAATGAAGAGATAGCTGTGAGTGCAACAACAATGACCATAATTGGACTTACAATACCAGCGCTAACTGCAGAGTCTCCTATAACTAATCCACCAACAATCCCAACTGTCTGCCCAAGATTCTTCGGTAAACGGGCACCCGCCTCCTGTAAGATCTCCATCGTAATAATCATTAACATTGCTTCAACGAATGAGGGAAAAGGAACCCCTTCCCTTGCTGCAGCGATAGAAAACGCGAGTTGCGTTGGTATCATACCTTGATGATATGAAACAAGCGCAATATAAATTGCAGGCAGCAACAAGGCAAGAAAAGTTCCAATATAACGGAGGATTCGGATTAATGAGCCAACAATCCAACGTTCATAATAGTCTTCTAATGATTTTAATGTTTCACTATATGTAGTCGGTGCAATTAAGGCAAACGGGGTCCCATCTACGAGAATTCCCACTTTTCCCTGTAACAATGAGCTCGCCACCCGGTCCGGTCTTTCGGTATTAATCATTTGAGGAAAAGGTGATAAGAAGCTATCCTCAATCCATTGCTCGACAAATCCCGACTCTGCAACCAAATCCAAATCAATCGATTTCACTCTGCGGTTTACTTCTTGCACAATAGTTGGATTGACAATACCATCAATATAACTCACCACAATCGTTCGCTTTGATTTATTTCCTACATCATGGTAATTAAATCGTAAATTTGAATTCTTAATATCTCGACGTATTAATGCAACGTTTGTTTGAACACTCTCAACAAACCCTTCTCTTGGTCCACGAATTAGCGCTTCTGATTGTGGTTCTTCAATCGACCGCTTTTCCCCACCAGCAGTGCCTAAGATTAATACAGTATCCGTTTCATCTAAAAAAAATATGGTACTTCCCGATAATAGGGAATCGATCGACTCATCGAACTTGTTGTCCTTCTTTATATCTGTAATCGCAATTTTTTCTTGAAAAACTACATCGATCTGATTTGGATCAATCTCATTCATGTTAGACTGGATAACCTTTAGGATATTGTTATTCACAAGATCTTGATCAACTAATCCACTTATATAGACGATCGCACATTTTTTATCTGTTCCACCTAAGGTCGTCTCGCGAACAATTAAATCACTTGGCTCTCCTAATATTGTCTTGATATTTTTCAAGTTTTCTGCTAGATTTTTCCCTAATTCAATCGTAGTTTTTGTTTGATTTTGTTGTTCCGGCTTATTTGTTTTCAGCTTTCGTCGATTAAAAAAGGAAGTTCGTGACATTCCACTTTCACCTCAGTCGTGAGACCACATTATGTAACTCTAGAGCGAAATCTTTCTCCACTTCTTTTTCCCATTTTTGGTTATTTTTATACAAAAAACCGCTTCATCTCAAATTTAAGACGAAGCGGTTTTCTTATTTAAGGTTTGATTCGTATTGTTATTTGCTGGATATTATTTTCTAATCGTACTTTAGCAGAAAACAACTTTATCAAACTCCACTAATTGTTCCCTCCATCGACATTTCTGCGTTCATATCAACTTGAAAGAGGACGAGTGTGGTATCCGTAATAGCAGTAACTGGTGGGAATGGGTTTTCTAAGTCTGTTACTGCTTCTTGCCTGCCAATCTTCAGATCGCCGATAGTAATTTCCCCGCTCATCACATATAAGAACGGTGTTAATCCTTCGTAAACAGGGATTTTTAGAGTTTCTCCAGCTTTAGCGTGTGCGTCTAATATATATACAGATTGTCTCACATGAAGCGGTGCTTCACTATTTTCTGGGCCGACCATCACATACCATTCTGAATGATCTATTGGCTTATCATGAAATTGGATTCCCGGTTTCAGATTAGTTTCTCGAGGACGAATAAAAATCTGTAACATTTCAACGTAACCATCCTTCACTTTTTCTTCATGCCAGAAACTGGAGCCAGCATTCATCAGCATCAATTTTCCAGGAGCAATTGGTGCTTCAAAACCAGCCGAGTCTTTATGATAAGTAACGCCATGACGAACATAACTCAGGATTTCATCATTTACATGCTCATGCATTTTTATCTTAATTCCTTTTTTCATCACTGCGTGGTCAATGATACTTAAAGGTCCAAATGCAAAATCTCTTCCGTCCTCCTGGAAGATTTCCCCTGGCTGCACACGAGTAATTGATATCGGATCCTTAAAGGGCTGTTTATGGTTTTCAGTACCGAGTTTAATCAACATATACTTTCTCCTTCAAACTACTTTCCTTAACTATAGCAAATCCACATTTTTTTGACAGTTATTCAGTACGGGGGTCGAATCTGTAATATAGCATAAAAGTTTGAACTGCTGCATGTGAATGTTTTTTAAAATAATATTTATATGCAGCAATCTCAATCAATAATCTTTTTTTCAATTAGTATAAAAAGTTGTTTTCTATCCAAGCTCTCCTTACAATAATAGACAAGCATAAAGAAGAAACGGAGTGTAGTTAATGAAGAAAAATAGATTAGGAAAATCCGATATCATGATTTCTGAGCTAACCTTAGGCTGTATGTCTCTTGGAACAGATTTAAACAAAGCAAAGGCAATCATCGATTTTGCAATCGATTGTGGAATCAATCATCTAGATACAGCTGATTTATATGACTTTGGGAGTAATGAGGAAATTATTGGGGAAGCAATTAAAGAAAAAAGAAGTCAACTTATCCTAACCACAAAAGTTGGAAACCATTTTAGCAGTGACGAAAAAACATGGTTTTGGGATCCCTCAAAGAAATATATCGAGCAAGCCGTTAAAAAAAGTTTAAAACGATTGCAAACGGATTATATTGATTTCTATATGTTACATGGTGGTACAATCGATGATCCAATCGAAGAAACTATCGATGCGTTCGAGGGTTTGAAAAAAGCAGGCTTAATTCGTGCTTACGGAATTTCTTCCATCCGTCCGAATGTCATCCGAGAATATATTGAACATTCATCTATTGATGGTGTGATGACACAGTATAGCCTGCTCGATCGTAGGCCAGAAGAAAAGATATTGGATCTGTTATACACCAATGGAATTAGTGTACTAGCAAGAGGCCCACTAGCAAAAGGAATGTTAAGCAACCATGGCGAGAATCTCATTGAAAGAAAAGGAAGGGAAGGGTATCTCAATTATTCCTATCCAGAATTAATTGATGTTCAGCAGGCTTTTTCTCAATTAATTGGTGATAAGTCATCTCGAAATGCACTAGCATTACAATACGTGTTGAGACATCAAGCTGTTGATACGGCTGTATTTGGTGCAAGCTCGATCGAACAGGTAAAGGAAAATATCCAAAGTCATGACTTGCAGAAATTAACAGACGAAGAACATAGCCAGTTAAAGCAAATTTCAAAAGCCAATTTCTATACAAATCATCGTTAACATATCTTGTCATAAGGTGAGGGAAGTCTCACTAATGCCTTAGCGCTGGAGATTGACGCGGCCAAGGCCGGGCATATTAAGGGATTTTTTACATTTCTATGCTATTTGAAACTTGGTTGCTTCTTAGTAGTAAGAGGGATGTTATTCTTCCATAATATACTAATAAACAAGCTAGTATATCCTTACACTAGCTTGTTTATTTTTACCTTTTTCACTCGATATAATCCAGCATCCGAGCTTATGACATAATCTGGTTTTGGCTTCCCACGGTTCTCTTTATGACCGGCAATATGTGCGTCGCTTTTCTCCCATTGTTTCCAGTGATCCTCTGTTTCCCAACGAATCATGATAATAACTTCCTTATCTTCCCCACGAGACTTTTTCTCCATTATTGATAAATCAATAAAGCCTTCTTGCTCCTCTATTATGCCATCTGCACCAAACTTATTTATTACTTGTTCGACGCCTCCCTCTGTAACTACCATGTTTCTCATCATAATAAACATTGGAGCACCCCCATTCTTAATTATCACCACTCTAACTGATAATGGGAATCATTGTCAAGTAAACACTCTGTTCATCATCACTAATAAATTTCCTCTTAACTAATACGTTATACAAACTTTCATACTTTTTCACCGTTGGTTTATAGAAGTAATGTAAATTAAACACCCAGCGATATGTTGATTGAAACAGTTAATCAAAAAGGAGAATTCGCCTAATACGAATTCTCCTTTTTAGTTCTCGCTTATTTAATCATTCTCTAACTTCATCTATCAATATTAATTACTAAAGACTGGAAGTGTTACGACAATCATTAATACAAATAAAATCGTCATATAGTTAACGGAATACAGGAAATTCCAATTTGCCCAGTTATAATTATTTTTCGCATTAAATCCTTTAATTGCTAAAACGAGCCAACATAAATTTAAAATAGAAGCTATCGTAACAAATACAGATCCTAATGCTGACATCATAAATGGCAATGGAATTAGAAGTGCAATATAGATAACCATATGGATTTTGGTTACTTTAAACCCGCGTACTGCTGGCAACATTGCAACCTTTGCAGCTGAATATTCATTATTTTTCTTAATTGCAATTGCGTACGTATGGGGCATTTGCCAAATAAACAGAAGCAGAAATAGAGTGAATGGAATAATATGGAAACTCGCATCAATTGCTGCCCAGCCGATTAGTGGAGTAACTGCACCAGACACACTGCCAATAATTGTATTCCACGTATACTTTCGTTTTGACCACATCGTATAGGGAAATACATATGTTATCCAGCCTATTAGGCCGTAAATAACTGCTGCAAGCGATGTAAATAATAAAAGAATAAATCCAATTAATGAAGCGGCAATCCCCATGATTAGAACGACTCTTAATGAAAAATTCCCTGTCACAGTAGGGCGTTGCTGTGTTCTTTCCATAATAGTATCAATGTCGACATCATACCAATTATTGAGAATAAGAGCTCCGGCAATAATGAACCCACTCCCACCAATGGTCAATAAAAAAGTACCCCAATGCTCTGTCAGCGAGGTATTCGTAAAATGAATTGCCAACCAAAATCCAGCCATTACTGGCAGTACATTCGCTATTAAAACAATGAACTTCACAAGCGACTTTAGATCTTGAAGGATTGTTGTTTTTTGCCCTACTACAGATTTATTATATGCTACGGAAGAAGAATTAATATGTTCGTTCAAGCTTACTCATCCTTTACATTTTTGGAAAACAAGGGTTTGGTTCACCATTAAGTGAATCCTTAGTTGTCCCTTTAGTTAGGTTTGTTTCTTATTGATTGCTACTATATTATATAAAGCTCGACATAACTTAGGATGGCGATTTTTTAAACTTCTTCATACACCTATAAAGCATAGTGTAATACTCCATCTTTAGGTAGAATGACCTCACTTTATAATATTCATTATATCACCTGAATAGGCAATTTTACATCCCTGCTTTCTTACGAATTCATGAACAAATTATAAAATAGACATAGAGCGACCACTAGCAAAGGGATGTAACAATGAAGACTCACGATAAGCATTCGACAAGTGAGTGTCAATTGGTTCGACATGCCTACATGGATTTCAAGGAGTGAACCCTGCTTTCGCAGGAAACTGCGTGGATGGAAAGTTAACAAAAAGCGGAAGACGGCCGGAGTATTTTCGAAAGCATGAGTTTTGTATCGATAATTGCCTTTTCCTTAATTTGTTCTCTAGCTAATAACCGATCCATCAATTTTCAATAATAATAGCTAGTAAGTTTAGTTGCATTAAAAGCAGACCAAGCATTTGTAACTTGGTCTGCTTTTTGGCATTAAATTCAAACTTCCATTAATATAAAGTTTCTCTGTGTTAATAAGATATTGAATTCTCACATCGCTTTAGGAATTATTACTAGCCTCAATAATTCGATGGGGATGAGTATAAATATTTAATCGATTGCCACGCGCAAAGCCAATCGCCGTAATTCCTAAATCATCTGCTAGTTGTAATGCTAGATCGGTCGGTGCTGATTTAGAAATAAGAATCCCAACACCCATCTTTGAAATCTTCAGCAATACTTCCGATGAAATTCTTCCGCTAAAAACTATTAATTTATCACTAAGTCCAATGTTATTTTGAATAACATGCCCATATAATTTATCCAATGCATTATGTCTACCAATATCGGAGCGGATCGTAATAAGCTCGTTCTGAGTTGCTAGTGCAGCATTATGAACACCGCCTGTTTTAATAAATTGCTCTGATTTCGATTGTAGTTCTTTCATTAAGATAAAACATTGATTCACAGAGATCGTAAGTTTACTAGTAATCGTCTTCGCTGTTCGAACATCACTCTTAAAATAAAACTGCCGGCTTTTCCCGCAGCAAGAACCGATGAACCGTTTGGAGTGATCAAGTTGAATGACGTCTAAATCCTTATTCAATTGAACGTAGGAAAAGCCGAGTTTTTCATCAATGCTGATCGATTTAATTTCATCATAGAAACGGATAACCCCTTCTGCCGCAAGAAACCCTATGATAAGATCCTGAAGATCCGTTGGTGTACATACGATTGTTGCAAACTCCTCCCCATTTAACACAATAGTAAATGGCTTTTCGACTGCAACATCCTCTTTTAAAACAGACTTTGAATCTCCATTAAATCGGATGATTTCCCAACTATTGTCCTTCACATCATTCATTCTATCCCCCCTAGCTTATTTCCATTTCAAGCTCCTCTACTCTCTTTTCAGCATATTTGGTATCTTTATGTGCAAAATATGTTTCCGCCTTTTCGACGATAACAGCAGCATTGTATTCCGGTATACCTGCATATTTTTCATAAACACCTTTAGGTATAAGCTCATTTCCTTCTGGCCAGTGCACTTCAACATTTCCTTGTCTTATTTCTACAAATTTTGCACGACCATGAAATGTACCATATTGATTAAAGGCGACAACGGCATCCCCTTCTTTTATGCCTAACTCCGTTGCATCTGCTTCACTTAGAAGCAGGTCATAACGATCTGCATCGTTGAATGGGTCTGTTTCATGATAAATCATCGAATTAAATTGTTTCCCTCGTCGGGATGTCACATAAAAATGACCTTCTGGCTTGCGAAGTTCTGGGAGCTCAACTGTAATGAGATTCCCTTTACCATCTGGTGTTGGGCATATTCCGTCCTCACATAGCCATGCACCACCCCATTGAAAGAGGTCTCCCCTATCTTTCAAATGCTGGATTCCATCATAATTCGGTGCGGCTTTCGCTATTTCCTCCCGAATCTCAAATGGATCTTTAAAATCTATCAGATGCTTTTCTTCCGGTTTTACTCTTTTTGCAAGTTCAACATAAATTTCCCATTCAGCCCTTGCTTCTTCAATCCGAGGCCCTTTTATTTCCGGGGAAAAGTATACCATCCGCTCCGTGGAAGTAGATGTTCCTCCACCCGGTTGCTCATATCGTGTCATTGCCGGTAAAACAATTACTGCTTCCTTTGCATCTACAAGTGTCGACGTATTAAAAATGATATCCTGATGAACACGTATATCTACATTTTCTAAACATTGCTTTACAAAATCTGGGTTCGGCATCGTTTCTAAAAAATTACCGCCAGATAAATAGTAAAGCTGCAGCTTTCGCTCGTGATTATCTGGAAGAAGAGCATTCTCTAAGGTGACACCAACAATGTCTCCTTGCCATTTTGGAATATCAAAACCCCATATCGATTCCACACGACTTCGATTTGCTTCATCAAATCCTCCACCCGGAAGTACAAATGGATCTGCACCCATTTCTCCTGAACCTTGGACTCCCGAATGTCCGCGTATTGGCATTAATCCACAATGCTCTCTTCCTAAGAATCCTCTTAGCAATGCGAGATTCGCTACTTGTGAAATATTGTCCGTCCCAAATCTATGCTGCGTTAATCCCATCGACCAGACAAATACTGCGGATTTTGATTTTGCAAGAAGCTCAGCTAATTCAATCATTCGCTCTTTCGTTATTCCCGACGATTTTTCAAGCTGTTCCCAGTTATAGGCAATAACTTTCTCTCTCAACTCCTCAAGTCCATTCACATGCCTCGAGACAAATTCATGATCAATTGCTGATCCATGCATGTCTTCCTCCATATCAAACCAGTGCTTCATAATTCCATGCATGAAAGCAATATCGCCACCAATGTTAACTTGATAAACATCATCGGCTATTTTTGTTCCGAATAAAGCAGACTCCGCGATAGATGGAACCCAGTAATTATCCATAGATGGCTCGTGATATGGATTAATGATGATAATTTTTGTGCCCTTACGCTTTGCTGCATACATATATTTCGTTGAAACTGGTTGATTATTTGCCGCAACAGAACCCCAAAAGAGCAGGACATCTGTACCAATCCAATCCTTATAATTACAAGTTGAAGCACCGACACCAACAGAACGATTTAACGCTGTTTTTGATGGAGAATGACAAATACGCGATGCGTTATCCACATTGTTCGTACCTAGAAATCGCGAAACCTTTCCTAATGTATAGTATGCTTCGTTCGTGATTCCTCTAGACGTAGTATAGAATGCATAATTCTTTGGTTTAAGCGTTTTCATTTTTTCTGCTATTTTATCTAACGCATCATCCCAGTTGATACGACTAAATTTCGTTTCGCCTGGTCTGCGGATGAGCGGATATGGAATCCTGCCCAATTTACGCAATTCTGTACTACTCATTTTACGTAAATCAGCAATATCAGCATGTATTATTTTTTCATCAATCGCTGACATCGTATTTAGCCTTAGGACATTTAAGCGGGTTGTACATACATGTGGGCCTGTTAATGTTTGATCATGAAGTCCTGATACTCCAAGTGCACAACCATCACATACACCTTGTGTGAGGATTCTCGTTGCATATGGCAGATTATCTTTATTCTCCCAAACTACTTTCATTGTGTCGCGAATATGATGTGGCTTCACTTTCCCCAAACCAAATGGAACTTTACTAACCCAAAGTGATGGATCTGGTTTCGTTGGCAGTTTAACTGGACCAGTGTGTTTTGTGTTCCCCATGCAAATCCCTCCATTTTTTATATAAAATACCATGATCTTATTTTGGAAAAACATATTAATTTATCTTACTAACTAGTTGTAAGAGTAAAGTGCGACGTAAGAGCGATATTGATAAGAGCAAGTGGACTGTCGCTTTCCGTGGTCAACTATACATTCTACGTTCACGTTTAGGTGACCGGTCATATATTAGAAGGCAATTGCTCAAACCTAGCGAAGGAAATACACGGAGACTCCTCGAAAATAAAGAACCATTTTCTTCGTGCGATGTAACGCTGCCGAAGCCTTCCTTGTCCTGCGGGAGGAACGGCCTCGGTGAGACTCTGAAGTGCGTTAGCACAAAGAGGCTCACCAGCCGCCCGCGGAAAGCGTAGTGTATTTCCGCAGCGGTCGGTCCATGAGACTTCTCATCACCCAAGCTTACGTCCGAAGTTTATATCAATAGCAACAAATGATACAAGATGAGCCTATCAGTAAGAATTAGAGTAGAAGATGAATTCCTCTACTAATTGAAGCTTCCTACCTAATCTATTTAGCTACTTGTGGTACCGTCTGGCTTAATGCCTTCTGTGTATTACGTAATCTCCTGATATCTACTCTAATCCAAAGTGATACGATAAAGGCGACGACAAATAATACGCCGAAGATTACCATCGTTAAATTATAACTGTTCGTTGAGTCGTAAATTAAGGATAATAAAATTGGACCTGCTACTCCCGCAAGTGCCCATGCAGTTAGAATATAACCATGAATTGCCCCTAGTTGTTTCGTTCCAAATAAATCTCCAATATAAGCAGGGATCGATGCAAATCCACCACCATAACAAGTTAAAATCGCAAATACTAGTATTTGGAAAATAATATCATTTGTTGCAAATGGCAACATGAAAAATGCGATTATTTGAATGATGAAAAATGCAGTATATACATTCGGACGTCCGATATAATCTGATAAAGATGCCCAGCCAAGTCTTCCACCACCATTAAAAAGCCCCATAATTCCAACCATTGCTGCTGCTGCAATCGGTGTCATACCTGCAATATCTTGAGCCATCGGGGATGCCACGGAAATAATTGCAATACCGCAAGTTACATTTAGAAAAAGCATCACCCACAGCAACCAAAATCGGCGTGTTTTTATTGCTTCATTGGCAGTAAGCTGTGATAAATCCTGTTTAATTTTGATTGAACCATTTTGCTGACTTTCTATAAAACCTTCTGGTGTCCAGCCTTCAGGTGGTGGGGACAAGTATTGTGCAGAAATTGCCATGACTGCAAAATAAGCAATCCCAAGTGTGAAAAATGTATTTGTAATACCGATTGCTTCAATTAATGCGGCAGCAGCTGGTCCACTAATTAGTGCTGCGAAGCCAAACCCCATAATTGCTAAGCCTGTAGCAAGCCCACGTCTATCTGGAAACCATTTTACAAGTGTCGAAACTGGCGCAATATAGCCAATACCTAAGCCAATTCCTCCGATTACCCCATAGAAAAAATACAGTAATAATAATGATTCCACTGCTGTCGCTAAACCTGAACCAGCAACACCAATACTAAAGAATATTGCCGATAAAAGTGCCGATTTTCTTGGTCCATGCTTTTCTACAAATCTGCCCATAAATGCTGCCGAAAAACCTAACATAAAGATAGCAATACTAAAAGCAAAAGATATTTCGGTCACTTCCCAGCCAAATTGATTGACCATTGGGTTTGTAAAAACACTCCAAGCATATGCAGAGCCAATTGAAATATGGACTCCAACAGCCGATGCAGCAATTAACCATCGATTCTTAACCTTATCCAAATAACCATCCCCTTAAAATAATGTACTTATACTCATAATAAAATCATGGATACATAGTTTAATAAAGCAGGATTTAATCTTGGTTACTAGAAAAATAATTAATTTGGACACTTATTAAATGCTAGTTTCTTTCAATCTTATATGTAAATATAACGTATTCTGGGCACTAGTCTAATACATTCAAGGTTAATAATAACATACACATCAAAATATTTGAATAATTATTATTTATTTAATTATTGAAATATTATATTTAAACTGGTATAGTTGGATTTAGAGTGATAGCGCTTACTACAAAGACATCTTTAATAAAACAATTATTTAAGGAGGTTTTTTTGTGAGTAACAAAGCAATAGTTTATGTTAAACCAGGTGAAGTTGAAGTACGTGATATCGGTTATCCGGATCTAGTACTTCGCGATGGTCCAGGAGTCAATCCACTAAACGTGGGAAGAAAATGTAATCATGGTGTTATTTTGAAGGTAATCTCAACTAACATTTGTGGAAGTGACCAACACATGGTTAGGGGACGTACGACTGCTCCAAGTGGACTAGTACTTGGTCATGAAATAACTGGACAGGTTATTGAAGTCGGTAGTGATGTCGAATTCATCGAAAAAGGAGATATCGTATCCGTTCCATTCAACATCGCATGTGGTCGCTGTGAAAGCTGTAAAAAACAAGATACTCATATTTGTACAAATGTTAATCCTGATCGTCCTGGTTCTGCATATGGATATGTAGATATGGGTGGCTGGGTTGGCGGACAGTCAGAATATGTAATGGTTCCATACGCTGATTTCCAATTGCTGAAATTCCCTGACAAAGATCAAGCATTAGAAAAAATTCTTGATTTAACGATGCTATCGGATATCTTCCCTACTGGATACCATGGGGCAGTCAGTGCGGGCGTTAAAACTGGTTCAACTGTATATGTTGCCGGGGCTGGTCCAGTCGGTTTAGCTGCTGCACATTCCGCACAGCTACTCGGAGCATCGGTTGTTATTGTCGGTGACTTAAACGAGGATCGCTTAGCTCAAGCAAGAAGCTTTGGCTGTGAGACAGTGAATTTACGTGAACATGATAATCTTGGCGAACAAATTGAACAAATACTAGGTATACCAGAGGTAGATTGCGCAGTCGATGCTGTTGGTTTTGAAGCAAGCGGACATGGTCGTGATGCTGGTGAGGCTCCTGCAACAGTATTAAACTCCATTATGGGCGTAACTAAAGCTGGTGGACGTTTAGGTATTCCAGGTCTATACGTTACTGGTGACCCTGGTGCAGTGGACAAGGATGCAAAAGAAGGAACACTAAAAATCCGCTTCGGTCTTGGATTTGCAAAAGCACATATATTTGTAACTGGTCAAACACCAGTAATGAGATATAATCGTGATCTAATGAAAGCCATTTTAAGTGGCAGAGCACAAATTGCGAAAGCTGTTAACGCAACTGTTATCTCAATTAATGAAGCCCCTGATGGCTATAAACAATTCGATGGCGGCGTATCAAGAAAATTCGTTATCGATCCACATAATATGATTAAGCAAAGAAGTTTTCTTACAACAAGTCAACAAGTTTCAAACTAATTGAAGAACAAAGGCGCAAGTGCCAGTTTAGCGACGTACGGACTGCGCCCCACACGCGTGGGGAAGTCCGACATGTCAATGTCGAACATTGCCTTGTAGGAGATAAAGGAAACACTTTGGGAGCTTTGCGAATCGATGTTGACTTTCACCACAAGGGTATAAGTGGGACTATGCCTCGAGTGTAACCAATCGGCAAGTCTACTTTAGATTGCCATGAGGTGTGGGAAGTCTCGATAGGAGCACGGGCACTGGAGCTGGACGTGGCATCTCCTGTGATAGGAATTGAAAATGTAGGAAAACATCAAGTATGGAGTTAAATCCAAGACTTGGTGTTTTTTATCTTGCTGCATTTTTTATAAAACAATCAAAGAAGCTCCTTAGCTAATAATCGATAAACTTCCAATCGCTTCTCCTGCGAATGGGGAATACTACAAATCATCGCCTCATCAAATCCAAAATGCGCTTGTTCTTCCTGCAGCTGAGTCGCGATTTCCTTAGCAGCTCCTACTAAATGCAGTTTACGATTTTCTTTTATAGTCATCCGATCCATTTCCGTAAGTGGGTAATTTTGGGCCTCCTCTGGCGTTAAAGCCTGCCCCATTCTCCCTCTCATCAACCATAAACGGGAAATATCGTGTGGACGAGCTTCAAACTCCGCTTCCTCTTTCGTTTCAGCCGTCGTCACCATATAGGCTGCATTGATAATCGGCTTTTCCATGAAAGCAGAAGGAATGAAACTATTTCTATATAATTCAAGGACTTCCCTTGTCATTTCACCATTAAAAAATTGAGCAAAAGAATAACCAACACCCATTCTTGCCGCCTGTAATGCACTATTTCCGCTCGAGCCAAGGAGCCATGCTTCAGGTAACGTAATATTTGGAGGTGTTGCTATATTCTTGTTGTATAAATTATCCTCAGGCACCTCGTCATTGATTAACTTCATTGCAGTATCAAATTTCTCATACATATTATCATACATCGGTTGGCGACCTTCAGAGAGTGCGTAAATAGAATAACTATCGCCACCAGGCGCACGACCAACGCCGAAATCAATCCGTCCAGGTGAAAAGGCACTAAGCGTTTTAAACACTTCCGCCAGTTTGAGTGGCGAGTAGTGCATCATCATGACTCCGCCAGTACCGATTCGAATGTTCTTTGTTTTCGCAGCTAGATGTGCCCCTGTTACTTCCGGTGCTGAGCTGGCATATGCATCTGTTCCGTGGTGCTCTGCCATCCACATCCGTTCATATCCTAAATCATCTGCCAATATCGCGAGTTCTTCTGCATTCATTAATGCATTAACAGCAGTATTACCCTTCGTTATTGGTGCCTGATCCAGTACGCTAAGTTTCATTGTATTCGCTCCCCTTTCACATATACCAATTATATCAAGTCGTTAGAGCAACTGCATCTAAATAAGATTAGACTTGTTAACTATGGGAACGGACCAATGGTATTGGAGTGGTCAGCAATTGACTTTAGCACTTCGACTCAATGTGTCTGCTAAAATTAAAAGAAACCTACCTCCAACTAGAAGGTAAGTTTCCTTTAAATACAGTCACATCATTTTTTATCTTCCTAATTTCAGTGCTTTAGCAATAATTTTTGGTAAATCAGTATTATCATGGAATCCAACAAATTTATCAGATTGTGGACCATAAGCATATACAGGAATATCTGCCCCAGTATGGTTAGGACTTGTCCAACCAATAGATGCTCTATCACTAATTACCTTACTGATTGCAAGGGAAGCATTTTCTGCTTCTGCAATCGATTGAAATTCAGCCTCAGACAATTCAAACCCAGTATACATCTTAATAACCTCTGCTACATTCGAACGATCTCCATTGAGCTGTGCTGCCATGTAATCACCAGTTGCTTTAACATCATTAAGGATTGAAGCGTTTAAGTCCATCGAGTTATTTGCTCCTGTAGTCATACCACCTGTATCATGGTCACCAGCAACTACAACTAATGTTTTCTTGTCTTTTTTAGCAAAATCAATTGCCTCTTCCACAGCTTCTTCAAATGCTGCAACATCCGACATTGCCCATGCAGCATCATTATCATGTCCAGCCCAATCAATTTGGCTGCCTTCAACTACTAAGAAAAATCCGTCTTTATCTTCTTCCAATACGTCGATAGCAGTTTCGGTCATTTCAGCAAGACTTGGTTCTTCGGTTTCACCGCGATGTAGTTCAGGAGCTAGAGCATCGTCTGCAAAAAGACCAAGTAGCTTATCACCTTTATCAACCTTTAATTTATCTATGTCTAATAATTGATCACGTGTTTCCACATATGTAGAACCCTGTGCTTCTGCTTTTTCAATTAAATTTAATTCTTCCTGGTTTCCACCTTCAGATACTGGTAAGAAGTTATTCTTTCCACCACCTAGGATGACATCTAAACCACCATCAATATATTGTCTTGCTATTTCTGTTTCATTATTACGACTTTCAACATGCGCTGCGAAGGATGCTGGAGTTGCATGGGAAATTGTAGATGTGGCGACAATTCCAGTTGATTTCCCTTTTTCTTCGGATGCTTCAAGGATTGATTCTAGTTTGTTCCCCTCTGCATCAATACCAATCCTACCATTATTCGTTTTTGATCCAGTTGCCATTGCCGTGCCCGCAGCAGCAGAATCAGTTATGTCAGAATTGGCAGAGTATGTCGTGAAAAGTCCTTTTAAATGAGAGTCCCAGATTGCTTCTTCACCTTTGTAAATTCGATAATTTGAAGCATAGTCTGCACTAAATCCGTCTGGGATCATATAGATTACATTTTCTACCTTTTCCCCTTTGCCAGTTTTGTTCCTATTATCTTTCCCGTCTAAGTCTTGCTTCGCAGCGTCTCCTGTTCCTAAACTTAATCCTGAAAAAACTAGCCCAGCACTTAATGCAACCACTCCAATTTTCTTATACATGTAAAAACTCTCCTCTCAAGTTTAACTTACAATATAAGAATACCTGAGAGATATTTAGTAACAATTACAACCTCGTAAATCTTCTATTAACTATTTTAATGCTAAATGACTACTACTTTTATCATAGGATATGGGGTATATGACTAGTACCGCTTAACTTCTTACGTTGTACCTAATGCGATTCTAGGTATCCAAAAAACCTAATAAATTCTCATAAATAATTATTATTCATTTCAAGTATAAATTTTATGAAATATTGAACAGAAAATATCGAGAAAAGAGGCCCCTTACAGTCCAAAAATATTTTCTAAAAAAACATTTACTACTTATCCCCTATAACTCCTTCATATACCATGTATCACAAGAATCATGCGTTGTTTCACTAAGTGATTGTTCTAATCGTCTAAAGCCAAATTTTTCATATAAATGATTTGCATTTTCTAGTATGGCAAATGTTTCTAAGTAACAATGAGCATAATGCTCTCCTGCAAACTCGAGTGCTACTTTCATTAACTCTTTAGCTAGTCCCTTCCCCTGCGCCTTTGGAGCGAGATAAAGTTTTTGCAATTCGCCTATTTTCCCTTCCTTATCAAAAGGACCAATCCCACAGCCGCCAACAACCTCTCCTTCCTCATTCTCAATCACCCAATATTTAGAATTGGGTTGTGTTTGATAAAATTCATAGAGATTGTTCAAATATGGATCATAATATGCTGTTCCAGGTATATCTAAATGAAATGATTCCAATGATTTCTTAATAATTCCTTCTATAAATAAGTTATCTTTCTCTTCGATTTCACGAATATTATGCATGACATCCTCCAATCTATGCGACTATTTTTTTCATTGGCATAAAATTTCCTCTGATAAACTCATTATAGTTCACCAAATGACGTTACCTCAATCATCTTCTTTGTTAGGAAAGATAAAGATTATGATAATAACTTATATAGATTAAGTGCGAACTAGTTAAATATGCGAAGTACTCTCGGACCAGTCGCTCCGGAAATACACTTCGCTTTCCGCGGGGGAGCTGGTGAGCCAACTCATGCTGTCGCACTTCGTAGTCTCACCTAGGCTCTTCTTCCCGCAGGACAAGGAAGGCTTCGTCAGCGTTACATCGCACGAAGAAAATGAAACTTGATTTTCGAGGAGTCTTCGCGTATTTCCTACGCTAAGATAGTGCTACATAGGTAAATATCCGTTTCTAAACTACAACAGTCTAATATTATATCGTAACTACAAACAATAAAGTATTGGTAGTTAGTTAAAATTTAAAAAGCGTATATTTGATAATTTAAAATATTACCCTTGGACCAGCTTCTACTGAAATCTCAAATAAAAATAGGCACTAATTTGCACTTTCATCCATTACCTGTCAGGTAAGATTGTAAAATCCCTTTTCACTGTACAAATGTTGCAAAAATAAAAATGTTCCCATTAAGCAAAGACTTAATGGAAACATTTTATTCAACATCTATTATAAGTAATTCATCGTAGTGTCGTTTCATCTATCCGAAAAAGCTCTCTGCCTTCTCCAAATAAACCTCTTGGTCCTCTGTTAAATCATGTTCATCAATGATTGCCTCGACTGGGCACGCTGCAACACATGCACCACAATCAATACATGCATTTGGATCAATAAAAAATTGGTCAGGTCCTTCAGTAATACAATCTACAGGGCATATACTGACACATTCTCCCGCTTTTTCGTTTGTACATGGATGTGTAATGACAAATGCCAAAGTTATCCTCTCCCTATGTCTAAGATTTGGCGTTCTTTCGTCCTGGTGTTCTATTTTTTAAACATTTTTACTGAAAGTTTTCGACATCTAACCCTAAAAATCGCAGGGCATTTAGTCCATGAATTCTTCCTTTTTCCTCATCACTCAGTGTCGTTAATTTATCGACCACTTTTCCAGACGGTGCTTCACGAAGCAGGAATGGATAGTCTGAACCGGCTATAATTTGATCTGCCCCGAAACGGTCAATCATAAATTGCAGATTATTCTCATCATAAACTAGCGTGTCATAATAAAGTAATTTCGCATAATGACTTGGAGCCTTCTCGGTCTTTCTTATTTGTGGCCATACATTCCATCCCTTGTCCATTCTAGGTAATAAATATGGAAGAGACCCGCCACCATGTGCGAAGCAAATTTTTAAGTTCGGATACTTATCAAGCATTCCACTCATAATAATGCTTCCAGCTGCGAGTGCCGTTTCCGATGGCATACCGACCATATACATGAAATTATGCCGTGGCATTCTTTCTCTTCCCATTGTTTCCCATGGATGAACAAATAGTGGTACATTCTTATCATTCGCGGCCTTGAAGAATGAATCGAGTGCATCATCATCTAAATTCTTACCATTTACGTTACTACCAATTTGAATCCCTCGAAGTCCGAGTTCATTAATTGCCCGGTCCATTTCTTGGATTGCTAAATCAGCATCTTGCAGTGGAACAGTAGCCAAACCGATAAATTTCGTTGGATGCTCTTTTACAATTGAAGCGATAAAATCATTCTGGAATTTCGCAAGCTCTAGTCCTTGTTCCGGATCTGACCAATAACTAAACGTAACAGGAATTGGAGATAGAACTTGAATATCAATACCTTCATTCTCCATATCCTTTAAGCGAGTTTCAGAATCCCATGCTTGATCCGTAATCTCTCTAAATTTCTTGCCTTTTAGCATAATGTTGGCACCACAGTCACATGTTTTCTCTAAGATAGGCCAACGATCATCCCCATATTTTTCAGCTAAATTTAAAAACTCCTCTGATATTACATGTGTATGAAAATCAATCCTTAAGCTTTTCTCCACTTTTGGACTCCCCTAGCATTCATAATTTAGAATAGAGAGATAGACTATTAAATTGTCTATCTCCTTCCAGTTTATTTACCTAACTTCGTACCGTAAGTAAAGTAACTTTGTGGTGGCTTACTTCCCCACATTTCCAGACCAAGCTCACCAACTCCAGCTGGCCATTCGATTGGCTTCCATTCCGGAGCAAACATTAGAATTCCGCCTGTCCAAATCTCAACTCTGTGACCAGATGGCTCGAATACATAGATAAATTGTGCTCCACTTGTTCCATGCTTACCAGGTCCCCACTCTATTTTGATTTCATTTTCCGCCATAATATTTGCTGCACGTAATAGCTCATCAGGTGAATCAAGATAGTATGCTAGATGATGGAAAACGCCTCCATTCTGGTTACCGTTTCTCATGAACGCAATCTCATGAGCAATGTTTGTTCTGCTTAACCATGAACCTAGACGTACATCCTCTTTATTCTGTACGAAGTATCGATGATGAATGCCAAGTAACTCAGTCCACCATTGCTGCTCTTTTTGAACATCATCTACCATGAAATTCACATGGTCGAAGCGGCGTGGCGAGACACCTCTAGCCGGATATTTACTTGGATGACTAGGTAATGGAGACTTCAGTTTCGGATCATCCGTAACGAATAATTCTTTTTCCCAATATAGTTCAATCGGGATACCCGATGGTGATGTAAAATGAATTGCATCGCCCAACGCCTTTTTACTTCCACCCTCTACCCAGTTAAACTCAATATTCATTTTTGTTAGTTGCTTCTCAAATAGTCCTAGGGTTTCTTTTGTGCTTACACGCCAACCGACACGATTCACCTCGGAGACATCAGCTGCTTTTAATACTAATGTATGATGGTCAAAATCCTGCCACGCTCTTAAATAAGCACGATCCCCTTCTATTGCTGTTACCTCTAATCCCATTACTTCTCGATAAAACCATAAAGACTCTTCAAATTTTGTGACACTTATTTCAACATGCCCTAAATGTGCAACCGTTCTCAAATAATTATCTAACCTTACTTGTGCAGACTCTTTAACAATCTCCTCTGAAACCTTTGACATTTCCTTCACCCCTAAGTATATTTTTAATTTGAAATAGAATCATAAAATACTCTATCTAAATCTAATGTTTGCCACGTCTAGCTTAAGTGCCTACTTCCAGTGATTCTTCCCGCTAAACGGAAGCTTGCGCTTTTTTCTGAGCTATCGTTTCTTTATTCTGATGACTCTTTCTACTCATAATCGATGTACTATGTGCAACATGAATGGATTCATTCGGATCGATGAACACTTTTGCATTACTAACCGCGATTGGTGCTTCACCGAAACCTGTTGCCATTAACTCGACCTTCCCAGGATAGGTTGCGATATCGCCGACAGCATAAATTCCTGGAATATTAGTCTCTGCCCTTGAATTAACTACTATCGAATGCTTCTCTATTTCTAATCCCCAATTATTAATTGGACCAAGGTTTGAGATAAATCCATAGTTTACTAGATAATCATCTGCTCTCAACTCGATTTCCTCTTTTGTCTTTGATTCCTTCAATATGATGGATTCCAGCTTCGAGTCCCCCAGTAAAGCAGTAGGAACATAGGGAGTAAGAATATTAACCGAGCATTCCTTTAATTGTTTCACACTGTGTTCATGTGCTCGAAAACGATCTCTCCTATGAACAAGCGATACACTACTCGCGATTTTCTCTAGCATTAAAGCCCAATCAACTGCTGAATCTCCGCCGCCAAAAATTACGACATCTTTATCCGCAAAATCATGGATGTTTTTTATACTATAGTGAAGATTCGTATTTTCAAATTTAGCTTCCTCTTCCAGATTCATTGTTCTCGGTTTAAAAGCGCCATTTCCAGCAGTAATAATAATTGTCTTTGAGTAATGAATTTGTGAGCTTGTAATAAGCTTGAATACATCATCTTCCTTTGTTACCTCGATAACTTCTTCATTTAAACAAATCTCCTGCTCAAATTGATTCATTTGTTCTGCTAACCGATCCACTAACTCACTAGCCTTTATCTTAGGGAAACCTGCTACATCATAGACGTACTTGTCTGGATATAATGCAGCTAGCTGACCTCCAAGCTGTGGCAGACTCTCGATTATTTTCACACTTGCTTGGCGCATGCCTGCATAAAAGGCAGTAAACATGCCCACTGGACCACCACCAATAATGGCGATATCAACTACTTCTTGTTCGTTACTCATATCATGCACCACCTTTCATGAAGTGATTTCCTACAGAATTAAGCTAATTTTCCCATGTGGTCGTAAACTATCTAAATTTAGCACAACTTTTTTTCTTTGAATCGCTAACCGGTCATTTTCTCTTACTATTTCATATTTTATTTTGCCGATAAACGTATCGACAACCTCTCGTTTTGTGCGATGTGTCGTAAAATTACACTCCACTGTAATGACATCAGATTCTATATCACTAACTAGAATATTATGATAGTTTCTCGTTGTCGTAGAATGCGGGTATTCGACATGTGCTTCTTTCTTTAATAATCTTTCTGCTCTTTCCTGTAGTCGCGAACGATTATCATGAATATAATATAGTGATTTAGTAGGAATAGCTTCCGGTTCACCGATTGGTGGAACCACATAAGTTCCGTCATCGGTGAAAAGTGCCGCCCAATCCAATAATCTCCACTCGTCTAATATTTTCGCTTCAGTGTATAGAAAATCAACGATATCTTGACGTTCTAGTGTTTTTACAGTCATTGATGTGCAACCTCCTTATCCAAGGATGCTTGAATAATTGAATTATAATGTCTCCAGAAACTCCTCATTTGCAGTTCATCTGTTGCTAGGGCATTTCCTTCCCCTCTAACCATTCCTTTAGAGATATCATTCCACTGAACTTCCGTGTTATTGGTATAAGCCTCTTGACATAATTCAAGTGCCTCGTTATCATCTGGTGTTGCAAAACCACCTGGTCCTAAGAACTCTAGGAAGTTATTATTTCTAGCTAATCGGTGCTTATCACTTTCACCTTTAGGAGCTAGTGAATACCCCTGAACTTCCATATAGCCCGGTGATGACGGATAGAAGGTTCTAGCGGTTACAGCCATAATGTCATTGATTACGAGATTCGGGAAAATGACAATGTTTCGGTTGTAATTGGCAATTCGGTTCGCGCGCTCTTCACCAAAACGCTCTGCTAATCGCTCCTTCATTTTCTCCATATCATTTTTAAACTCTTCGTCCCAAATTGGCGTCCACTGTGCAACTGGTCTTCCCCATGGAGCAACATATTCAATAACACTGTGTCCATTACCTAAATTGATGCCCTTACCTTCCAGCTTCACACGTTTTAAATTAGGGTCCTGTGCTTGTTTAATATCAAAATATGTCTTATGTGTTGGCATACCGTGATACAAGTCCACACTATTTTCAGCTAATAGTTTCCAATTCGCTCTTACACTATATTGCTGTACCCCGCCAAGAGCTTCCATTCCATATTCAGACTGATCAACTACTAGATCAATGTATTCCTTAGCATTTCCTAGATATTCCTCCAGTGAAACAGCATTTTCATCGAAGTTCACAAACATGAAACCACGATAATTCTCCAGTCTATTAACCGCTTTCATGTTTTTCGTACCCTCATCATTAAACCCTTCAGGAAAACCATCCTTTCCAGGCATACCTACTAATTCACCATCATTTTTAAAACTCCACGCATGGTAGAAGCATCGGAAAACCCTTGAATTTCCTGAATCTTCTCTACAAACAAGTGCACCACGATGTGGACATGTATTGAATAATGCTCTGATTTCACCATCATGACTGTGGACAAACAGTAAATTACGCCCACCTACTTTTTTCCGTTTGTAATCACCAGGTTCTGGAATCTCCGTTTCATGCCCAATGAATAACCAGCATTTATTAAATATTTCAGCACGTTCTCTTGCTAGTATCTCTTTATCACTAAAGACACGTCGATTAACAAGAAACTCACTTTTTTCAACATTGTCCTGTATGATGCGCTCCATTTTAAGCCCTCCAATTATTAATGTATTCATTTGGCCAGCAAACAAATTTAAGCATATTGCTATTGCCGTTTACACTAACTTCCTGACGATGTTTCCTCCGTCTTTTCAAGAAAGGGTAGTTTAACTTCCCTACCATCAATATTAACTATTAATTTTTCTCATGTACGAATTTCCTGTTTCCCTATTCCACCTTGGCTTATTGAAAAATCGCCATACCCAATTCTGTTAGCGCTTGCATTTTAATCGCCGCTTCTCGTTCGTTTCTCATTTGTACCGATTATGAATAGATCTCCAGAAAGCTTTGCTAGCTTATAAATTTCCCTCTTAATGATTCACTCATCCGAATATATTGCAAGCTATAGCAGTTCAAGCAGTTCCCTCCTTGGTGATCACTTATATTCGTTTGATTTGGCTTTTTAGCTTATAATTAATTATAGGAGACAGATTATTTAGAATCCAATTGAATTATTCTTGGTTTTCTATCATTTTATAAAATAAATTTAATACCCAATTTTTGAAAAATATTATACTTTCCATTATTTATCGTTAACTTAATTGACATGAGGTGAATTTATAACCTATTATTAAAACTAAATAGCTAATTTTTAATAAGGATAAATAGCAATTGAAACGATAAAGTACTCATTGACTCATCATTCAAACCATTGATAAGTGGGCTCGGAGGTAATCAGATGAACGAAAGCCAATTAGAAACTTTCCTTACTGTTTCTGAATGTAAAAGCTTTTCAAAAGCTGCAGATGTACTTAACGTCACGCAACCGACCGTCACATCAAGAATAAAATCTCTAGAAGATATTTTAAAGTGCGAATTATTCACTAGGATTGGTCATGAAATCTCCTTAACAGAAGAAGGGATTATTTTTACAGAATATGCAAAAAATATTTTGATCAATATGAAACATTCTAAGGAAATTAGAAATATGATAAAGACTCCTGTGATCAAGGTAGGCTTCTCCCCTGGTTACTCATATTCTTTTATTATCGAACTTTTGAAAGCGGTTAAATCCGTTGGCAATATTGATGTTCAAGTTGTAGATGGCTATGATTCTGTTAGCCTGAATGAAAAGGCTCTATTAGGAGAAGTTGATCTTGTTTTTACGAGAGATATGCTCCCAAATAGCCCTTACATTACGTCAGAATATCTATTCGATAATCATCTTGTAGTTGTTCTTCCAATCGATCATCACCTGTGTAAAAAACAAACCTTAGCCATTGAAGATTTACATGGCGAAACAATCTTAAGTTATAAACGAAACTCTGAGTTATGGAAGTCCATCGATCATCAACTAATCAGCGCGGGTAATATTACTCGAATTGATGTCGAAAATAATGAAATGCTTTTGAATGCAGTTGCAAACGAGTTAGGTATTGGGATTATTCCTGAACTTGGTATCGATAAGAAATATAAATCAAAAATAATCATCAGAGATATATCAGCGCTCACCAGTATACCGAATAAAGTCTATGTTCAATACCGAAAAAACTCCCAGATTGAGAAACTTGGAAAAAAGCTTATCTACTCCGTGATAAATCATAAGTATTCTGGAGAATAGGTAGGGGCTTCCCTACCTATTCTCCATTATCTACCAAGCTCTTTCGCTGATGTCCCGCCAATAGCCCAATGCGTTTTCGGTACTTCTGTAACAATGACACGTACATTTTCCTTAGGAGCATCCAATGATTCACTTACAGCATTGGTTACATTTTTTAGAAGTGCTTCGATTTTATCTGGAGTTCGTCCCTCCATAATTTGAATATTCACTAGTGGCAAATCCCCACCCCCTAATTTTTTCTAATTATTCTTTCACTGCAAAGCTTACATCACCTAAACCACCATATTTTACTTGTACGTAATCCCCTGGAGAAATTGGAACAGCAGCTGTAACTCCGCCTGTTAAAATTGGCTGACCAGCTTTTACCATTTCTCCTTTTTCACTTAACATATTTGCCAGTCTTGCAACAGAATTAGCTGGATGGCCAAGAACTGCCGCTCCTGCACCGAGCGATTTTATTTCACCATTGATCGCTAATGTCACACCCACAACATCCAGCTCTAATTCTTCCGGTTTTCGCAAATATGTACCAAATATCGCTCCAGCGGCAGAAGTATTATCTGCAATAACATCCGGCAATGTGAAATTGAAATTTTCGTATCTACTATCGATAATCTCTACTGCTGGAAATACATATTCAGTTGCTAGTAGTACATCAAGTGCTGTTACACCAGGTCCTTCTAAATCCTTTTTTAAAACGAATCCAATTTCTGGTTCGATTTTGGGATGGATATAGTTGGAAACAGAGACAGGTTCCCCTTCTTCAACAACCATGTTATCGAATACATATCCATATATTGGATTATCGACATTCATTTGTTTCATCTTAGCTTCGCTCGTAATACCCATCTTTGGGCCAACGATTGTAAGACCCTCTTCAAGCTTTTGACGAACTAGTTCTTCTTGAACGAGGTATGCCTCATCAATCGTAAGCTCTGGATATAGATCTGCTGTAATCTTTTTTATTTCCTGCTTTTCCTTTTCAGCATGATGTGTATAGTTTGCTAGCTTTTGAATTAACTCTTTGTCCATGTCCTTCTCCCCCATGCACGTATTTCTTATTTAAAATAGTTATTTGGTTGCCGCTTTTGAGAGCTCAGCTGCAACATCCACGATCATATCTTCCTGACCCCCAACAATTTCTCTCTTGCCTAGTTCTACTAGAATATCTCTAGATTCTACTGAGAATTTCTCTGCAGCTCGGTTAGCATGTAAGAGAAAACTAGAATAGACTCCTGCATAGCCTAAAGTTAAACTATCACGATTAATCTCTTGAGGCTTTGGTAAAAACGGTGCGACAATGTCTTCCGCTATATCCATAATTTTATAAAGGTCAATGCCTGTTTGAATACCCATCTTCTCTAATACAGCAACCAATACCTCTGTTTGCGTGTTACCTGCACCTGCTCCTAGACAGCGTATGCTACCATCGATTCGATTCGCTCCTTCTTCAATTGCAGCTAATGTATTCCCCATTGCGAGCGACAGATTATTATGACCATGGAAACCAATATTTATATTTAATGCTTGCTTCAACGACTTAATTCTTTCCTTAACCTGATGTGGAAGTAGAGCACCTGCGGAATCGACAACATAAACAGTATCCGTACCATAACTTTCCATTAATTTTGCTTGCTCAAGTAATTTCTCTGTTGGTGCCATATGACTCATCATTAGAAAACCAACCGTCTCCATACCTAATTCTTTTGCAGTTTGAATATGCTGTTTGGAAACGTCTGCTTCTGTTACATGCGTTGCGACCCTTGCCATTTTCGCACCCAAATTAGCAGCTTCCTTCAAATCCTCAATCGTCCCAATTCCTGGGATCAACAATACCGCAATCTTTGAAAAGTCAGTGACTGATACAGCAGCCTCGATTAATTCAAGCTCATTAGTTCGAGATAATCCATACTGTAATGAAGAGCCACCTAATCCATCACCATGAGACACTTCAATATAAGGAACATGCGCTTCGTTTAATGCTTTTGCAGTAGCTGTAACCTGGTCAACTGTGTACTGATGGCTAATTGCATGACTACCATCACGTAACGCAACTTCCGTAATTTTAATTTCAGATTGATTCACCATATTCATCCTCCTTTCCTACAATTGGTTTGCCGATACGTTTACACGATTCTTTGCTAATTCCTCTGCTACTTTTACTGCAGCTGCTGTCATAATATCTAAATTCCCGGCATATTTTGGCAGAAAATGTCCTGCTCCCTCAATTTCAAGGAAAACTGTTACTTTATTCCCGTCAAAAATTGGTTCCGTACGTAATTGGTAGCCTGGAACGAATGTTTGAACCTTTTCTACCATTCGAGAGATTGCATTTGTAATTTTCTCTTGATCCACTGCACCTTCCTCAACAATTGCTTGGACGGTATCGCGCATCATAATTGGTGGCTCTGCAGGATTTAGGATAATAATTGCCTTTCCTTTCTTTGCACCACCGACTTGTTCGATTGCTTTAGCGGTTGTTTCCGTAAATTCATCTATGTTAGCTCTTGTTCCCGGACCAGCACTTTTACTGGAAATGGTTGCAACAATTTCTCCGTATTCAACTGGTGCAACTTGGTTAATTGCATGGATAATCGGGATTGTTGCCTGCCCACCACAAGTAATTAAATTTACATTGTCTGCGTCCAAATGCTCCGCTATATTAACAGTAGGTGCTACAAATGGTCCAATAGCAGCCGGTGTTAAATCAAGCATTTGTTTGCCTAGCTTTTTTGCAACTTCTGCATTATGGATATGTGCTCCAGCACTCGTCGCGTCAAACACGATATCAACTAATTCCGGCTGTTCCAATAAACCATCTACACCAATATCAAATACTTGAAGTCCCAAATATTTGGCATGCTGCATTCCTCTTGATGTCGCATCGATTCCCATCATTGTTGTTAATTCCAACACGTCTGATTTCGTTAATTTAACCATCAAGTCAGAACCGATATTTCCGGACCCAATTATTCCAACTTTGACTTTTTCCATTTGGGTACCTCCCCATTTATTTTAGAAAACTAAGGCAAGGCCTAAGCCTTTCGGTGACAGTCAAAGCCCGCACTTATCTAGTAAGAAAGTCGTTTTACTTTCTTAACTACCTACAAAGGACACACGCACTTCACCTAAATCAGAAAACTTTGCATAAAATGTATCTCCTGGCTCTCCTTCGATTGCAGCTGATAATGCTCCAGATAGAATGACTTCTCCGGCTTTTAACGTAATTCCATAGGTTGATAGTTTATTAGCAAGCCATGCAACACATTTTGCCGGATCACCTAATGCTGCAGCTCCAACGCCTGTATTTTGCAGCACATTATTTTTATATAACGTCATGCCAATTTGTTTTATATCGATTTCTGTAAGTTTTACAGCTTTATCACCTAGGACATATAATCCAGATGAAGCATTGTCAGCAACAGTATCTGCTAATGTAATCTTCCAATCTTTGATTCTGCTATCAACAATTTCGAGTGCTGGTACAACTGCCTCTGTTGCAGCAAGCACATCCATCGTCGTAACATTTGGTCCAACTAAATCATCTTTAAGGATAAACGCAATTTCACCTTCAACCTTTGGCTGTAACACTCTTGAAAATGAAATCTCTCCACCATTTTCTACATGCATCTTGTCTAATAAATGTCCATAATCCGGTTCGCCAACACCAAGCATTTCCTGCATGGCTTTAGAGGTTAGCCCAATCTTTTTTCCAGTAATCCGCTGCCCCTTTTTAACTTCCTCTTCAATCGTGTGCAATTGTACTTGATATGCATCATCTACTGATAGGTCAGGATTCAGCACAGTAACTGGCTGAACCCCTTCCCTCTTATCCCATGCACTAGCTAAATGTTCTGCAAGGCCTTCCGTATTAGGTGTGTATTCCGTTTTCATAAACGTTTCCTCCTAATGCTTGATCGTAATATTCGTTAATTCTGAGTAGAAGTCAAAGCTATGTGCTCCACCTTCACGTCCTAAGCCACTATGTTTCATTCCTCCAAATGGAGTACGCAGATCACGTAAGAACCAAGTGTTGATCCAGACCATTCCAGCTTCAATTTGCGCTGCTACTCGAGTAGCACGTTTAATATCACTCGTCCACAGACTAGCACTAAGCCCGTAGTTTGTATCATTCACTTGCTCTAATACTTCTTCTTCCGTATCAAATGGAATAACCGTTACTACTGGACCAAAGATTTCTTCACGCACACATCGTGAGTCTTTTCCTAACCCTGTAATAATCGTCGGCTCTACGAAGAATCCTTTATCCAATCCCTCAGGAACTTTCCCACCTGTTAAGAATGTGCCGCCTTCTTCTTTGGCAATTTCTAGAAAGCTAAGTACTTTTTTATAATGTTCTTCACTTACCAATGCCCCAACTTTTGTTTCTGGATCAAATGGATCGCCTAATTTTAATTCCTTTGCTCTTGCTGCAAATTTTTCCAGGAACTCATCGTAAATCGAACGTTCAACGTAAATTCTTGACCCGCATAAACAAACTTCCCCTTGATTAATAAAGCTTGAACGCATTGTTGTATCTATTACATCATCTAAATCCGCATCTGCGAATATAAGGTTTGGATTTTTCCCACCAAGCTCAAATGATAATTTCTTGATCGTTGGTGATGCCGCCTTCATAATCGCAGTACCAGTAATCGTCTCACCAGTAAATGCAATTGCATCAACATCATCATGTGAAGTAATTGCTGCCCCTGTTTCACCCTTACCGTGTACCATATTTACCACGCCATCTGGCACCCCAGCATCCGTACAAATTTGAGCTAACACTGTTGCTGTCATTGGTGTTACTTCCGATGGTTTCATAACGACTGTATTTCCTGCTGCTAATGCTGGTGCAAGCTTCCATGTCATAAGTAGCAGCGGCAAGTTCCATGGATTAATTAATCCAACAACACCAACTGGGCGACGGATTGCATAGTGCAACGCTATATCATCCTGCTGGTAAGCTTCCGTCCCGACTGTTGTCATGTAATCAGCAAAGAAATGAAAATTATATGCTGCACGATCAATATCTACCTTTTTTGAAAGCCATAATGGCTTACCTGTATCTAGCGATTCAAGTGTTGCTAATTCCTCTTTTCTTTCTAAAATCAAATCCCCTATTTTACGGATAATAGCAGATCGTTCTCTAACCGGCATGTTTCCCCATTCGCCTTTAAGTGCTTTCCTAGCAACACCAACTGCATAATCTACTTCTTCTTTTCCACCTTCTGCAACAACTCCTAATACCTCTTCTGTTGCTGGGTTAACGTTTTCAAATGTCTTTCCATCTTTTGATTGCACATATTCCCCATTAATATAGTGGGAGCAATCAATTGGTTTTACGCCCGGCTTTGTTTCTGTTGTTTGCATGTAAAATTCCTCCTTCATTTAATGGAAACGGATACATTACCTCTTGAATTATCTTTTTGATAAATAAATACTCCAACAAGAAACGAAGAATCTATTTATCTGCTTAAACCTAGTATAGAGATTAAGCTAAAATGAAAAAAGACAGTAGTTCCCCTATGCGGAACAAATTGTAATTTTTTTGTTATTATATTAAACTTCACATTATAGTTAGCGTTATCATTTACTTGTACATAAAGGTTTCTTACTGATATGATAATAAATAAAATCAGTTCTTTTATACAGAACAAAGAAAAAATCGGAGGGTGAAAAGAAACAATGTCTAAGATAAAGGGTGGTCCACAAATTCTTTCTTCCGTTCAAAATGCACTACGTTTACTCAAAAGTTTTTCAACCTTTGAACCGACAAAAAGAGTTGGTGAGCTGGCAGAATCGTTAGGATTAGCAAAAAGTACTGTAAGCAGGCTGCTCTCTACATTAGCAAGCGAAGGCTTTGTGATAAAAGACGAGAAGACAAATGCTTATCGATTAGGATTATCTGTCCTTACTTTAGGTGGAATTATTACAAATGATTTAGAAATTCATAAGGAGGCTGCACCGGTATTATACAAACTCGTGAACGATACAGGAGAGACGGCGCACTTAGCCATACTTGATGGACTTGATACGATTTATATTCATAAGGAAGAATGCAATCATCCCGTTCGCATCCTGACCCATCTTGGCAGAAGAAATCCTTCCTATTGCACAAGCTCCGGTAAAGTCCTGCTAGCTTTTAGTGAACCAAAAATTGTCGGAAAGGTAATTGATGGGGGCTTGGTTAAACATATGCACAATACTATTACGGATCCAGGGCAATTACAAGGTGAGCTTGAAATCATTCGAGAGCAAGGGTTCGCAGTTAGTACAGAGGAGTTAACAGAAGGTACAAGGTCTGTGGCTGCACCAATTCGTGATTATACTGGTCAAGTTGTTAGTGCCATTACCGTCGTCGGTCCTATCCAGCGGATGACAGATCATAAAATCAATCGAATTGCTAAAAAGGTTATGGAAGCAGGGAATGAGGCTTCTGAACGGCTTGGGTATGATGAACGATATTTTAAGCGGTTGCGAAGTTAGGTTCGAGTTGGATGGAGCATTTGTGTTACTTATAAGAAGAAGTGTTGATGTAAAGTGTGGAGCAGTAACTACTATATTGGGCGCTGGACAAGTCGGAGCACCGGCCTATTATAAGTACAGTGGAGCAAATCGAATAAGATTTGCTCCTACTCCTATACAATCAAGAAGAATCAAGCATATTCTTTTGACTGCCGACAATTATTATCAACAGCAATGGGAAAACCCCTCAACTTATCAAAAAGTCAAAGGGTTTTTTACTGTTTATTATCTATTCTAATTTAGCTAATAACAACCTATATTCTCTGCTCTACGTTTACCTTTTATTTAAAATAAAGATAGCACCGCCGTAACCTAATACACACCATAATAATAAATTAATGTAGTTTTCTATTCCTGCAGTAAAGGTTGAAGCCGCGAGCGACGCGCGCATTACTTCAGCCATTGAATAAATTGGTAATATTTCATGTAGCGACTGAAGCCATTCTGGAAGCCGTTCCATCGGGAAGTTTACCGGTGAAAACATAAGAGCTCCAAAAACGATTACTTGAGAAATTCCGAGTGAAGCCGCTGGAGATAAGAGGTAAGAAAATCCATATCCAACACCAATCGATGTTAATGCAATCAAGAAAAATGCTGGAACTACTGTCCATGAAACATCATAGCCAGGATTAAACATAAAATAAGCAACAATTGATGAAACAATAATACCCGGAATCGTGAGTAATATCCATAGAGTTGTATCCGCTCCGAGAATGACAGAACGCTTTACAGGCCATGATTTTATATACTCCATATACCCATCAGCTTTGGCAGTACCAATTTGTTGAGGTAAAATAACGAGTCCCGTAATAATTAAGATGATAGTAGGTGCTCCTGTTGCTAAGTAGAGGATGCTGCTAGTACTGGGGTCTGGAATCAAGTACGTAAAACCAATTACGATTCCTATCGATATCAATATTTGAATGAAAGCTATCACTACAAAAAATCCCGCATTTCTAAGAAACTGCATTTGAAAAACATGCTTATAGTGACTCAACATACTCATCATTATTCAGACAGCTCCTTTTTCTGAAGTTAATTCCACATAAACATCTTCAATTGTTGCAGGGGACAAGGAGTAATCTATGAAATGACCTTTATCAACGTTATCTCTCGCCCACTCAATTGTTAATGGCACCTCTGATGATTCTATAGAAAACATCAAGCGGGAAGCCTTATGATTTGAGGTAAGCGCCCAGCTTGGTACATCAATTTCATTTAGTCCCTTTGCTAAACTAACCTCCATCCGCATCTGATTGCTTATGGAACCTTTTACTTCTGAAGGTGTCCCTTGCGCAAGAAACTTCCCTTTATGCAATATAGCCACACGATCTACTGCCCTTTCAGCCTCAACCACATTATGCGTCACTAAAATAACTGAAGTCCCATCATTTGTTAGTTGTCGAATTACTTGCCATAAATAACGCCTGCGAACAGGGTCTACATCGTTTGTCGGTTCATCAAGTATGACCAATTCACCTGGAACAATGACTGCCATACAAAAAGCTGTCAACCGACGGGCACCACCAGATAATTTTTCACCTGCTGTATTTGCCCAGCCGCCCATATTCAACGCTTCAAACAGCATTTCTACTCGCTTTGGATTAAATTTTTCTCTAGCTCGCATTTTTCCCATTAGCGTAACTGCTTGCTTTGGGGTAAGGAAGCCTAGCGGTATTTGAGACTGAGGTTGGACAGAACAAATCGATCGCGCTCGAGTAGGTGATTGGAGTACAGATTCGCCCATCAAGTTAATTTCACCGCTAGTAGGAGTTAGCAACCCTAGAATTTGGTTAACCAAAGTCGTTTTTCCTGCACCGTTATGTCCTAAAAGCCCGAATATTTCACCTTCATGAATATGGAAAGAAAGATTATCATTCGCTACCATCTTAGACTTACCTGGACCTTGGAAAACTTTGGTGACACCTTTCGCATCGAGAATCATCATGTACCCCCAATTATTTTATTTGCCAATTAAATGGCAGCTTTCATAGACCTTTTTTATTTTTTATTTCATCTAACACTCCATCTTTGCGAAAGTGAGCAGTAGCAATCACATCCTCCGCAGTACTGTCCAGCATCTCAATCATCCTTTCATCACTGAAATCTTCAGGTAGTAGTCCATTCGCTACCATAACCGAAAGTCCAGTTTGAAAAACCTGCATTTTTAATAAAATGGTTTTCAGTTCTTCATTAGTAAATCCTTCAAGTACTGGATCCTTACCCATTTGCTCAATCACAAGGTTGATATCATTACTTTCATATTGCATATGCGTATTATTTTTCATAATTAGGTCTCTAAATAGCACACTATATTCCTTCGCAAATTTAAGGCTCGCAATTCCAACGTCACGGAACGGTTGCCCAGAGTTTTGGTCGGCTATCATTTGTCTTGACATATCCATCGTTTTCATCA
Source organism: Oceanobacillus chungangensis (assembly GCF_003369565.1). Lineage (GTDB taxonomy): Bacteria > Bacillota > Bacilli > Bacillales > Amphibacillaceae > Oceanobacillus > Oceanobacillus chungangensis. Next base: position 90,152 of record NZ_PIOD01000008.1, on the reverse strand, counting down.
CCACCTGTTTGATTAGTTCGTCGACATCATCAAAGTTTACATAAATTGGCGCGATCGAACTTCCTAGTTTTTGAGCTACCTTCCTAATTGTAATCGATTCGAGTCCTTCCACTTTAGCTATGTCAAATGCTGCATTAATAATATCTTCTCTAGAAAACTTTTTCTTCGGTGCCATCGTAACTCTCCTTGTGCAATGATATATAACAAATGATATGTATCTTTTGATTTATATCCATAATATGATATTATCTTAAATATTACAATACTTATTTTCAGATAAATTATAAAATTTTAAACAGGATGAAATTTAATCTATACTAAACTTATTTACTGAAATGCCACAATTGGGATAATGAAGGCTAGTAAACCAGCGCTGCTATAAATTGGAGGAATGACACCTCTGTCTGATGCATTAACTTAGAGCGTTTAGTCTTTAATTCGGAGCACTTGCTTTGCTTAGCGGAGGGATGGAGTGAGAGATGGAGCTGTTATTGACTAGGTCGGAGCGCTCCCCTGATCATATGCTACGATTGAATGGTTGGACTAGAAACTCCTGATCCTACAAAAAAAGCCATAAGATCAAATGGCATTACGCACATTCTAACTTATAGCTCAGTTATCTATAAATATAGATTCAATTTCAAAATTTCTATTTTTCTACTTTATCCAATGGCAATGCCGGATCTGCTGTCCATTCTGTCATCGAACCATCATACATCGCAACATTATGTTGGCCCAACTTATTTAAGATAAGCGCATTCCAAGTTGCAGCAATTCCGCTTCCACAGTACGTTATCACTTTCTTATTCGGATCGAGTGCTCCAACTTTTTCAAATGATTCACGCAGTGCTTCGTCATCATAAAGTTCTTTCGTTTCAGGATTTGAGAAGTCGCCAAAAAATACATTTACACTGCCTGGAATATGTCCGCTTCGTGCGTAAGTGTCTGTTTCTCCGTTAAAATCAGCTTCCGTCAGGCTATTAACAAGAATGACATTTTCATCGTTTATTGCATTCTTTACATCTTCTTTTGTAGCTAGAAACTCTGGTCGGCGTTTCCCAGTAAATGTTGCTTTCGGATAGGAACCTGTTTCTGTCGTTACCGGGCGTCCTTCCTCCTGCCATTTCGGAAAACCTCCATCAAGGACTGCGACATTATCAAACCCTTCATAATTCAATTGCCATGCGAGACGCGACGCCCAGTCTGAAGCAATAATTGGCGCTCCTACCGTTGCAAATCCTTGATCATATACGACAACATACGTATCATCTCCAACACCTAAATCGCTAATTTTATTTACAAAAAGTTCTCTTGGTGGAACGGTAAATTTGTACGGTGCGTCCGGGTCAGAAAGTTCTTCAAGTAAATCAGCGTATACAGCACCAGGAATATGGCCTTTTTCATATGCCTCTTTACCTGACCATACATCATAATACCCACCATTTTCCGGTTGCTTTAAAAATGTTGTTGCATCTAACAATCTTAATTTAGGATCATCTAGTCTTTTAGCTAACCATTCTGTAGTAACAATTAAAGGAACATTACTCACGACGCTCTCCCCCTAAAATTCTAATCATATAATAAATAATTCCTACAATATTAGTATGAATTAATGTAAGAATAGCATCTAACTCTAATAAATTCAATTATAAGATTGTTAATAGCTCTTTACAAAAAGCCGCATGTAGGAACATTTTCTGTCCTTACATGCGGCTATAATTATATGCTATTGTTTGACAAACTCGGGAAGTGACAGGCACCCTATTATTCACGCGCACAGGCACTTAATAAGTTAATCCATGCCCTAGTTTATACACGTTTCCATCACTGTCTTTGTATGCATAGCTTAGTCCTTCAGGCATATACTTGTCCTTATCATAGCCTGGTACATCATTTCTAGATACACAATCACCATTTTGATAAACTGCGATTACATCTTCACTTGCTGGTAATGTCAATGGAAGAACACCTGTTGGTTTCGTATTTCCTGCAAGTACTTCAAGCTGTGCATTATAGAAAGTATCATATCCAGCAACTAATGCGTCTGCTAATGGTTCAACACTTCCAAGAATCCATGGCAATGTCACGTTAACACTCACTACCACTTTCCCACGACGATCATGAATATCGTCTGCTACTGCTTTTAGTTGATTCATACCAGTTAATGTAGTTTCTTGATATAATGATCCATCCAAACCTGATAATACCTTATCTTCACAAATATCAAGTTCTAATAAACCTGGAGTTGCATTGAAATAAGTACCTGATTTTGGATGTAAGAACATAATTGCCACGTCAGCCTCTTCGTAGTTATCAGTCAATGTATAATGACCAAGTTCTTGACATTCTTTTCTTGCTTTCTCTGTGTATGCTGCAGCTCTTTCAGAATCCTTGTGTAAAACTTCCACATAAACCTTCTTATCATTTAGCTTGTCAGCTGTTAATGGTAATGTTTCGTTTTGGTTTTTAAGAATCGTTACAGATTTTTTATGTGCTTCATAAGCAGCATCCCAATTCGCTTGGTTACTAACTACTGATGTAGCAACTTCTGGTGAATTATACGTACGGTCATCGAAAAGACCTAAAGTAAACATTTCTGTAAGAAGTCTTACGTTCGCTTCGTTAATACGTTTTTCACTGATCCATCCCTTGCTGATGGCTAATTTTAGATTTTCGATGTCGTTTGTATCAGCAACGATATCTGTGCCAGCGTTTACTGCTTTAGCAAATCGTTCAGCCTCACTTAATTCTTCAACTCCCCAGCTCATATTATTTATAATCCCACTGTCACTATTAATATAGCCTTTAAATCCAAGTTCACCTCTAAGAATATGATTGAGGAAATAATGATTAAATGCGAAGCCTACCTCTTCGAAAGGAATGTCCTCACCCTCGAACTCTTGTACGACACTCTTTTTAATACTTGGGATAGAATAATATGGCATGATCGACGATGTTCCACTTTCTACCGCTGCTCTAAATGGTGGTAAGTGATACTTCTCTAAGCTTCCCGGAGTTGGATATAGATTCCATTTTCCTTCTACATAATGTGGGTCAAATCCATTTTCCCTTGCTCCGCCGCCTGGGAAATGCTTCGTTGTCATTGCAATACTGTCTTCCCCTAGTTCTTCACCTTGGAATCCTTTGATAAGACGACTGATTGCATCGGAAATAAATTCAGGATCTTCTCCAAATGTACCATAAATTCGTTGCCATCTTGGATCTGTTACCGTATCCGCCATGTACATATAACCTTTTCTAATTCCTGTAGCATTCCACTCATCGCGAGCAATTTTTGCAAATTCACTAATTAGAGATGCATCGCCACCGTTTTTAATATCTCCCTTTGCTGCAGCTGCAAGTCCTAATGTTCCAGGCCATGTAGAGAAAATCCCTCCAGCATCATTCATACCAAAAATAGGTTCTGCATTTTCATTACGTGAATTTGATGCAATTATATTAGGAATACCTAAACGTGTTCCTTCAGCAACTTCATTCATTTTATTAATCCACTCTGCCATTTCAGCTGGGCTAAAGTTGTCTCTTAAAATGAAATGTCGTAAATTCCTTTTTTCAATCGTATGTGTTGTACCATATACTTTTGATGTAGCGAAAATACTTTCACCCTTTTCAACAATCGCTTCATCTAAAATACCATCGTGGCTTGTCTTTTCCTTATCTTCTTGAGAAAGTCCCATTCTACGAGTATTAATCAGCATCATACCGACCTTTTCATCAATATTCATCAATGAAACAAGGTTCTCTGCACGTTCTTTTGGACTTAGTCGCCAATCTTCATAAGGATCTAGCTTCCCATCGTTATTCAAATCTTTAAATTTCAATCCGTCAACTTCAATGATGTTTTTGACTCTAACTTCTAAATCTGGTTGTTTATGATTCTCTGCCACTTAAATTCCTCCAATATTGTTCTTGCCATCTTAATCATATTGTTACCGCTTTAATCACAGTTATGATAGTGAAGTTAAATTTTACCTATATTAATTGTTCTACATCAATTAGTAGAAATGTCTACCGTTTACAAAACATGATTTCATTAATACAGCAGGAAATTGTCATTAGCATTCCCATTAAAAAAGCCAGTAGTACTTCCTCATATTGATAATGAAATTGTTATCGCTTTCTGTTACAGTATTTATTATAACAGCAAAAAACTAAAAAAATATAACATTTATTGCTAAATTTATTGTAAATATTGCTATAATAAAAGCGTAGGCGTCCGTTTAGCGACGTACGGACTGGACTGAACCGTAGGAGATAAAGGATACACGATGAGCGTAAGCGAATCGATGTTGACTTATCGTACGAAGGTGAGGGAAGTCTCGCTAGTCGCTGGGCGCTGGAGCTGGATATGGCCAATCTGGCAATGGAATTGAAGACAAGTTAGTATCCTTTTCTATTGCCATTTGAAAGGAAACAATTTATGAAACAACCAATTCTTATTCCTGTAGTAGATCAAGGATTTGAAATTAATTATCTTAACCCTAAAAATCAATCCAACGATTGGCATAAAAAGTTTAGCGACTCCGCCGAGATGTTCTCCCAATTAGAGTCTTTGTTCCAGCTACATATGCATGATGTGCTGGAGATTCTGATATTTTTAGATGGAGAGTGTGAGTTCTTTTGTGAAGGAAAAACGTATCACCTAAAGAGAGGTGATGTAGTAGTAATACCTCCCTATGCCGTTCACCGCGCAATTGTTAGGGATATCGATAGCTACGAACGGATTATTGTTAGCATTAGCGAGGATCTAATGGCAGACTTTGTATCTAGTTCAACAGCAATGAAAGAAAGTATTATTTTGCAAAAGACACAAGGTTCTTATGTATTACATCTGCATTCTCAAAACTTTCAAGACGCAATCTCTTTAGTTGATGAAATTGTCAATCGATTGAATAATGGGCAAAAGGCTTATTCATTTGCACTCCACTACCAATTATTCCAAATGCTTCAAGTCATCTACAATCCTGAAATCAGTAAGCCAAATCTTAGTAAAAAGGACGAGTTAGATATCAGGTTTGCGTCAGTGCTAGATTATATTGAATCGCATTTAACAGAGTCGGACCTAAGCTTAGATAATGTATCGAATCATTTTCATTTAAATAAATACTATTTTTCCCACTATTTCAAGAAAAATATGAACCTACCCTTTTACCGTTACGTTTCATTAAAACGTTTATCTTACGCCGTAACGATGATTAAACAAAATAAAAACTCCATGGAGAAAATTGCTTTGGATTGTGGATTTCCTGATTACTCGAGCTTTTATCGACTGTTTAAGAAAGAATACAATCTTTCTCCGAAGAAATTTCAGAAGGAATATAAAATTATGTATTAAGATGTATCTTCTTTTAAATAACATAGTAAGGGAGTATTACATAGAGTTATACTCCCCAGAATCATAATATTTTTGTCCAAGCATACTCTAAGCATCCTACTGATATTTCAGGTATAACATCACTGCCTTCAAGCCAAATATCTCTTTCTTCCTTCTTCTACATATCGTATTACAAATTTCGCACATCGTTTTATGTCCGAAATTCTTTTCAAACTGCTATCAATTAATCTGGAAACATTAAAGTAATGTCCAGTTAGACTAGTATCGAGCAGCGATTCCATCTAGATTTTTTACTTGATTACATTTACTTAATTCTCTATAATAACTTACGAACGTTCGTTAATTAGAGGAGGATATAATTGAAAAGCATCGAAATTAAGGATGCCGCACTAAAATACTTCACGATCCATGGTTATGAAGGCGCATCTCTTTCTCAAATTGCCAAAGATGTCGGCTTGAAAAAGCAATCCATATACGCTCATTTCAAAGGAAAAGATGATCTTTTTCTGCAGGTTTTACGTGATGCGAAGGAGATGGATTTATCTTCAACAGTCCAATATTTCAGTAGCGTTGATTCAAAAAATCCAGAAAAAGCTTTATATGGATATCTACAATTGGTCATCGATTTATTCCAAAAAGATGAGCAGTTAAAGTTTTGGCTACGTATGTCCTTTTTCCCGCCAGCACATCTTGAAAAAGTAATCGAAAGGGAAGTCACCGATATTGAAGAAAAAGAGCGGGCGATTCTGGAAGGAAAATTTCAGGAATGGATTAATGCTAAGTTAATCATTGGAGATGCAGCAATAACGCCAACATTTGCCTTCTTAAGTGTAGTCGATTCTGTTTTGGTAGAGCTAGTATACGGCAATGATGAGGAAAAGCTGAAGGCTAAATTAGCAGCCGCCTGGACAGTATTTTGGCGAGGTATTTCTCATCAATGATTCATACAGAAAGAGGTGTTAATATATGAAGAAACCAATTAAAGAACAGAAGACGGTATTCATTATTCTTCTAAGCAATTTATTCCTTGCATTTCTAGGAATTGGACTTATTATCCCGGTAATGCCGTCTTTTATGAATATAATGCATTTAACAGGAAGTACGATGGGCTATCTTGTTGCTATATTTGCTGTTGCACAGCTAATTATGTCACCATTCGCAGGTCGGTGGGTTGACCGTTTCGGCAGAAAGAAAATCATTATCATCGGCTTATTTATTTTTGGTATATCCGAACTTATTTTTGGGGCTGGAACAAACGTTTCATTACTTTATCTAGCTAGGATTCTAGGAGGTATTAGTGCCGCCTTCATTATGCCAGCTGTTACTGCTTATGTTGCTGATATTACTTTAATCCAGGAACGAGCGAAAGCGATGGGCTATATTTCCGCTGCCATTAGCACTGGCTTTATCATCGGACCTGGAATTGGCGGCTTTATAGCAGAATATGGTATTCGTATGCCCTTCTTCTTTGCGGCTGGCCTTGGATTTTTAGCATGTATTTCATCGATATTTATTTTAAAAGAGCCACTGACAAATGAAGAACTTGCAGATATTTATGCTGAATCAGGGAAAACAAACTTTATCGGCGATTTAAAAAAGTCACTTAACCCAAACTACTTTATAGCGTTTATTATTGTGTTTGTACTCGCTTTCGGTTTATCAGCATATGAAACTGTTTTTAGTCTTTTTACGGATCATAAATTTGGCTTTTCCCCAAAAGATATTGCAGCTATTATTACAATAAGCTCAATCGTTGGCGTAATTGTGCAAGTATTTATATTCGGGAAGATGGTAGAGATTCTTGGTGAAAAGAAACTAATCCAATTATGTTTAATTACAGGTGCAATACTGGCGGTGGCATCTACTGTGATTACAAGTTTCTTAGCAGTACTTGCGGTAACTTGCTTCATCTTTCTCGCATTTGACTTGCTTCGTCCAGCATTGACGACATTTTTATCAAAAATCGCTGGAAAGGAACAAGGATTTGTAGCCGGAATGAACTCGACCTATACGAGCTTAGGTACTATCTTTGGACCTATGGTGGCTGGGGTACTATTTGACGTAAACATCCACTACCCGTATCTTTTCGCTACTGTTATTATGGTCTTAGGATTTGGAATTACAGTCGTATGGAAAGAAAAACAATTGACTGAAAGCATCATGAAATAATACAAAATCTCGAAATAACTTCCAAACAACTTAAGATCGAGATTGTGCTTACGATAATTTTCAAACTCTTGTCCACCCCTTCGTCCATATTGAACGAAGGGGTTCTTAGTTCTCTAATGGATTTTTTCTACTGCAGCCATATTGCTTTCTTAATTTCAATATTTTTATATCAAATATTACGGTCAGAATATGGTCCTTAATCGAAGAATAATAAGCGAGATAGCAGTACCCACCCTCAACAGAATTATGATATTCAAAAGCTTTAACATCATTAACCTCTTCTCTATAAATATCACCCATCATCGTTGAAAAAATATTCCTAAACATTCTAAGCATAAGGATCGAGTTCATTGTCGATTCGAGCTTTTATTGTTCTATATTATTTTCTGTATATTCACCATACAACAGGGGAAAGTACTAACAAGAAATTCGGAATTTATCAGCGGAGGCACATTATGAAGAAAAAGAAGTGGGACTTGTTTGCTCTGGCTTCTATACCGTTAGCAATGACATTGGGGAATTCTATGTTCATCCCAGTCTTGCCAATTATTGAAAGGGAGATTGGTATTTCTTCTTTTCAATCAAGTTTAATCATCACTGTGTACTCGATTATTGCCATTTTACTTATACCGCTTGCCGGCTATTTATCTGACAAGATTGGCAGAAAAAAAGTAATCATACCGAGTTTAATTATTTCAGCGATTGGCGGTATTATTTCCACCTGGGCTGCCTGGAAAGGTGAAAATCCATTTATGCTTATTCTTGTTGGCAGGTTTTTGCAAGGGGCAGGAGCGGCAGGAGCTTTTCCTGTTGTTATACCGACCGTCGGCGATATGTTTAAAGATGAAAAAGAGTTGAGTAACGGCTTAGGGATTATTGAAACATCAAATACATTTGGAAAAGTTTTAAGTCCTATCTTTGGGGCAGTACTTGCAGCGGCAATCTGGTATCTTCCTTTTGCCTCTATTCCAGTACTTTCTGTCATATCTCTTCTTCTGGTTATTATATTCGTAAAAGTACCTAAAAATAATAAAGAAAGCAAGGAAAAAAACTTTCGGAATTTTATAGATGAAATTAGAGAAACCTTTCATCATAATGGCCGGTGGCTGATAGCTGTGTTTATCATTGGCTGCCTAAATATGTTTATTCTGTTTAGTTTCTTATTTCATCTATCTTCACTCTTAGAGGAAGAATATGACATCACCGGTATTCTTAAAGGTTTTGTACTCGCTGTACCACTGCTTTTCCTCTGTTTTTCCTCATATATTTGCGGCAAGAAAATCGGCGGTAGCAAAACTGTTATGCGTTCCGTTATCTTAATAAGTAATGGCGGAGCAGCCGCAGCATTAGCCTTTATTACTAAGGATATAGGACTTGTCTTAATGATACTCTTACTAACGATAACCAGCATCGGAATTGGTCTTTCCCTTCCTTGTCTTGATACCTTAATAACAGGTGGCATTTCAAAAGTAGAAAGAGGTACCATTACTTCCTTTTATAGCAGCATGCGCTTTTTAGGTGTTGCAGCTGGTCCTCCTCTTACGGCCTTGTTAATAGAAAATGCCTCCAATCATTTATATCTTATTTTTGCTTTCTTAAGTATGCTTGCTGCTCTTTTAACCTTTTGGGCTATAAAACCAGAGAAGAGAGAAAAGAAGTTATTAGGACAGGAGTAAAAACACTTTTATACATCTTATTAGACGGATTATTAACTTGAGGTGCATATCACGATAAAACAACTCTGCCTTTGATATGTTGTATAAATATTTCCGTACTCCACATACTAGTTATGAAAAAACATATACAAGGGAGTGCTTTTATTGGGTATTATGGATGGTAATCCAAAAAATGAACCGATGCATTATGGTGAAGTATTTGGTACATGGACATATGTTGGAGCTAATAATGGACTAATTAGCATGTATGGAGCATTTGTCAATCACGCAGGGGATCAAGATCTCAAAGACCTTCTTGAAGAAGCAATTCATAAGATGCAATCTGAAAATGAGGAAATCGAAAAACTATTGAAAGACAATGGAGTGGTTCCTCCCCCGTCCTTACCTGGACGTCCACAAGCAAATACAGAGGAAATTCCTGCTGGTGCAAGGTTCATGGATCCAGAAATTAGTGCTATTCTTTCAGTAAACGTAGGGCAAGGACTCGTTTCCTGTAGTGCGGTAATGGGCCAATGTCTACGAGAGGATATTGCAATGATGTTCGGTAAGTACCATACAGAAAAAGCACTATTTGGGGCTAAGTTACTTAGGCTAAATAAAGAAAAAGGCTGGATAATCCCACCACCACTTCAAGTAGAAAATTCATAATAAAATAATCATAGCAAGCTTCGCTAGATCTACACACGCATTTCCCATGATTAATAGGATTTGAAAACTAAGGTTGCCGCCCAATCCTTAAGGGACAACCTTAGTTATTTTTTATCTAGAAAACATTATACTTTAATAGTATAGTCCCTTTATTATTTCAACATTTAACTCGTATTTGTAAATTTAGTCGTTGGAATTATCCCTTCACTTTAATTCTTGCCTTCACGATCCCAGAATCTTGCTTTACGAACAGCTTCGATAAATTGCTTACTGTTATCAATTACGACACCATTTTGTCCAGTAATTTGTATTTCCTCTAGAATGGCTGCCCCTTCTTTTATCGCACCGATTGGTTTGTAATGCAGAAGAGCTTCCTTGATAAAATAAGGTGCTTCAAATCTGAATAACGGCGTTTTTCCATTTTGGCTGGCAATCAGTACGGCATCAAACAGAACGGAGTCTGCGGTCATTAGTGTGTGATCAACAGGAAGTTCCGTGTTGTCATTACCTTGAATGGTGCCTTGATGGTCACTTACAACCTCAACGTTTATGCCTACAGATTTTAATTCATTAATCATTGCAGATAATTCCTTTGAATATCCGTCTGCCGCAATGACAGCTACTTTACGTGTGTCCGTTTTCTTAATCGTATTTTCCTGGCCTAGGGCTGGTGAAGATTTTGTATACGTTATTTCCTTTTTCCAGGGAACAGGCAGTCCGAGATTTTCTGCAATCGCAGATACCAGCTCATGACTGACATTCGAGAACATTTCTAAAACTTGCTCACGTACAGACTCTTCTTTACATTTCCCAAGCTCAAAACTGAATGCATTAATGATATGATATTTCTCCACAGTGCTCATACTGTTCCAGAACAGAATTGCCTGGGAAAAGTGGTCTTTAAAGCTTTCACTGCAAGCGCGAACTTTACGGCCTTCCACCTTTTCCTGATAATGGCTGTATCCGCCCTCATCCTCACTAACCGGTCCTGGTGTATTGTTTGCCAGCGAGTTTTTATGGTAGCTCACCGGACTAGTATTAATGGTCTGGCGTCCATAACCATCACGCTGGTTGTTGTGGAATGGGGCAACCGGTTTATTAATTGGTAGTTCGTGGAAGTTCGGCCCACCTAAACGTATCAACTGAGTATCTGTGTAAGAGAATAGACGCGTCTGTAAGAGCGGATCGTTACTAAAGTCAATACCAGGAACAACATGTCCTGGGTGGAAGGCTACTTGCTCCGTTTCAGCAAAGTAATTATCCACATTTCGATTCAACGTCATTTTTCCGACAATTTGTACTGGAACTTCTTCTTCTGGCCAGAGCTTCGTAGCGTCAAGAATATCAAAGTCGAATTTAAATTCATCTTCTTCATTAATAATCTGCAAGCCCAGTTCAAAGACTGGATAGTCGCCGTTTTCAATTGCTTCATATAAATCACGGTGGTGGAAGTCCGGGTCTCTTCCGCTAATCTTTTGTGCTTCATCCCACACAACAGAATGTACACCAAGCACTGGTTTCCAATGGAACTTCACAAAGAAGGCTTGTCCTTTTTCATTGACTAAGCGGTATGTATGTACTCCAAACCCTTCCATCATTCGGAAGCTTCTTGAGATTGCACGGTCTGACATATGCCACATGACCATATGCGCGGTTTCCTGATTGTTGGCTACGAAATCCCAAAATGTATCGTGTGCAGACTGTGCCTGTGGAATCTCATTATGCGGTTCTGGTTTCACTGCATGAATAAAGTCTGGGAACTTAATACCATCCTGGATAAAGAAGACAGTTATATTATTTCCTACCAAATCATAATTCCCTTCTTCTGTATAGAATTTTGTTGCAAAGCCGCGGACATCACGTGCTAAGTCTCCTGATCCGCGAGAACCTGCTACTGTAGAAAAACGGACAAAAATAGGAGTTTTCTTTCCAGGTTTATTTAAGAATTTAGCCTTAGTATAGGGAGCAAGTGACTCATAGACTTCAAATTCACCATGAACTCCAAACCCTCTGGCATGAACGATACGTTCCGGAATCCGTTTATGGTCAAAGTGAGTCATCTTTTCACGAAAATGAAAATCCTCTAATAAGGTAGGACCACGCTCACCTGCTTTTAATGAAAACTCATCTTCAGCCATTTTCAGTCCCTGATTGGTTGTCAGTGCTTCACCTTCATCCTTCACCCGAAATTGATCGAGCTGTTCATCCTTTTGGTTATGTTTTTCTTGGCTCATGATTCTCTACCTCCTCCTTTACATTCATTCACTAGTTCTCTTCCCTGTGTGGTTTAAATTAAACAGCTGTTATATAAATTATTTGAAAATAATGTCGATTTACGAGGATTGGAGTAACGCCTGCTTTAGTGAATACATACAAGGACTTTTGCAGAAGATAAATATAATTGACTTTTTACCTCATTGTTTTTTAAAATTCATCGTTTCAAAGTATTAAATAAAGGGGAAAACAAATGAAGATTCGTTTCGGCTATGTAGCAAATGCATTAGGCTTATGGGATGCAAGTCCATCAAAAACGTTAACTTTTACACGGTATTCAACGCTTCCTAAAGACGAGAGAATGGAAAAGTTGAAATTTATAACAGCACAAAATTTATATCATACAAAACGAATTTTGTACTATAATATCGCGCATGAAATAGAAATCTACCGGTTTTCAAGCTCACTTGTCCCCTTAGCAACCCATCCGGAAGTGATGTGGGATTTCTGGACTCCTTTCAAAGACGAATGGGTAGAAATTGGAAATATAGTCCGACATTTTAAACTTCGAGTAAGCTTTCACCCAAATCAATTTACACTTTTCACAAGTCCAAGAGAAGAAGTAACTGTGAACGCAGTAAAAAGTATGGACTATCATTTTAAGATGCTCAAAGCAATGAACGCTCTCGATAAGGGATTAATCAATATTCATATTGGCGGAGCCTATGGGGATAAGGAGAAATCATTAATCCGTTTCCATCAAAATCTGAAAGAATTGCCAAAGGAAATTAAGAAGCATATGACACTAGAAAATGACGATAAAACGTATGACGTTCAAGAAACACTTCTTGCTTGTGAAAAGGAAAACATTCCAATGGTACTCGATTATCATCACTATATGGCGAATAACGTAGAGAATGACCTCCCAATTTACTTACACCGTATATTTGACACTTGGAATAATGTTGGTATACTACCGAAAGTCCACATTTCTTCACCAAAATCTGAACAAGCCTATCGTGCCCATGCCGATCTTGTTTCTTTAGAATTTGTCCTTCCCTTTTTAAAGATGGCAAAGGAGCTTAATCAGGACTTTGACATTATGATAGAAGCAAAACAAAAGAACCTTGCGATGCAGAGACTTGTAGAGGAAATAGCTGCAATTCGGGGAGTCAAACGTATATCGAGCGCATCTGTTGAATGGTAAACGTGCTGAGTAAATAAATAAAAAGGAAGCGGTGGAATAAATGACGATTGTACGGCTTGGTTATGTGGCGATGAGTATGGAACTTAAAAATGCATCCCCATCAAAAACAATGACGTTTACCCAATTTAACAAAATTACTGATCGGGAAGCAGCCATTCGTAAATTAGAGCGTATTGCACTTTCAAATTTGCACAACACACTAAGATTATTAAAACATAGTGCAGCGTCTGATATTCATTTCTATCGATTAACCTCTCACCTTATTCCTTTAGCAAACCACGAGGAGCTTCTTGATTGGAATTATATTAAGCCATTAGAAGAAGCGCTACGTGAGATTGGTGATTTCGTAAAAAAGCATAAACTAAGAGTTGATTTTCATCCGGATCACTTTGTTATCATTAATTCAAAAAAGAAGGATATCTTGAAAAATTCAATAAGAACCTTAAAGCTGCATTACTTAATATTAAAGGGGATGGGAATTGACCCAACACATCGCTGTGTCATGCATGTTGGTGGTAATTATAATGATACCGAAATTTCACTGGAACGCTTTGTAGATAATTGGATGAACGTTCCAAAAGTGATTCAAAATATGATTATGCTTGAAAATGATGATACTTCTTTTACTTTAGAAGATACACTCTACTTATGTGAAAAGCTCAATATCCCCTTAGTTTTCGATTATCATCATCATCTTGCCTATCACAAGGATGATAATTGGGAAATCAATTGGAACAGAGTTATGCAGACATGGAAGCATTCTCCGCTACCAATAAAAATGCATATATCAAGTCCTAAGAGTAATGAAGCATTCCGCCATCATTCGAATTATGTAGATACCGATATGTTTTTTAGATTCCTTAAAGTAATAAAGGATAGTATTCCACAAATTGATTGTATGATTGAGGCTAAGAGGAAAGATGAGGCTCTTTTTAAATTAATGGATGAAATAAAAACAAGAAAAGATGTTGAAGTTATTGATGGTTCTTCTTTCTTCTTAAAGTAAAATGAGAGACGAAATTGGAAAACATATCTATCAACCGCTACCTTGCAGCCAAATCTACCTGCATTCGTATCGACATCCACGATATCTTTCCAACGGAAAGAGCATCACTTCCTTTTAATGTAATATTTTTTTCAAATAATCACAGTGTTAAGTAATCATTAATTTGCCTAGCTGTAGAGAGTTGCTTCATGGGAAGCAGTCCGCTACAGCTAGATTTAATATATTATCTATTGTTTCCGAGAGTCCCTTGTTTAGCTTTGTTTAAGGATATCCAGCGTACTGAAATCGCACTGAGAATACCAGCAAAAATAACGTAAAGGACAAGGTAAGTAGGGAACCCATCACTCAAACTTAATAAATAAGTAGCAACCATAGGTGTCAATCCACTAGCAAATATTCCGGAAAACTGGTATACGAACGATATCCCAGTGTATCTCACTTTTGCATCGAATAGTTCCGAAAATAATGCTGCTTCAGGTCCATAAACTGCGGCATAAAAAATACCTAATGGAATAATGATGGATAACCATATTACTACAGTACTACTGCCACTGTTTGACATGAACCAGAAAGCTGGTATCGCAGAAAATCCGGTAACAAGGCTTCCATACCAATATGTCCGAGTTCTTCCAAAACGGTCTGAAATATAACCAAAGATAGGAATAAAGAAACACATTACAAAGGCTGCTGCAGATACACCTAATAAAGCGACATTTTGTGAAATATCCATGTTTTGTGTAAGATAAGTTATGGAAAAGACACCCATAATATTGAAGAAAACACCGTCAATATACCTTGCACCCATACCAGCAATTATATTCCCAACATTCCCACGCCACATTTCTTTGATAGGAATACCTGAATCCTCTTTTTCTTCTTTGAACTTTTTGAATTCTGGACTCTCATCCACATTTAGTCGGATCCATAATCCTAAAAATACTAATAGTGCACTAATAGCGAATGCTATACGCCATCCCCATTGTAGAAATTGATCTTCTGCAAGTAGCAGCGACAATAGCCCTACCACTCCTGATGCTAATAAAAGACCTATAGCAAGACCAATTTGAGGAAGACTAGCATATAATCCTCGTTTTTTTTCGGGAGCATGTTCGAAAGTCATAAGGACAGCTCCTCCCCATTCTCCACCTAATGCTAAACCTTGAATCATACGTAAAAGCACCAAGGAAATCGGCGCGATAATCCCTATTTGCCCAAATGTTGGTAAAAAGGCCATCAAAGCTGTACTAATTCCCATTATCGTTAAACTCAAAACTAGCATACTTTTACGTCCAATTTTATCTCCGAAATGCCCAAATATAATACCACCAATTGGTCTTACTACAAAACCAGCTGCAAATGTTCCAAAAGCAAGCATAGTGGAAACGAAAAGATTACCTGTTGGAAAATAAAGCTGATTGAATACAATACCAGCTACAACACCATAAAGAAAGAAATCATACCATTCAATTGTCGATCCAATTAAGCTTGACGCAACAACACGCCTAAGCATTTTCTTATCGGGAATAGTCATGATATCCCCACCTCCTAAAAGAATTAAATGTACTCCAGCAGATCAATGCATGTAGAGTTCATGTGTATTATTCATTTGTAAGATTTGTCTTAACTGAATATGAAACGGTTTAGACCTAAATTCTAAACTTACTATTGATTCCTCCTTCCGCCTAAAAAAATTGTATACAATCATAATTCAATAAAAACAAAGGTCAATTTTACCCATGCAAGTATATGTATGTCAAGCTGTTTAGAAAACTTTTCAAAGTAACTTAATAAAACAATATTTATATACTCGAAAGCATTGGGCGTATTTAAAAAGTCGAAGGCACTCCCTTACAAAAATGTAGGAGATTCTTTATATATCTAGGCCTAAAAACCAAATGGGCTTTGGTATATCGGAAATACTTTATCAAGATTCAAGGGTTATTTTTTGTAAATGGGGCATCATAATCTTATTGCAATTCTTTGTATAGCATACATTCTTAAACACTTAGAGGAATAGTAAATGAAAACAAAGGAGAGTATATTATGAACGATAACAAACGTAAGGATTCCAATAACGAAAATAATAACAAGCAAAATCAAGGTGTACTTGTTGAATTTTCGGATGGAAATGAATATCAATTTCTCAATAATGTCAATTATGATCAGAAGATCAAAAATAACAATAATGAACACAATAACCGTAAATAGTTATCCTTTTAAGGAATCTGTCAGAGGTTAAAATAAAACAACCTCTGACACTTGCTGTACGAGACATGGCCCCTCCAACAAAAAATATACAAACCCTAAGAAGTATGACAACTAAACAAAAGCATCTAAAATTGTAAAGAAATTATAATGTCTTCTTTAAACTTTCCTTACATTTTTACGGTAACCTGGAATTATAATCCTAAAATGGGGTAATTTATATAATATGTTTTTCGTTGGATGTTAAATTATAAAAAAGATAGATAAATATCCAACAAGATACTTTATGTAAAGGTGGTACATACATTGGAAATAAGTAATATTGCAGGAGTCGGTGATGTAATTTCTTTTAAGTCTGGGGTAAAAGGTGTCGTCGAAAAGATCTATGATAATTCAGTGATTGTATCTGTTACCGAAAACACTACCAATCTGGAGTTTGAAGGAAATAAGACAGTTGTTGGACATAAAAATTATGAGATTATCTGATAGGTAATAGCATGAAAAAGGCGCTTCTAGATATAGGAAAGCCCCTTAAATTATAACAATGAGCTAACAGTCTTTTTGTTTGTCTTATCTTATTTCGGTTACTATCTTATGTAAGAAAAATAAAATTAAGGATAATTTCATTCACTGGTTTCATACCTAAAAATTGCAGTTTCTAAAAAATAAACAAACGAGGGAACATGATTGCTCTCTTGTTTGTTTTATTTTCTAAGAAAGGGATTTATCTGGTATTAAGTAGCATATATAGCTAACTCATGGAACAATTTCAAAAATAGTACCTTGGTTATGATCAGTCACTTTCATAGAGCGATATACCCCTAAATACAGTCTTGTTTGGTCCAGATTCGTTCCCAAAGTAACATAATAAGCTGTCTCGGACCCAAAATTATAATCGGTTTCAATAACACTATAATCATTTAGTTTACAATCTGCACTTACCCTGGTAAAAGCTAATCCTCCTCTAATCGGCTGAGATTCTGTAGCAAGATCGGTAAAAACGACGCTTCCCGTTAAATCTGGGATTGCGTTCCCCGTATAGGCCTGCACTCCTGTAAGTGCAGTTCCTCCAAACTTCTCGGGTCGGGGATCTTTATGATAATAACTAGTTAAAGGCTGGATACGCTTCACCGAAGAAATGATTGCTTCATTGAAATAAGCAATCGTTTTCTCATCCAAAGCCGGATTTGTAGTGCATCTCCTTATGAAAGAAGTTGGAAAAGCACCTTCCCACCCCCGCCAGCCAAAGTTAATAAATCCTTCTAGATCAGGTATAGGTTTCATTAAAGAAGCTTGAATAAGTTGAGTAACCGGTATTGGTTTATAATGAACGAATGAAAAAATCGACTCTACCAAATCCTGTCCGACATTTCCTACATATTTGATATACTGATTGTAAAACCTTTGATATGAAATACCCGGTATATTGCGAACCCCTTTGGCAATTACTGTAAGCGTTTCCTGAATAGGTGCTGGAAGTTCACTAAAGCGTGTGACTACAGGTGGATTATTGATAAATGTATTCTTCGCTACATCAATCTCAATAATTTTACCCGCGATTTCCATATCGTCCTGACTTAAATTAAATGGATCATAGCCTAATCCACCGTCTCCAGTAGTTAACACGAGGTTTCCGGTTTCAGGTGAAAAGTTTAAGCTATTGACACCATTATGATTAAAAAATGGTCTTCTTAAATTAAGTAATGTTCTTCGTTTTTGAGGCAAGCCATTCATATGTAAAATCCATTCTTCAACTGTATCAATATGATCATAATGAGTTTCTCTATTTGTCCATCTTAGGTTTAAAGTACCCGGATTACACGGGTTAGGCTTAAATGATTCAGAAAGAGCACCTGGACCCTGTGTTCCTGCTACTGAATAATGAAGATAAAACAGACCATTATAATAAAAGTCTGGATGAAACGCTAACCCTAAGAGTCCCCGTTCATCATATCCACTACTAGAAACACCTTGTTCAGAGGTACCAAGTTTTATGATTTGCGGACGAATATCTAAAAAAGTCCTTATAGTCCCGTTTCCTATGTAGAAAATCTCTCCTACCTGGGTTGCAATAAATAATCTTTCAATTGAGTCGCCAGGAAGTATCGCTGTTTTCAAAACAGTGGGTAAGTTTATTTTACTTACAATCGGCTGTAAACTAACCTTAACTTTTACCAACTAACTTCACACCCCTTCTAATTGCTTTCTATTAAAAGAGTATGATTCGAACCGTTCCATTAGTATCAAATAAGGACCTTAACATTACGGAAATCCACTTAATATCATACACATATATAGCACGATCTCTTTGTCAACATCTTTAACAGAGGTTTTAAGTTTTAATCCGTATTTTTGTCAGTTGTCCTTCATATATAACATCTAAGGTTCTAATTTCTGAAGTATCTTATGTACAAAAAAGGATGGAGTAATAAAGCTTATTTGCTGTAAGAAAAGAAGGAGGACCTCATGAATTGGTTTAGCATTTTATCACATGAATCATACGAGCTCCACCATCATTTTAATAGGTTTTCTCGTTCAAAAAAACTCGTATTAGCCGCCCTTTTGTCTGCACTAGCAGCAATCCTGCAGTCAACCGGAAACTATCTCCCAGGAATCGGTTATTTCATCAGTCCTTTTGCAACTCTACCTATCCTAATTTGCACCATCATATCAATTCCCTTTGGACTTCAAAGTTACATTTTAACGTTTCTTTTACTGATTCTAATCCAACCTGACGAGTCATTTATTTTCCTGTTTACAACCGGGATAGTAGGCTTAGGTATTGGAATAGCGCTTCTTATTTTAAAAAGAAGAATTGGCATCATCGTTTTTACGTCAATATTATTAACCAGTGGAATTTGTTTTCTTCTATATATTGTTCAGTTCCCTGTTTTAGGACCAGTTGCCAGTACATCTCCTTCACTTAAAATTATAGGATTTATTTACATTTTTTCTTTTTTTTATAGCTGGATATGGGGTGAATTATGCAGGTTTATCTTTAAGAAATGGTTTAAATTGATGAAGAAAATATAGGTAAGTTTAGGGTGTATTGCTGGGGAATAAGTAGTTTACTCAAATTAGGTTGATGCTTTTTTTAAAACATAAAGAATTTCAGCAGACAGCAACCAAAGAAGCTGCATTGGAAGTGTAATCTCTTGAGCAATTACGATTACACTTCCATAGCACTAATCGTAACCACCCGCATAGCAGGTGGATTTCTGTTTGTCGCGTACTCAACTAACGAAAGTGATAAAATAATCAGCGGGGATGAGCCCACTGATTTGGATGGCTATTGCAGCTCTCAAAGCAACCTCTCTATTCACTTCGATATTCAGTTAATGCCTTCATTACTTCGGATTGTCTTTGTTTCGCCATATCAATATTTGAGCTATAAACGCTTGGTGCTTGCGGAAAGCCTGCCAAGAGAGTTGCCTCATCGTAACTTAGTTCAGAAGGTAATTTTCCAAAATAGTTTTCACTAGCTTCTTTAATGCCATAATGACCCTCTCCATAATAAATGATATTGACATAGAGTTCTAAAATATCATCTTTGCTGTATAATCTTTCAAGGTCTAAAGAGACAAATAGTTCAGCAACTTTTCGAATAAAACTTTGATCATTGCCAAAATAAATATTTTTCGCAACTTGTTGTGTTAATGTGCTGCCGCCTTGTATGATTTCTCTGGCTTTTAAGTTGACGAAAGTTGCCCTGACGAGTGAGATAAAATCAAAAGCACCATGCTCATAAAAGCGATGATCCTCAATGGCGACAATCGCATCCGTAAATTCCAGAGTGATTTCGTCTATAGGGGTGAAACCTTCATCTTCTTTAATAGATGCAACTTTTTCTGTAATGGGAATCTCTTTAATTGCTTCTTTATATTTAAAATAGCCAAATAAACCAATTATTGAACCAGCAAGGATGACAATGATCAATCCTAATTTTATTAGTTTCTTTATTAATCTGAACATGAACGTACCTCTTATTTTGACATATAGTTAATTCACCATAAAGATAAGGAATTAAAATCTCTTTCTCATAACTATTTATAACCGTTTTCAACCCATCTGCTAATTTAATTTTGTTGCTATACACTTCCCATCTATAATTACTGCAGCAATAACGATTATTATAGCTAAAGAGTCTCTCCTTTATTATTAACAACTTATTGATTTTATTGTAAAAAATAGTAAGAATTGCAAAAATCGAGTTACAGCTCTGATAGCCCATAAAGTGAAACTTCAATCAAAAAGGACAGCTAACCATGGTTAACATTAATAACATTAAAACGGATATTTACGATATTCATTTTGAAATGATTCCAGCATATTTCTGAGAATAAAAAAGAAGACGTCTCATCGTTACATTAACGATTGAGACGCCCTTGATTTACATTATAGGATAATACTCAGAATTTAACCCCATGTTTAAACGCTCACAAAATTTCATCTTAATTAACCTTCTCCAATGTTTTGTAATAACCATGGTTCTGATCAATTTATCATCCCTAATGATGTATTGAGATTAGGTGTATTATATTTCTCATTAGAAATTTGGGGCTTCATATCCCACATTCGATATTTATTTATTATCCTTTCTCTTATACTTACGTTCACTTTGTGAATCATCCTTGGTCTTAAATTTTTCCCTTTCATCTTCCACTTCTATTTTCAAGTCCTCTATTGGTATTGGATCAACAAATTCCTGACCTTCTTCAAAGGCATTTCGTTTTTTTTCTTTTGGTGATTTATTATCTTTACTACTCATATTTTTCACCTCAGATATATCGTTTAATATTATATTTCCTTTACTTATTAGTATTAAACATCTATCCGTGACCTAACGCATATTCTTTGTTATTCTATAGATTCAAAGGAAACCTTTATGGAGGGTTAGACATGAGAGAATTTGAAGAGCTGAACAATATGGAGACAATAGATCGTTTTATAAAAGGTAACACACTTTCATTTCTCTATATATCACGTCCAGATTGCAGTGTATGTCATGGACTGCTGCCACAGGTTCAGCTTTTAATGACGAAATACCCCAAGATTAAACTTGGCCATATTAACGCAAATGAAGTGGAAGAAGTCGCTGGCCGTTTTTCTATTTTTACCGTTCCTGTATTATTGCTTTTTGTTAAAGGAAAAGAATATATACGTGAGGCACGTATTGTACACATGGATCTCCTCGATGAAAAAATTGATAAAATATATGAAAATGTGATTTAAAATTCGTCTGAATACCAAGTTAATTACTAAGCTTGAAGACTATTCCTCAAAGCTCACATGGGACAGGATCCGATGGTGAGATAGTATTTTCTTATAGAATCTTATTCTTTCAATATAAAAAACTATTCACCAATCTGTTTTCTTACTAACCGATTAAGATGCAAAGCACCAGCCATAGCGACTGGTGCTTTGCAAATACGATATTCAATCACAAAACTTTACTTAAAAACGACTTCGTCCGCTCTTGCTGTGGGTTTTCAAACAGCTCTTTTGGAATGTTTTCTTCGACGATGAAACCTTCATCCATAAAGATAACTCGGTCGCCCACTTCTTTTGCAAACCCCATTTCATGTGTAACAACAACCATTGTCATTCCTTCTTTTGCAAGCTGTTTCATAACCTCTAAAACTTCACCGACCATTTCTGGATCCAAAGCTGATGTAGGTTCATCGAAAAGCATGATTTTCGGCTCCATTGCTAGCGCCCTCGCAATCGCCACCCGCTGTTTTTGTCCACCTGAAAGTGAATCTGGATAAGCATTCTCCTTTTCAGCAAGCCCTACCTTCTTCAATAGCTCTCGGCCATTTTGTGCCGCTTGCTCCTTCGAAACCTTCCTAACTTTTAGTGGAGCAAGCATGATATTTTCGAGGACCGTTTTATGCGGAAAAAGGTTAAAGTGCTGAAATACCATCCCTACTTCTATACGAACTTTATTGATATCTACTTTTTTATCGGTCGTGTCTACACCTTCAATGTAAATTCTACCGGACGTAATTGTCTCTAGTTGATTGATACATCTTAAAAATGTTGATTTTCCTGATCCTGATGGCCCGATTACTACCACAACCTCTTGCGGTTTAACTTTTACATTAATATCCTTTAACACTTCATTATGTCCAAACGACTTTTTTAAATTCTCAACTTTAATCATTCTGTCCTCAGCCTCCTCTCAAGCAGATTAAGTAGGGAACTTAAGGTAATCGTGAGCACCAAGTAAATGAATGCACTCGCTAAATACGGCTCCCATACTTTAAAATACTGGCCACCCATTGCTCTTCCCCAATACATTAATTCAGGGGCTGCAATAACTGAGAGTAATGATGAATCCTTTAATAAAACAATAAACTCATTTCCAAGAGGCGGGACCATCCGTTTAAAAGCTTGCGGTAAAATGATATAACGCATTGCTTGAGAGTGAGTCAAGCCAAGTGATCGTGCCCCTTCCATTTGTCCTCTATCAATTGACTGAATACCTGCACGAAAGATTTCTGCAATATATGCTGCTGCATTTAAGGATAAGGCAATTACTCCCGCAACAACTGCATTTGTTTCCCCAGCAAATAATGGAACTACTCCAAAATGGATTAAGAAAATTTGAACCAATAACGGTGTTCCACGAAATACCGTTATATAACAATAAAACAGAGAGGATAATATCTTGTTACTAATAATGCGGCCTAATCCTATAAACAATCCTAACACGGATCCAAGGATGATAGATCCTAAAGAAAGGCCGATTGTGAGCATTGTACCTTGCAATAAATATGGTAAGTATTCAATAATAATATCCCAACGAAAGATCATTGAAGACCCTCCTTCCTTATGAATGATTTGTAGTATTTATTTATTCATCTCCCAAAGATTTAAAAATTGCGTAACTTTTTATACCAAAGTTACGCAACTTTTGCCTACTGCTGTTCTTTTAACGTTTCAAGATTCGGTTCTACTCCAAACCATTTTTCATAGATTTCAACATAAGTACCATTATCATAAAGAGTATTAAGCGCTTGGTCGAACTCCGCTTTTAATTTGCTATCTTTCGGAAACATAAAACCGTAGAATTCCTGTTCAAAACTACTGCTATCTTCTACAACTTTTAGCTTTTGATCTGAATTGTTTTTGACGTACTCCTCAACAACCGTGTTGTCCGCAACTACCGCTGCTGCTCCACCTTGAAGCAATTCTTGAATTGCAATATTATTATCCTCAAACTTTTTGATATCTTTATGGTTTTTACCAAACAATTTTTCAACTGCTTCAGATCCAGTTGTACCTGTTTGAACAGCAACAATATGACCTTTTAATTCTTCTCCTGATTGAATTGTGCTATCTTCTGGAACCAAGATTTTATTTGTAGATAAGAAGTATGGGTGTGAAAAATCAAAGGATTGTTTTCTTTCATCATTAATAGTGATCGCACCAATAGATAAGTCAGCTCTATTAGACTCTATTTCTACAAAAATAGGATCCCAACCAACATGTTCTATCTTCACTTCATATCCTGTTTCTTCAGCTAGTGCATTGATTAAATCAACATCAAAACCAATAATTTTATCTCCATCAAAATACTCAAATGGTGCATAAGCTGCATTTGTCACAATCCGTAGAGAGTTTTTCCCAGATGATTCTTCTCCCTCTGTTGTTGCGTCTTCACTGCTGTTAGTTCCACAAGCTGATAGTATCAAAATGAATGTAGTAATAATCACCAAAAACAACAATGACCTTTTTTTCATCTTATCTCCCCTTTGCTCAATCAGACTTATTTATTTAATTAATCATACTTATGTAAATTTTTATAATATATTAATAATACTACATCTGTTCAATAAACATTGCAATATTTTTATCAAACAAAACTGATAATCTATTTTGCAATATAGTATCAAGACCTATCCATCATCTTCAGAAGTCTACCTTACACAAATTACGGATTGATTAGTACATAGGACAAGTACGATAAAAAATGTTTATTTACATGTGACAAAGGAGATGAAAAAAGAGGCTAATATTCTAAAAAAATAGGTAAAAAGTTGTATACTTAAAATAGCTACAAAAAACTGTAGGGATGACAGAAATAAGACTAAATATGTCTGATGGCTGATTTTAAAGGTTTATAACCATAAATCCTTCTAATTTAAAAATGATTCACTAACATTCTCTTTTCAATGTTTACCAAAAAGGAAAAAGTGAAACAGTAAAACGAACGACAAAAAGGAGTGTTCCTATGACAACCTATAATAAGCTCGTACGTGACCGTATTCCGGAGATCATCGAAAAATCCGGAAAAGATTGTAAAACCGAAACACTAAATCAAGATCGTTATATTTTGGAACTGAAGAAAAAATTATTTGAAGAAGTAGAAGAATACCAGCAGGCAGCAACCAAGGAAGACGCATTGGAAGAAATTGCTGATCTATTAGAAATCATTAATACGCTGGTTAAGGATGTTCACGGATCTTCCATGGAAAAGGTAGAAAAAATTCGATCTCTAAAGGCTGAGAAACATGGAAGCTATGTAGAAAAAGTCTTTCTTTTAGAAGTTGAAGATTAGATACTAAGGTATTTTTAAGAGATTCCACTTTCTTTAGGGGAATCTCTTTTAATACTAAGAGGCGCCAAATTTCATTTTTAACCCGATGATTTTGTATAAAACCGTCAATTGCATACAGTCATATATCGTTAGCTGCCCAAATGTATAATCTCCTTAGCATTTACGAATAAAAAAACATAAGCACTAAACTCATTCCTTATCAATTGGGGATTCGATATGATCTTTGTATGTATCGATGTAAACTGCCCCATTTGTTGCAAGAACTGCGTAAAAAACTTCTTTGACGGATAATCCTCGTTTCTGAATTTCAACTTGTAACCAATTATGAGTAAGATTGTTCTCTTTTAAATTAGTTTCAACAATATGTCCATCCATAATCAATTCAATAGGAAGCTTCGATTCTGGTGTAGTAAATATCCCCATATCCTGTTTCGTCGCATGGCGGAAATGCGGTTTTTTCTGAACGGATAACGCTCCATTTGTTTCCACAATCGCAAAAAGAACTTCACTGATTTCAAATATGTCCTTTTCTCTTAACTGTTGGTTGAGATAATCTAGTGTGTACCGCATTTTTTTCATATTTTCCTCTAATATTTTTCCGTTTTCAATAACAACCGTGGGATTTCCTGCCAAAAATCTGCGGACTGTAATTCCCTTCATCGACACGTAAGCCGCTACAAAGAGAATCGCAATCATAATGGCGTATGAAATGAGCAGGTTATAAAATTTTAATGATGTATTAAAAGCAAGATTTGCAGCAATTGAACCAATTGAAATAAAAGCGACAAAATCGTAAGTGGTCATTTTTGCTATGATTTGTTTCCCTAATATTTTAGCCCCTATCAATAATATGCAGAAGGAGCCAATACTCCTTAGGATTACTTCTAACTGTTCAGCCACATAAAATCCTCCGTTTCTAAATATGTTAAATATGGATAAGGTTTAATAAAGTGTTTAATTATTTTGGACTCCAATTCAAATAGAATTAACAATAAGCGTATTCAAAGTATGCTCGTATAATTGATGTTTAAGAAGATATCGGCAATGAATCAATGACTATTACGCTAACAGCACCTAATATTGATGGTGCAGGAGATAATGCCTGAAACAATCGAAATCTAATCCATTAGTTATCGTTTTTCTTTCGGTGAATTCAGATTTAGGTTTTCCCATATATTTATTAGTATTAAAAATATATGGGAAAACTAAATTACGATATTTTCTATTGTTCAATTTTATGGCATGAAATATTTACAGGATTCCCTTTACTTTGGTAATGCATTAAATAACTTTTAACATGGTTACCTCTTAAACCCATCAACATTTAGGATTTCATTTTCATAGTAATAACAATAAACCCACCTACTAAAACTTTGTCATTTTAAATATTTACCTCTGTTGCGTTCATCTTTAACACCCAAAATAGACTACCTCCGTAGAAGTAGTCTTCTCAATAATAACTGTTTTATGGCAAAGGTTTTATTCGATGGTTTAAGTGATTCCACATCCAAAAAGTAATAATATTATTTATAAAGTAAATTTCTCTTCAACAATAGCACTCGATCAGATAATAACATTCACTCTCAGACAGAAGTCTTCCTCCTGGTTGTTATCCACTTAACTTGAAATTTACAAGCTCTACAAAGATAGATTATTGATTCGTATGTTAAAAATCCTGAGCATATAAAATAATATACAAAAAATAAAATTCTTTATAGGAATTCTTTTTATTTTTCGTGAAATACGATTTGGGAGGTTATTTTATACCTCCCTCCTTATCATTATTTGCCGAGTTCTTTTCTTTACCTTCAAGAATATAATCATCGGTGAGTTTTTGGCTGGAATCCAAAGATAAAATAAAGTCGACCAGCACATCCTGATATTCTTTCACCGAATCGACATAAACCATTTCGTTCTCCCCATGCCAGTCGATGCCAACGGGTCCAAACTCAACGGCTGAACCTCCGTACTCGGTGAAAAACTGTCCGTCGCTGGAACCATGCTGACCGAATATGTTTACTTTTTCGAGCTGTGTGACTCGTTTAATTGATTCGCCCAATACTTCCACATATGGATTGTCTTCTTTTGTTTTGACTGGATTATTGTGCATATGCGTTGTTACCGTACCGTCTGTTATTGCCTGAATCTGTTGAACGATATCCTCCGGAGATTGTTCTGGCAGATATCTGATATCGAGAGACATTTCACATATATCAGGTACCTTGTTATAGACGTTTCCTCCTTGGATCTTCGCGAGATTGATAGAAGGACGAGTAAACATAGGGGAGCTTTCTTGTGCAAAAGAAAGCTCAAAAATTTCTTCATAGAGATTAATCGCTTTGGTAATTGCATTCGTTCCTTCCCATGGACGACTCCCATGAGCTGGTTTCCCCCGGACGGTAATATCGAGCTGAAGCACGCCTTTAGATTGGATGGCAATTCCCATATTTGTTGGTTCACCAAAAATAATAAAATCTCCCAAATAGCCTTTTTCTGTTAAATACTTGGTCCCGTAGATGCCGCCGGTCTCCTCGTCTGGAACGATTTGAAGCATGACCCTGGATTTTAAGTCCCTGTCTTTCAATTGTGCTGTTGCCACCATGGAAGCAGCCACTCCTGCTTTCATATCGACTGCACCGCGGCCATACAATTTCCCATCTTTGATATAGGGTTGGAACTGTCTTTCCTCTGCTTCAATGACATCGATATGTCCGTTTAATACAATTGTATGATCACCTTGGCCTATTTCACAAACGAGCATGTGAAACCCATGATTCTCTAATTTTATTACGGGAAGGCCTTGGTCTGTTAACCATTGCTCACAATAAGCTATCGCTTCATTCGCACCTGCTTTTGTAGAGCTGTCTATTTTTATTAGTTCTTCTAATAGGCGGGTTGCATCGCCCATTTTATCCCTCCTGCATTTTTTACTTTTCAATGTTATTTTTCAAGTGCTTGCATTACCTTTTGTTTATTTATTGGAACGACAATATCATGTCGTGCTAGCTCGATATCAGGTTTTTGACGCAGCCATTCCTCTTGCACCTCTTTACCAGCAGTTTGTGCAATGATTGCAGCTGGAATATCTGCTCCTGCTAGATGGGTAAATGCATAGCCGCCGCCAAAACGAGGATTGATGTCAATAACATAATAATCAGTACCGTTGAAATAGACATCAGTGTTCATATAGCCTGCATGACCAAAACTTTCACCTAATCGCCGTGCGATGTCCGTTAGTTCCGGGTTATTTACGGTGATGCACCTGTCGATATCTCCACCTCTCATGTCTAATTGCTTCCGAGCGAAAGAAGTAAGAAAGCGACCATTTAAATCGTTAAACATATCGACACTAAATTTATCACCTTCTATCACTTCCTGAATAATGACATTGTCCTCAGGTTCTTTGGATGTCGCGTCATCCAATGGACTTTCTTTAATCTTTCGAACAGCATTCTGATAGGCAAATTCCATATCCTCTACATTATCGATAATTTCAATGCCGATTGAGGCAGAGCCATTCCGTGGCTTCACGATTAACGGAAAGGATACTTTTTGTTTTTCCAATGCCTGCTGCGCATCTTCAACATTGAAGTAGGAGAGCGGAGTCTTAACGTCAATCGGATCCAGCAGCTCCCGGTATTTCCCCTTGTCCCGTACCTTTTCGACAATACTCGGATCCGGCGCAAATACAGATACACCTAAATTCTCCAGTTCTTTTTTGTGTGCAGAAATATCGGGTACTTCCCAATCATTTAATGGGACAAGACAGTCCACATCATGTAACTTGCAAATCTTAATTATTGCCTCCATATAGTTTGAATCGGTTTGCTGTGGGATTACATAATTTTCGTCCCCTGCTTGGAGCGATGGAGCATTATATTCTGGATCAGCAGCAATTACTTTTCCTTTAATACCAGCATTTTTTAAAGCATCCTGAAAAAACCCTACGAAGTCTATTCTTCTTGCAGTTGATGTCAATAAGATGTTCAATATATTCAACTCCTAGTTGTATAAGTCAGTTTTTTAGATGCAAGATACTAAATGTTTACCCGTCATGTTAAAGTTTAATCTTCCTATTTAGAACAGGAAGAATGTAATTTTTGATTATCAGCTATAAGACGCCGGGTATTTCAGCAGTTTTACTAAATAAAACAACTTTTTCCTATTTTGTAAATCCTATTTACCAGGAGATAGTCTTAGGAAGTACATTAACTAGAATTCTGCAGGATGTAGGGAAGTATCATTTAAACACAAGAAATAAGCCATATTAAAGGCTAAAATGGAAAAAAGAAGCCTCCTATAAAGTTGAGTAAAACTTTTGAGAAGCTTCTATATAACTAGATCTCAAACAAATCAGCAAATTGTTCTGGAACATCATCCTTAATGTGGTAGTTTTCTCGCCTAAATTCGATAAATCTGCATTTTTAAGTAAAACGTTCCGTACCTCCATCCCTCAACCATTTCGCTGTCAATGTTTCTGCATTTAACATCTCTTCTGGGGTGCCTTCAAATATAATATGTCCGCCTTTTTTTCCTCCTTCTGGACCTAATTCTATTACCCAGTCGCTCGCCGCTATAAAGTCTAGATTGTGTTCGATTATTATAACAGAATTACCTCTGTTTACGAGATTTCGAAATACGTTTAAAAGTTTTTCATTATCTTCTTTGTGTAGCCCTAAGGATGGCTCGTCTAATAGGTAGATTTGTCCTTCTTTTTGTAAGTGGCTTGCGAGTTTTAGCCGTTGGATTTCTCCTCCGCTAAGAGAACTTGTCGTCTGCCCTAAGGTTAGATACCCTAATCCTACGTCTTTTAGTGTATTCACTCTTTTTATAATCTTATGTTCTTTAAAATAGTTTGTAGCTTCGTCTATCGTTAAATCTAAAATCTGAACTATATTTTTTTTTCGATATCGATAGTCAAGTGCTTCTTCTGAATATCTCGTACCGCCACATGCTTCACAGCGAATAGTTACTGGATCTGCAAATGCTACGTCTGGCTTTACGACTCCTTTTCCCTTGCAGTGAGGGCATGCTCCTAAGGAGTTAAAGCTGAACAAACCTGCTGCCTGTCCTGTTTCAATTGAAAAAATTGAGCGAATATCATCCATTATGCCCATATATGTAGCTAGGGTCGAACGGTTAGAGATTCCTATACTGCCTTGCCCTACCATTATGCTTTCTTGATAACTTTCTGGGAATGCTTCCAATATTAAAGAGCTTTTACCTGAACCAGATACTCCACATATAGAGACTAAGACATTTTTAGGTATATTTACGCTTATATTTTTTAAGTTATTGTTTCTTGCTCTTTTTATTGTAAAATAACTTTTTATATCCCTTGGATTTTTGTTTATTCTTAGCTTGTGATTTAGGGTTGTTGCAGCTTTAGAGTTTTTTAGTCCTTCTAATTTCCCTTGATAGACAACTTCTCCCCCATTTACACCAGCTCCCGGCCCCATCTCTATGATTTCATCTGCTGCTTTTATTACAGATAGATCATGTTCAATAACGATTACGGTATTATGTTGGGCTTTTATACTTTTTAGCATCTGTATTAACATATCCACTTCTTCTGGATGAAGTCCTGCACTTGGCTCGTCAAAAATATAAGTGATATTGTTTAGGCTGCTTCCTAAATGACGAGCGATTTTTACTCTTTGAGCTTCCCCACCAGACAGGGTGCCCATTTTTCTTGATAGGCTCAGATATCCTAATCCCATTTCAACCAATTGTTTTATATGCGGAATTGCTTGCAGTGCGATAGATTCTCCCAGCGGATCCTTTATCTTTTTCAGTTCTTCTAGTAAATCTATAAGCTCCAATTGACCGTACACTAAGATATTTAAGCCATTTATTCTACATTCTAATACCTTAGGGTTTAGGCCTGAACCTTGGCAGGTTGGACATAAGAATTGAGTTGACACGGCTAAGACGTCATCCTGGGATACTTCTTTTAGATTCGAGATATCTCTATTGATATAAAGACGCGTAAATCTCGGCAATATCCCATCCCAATCATGTCTTTGAGGCCCATGTTTTGTATGAAATGGCGCATTGATCCTTTCCCCATCTCGGGGACCATATATTAGTAGGTGGAGTTTTTCTTCTTGGTAGTCCTTTAAAGGCTTATCTGGATCGAATAATCCGCAGGTCATCATCCATCTGCCTTGCCAACCTGAAGGCGATAATGGCTTAAATTTCACTGCATAATCTCGAAGTGACTCATTGAAATCGATCATCTTATTTAAGTCTGGCGCAATGACCTCCCCATACCCACCGCATTCTGGACATCTGCCAAAGGAACTTTGGCTTGAAAAATCAGTGGCGGAACCTATTGATGGATGTCCAATTCTTGAGAACAAAAGTCTTATTAATGGATGTATATCCATATAAGTGCCAACTGTTGATCGGGAATTGCCTCCTGTAGGCCTTTGCTCTACTACAACAACCGGGCTTAAGTATTGCATAAGATCAGCATGGGGTCTTTCGTACCTTGGCATTTGATATCTGACATAGTGAGGATAGTTCAGAGTCATTTGTCTTCTGCTTTCTGTTGCTAATGTATCAAAAACAACCGAGCTCTTTCCCGAGCCTGAAAGACCAGTAAATACGATGAATTTTTCCTTTGGTATGTTTAGGTCAACATTTTTTAAATTATTTTCTTTAAGTCCTCTTAATATGATTTCATCTTTGATTTCTGTCACATTACCATCCTTTCTGATTTTCTCTACTAAGAAAGTGCCATAGATAATTAGATTCCATCAATCCAATCTCTTGTGAATAAAAGCTTATACCCTCCCCCACTTTCTTACAACTTTATTTATACAAAGAATAAACCCTTGTAAAAGGAAATCAAGTGAAACCTCTTATATTTTTTTCAAACTTACCCAAAAAATCCTTCGTTTTTTTCTATTCTCACGTTCTGGGCGGTTTTTACAAATACTTATTCATAATTTTATTTGTTGATAAAAAAGCTACAGCATGTATAAAACACGCTGTAGCTTTCAAACATTTAGCCATCTATTATTTTATTCTCTACTGTCAACAAAACTCCGTCCGCTTTACAGTTTAACCAGACTTACCATTTTTTTATAAATGCATTCAACAACATACTCATACTCATTTTCCAATTCATTGTTCTTTTACTTCCATTAATCGTTTGTTTTCCGTAGGTTTCATCTTTGATCTTTTCCATCCGTTCATATGCAATACATTTAAGAATATCAATATCTATATGCATTAATAACTTCCTCCCTTACCATTAATCATACATACGGGAAGATTTCTTGTCGTCGGCTTAAGGCCTAAAAATCGGTACCAATTATTTCCGACCTTTGATTCAGAACCTCTACATCTTAGGTCTGAATAACATGTCTTGGTGGTCATAACTTACAATAAAAAAGCAAGTAGTATGTCAGAGGCCTCGACTATAAGAAATCCACCTCAATTATTTTAGTCAACATCCTTGTTACCTCCTTTCTCTAAAATCAATCGCTATATACTTATTAATGCATGGAAAGACCTGGACAAACAAGCGAAAGAATGATTATATCCGATTTGTACCATCTAGCTTCTCGTACATTTTCAGTAAGTTTAATTTCGGGCACAAAAAAAGCATGTAGCTTGGACTTGCTGGCTTCACGCTTTTTTAAGTGAAAACTTATTTATGATGATTACTTCGCATTTTGTAAATAATTTTTCGTATGCTATCAATTGATAAATGAAATTTCACTTCCAATTGTTCAAATGAGTCGCCATTATTGTATAACTGGAAAATTTCCTCATTCCGTTCAGCGATTAACGCTCTCATTCCACTTACTTCTCCCCATCCTGCCCGCTCTTTTTTTGCTTTTGGAATATAAAT
This sequence comes from Oceanobacillus chungangensis, assembly GCF_003369565.1. Classification (GTDB taxonomy): domain Bacteria; phylum Bacillota; class Bacilli; order Bacillales; family Amphibacillaceae; genus Oceanobacillus; species Oceanobacillus chungangensis. Next base: position 57,244 of record NZ_PIOD01000008.1, on the reverse strand, counting down.
TAAATCACCTTGAATATATTTCTGCATCTCTTTTAGCAAACTAGGGGGAAGGACCTCTTTTGCATTTTTGTATTGCACGATTTACGTCCTCCTTCTCAACATATACATATTCAGCAATATCGAAATTAACCTGTAAGACATTCATCACGTAACAACTCCTTTCATAATTTTTTAAAATAACAGTACTACTTATTGCAAATTATAAGCGATTTTTCCTATTATGGAAAGGTGCAAATTTTCCGAAATTTTTTATTAGAAAACTTGGCATATCGCCAAGTTTTATGGCAAAATGCCTTAGTTGCACTTATGCAGCGGAAGAAAGTTTGCTTTCTTACCTGCTAAATAAAATGGGACCGCACATCGTGATACGGTCCCACTTAGTGATTCCCGCTATGCGGAAATCACCTCAGAATTTGTGATCAATATAATCAGCCTCCTTTCACAAGAGTCTATCGGTCCGACATCTTAATTAACTCATACTTTCCATTGCATTCTCAAGGGAAAGAATGATTATAATTGTTTTATGTTTACATACTCACTTTCTTCCAATGAACAGTGTGTATTTTGATGTAAGAGTAAGAATGCATGTATGAAATTAGAGACGATAAAGTCGTGTAAGCAATTGATATATCAATGTTTAGGTTGATGTGATTACATCATGTCGCCCGTAAGATGAGAGTGTGTAATATCGTTAATGATATATGTGAAAGGTGCGTTAAATCACCATTTTGGATATTGTTGTTGCCTGTAACATCTATAACGAGAATTTATCGTTTTTCACTGGATCGCGTTAGCAAGATGTTAGCAAATAAGGGCATGTAACCCTGTTACAGTTGCTAGTTATTTCTTATTCAATCTATTCAACTTTAGTACTTTCCCCTATTTATGCGTAATGTCTAATTTTTATTGAAAAAACTCACATGAAAAGACTGCCATAATTATAAAAATGATTAATATCCACTATAAAATCAACCTCTTACAATACTGTCTAAAATTCCCATTAAATCCCTATATATTTTAGACCATTTTATGCTGATAATATACCAGTGGATATTTTTAAAGAATTACTGGAGGTAGGCATGGAAAGAAATATAATAGAAAACGCGGAATTAGTCATTTTTGATTTCGACGGCACTTTATACGAGGATACAGACCATTTCGTTTATTATGCGGAACAATTAAAAAATCAGCTGCCAGAAGATGTACAGCCATTTTTTATAAAAGAATACGAAAAGATAGTATCTGGAGAACATGTTGTAACAATAGGAAGAGTATACGACGTTATTCATGATTATGTATTAAAATTAGCTCCGGTTCAATCAACGGTTGTAAAGGCTTGGACTTGGAAAGGAAAAGAATTGGAATCAGACTTAATACGAAAGCTTTATCCGCAACCATTAAATTTTGATTCTGATACAATGATCGCAATTAGCGATGGATGGTGGATCCCAAATGTTTGTGCAAAACATTTCGGCATACAAGATACAAAATCCGCCTATGTTCAAACGAAAAACTTTATGGCAACAGATCAGTTTCATTTAACCAAAATAACTGGTCTACGGGATGCACTTATACATCTTAAAGAAAAGAAAAATATAGTGCTATTGACGAACAGCCAGAAAGAAAATGTACATCGTATTCTTCAAAATTTAAATTTGCAGAACATATTTGAAAATATTATCACTGAAGCAAATAAACCGTTAGATACAAAGAAACATTTTTTAAACCTCTTACAAGAGTTTAATATTCGACCTGAAAAAGGTTTATCTATTGGTGATAATTATATAAACGATATTGCTCCAGCCATTAACATTGGGATGCAAACGGTATATATTGATTTATATAGCTCGGAATATACCGAATATAACGGAAGAAAAGTGAAAAGTATATCGGAATTGATTAAAGAGATGAATTCACTATAGAAAGTCGTGATGATTCATGCTAATATACAAATTAGTCAAGAAGATTAAGTTCTTCCCAGCTGATTTTATTCCTGACTTGCATGGATAAGAGCTCTAGAGTCCCAAACTGTACCAAAATAATAAAGCTTCTCATCAATTTGTACAGATTGATGAGAAGCTTAAAATTATATACATTAATTTAATATTTTACATCTTTTTGCTAGGAAACCTTTACTTACAAGAATTTTCGGGCTTAATACATCATGCCGCACTGAATTTTGTTTCACTGAGTTTTTTTACATTATATTAAAATTATGCTTTTTTAATGGTGAAAAACTTTGTTAAAAGCCATGTTCCTTGAGCAAACCCTAGTGTTAATTGCCATGCACCTAATCCTAGTAAACGATACTCTCGAACTGTTATCATTTTTTTGCTCATACTTCTGACATCCTCAAACCAAACTTCATGTAGTAGTCCTTCCTCATCTCTATATCGAAAGAATGGAGATTCATATTCCTTTGAATATTGTATAGGTGACTGATACTTCATGGCTGTATCAATTGCACTCTGGTTTGATATAGCTGGTGCAACTGTCCCAGGTGTAAATGGTATTATCCAGTCATAGCCGTAAAGAGGTACTCCAAGGATAATTTTGCTTCTTGGAACCCTTTCTAAGGCAAATTCAATTGCTTTTCTAACTTCAGTAATTGGGGCAACAGGACCCGGTTCGCCCCCTCCATAATGCCAATCATAAGCCATGATAAACATAAAATCGACAACAGACCCAATTCCTCCATAATCATAGCCCTTTAACCATGGGATATCTTCGCTTGTTTTAGCGGGAATAGCTATTGTTAACAAATATCCAATTGATGCAAAGCGGTCCCTTAATTGACGTAAAAACCCTGTAAATAAATCCCTATCCTCAGTACTTACGCGCTCAAAATCAATATTTACTCCACCGTACCCTTTTCTTGATATCAAATAATAAATATTATTGACAAGATTTGTTCTCGCTGTTGGATTATTTAGCACTTGATGAACAATTTCTGTACTGAAACCTTTTGGAGTGAGATTCGTAATGGTTGCAAGTGGTGTTACTCTATTTCTCCAAGCCTCTTCAATAGCTGCTAAATCATTAAGATCATTTGCAATATCTCCATTTGCAGTAATATGGAATTCAAAAATAGAAATTGAAGTTGTGTAAGGTGCAAAGTCCCTAATTGTTGTACGATCCAATTCTGGGGTTCGAACAGCATAAAAACTTAAAGTACTTGCAAGATAATCTGATATATTTGGAATGGTAATTTTCATTCCTGGTTGTAATGAATAGGGGATTATTGAAGGATTAACTGCTCTTAATTGTTCTAAGGAAACATCTGCTTTTCTTGCTATACTAAACAGTGTGTCGCCAGGTTGAACAGTATATATATAAAGTGGAATAAGAAGTGCCTGCCCTGGAACAATATTGGTTTCCACTAAACCATTGACACTCCGTATCTGTTCAATGGACAAACCATACATTCTACTTATTGTAAATAAAGTGTTACCCGGCTGAACGATGTGAGTAAACATTTTCAAGCCCCCAATACTTCATACTATATTTAACTTAATAAAGGAAAGGTCTGACAGGACTATTTAAATCATATTAACTTTTATTCCCAAATATGCTCTTTATAGCAGGTAGATTGGATAATCATGTTTTTTGAAAACCTTTGAACAAACATTGTTATTAAAAAGAATTCATTTTGATTAATCTTTTCGAAATGGATTCTATTACGCCCTATTATTGATAGGTATCTCTATTTCTATCTCCCTAAGATGATACATTGTTTTATTTCAATGTAAGGTGCGAAGCAAAAACCTCTTCCCCACCTCTACCCCTGTAGCTACTTCGAGTACTTTCACATAGGCAATAATGTGAATAACGCCTCGAATGAGTAAGTAACCAATCACGATTTAATTGTGGTTTACCCGGAAAATGACTTAAATTAAGATACTCAATAATAATAAACGGAAACTATTTTCCTTCTTTTTGAATAAATAATCCTCTTTCATCAACAATAACAATGGTGATAATAAATAGTCCCTGTTAAACGGGTATTATAAAAGGAGATGAATGAATGGATGAAAGATCGAATATTAAAGTGGTTGTTGGTTGCCGGGTTTTTATTTTGTTTTCATATAACAGATATCATGACTGTTTATGCGAATGAGGAACACTTGGTAAATGTATCGCGACAATGGTCGAAAGAGGACATACGAGATGATTCTGAAGCAGATTTTCCTGACCTGAAAGGAGGACCTGAAAATCCCGAGCGGGAACGTCAGCAGCCTGTTGACCTGAGAATTTTACAACAACGGTATCCAGATATATTTTTCTTACAAGGTCCTACTGATCAAAAAAGAGTAGCTTTAACTTTTGATGATGGTCCTGACCCACGTTTTACAAATGGGGTATTAGATGTATTAAAACAGTACAATGTACCAGCAACATTCTTCATGTTAGGTTCAAGAGCCGTTGCTAATCCTGAAATTGTCAAGCGAGTTCAAAACGGGGGTCATATAATCGGAAACCATACGTACTCCCATCCTAATCTTGTCGAAGAATCCGACCTCAAAACCCTCGAGCGGGAAGTAACTAGAACGGAAGATGCTCTTAACGATATAATAGGTTACCGGACAAAATTATTTAGACCACCATATGGCTTCTTATACAATGAATTAGTCGAAAAGCTTGGCGAAATGAACTATTATGTGATTGCCTGGTCGGTTGATTCGTTGGATTGGCAGGAAGACCCGCCGGAAGTTATTGCTTCGAATGTTTTAGACAACATTCAACCAGGCGCGATTATTCTCATGCACGATGGGGCAGAATCGGGTGGAAATCGAACCAATACAATCGAATCGCTTCGTCAAATTATCCCGGCACTGCAAGAGCAAGGCTACGAGTTTGTCACAGTACCAGAATTATTGAATATTCCATTTAAGAAATAGAATGTATCTCTTCTATTTCTTTTTTTTACTAGTTTTATTTACCTTCTATCTAAAAATTCGCCCTATATGAATTTAAATGTTTAAACGCATAGGATGGGATGTACCAACAAAAAGACAGGCGGTTAGGCGCTTATAACAGATAAATTGGACCTAACCCTGTGTCCCGCTTTATATACTCAACGCCTAATATCTTATATGAAAGGGGCAGGTATAAAAGAGATTCAGGAACGTTTATGGCATTCTGACATTAATACTACGATGAACATTTACGCACATATTAACTAAAAATATAGAAGAAAAGACCTCTCAAAAGTTCAGTGAACTAACGAAAGGTCTTCTCTACAAGTATAAATATATGGCGTATCAAAAATATGGAAGTTAGCAAAAAAAACCTAAGAAGCAGGGAGTTAATATCCACTTCTTAGGTTGATATTAAATACTTATTTTTCCATGTTAGCTACTAATCTACCAGTTACTTTACCATTTTCTAGCATCTGAATACCTTCAGGAATTTCATCAAAAGTAATTTCAGTTATTTTAGGATTTACTTTGCCGCTAGCAAACAATTCATATATTTCTTCAATATCTTGTTTGGTACCCCCGTTACTTCCAACAAGTGTTGCTTGTTTTGTTATCAATGAAGTAACATTTAGAGTTGTTTCTAGTTTACCCATACCAACAAGGACTACTTTACCTTGGAAACCAATAGACTCTAAAGCTTCCCTCGTCGTTACATCAAATCCAGCAAAATCAATAATTACTTCAGGTTTAAATTGTTCAATATCTTTTACACTTTCATAGGTTCCTGCTGCGCCTAATTTTTCAGCTAATTCACGAGCATTTGGATTTTTATCAATTGCATAAACTGTAGCTCCTTTTGCAACAGCAGCTTCTAAAGCAATTTGACCTAACCCGCCAATACCAATCATACCAACCGTCATACCTTCTTTTACTCCACCTTTAGTGAAAGTTGCATGATATGATGTCATTCCTGCATCCGTACCAGCAGCTGCTTGTGCAAATGAAACGCCATCAGGAATCCTAACTAAGTCTTCAGCTGGCGCTAAAACTTTTGTACCAAAGCCCCCGCCATACGCATAACCTGGAGCCATTCCACTTGGGCCAGTAGGACAGACAGCTACTTTGTCGCCAACTTGATACCCTGTTACTCCTTCACCAACTTCACTAATAACACCTGCTACTTCGTGTCCCATTATAACTGGCAGTTCACCAAGTAATGCTTTCCAACCTGGGTCCCTTAAAACACCAACATCAGAGTGACAGAGGCCTGCCACCTTTGTGTCGATTACAACTTTGCCGGATTCAGCCTTCGGATCTTCTTTTTCTACCATTTCTAACGGTTCATTTGTTTCAACAAATTGCCAACCTTTCATGATGATCCCTCCTTTAGTATGTACATACTTATTATAAACCAAAAATGAAAAATACCGAATAAATTGAATTGCATCAAGTAGTGAGATAGTATATTCTTTCCTTTATTTAATATCATCTTTCGTGAGTATTCTTGGCTCGAGCAATATAGTTGGGATATCTTCTTGGCCATTTTCTACAGTTATATCAGTCTGTATATCTTCTCCGTTCGCCAATTTCATCGCCATTTCAGCTGCATGCGTTGCAATAACTACCATAGGTTTTTCAACAGTCATTGTTTGTGTTCCAGCTTTTACCCGATCAAGTGCTTCTTTTTCAGCATCCTGACCTGACACAGGAATTTCTCCAGCTAACTGTGCTTCTTCCAATGCTCGAATAGCTCCTCCTGCCGTTCCATCATTCGCCGCTATAATAGCATCGACTTGACCACTATTCGCACTTAGAACCTCTTTCATGTTTTGCTCGGCTATAGCCGGATCCCAATTATCCGTATACTGATCAAAGATAATATTAATATCCTCTGAATCAACATGTGGTTGTAAGATATTCATTGTCCCATTTCTTAACAAAACAGCATTATTATCCGATTCAGCACCACCTACATACACATAGTTACCTTTAGGAGCATGTTTTAATATTTCTTTTGCCTGTAATTCCCCAACTTTCGTGTTATCAAAAGAAATATAGTAATCAACAGCTGCATTCCTTATTAAGCGATCATAAGATATAATCTTAATTCCTGCTTCATGTGCTAACTCAACAATTGGAGCAGCAGCTTCTCCATCAGAAGGTACAACAACTAGAACATCAACACCTTCTGCAATCAATAATTCTGCTTGTTTGATTTGTACTTCAGTGTGGCCATTCGCAGCAAGTGTCTTCACATTTCCACCTAAGTTAATTATTTCATTCTCAAAAGCTTCCTTATCACCATACCAACGTTCATCACGAAGTGTATCAAGAATAAAACCTACATATAATTTTTCCTCATTGTCGACAAGTTTTATTTTTTCATTTTCTAGCGATTTCTTAGATGATGAAGCACTATCAGAACATCCTACGAGAACTAGACATAGAAATAAGCTAAAAACCAACAATTTGAATACTCTAGGTTTGGCAAATTGATTCAATTTTTTTTGCTCCTTTTTTTAAAAAATTAAAGTTTAAATCTTTGAATTAATACATTCATTCTTTCAACCATACCGGCCAATTCTTTTGCGCTTGTAGATATATTATCAACCGACATTACTTGCTCGTCTACAGAAGCTGATATTTCTTCAGATCCTGCAGCAGACTGTTCAGAAATTGCGGCAATCTGTTCTACAGATTCATTAATTGTGCTGCTAGAACCTTCAATAACTTCAAGAATATTAGATATTGTTCCGATTTTATCTGTCATCTCTTCTACATTTACCTTAATTGCTGAAAAACTTTTGCCAGTTAATTCTATTTGTTTAGCACCTTTATCTACTTCAGTGTATCCATGATTTAATTCCTCTGATATTTGGGCTGTTTCCTCTATAATCGAAAACACGATATCACTAATCTTGGTAACAGATTGGGCAACTCCTTCAGCTAAATTTCTAACTTCGTTTGCTACAACATTAAATCCTCGACCAGCTTCACCCGCTCTTGCTGCTTCAATCGAAGCATTCAATGCCAGCAAGTTCGTTTGATCTGCGATAGACTGGATAACATCTACTAGTTCTGTAATTGACCGTGTTTTGTTCTCAAGGCTTGTAATTTTCCCTAATGATTCTTTCATTACGAGATGGATGACGTCCATCTGCTGAATAGTTTCCTTCATGAGCTTATCTCCACTCGTGGACGCTTCTAGAACTTCGCTAGAAAATATATTTAATTCGTTGCTTTGCTCACCAGCGCGTATGACTTCTAAACTGAATAGTTGTGTGCTCTCAGAAATCTCTACAGAATTATCTGCTTGGTTAGCAGAGCCTTTAGCCATTTCTTCAATCGTAATAGCAACTTGTTCACTACCAGCTTTTACCTCAACAGAAGAATCTAGTAATGCCGTGCTTTGTTGATCAACTTCTCTAGAAACCTCCCGAATTTCTGAAATCATTTCACGTAAACTACTACCCATATGGTTCATTGCATATGATAGTTGTGCAACCTCATCTTCACCTTTGACAGTCAATGATTTAATATTCAAGTTTCCACTCGCAATTTCACCACTGTGTTGAACAATATTTTGCAAACTTTTACTAATATTTCGGCTAATAAAGAACAATAATATTATCGAAATAACAATTGAAAATGTGGCAGATAGGATCAAAATAGAAGTAACTTTCTTCAAATCGTTTTGCGCAGTACTTAATGATTGTTCACTTTCTTCGTTTGCAGCGTCCATGAGTTGCTGTCCTAAATCCGCAGTTTCATTTTTAAGTTCATTTGCAACCTTCTGTAGTTCTGCAAATTGATCTGTATTTATTTGCTGTACATTAGGAACAATCATACTAAAAAAATATTGGTCTAATTCATGGTTGTTCGCAATCATTTGATCAAAGTTTAATAACTGTTGTTTATTCAAGAGAGGTTTAATATTTTTAGCCACTTCCACAAATTCAATACTTTTATCCATATACTGAGAGAGCATCTCATCATCAGATAACAATATATATTCTGGAATAAATAAGTACTTCTCTTGATAAATTGTAACAAGTTCTCCAGCATAGCTCGAAAGCTCATTTTTAACAGTCGTATCTTGCATTCTATTATCAGTTGTCTGTAAAAACAAAAACGTTATGAAAATGGATGAAATAAATGCTACGGCCATAACAGAAAATACAATGGTGTATTTAGCACCTATCTTCATATTATGCCAAAAAAATTTTCTCAACAATAAAATCCCTCCACCCCAGATGTCTACTAGTAACTCTTTCTTTATATATCGGTTAAATGTCATTGTTTTTGTACTTAAATCACTTTTTGGTTAATTTTGGATAAACCACCGATAAATTAGATTATTAAAACTTATTGCACTTCTTGAAAATATCAGAATCATAATCTTAGAAAAAGGGGTGAAATAAAAAAAGGCATCTAAAAAGTCAATGAGTTAATCTGATGATTAAATCACGAGAAATATGTATTTCCACGGAACTCAAGAAATGTAAAAAGAAGCCTCTCAAAAGTTCAGTGAACTAATGAGAAGCCTCCGTTAAAAACCTCGGGTGCTAGCAAAATGTGTTAGCATTTCACTTTCACCTTACATACAAACCCAATCAGATGAAGGGGTGTAGGGCACTATTACATCATGCCACCCGTAAGATGAAAGTATGTAATATATCATCTATAACGGGAATTTACCGTTTATTATAGGATTGCGTTAACAAAATGTTAGCAATTTCAGCAGTTTTGTCTTTTCCGTTGTTCACACACTTCACATGTGCCGAGTGTATTTGGCAACACATAAGGTGCTGGTGAGTCACCTTGCAACCCGTGTCACTAGTTAATAAATTCAACTTGCTTTAAAAAAGAATTCTCCCTCACTAATCTGTAAACCATTAGGCTTCACCTGGATATTAGCTCAATTATACCAAAATGATAAGGCATATAAAAAATCACCGAAAGTCCAATACTTTCTCTAATGAAGGTAGTGACGATATGCTCCAACCTTTGTGCAAACAAGTGCAGCCACTGTATTTCTGAAAGATATAACCTTTTAAAGGTGTTCAAATTCTCCTATCATTTTCTTTGGATCCTCTTTTGCTAACTGATATAATGTTGCGCCTACGAAAGTATCACCGGCTCCAGTTGAATCAATTGACTTTACTTTAACACTCGGAATAATTTTACTCTTTTTTCTGTATAGACTGGGCCTTCTGGATAATTGTTTCTTGATTCAATATCATACGGTATGTCCCCACCAATTTCATACCAGAATGAAAACTAAAATATCTTTTCCATGTTGCACAAGTAATAAAAATAAAAATAGAAGAAGCTTCCCAAAGTTTAATCAACTAATGAGAAGCCTCTTCTATTTTACATAATGATTATGTTAGCACTTTGTTAACAATTCACTCAAAAACCCTTATATACCAAGGTCTGGAGGACATGGTTACATCATGCCGCCCGTAAGCTGAGAGTGTGTAATATCGTTAACGCGAGGTTCTAAAAGTGCGGTAAATCAACGTCTTGGATATTGTTGACTGTAATATCTTTAACGGAGATTTACTTTTTTTATGAGGTTGCGTTAGCAAAATGTTAGCATTTCATTAGTACCACACAACAATCCGGTTAAATCAAAGTCCAGGATAATAGTAATGGCTACTACAGATATTGTTAGTATTTAAAATTAGCTATAGCAGATTTTAAATCTTCTGCCATAGACGAAAGCGACTGAACTGAAGCTGAAATTTCCTCCATTGATGCCAACTGTTCTTCTGTTGATGCAGCGACCTCTTCTGAAGTGGCGGCATTGCTTTGTGCAACTTGCACAATTTCATCTGATTGAGCAGTTACTTCTTGAATAGCTGCAGACATTTGCTCGACCGCCGCTGAAACTTCTTCCATCTGTGGAGAAATCTCATTGGTGGTATGAAGAATTCCATTAAATTTCTCAATAGCTTCTCTTGTAATCTCTACTCCGTCTTCAACGTCCTCCGTAATACGTTCCATAATACCCACTGTATTTTCCGTATCATCTTGAATCTTCGTGATAATCGCATGAATTTCTTTAGCTGATGTTTGCGTCTGTCCAGCAAGGTGCCTTACTTCTTCTGCTACAACCGCAAAGCCCTTTCCATGTTCGCCTGCACGGGCCGCTTCAATAGCTGCATTTAAGGCAAGCAAATTCGTTTGATCTGCAATACCTGAAATAACGCTCAAAATTTCGTTGACCGCTTTGGAGCTCTCATGCAAAGATTGTATGGTTTCATGCGATTCGCTAACAGAAGTATGAATAGACTGCATTTGAGTGACTGTTTTGGATACAGCTTGCCCCCCTTCATCTGCCTCGAGAACAGCATGGCGGGAAAGGTCTGTAACTTTTGATGAACGTTCGGCAATGTTGGTAACACCAATTGCTACTTCATTATAGGTTTGGGACACCTTATCAACGGTATTTGTCTGTAATTCCGCATTTTTCGCTACTTCTTGGATCGAAGAGGATACTTGTTCGGTTGCAGCATTTGTTTCTTCAGTGTTCGCAGATAATTGTTCTGAAGCAGACGCCACACTTTCGGCTGTTCGTTCCACTTTTTGAGTAAGAATACGTAGACCATCTATCATTTCATTAAATGCCTGCCCTAATTTTCCAATGACATCATTCGTTTGTATTTCCACGTATTGGGTTAGATCCCCTTGACTTACTTTTACGGCTGATTCTCCTAATTGTCTTATTGGTTTAGTAATGGATTTTATGATAAAGATGACAGCAATGATTCCTATAACGACGGCGATTGCTGCCACCAACCATGATGTATATAAAATAGGGGCGGATGCCTGTTTAATTTCTTTGGTGTAGATGGTTCCACCTATTTTCCATCCAGTCAAATCATTAGTTATGTAATCCAAAACTACAGTTTCTCCACTAACCTTATTGTTTAACTGGCCACTTGCTTCTTTATATAAATTGCCATAGACTGCTGCTTCTGCTTCACTTCCTAAATCAGCAGTGGGGTGAGCAAGATACTTTTTGTTTTGATCTAAAATAAATCCATACCCTTCTTTACCAATTTGAGTGGTCTGGGCTACTTCCTGTAGCTTATTAAGATTAATATCAATACCTACTACTCCTGTACCGTCGTCATTTGCTTTTGAAATAGTTATAACCATCTCACCCGTACTTGCGGCAACATAAGGTTCTGAAATCACGCTTTCGCCTTTTCGTTCCATTGCCTGCTTATACCAATCTCTTTCTCTTGCATCGTAGCCATCTGGTACGCCTAACTCCGCTGGCTCCATTATGTAAACTCCATCTTCGTTACCTGTATATACAATATCGACTTCTGGGTGTGTCTGCTGATAAAATTTCAAAGGTTCTTGAATTTCAGGACTACTTAATACTTGGTATTGGTTTGAAGTAATATTATTCGCTAAAACTTCAATATCAATTAACTTAGGATTAATCGTATCGTTTATTGCCCTATTCAGTTTTGCTACATTATCATTAACACTATCTAATATTTGTTGTTGCATCTCGTTTTTAGCGGTTTCGTAGGATAATAATCCGATTGCTAAGGCAGGAATAATTAGGATTAATGTAAAAGAAAGAAATAATTTTACATGTAAATTACGCAAACTAAACTTGCTTACTTTTTTTGAGACAATTTTCACTAGGCTACCCCTTTTCTCTGGATGATAATAGTAAAGACTGATGGAATGCATTTCCAAAATTAACCACCTTTATTATATCGACCAATTTATCAAACATTTAATCATTTTATCCTATATTTAAAACTTTTCTTTCTTTACACAAGACTTTTGACCTACTAAATTTTGCACAATAGTTACGAAAAAAGCTTTAGGTTTTGTATCCGGAATACCTAATTTTGAAATTGGTGCATCTAAACGATCTTGAAGGACTTTTCTTGTGCAGAAATTGGAAGTACAATACTAAAACTCGCTAACTGGTATTCATAAGAAATAGTTACCTTTAATTCGTTTTCTTCATTGTTTTACCTTGCGCCTTTCCTTTTAATTAAACAAAGCAAGCCATAGCAATCTATTCACTCTGTCAAATTCCAAGACAAAAATGATAGTTTTAATCCCTATGATATGTTCTGTTTAAATAATTACTTCTATTAAGAAAGGGAAAAAATCCTTCTTGTATAAAGAACTATTGTTAATACAAAAATGGGTTTAAAAAGCACTTCTTTTAATTTTTTTAATAATATCAGGAAAATTTCCCCTGATATTTCTACATTTATGACTAATAAATGATAATTTAATACTTAGTTTTCCCAACTCATCATTAAATAGACAAGGGACAAAAATACACATTTATATGTTAGGATATAGATATAGTTTCTTTAATTTCTATATATTCAGATTATTTTCCTGAGAAATAAATTGGTAATGAAACTAAAAATGAAGGAAATAGTGGTTTTCCACCAGACTTGTATTATTATAATAATGGTACTTATAGAATGGAATAAAGAGACACAGAAAGTAGATAATACCGGTCTATTTTATGTTTATACGTTTTTTCAATCGCTAATATACTTGTTTCCTTCGCTTCTCTTGATTATTTTATTTGGTACTGGTTTCGCAGCGGAGAAGTGGAAAGTACGTACGCTTTATTTTTTGAAAACACAACCCGTTTCAAATTTTGACTTATTGATGGGTAAATATATGACCTCAATTGCATTTACAGTAGGGACATCACTTGGACTGATTTTTCTTATGGTAATAATCGGTACAATTGGTAATCGATTTGGTGACTGGTCCTTCCCCGTTCTTTATTATGAAACGATCCGGAGCAGTACGTCGATTGAAGGGGACTTTCATTTTATTAACATGGGAAATTACCTAGTAGAAACGAGTATTCTATTTCTGGCTTCACTTGTATTTTTACTTACACTGTCTATATTTTTATCACTATTTTTCACTAACACGATTAGTTCCGTGATTGCGACCTTTATTTTGGCGATAGGTTTGCACATTGCAAGCAATTTGCCCCAAACATCATTCATGGCGCATATATCCCCTTTCACTTACTTAAATGTGGGGAAAATTGCAAATGGAGAAATGGCAACCTTATTAAACAATCATCTTATTCAGCCATGGATAGGCATCATTAGCTTGTTAGCAAGTACCATTATCATTTTAGCGTTTAGTTTCCTTTGGATACAGAAGTTAGGAATAAAACGTGTGGAAGCAAAAAGTAAATACTTCTCTTGATATATGAAGCAATAAATGAAGGATCGTTCGATCGAGCAACCTGACCCGCACCGTAAATTACGGTGCGGGTTTTCTTTTTGCTCTATCTAAGTTGAACGTGTGCAGCTAGTCGGATTGCTACGCTCCCGACCGATAAAAGGCTCGAAGCCAAATGAAAAAAATGAGGTGGACATAATGGAAACAATCTTAACGAAAAATAATATCGCTGAGGTGTTCGAACGCTTGTTGGTTGGACTTATCAAAGCGGAGAACTATAACAAAAACTGTTTCGGAATGTCAGACCTGGGATATTTACGCTCACATGACAAAGAACGTTAAAAAAAGAGGCTTCCACTAAGTTTAGTAACTTAATGAAAAACCTCTCCCAAATCTTATTGATTAAAACATGAACAAAAGCATGAACATGATACATTTATAACGCTTGTAAACATTGTTATATCAACGTTTGTAGGCGTTTATTACATCATGCCACCCATAAGGTGAGAGTGTGTAATATCTTTAACGGTGTGTGCGAAAAGTGCGGTAAATCAAGGTTTTACTAAATCTTAGGTGTAACATCTTTAACATGAATTTACCGTTTTTCATGAGATTGCGTTAGCCCAATGTTAGCATTTAGTTAACGCTCTACCTTTATTGATTATCCCAGTTTTTGTATTGACTAGAAAATAGAAAAATCCAACACGAAATTCGCGCTGGATTTTTCTATTTAATGTCTTTACTGCAATTCATCAGACACTATTTATTATCAACGCTAATGCAAAACTTTAACCATTTTGACTGGTATAGAAGAGGACTTTTTCATTACAGCAGCCAAATCAGATCAACGGTTGGGGTAGCTATGATCATGATGCTGTTGATGGCGATGATCATGTGAGCGCTTATATCCGTTTTGATGATCAAGGTCCGTTGTTATTTGGATGTTCTTGGGCGGCAAATATCAAAGAGGATAAAACACATTACTTAAATGCTGATAGGTTTGCGCATTTACTTCTACTGGTTTGGAAGGGGCAACAAGCCAAAGTGCTGTATAAAGTAAATAGCAGCCCCAATCAATCAAATTTCCGCCTCCTTGAAGCTCCTTGTAGATAAACACACACACACCACAGCCGGGTACTTTTCTCTGGCGCAACGCTTGCACCCTTGTAACGATAGGTGTTCCCACTTCCTCCATCGATTCTTTTGCCAGCATCACAGAATCTACAAAACTTTTCATATACTTGGGGAATCGCATATTTTTCTGCTACTTCCCTGGCACGGACCAAGTTAACATCCTGCACACCAGGTATTTCTACATATTCGTTTAATGACTGATAAACAGGGATATGGCGGTTTCCGCAATTCCCCCTGCACCAATCAGTCCCATTTCCAACCGTTTCATCATGGATCACTTCTCCAAGGAAAAAATTCTTTTGGTTTTGACAGATTCTAAAGCACCCAAAATAATAGCGAGGGATTTCTTCCCTTCTGCACCGTCAATTAACGGCTCAGTATCATTTTGAATCGATTCAATAAAATGATCAATCACATGCGTCGTTGTCTGGGCGGCCTCATCATTGGACTGAATCGCACCGAGCCCATACTTTACTACTTCTCCATTTGCATACTGAGCTACTAAAGAATACGCTGGGTCATCTTCCAAACGCAATATAGCCTTTTCTCCATAAATAATAGTAGAATTATCTTCTCCAGCTGTATAAGCCTAGCTTGCTGCCAGCGTGCCGATAATACCCTTTTCCGACTTTAAGATTAGTGTTGCATTGTCATCGACATCGGTATTTTCTTTAGCACTTATTTCTACAAAGGCTCCTACTTCCACAAACTCATCATTTAATAGATAACGGATTAAATCTGCTTTGTGTACTCCTAAATCCCCCATGGCTCCGATGAACGCTTCCTCTTTTTTAAAGAACCAGCTTTCCTTACCATCGGCGCTCCATCCTTCCGGGCCGCCATGGCAAAATGCTGTACGAAAGCTGTAGACCTTTCCAGTCTCTCCAGATGCAATCAGATCTCTAGCTTTTTGGTGAGAAGCAACAAAACGCTGATTATGACCAATCATTAATTTCTTTCCATTACGTTTTGCAGCCTCTATCATTTTATCTGCTTCTTCTAAAGAGGTTGCCATCGGTTTCTCACAAAGTACATGGGCTCCAGAATCGAGCGCATCGATACTGACAGAAGCATGTAAATAGTTTGGTAGGCAAACACTGACAGCATCTACATTTTCTTCTTTTACCAGTGTTTTATAATCTGTATATACTTTTGCCTGATATTTTGCTGCTACTTCTTCTGCCCGTTCTTGGACAATATCACAAACTGCCACAATATCCACCTGCTCATTCTGTCCGTATTCTTGTAAATGACGATGTTTTGCGATACTGCCGCATCCGATAACTGCTACTTTTAAACTCATTTTTCATCTTCCTCTCTATCGATCTTGTTTTATTTTTCAATCGGCTGATAATTCCCATACGTATGTTTTGGAGTATCTTGATTTTCAGCCCATGCTACCGCATTTTTAATCACTTGTTGCACCTCTGCCTGATGATACGTCGGATAGGTTTCATGACCAGGACGGAAATAGAAGATCTTTCCTCTGCCGCGTTTAAACGTCGCTCCACTACGGAAAACTTCCCCGCCAGTAAACCAGCTGACAAAAATTAATTCATCTGGTGCGGGAATATCAAAATGCTCCCCATACATTTCTTCTTTTTCGATTTCAAAATACTCGCCGATTCCTTTAGCAATGGGATGGGATGGATCTACATTCCATACTCGCTCTTTATCATCCGATTCGCGCCATTTTAAATCACAGCCTGTCCCCATGAGAGATTTAAAGATTTTGGAAAAGTGTCCTGAGTGAAGAACAATTAATCCCATGCCGTCTAACACACGCTGTTTTACGCGTTCCACAACATCATCCTGTACTTCCTCATGCGCCATGTGCCCCCACCAGACCAAGACATCGGTGTTATTCAACAATTCTTCGGATAACCCATGTTCCGGCTCCTCTAATGTCGCAGTTGTCACTTCATGCCCTGCTTCAGATAAAAAGTCGGCAATCGCTCCATGAATCCCTTTTGGATAAATGGAAGCGACCGTTTCATTTACTTTCTCATGACAATTTTCATTCCAGACTACTATATTCATGCTAATTCCTCCTCGTAAGTTATATTATTTGCATAATATTATGAATAAAATTTTTAAAAGAAAATAAAATCATTAAAATATTATCCTTTTTATTTCTCATACTTTTCAAACATACTTCTAATCATAAATGAGCTAATATAAGCAATTAAGGAAAAACCGAGAAAAGTATCCATGTATAATTTTATTACTAGCCAGTATGGTGAAAAGAACATTAAAATAGCAGGACCTAGCATAAGTATGATAATTAACAACAATGAACCAAGATTGGCTGTTCCCATTTTCAATACATTTACGCAAGCTTCCTTTATTGTACATTTATAACGTGCAATATATGGAAAAGTCAGTACAAGATACATGCAAAAAATCATCGAGAACATTACTAAACTCATGAAAATCATCATCGGAAAATTTCCCGTATAGAATTGTAAAAAGAAATAATTCAATGCTAAAATGACACAGAATAAAATTAAAAATCCCCACATAACCGTACTTTGTTTGAAATTTTTTTTGAATGCCGCCCAAAACCCGCTGATTATTCCTCCCTCTTCATTTCGAACCATTTTCAACGTTATAGAAAACAAAGCAGTAATAGAAGCCCCAATTGTAACAATCGGCAAACTACAAAGGATAAACAATATATTTAATAAAATTAACTCTACTACTCTAGATAATAAACGATATACCGGGCCATCTATCCTTAAAATACTTTCCATGTTTTTATACTTCCCCCTCCTGGTACTATTCTTTAACAGATCCTACAACAATACCTGTTACAAAATACCTTTGAAGAAAAGGATAAATCAATAACAAAGGAATAGTAGAAATCACTATTTTCGCAGCATTTAGATTGCGATTCTGTACTTCTGCAATATTTTGTAAAGCATCACTATTGGTTCCCGACCTGACTAATTCAGCGATATCGATTGTAAGGGACTGAATATAGGTCATAATTGGATAGTTACTTACTTGGGTCATATAAATCAGACCAGTCATAAAGTCATTCCAGTTACCCACAATACTAAACAATGCTACTGTTGCCAGAGCCGGTAAAGAAACCGGAATATAAACCTTAAATAATATTTGTAGCGGACTAGCACCATCAATAATAGCTGCCTCTTCTAATGATTTTGGAACACCGACGAAGAAATTCATAATTAAAATCACACTAAAAATAGGCACTGCTCCGGGTAAAACTAACACCCAAATCGTATCTAATAAATTCAAATTTCTAATTACGATAAATGTTGGAATTAACCCGCCACTAAACAACATGGCAAAAATGATGATGTTCATGTAAATATTTCTACTCTTAAATTCGCGTTTTGTTTTGGATAATGGATAGGCCATTAACACAATCAGTATCAAGTTCAGCGCAAGAGCAATCACTACGCGTTGTACAGATATAGAAAATGATCTCCAGAACTGTGCATCCTCCATAATCATTTCATAAGCCTTTGTGGAGAAATTGACAGGCTTAAGCCCAACTAAGTTGGCCGCCACTGCTTCCCCACTACTGAAGGATATAGCAACGATATTCCATAAGGGCAATAGACATACTAACCCTAAAGAAATAACTATAAAATAGATGATAAATTTCCCAATTTTCGTGGAGAGATTATTTCCTTGTATCATCTTTACTCCCCCTTAGAATAATTTTCTTTCTGTATATTTTTTGGCTATGTTATTAGCAGATAGTATTAGAATCAAACCAATTATTGATTTAAACAGACCTACAGCTGCTCCAAAGCTGTAATCACGCCCAACCAAACCGTTCCTGTACACATAAGTATCAATCGTATCTCCAGTTTCATAAACAATTGGCGAATAGAGATTATACACCTGATCAAAGCCACCGTCTAATACACTTGGTAAACTTAAAATCGCCAAGAGTAAGATAATTGGCAACATTCCTGGTAAGGTGATATGCCAAACCCGCCTCCACCAACTTGCTCCATCCATACCGGCTGCTTCATGCAGCCCTGGATCCACAGAAGCAATAGCGGCTAAATAAATTACCGAGTTAAAGCCAAACTCTTTCCAAACATCAGAACCGATTAATAAGGGTTGAAACCATGTATTGCTTCCTAGAAAATTTATCTTTTCTAAACCGAAGAAATCCATAATTTGATTAACGGTTCCATCTAGATTAAATAAATTGATAACAACCGTTGAAAGTACGACCCACGATAAAAAGTGTGGTAAATAAACAACAGTCTGTACTGACTTTTTAAGGAATTTTAAACGGATTTCATTTAATAAAATTGCAAATACAATTGCGAGCAAAGTGCCAAAAATAATTTTCCCTAATGCAATCACAATCGTGTTACGGAATACTTTTCCGATATCGGGTAAATTGAACATATATTTAAAATGTTCAAGTCCTACAAATTCTGAACCAAAGAAACCTTTTGCCGGTACAAAATCCTGAAAAGCCATTACTATCCCAAACATCGGTGCAAAACTAAAGATAAGTAAAAAAATCATTCCAGGTGCCAACATGGCGTGATAGGTTAATTTCGCCTTTTTTTTATCTTTTTTCCGACCACGAATAGGCGCCTCTAGATTATTCTCCGCCATCTTACGTACCTCCTATATCAGAAGGGCTGTTAACCAGCCCTTCTTCACTTGCCTACCCTTACTGAGCCAGCTCTTCTTTCACCTCATCAAGTATTTCATCCCCACCTTGGTTTTGCCATTTTTCTACAAAAACATCGAAATAATCAAGCGGCTCCGCTCCAGTTACAATTTTAATAAAATCTTCTTCTTCCATCTTTGTTAAATTGCCTTGTTTTTGCTCCATGGTTGGTGTATTACCAACATAAGCTGCTTCTGCCCAATTAAATTGATCATCCTCTGTCAGCTTATTCATTAATCCCCATCCTACAATACGAGAATGATAATTGGACCAGCTATTAGTTAAAGCGTCTTCAGGGGTTTCCATATATTCTATAATTCCATTTATATTCTGCCTAACTTGAGAGTCAGTAATTTCTCCAACAGTCATCTCTTCATCCAAAACAGCTTGGACATCTTGATAATCATCCAAATATTTCTGATTAGGAAGAATTACGATATTAAACGGTTTAGTCGAATCATCTACTCCCCGTTCTAAATATTCTGCTATCTCAGGAAAAGTATTTTCCATATCCGCTTCCTTTGTGTTTAGCATAACATCGTAGAATAAGTTCAACATTTGAACTGCTTTTTCCGGATGCTCATATCCTTTTCTGACAACAATAAAACGACCAGTTGTAGCCTGCTCAAATACATTTACGTTACCTTCATCGTCAGCTAATGCATAAGCAGCAAATCTTGCATCGTTGTCCATCTCTCTAACCGTTGATAATCCCCAATCCGGTATATGCCAAGGACCTGTTAAGATACCTGTTTGTCCATTTGTCAGTAAAGCCATAATGTCGTCAAAAGATCTTGTTCCAAATTGCGGGTCAATAATGCCTTTATTAAACCATTCATTCATTACTTCAAGCGCTTGTTTCGTACCTTCTGAAGTTGAGCCATATGTTATACTGCCATCTTCTTCTATTAAATATTTTCTTGGCTGTCCTTCAAAAACAGAAGCAATCGAGTTCATAGTAAAAGCTGATCCTCCATAATCTCCTGCATTTAAGAAGGAAGCGAATGGTATCCCTACAGGATTACCTGAATCTCCTGGATCATTTTCAATGAAAGCTTCAGCAACTTTTTCTAATTCATCTAAAGTGATTAAACGATCTCCTTCTTCATCTATTGTTAAATCTAATTCTTCTAACCAATCCTCACGTATCCAGATCATCTGCGGCGCACTTAGAGCTTCAGTTCCCGAAAGCGCCATAAGACTGTCCTCAAATGTAGCGTCTGCTAAAGGACGATTATCATAGGTAGCATAGGTTTCCTTAATGTAATCACTTGCATGTTCTTCATATACCTCGCTTAAATCTTCAATTAAGTCATTATCAACTAAATCTTTTAACTCTTCTCTCGAAACTACCATCATGTCAGGTAAATCACCCGAAGAAATAGCCAAAGCTACTTGCCTATCATAGTCTTCTCCATTTGCTTCGAAGGCATTTCGAATATCAATATCTAATTCTTTCTCTGCTGCACGGGTATACGCATTATCTTCAAAGGTATCTCCTTCCGGTAATTTGTGATTGGTACCTATAGAACGTCCGATATTAATAATCGTCTTACCATCTTCTGTAGTTGTTTCGCCATCATTTGAAGAACTCTGTACACACGCAGTTAATAAAATAGTTAGCACCAGTAAGACAATTAACGGTTTAAACTCTTTGAATGAATCCGCTATCATTTTTGCAATCCCTCCTTAAATTTTCCTGTCTTTTCAGCAAAATCATGGCCATTGATTTCGTATAATCTTATTCTAATTGATATATGATTCGTAGGAAATATCAAATAATCCGTTTTGATATAACATTTTCCGGAATATCGTGTTATTTAAATCTTTTGGATTTAAAAGAAAAACTCCACATATATCTTGTGGAGTTTTTCTCACATTTACTTATACCATTAAACTACTATTCCTCTCTATCA
The DNA here is from genome assembly GCF_003369565.1 of Oceanobacillus chungangensis. Classification (GTDB taxonomy): domain Bacteria; phylum Bacillota; class Bacilli; order Bacillales; family Amphibacillaceae; genus Oceanobacillus; species Oceanobacillus chungangensis. The sequence goes on along the minus strand of NZ_PIOD01000008.1, from coordinate 35,390 downwards.
ACAATTGGTATGACCAAAGTTACCTTCGTATAATGATCGAACTCGCTTTCATACCTTAAACCGTATGAAGGACCATAATATAACTGCACCCGATTATGAACATTTCTAACTCCATATCCTTCTGTTTCGGTAGTTAGAATAGACTGTAGCTTCGTTGGGTTTATTCCAATCCCATTATCAATAACGGAAAATTCCAGCATGTTTTCTACTCTTTTTAACCTGATAATCAGCTCTCCCCCATCAGATCCTTCTTTATGATCAATGCCATGATTAATTGCATTTTCTACTAATGGCTGTAAGAGCAAGTTTAGCATCGTGTAATGATAGGCTGATTTATCCAATTCATAATGTACATCAAATGAATTCGAGTGCAACAATCGTTGAATGTTTATATAAGAAATTACATTTTCAAGTTCTTTTTCCACATTTATTATGCTTCTGCCTTTATTTAAAGTTGTCCGATAAAAAGTGGATAAGTGTTGAGCCATCTGACTAATATCTTCTTGTTCTGCCATAATAGCTTTACTATTTATTAACGATAGGCTATTGTAAAAAAAATGAGGATTAATTTGCGCTTGCAAAGCCTTCATTTCATATTCTTGTTGAGCAATTTTACTCTTATATACCTGGTTTATCATATTTCTTAATTTATTGACCATATTCCCAAATTGCTTAATTAAGCTCCCAATTTCATCCGTACCGCTATTAAAGATAGAGACCGTCAAATCTCCATTTTCTATTTTCTCCATATTTTTCGACAGCTTTTCTAGTGGCCTAACCACTACTCTTGCCAATAAATAAATAGATAAGGACATAATTAACATACTTAAAAAGATAACCAGCACAACGGTTAGTCTCATCGGCAGAGTAGTGGTAGAAATAATATCCGTTGGTCGATATAAATAGACAGTCCAATTGTAAGATGACAAATCAGCTTGTTGAAAGACAAAATCAGCTTCAAATAAACCATTATTTAGTCTATCAACGAAATCTGATGAAGAAAATTGGTCCGCTAGATTTTGGTTAGAAAAAGTTTCAAAAGAGTAAATAGGCTGATGATCGCCATCCAAAATAATAACACCATAATCCTCTTCAAATAAACTAGACATGAAAGCAAAAAACTGTTGATAATTTATTTCCATTTGGACAATATTATTAAACGTTCTGCTGTCATCAAATATTCGATTACTCAGTCTAAATATTTCATCACTCGACGAGGCTACCAAGGTTGCCCCATTTGAGGCCATGATGCCGTCAAACCAACTGTAATCTTTAATATCTGTCAACGGTCTCAGCAATTGACCATGGGGATTCATTTGATTGTCGGTATAGATTGTAATAGAGTTGATATCTGTTTGTAAATTCGGTGGAGTAAGCAACGAAGGAGACAACGTATCACTATAAAACTTATACATTTCATAATTATCGTTATACTCTGCTGTTATTCCATTTTTAATTTCATCATTCCATGCGATTTGGTCGATAATATTAATATAATTATTAATTTTATAATCTATATTTAAAATGGATTGGTTTAATGCTTCAGATAAATTTCCCTCTTCGCGAGTAACCAATAAATCTTGTATTTGATAATACCATATACTTCCTAATGCAATAATAGGCAAACAGCTTGCAATAATACAAATTAGTAAAATTTTATTTCTAAATTTTAAATTAATAAACCACAATTTAAAGGGATTCATCTCATTCACTTCACCTCTAGAGTTTCTTCATTTCTCGGTGTTTTTTCGGACTGACACCAAAATGTTCTCTAAAAATTTTAATAAAGTAGGAGGCATTCTTATAACCGACAGCTTTACTAATTTCATTCACTTTCATATTGGTATTGCTAAGTAATTCTACCGCCTTATCCATTCTCACCTGTTTAATATATTTATTAATTCCCAGTCCAGTCTCCTGTTTAAATTTATCACTTAAATAACCTGGTGTTAGATACACCTTTTCTGCTAACATATCCAAACTCAAGTCATTCTCTATGTTATCTATAATATATTGCTTTACTACTTCTATAATATGCTTAGGTGAATTTTTCTCCTTATCTAGCTTTTTTATTACTTTATTTTGAACATCTAATAAAGTTCGCTTGATATCAGAAAAATGTGTATACGAATAAATTAATTCAATGTATCTATTCATGTTGTCTTTACTGTATTCCGGCATTATTTGAAAGAAAAGTTGCAGCAATCGAGCAAATAGGAAGCGAAGATAAACTTGTGAAGTCTCAGTACTTTTTTCATACTTTTGAATAATAGCTGCTATTTTTTGCTGTAGCCTTTCTGTATCAGCTTGTTGAAGCTCTTTCTCTATTTCTTGTAATATATATTCGTCTTTTTTATATTCTTCTCGATTTGTTAACGGGGTATCAATTGGATAGATAAAAACGTCTGAATAGAAAAAGCGATCTTTTAAATAGTCTTCTAAATCACTATATGTTTGCGCTATTTGATTTGGAGAGCTAATGCGTTCGCTTATTGAGAGAACACAATCAATTCCATTTGCAGATTGGATCTTTTTTTGTATTTGCACAGCTATTTGTCTATATGTAATTAATTTCTTAGGATTCTCTTTAAATAGTATGATGATTTGAAAAGGATTTAAATTGATTACATCATATTTACTATCTAACGTGGCTTCCTTTATTTGCTCGTATAAATATACAATTTCTTCTTCAAATAGGTTATCCAAAAAAGTCGTATCTGAATGAATGAGAATCATTCGATTATAATCATTCAAAAAATCGAAGTTTACGTAAGGGTATTCATTTAGCAGTACATCTATAGGTGTTTGATTTAATAACCTATATAGAATATGCTTCTTTATAAATAATTGATTTATTTCTCTTTTTTCTTGTTCCTCCTTATGTTTTTTTATATTATCTATTACTGTTGTCATCGTTTGTTTGAATTCTTCTGGTTTAACAGGCTTTAGTATATAATTATCTGCTCTTAAAGTTAGCGCTTTCTTCACGAAATTAAAGTCATCATAACCGCTAAAAAAAATAATTTCCATCTCTGGATGCTGTTCTCTTACTATTGTTGCTAATTCCATCCCATCAACAAAAGGCATTTTCACATCAGTAAGCAAAATATCAGTTGGATTTTTCGCTAACTCTTCCAAAGCACCTTTTCCATTAGAGGCTTCCACTATTTCCAATTCGAACCTGAATTTGTTTAACAGAAAACGAATAACGTTTCTTTCCTCTTTTTCATCATCCACAATTAGAATACGATACATAACTTGAGTCTCCTTTATTCAACTGTCTCCATTCTTTTAGGGTTAGCATCAGTAATGGATCTAAGTCAATATTTCGGACAGATAGAGCTTAGTTTTTGCTTTACACCTTGAATCTTATTTCGGTAAATATGTGATGGCTTTACATGGAGTTTCTGTGCGCGTAGTGATTTGCGAAAGACGCAAAGGTTGTACAACACTTTTCGCAAGTAGAAATCCGTACAACGCGCACCTCTCCATGTAAAACCGCGTTACATTGGCTGCATGTGCACTTACGCTGCATCTTGTGAGAAGTTTTCTATCTCTTGTGGTGTTTTATAACCTAGGCTGTCGTGAATTCGTTTACGATTATTTCAGCCTTTAATATATTGAAACATTGGCTGAGTGAAAATCAAAATATTGTACATGATTAACTTCTTCTTTCTTGAGAATCACATGAAAAGATTCAATGCAAGCATTATCATAAGTACTGCCTTTGTAACTATAGAAAAGTCTCTCTTAAGTATATTTTACGTTCAACGACTTCCTCTTTACTAGGAGTTGATCTGAATTTCTTAGTGGTAATCGAGCGGATACCAGCTGCTTTCATTAACCGCTGAACACGTAAGATACTAACTTTATAGCCTTCTTTTTCTACAAGATCAGACATTTGCTGAATAGGATGGACATCCTAGTGTTCATCAATCAAATCAATAAGAACTGAGTCATTTACTTTCTTGCGAATATGGTCATAGATTTTTTTAATATCTCGTTCTCCTTTTTTAGATGACGCATTTCCGTTTGAAGCTTTGCATAGTCATCTGGAGTCACGGAAAATCTATCTTCCATTTCGATTGGAGTAAACTTTTTAATCCATGCATAAATCGTTACATCAGATACACCATATTCGCTACTTAAATCTTTATCTGAGCTACCAGTATTATAGAGTTCAACAATCATTTTTTGAAAATCATAATTATACCGTTTACTATTATTTCGATGTCCATAGTGACATATTCCTCTTAAAGTTTATTGTATAAACTTATCTTGGATGTGTCCATGAAACTATACTAGCATCAGTGACACGTTTCTATCTACTCACACTTATTTAAGGGTGCTTATATATTTTTTATAAATTCACTTAGACTTAAAAAGTTGTCAACACCACCTATTTATCACTCTTTCCTTCACTTATTTGATAAATAATAGCTTCATAAGGCCGTAACCGGATATTGCTTATATCTAAACCAGAATTATTGTAATTACTTAATAATATTCTAGCTTTTGTGTATTCTGTAACTGGATAATAGAATTTTTTTTCAACCTCGTAAAAATTACAAACAATTAATAACTTTTCATTCTCTAAAATACGTTCATAAGCATAAATGTTTTCATTATCAGGTTCTAAAAGGTTATAAGTACCATATACTATCAAATTGTTATTCTTTCTCATATCGATTAATTTTTGATAGTGATAGAAAACAGAATCTTCATCTTCAAGTGCATTCTTCACATTTATATACGTGTAATTTGGATTTACCTTCATCCAAGGTTTCCCTTTAGAGAATCCAGCATTGGGCTCATCAGACCATTGCATCGGGGTTCGGGCATTGTCTCTTGCTTTCATATAAAGTGATTTCATAATTTCCTCTTCGCTAAATCCATCTTTAATTCTTTCTTTATAGACATTTCGAGTTTCAATATCTATATAGTCATCAATCGAATCAAAAACAGCATTCGTCATCCCAATCTCTTCCCCTTGATAAACATAAGGGGTACCCTTCATGCCGTGTAGTAATGTTGCTAACATCTTCGCTGATTTGACTCGATATTCACCATCATTCCCCCATCTTGATACAATTCTTGGTAAGTCATGATTGTTCCAAAATAGGCTGTTCCATCCTTCTTGGCCAAGAGCATATTGCCATTTACTTAATACCTGTTTTAACTCAACTAATTCTAATTTTTTCAAATCCCATCTTCGCTTACCCGGTATTTTGTCTAAATTCATATGCTCAAACTGAAATACCATATTTAATTCTTTTCTTTTAGGGTCAGAGTATAACTTAGCATTCTCTGTTGTCGCTCCCCATGTTTCTCCAACTGTTAGTAAATCATGTTTTCCAAAAGTATTGATATACATTTCTTGCAAATAATCATGTAATTTGGGTCCATTTTCTTTAATTTGTTTATCTGGATTTTTTCCTATTAAATCAATTACATCCATACGGAAACCACTTATGCCTTTATCTATCCAAAAATTCATCATTTCCCATATACTAATTCTCATTGTTTCATTCTCCCAATTTAAATCAGGCTGCTGCTTGCTGTATAAATGTAAATAGTACTGATTTGTACTTTCATCATATTCCCAGGCTGATCCACCAAAATTAGAATCCAGTTCATTCGGCTCCTGACCATTCATTGGATCACGCCAAATATAATAATTTCTATAGGGATTGTCTTTTGATTTCTTTGCTTCAATGAACCATGGATGCTGATCTGAAGTATGATTTACAACTAAATCCATGATAATCTTAATTTCTCGTTGATGACTCTCTAATAACAATTTATTCATATCATCCATAGTTCCATATTCAGGTAAAATAGAATAGTAGTCACTTATGTCATAGCCATTATCCACATTAGGTGATTCATAAATCGGACTTAACCAAATAACTTCAATCCCCAGTTCTTTTAAATAATCCAGCTTTTGTATGATTCCTTTTATATCGCCTATTCCATCGTTATTACTGTCATTAAAGCTACGAGGATATATTTGATAAATTACACTTTTATGCCACCACTGTTGCTGAATTTTTGTCATTTTCATCCTCCATTTTGTATTATAATTTCAAATCTATTATAATTTAATTATGTTATTACATCTTGCACTTTTATGAATTAAATAACACTATTTTCACTTTAGGAGATAATAAATTTATGAATAAAAGCCGATTAAAAGAAAAGTCCACTCATGGCACTCCATCATTTCCGTTACATATATACAGTAAGTATAATGAAAGAAGATATTTTGTAGACTTCCATTGGCACGAGGAATTAGAATTTATTTTTGTTGAGGATGGTATCATTGAGGTCAGTATTAATTCGAAAATCATCCCTATTACTAAAGGGCAGTTTATTTTTATTAATTCAGGGGATTTACATAAAATAACCTCAAGAGGTCCTTCGATTCACCATGCTATCGTATTTCATCCTGAGATATTAAACTTTGACTATCCTGATATAAGTCAAAATTCTATTATTTATCCTATTAGTAAAGGACTCTTGCGTTTTCCATCCACTTCTGAGATTGACGTAAGTTTGACCAAATCTATAGCTGATAAGTTAAAAAACATTATTAAGAGAAACCCGTTAGAGTATGGATTATCTGCATTGAGAATTAAGATATTGTTGCTAGAAATTATATTAGTTCTTTTTGAGAAGCAGCTTTTTTTGGAATTATCAACAAACGTTAAAGAGAAACAAGAAAATATCAAAAAGGTAATTATCTATATACAGCATAATTACAATAGTAAAATATCACTAAAAGATCTGGCTTCACTTTTAAAGATGAACAAAAATTATTTTTCTAAATATTTCCATGAAGAAATTGGAAAAACACCGATTACCTATATTAATGAATATCGCTGTGAAAAAGCAGTAGAGTTATTAAAATACAGTAACCTTAAAGTGTTAGATATCTCGTTTATGGTTGGTTTTGACAATTTCAGCTATTTTATTCGCAAATTTAAAGAATATAAACGTTATTCTCCCAACCAATATAGAAAAAAATTCAACTTAATAGATGCACCAGAATAAGGAATAACGCTAAAAAACCGCATATACTGTATTAAATCCTGAAAACCAAATAAAAGAAGCAGGATGACAAATAAGTTCCTGCTTCTTTCATTATCTTTACTATTCCTCACCTTACATTTCAAGGGGGCTATTCAAACTTTAAATAGTTAATTCTCTAACTATATTACTAAACCACAAATGAAAATCAGAACAGTCAATATTTATTTTCTCAATTGTAACAAATCGTTTCCCTCAGCAATTTCTTTCAGATCTACCACAGATACCTCAGCATAGTCGCCTGTATTGGTTATGATGACCATTACAGTAGGGTCATAACCGGCCTTTTTAATCTCATCGACGTTAAAAGCACCTAAAATATCACCTTTTTTCACTTGCTGTTCTTGACTTACTTTTGAAACGAAGCCTTCTCCATTCAGATTTACTGTATCAATACCAATATGAATCAAGATTTCTACTCCTTGATCCGTATGAATTCCAAAAGCATGCTTTGAATCATAAGTGACGGTAATCGTCCCATCTGCCGGAGCTATAATTTTATGGTTTTCAGGATAAATAGCTATCCCTTTTCCCATCATCTCAGAAGAAAACACTTGGTCATTGACGTCTTGTAACGGAATGAGTCTTCCGGTAAGTGGAGAGCTGATTGTCACTTCATCTGCTTTGACAGATGATACTGCTGGGCTTGTTTCACTTGCTGATTCTTCCGAACTCTTATCATTTTCTGGTATAGCTAACTTTCGCTTGCCATAAATAAAGGTTAACGCAAAAGCAACTGCCATACTTATTAAGATACCAACCATAAACATCGGAATAGACCTAGGTCCAATTGAAATGAAACCAATAACACTTGCTGGTCCCATTGCTACTGCCAATACATTGAAAAAACCAATAAATGCTGAAGCAATTCCCGCTCCAATCATTCCAAAGATAAATGGGAATTTTAGTTTTAAGTTCACACCGAAAATTGCCGGTTCTGTAATTCCTAGCATGGCAGATACACTGGCAGAAGATGCAAGTCCTTTTTGCTTTTTATTCTTTGTAACAAAGAATATCGCCATACAGGCAGCTCCTTGTGCTACGTTTGCCATCGCAGCTACTGGAAAGATAAAGGAACCGCCAGTTGTAGCTATATCGGCAAGAAGCATTGTTTCGATTGCCGGGAAGCTTTGATGTAACCCGGTAATAACAATTGCTGAGTAGAACGTACCCAATAGCCCTAAGCCAAATCCTCCTGTTGTCTCATATAACCACACGAGCCCTTCCGTTAATCCATCAGATAAATATCGCATAACTGGCCCTACGAAAATAAACGTTAAAAACCCTGTGATAATCACCGCAAACATAGGTGTGAAGGTGAAATCAAAAGCATTTGCCATTCGTTTATGGAAGAATTTCTCGATATTAGCCAAAATCCATGATACTGCCAGTACAGGCAATACAGATCCTTGATAACCAGCTTGAGCCACATCCAGACCAAAGATATTCCAGTAGCTCATTGTACCATCTTCAATCGCATTTGCTACAGCATAGCCATTGACTAACTCAGGCATAACCATGGCCATCGCCATTGCAGCACCTAAATACGGGTTACCGCCAAATCGTTTCGTAGCGGAGTAACCAATCAAAATAGGTAAAAAGGCAAATGGTGCAGAAGCTAATAGATTAATAATACTAGCTACATCTTCAATAGCAGGAAACATTTCCACAACAGATTGAGGACCGAATAAATCCGGAGATGTTAAAACATTATTTAAAGCCATCAATAAACCGCCGGCTACTAACGCCGGGATAATCGGAACGAAAATATCAGACAGCAATTTAATAAAGGACATAATCGGATTTGGTTTTTTCTTTCCTTCTGATAATGCTTTCAAATTGTCTTTAGATACCTCTTGTACTCCTGTTGCATCTCTTAATTCTTTATAAACTTTATTTACTTCACCAGGTCCGATAATAATCTGAAATTGGCCATCTGATTTAAATGTTCCTTTGATATCCGGATGATTATCTAATCCTTGCTGGTCAATATTTTTGTCATCTTTTAATACTAAACGCAAACGAGTTGCACAATGAGCAGCAGCTTGAATGTTATCTTCGCCAAGCATTTTCAGTATATCTTCTGCAACCTGCTTGTGATTCATGATTAATCCCTCCCTTGTAACCGCTTTTTTACATCATACAAATAAAAATAATATATGTCAATCGTTTGTCATAAAATATATAAATATTAAACAATTACATTATATAAGCTTTATTATTATGTTAAACGTTTGACATATTAACCCTTATTGCATATGTTTTATAGTAGGTTTAATGAATATATAGGAGTTGAAAAAACATGAAATTAATAACAGAATGGACAACGCCTTTGCGTTATAAACCTTATCATCAATGGCCGGCAGCCTATCAAGATATGCTTGAATCAGCGATACAGAAATCAGACTGGAAGCAAGCATTTCATATTCAACCGAAGACAGGTTTATTAAATGATCCAAATGGTTTCTCGTTCTATGATGGGAAGTGGCATCTCTTTTATCAGGCTTATCCATTTGGACCTGTGCATGGCGTGAAATCCTGGTATCATATGGTATCTGATAACTTAGTTGACTGGGAAAAACGTGATTACGCTTTATTACCTGATTCTCCCTATGATAGTCATGGTGTATATTCAGGCTCTGCTATCACAGTGGGAGACAAACTTTTTCTTATGTACACGGGTAATGTACGAGATGAGAGATGGGAGCGCCACTCCTATCAACTGGGAGCTTGGATGGACTCCGAAATGCTAGTAGAAAAGATAACTGAACCATTAATAGAGAATCCGCCAACAGGATATACAGATGAATTTCGTGATCCACAGGTGTTTCGTTATCAAGACCAATATCTGATGGCGATTGGAGCACAAACAAAAAGAGGAAAAGGTGCTGTCTTAGTTTATCAAAGTAAGCAGTTAACAGATTGGGAATTGCTTGGCGAACTGGATTATACGACTGAAGAAATGGGGTTTATGGTTGAATGCCCTAATCTAGTCTTTGTTGATAATCAGCCAGTACTATTGTTCTGTCCACAGGGACTAGACCAGAATATAACACCGTATCAGAATATATATCCAAATATGTATGTCATAGGATCAGCATTTAATAAAGAAACGGTTTCTATTGAAAACACTTCGGATTTAGTAAATTTGGATGAAGGTTTTGATGTCTATGCGACACAGGCTTTTAATGCGCCAGATGACCGTGTACTGAGTATCGGCTGGATTGGGTTGCCTGAATTAGATTATCCTAGCTTTGAAGAAGGCTGGGCTCACTGCCTCAGTATAGTTAAAGAATTGTCTATCAAGGATCAGCACCTGTATCAAAAACCAGTTGCAGAAATGCAGGTATTACGTCAAAATCATGAGGTATTGCAAGGGTCTGTACAAGATGAGTATCTGTTATTAGGCTCTCCCGATAAAAATGTTTACGAATTAAAGCTTGAATTAGATGCTAGTGCATCAGGTTCATTATATTTATTTGCAGATAAGCAGAATACAGAAGGACTGAAGCTTTCTTTCGATGCAAAACATGATACAATAAGCATGGATCGCAGTAAGGCAGGTATCCCTTTTGGAGAATCATATGGTTCCATAAGAACTGCTACACTAAAAAGACAGGATAAGCTAACATTGCACATTTTTGTAGACCGTTCTGTCTGCGAAGTTTTTGTTAACGATGGCTATTGCGTCATGACTAGCTGCGTCTTTATCAAAGACCCTCAGCAGACGCATATCTTTCTTCATGGATTTGAAGGGAACTATACAGGAGATTTCTGGACCCTGCGTGATATGAACTAGTTATGAGTAAAGGGAGAGAACATAATGGGGATTAAATTGACAGATGTAGCGAAAAAGGCAGGCGTTTCTGCAACAACCGTTTCACGAGTAATTAATAATTATGGTTACCTTAGTCAAAAAACCATTGATAAGGTGCATAAAGCTATGGAAGAATTAAATTATCAGCCTAATTCGATGGCCCGTTCGCTGCAGGGAAAAAATACACAATTGATTGGTCTGATTTTCCCTACCGTGTCTCATCCCTTTTTTGGAGAACTAGCAGCCAAAATTGAATCAAGTCTATTCGAAAAAGGTTATAAAACTATTCTCTGTGACAGTGCCAATAACAAGGAAAAAGAACGGGACTACCTGAAGATGCTGGCTGCAAATAAAGTAGATGGTATTATTGCAGGCGCGCATAATCTGGATATCCCGGAATACGGAAATGTGGGATTACCTATTATTTCATTTGACCGTTATCTGGCAGAAGGAATCCCAATTGTCTCTAGTGACAGCTATCAAGGCGGACGCTTGGCAACTGAGCAGCTATATCAAAGAGGAGGCAGAAAGATTGCCATATTCACAGGAACGAATGAATCTGCCTCACCAACTAACCGGCGTCTGAATGGTTATCTGTCCGTGTTAAAGGAACATCATTTGGAACCAATGGTTTATCACTTTCCCCCGGAGTACTCTCCGTTTTTAAAAGCCACCGAGATTCGTCAGATTTTGTCCAAAGAGGAAATAGACAGTGTTTTTTGCACGGATGACTTAACTGCGATTTTGGTTATCAATAAAGCGCAAGAGTTAGGACTTGAAATCCCGGAACAGTTAAAAGTTATCGGTTACGACGGGACTGAGTTTGTTCAAAACTATTTCCCGCAGCTGTCGACAGTATTACAGCCAATGGATCAGTTTGTCGATCTTCTAATTGATTTACTAATGAAACGGATAAATAATGCTGAAGTGGAGTTAGATAACCTTTATCAATTATCTGTAAAGTTTATTCAAGGACAGACCAGCTAAAACTTACTCTCTAGCAATCTTCATTTTTTGTTAGAAAGCCATAAGCAGATGTTCCAAAGGTCAATATATAACACATTAAATAAGATATTCAGTTACTTAATTTGTGGAATTTTAAAAATCTACTACGAGAGCTCATTTTCGTTTATCAAAAACTCAGCGATGAAACTAATTCAAAAGCTTTCCAATGAACGACATATCAAAGTCTTAATAGTGACACATGATATGGATATGCTGATCTCTGACAATCATGTTATTGAAATGCAGAATGATAAAATTGTTGCTAAGAAAACAACCTAAAGATATAAGTAATAGCTATTTCTCATTGAAATAGCTTATTACTTATTCCTGCACACTATGCACTCTTATTACCTTCATTATTTCTTCTCTTCATTTTTCCAGAGATCTTCTACTTTATTTTGTACATAGTGAAATCAAAAAGCTAGATCTTCTAGACTCTTTTATTTTTTATCAATTGCTTTAATAATCAACTCATGGTTATGAATAATACGCTTGCCCATTGCTTTCTGTCTTCATGGAAAGAAACCTTTGGTTCATTTTGGACATTGAAAGTGATATCTCTTGCTAACCAAAGGCGTTTATTCGGATTTCTAGGTAGTGATTTAAATTTCATAGATAAGAACACATCCTTTTTCGCTTGTTAGTAAGCTTATGCGACTTATGGAAAAGTAACAATCGAGCAGGAAAGATAAAATTAGCTGGCGAAGAATACAATGTTACTTTTCAACTTATAGATAATGATCCTGCATTAACAGCAAAAATAGACGAAGCTAATACAGAAAGATACAGTAACAGTATATACTTTTCACCTATGTTAGGAAAAGGACCAGTAAGTGCAACCGCAAAAATTTTACCGCGTAATGAATAACACACTTTACAAAACCACCTAATCTGATGTTGACTAGGTGGTTAATTAATCTAAGATCTGTATTGAGCAGGAGTTAATCTAAATACATGATTTCCTTCTTCTAGATTCCCTGATCTCGGAGAAGTATTCGTTGTTATCACATAAAAATAAACGTCAAAGGGGTATACGTTTCTTAACCTCTCATTAGAAGTAAATACAACATCTAAGGAATTTGCTTCTTCATTAAAAGCATATAAACTTTGTCCTCTTAAACCAGTTATAAATAAATATAAAATGTAATCCCAGACGGTGCACAAGTCTCATTTCCTGAATAAACTAACAGGGTCTCCATGTTCTCTTGTTCTTCGTCCCCTTCTATCTCTGACCAACAATAATTATTTCCTGCATTAATGATATGGATTAAAGCAATATACTAGATTGAGTGAGAATTAGCATATTAAATAAAATAATCAAGTAAAAAACCAAAATAAAAAGGTGTTAATAAATACCCACAAAAAGGTCCTCCTAAAATAGAGGTAAACCTTTCTCATTCGACGGCTTTTTTTGAAAAAGATAAATACGCAAATTTCATCAATATAAAACTAATTAAGCTTATGCCAAAGAGTAACATTAATACCGGTAATTTCATATATACAAATAAGATTCCAGTTAAAGTAATTGCCATTATTAATGTGCGCAACGGTCTGGCAATGGCGGGAATTAAAGCAAATTTTGGATACTGCCAAAGTTTTAAATCATAGTGAACAAACACAGGGAAAACATACAATAAACTGAGTAAGTACACGAGTATAATAACCATCGTTAAACTCATCAAAGCCATATAAAGTGTATTCTGCTTAATATGATGCAATACTTTAAAATCAACATATAAAAGAAGTCCAATTAACAGCATCAGATAACCAATTACATTGGATGCGAGGAACTCCGTTTTAAATTTATTCCAAAACAGTTTTATAATCGAACCACTGTCTGTTTCCATAATAATAAGCCTAATAACCGCAAATAACGCGGCAGTAGCCGGGAAAATCCCTAATATGAACAAACCAGAAGCCGAAAACAGTATCCATAAAAAATTTAACAATACTAAATTAAACCCTAAATTCCCAAGCCGGAAGTACCATTGTGTGCCAAACATTATTTCACGAGCCTCCATTTCAGCTGACGGCATTAATTTTATCTGTCATATATATTATATTACTTCATCTAAAGTAGGAATGGCAGAGATCGCCCCAACTCTAGTACAAACAATCGCTCCAACCTTATTGCTTATATAAGTTATCTTCTTAATCTTATTAAAGTCTACCAAAACTTTTTTGATAGCTTCCTCTTTTGCTAGTTGATACAGCATTGCACCAACAAACGCATCCCCTGCACCAGTTGTATCTATGGAATCTACTTTTATACTTGGAATTATTTCTTGTTTATAGTTATTGGAAATCATAGTGGAAATCATAGTTCCTTCTTTTCCTAATGTAACTGCAATCAAGGACGCTCCCATTTGATGTAGATGTTCGATTCCGCTATCCAAATCAGCTGCACTCGTAATAATCTCCAATTCCTCATGACTGACTTTTACAAAGTCAGCTATTGCAATTCCTTGTTTCGCTAGTTCTATAAAATTCGATTTCTTTCCTTTCCAGAGATCTGATCTGTAATTTGGATCAAACGAAACAAAAATCTCATTTTTTTTTGCCGACTTCATTGTATTCAGATATGTAGTTTGAAACGGTCCGTCCAGTAAAGCAGTTGCAGACCCGAAATGGAGAATGGCAGCCTCTTTTAATTTCTCCTTGTCTAGCTCTTCTTCCTTTAAAAATGCATCGGCACCTCTGTTAAATACAAAATCTCTTTCTCCGTTTTGCATTAAAGAAACAAAAGCAAAAGTAGTTGGATTAACATCATCAAGTATTAGCATTGAAGTATCAACATTTTTTTCCTCCAACGTATTTTTAAGGAATCTACCAAACGGATCATTTCCAACCTTTCCGCTGAACAACGCAGTTCCACCTAATTTCACAATAGTAGCACATACATTAGCAGGCGCTCCTCCAGCTTGTTTTTCAAAAATCTTTCCATCCACCAGATTATCTCCTGTATCTTTACAAAAAAAATCGATTAACAACTCTCCGATACAAACTACGGATTTTTTTTCACTCATTGCCTTTTCTCCTCTCATGGTTTTAAATACTTATCCATTTAGATTTAAAAAGGAGGAAACATTCGAACTGCTTCCTCCTTCCTAGGTTAATATTCACCATTAGATATTACATTTTAAATTGTAAATCTCTTATTAGGTGTGGATATGTAACCATTTTCAACAGTTATTTTTCCGCTCTCACTATAAAATGCCACAGTTTCACAAGTTTGATCAGGATAAACTAAGCTCGTTATAGCATAAGTACCGTCATTAACAAAAACTTCAATTGAGAAAGTATCAACAATTACTCGAAGCTGAACATTTTTGCTGTTATCCATTTTCAACCTTTTTTCCAGTGAAAACATCTCGGAGAATTCCACTTTTCCTGATTTCTCTCTGTTTAATGTGATTACATCATTTGAAGCATCATATTCAATAGTGGTGCTATGGGTTTGTGTATGATTCAGCGTAATACCAAATTGATCTGCATCACTATTTAATATATTCATAAACAACTCCAGATAAGCCTCGTTCACTTCGAACACTATAGTTTCAGAATTATTTATTTCAAGATCATGAATATCTCTGCTTCTTTCAAAATAAGTATCGAGTTCCGCTACAGGATGTTGAATAACTATATACTTTCCTTCTATTTTCCGAAGCTGAAGCTTTCTTGGTATAGTCATCTGATTTCTCCAACCCTCTGTAGGAACCTCATTAGCATATCTCCAGTTGCTCATCCATCCAAGATAAATCCGGCGGCCATCCTCTTCAGGAATGTCGGAAAAACTTACACCAGCATAGTTGTCTCTCCCATGATCCAGCCATCTAATGTCATCATGCTCCGCTTTAAATACAGATCCATCAAAATCACCAACAAAGTACTGTGTACACGATCCCGTCTCTGATATCCCGTTATCACCGATACTCACTAATAAAACCCATTTTTCTTCGCCGGTGCTCTCTACCTTTAATTTAAATAAATCAGGACATTCCCAGACCCCATCATGGGAACCAATATTTTCTCCGAATTCGCTTTCAAACTGCCAATCTATTAGATTTAGCGAAGAATAAAAGGTAATCGTTTGCCCTGTTGCTAATGACATGATCCATTTACTAGTTTTCATGTTCCAAAAAACCTTAGGATCTCTGAAATCAACTTTTGTCTTATGAAAAAGTACAGGGTTGCCTTTGTATTTAATCCATGTTCGCCCATTGTCACTACTATATGCCAGACTTTGTGATTGTTTTGGCGGATTTTCGCCATTTCTATCCTTGTGGTGTGTAAAAATAGCAACTAAACCTGGCTCTTCAGGAAAGAATCCGGTTGTATTATTCCAATCTACCACTGCACTTCCGGAAAAAATAGTTCCATGCTCATCCGGATAAAGCGCTATGTCAAGCTCCTCCCAGGTGATCATGTCCTTACTGACAGCATGCCCCCAATGCATGGAGCCCCAAACGTTATCATGCGGATTATATTGGAAGAACAAATGATATTCGCCTTTGAAATATACCAATCCATTCGGATCATTTAACCAATTTCTCTTAGCCGTAAAGTGTAAGTTCGGTCTGTATCGCTGTAATTTTTGATTTGTCAATTATTTCTCCCCCATTAATTAGTACTTCGATCATATCCCTCTTGTTTAATATCCAACCACTCTTGCAATCCGAGGCGATCTAACTCGGCCAAATACTCGTCCCATTCTTCTTCTACATTCCCATTTGCAATCCATTCCGCTTTTTTACGCTCAATATACGGAAGTAAATCTGCTTCTATTTTAGAAAGGCGATCCAATTCTTCAAGACTGAAAAATACCTTTGGGAATATGTTGTCGGCTTTTATATGTGGAACCATCACTTCTTTCATTAGGTCCAATCTCCATGAAGCATCCTCCGGCATTGTCGTTACCTCTCCATAATAGCTGTCTAAAATTGCCAGTGGTCCGCCAACTGATGTTCTTTCTCTTAATTCAACAGGCGCAGTACCTTGCAAATCAAGGTGTTTCAGCATATTTTCCTCTTTATCAAATTCAAAGATATTCTGCATATCCTCATCTCCATACGTACCCCAGTTGTTTTGCACAGATTGAGTAGGTTTATAGAATTGATCAATCCATTTTACTGTCAATTCAAGATTTTGGTTGGCATTAGTGATAACCATTTTCGAACGGTCAAATCCCGTTCCATTTGTTCTGGCAACATTTTTATGACCATCTGGTCCCTCGAGGGGAGGCATAAGTTCATAATCGTCATTCATACCTGAAATATTTGCTTTATCCCAGGTAAAATATATGCCATAGCGACCTTCTTGGCCTTTAGCTACATAGGTAGGCCACTCCTGTTCAAAGGCTTCGATGTCAATTAAATCTTCTCCCTGTAATTCATTCATAAATTTTATAGCTTCTTTGTATCCTTCATCGTTAGAAGTCAATTTAACCTCCCCATCGTTTGTCACAACAGTATGATCCCAATTATCCCCAAGACCAAACGAACCAAATAAGAAACCAGGATCCTGTCCTCCATCATTGATGATAAATGACATTGGAATTGTTTGTCCGTTACCTGCCGGGTCACTATCTCTAAAGGCAATTAATACTTCTTTTAATTCTTCCGTTGTTGTTGGCATTTCCAGTCCTAATTCATTTAGCCATTTTACATTTATCCAAGGAAAATTGTCTACAGAATGAATACTCTCTTTTCCTTGACCCAGTTCTTCTATCCAAGGAAATGCATAAATATTGCCATCTGGTGCAGTGATCATATCCCTATATTCTGGTGCTTCTTCCAGAACTGCGTTTAGATTTGGCATGTAATCCTCTACTAAATCGTTCAGTGGAATGACAGCGCCATCTTTTGCGAGTTTTAATAAATCATAGTCACTGTAACCAGCATTCATAATTGCGTCAGGCATATCCCCACTAGTCATTGCCAGATTCCTTTTCTCTCCAAATGTTGCTCCCGTAAAGTTTCTCCACTCAATATGAACATTCGTTTCTTCTTCTAATCGCTGAAAAATCAATTTTTCATTTGGATTTTCAGGTGCTAAAGAGGAACTTTCCGTCATAATTTTCAGTGATACTTTTTCATCTAAAGGAAATGAAATGTCAGAGAGCCCATAATCTTCAGACCAAGTATCCCCGCTATTGTCACTACAGCCCGCACCTACAGTTACGATAATCAGCAGCAACGAAACTGCTTTTAAAAACTTTTTCATAAAAAAACCTCGCTTTCTTTATTTTAATGAGCCTACCATTACACCCTTTTCGAAATACTTTTGGAAGAAAGGGTACATAATCAATAATGGTAAACTTGAAATTACAATAGAAGAATACTTTATCATTTCTGCAATTCTTTGAATCTCAGCTCTTGCAAGCTGATCTGCAATCATACCCGGCTGCACTTCATTCTGAATAAGAATATCACGCAATACCAGCTGTAGTGGATAAAGTGATTGATCTTCAAGGTAAATCATTGCATTGAAATAAGAATTCCACTGCCCTATAAAAGCATATAATGCAAGCACAAAAATAATAGGTTTGGATAGTGGCAATATAATCTTTAAAAATATCTTAAAATCAGAAGCGCCATCTATTCTTGCTGCTTCCTTCAATTCATTTGGCAATCCCTTAAAATAAGTTCTCGACAGGATAATATTCCAAACGCTTACTGCCCCTGGCAATATAATTGCCCATGGTGTATTGATCATACCCAGTTCTTTAATGAGTAAATATGTAGGTATCATCCCACCATTGAAAAACATAGTTACGATAAAGAAAATCATAAAAAGCTTTTTTCCAGCTAAGTTCTCAACGGATAAAGCGTATCCAGCAAGAATAGAAAACAATACAGATACAATAGTGAATCCACCTGCATAAATAATAGAGTTAAGAAAACCTCTCATGATGGATCCATCCTGGAATATCCTTCTATAGCCATCAAGCGTCCAGTCATCAGGATTAAACGATATACCTTTTGTCAGTAAAATATTCGGATGTAGAAAGGAGCCGAATAAGACATACAATAATGGAACTGTAACAATAAGTACGAGTAAAATTAAAATAAATTTGTTAAGCAGGAGAAGCATTCTATCTGTTTTCGAGTTATTTACAAGGTCATTTTTGAATTTCATCGATTTGCGCTCCTTTCTAATAGAGTGTTTCTCCATTTAATTTTTTGACAACAGTATTAGCAGTTATCAGTAAAACCAGACTAATAACAGAATTGAACAACCCTACCGCAGCTCCAAATGACCAGTCTCCTGCTTGTAACCCTCTTTTATATACATAGGTGTCAATAATTTCTGAAGCAGGCAAGTTCATGTCAGTTTGAAGTAAATATGCTTTTTCAAAACCGACTCCCATAATTCCACCAATCGCCAGAATAAACAACACCGCTATAGTCGGTTTAAGAGCCTGAAGGTCAATATGAATGATTCTCTGCAATAGAGAAGCTCCATCAATCGTTGCTGCATCATGAAGCTGCGGATCCACATTTGAGAGTGCTGCAACATAGATAATTGATGAAAAACCTGCAGCCTGCCAAATACCGGAAGCAATGAATATACTCCTGAAATAAGACGGATCTGTCATAAAGGAAATAGGCTCATCCATAAATAAAGTCAGAATTCCATTAACCGGTCCTGCTGGTGATAGATAGATAAATAACATTCCCGCTATTACCACTGTTGATAGGAAATATGGAGCATAAATGATTAATTGGATATTTTTTTTGACTTTGGCTCTTCTCAACTGATTTACCATGATAGCCAAAATGATAGGGATTGGAAATCCGATAAGAAGTTCAAAGCCACTTAATTTGATCGTATTCATGAAGATTTGCTGAAAGTTGGGTGATTGCAAAAAACTTATGAAATGAGTGAAACCTACCCATTCACTTCCCATAATCCCTTTGATCGGACTGAAATCCTTAAATGCAATTGTCACTCCATACATTGGTATGTAATTGAATATCAATACTAGGACAACAGCAGGTGCTAAAAATAAATACAAGATGAAGTTATTTTTGGTATAGTTTTTACGACTTCCCATCCTTTTTGTAGTTTGAGTTATTTTCCTGGACATTTTATCCATGATATCCTCCCTTGCATAATTCTTTTCTATTAAAATTCCCAATTAACCACTTTGTTAACGATTACATATGAGCGCAAAAATTAAAAGACAACAATCACTTAATGAATATGTCAACCGGTTGACATATAGATCTTATAAAAAAGAGTATAGCTAAATACTCTCCGTGTGTCAACCGGTTGTCAGAAAAAATAAAAAAAGACTTTTTCAGCTTATATATTTATGTTAAGTTGTTTCACCTTTAATTAACTTTATTGGTAACTTCCATTCTATTTGGGGTTCACTTTCACCATTGATTTGTTTCATTAAAAGTTTAATTGCCAAATCTGCAATTTCTTTAACAGGCTGCTGAATTGTACTTAGTTCCGGCAATAATATTCTGGTTGTTTCTGTACCATCGTAGCCAATTACTTTCAAATCGTCAGGTATATTTCTGTTCCTCCTCTTTGCTTCTCTTATCACATTGGCTGCTATAAGATCATCACTTGCAAAAATACCATCAACATTTGGGTTCTCATCAAATAACTTTTCTATAACGTTGTCACCAATTATATAAGTGCGCGGATGAAATTCATTCTCTTTCATGACATCTTCATATGCTTCTCTTCTTAAATTAGCAGGCGTTTCCAATGAAGGTGAACCGTTAATATGAATAATCTGTTTGCAGCCTTTATCAATTAATAATTGAGTAGCCTTTTTCCCACCATCATAATTATCACTGGAAACAACAGGGATATTTTTAGACAAAAATCGATCAATGCCTACCAGTGGAAGATGTTGGTTGTTATATTCTTCAATTCCTCTGTTATGGGCTCCTGCTATAATCCCATCAACTTGGTGCCTTAGCAGCATTTTCAGGTAGTTCCTCTCTTTATCTTCACGACCTTGACTGTTGCATAACAATACTCTGTAACCAAATGATTCACAGATATTCTCTAAATGGAAAATCAGCTGTCCATAAAAGGGATTGTTTGTGGTGGGAAAAATAAGGCCGATGATAAAAGTCTTTTTAATAAAGAGTGACCTTGCTATTTCATTTGGTTGATAATTTAACAGTTCCACTGCCTCGTGTACCTTTTGTCTTGTCTTATCACTTATGTACCCCCTATTATTTAATACCCTTGAGACAGTTGTCCGAGAAACACCAGCTTTATCAGCAACATCATCTAATTTTACTTTTTGAATTTCATTCTCGTTTATCTTCCTCACTATTCATCACCTTTACTAATTCTTTTTTGCTGTATCAAACTTTTACTAACCTTAAAAATTATACACTAAAATATAACAATTCTACTGTATATAATAATTGAAAACCAAAAGCAATACAAATGATGTTAAGTATTATCGGCACTCCTCTCAATATAATATTTCTTTTTTTACCTTCTACATAGAGATGGAACCTACCGGACATAAACAAATCTGCGAATTGCTCTCAATAGTAATATTTTACCATATTTCAAAGTTATGTTTAGAGGATTTTCATTTAGAAAAAGAATCTAGCATTATTCTTAGAAACCGCTAATAATCAAGGCCTAGAAATGGACTATTTGGTTTTTTTAACACTTTCCTATACAGGGATGCGAGTAGGTGAACTAGTTTCCATTAAATGGAGTGACATTAATTTTAATGAAAATACCATAAGAATCATAAAAACATACTACAACCCTACTAATAATACTGTTGAGTATCAATTGGTTCCGCCAAAAACAAAAGGTTCAGTAAGAAAGATCGTCGTCGAAGATGATGTTATTGATACGTTAGAAAGACATAAAGAGACTCAAGAAAAAGTAAAAAAGAGCATAGGGAATTCTTATTATGATAAGGATTTTATCTTTTCAAAGACAAGCCACCACCCTGGGTATCCTATTTTTATTAAAACGGTAGAAACCAGGATGATACGCTTGATAAAGATAGCTGGTTTAAATCAAGAATTAACCCCCCATTCATTACGACATACGCATACTTCCTTGCTTGCAGAAGCAAAAGTTGGTCTTGAAGAAATAATGGATAGGTTAGGACATACAGAAGATAAAACCACAAGAAATATCTATCTACATGTAACAAAAGAATTGAAAAAAGAGGCCTCTCAAAAGTTTGGTCAACTGATGAGAAGCCTAAAATAATGTACCAAATGTTAGCCAAATGGCTTTTCCCTTACACAAAACCCTAATATATCAAGGTTTATAGGGGCAGATTACATCATGCCGCCCATTCCACCCATGCCGCCCATATCAGGCATTGCAGGTGCGTTTTCTTCTGGTTTGTCAGCTACTACTGCTTCAGTAGTTAGGAACATTGCTGCTACAGATGCTGCGTTTTGTAGTGCAGAACGCGTTACTTTAGCAGGGTCAACGATTCCAGCTTCAACCATGTTTACATATTCGTTAAGCTCAGCGTTAAAGCCGATGCCAACTTTTTCATGTTTTAGACGTTCTACAACGATAGAACCTTCTAATCCAGCGTTTTCAGCGATTTGACGAACTGGTTCTTCGATTGCACGAAGTACGATGCTTACGCCTGTTGCTTCGTCGCCTGTTAGGTCAAGTTCTCTTACTTTATTGTAAACGTTAAGAAGTGCTGTACCACCACCTGCTACAATACCTTCTTCAACTGCAGCACGTGTTGAGTTTAGCGCATCTTCAATACGAAGTTTACGCTCTTTTAGTTCTGTTTCAGTTGCAGCACCAACTTTAATTACTGCTACACCGCCAGATAATTTAGCAAGACGTTCTTGTAATTTTTCTTTATCGAATTCAGAAGTAGTTTCTTCAGCTTGTGCACGGATTTGTGCAACACGGCTAGAAATTGCTTCAGGATTACCAATACCTTCAACAATTGTAGTAGCTTCTTTCGTTACGACAACTTTAGATGCGCTACCTAATTGCTCGATTGTTGTTGCTTTAAGCTCTAATCCTAATTCTTCTGTAATAACTTCTCCACCAGTAAGAATTGCGATATCTTCAAGCATTGCTTTACGACGATCACCGAATCCTGGTGCTTTAACAGCTACAGCGTTGAATGTTCCACGAAGTTTGTTTACAACTAATGTTGCAAGTGCTTCACCTTCAACATCCTCAGCAATTAATAGAAGTGGTTTACCTTGTTGAACAACTTGTTCTAACACTGGTAGGATTTCTTGGATGTTTGTAATTTTCTTATCTGTAATTAAGATATATGGATTTTCAAGTACTGCTTCCATCTTGTCTTGGTCTGTAACCATGTAAGGTGAAGCATAGCCGCGATCGAATTCCATACCTTCTACTACATCTAATTCTGTGCTGAATCCTTTAGATTCTTCAATTGTAATGACACCGTCACTACCAACACGTTCCATAGCTTCTGCGATTAGTTGGCCAACTTCTTCGTCAGATGCTGAAATAGCAGCAACTTGTGCGATTGATTCTTTATTTTCAACTGGTTGTGAAATTGCATGCAACTCTTCTACAGCAGTTGCAACAGCTTTTTCAATACCGCGGCGAATGCCTACAGGGTTTGCACCAGATGTTACGTTTTTCAATCCTTCACGAATCATTGCTTGTGCAAGAACTGTTGCAGTTGTTGTACCATCACCAGCAACATCATTTGTTTTAGATGCAACTTCAGATACAAGCTGTGCACCCATGTTTTCGAATGGATCTTCAAGTTCGATTTCTTTTGCAATCGTAACTCCATCATTTGTAATTAGTGGAGAACCGAATTTTTTACCTAAAACAACGTTACGACCTTTTGGCCCTAAAGTTACTTTTACTGCATTTGCTAATGTATCTACACCGTTAAGCATTGCACGACGTGCGTCTTCATTAAACTTAATATCTTTTGCCATAATAAGTATTCCTCCTTAAATTCTTATCTTAAGTATGTTAAATGAATCGTTTTATTGTACGACAGCCAAGATGTCATTTTCGCGAAGAATTAAGTATTCGTTACCTTCGTATTTCACTTCAGTACCCGCAAATTTAGAGTAGATGATGCGATCTCCTTCAGAAACTTCAAGTGCTACTTTTTCTCCATTATCTAAAACTCGGCCAGAACCTACTGCAACAACACGACCTTCTTGTGGTTTCTCTTGTGCAGAATCTGGAAGTACGATTCCACTTGCAGTTTTTTCCTCTTGCTCAACAAGCTCGATAATAACTCGATCTCCTAGCGGTTTAATCATGTAAAAAAGCCTCCTTGATATCTTTCTAAATTTTATTATTAGCACTCAAGGGTATCGAGTGCTAACTTCTATCATTATCATAATGAATTCATAAAAAAAATGCAAGCAATGTATCGCAATTTATTTTGCTTTGCATCCTTAATGCCCTAGCTGTTTAAAAAACGCGAAATTCGACAATCCTAAACTAGAAAAGCAATGTACAGTAAAGGGAATATTATTCTTTCTATCCACTTAAGAAAGACATCCCTCTTTCTACATGTTAAAATATTTACTATGTATTACTAAAAGTAAGGATCAATACATAGACTACATTACGATCAAATCTCTAAAGCGGAAACACCCTTTAGCGACGTACGGACTGCTCCCCACAGGATGTGGGGTGGTTCGACGATGTCACACGATGTGATGCTATTGTCGAACATTCCTTTGTAGAAGATAAAGGAAACCTGCCCCTTCACTATAGGGGTACGCCGACGTTGGCGATGCCTCAGTTTAGACGGCCTTCCTTAATCGCAGGAATCGATGTTGACTTATTGTACTGAGGTGAGGGAAGTCTCGCTAGGAGCACGGGTGCTGGATCTGGACGTGGCTAATTATATAAAAAACATTATCCACTGCCTTTAATTTTAACAAGTTCTTAAACGAAAAAGGAGTCGTTCTATTTTGACGAAACGATATTGGTACGTTATCTTAGCCTATATAATCATGCAGTATTCTGTATTTCTCGGAGCACCATTATTCTATGCAATCCTACCAGTCTCAGGTGATGAGGCCTCAATTTACTGGACAGTATTTAGTTTCATTCTAGGATTAGTTATTGTTTTATTCCTCATGAAGCCCGATATGCAGATGCGCACAGAACGTGATGCATCATCGGCTGTGATGGTTATTACTTGGTCTATTCTCGGCTTATTCATGGCTTATTTTGCACAAGCATTCTCGGTAATGCTAGAAATCGCTATATTTGGGATTACTCCAGGTTCGGCAAATACTGCTCAAATCATGGATATTTCACGTGCATTTCCTCTATTTGTCATTGTTCCAGCGCTTATCGGGCCAATATTAGAGGAAATAATCTTCCGGAAAATTATCTTTGGAAGCTTTTATAAAAAAATGAATTTCTTTTTTGCTGCATTATTATCAGCGCTCATCTTCGGATTTATCCACCAGGAACCAGAGCACATCCTAATATATGCATCAATGGGATTTGTATTCGCCTATCTGTATGTAATAACAAAGCGAATCATTACGCCGATTATCGTGCATATGGCAATGAATTCTCTCACCATCTTTGCACAATACTCGTTAACTCCCGAACAAATTCAACAACAGTTGGATAAACTTCAACTAATTATTATTGGCGGTTAATTGAAAAAAAAGAAGTAACACGAATTTTTAGCGTGTTACTTCTTTTTACTATCTAAAGGATAATGCTTCAAGAAATATACGAGTGATTGTAATTCAACAGCTAGATCAATATGGTGAACACGAATATGTTCAGGTACAGAAATTCTTGCTGGTGTGAAATTGAGAATCCCCTCAATTCCCTCATTAACAAGCTTCTCCGTTATCGATTCTGCTTCTGTTGCCGGCACAGTCAGGATTGCTACGCGGATACCTTCTAATTTCTCATGTAATTCATCTATATGATAAATAGGTACTCCACCAATATTCGTTCCAGCCTTTTCTGGGTTTGCGTCAAATCCTTTTGTGATTCTTATATTATTATTTTTTAGGAAGCTGTAATTTAAAAACGCTGTCCCTAAGTTACCGACACCGATTAATGCGACTTCTGTAGTTTCATGTTGATCTAACGTACTTCGAAAGAATCCGAGTAAATATTCAACATTATAACCGTATCCCTTTTTCCCCAATGCACCGAAATAGGAGAAATCTCTGCGAATTGTCGCTGAGTCTACTTTTACCGCTTCGCTCAGTTCTTTGGAGGATACTCGGTTTTTCCCTTGTTGATTTAAATTATTTAAAAAACGATAATATAGTGGTAGCCGTTTAGCTGTTGCTTGTGGAATTTTGCTTTGTTCCATATTTATCCTCTTTTCAATTCAATAATCAAGTTATTTATATATTACCTATAGTTTAACAGATATCAAGTAAATAGTCGTGATAATTTTCACAAATGAATTTCGTGTATAATGAACAAAAGCTTAAAGCTAGTTTGTGCTGTGTACAGACTGCCCCCCAAAAGGACGGGGGTGGTTCGATGTGTCGAACTTACCTTCGAGAAGGTAAAGTAAACTCTTTAGAAGTGAGAGTAAATCGATGTTAACTTTCACCACAAGTGTATAAGTGTGGCTAAGCCTCATGTGTAACCAATCGGCAAGTCTTCTTTAGATTAGGGGAAGTCTAGCTAGGAGCACGGGCGCTAGAGCTGGATATGGCATATCTTAATATCTTGGTAGTTAAGAAAGTATATAGTATTTCTTACTACATAAGTGCGACTAAGGCTGTCACTGAAAGACCTAGTGACAACCAAGTCTTCTAACCACTGGAGTTGGAATAGGAAATTTTTTATACTTTCCTATTGTATAATTAGATCAATAATAGAATTAGAATTTTATGGGGTGAACGTTTTGATATTAATGCAAATTAATGAGTTATCAAAGTCCTTCGGTGCGGAAGAGATTTTGGCAAATATAAAAATAGAAGTGAAGAATAATGATCGCATCGCAATAGTCGGCAGAAATGGTGCGGGAAAGTCAACGCTACTAAAGATAATGGCTGGGGAGCTTTCTCATGATGGTGGGGAGATTTTCAAACCGAAGGACCTCACATTAGGATATTTATCGCAGCACATGGAGCTTGAATCGGGAAATTCGATTTGGGATGAAATGCTTGAAGTATTTATGCATCTTGAATTGCAGGAGCAGGAGCTGCGAAAACTTGAGAAACAAATGGAGCAGGCAACCAATTTACCTGCTGCAGATTATGAGAAACTGTTACAAAGCTATGACAAGCTGCAGCATGCCTTTCAAACAAATGGTGGCTATCAGTATGAGTCTGATATTAAAGCAGTTCTTAATGGATTAAATTTCCAAGGATTCGATTACGATACACCAATTACAGAGTTAAGCGGTGGGCAGAAGACACGTCTTGCATTAGGTAAATTACTATTACAAAAGCCGCAGCTGCTTATTCTGGACGAGCCTACGAACCATTTAGATATTGATACACTCTCATGGCTAGAAAATTACTTAGTAAACTATCCTGGTGCAGTTGTGATTGTTTCACATGACCGTTATTTTCTAGATAAAACAGTTTCCATTGTTTATGAAATTTCCAGGCATCGAACGAAGAAATATCATGGCACATACAGTAAATTTTTAGATCAGAAGGCATTGGATTATGAACAGGAATTAAGGGAATATGAACAACAACAATCTGAAATTAAAAAATTAGAGGATTTCGTCCAACGTAATATTGTTCGTGCATCAACGACAAAACGTGCACAAAGCAGAAGAAAACAATTAGAAAAAATGGATAAACTAGATAGACCACTAGGAGACGAATCTTCTGCATCATTTGCTTTCCAAATCAATCGTCGCAGTGGCAATGATGTACTAAAGATAGATAAATTGGCAGTCCGATATGATGATGAAAGTGATACATTGTTTAAAAATGCGAAGCTCCATGTCAATCGCGGGGAGCGGATTGCCCTCGTTGGCCCGAATGGTGTAGGTAAAACAACATTATTGAAAACGATTATGGGAAAATTAGAACCAATCGAGGGAACGCTTCACTTAGGAACGAATGTCCAGATTGGTTACTATGACCAGGAGCAAGCAGATTTATCGTCATCGAAAACAATATTACAAGAGCTCTGGGATGACTATCCGTCTATAAATGAAAAGGACATTCGAACAGTTTTAGGAAATTTCCTATTTACCGGCGATGATGTTTTAAAACCTGTTCCTACATTAAGTGGTGGCGAAAAAGCACGATTAGCCCTAGCAAAATTGATGATGCAAAAAGCAAACCTGCTAATATTGGATGAGCCGACAAACCATTTGGATATCGACAGTAAGGAAGTGTTGGAAGCAGCATTAAATGAGTTTCCAGGAACCATTATCTTCGTATCGCATGATCGCTACTTCATAAATAAAATTACCGATCAAGTTGCAGAAATGCAACGCGATGGGATTACGATCTATTTAGGTGATTATGATTATTATTTAGAGAAGAAAGAAGAAGAAGCAGAATTGCATCGTTTGCAGCAAATTGAGAAACCTATTATTAAAGAAGAAAAGAAAAAGCTCAGTTTTAAAGAAGAAAAACAGCTGCAAAGTGAAAGACGGAAGAAACAACGTCGCATCACGGAAATTGAAGAAAAGATTGAACAGCTTGAATCAGAAATCACTAAAGTCGAAGAGAAAATGGCAGAACCTGAAGTTTATCAGAACCATGAAAAATCGCTTGAGTTAAACGAAAAAATTAGCGACATGAATTCGGAAATTGAGCAATTGATGGATGAATGGTCGGTACTGCAAGAGGCTTAGATTTGTATCGAAATATAGATTGCCGTATACTTTAAGTGGAATGATTTGTCTTATCATGAAGATAATGGTTACTTTTTTGGAGGTTCGGCCCGTGTAAAACAATCGGTAAACTGTAGGAGCATGTAATAAATTGTATAATGTTTACAATCATCGTACTCTTTCTTAGTATGATACGATTGGAAATTTATGGAGGGTTATATAATTGGCGATAGCAATCATAACACTTATTGTGCTTATTTTAATTAATGCTTTCTTTGCAGCATCGGAAATGGCATTGGTTGGAATGAATGATACAAAAGTACAGAAAATGGCGGAAAATGGCGATAAGAAGGCAATAATGATTTATAATCTTATTTCAGAGCCAAGCCGCTTCCTTAGTACAATCCAAATAGGTATTACATTAGCTGGTTTCTTATCCAGTGCATTTGCAGCAGACTTCTTTGCAGGTCCGCTAGCAAGAGGTTTAGCAAATATTGGTGTTCCATTAGAAATGGACGTGCTCAATACGATTTCCGTAGTGGTAATCACTTTAGTTCTATCATACTTTACACTTGTTTTCGGAGAGCTTATGCCGAAACAAATTGCGATTCAAAAGACAGAAGCAATCGCAAATTTCGTAGCAAAACCACTCACATTTCTATTTAAGATTTTCTTACCTTTAGTTAAACTTCTAACTTTTTCAACAAATACAGTTGTTCGTATGTTCGGAATTGATCCGAATGCACATAGTGAAGAAGCTACAGAAGAAGAGATTAGAATGCTCGTAGATGTTGGCGGCGAGAGAGGTACTATAAATATTGCAGAAAGATTAATGATTAATAATATCTTTGATTTTAACGATAAAGATGTCTCTGATATTATTACGCATCGAACCGATATGTCTGTTCTCTCGATTGATGCAACATTAAAAGAAACAGTTGATATGGTGAATGAATTTAAATATACAAGATTCCCGATTTTTGAAGGTGATATTGATAACATTATTGGCATTCTCCATGTAAAAGATTTACTTCCGTTTATCGATTATGACCATGATGAAAACTTTCACTTGAAAGAACTAATTCGAAAACCGTATTTTGTACTCGAAACTCAAACCATTGATGTATTATTTGCTGATATGCAAAAAAATAATGCACATATCGCTATAGTACTTGATGAATATGGCGGTACAGAAGGATTAGTAACAATTGAGGACGTTATTGAAGAAATTGTTGGTGAGATATTCAGTGAAAGTGATGGGCCTGAAGAAAAGGAAATCATTCAGATTGCACCTGATAAATACTCTATCGAGGGTGTTGCCCATCTCTATGAGCTTCAAGACATACTCAATATCGATTTTCCTATCGAAGACTTCGATACAGTAAGTGGTTTTCTAATTGGCGAAATTGGCTATATCCCTTCAAAGGAAGAACGTCCGGTAATAACTTATAAAAATCTCGTGTTTGAAGTAACCGAAGTAGCTGAGAATCGAATAGAGAAAATAATCCTAACAGTCGACGGTAACAAAGATGAAAGTAATTTGAGTGAAGAAATAGAGGAAGGCAGTAAGAACTCTTTTAATATTAGGCCGAAAGCTTAATGTTTACTCCAATAGCCAATGACTCGCTGGCTGTCCGTAGTATATCAACATCGCTACTTCGATTTAATATAATCTAAAGCTAATTTTAAAAGCCCATGAGAAACTCATGGGCTTTTTCCTATTTAAATAGATAGTCATTTTGGATTGTGTACTCCACAGCAACTCGATATACAATTCCTAAGCCAAGCATAGTCGACATGACCGAGCTCCCACCATAGCTAATTAACAGCAAGGGAATACCCGTAATCGGCATTATACCTATTGTCATGCCAATATTTTGAAAAACATGGACAAGAATTAAACTAAGGAAACCAAAACAGAAATACGAACCAAATGGCGAATGCTGAAACATATTTAACCCTAATGTTACAAGTTTATATAACAGCATAAAGTATAAAAAGATTACAATTGCGCCACCAACAAAGCCGAAGCTCTCTCCTATTACGGAATAAATAAAATCGGAATGTGCCTCTGGATAGTAGACCTCAATACTATTTAAGCCTTTTCCAAAGAGCTGTCCAGATCCTAAGCCCATAATGGCACGATCGAAATGATAGCTCGCATTGCTTGTTTGCTGGGCAGGGTCAAACCAAGTCATAATTCGATCGATCTGGTATGCATTGCCCTTTCCGACAATTTCCTTAGCCAAGTCTGGAAACTTCACGATAAATCCGAGAACCGCTCCAGCACCAGCAGCCACTATACCAATCAAACTTAAGATTATCTTCCAGCTAATCCCTGCAAAAATAATCATCATTCCAGCAATAAATAGATACACCATAGAAGTTCCAAAGTCTGATTGCATCATAATTAGTCCTATTGGGAGAGCAACAACAATTAGGATTTTAATAAGCAATAAAATATCTGTTTTTAAAGTGTTTAATTCAAATTTCGAACGATGCATTGCTATTACCCTACTCATATAAAGGATTGTCGTTATTTTAGCAAATTCAGCCGGTTGTATCGACAAGCCCGGTAATGTAAACCAGCTCTTTGCACCATTTATTTCCCTCGCAATTGATTCAGGACTAACTAAAAGAATAGCAAGTACTATAAGTCCAGCAATATATGAGTAAATACTTACTTTATATAATTGTTCTAAATCAAAAAATTGGATTGTAGCTATGAAACATATACCAATTATATACCAAACGATCTGTTGAATTACGAAATTTTTACCATCATATTGCTCAAATTGCTGTGCATTATAAATGGCTAGTAAACTAACACAAACAAATAATATAAAAAGTACAATCAAATCTGTTTGCATATAATAGGATTGCTTCTTGTTCAACATGTATCACCAAATTTCTTTTCAGACTTCTTTTCTCAATACAATATGTTCTATAAATTATCCACAAGCACATTTAAAGTAGAAGTGCATATATATCAATTAACATTGAAGTTATACACACTATCCACATAGTGTTTTAAAGTTTCCCCCAACATCCATCCACAATAAGATTATTAGTATCATAAGTTTTTCTGATTTATATCTACAGGTATGTGGATAAGTTTTGTTGCCTATTTCAATAATAGAGAAGGATTTGCATTCAAGTCTAAACCAGAGCGTCTTCCTTGTTCATAAGCAATCGTCCCCGCAGCAGCAATCATGGCAGCATTGTCTGTGCAAAGTTTAAGTGGTGGGATTAGCAATGGAATATTGGTTTCAGAGAATTTTGCTTCCAATTCGGTTCTTAACCCCTTATTCGCAGCTACCCCGCCTGCAACAATTACTTGCTTCACATTAAATTCCTTCGCAGCACGGAGGGTTTTTGTTGTAAGCACGTCAACTACACTTGCTTGGAAGCTTGCAGCAATATCCTCTGCCTTCAGCGTCTCCCCGCGTTGCTTTGCATTATGAATTTTATTGATCACCGATGATTTTAATCCACTAAAACTAAAATCATAGCTACCGTCTTCTAGCCATGCTCTAGGGAAATCAATCGTTTCTTCACCAATCGTTGCTAATCGGTCAATATGTGGTCCACCTGGATATGGCAAATCAAGCATTCTAGCGACCTTGTCATATGCTTCTCCTGCCGCATCATCACGTGTTTCTCCGATTAACTCATAAGAACCGTGCTCTCTCATTAAAACAAGCTCAGTATGCCCTCCTGATACGATTAAAGCTAAAAGTGGAAACGCGAATTCCTTTTCCAATCTGTTGGCGTAAATATGCCCCGCAATATGATGGACTCCGACTAACGGTTTTTGCTTTCCAAATGCTAATGCTTTAGCAGCATTGACACCGACTAGTAATGCGCCAACAAGTCCTGGACCCTCGGTAACGGTTATTGCATCAATTTGCTCCCAGTTAATGTCAGCTTCTTGGAAAGCTTCTTCAAGCACAACGGTAATCTGTTCGACATGATGTCTTGACGCTATTTCCGGAACTACTCCGCCGAAACGTTTATGGCTTTCAATTTGCGAAGCAACCACATTGGAAACTATTTCTGTTCCATTTTTCACAATCGCTACAGCAGTTTCATCACAGCTTGTTTCTATTCCTAGTATAAAAGTATCTTTTTTCATTATAAGTTCACCCACATTACAATAGCATCTTCTTGATTATCTGTATAATAGTTTTTTCGAATACCACCAGGAACTAGCCCAAACTTCCGATACATCGACTGGGCCACACGATTGGATACACGTACTTCCAATGACAAATGCCGTACACCCATCCCTATCGCTGATTGGATTACATATTGGAACAGCTTTTCTCCCAATTTATAGCCGCGATACTCTGGCATTATTGCGATATTCGTAATTTGTGCATCGTCAATAACAATCCATGCGCCAGCATAGCCGACAATCTGCCCATTTAATTCAATGACAAAGTAATGGGCGAAATTATTATCGACAATTTCCTGATAAAAAATGTCTGTTGTCCATGGTATAGTAAACGAAGCTTTTTCAACCTCTACTACATGTTCTACATCCTTAATTTCCATTTTTCGTATAAGGACTTTATCCATTTTTCTCGTTTTCCTTCTGTGCTTTCAACCAATTTGCCTCCGCTTCAGCTAAGCGTAGATAATTCGGTGTTAGCGTATGTGTTGGCTCCGCACTTTTTCTTAGACCAGCAAGCCCAAGGAAACCAGGTCTAGCAATATGATATGGCCCCTCAGGAATAATAGCTAAATTTCCTAAAGCTGCTTCTATTGCATCCTGATATACCGAAATATCTGGACTTAAGAAAAGTACTCTACGCTTTTCTTCAGCAAGCTTCGCTAATACCTCTTCCATTGAAATGTTCTTCTCTTCATAGACCGATACAAGATCATTCTCCTGCCATTCATAAAACCCAGTAAAGACCATGCCACGACGTGCATCGAAGAACGGACAAATAATTCCTTCAAAAAATCTCCCTTGATAAGCAAGTACTTCCAGACTAGAAATGCCCGTAATCGGGATGTCTAGTGCCCATGCTAATGATTTCGCGGTAGATATTCCAATTCTTACCCCAGTATAAGATCCCGGCCCTTTGGCAACGACAATCTTATCTAATTGTTCTGGAGTAAGGGAAACCTCATTCATCAATTGGTCAATTGCTGGCATTAATCTTACGGAATGGTTTTTCGCTATATTTGTAACTACTTCTCCTATGATTTGCTCGTCCTTTAGTATTGCTACACCTAGCACTTGATTCGATGTATCAATTGCAAGTAGATTCATTCAAGTAACTCCTAACTCAATAATTCATTTAATACTAATTCAAAATATCCGCTTGTTGAGGTAAATTCCAACTCACGTTTGTTTTCATTAATATAGTTGATTCTAATATTTATACGTTCCTCAGGGAGAAACTCCTCAATAAATTGCGCCCATTCGATAACCGTCACTCCATTTCCATGAATATACTCTTCTAGACCGATATCCTCTTCAGAATGTTCTAGTCGGTATGCATCGATATGGTAGAATGGAAGCCTTCCCTCGTACTCTTTTATTATTGTAAATGTAGGACTACTTACCGTACGTTCTACACCTAATCCTTTTGCCAATCCTTTTGTGAAAGTCGTTTTACCAGCGCCTAAATCGCCTTCTAACGTAATTACATCACCAGTTTGAAGTAACGAAGCTAGTTTCTGTCCTATAGCTGTTGTTTCTTCAACTGTTTCTGTTTTTACCTGGTGTTTATTCATAAAGTCACCTACTTAAATGATTATATCGGTTTTTCTCTAAACGTTCCTCTTTATTATCTATCGTTAAACGGATATGTTCTTCATAATTGCCTACTTTAACATATCCTATTTTACTTATCTTTTTATTGTTCTTTTCTGCAATCCTTTTTAGTTCTATTTTTAAAGCTATCCTAATAATAGCAAAAAGAATAGGAAAAAGGAAAAGATTGAGTGGAATAATGCTACTCTCCCCTGAAAGCATTTTAATCCAATTCCAGATAAATTATGTTCAGACTTTCCAGGTGAACAGTTAATTTCCACAAGCATTAGTAAACTTCATGGGGAATAATACAAACTGCCAATTAACATCGAAAATCAAGTCAATATGTACCAATGACCATTGATGATTGATTAAAGACAGTATCATCAAAAAAATTATTAGATAAAGTTTATAAATATTAAAAAACACACGATTTTCGTATAAGAAATCCTGTGTGGGTATCAATGCTATTATATTTTTAATGGCGGTCCGGACGGGACTCGAACCCGCGACCTCCTGCGTGACAGGCAGGCATTCTAACCAACTGAACTACCGGACCATTAACTATAAAGTAATTGGTTGCGGGGGCAGGATTTGAACCTACGACCTTTGGGTTATGAGCCCAACGAGCTACCAGACTGCTCCACCCCGCGATAATAATAAATTAAATTGTTTCTAACTCTAGTATAGAACA
Organism: Oceanobacillus chungangensis; assembly: GCF_003369565.1. Lineage (GTDB taxonomy): Bacteria > Bacillota > Bacilli > Bacillales > Amphibacillaceae > Oceanobacillus > Oceanobacillus chungangensis. The sequence goes on along the minus strand of NZ_PIOD01000008.1, from coordinate 271 downwards.
ATTTATTGCCTGGCGGCGTCCTACTCTTGCAGGGACAAAGTCCCAACTACCATCGGCGCTGAAGAGCTTAACTACTGTGTTCGGGATGGGAACAGGTGTGACCTCTTCGCTATTACTACCAGACAATCCTAAAAAATTAGGACAAGTTCTATTATATACTTTTTAAAGATAAAAAGCAAGGTATTTTAGGTTTATACCTTAAAAACTAAATAAGAGTAATGGTCAACGACAATCAAATAAGAATTTAGTTAAGTCCTCGATCGATTAGTAT
>NZ_PIOD01000007.1 GCF_003369565.1 Oceanobacillus chungangensis | reverse complement strand
AGCTTACGGATACTAATCGATCGAGGACTTAACTAAATTATTATTTGATTGTCGTTGACCATTACTCTTATTTAGTTTTTAGAGTACAAACCTAAAATCTTTAAGGAAGTTCGGTTAAAACCGTTCACGTCCTATGAACAACACCGAACGACCCACATCCTGTAGGTCTGGTAGTAATAGCGAAGAGGTCACACCTGTTCCCATCCCGAACACAGTAGTTAAGCTCTTCAGCGCCGATGGTAGTTGGGACTTTGTCCCTGCAAGAGTAGGACGCCGCCAGGCTAAATAAAAACACTAAGGTTATGAATGATCATATTCTTAGTGTTTTATTATGTTCAATATTAAGAAAAATATCGATAATAAAAAACGGATAGATTAATGCAATATACATTAATCTATCCGTTTTTTGTAACTCAATAACCTGAATCTTCGGAGGTTAGGTTATCGATCATTTTATAATCATACTTCTGTAAAGGCTTTTCTGCTGGACCTTCTAGAACTTCACCAGTATAGGAAAATCTGGATCCATGGCAAGGGCAATCCCAAGAACGGTCGCCATTATTCCATTCAACTTCACAACCTACATGTGTACAAGTAGTGTCAACAATATGTAACTGCCCATCCTTATCTTTATATGCACCTTTTCTTTCACCTTTAATAGTAATAACTGCACCTTCATCGTTTGCTAAGGTTTCAGGATTAATATTGGTCATTTGAAGTTTACCTTTAATTAAATTTGTAGCAACATTTGCATTCTCAACTAAGAAATTTTTCAGACTAGGATTTGCAATAAATCTAGATGGTGTGTATAAATTTTTAAAACGATTCTTTCTTCTTAAAATGATATCTCGAAATAGAAGTGCGGCTGCAGTCCCGTTCGACATACCCCATTTTCTGAAGCCAGTCGCTATTAAGATATTTGGCTGCCCAGACGTAATCTCACCTATATATGGTACTTTATCTAGCGTGACTAAATCTTGTGCAGACCAATAATAGGGAATGGATTCAAGCCCAAAAACCTGCTGACCAAAGGATTCTAAAGCTTCGTAATGTTTTATAGTTTCTTCACCTTGACCTGTCTTATGACTTTCACCAACTATAAGTACCATCTCTTCACCATTGATGTTAACAGAACGAAGTGAACGGGTAGGCTGATCGGCGCTAATATAGATACCATCTGAAAATGGCTTCTTAGGCTTCGCTGCTACAACATATGATCGATCTGCATGCAATCGCGTAGAGTAGAGTCCTAATCCCTCATAAAAGGGAAAATGAGAGCAGGCTAGCACATGCTTACAATTGACTCGAAATCCATCACGGGTAAGGACGGTTGGTGGTTTTCCAGTTTCGATATTTACTGCTGTTGTGTTTTCAAAAATAAGTCCACCTTTTCGTTTTATGATTTCGACTAGGTTTAGAAGAAATTTAATTGGATGGAACTGTGCTTGATTTTTCATAATTAGTGCATTTTTAATGTTTATATCTAATGGAATAGTTTCAACCAATTCCCCAGCAATACGTAACGTTTCATACGCTTCCGCTTCTTTTTCAATCTTTTTCGCATACTCATCTGTTGTTGAATAAAGATAAGCATCTTGACTGCTAAAATCGCAATCAATTTTATGCTCCTTAATTGTTTTCTTGATGAAATCCAGTGCTTCAATGTTCGCCTCGTAATATAACCTTGCCTTGCTTTTGCCTATATTTGTAATGAACTCATCGTAGATAAGATCATGCTGTGCTGTAATTTTTGCTGTAGTATGTCCTGTTGTTCCATTCATTAACTCATCTGCTTCTAAGATAGCAATCTTTAATCCTTCATTTGCTAGCAGGTAGGCAGAAATAATTCCTGTAATACCCCCACCAACAATCGCCACATCTACTTCAATATCTTGATCGAGTTTAGGGAAATTTGGGAAATCGATAAAATCTTGCCAATAAGACTTAGGATGCTCCGAAAATGATTGCCCATTTTGTGTCATTAGTAACTCCTCCATTATGTGTTGAATGATGTCTTTATTATGTTCCAAATTATGGTATCCATACATATTTAATCGCAGAATTGATGTAGGCTTATCAGATAAAAAGCTAATTCATTGACTATTATACGTTAGGGGGGTATAGTATAATTATAAAGAATAGGGAGTGATATCATTGGATAAATTCTTACATGAACATCCAATAACACCTCGGACAGAATCGGAAAAGAAAGCTGTTGTAAACCGACTAAAAAGAATTGAAGGCCAAGTACGTGGAATTCAGAAAATGGTGGAAGAAGATCGTTATTGTGTAGATATTCTAGTACAAATCAGTGCGATCAATGCAGCATTGAAAAAAGTTGGTTATACCGTGGCTGAACGACATATGAAATATTGCGTTAGTCATGCAGTGCAGTCTGGAGAAGGAAATGACATGATTGAAGAGTTAATGGAAGTGATGAAACAAATTTCTAAGTAAGGAGGGCATAGGATGAGTATAACAAATCATACGACGGTTGCTGTAACAGGGATGACCTGTGCTGCGTGCTCGAATCGAATTGAAAAAGTTTTAAATAAAATCGATGGTGTGGAAGCACAAGTAAATCTTACAACTGAAAAAGCAACAATCGATTTTGATCCTGCGAAAACCAGCATGGACGCTATTGCATCAAAGATAGAGAATATGGGTTATGGAGTGCTTACAGAAAAGTCGCACCTAGATGTTTTTGGAATGACTTGTGCAGCCTGTTCCACACGAATTGAAAAAGTGTTGAATAAGCAAGCAGGGGTGACACTTGCAAATGTTAATTTAGCTACAGAGAGTGCATCAATCGAATATAATCCAGGCATGATAGATGAAGCAGAGATCATTCGTAAAATACAAAAAATAGGTTATGACGCTAAGCCTAAGGAAGACAAACAAGAAAAGCAAACGCATAAAGAGCGCCAATTGAAACTAATGAAGACGAAGCTTATCATTTCAGCTGTGCTATCTCTTCCTTTACTTTTAACGATGCTTGTTCATTTGTTTGGTATGAATATACCTGAGCTTTTGATGAATCCATGGTTTCAATTTATATTAGCAACTCCTGTTCAGTTTATTATTGGCTGGCAATTTTATGTTGGGGCTTATAAGAATTTACGCAATGGCGGAGCGAATATGGATGTACTTGTCGCACTCGGAACAAGTGCTGCTTATTTTTACAGTTTATATGAAGCATTTAAAACAATCGGTAATCCTAGCTATATGCCACATCTTTATTTTGAAACGAGTGCAATTTTAATTACGCTAATTTTATTTGGTAAATATTTGGAAACAAGAGCAAAAAGTCAAACGACTGTTGCGATTTCAAAATTGCTAAATTTACAGGCAAAACAAGCGCGTATTGTAAAAAATGGCGAGGAAGTGATGGTTCCAATTGAAGATGTCGTTGTCGGTAATCGACTCATTGTAAAACCAGGTGAGAAAATACCGGTAGACGGGATGGTTGTTAAAGGAAGAACATCTATTGATGAATCGATGATAACAGGCGAATCCATTCCAATAGAGAAAGATTCAGGTGCGAGTGTCATTGGTTCAACGATCAATAAAAATGGTTCAATTGAGATGGAAGCAACAAAGGTTGGGAAGGATACAGCACTTGCATCAATAGTCAAAGCAGTGGAAAATGCCCAAGGATCAAAAGCACCAATCCAGCGGCTAGCTGATGTTATTTCTGGCTATTTTGTGCCGATTGTTGTAGGAATTGCTATACTTACCTTTATTGTTTGGATTGCATTTATACAACCAGGTGAATTTGAACCAGCATTAGTTGCAGCAATTGCTGTTCTTGTAATTGCCTGTCCATGTGCATTGGGGCTCGCAACTCCAACTTCGATTATGGTGGGGACTGGTAAAGCAGCAGAGAGCGGGATTCTTTTCAAGGGTGGCGAACATCTTGAACGCACCCATCAGTTGAATACAATTGTTCTAGATAAAACAGGTACGATAACGAAAGGAAAACCTGAAGTTACAAACTTTACTGCTGATGATGAAACCTTACAATTATTAGCAAGTGCTGAGAAAGGATCGGAACATCCACTCGCAGAAGCGATTGTTGCCTATGCAATGGAGATGGAGATTCGTTTAATCGAAGTAGATAATTTCAGTGCAATACCTGGTCAAGGTATAGAAGCATTGATTGCTGGCAATAGCATTATTGTTGGAAATCGTAATTTAATGAATGATCATCAAGTTGAAATAGGGGAAGCTGAGCAAGAGTTAATGAAGTTTGAATTAGCCGGTAAAACAGCGATGCTAATTGCAATTAATGGCCTATACAAGGGTACAGTTGCGGTTGCCGATACAATTAAAGAAACTGCACCAGAAGCTATTCGACAACTGAAGGAACAAGGTTTAGAGGTAGTTATGCTAACTGGTGATAATGAAAGAACTGGACAAGCAATTGCGAAGCAGGTAGGAATTGACAGTGTCATTGCTCAAGTTCTCCCTAAGGAAAAAGCGGATAAAGTAAAAGAAATACAATCACAAGGTAAAAAGGTAGCGATGGTTGGAGATGGTATTAATGATGCACCTGCTTTAGCAACTGCAGATATTGGGATTGCAATTGGGACAGGAACCGAGGTCGCAATTGAGGCAGCGGATGTGACGATACTAGGTGGAGAGTTATTGCTTATTCCTAAAGCGATAAAGATCAGTCATGAAACAATTAAAAATATCCGTCAAAATCTTTTCTGGGCATTTGGCTATAATAGTGCGGGGATTCCAATTGCAGCACTTGGACTGCTTGCACCATGGATTGCTGGTGCAGCAATGGCTTTAAGTTCTGTAAGTGTCGTGTCTAATTCACTTCGTTTAAAACGAGTGAAGATATAATTCATAAATGATTTTGAAAGGGGGGATAAAGATGAAAACTAGATTAGCCGTAAAAGGGATGACATGCGGACATTGCAAAATGTCAGTAGAAGGTGTATTGAATGAGTTAACTGGCGTGAAATCTGCAGAAGTTGACTTAACAACTGGTAATGTAGAGGTAACTTATGATCAAGCAGAAGTAACATTAGATAAAATGCGTGAAGCAGTTGAAGAGCAAGGCTATGACGTAGTAGCTTCATAATAAGAAAAGCTGATTTCCTTAAAATGGAATCAGCTTTTCTTGTACCATGAAAAACTTTATAATTTATTAACTTGGATATATAAGTAAATTGTTATATTATTATATAGGTAATAGGAGTGAGGTATTGATGTTAATGGAAACGTCCATAGAGATGGAGAAAGCTGCATTAATTTTGAAATTATTAGGTGATCAAACGCGCTTGACGATGATGAAGATACTCGATCAGCATGTGTGCTGTGTATGTGAATTTGTCGAGATTTTTCAAATGAGTCAACCAGCGATAAGTCAACATCTACGTAAACTAAAAGATATTGGATTGGTTCGAGAAGAAAGAAAAGGACAGTGGATCTTTTATTCCGTTAATAAGCGTAATGAGGACTATCCATTTTTAAAACAGGTGCTAGATCAACTTCCTAACCAGGATTTTAAAATAATCAAACTAGAAAAAAATGGTACACGTATTTCTTGTTGTTAATCGGAGGAACATATTTTGTCAGTATCACTTATATTAGCGATATTTATTTTTTTAGTAACACTTATTTTAGTAATTTGGCAGCCAAAGGGATTATCAATCGGCTGGTCTGCAATTGGTGGAGCGATACTTGCCTTAATAGCAGGTGTAGTAGATTTTCATGATGTTACAGAAGTTATTGGGATAACTTGGAATGCAACCATATCTTTTGTAGCCATTATACTTATTTCTCTTATTTTAGATGAAATTGGGTTATTCGAATGGGCATCTTTACATATGGCAAGAGTGGCAAGAGGTAATGGGATTTTAATGTTTATCTATATTAGTGTTTTAGGTGCAATTGTTGCTGCTCTATTTGCAAATGACGGGGCGGCATTAATTCTAACACCGATCGTTCTTGCAATGGTACGCAATCTAGATTTTTCGGAAAAGATGATCTTTCCATTTATTATTGCGAGTGGATTTATTGCCGATACTACGTCACTCCCATTTGTCATAAGTAATTTAGTAAATATTGTCTCAGCAGATTTCTTTGGGATTGGATTTGTTGAGTATGCTTCCAGGATGATTATTCCAAACCTATTTTCACTAATTGTAACGATAATCGTGTTATACCTTTATTTTCGAAAATACATTCCTAGAAAATACGATTTGACGAAATTACATGTACCACGGACAGCAATACGAGATCCTAAAATGTTCCGTTTGTCTTGGTATGTACTTGCATTATTATTGATTGGTTATTTTTCAAGTGAATTCACTAAAATCCCAGTCTCTTTTGTAGCTGGTATAATTGCAATTTTATTTTTAATCATGGCAAGACGCAGTGATGCTGTCAATACTAAGGCGGTTCTAAAAGAAGCACCATGGAATATCGTTTTCTTTTCCATCGGTATGTATTTAGTTGTATATGGCTTAGGGAAAGCAGGACTTACTGCACTGCTCGCAATAGTTATCCAGACTGCTGCGGAACAAGGGTTATTCATTGCTACAATGGCAATGGGATTCCTTGCAGCTATCTTATCGTCACTGATGAATAATATGCCAACAGTGATGATTGATGCCTTGGCAATTGCTGAAACCAATACAACAGGAATGATTCGCGAAGCATTAGTTTATAGTAATGTCATTGGATCTGATCTAGGTCCTAAAATTACACCAATTGGTTCTCTGGCAACACTAGCATGGCTCCATGTATTATCTGCCAAAGGTATCAAAATTTCATGGGGTACTTATTTTAAAACGGGAATAATCTTAACGATTCCGATACTGTTTATTACGTTATTAGGATTATACTTAACGTTACTTATTTTTTAAGGAGATGGACTTATGGCTAAAAAATCAATTTATTTCTTATGTACGGGTAATTCATGCAGAAGTCAAATGGCAGAAGGTTGGGCAAAAAAATACCTCGGTGATGAATGGGAAGTTAGAAGTGCGGGAATCGAGGCGCATGGATTGAATCCTAAGGCTGTAAAAGCGATGGAAGAAGTTGGTCTCGATATCTCGAAGCAACAATCTGAGATGATTGATTCCGAGTTCCTGAATCATGCTACGATGGCTGTAACGCTCTGTGGGGATGCAGCGGATCGCTGTCCCATGACACCGTCACATGTCAGACGTGAGCACTGGGGATTCGATGATCCAGCAAAAGCAGTTGGAACAGAAGAGGAAGTATGGCAGGTGTTCCAGCGTGTTCGGGATGAAATTGGCGAGCGGATAGAGCGATTTGCTGTAAGTGAAAAGTCTGGTAGTAACAGACTAGATTAGTTTGGAAAGCAACCCCTGGAGATAAAATACCTGGAGTGTTATACAGGGGAGAAGCTGTAAGTCTCCTCTGTCTTTTTCTCTTTTGCAAAAACGAACAAATCCGAATAAAGTTTCAAGGGGTGTTTGAGGGCTCGAAACAAATTCAAATCATTTACTTTAAAATCATATATTGCAACGATTCACTGTGAAACAAACTAGAGAGGAAGAACATTTAATACACCGACTAAGAAGTAAACGTCTTTTTTGTGCGGAGGAAGCAATTACTTTTTACTAAATATGTAATCCATTATAAATTATATAAACAATCACGATGAATGGGAAAAATAAATATTAAAATAATTATTGACAGATAATTATGAATCGACTATCATATAAATGAAAACGATTACATTCATTATTGTAGCGTAGAAGGTAGGAAGAAGGACATGGCCAACATCCAACAGGTTGCTGAAGAAGCGGGGGTTTCAGTAGCCACCGTTTCCAGAGTACTGAATAAGCAAAAGAATGTGTCTGCTAAAACTAAAGCACTCGTTGAGGAGGCGATTAAGAAATTAAACTACGAGCCTAATATGTTAGGAAGAAATTTACGAAATTCGGAAACTCGCTTGCTCCTAATTATTATCCCTAATATCTCCAATCCATTTTATTTTGAAATCATTAAAGGTATTGAAAGTACCGTAATCAGCCAAAATTATCATATTCTCCTATGTGAAACAGACTCCAATCCCGATCGAGAAAATATTTACTTTGACTTAGTAAAAAATAGAATGGCAGATGGAATAATCTCGATGGACCCTGCTATAAATGAAGAACGCCTTGTTAATTTATCCCAAAAATATGCAATCATTCAATGCAGTGAATATATCCTAGGCAGTGATATTCCATATGTAACGATTGATAATGAAGAAGCCGCATATCATGCTGTTAAGCATTTAATAAAAATTGGGCATAAAAGTATTGCCCTTATTAATTCTGATGAAAGGTTTCTTTATGCACGTCAACGTAAATTAGGCTATCAAAGGGCGTTAGAGGAACATGACATAGCAATTAATGATAATAATATTTTCCACACTAAAAAATTAGGATTTGAATCTGGACAGCAAATAATGAAAAAAATCCTTTATCTACCAAATCGTCCAACTGCAGTATTTGCTGTTTCTGATCTACTTGCGATTGGTGCATTAAAGGAAGTAATTAGCAAAGGATTGCATGTACCGAATGATATTGCAATTGTTGGCTTTGATAAAATTGACTTTTCGAATATGACCCATCCAACATTGACAACAATAGCACAACCAATGTACAAAATGGGAGTATTTGCAGCAAATATGCTAATCAATAAAATAAAAGGGGAAGAGGTTGAAAGCGTGATTCTAGATCATGAGCTAGTGATTCGTGGGTCAACCTCTGGGTAGGAATATTATATGGATTTTGTTATTCGCTGACCCGAAATGGTATCGATTATATTTATTTTAGAGGTAATTTATTACAAAGAAATTGGGGGTTATATTAAGTGAAAAAGAAATTATTAATCTTAGTCGTGATGTTCACCATGCTCGTTCTTGCAGCTTGTGGTGGGGAAGATAGTGAGGAAACTAGCGGAGAAGAAGGAGATTTAACGATTGGTATTTCACTACCTTCTGCAACGCATGGTTGGATGGGGGCGTTAATTGAAAACGCGGAAGAACAGGCTAAGGAAATAAAAGATAGTGATGGAATTAATTATGTAATTACAAATGCGTCGGATCCTAATACACAAGCAAATGATGTGGATGATTTGATTGCCCAGGAAGTAGATGCGATTGTATTATTACCTATTGAGTCAGCAGCACTTTCTCCGGTGGGACAGAAAATTAATGATGCAGGTATTCCGTTAGTTGTTGTTGACCGGGAATTAGAAAACGATGCAGCCACGGTTGTTGTAAAGGGAGATAATGAAGGGATTGGCGTCAATGCTGGGAAATACTTTGTAGAGAAGTTAAATGGAAAAGGGAAGGTAGTAGAAATTACTGGACCACCAAACTCTGTAACTGAGCAACGTGGGGCAGGGTTTAAGGAAGCAATCGGTAGTGAAGCAGGAATGGAAATCGTTGCTTCTCAAAGTGGAGACTTTTCAACGGAAACATCATTGGAAGTGATGCAAAACATTTTGCAAGCACAACCTGAAATCGATGCTGTTTTTACACAGGATGATGGGATGGCACTTGGCGTAATTCAAGCAATTAAAGAAGCAGGTCGAGATGATATTCAATTTGTTACTGGTGCAGGTGGAGGGAAAGAGGTTTTTGAAAGTATTCGTGATGATGGACTGGTTTCGGCAACCTTCTTATATTCTCCAACAATGGTAAGAGAAGGGGTGAAGATTGCAGCACAATTAGCGAAGGGTGAAAATCCTGCGGAAACGGATGTTATTTTAGAGGCTACTGAAGTTACAAAAGACAATGTAGAAGAGTATTATGACCCTGATTCTAAATTTTAATTGGTAGTAAAGAAAGTATAAAAACTTTCTTACTACATAAGTGCAATCAAGGCTGTCACCCAAAAGCTTGGTGACAACTAACTTTTTAATAATTGGAGGAAATACAATACAACTTGAATGTCATTGTATTTCCTTTTTTCCTATATAAGGAGAGGTTGTTATGTCATCGAATTCTTTCATTACAATGAACAATATTGAAAAGGCGTTTAATGGTGTTCCCGTCTTAAAAGGAGTTTCACTAGAGGTAGAGAAAGGGGAAATCCATGCTCTTTTAGGGGAAAATGGGGCTGGAAAGTCTACGCTGATGAATATATTAGGTGGCGTAATTGAACCGGATCGGGGAACAATCGAGGTAAATGGGGAAGAAGTGAGGATTACGGATACAAGATCATCCCAAAGTCACGGTATTAGCTTCATTCATCAGGAATTAAGTATGGTAACAGATCTACGTGTTTATGAAAATATGTTTCTCGGTTCCGAATTAAGAAATAAATTAGGTTTTTTAAATGTTGAAGAAATGTGTGTCCAAACTAGTAATATTTTGGCTGAATTAGGTGTTGAGATAAATCCGAAAAAGTATGTTCGTGATTTAGATACTTCCTACAAACAGTTAATTGAGATATCCAAGGCGCTTTTGCATAATTCGAAACTGATTATTATGGATGAGCCGACATCCTCCTTGGCAGAGCATGAGGTAAAACGCCTGTTTGACTTAATGAGAAATCTTAAACAATCAGGGGTTTCAATTATTTATATTTCCCATAAATTGAAGGAAATTAAAGCAGTTTGTGATTACTATACAGTTCTTCGTGATGGAAACGTAGTTGGAAGTGGAGAGGTTCAAGTTGAGAATCTGGATAATATTACGAAGCTTATGGTTGGTAAATCTATTTCCGAAGAGCGCTTTAATCATTATTCAGAGCTAGGTCCCGTCGCCTTAGAAGTGACAGATATGATGAGTGAAGGTCTATTTAAAGCGATTGACTTTACAGTTCGTAAGGGTGAGATTATTGGTTTTATTGGATTGGCTGGGGATGGTCGGACGGAGCTTTTCGAGAGCATATTCGGCTACCGGAGGAAATATTCTGGTGAAATAAAAGTGAATGGACAAATTGTCAAAATGGACCATCCGTATCAAGCGCTGCAAGCAGGGGTTGGATTTGTTCCTAAGGATCGAAAGGAGAATGCCATTATAAAAGACTTAAGTGTCATCCATAATATGAGTCTCTCTTCTTTAGGTCATTTTGAAAAATCGGGAATGCTACAGGCAAAAAAGGAGCTTAACACTTTTCAATATTACAAAGAAAAATTAAATATCAAAGTGAATAACCCTCGTATTACAATTGATAAACTAAGTGGTGGAAATCAGCAAAAAGTAATTATTGCCAAATGGCTTGAAGTGAATTCCGATGTTATCATTTTTGACAATCCAACCCAAGGTATTGATGTCGGTGCAAAACGGGAAATTTATCAGCATATTATCGAATTAGCGGAACAAGGAAAAGCAGTTATCATTCTGTCTTCTGAAGCATCTGAAGTATTAAAGTTATGTCAGACTATTCATGTCATGTATCAAGGTGAAATTACTGCTAGATTGAAAGGTGAAGAAACATCGGAGGATGAAATCATGCGTTATGCAACTGGTTTTAGAAAACTAAGGTATAACCAAGCTTTTCGGTGACAGCCTTAGTTGCACTTATGTAGTAAGAAATATTTTATACTTTCTTAACTACCAAAAAGGGAGGTTAATCAAATTGGCGAATACACAAGCTAAAATCCCAAACGAAGCCAAAAAGAAAGTAAATGTTAAAAATGGATTAAACTGGCTATGGTCTGAGTACAGTGTAATTATCGCATTTTTACTTATTTTTATAATTGCATCGTTTATGAGTCCTAGATTTCTAGATCTCAATAATCAATTAAATATATTCATGCAAGTTTCGATTATCGGTATCGTTTCTTTAGGGATGACAGTCGTAATGTTATCAGGTGGAATTGACCTCTCAGTTGGATCTGTGCTCGCATTAGTCGGTGTTATTACAGTAATCTCCCTAAATGCATCAGGAAACATATTGATTGCGATTCTAACTGCATTTGTTGTTGGCTCATTTGCAGGATTTCTCAATGGGTTAATGATTGCCAAAGGAAAAATTGCCTCCTTTATCGCTACCCTCGGGATGATGGCCGCAGCAAGATCAATCGCGTTATATACTGCTGATGGGGGGAGTATTTCTGGAGAGGTTTCTGGATTTACTGCAATTGCAAATAGGGATATATGGATCATTGATTACCCGATTATTATTTTCCTTGTGATGACTATTTTCGTGTATTTACTAATGCAGAAAACCCGATTTGGTCGCTATGTTTATGCGATTGGCAGTAATGAGAAAGCAGCACTTCTATCTGCAATTCGGGTTGATCGTGTAAAAATTGGTGTGTACACTTTAGCGGGCCTATTAGTTAGTGTAGCAGCGATAATCGAAACCTCACGTCTAAATTCCATCTCATCCTCAAGCTCTGGATCTGCATATGAACTAGATGCAATTGCTGCTGTAATTATTGGGGGAACAAGAATGACAGGGGGACGAGGGAAAATTATTGGCACATTCTTCGGTGTCCTCATCCTAGGAATCTTAAATAATATGATGAATTTAATGAATGTCTCTCCACATTTGCAAGGGTTTGTAAAAGGTTTGATTATCATTGTTGCCGTAGTATTTCAAAAGAGAGATTAGGAGGGAATGGTTTGGCTATGAAAGTAGGAATTATTGGATGCGGATCAATAGCTAAACAACGCCATGCACCAGAATATTTAGCAAATCCATATGTTAATGGGATTGTGTTTTTCGATAGAAATAAAGAAAGAGCAATGGACTTAGCTGCAAGATTTGATGGGACAGTTGCGAGCACAATTGATGAATTATTTGATGATCCAATGATTCAAATAATTAGTGATTGTTCCTCTAATGAATCCCATCATATCTTTACAACGAAGGCATTACAAAAAGGAAAGCATGTCCTATGTGAAAAACCGATTGCATTAACGATTGAACAAGCAGAGAAAATGATTGAAGTACAAAAGAAATCTGGGAAGAAATTAATGATTGATTTTAATCAACGGTTTAACCGTGCCCACCAGAAGGCAAAGGAAATCATTCAGAATAAAAGCCTTGGAAATGTATTAACCTTTCGAACGACATTTGGCCATAAAGGTCCTGAGCATTGGGCAGTGAATAAATCCAATGCTACTTGGTTTTTTAAAAAGAATCGCTCAGGGTTTGGAGTGGCAGGTGATTTAGGGTTGCATAAATTAGATCTACTCCACTATCTACTAGAGGATGAGATCGAACAAGTAAGTGCATTTCAAGCTGCATTGGATAAGGTAGATGAGACTGGCAAACCGATTGATGTTGGGGACAATCTAGTTTGCAGTTTAAAGACGAAGCGGGGACGAATTGGAACGGCTTCTTTCTCTTGGACCTATTACGGGGAAGAAGACAATAGTACGATTATCTATTGTCAAAAAGGAATTCTTAAAATCTATTATCATCCAGAATACCAATTAGAAGTAATTACAAGAGATGGAGAAAAGGTGAATTATCAATTAGAATCTATTCAGACCAATGATTATCAAACGAATTCTGGTGTAATCGATGAATTTGTAGATTGTGTTCGCCTTAATAGAGAACCGATAATTAGTGGTGAAGAATCGTTAGCTTCTTTGAAGGTTTTGCTGGCTTTACTTGAAGCAGCTGAAACAAGCCGGGTGGTGTTTGTAAAATAGCAGCGCTCGTTATATGTGTTTAATTTATTGGAACGGGACGTTCGATTCTCGAAGAAGTGGAGCTCTTTTCATGGCTAATGAATCTCAGCGTGAGCGCGAATAAGTCCTAACTGTATAGAGAAATCCAACTACAATTTTTTAAGTCTATTTTCTAGTATATACGACTCATTAAATGTATGCTATTATACAAGAGGATTTTGAATAATGTAGGCATATAAAATAGTAGAGAAGTATTCTGTATGTTTGTAGGAGGAAATAAATTGGTAGCGGCAACAATTATTAAAGTGCTAAATAATAATGTCGTGATGGCCAACCATCAAGAGGATGGGGAAGTCATTGTAATTGGTAACGGTATTGGCTTCAATCGGAAAACGGATGAGCAGCTTTCCATTGATGGGGCTGATAAAGTATTTGTAGTTAAAAGTGCAAAGGAACAAGAGCAATATAAAAAATTAATTCCGAATATGGATGAAAGCCTTCAAAGCGTGATTATCGAGGCAATTGAACACATTAGCAAACGTGTTTCTGGAAATTTAAATGAACATATTCATATTGGATTAACCGATCACTTATTATTCGCATTGGAAAGGGTTCGGAACGGATTTACGATTAATAATCCATTTTTGATTGAAACTGTCACACTTTATCCATATGAACAGGAATTGGCAAAGGAAGTTGTCGAATTAATTGGCGAAAAAACTGGGATTTATCTCCCAGAAGGAGAAGTAGGTTTTATTACGCTTCATATTCATAGTGCATTGATGAATAAAGAGCTTGGTGAAGTGAATAAACACTCACAGCTTGTCACGTATTTAATTAATGTAATCGAAGAAGAACTTAACTTTACATTGGATAAAGAGAGCCTTGATTATATGCGGCTGGTTCGGCATTTACGGTTTACAATTGAACGTGTTGTCCAAGGAGAAAAGTTGGAAGAACCAGAAAAAATTGGAAATCTGTTGAAACATGAATACCCTTTATGCTATAATCTTTCATGGAAGCTGATTAAGATTATGCAGCAGTACTTGAAGAAGCCTGTATATGAGGCGGAAACCGTCTATCTTACAATGCATCTTCAGCGCTTACAAAAGAATAAATAGCAATTATATCTTTACGTGTTACTGATTCGATCAGGCATAAGTAAGGAAGGACATTGAATGGTGTAAATATGGGAGCAATACCCATATTCCTTTTCAGTTCTTTTCTTTGCTTATGTCTGTTTTTATTTTGCCTTTTGTTAATGACTTTGATCAGCTGAAAAATACTTTAGAGGAGGTTCTTCACGATGTGGAAGAAATTTTTTGGGGTTTTACAAAAATTAGGTAAAGCATTAATGCTACCTGTCGCTATGTTGCCTGCAGCAGGTTTACTGCTAGGGTTAGGAAATGCCGCGCAACAAGATGCGATGCTGCAGCTTTTACCATTTCTTGAAGCAGATTGGTTACAATTAGTTGCTCGAGTAATGGAAGATGCTGGGAATATTATCTTTAGTAACTTGGCACTCATCTTTGCAGTTGGGGTTGCAATTGGATTAGCCGGTGATGGTGCAGCTGCACTTGCTGCATTGGTTGGTTACTTAGTAATGAATCAAGTAATGGGTTCATGGTTAGAGCTTTCAGCTGATACTGTTGCATCTGATCCTGGATATGCGAGTGTATTAGGGATCCCAACCTTGCAAACAGGTGTGTTTGGTGGGATTATTATCGGGTTGATTGCGGCTTATGCGTATAATCGTTTCCATGATATTGAAATGCCATCATTTTTAGGATTCTTTGCAGGGAAGCGTTTTGTACCGATTGCGACAGCAGCTTTCTCATTTATTGCCGGTCTTTTAATGTTAATTATTTGGCCGCCAGTTCAAGATGCTATGAATACAGCATCTCTATGGTTAATTGAGGAGGGAACTTATTTTGCAGTATTCTTCTTCGGATTTATTAAGCGATTATTGATTCCATTTGGTTTGCATCATATATTCCATGCACCATTCTGGTATGAATTTGGTGCCTATACAACAGCTGCAGGTGAGCTTGTTCGTGGAGATATGACCATTTTCTTTGCACAGCTTAGAGATGGTGTAGAAATTACAGCTGGTAACTTTATGGCTGGTGAATTCCCAATCATGATGTTCGGACTTCCAGCAGCAGCACTAGCAATGTATCACACTGCACGACCAGAAAGGAAAAAACTGGTTGCAGGTTTACTAGGTTCAGGTGCGTTAACATCTTTCTTAACAGGGATTACCGAACCACTTGAATTCTCATTCATGTTTGTTTCACCAATTTTATTCTTAATTCATGCAGTACTTGATGGATTATCCTTTGTGCTTATGACGTTCCTTAGTGTTAATATTGGGTATACTTTCTCTGGTGGTGGGATTGACTTCCTGCTATTCGGTATCTTACCTGGTCAAGAGCCATGGTGGCTTGCAATTATTGCCGGTCTTGTATTTGCGGTCATTTATTATGTTATTTTCCGTTTCATGATTCAGAAGTTCAATCTAATGACACCCGGTCGTGAAACTACTGAAGATGATGAAGATAATGAAGGTGCAGCTATCGATCATAATAGCTTGCCAGCTCAAGTATTAGAAGCGATGGGTGGACAAGAAAATATTGCTCATTTAGATGCTTGTATTACGAGACTTCGTGTTTCTGTTAATAGTCAGAGTGATGTGGATAAAGCACGTCTGAAAAAATTAGGTGCTTCTGGAGTATTAGAGGTTGGAGATAATATTCAAGCTATCTTTGGACCGCGTTCAGAAATTATTAAGAGTCAAATGCAAGATATTATGGCAGGAAAGACGCCCCGTAAAGTAGAAAAGAAACTTGGAAAAACTGAGAAGCCTCTGAAAGCTTCTGTAGCTGAAGAAGTATTTGTCTCTCCAATTACAGGAGAAATCAAACCAATCAGTGAAGTTCCAGATCCTGTCTTTTCAGGGAAAATGATGGGTGATGGTTTTGCTATTGTACCAACTCATGGTACGATTGTGTCACCAGTAGATGGGAAAATAGTAAATCTCTTCCCAACGAAACATGCAATTGGCATAGAATCAGATGCTGGGCGTGAAATATTGATTCATGTAGGTATTGATACAGTTAAATTAGAAGGTAAAGGCTTTGAAGCGCTTGTTGCACAAGATGACAAGGTAGTAAAAGGCCAAGCCTTATTAAATGTTGATTTAGACTATGTGAAAGAACATGCTCCATCGATAATGACACCAATCGTCTTCACAAACTTGCAAGAAGGTGAGAAGGTGAGCCTAACGAAACAAGGTTCCGTAGAGATTGGTGATGAAAAGATTATTAACATTCAATAATGAATCCCCGTTATGCTTTAGAAGCATAACGGGTTTTTAAGTAGGTAAGAAATATAATAACTTGCTCACTACATAAGTGCGACTAAGGCGTGGTGATAACTAGATTTTCTAATATTGCTTCAACAAACATCGCATATATTTACATTAAGTGTTACATATGTGATAATTTTCAGTAAACGAAGATTATTGACTTTCTTCTTATATAATAAGGGGGTATTTATATGACGGAAACTAGATGGCAAACAGTAGAGAGTCTAAGAGATTTATTAAATGAATTGGTGAGCTGGAAAAGCATGACATTATCAGAGGGGGAGCGAGAATTTCCTGTGAAATTACAAGCGAAATTACAAGATCTCGCTTATTTTCAGCAGCATTCAGATCAATTGGAACTCCATGATGCAGACCTAAGGAGGAAATTACTAACAGCTTTATACAGACATCCCGATGCAAAAAAAACAATTTGTTTAATTAGCCATTTTGATACCGTGAATACAGAAGAATATGGTGATTATGAACCGTTAGCAACCCAGCCAGAGGAATTAACGAAAATCTGGACAGAAAATCAAGATGAATTCTCAGAGGAAGTCAGGAATGATTTACATACTGGGGAGTATTTATTTGGCCGTGGGACAATGGATATGAAGATGGGATTAGTCCTTCATATGCGTCTAATTGAAAAAGCAAGTATGGAAAAGTGGCCAATTAATCTCCTCTTATTAACGGTTCCAGACGAAGAGGTTAACTCCGCCGGCATGCGCGCGGCTGTTCCAGTTCTATTGGAATTACAAGATAAGCATCAGTTGACCTATACATTATTTTTGAATAGTGAACCTGTGTTTACACAAGAGCCGAAAGACCATGCTCATTATCTTTATACCGGATCGATTGGAAAGCTACTGGCTGCGGCACTTTTTTATGGAAAAGAAACCCATGCTGGAGAGCCGCTTAGTGGATTAACATCGCCATATATTGCTTCTTACTTAACGAGAGAGATGGAGTGGAATGATGCTTTTCAAGAAACGGTATTAGGGGAGACGACACCACTACCATTAACATTGCAGCAAACTGATTTGCGGCTGGAATATTCTACACAGACCCCATATCGCTCATCCGCATTATATAACATCTTTACATTTGAGCGTAGTGCAGCAGATGTTTTTGACATATATGAAAACGTTACCAAGATAGCCGCTCAGAAATGTAATGAAGATTATCAGCGTAATTGTAAAAGAAATCACGTTGAACCAATTGGGAAAATAAAGGTGATTCGTTATAAAACATTATTAGATTATGCAACTGCTAAGCTTGGAAAGTCGTTAATCGAAGAAGTAAAAGCAGATATAGCGTATCAGGATGGATGGGATGATCGAGAGAAATCACTGCGAATTGCAGATAAGCTCATGATTTATTGCCAAGAGCTGGCGCCAGCAATCATCATTTTATTTGCGCCACCATATTATCCAGCAGTAAATTCAACTGGAAATACACTTATAGAAGCATGTACGGATTTTGTAAAGCAAAGAGCGCTGGAGAAATATAATTTGTCAATTGAGCGCGTGCACTATTTTAATGGTTTATGTGACCTTAGCTATGTTAATTATCAAGGGACAACCGCTGGATGGACAACCTTTGAAGAGAACACACCAGTTTGGGGCGATAGTTATTCGATTCCCTTTGCTGAAATGCAGCAACTAGAAGCCCCTGTCTTAAATATTGGCCCATTTGGCAAGGATGCGCATAAACGGACTGAGCGACTTCATATTAAAAATGCTTTTGAAATAATACCTGCTATTTTAGATGAGATGGTTCAAATGATTTGGCAGGAATAATAAAAGCACAAGCGAATCGATGTTGACACTTTCACCACAAGGGTATTTGTGCGACCACGCCTCTAGTTTGACCAATCGGAAAGTCTTCTTTAGATTATCATGAGGTGAGGGTAATCTCGCTAGGAGCTGGACTTGGCCTTTCTTGTCACGTGAATTGAAATAGAGGAATCTTTTCTTTACACGCTCTTATTCTATAATTAAAGCTGGCATCTCTTTAGAAAACTTGTCTGTCGCCAAGCCTTTTGCGACAGACTTAGTTGCACTTATGTAGTGAGAAAGCTTGTATGCTTTTTCATCTACCAAAAAGTGAGGGCTGCCAGCTTCATATATAAATATTAATACAAGTTATCAAGCTCTTGTAATTCTTTCTCAACAGTTGCTTTTATTTTGGAAATGCAGTCGTCAATCGTTTTACCAAATACCCGTTTGCCATTTACCATGGCATATGGTCCCATACTACACATTCCACAAAAATTCATGCAATCATAACTCATGACGGCAACATCAGGACGATCAAAGATTTCCTCAAGCTTCATTGCCGAAAGTAAATTATAATCACATACTTCAATTATTATACCCATTTAAAACACGCTTTCTTATTCAATATACGTCTAGCTTACATGAAGTTGAATCTTAAAACAAGAATGTTAACTCGAAGTAAGGGATAATAATAGTGCGGATTTTATTTATAAAAATAGCTCTAGTAAATGAATCCGCTGAATTGTATCCATATATATAGCAACATCAATTATTCTTATGTTGCTATATAAATCAAAAACACGCTATTTCTAATATGAAATGACGTGTTTATTGTTTTTCATTGTAGTAAATTTACCCGCTGCTAAAGCCGTCAACTTTAATCTATCGACTGCCAATTTTTGCTTGACTGATGGTACAGCTTCTGAATTACTTCGCTTTTAACCGGCTTACTAAAATAGTATCCTTGTCCTTCATGACATTTTTGAAGTTTTAAATAGTCAAGCTGCTGTTTATTTTCAATGCCTTCTGCTATGACGCGGAACCGTAAATTTTTCCCCATATTGATTATTGTATTAACGATTATCTCGCCATCTGCATCTAAATTATCAATAAACGATTTATCGATTTTTAATGTGTCAATAGGCAGCTGCTTTAAGTAGCTTAGCGATGAATAGCCTGTGCCGAAGTCATCAATTGACACTTTTACACCTAGACCCTGTAATGCCTCTAATGTTTTTGCAGAATCTTTTATTTCTAATATGGTTCCTTCAGTAATTTCTAATTCCAAATAGGATGCATCTAATTGTGTCTCGTTTAGAATCTCCTGTAAATCATTGATAAAATTGGTTTCTTTAAATTGAATAGGGGATACATTTACCGAAATTTTTTGTAAGAGCGTCCCATTTTCTTGCCAAAGCTTCATTTGATTGCAAACAGTCCATAATATCCATTTTCCAACCGTTACAATGTCACCCGTCTTTTCTAAAATTGGAATGAATTCTCCAGGGGAAATAGGGCCTAATGCTTGATTTGACCAGCGTAACAAAGATTCCACACCAACGATTTGATTATTCTTTAAGTTTATTAACGGTTGATACTCAATATGAAACTCATTCTTCTTTAATGCATCCTTTATTTCTAATTCGATATTAAACAGTCGATCCATTTTTATCTTTTGCTCTGGTGTACTGATACAATAATCATTGCCGCCTTGTTCTTTTGCAAGCAGCATTGCCGTATCTGCCTTTTTAATTAATGATTCGATGAAGCTAGTAGAATCAAGCACGTCTGTCGTACCCGTTTCTCTAGAAATACCAATACTAAGATGAATAGAAAGCTGTTTATCTAAAAGCTGAATTGGCAGGCTAACCTGCTGTAATATCCTTTTAGCTAAATCAATAATTGTTTCATCGGGATGATTATGCTTTAAAATGATAATGAATTCATCGCCACCTTGCCTGATGATTAAATCTGTTTCACCGAGGCATTGCGTTAATCGATTAGCAATTTCTTGCAAAACAAAATCACCGCTTTGATGGCCAAAATTATCATTAATGTATCTAAACCGATCAAGATCTAGAAAGAGCACGGTTGTGGTTTCATTTGTTTCTATTTCATGCTCCGCAATCCATCGATGTAAATGATTACGATTAGGCAATTGGGTTAATGTATCATAGAATGCCATTGATTCAATGTCTGTCTCATATTGCTTCCGAGTTGTAATGTCATGTAATATTATGATGTATTGGTATGGATTGCCATTTTCGTTTAGAAATGGGACTATCGTGGTATCTACCCAATATTCGCTTTCATCCTTTGCAATACCTTTTATTTCTCCATGCCATACATTTCCCTTTCGGAGTACTTCCTCCAGTTCATTGAAATATACAGCGTTTATAGAAAGGTAATTGCGGCCGAGTAATTCATCGCGACTATACTTTGAGATTTTACAAAATTTATCATTTACTGATTCGATAATACCATTTTCATCTGTCGTTATGACAATTGATGATACATTTAATGCATATTCCGTATTCTTTAGTTGTTGCTCTATCTCGTTAAATCTTGTTGTATCATTCATTTGATTTACCTCTCTCTTCACCAACAACTTATCTAGTCTTATTTTACTAGAATATTTTATTCTAGTCTATGGTCATTTTACGTCGAGAGAAATTTAAAATTGACAGGCTATGCATAATGTCCACCAATCTTTTTACTTCGATCCAGTGTGACCCCAGCGTCTGTATAGCTAGAAGCACGTAGTATTGCGGTAGTTCCAAAGCGATCGCGAATCGAATCCATAACATAGCCAATATCTGTCTTCTTTGCACGATCCTCGAAAAGATCTAATTGTATGTCTCCTTTTTCAAAAAGATTATCTAAAGTGACATAGACATGCCGTATCATACTTTTTCCATCATAAAATTCACTGAATAATTGCATGCAAACATGATAAATATCCATCGTCACATTGGTTGGAATTGCAATCGACCTTGAACGGGAAAATCCCCCGCCACCAGTTACTTTTGAATAGGAGATACCAAGATGAATGGTTTTCCCTACCTTATCCGCTGTTCGCGTTCTGCGGCAAACCTCCTCACAAAGGTCGAGAATACAAATCGGTACCTCTTCCTTGGAATAGTCACGCAGTAAGGCAATGCCGTGACCAAATCCTTTTTGTTCTGATTTTGTAAAATTACCAAAAACGGGGCTTAAATCAATTCCCCAAGCATGCCAATACAATTGCTCACCCATAATTCCGAAGCGCTTTTTAAGATGCTCTAAGCTGTAGTTGGCAAGTTGACCAAGCGTAATGATGCCCATTCGATTCAGATTCCTTTTCATCCTGCTGCCAATTCCCCAGATTGCTTCTACAGGAAATGGCCAAAGTTTTTCCGAAACATCCTCATATTTGCATTCGGCAATCCCTTGCTTTTTTCCATGAAGATCCATGACAACCTTTGCAAGGAATTTATTGTCGCCGATTCCAATAGCGGCAGTAATTCCGAAGCTGTTCAAAATATCCTTTTTGATTTTTCTTGCAATTTGCCAGCGGTCACCAAAAAGTTTCTCTAGTCCATTTACTGTTACCCAAATTTCATCGACAGAATAGGGATGAATTGCTTCTTTTGGGGCATAATTATTCATTAATTTCGTAATTTCTAGTGAGACCTGTAAATAATCAGCCATATGTGCGGCTACAACATGAATCTCCGGGTCATCAGGTAATTCGAAAAATCGGCTGACATTGCTGATTCCATACCTTTTTTTCAGGGCCGGGGATGCTGCAAGCACAATACTTCCTGAACGATTTGGGTCCCCTACGACTGCAAGCATTGTTGTCATTGGATCAAGTCCTAATTTAACAGCTTCAATACTTGCATAGAAGGAACGCATATCAATACAGAGCACATCATTACGCGGATAAATTGAATAATCCATTTCATTCACCACCAATAAGAACGTTTGTTCCTATTATATGCAGTTTTATAAAAAATATCAATGGAATTTTCTTCTAGCAGCTTGTTAGGTGAGAAGAGTTTGTACATATTTACAAAGAATTTACAATTATAATACATGTAGATTAATATTTTAAGCTTATAATAGGTAAAGAGTCCTGAAAATTATAATTAAAAGGTGAAATGATGTATCGAAATAGCACGCTTAATTTTATCCGTTTTCTAAAATCAAATTGGAATTCGATTTATCAAGAATTCAAAAAAAGTGAAGAAGTACAAAGAGTATTGAAATCTAAGAAGATTACGACCGTATTTCAGCCGATTGTTTCATTGCAGGATGGTTCAACTATTGGCTTTGAAGTGCTGAATCGTCCAGAAAGTACCAATCAATTTCCTACAACAGATACATTTTATGATTATGTTGCCAGCAGTAATTATGTATTTCAGGTGGAGCGCTGCATCCGCGAGGTTGCGTTTGAAAAATACCGGGAACAGGTCAACACTAATTTGGAATATATCAATCAATTAGTATTTCTTAATATACAACCTCAAGTTTTAACAGATCGTAATTATCAAAGTGGGATTACGTTGGAACTATTAGCAAAACATAATCTTTCTCCGAGTCAAATTGTGTTGGAAATCACGGAGAAGGAGGCAATTAATAATTATAATCAGTTTGAAAGAGTAATTGAGAATTACCGTGAGCAGGGGTTTAGAATTGCAGTTGATGACGCGGGAACAGGTTATAACAGCCTGCAAACATTAGTCCATTTAAAACCTGAATTCATTAAAATTGATCGATCGCTAATTAGACAGATTGAAAGCCATTCGGAAAAGCGGAATATTGTAGAGTTACTAGTAGAATTCGCTTGTAAAACAAATACGAAAGTGATAGCAGAAGGGATTGAGAGTAGTTCGGAATTAGCATGCATCAAGCAATTGGGTATTCATATGGGACAGGGTTATGCACTAGGAAAACCGAAGCCTACCTTAAGAAAGGGGACCTTGCCTATAAAAGCTGGATTAGCAAGTATGGTGTTTAAATAATATCAAGCATGAATAAAAGGGGGGAGCTAGAGATGTTCCCCCTCTCCATAACATTACTCCTCAAGTGTTAAATAAACACTCCCATTCATTGCCTTACAATCCTTTTTCACATTCGCTGCAAGTCTGCTTAGATCCTCTACCGTATTGATAGAAGTATTTTTATTTTGGATTACTGCAATCGATACACTTACTAAAGGAATATTCTCAAGCACTCCGTTTCGATTAGTCGTTCGAACATATCCATTTTGTAAGTCCTCTTCTGAGTAAAAACGTAAAATTACCTCATCAAAACGCGATATGATTAAATGGCATAAATCATCGTGATGATAGTGAGGGACAACGGCAATGAAATCATCGCCACCAATATGTCCCACAAATGAAGGCTCATTCGCGACAGTCATAATCGTATGATTTATAATATTCGCCGTTTCTTTAATTAAATTATCGCCTTCTTTAAATCCATATGTATCGTTAAAGGCTTTAAAAGAATCTAGGTCTATGTAGAACACCGTATATTCTTGAAAGGATAGATACTCTTGTAACTTTCTATCAATCATATGATTTCCAGGTAATCCACTAAGTGGGTTCGAGTAACGTGCGATATTAATTTGCAGCTCGGAAAGCTTCATGATTAACTCACGAATGCTGACAACGCCATAGATTCGGCCCTGCTGCAAAACAATCACATGATCATAGAGATTTTCCTGTCTACGATTCATTGCGAGTGAACTGACCTCAGTTATTGGAATAGAGTAGTCCACTGTAAATAATTCCTGATTCATCACTAGGTCGATTGATCGCTTCATAAAAAGATCAAACCCATATTTTATTGAAATTCGTTGAAAGAAATTAGTTCTCATTACAAGCCCTAATGGCTGATCATTCGCACAAACAAGGATTCCTTCTAAGGAAGGCTGTTTTTCAAAGATACCATAAACCTCCTCACATTTTGTAAAAGGTGCGATGATTGTTACTTCTCTAGCAATTTCCCCGATAACCTTGTTCATTTACAATCCACTCCATATAATTACTCGTTTAGCAGGAAAGAAGGTAAATAATATTTCTTCCTACATAAATGCTTCTAAGTTTTTGTAATCAAATATATAAATTTTATTTTGCTGCTGTTCTTTAATTTCATAATTTTAGTATAGCGGAATAGGATATTGAAAAATATGAAAATATCCCTATAATGATTCTGATTTAGAGCGAAAATTAATTCCTATTACCTATATTTTACAGTAGAAATATAAATTTTTTGTAAATTCTCTGTAAATATAGCGTATTTATTTACAGTAAATGGTTAATTATTATGGTAAAGTATAATGGATTTAAAAAATAGTAGGGAAGACCAATAGAAAATCAATTTGAAATGGGGAAATAATAAATGATAAACCAAGTTGGCCAAATTATGCTATATGTAAATGATCAAGAAGCGGTACTTAAATTTTGGACAGAAAAATTAGGATTTAGTATCATATCTGAAGCTGATAATGGGCAAGGAATGAGATCGATTCAAATTGCACCATCAAAAGAATCGGGGACAAGCATCGTTCTGCAAAATAAGAAAATAGTGCAAGAAATGGAGCCGAAATTAAATCTAGGTACCCCCTCATTGATATTTTACACGGATAATCTTGAAGCATTGTATCAGGAGTATCAAGATAAAAACATTACAGTAGGAGACATGGTAACAATTCCTGGGGGTAAGGTGTTTAACTTTGCCGATTGTGAAGAGAATTACTTTGCAGTCATGGAAAAAATTAACGAGAACGAATAAAACTTAAATTTGGTCGTTTTATTAATTTGCTGGTAAGCAAATACTTAAGGAGTGTTACAATTGGTATCAAACAAAAGTGATAAAGTTGATCAATTGATTGAAGCATTACCAGAGAATATTGAAGAAATAACAACCTGTCTGCGTAATCTTATCTTTGCAGCATCTGAAAATTTCAAAGAGGAGGTCAAGTGGGGAATGCCATCATATAGTGAGAATGGAAATGTTTGTTATTTGCAACCTTCGAAAAAACATGTGAATTTAGGTTTTTATTTAGGGGCTAGTCTAAAAGACGAGGAAGCGTTGCTTGAAGGAACTGGAAAACAGATGCGGCATATTCGAATAACGAAACTGGAAGAAATTCAAACAGAAAAGTTCAAAGTATTGATTCGAGATGCTATCGCAAAGAATGCTTGATTTCTCAAATACTCATACATATTAAGAAAATAGGGTGGAACAATATAGATTATCATTGTTTAAAGTTATGGAGGAGACAGCATGGTACATGATAATCTACATTCAAAATTACAACAAGCTAGTCGGCTAATCGACGAGGCTAAAGACAATGTCCGTCTAGCACAAGGATCAGATCTAGATTTGCTGCAGCAAGCGGAGCAGCAATTACAACAAGTTGAACAGAACTTGCAAGAAGCGCAGGACCAAGCAGGCAGAGAAGCTACAGATAATCCGCAATTTCAGCAGGCTTATGAGCAGCTGCATAATACACGTCAGCAAGTACAGGAAGCACAGCAAAATAATAATGAAGTATTATAAACACATCATATTTTGGCAGATAAGAAAGTGAACGTTCTCACTGCATAAGTGAAACTAAAACTGTCGCTTAAGGACTTGGCGACAGCCAATTTTTCTAAAAATCTGGGAAGCCCATTAAAAATAATAGCTTTCTCTCCATAGCTTGTAATATAATAGAGGATAATCTATATGGTGAGGAGCACAGTTTGATGTCTAATGAAAAGAAAATGACAATGCAGGAAATAATTAAGCAGCAACTTGAGAGAAAAAAACAAGCACAGGCAGATCATAATAACCAAAATAAACAGAATTTGGATAACACAACAAAGCGAATGCAAAGTCAACAAGCGAAAAAAGCGAGTACAACAAGAAGAAAGATGGGGAGCTAGTAGCTCAGTAAATGCTGATGCGGTAAGACAAAGCATCACACATCAGCCTAAATAATATCCATTGAACATAAAATAAAAGAACCAAAAAGAAAGACCCCGATGCCTACTTGTGCCCGGGGTCTTTTCTTGTTTATTTAAAATCCTTTGAAGCTAGATATAATGCGCCTAACCGCGTCTGCCGCCTCTACCGCCTCGTTTTGATTCTGTACTGCGTTTGATGATAGATAAGTTTTCTTCACTTGACTTAAGGAATTTAGCCATTTTATCTTCGAAAGATTCCTTTGGCTTAAAGTTTCCTTTAGAACGGAAGTCATTGGAGCCTTTATTATCTCTTGGACGAGATGGGCGTTTTGAATATCCTTCAGGCTTGTCGATAGCTTTTTTGATTGATAGGGATATTTTTCCTTCTTTTTCACCAATTACTTTAACCTCAACTTCATCGCCTACTTTTAGATGATCATTGACATCTTTTACGTAGCTATCTGCGACTTCACTGATATGAACGAGACCTGTTTTCCCTTCAGCTAACTCCACGAAAGCTCCAAAATTTGTAATACCTGTTACTTTACCTTTTACTTTACTACCAATTTCAAGTGCCAAAAAAATTTTCCCCCTCATAAATGATAAAACCAACTTATTATAACAAATATACGCAGTAATATCAATTGATGGAATAGGGAATTTACTGGAATTTCCACAGTATAATTTAAATTTTTCTTAATAATTAGTGTTTTATTCTCGTTCACTCTAATAATTAATTTAATAATTGTACTGCCAAATGTATAAACATATTAGAAGAACAAATAGATTGGGGGAGAAACTCGCCAATGTATGTTTCCGATAAAGTAAAGAATATGCCTGCATATATATTTTCCGAGCTCGATAGAAAAAAGCAGGTATTAAAGGAAAAAGGGATTGATGTAATTGATTTAGGAATCGGTGCACCAGACCTGCCAACACCGACTTATATTTATGATGCTTTAGTAAGGGAAGCAAAGAATCCGGATAATCAACGTTATTCAAACTATAATGGCTGTATAGAATTTAGATTAGCTGTCGCCAATTTTTATAAGGAGAAGTATGATGTCGACTTAGACCCAGATACAGAAATATTAGCACTAATCGGATCGAAAGAAGGTATTGTCCATCTAATCCAAGCGGTGATTAATGAAGGTGATAAGGTGTTAATTCCAAATCCGGGTTATCCTGTCTACCGGATGGGGGTACATTTAGCTGCTGGTGAAAGTGTTGATTTGCTATTAGATAAGGAAAATGGCTATAAACCGCAATTTCATTTACTTACGGAATCGCAACTGCAGCACGCAAAATTATTGTTTCTAAACTATCCGAGCAATCCAACTTCGGCAACAATAGATTTGGACACATTTGTTCAAACAATATCGTTTGCAAAGCAACATAACTTAATTGCTGCACATGATAGTGCATACAATCTTGTAACCTTCGATAATTATCAATCGCCAAGCATATTGCAGGTACCGAACGCAAATGAATATGCTGTAGAAATTGGCTCTTTATCAAAAAGCTTCAACATGACTGGCTGGCGAATTGGCTATATCGTTGGAAACAAAACAGTTATCAAATCGTTGGCAACATTGAAAAGCAATCTTGATTCCAGTCAGTTCCTGCCAATTCAAAAAGCAGCCGCAGTAGCGCTTCGCAGTAATTTTCAAACAATAGTAGAAAATAATGCAATCATAAAAGCTAGAATGGAAAAGCTGTATGCTGCACTTGTATCAATGGGGATGGACTGTGAAAAACCTCGAGGAACAATCTTCCTCTGGGCAAAAGTACCAGCAGGCTTTACATCCCTTTCATTTGTAAATAAATTAATGGATGAAGCAGCTGTCATTGTGACACCCGGTACTGCTTTTGGCACGGTCGGAGAGGGGTATATTCGATTTTCCTTAACTGTAACAGAAGGGCGTATTGATGAGGTTATTAAACGACTAGATCAGTTAGAATTCAGCAAGGAGATTTTATCATGAATCATATGACAGCTGCACAAGCGATTGTTGAAATGTTAAGAAGAGAGGGGATACGAAAGGTATTCTGTGTTCCAGGTGAAAGTTATTTGCCATTATTAGATGCGCTCTATGATGAACCGAGTATTGCGATTATTTCTGCGAGACATGAAAGTGGAGCAGCTTTTATGGCTGAGGGCTATGCGAAAGCTAAGCTGATGCCGGGAATTGTTCTGGCAACAAGGGGAGTGGGAGCGAGTAATCTCTCTATTGCTGTCCATACAGCATTTCAGGATTCTACTCCAATGATTGTCTTTCTTGGTCAAGTAAACCAAGATTTTAAAGGGAGAGAAGGGTTTCAAGAAGTAGATTTAGTACAGTATTTCCAACCAATTGCAAAATGGGCGGTGGAGGTGACTAATCCACAGCGTGTTCCAGAGATAGTCGGACGTGCATTTCGAATTGCACAATCAGGCAGGCCGGGACCAGTAATTATCTCGCTGCCCGAAGATATTCTTCCAGTTAAAGCGGATATGCAGTTTGGACCGAAGGCAGTGGTTCCAAGACCAGCACCTTCAGAGAGAGAAGTAGCCAGTGTAGAGGAATTATTATTCCGTGCAAGCAAGCCAATCATTATTGCTGGTGGTGGCGTAAAGTATGCAGCTGCAGAAGGAAGATTGCTAAGCTTTGCAGAAAAACATAGCCTACCAGTACTATCAGCGTTTAGAAGGCACGATGTATTTCCAAATAATCATCATTTATACATGGGGCATTTAGGGTTTGGTACACAGAAGGAAGTACTAGAAACGGTGCAGGATGCGGATTTGATCCTAGCATTAGGTACAAGACTTTCGGAAATCACAACACAAGATTATTCAATCATTACGCCAGATAAAAACTTAATCCATATTGATATCGATTATAACACTATAGGAAAAGTATATGCACCAGACGTTGGCATTGTCGCGGATTTAAAAGAGGCACTTGCATGCTTGCAAGAGATAGAAGGAGATGTAAACTGGCAACCATGGACATTAGCGAGGCGGCGGGCATATGAATCTACAAGTAAATTAGTAAACACTGAAGACAATGTGATTAATAAATCAATCATAGCTATCCTCCGTGACTCACTACCAAAGGATGCATTACTTACGAATGATGCAGGAAATTTCGCTGGTTGGCTTCATTCTTTTTATCCATTCTGCGAAAAACATACGTATATAGGTCCAACATCTGGTGCAATGGGCTATGGTATGCCTGCAGCAATTGGAGCAAAACTTGCATTTCCAAATAAAACAGTCGTCTCTCTTTCAGGAGATGGAGGATTCATGATGACGATTCAAGAAATAGAAACTGCGATACGTTATCGTATACCAATCATTTGCCTTGTGTTTAATAACCAGATGTACGGAACGATTCGAATGCATCAAGAAATGCATTATCCGGGGAAAGTAATTGCAACAGATTTAGGAAGTATTTCATTTAAGGATATGGCAATCGCAATGGGAGCAGAAGCATATCAAGTAGATACAGCAGCATCATTTGAAATTGCTTTTAATCAAGCATTGAAGCGAGACAAAGTGACCATTATCGAAATTCTAACTGGAAAAGAAGCCATTTCTGTTTCGACGACGATTTCAAAATTACGGGGGGAATAAGCGGGAATTTAAGCAATAATAACATGTTCTGCTAAAAATTTAGGAAATAGCTGCTTGTTTCTAGATTATTATCGTGAACCTAGATAGAATGAATAGTAGTCTAGTCGATAAGCACGAGGTGGAACGAACATGAGAAACTTACGGAATAAAAATATAGTTATAACCGGCGCTTCTTCAGGTATCGGTGAACAGGTTGCACTTAAAGTAGCACAATTGGGTGCAAGACCAATCTTAATGGCACGATCACGAGAGAAGTTAAAGAAAATAGCAGAGCAAATAAATCAACAAACAGAAGTAAATTGTCTTTATTATCAGCTTGATGTTAGTGACTTGGAGCAGGTAAAAGCAGTATTCGAAGAAATGTTTCAAGAAGTTGGCAGCATTGATATTCTACTAAACAATGCAGGGTTTGGAATCTTTGACACCTTTGAAGAGGCAAGTTTAGGGGATATTGAGAATATGTTTGCTGTCAATGTCCTAGGTTTAATGGCATGTGCAAAGGCTGTTCTTCCAGAGATGGTGAAGAAAAGTAGTGGTCAGATAATAAATGTAGCTTCCCAGGCAGGGAAACTAGCAACTCCTAAATCAAGTGGTTATGCAGCATCTAAACATGCAGTACTGGGCTTTACAAATAGTATAAGAATGGAGTTAAAGAAAAAGGGTATCATTGTTTCTGCAGTCAATCCAGGACCAATAGAAACGAATTTTTTTGACCGAGCCGATAAATCCGGAAATTATGTTAAAAGCGTCCAGAAATTCATGCTTCACTCAGAAGAAGTTGCCAATCGAATTGTAAAACTAATGATTCATCCTAAACGAGAGTTAAATTTACCGTGGTGGATGAATCTTGGAAGTGTGCTATACCTTTTATTTCCGAGAATAGCGGATAAATTATTCGGTAGTGTATTAGATAAAAAATAATAAGTGCTTTTGCAGGTGATTAAAAATATTACGTATTCGATATGAACTAACTTAGGCTGATGTATTGCTTCCTGCCGCTCCGAAAATACACTACGCTTTCCGCGGGCGGCTGGTGAGCCTCCTCGTGCATTCGCACTTCGCAGTCTCACCGAGGCCTTTCCTCCCGCAGGAGTCTCCGTGTATTTTCTCCGCTGGCATTGTGCGTTTTCTATCGTAATCCACCTCTTATATAAGGTGGAGTGGAATTTCACTCTCTTACGGCTGTTGACTGTAACTAATGACAGGAGACTACTCGAAAATAAAGAATGATTTTCTAACGAAGAAGTATATCCGCAGTGGCAATCAACATCGCACTTACATCGTAGTTTAACAAGTAAAAAAAGAAGGCAACCTCATTTAAAATGAAGGTTGCCTTCGCTTCTTATTCTGGTCTGTTATTTCTTGGATCAGTTACAATTGCAGGTGTTGATCGCTTAATAAAGAAAGCGAGGATAAGTGCAACGATGACAATAAAAGTAGAAACAAGGAAAGCAAAATTAATACCGCCTAGCATTGACTCTAACATAATTTGTTGCTGCATTTCTGCTGTTGGTTGACCAGCAACCTCTGCAGTTAATTGACCAGCAATGCTTGATTCACGAGTCGACATAATCGTAATTAACAATGCAGTTCCGATTGCACCTGATACTTGGTTCAGTGTATTATTCATGGCTGTACCATGTGGATAAAACTGTGGTGGTAATTGGTTTAATCCATTAGTTGAGACTGGCATCATTACCATTGACATACCAAACATTCTTGCAGCGTGTAAAATCATCAAGGTTGTGTAGCTCGTGTCAAACGATAAATGACTGAAAGAAAAAGTTGTCGCAGCTACTACAGCTAAACCTAAAATCGCTAAACCACGACCACCAAATTTATCAAATAATTTCCCTGTAACTGGAGACATGAAGGCATTAAGGAGTGCCCCTGGTAGCATCATTAACCCTGTTTCCATCGGTGATATACCTAAAATTGTTTGTGCATAGATTGGGATTAGAAGAAATCCAGAGAACAGCGCCATATTCAGAACAACAGTAATAATGGATGCTAAACTGAACATCGGATATTTAAAGACACTGAAATTTAACATTGGAACTTCCAATTTAGATTGGCGTAGAATGAACCAGACTAATGAAAGAGCACCTATAATAATCGTTCCATAAACTACTGGACTACTCCAACCCTTTGTACCGGCGGAGCTAAATCCATAAAGTAAACCACCAAATCCAATTGTCGATAATACTACAGAGAATAAATCCAATTTCATTGCAACCTTATCTTTTTTATCTTTTAGCAAGAAGAAGCCAATAGTTAGAATAATCAATGCAATTGGTGCAATAAAGTGGAATAGCATTCTCCAGTCGTAATGTTCGACTATCCAGCCAGATAATGTTGGTCCAATTGCCGGAGCAAACATTAAAATTAACCCGA
The DNA here is from genome assembly GCF_003369565.1 of Oceanobacillus chungangensis. Taxonomy (GTDB): domain Bacteria; phylum Bacillota; class Bacilli; order Bacillales; family Amphibacillaceae; genus Oceanobacillus; species Oceanobacillus chungangensis. Next base: position 57,131 of record NZ_PIOD01000007.1, on the reverse strand, counting down.
AGATTCCCATCGCACTGCCTCTTTTTGCTACTGGAAAGCTAACGAGCATAACATTCATTAGGAGTGGCATCATAATAGCTGACCCAGAGGCTTGCACCATTCGACCTGCTAATAAGATAGGAAAATAGCCCGCAAAACCTGCAATGATTGTTCCAGCAGTGAATAGCGACATAGCTACTAGGAATAATCGGCGAACAGAGAATTTTTGAATTAGAAATGCGGTTGTCGGTATTAAGATACCATTTATAAGCATATAACTTGTACTGAGCCACTGTACAGTAGCTGTGTCCACATCTAACTCTTTCATAATTGATGGGAGAGCAACATTTAAAAACGTACTATTTAAAAATGAAATAAATGCTCCTATCATCAGAATTGAAAGTATTAAATAGGGTGGACGATTATTATCAATAGACTGATTCATACGTTCTATCTCCTTTATATATTTATAGACTGCTAGTTCATAATAATATACGCTCATTACAGACAAGGAATATCATATAACATTCGTCCATTCATTTCAATAACAATCGCTTATTATTTGTATTAAAATATTTATGCTGCCCTAGGTGGGGCAGAATGCGACTGTCTAGTGCGGAAATCAATGTTGCACCTAGCTCGCAGTTTATAAAAAAGTAACGAACATATTAGTAATATGTCATTTGAATAAATTGTTTTTATATTGTAGGATTGTTTTAAAATATGTGTTTAATTTTAATTAAAGGTGATGGAATGAACGATAAAAAAAAGAATGTTGTTAAAGTAGCACACCAATTGTTTATTGAAAAAGGTTTCCAGTCTACATCAATTCAAGATATTCTTGATGTTAGTGGAATTGCGAAGGGTACCTTTTATAAATATTTTTCGTCAAAAAACGAGTTATTCACTACTCTTTTCAAAATGATTCTTAAAGAAGTTGAAACGAATCGGAATGAATTATTGATTGGTGAAGATCCTTCTAATATTGAAATATTTATCAAACAAATTGAATTGCAAATGAAATTGAATCAAGTGAATAAGTTAGTTCGACTTTATGAAGAAGTATTCTTTTCGAAAGATAAGGATTTAAAACAATTAGTAAATGCATGGCAAATGAACGAGAGTACATGGCTATACCATCGATTTATTGACCTTTTTGGCGAAGATAAGAAACCTTATTTATTGGACTGTGCTGTCATGTTTGCTGGTATATTGCACTATAATATCCGGTATTACAACAGGATATATGGACCCCAGTCAGATATGGATTACGTTGTTCGCTATTGTGTTGAGCGGATTCGAAAGATGGTTCATGAGATTGCAGAATCTGAGGAACAATTACTTCATCCCGATATTATTAAAAATTGGATAGCTGAAAATGAAAATAAGATGCAAGATTTTCAGGAGAAACTTTATAACACCGTGTTGTCGTTAAAAAGCGATTTAAGTAACTTGGAGGGACAGATGCAATATATTGAATTGCTTGATTTTATTTTGGATGAATTCCAGCATTCAATGAGTCCTCGAAAATTTTTGATTGACAGTGCACTTCTCTCATTGGAAACAGCTGATGGACTGTTTGAGAAAGATGAAATCGAGCCGCTAAAAAAGCTCATCGAAGTCCACCTAGCTTAATGCCAAGCTTCCATTGAAATAAGCGGGCTAACTCCAATGATTGGAGTTAGCTCTTTTTTATAACATGATATAGTTAACCGTTCCGCATCGTTGGTGTTGAATTAATTCCACGACCAAATTTTTCGGGGTTTTTGCTTCTAATGGAAGCTTCTTTCTCATAAACATCCACAAATTCTTCTGAAAATTCATGCTTAAATCCATTAGTATCCGTTGGTTTTGACTTCTTTCTTTTGACATCCCTGTCCATGTTAATACCTCCTGCAAAGATTCTACGTGGATAGTTTGTGTCAAAAGTAAAATATTATCAGTCTGGACGAACTTATTCGGAAACAAGATTAACAAATTCTAATTGACTATTGTCCAATGTAGGTTTGTTTATTATTGATTCAACTGGAAAAATAAATGTCCACGGCATACTAGTTCCTGGTTCAGTTTTTAGGTAGGGAAGTGTAAAGACATTTGCGGCAATCACTTCACCGTTTTCAACGTATTGAAGCATTACCTCTTTAAATACAAATTCCGCATTTGTAGAATTATGGATAAGCACCATTACTAATAGTTCACCTTTATGATTAAATGCTTCCCGAATTCTGCTAAATTCAATCTTGTTGTTTGTGGACGCTTTTGTTTCTAAAAAGACGCGATTAATCAATGTACGATCTTTGTCGGACAAAGCTCTGTCCCATGTTGGTTCATAAAGAAGTTTTTGCATCGGCCGATTCCTTCTTTCATAATTTAGATTAGAAAACTTAAGTTTAGACATGCATCTGGGTGACAGCCTGAGCTGAACTGAGGTAGTATGAAAGTCGTTATATTATCTTATCTATCAATATCAAAAAATGAACCAAATCACAGATCGGGTTCACTTTCGAAAAATTATTTCCGTACTTAATCCTCTAAACGTTTAAAACCCTCTTGCTGGAGGTAGTCCACCGCACCATTATAGGTTGCGTAGGTTCCGTCCAGCTGTTCTCCAGCATAAATATTACATACGTCGAAATCGTAATATACTTTCAGGATCTGTTTATCCGCATTGATCCATGTTTCTTCGATTGGCTCGGGTTCTGTGAGCGAGTTGATAGAATGTTGGATTATCTCCCGAAGCGCTTGTTCATCAAATTCTCGAATGTTTACCATCCCATTCGGTTGGATTGGATAATTACCTTCAATATTCTCTGCATAAACAAATCCATTTCCGTTTGGGTGTAAATGGTAGACAACGATTTTCTTATCAAAAATACTTTCTTCGTAATGGAAATTAACCCGACCTAAGGAAACATCCTTTCGTTGTAATTCAGGGAAAGATTCTATTATCTCTAGTTTCTCATCAAATGTAAGCATAGTACCTCCAAATAGGATGTTTTTTCTTATTTATCCCTATTATACATCAAAAGTTGAATTCTCGATATAATGCTTGTCTTTTATAAATTTCTTTGATACAGTTGATTTAATAGTTAAATACTTCTTATTTTAGATACTTTTAAGTGTGTTCAAAAGGAGGATAAAATTTCCTAGTCTTTTTGAATCACCTCTTTTTTAAAGTAAGGATAGAGGTGCAGAATTCATCAGTACTTATGTGGAAGAGAATGAGCTCTTATGACACATAGGGAAAGGGTAATCTGCCGAAGTAGAAGGATACTCATTATCCTGAAGCTGGGTCTGCGATTGAATAAATGCAGAACTGTCATATAGGGAACAGTACTATATGGGGGGCTATCGTGCTTAGAACTTATATCTATGTTCTATAAAGCAGCAGCGGACTCTCTCGTTGCTGCTTTTTTGGTCCTCCACACCTAAGGGAAAAATAATGAATAGGGTGTGAAGTAAATGAATTTTGGTAATGTATTAACAGCAATGGTAACTCCATTTGATCAGCATGGTGAGGTTGATTTTGAGGCAACGAAAGGTTTAGTCAATCATTTAATAGCAAATGGTTCAGATGGTCTAGTGGTCGCAGGGACAACAGGTGAATCACCAACACTTTCACATAATGAAAAACTTGCATTACTTAAATTAGTCGTAGAAACGGTAAACGGAAGAGTGCCTGTTATTGCAGGAACTGGAACAAACAATACGAAGGAATCTGTCGAATTGACGAAAGAGGCTGAAGCGGCAGGCGTTGACGGTATTATGCTCGTTGTACCATATTATAATAAACCTTCTCAAGAAGGAATGTTTCAACATTTTCGTACGATTGCTGCGGCAACATCACTACCTGTAATGCTTTATAATATTCCAGGACGAAGTGTTGTGAATATGGAGGCAGAAACAATCATTCGACTATCAAGAATAGAAAACATTGTTTCTGTAAAGGAAGCAAGTGGTGATTTAGATCAAGTAGCTGAAATTATTAGTAAAGCTAAAAGTAATTTTAGTGTATATACCGGTGATGATAGCTTGACATTACCAACATTAGCAATTGGTGGAACAGGGGTAATATCGGTCGCATCTCATATTATAGGCAATGAGATGCAGGAAATGGTCCAGCTTTTCAAACAAGGTGATGTGGTAAATGCAGCAGCGCTTCATCGTCATCTATTACCGATAATGAATGAGCTTTTTGCAGCACCAAATCCAACTCCAGTAAAAGCTGGCTTGAATCGAATTGGCGTTGAGGTTGGCTGTGTTCGTTTGCCGCTCGTCCCTTTAACAGATGCACAGCGCGAATCGCTTTACCGTGTGATGGCAGCATACGAAACAAAGAAAGCAGTAGGATATTAAATATTGAATAGGAAGGGGAGGGAGCAATTTTGCTTACTCCTCTTTATTTTTCCAGAAACAGGGTATGTTAAAGCAGAGAAATAGATTAGTGATAGCGAAGCAACTCACCCAAAATATGCAATTGAAGGAAATATACGAAATGAGTCTTGAAAACAAGCCCCAACTTTTTGTAAAGTAGGAGCTTGTTTTGGATTCTAATATACTTTATCACCGTTAAAGATGGAATTTTTCACTACAACATAATCAACGTTGCGAATTGCTTCGAGTTTATTTCCACCTGCGTAAGAAATAGAGGATTGTAAATCTTGCTCCATTTCAATTAATGTATCTTTTAAAGGACCTTTGTACTCTACATACATTTTCTTTCCTTCGACGTTTTTCTTTTCGCCTTTTTGGAATTCCGAAGCAGAGCCAAAGTATTCTTTATAAAGCTTGCCATCTTTCTCTACAGTTTCACCTGGGGATTCTTCATGTCCAGCAAATAGTGAACCTATCATAACCATTGATGCACCGAAACGAACAGATTTTGCAATGTCACCATGGGTACGAATACCACCATCAGCAATAATTGGCTTACTTGCAGCTTTAGCACACCAGCGAAGTGCTGCTAACTGCCATCCACCGGTACCAAAACCAGTTTTAATTTTAGTAATACATACTTTACCAGGGCCGATACCAACCTTCGTTGCGTCTGCACCAGCATTTTCTAATTCTCGAACTGCTTCAGGTGTTCCGACATTACCGGCAATTAAGAAGCTTTCGGGTACATGTTGTTTAATATGTTTAATCATATTGATTACGGCATTTGAATGACCATGCGCAATGTCAATTGTAATGTAATCAGGGATCAGCTTTTCGTTTGCTAATTGCTCAACGAAAGCATACTCCTCCTCTTTCACACCGACACTAATTGATGCGATTAAGCCACGTTCCTGCATATCCTTAATGAATGCAATTCGTTTCTCTGGATTAAAGCGATGCATAATATAAAAATAGCCATTTTCAGCTAAGGTTAATGCTATTTTCTCATCAATAATTGTTTGCATATTTGCAGGGACAACAGGTAATTTAAATGAATGTTTTCCTAATGACACAGTTGTATCACATTCAGAACGACTGTTCACAACACATTTTGCGGGAATTAATTGAATATCTTCGTAATCAAATACATTTTCCATAATATCCACCTCTAAATACGAATAATAATGTTTAACTATATAGTGATTGTTCGTCATTTGCTAATATACATTAATTTCATTTAAAAGTAAAGTATTTGCTTTGTTTCGTAACGATTAATTTACATTACTATTTTGAAACGCTTATTAATGAAGGAATAGAGGTGTCACTATGCTATAATTTTAGGAGAAGTTTCCAGGAGGTGCTTGTATGGACCCTTTAAAAATTATGTTACAGTTGGAAAAAGTTAACCTTCATTATAAACCTATAATAAGTGCAGATACGCAATTAGTTGATGGTTATGAAGTTAGTGCTTATTTTCAAGAAAATGATAGGATGGCTGAACCGCTTGATTGGTTTTTTGAAGATGCATCGATCCCCGATGATTTCCGTCTTGAGTTAACGCACTATATCTATCGAAAGTCACTAGAAGTTTTTGAAGAGCAAAATCAATCCAAAAATCTTTCCATATTTTATGATCTCAGGCTGTTGGACAGTGATAACGGACAATCTTTACTGACCCTCTTGGAATCAGCCGGAATAAAAGGGTTGGATTTAAGTAAAATCATTATCGAAATAAAAGAAGCACATATCCCAGAGCGGATTGATGATATTCGTAAATTCACAACTTATTTGAAAACATTGGGAATCAAGTTGGCTTTAGATGTGGAGCGACGTAATGGCAGTCTTGATCGCTTAGCCATGTTGGCGCCAAATATGATTAAAGTTGATGCGGGATTTTTAAAGGAAGATTCCTTGCCGCATTTATTTCAAGACGTGCATCATTCGCTTGGAATGCTTTCACGAAAAATAGGGGCGGCATTATTGTTTAAAGGGATATCCTCGTATAACCAACTTAATTATGCGTGGAGAAATGGGGGACAATATTATCAAGGGAGTTACCTTAAACAAGCCCAAACGGGTTTTGTGGAAGATGATTGTTGCCAAGCAAAACTCAATGCAGACTTTCAGAACTTTGTCATGTTTGAGAGAAAGAAAGTGAAGGCCCAACTCGATCTAACAAATCGGATTAACGAGACGTTTAAAACAATGCTTCCTGCTCTTAAGCCTGGACTTCCATATGATGAAATGATCTGCTCAATTGGAAAATATTGCAGTGACTTTGTATTTCGGGTATACATTTGTAATGGGGAAGGGATTCAGTTGTCTTCCAATGCAGAGAAAAACAACTTAGAGGAATGGGAACTACATCAGGAGGGAAGGAATAAGAACTGGAGTTGGCGTCCTTATTTCTTTGAAAATATTATGCGAATGAATGTTGAGAAGAAAGGGATATTATCCGATTTATATACAGATATCGAAAAGACGGAATTAATTCGAACATATTCCTATCCAATCTCTGAAACACTTTATGTTTTTCTTGATATTCCTTATGGATATTTATACGAACAGGATGGATTGTTATGAGATTTAGTTAGACAGGATATATTGGTTTAACTGATATTCAGTATTCAACAGAACTCTGGGAGTGCTACCTATGAATATAAAAATTGAATTAACATATAAAACAGCAAAAGGTACGGAAGCGATATTCGTTTCGGATGAAATGCGAGTAGAAAAGGCAATATTAATTGCGGAAGATCTAGAAAAAACAGGACGGGCAAAAATCCTATCCTTTATTGATCGTCTTGAAAATAGATGGACAATGAAGGAACTGAATAAATACATGCAGGGTATCCAAACTGAACCACATAATGTAACGGTATATTTTGATGGTGGATTTGATTTGAAATCGAAAAAGTCTGGTCTCGGGTGTGCTATTTACTACGAACAAAATGGGAAAAACTTTCGACAAAGAATTAATGCCGCTGTTGAGGAGCTTGAAACAAATAATGAAGCAGAATACGCTGCCTTCCACCTTGGATTACAAGAAGTTGAGCTTTTAGGTGTTCACCATCTCCCCGTTACTTTTGTTGGTGACTCTCTCGTCGTCATCAATCAACTAAACGGTGAATGGCCAGTTTACGAAGCAGAATTATCGAAATGGATTGATCGAATTGAAGAACAATTGGAACGATTAGGCATTACCCCTGAATATGAAATCGTCTCACGGAAGAAAAATAAAGAAGCAGACCATCTAGCGACTCAAGCGTTGAATGGGATTGAAATTAGGAGTACGGTAGAGATTGATAAAGAAAAATAAATATACAATGCTTCTAAGCTGCGATTAATGATGTTTTAAGATGATGCGTTGATATAAATTGCGAATTAGGGCAATGTTGATTTTCACTCCGGATAGTTGCTTTCCTTGGGCGACTCGCATGTACAGACCGATAATATATAAGATAGCAATTGCTCAAACCTAGCGAAGGAAATACACGTAGACTCCTGCGGGAGGAAAGGCCTCGGTGAGACTCTGAAGTGCGATAGCACAAAGAGGATCGCCAGCCGCCCGCGGAAAGCGTAGTGTATTTCCGTAGCGGTCGGTCCATGAGAAATCTTCTGCCGGATGTACGAGCTAAAATCAAAAGGAGAACTAGGATTTCTCATGACCCAAGCTTACGTGTAGTCGCAGTTATTCACTTTACTAATAAGAGACAACGCCATATTTGTTGTGTTTAAAGATAGAATATATTATCATTTATAGTATTCGTTTTCATAAAAATTTTATTGTGAAAAGCATCACGTGATATATTACTAAATTGGTTAAAAACGTTATATAAAAGAAATAGTCATACAGAAAGTAAAGGAGAAATAGCGATGAAAATTGGAATAGATAAAATCGGCTTTTTTACACCCCATTTATATGTAGATATGAACAAATTGGCAGTTGCTAGAAACGTGGAACCAGCAAAATTTACGATCGGAATTGGACAGGAAAAGATGGCAGTTGCTCCGGTAACTCAGGATTCCGTTACATTAGCAGCAAATGCAGCATTGGAAATTTTGGATGAAAATGATAAAGAAAAGATTGATTTCGTTATTTTTGGTACAGAATCAGGAATCGACCACTCAAAATCTGCAGCGGTTTATGTCCATCATTTATTAGGGATAAATCCGCAAGCACGGTCAATTGAATTAAAGCAGGCTTGTTATGGTGCGACTGCTGCAATTCAAATGGCGAAGGGACATATTGCTTTAAATCCTGAGAGTAAGGTGCTCGTACTTGGCTCGGATATTGCTAGGTATGGCCTAAACACCTCTGGAGAATCAACACAAGGTGCAGGTGCTGTTGCAATTGTCATTAGTGCAGAACCAAAAATTATGGAATTAGAAGATCAAAGTGCCTATTTGACAGCGGATATTATGGATTTCTGGCGCCCAACTTACTCAGATCAAGCATATGTTGATGGCAAATTTTCAAATGAACAGTATATTGCATTCTTCTCAAACGTTTGGAAAGCCTATAAGGAAAAAACAGGTCATTCAATCGAGGATTTTGAAGCAATTTGCTATCATCTTCCATATACGAAAATGGGTCTTAAAGCATTAAGAACCATTTTGGAAGAAGGAAGTGAGGCAGATCAAGATCGCTTGTTAGCAAACTATGAGATTAGTAAGTCATATAATAAAAATGTAGGTAACATCTATACTGGAGCATTATATTTAAGCTTGCTATCCCTCCTAGAACAGAAAGAAGACTTAGAAGCTGGATCAAGAATTGGCTTATTCAGCTATGGATCTGGTGCTGTCGGAGAGTTCTTTACAGGAATACTGCAGCCCGATTTTAAAGCAAATTTACATGTTGAAAGCCATACGAAATTATTTGCTTCAAGAAAAGAAGTAAGTGTAGCAGAATATGAGGGAATTTTCCAAGAAACCTTACCAGTTGATGGCTCAACTATCGAGCTGGATATTGAGAAGGATCCTGCAACAATATGCTTATCTGGTATGGCAGACCATATGCGATTATATGTAAACAAAGAAAGATAGATTCGAAGCTATTATATAAAAAAACGCTAATACCCTGTGAACAGTCATCTCTCACAGGGTATTAACTATAGTAATGGTGCCTTACCCTATTTGTTTCCGGTATTTATTTAACTTTGGACGATGATTGTTAAAGGCTTGCTGCTTCTGAAGCGAAAATCAACTTTATGTCTAGAAAATTTAGATTGAAAAGCCTTTAGGATATAACTATAATAGGTTTGTATGAAAAGCAAAAGCATAAGAATAAAGAGAATGTTTACATCATATTGTTATAAGAGCTTCGATTTATTCATTAACTAGTAGAGGTGCGAAAAATGGAATTCAATATCGGTCCCCGCATGGTAAAAACGGGCCTTGCAGTTACGTTAACATTAATCATTACAGCGATGCTTGGGCTGGAGTTAGAATTGGTAGCGGCGATTGCTGCTGTACTTGCAATGCAGCCCTCAATAATGCGCACCTACGACTATCTTAAAGAAGTTATTATTTCAAATAGTATTGGATCTGTCTTTGCTATCCTAGGTACGCTCCTACTAGGAAATCATCCACTTTCGGTTGGAGCGGTTGTGATTATTTCAATCGCAATTAATATCAAGCTCGGCTTGAATAAAACCGTCAGTTTGACCGTATTGACAATTGTCACGTTAATGCTAGCAACTAGTGATGGAATTAGCTTTCTCTATATTGTTCAACGGTTATCGCTGGTAACGATTGGGGTACTTTCAGCATTAATTACGAATGTACTTGTGTTTCCGCCCGATCATCAGAGAAATTTATTTAGAATCATTAAAAAAGCAAGCGAGAAAACAAACTTTTTGTTGCGCGTTATTCCAAACGAGACAATGAACGTGCCACAAATGAAGGAAGAAGATCGACAAATAGAAAATTTAATTAACGATGCAAAGAATTATTATGAAATAATTTCCGACGAGCGTAATAGTCTTATAATCAAAAATAAGCTTCGTTTTTTAAGAAATGTGATCATTTATAAGCATATGATCCGAGTATTGATTAAAAAGCAAACCTTGATTCGAGAGCTTGAGAAGAATATTAAAGAGATCGAGGCAATTCAAAGCCATAAAGCATATCTGATTAAGAAATTAGTAAAAGAAATTAATAATTACAGTGAAAATATTGTCCTCTTATATGAAAATAAAATCATCTTAGATAAAGATTTACAAAAAGAAACGAAGGCTGCAATGCAAGTAACAATAAATAATCTGATTGAGGAACTACAGGGCTCTGAGTTTGATAAATGGACCTTTGTTTTTCCTATCGCCAATAGCATTGTAGAATTATTCTTTGAGCTTGATAAATTGGAGAGACTTGTAAGGATAAAAGAGGCGAAGGAAGATAGAAGTTAAGGTAAATCATTACGGCTTTAATGTGTGAAGTAGCAAAATTTATAGTATAGAGCTGCTTCAGATATATCATCGTATTTACCTGTCTTTCGAATTAGGATTTGTAGTAAAAACCATTCCTTATATTCCTTACTCTCCATATAGTCCTAGCTCATTAGCGTGCCATTTTAGGCTAAATCACAGATTGGCACGTTTTTCGATAAAATTCCTGGGTGAGTGTAAGTGAACAGAAACAAAATGACGTGTAGCAAAAGCATTCACACGTCATTTTCAATCCACTATTTAAAAAATCTTCTTTCTGTCTCGTTCTTCTATTAAGATTTCAACGGCCTCTCGAAATCTTAGTGAATGAATAATCTCTCTTTCCCGCAAGAATTTTAAGCCATCATTTAAATCGGGATCATCTGAAAGATTAATAATCCATTGATATGTTGCACGGGCTTTCTCTTCGGCAGCAATGTCTTCATACAAATCAGCAATTGGATCCCCTTTTGCAGTGATATAAGCGGCAGTCCATGGTGTCCCTGCTGCATTTTCATAGTAGAGTGCTTTATCATGATTCGAATAATGTGCTCCAAGACCAGCCGCTTTCATCTGTTCAGGGGTTGCATCTTTTGTGAGCTTATAGACCATCGTGGCAATCATTTCAAGATGAGCAAATTCTTCTGTGCCAATATCGGTTAATAGGCCTACCACTTTATCTGGTATCGAGTAACGTTGATTTAAATAGCGTAATGCGGCAGATAACTCACCGTCTGCTCCACCGTACTGTTCGATTAAGAATTTCGCTAGCATTGGATTACACTCGGATACTTTTACCGGATATTGGAGCTTTTTTTCATAATACCACAAACGATTCTCCTCCCATCTAATTCAGTAGGACTCCAATTATACTTGCCATGGCCACGGCGTATTGCCCCAATCAAATGGATAATTTGAGTAACTCGCACCGAATCCCATTAAGGGACCAAATTGTTGTTCGAAATTTATTTTTAATTCCCTGCTTCTTTGTGAAAAGTTATTAAATTGTTCAATGGCATCATAATCATCTGGGTGGGTATCTAAATAAAGATTTAATTCCAATAAGACAAAATCAACTTCCTGAATTTCTCTAAGCAGCTGGTAAAATTCTTTAGGAACCTGCTTAGCCATCCTGCTCCCCCCATTTATGTGGATTTGGATAAGGGCTGAAGAGTTCGGGCCATAGTGTCCCATGATGCAATGCTTCTCTGGGCGTTTGAAATTGTGCAAGTCCTGTTGGTTGAAAGGTCATATAAAGGTTCGGGGGCGTGGAATAGCTTTTGATTCGTATTGGCGGACATGGATCAAAGGGGCTAACATAAGGTTCCCAGTATTTAAATTGTGTGGACATAAGATCCTCCTTCCGTTTATTGCATTCTTTCTATATGTATGGGGATAGGGCAGGTCCTATTCATCTATTAAAAACTTGTCGTTTATTTTACTTTCGATAGATGAACAATTGTAAAATCGCCCAATCATCAATTAAAATGCAATTTTGGAAAATCGTTCATCTTTTTTAAAAGAAATACACACTATAAAAATTAGTTTTGCACTTTTGACTAAATCTTGCTAATCGACTATCTTAAATAAAGGCCGAGAAAGATTATATTCTCTGCGACTAGTTAGTGACCAATCATATTCCAAGTTGCATAGTAGAGTAAAAAATAACCAAGCTTATAGAAAATGGTCTGAGATAACAACTTGAGCGAATCGATAAGGCGCCCATCATGTTAAAATATAACTAGATGAATGTTTGATATGTGTTTCTAAACTAAAATAATTGTTTACTATAATACTAGAAATGAAAGGGGAAAGGTTAATGAAATTTTTCCATACAGCTGATTGGCATTTAGGAAAATTAGTGCAAGGTGTATATATGACAGAGGACCAACGATTTATATTAGAGCAATTCATCGACATGATTAAAAAAGAGAAGCCGGATGCGGTAATTGTAGCCGGGGATCTATATGATCGTGCGGTCCCACCGACAGATGCGGTTCATTTACTGGATGAGGTGCTGGAAAAAATCGTGATTGATTTACAAACACCAGTCTTAGCTGTAGCGGGTAATCATGACAGTCCTGGAAGATTAAATTTTGGCAGCAGTATCATGAAGAAAAATGGGCTGCATATTGTTGGAAATTTCACTAAGGAGATCGAACCTATTATATTTCATGATGAATTCGGGGAAGTACAATTTCATCTTATTCCATATTGTGACCCAAGTGTAGTACGGAATGTCTTAGAGGATGACGAGATTCGTACGCATAATGATGCAGCAAGAGAGATTGTTGAGCGTATTCAGAAAAAGATGGATCCTGCTAGCCGTCATATATATGTTGGACATGCATTTGTCACACCATTCGGCGAGGTTGAGGAGAATACGAGTGATTCAGAGCGTCCGTTGTCAATTGGTGGGGCAGAATATGTCGATGCCCATCATTTCGAACCGTTTCATTATACAGCACTAGGTCATTTGCATCAGGCACATCATGTATTGGCTGAAAAGATTCGTTATTCCGGTTCGATTTTAAAATACTCCATTTCGGAAGAAAACCATAAAAAGGGCTTCCATATTGTAGAGATGGATGCGGACGGAAACGTATCAATTGAAAAGAGATTACTCATTCCAAAACGTGATATGAGAACGGTTGAAGCAACATTGGATGATCTACTGAAACAACCGATAAATGAGGATTATGTATTTATTAAATTACTGGACGAGACTCCAGTTTTATCACCAATGGAGAAAGTTCGTTCTGTTTATCCAAATGCTATGCATGTCGAGCGTAAAAACTATACGTTAACGACAATGCGTACGGTAGGAAACGCATCGGAGAGCCGAAGCAAATTAAGTGATATTGATCTATTTAAAGCGTTCTATAAGGAAGTTAAAGGTGCGGAGGCAACTGGAGAAACAGAGTCAATATTTATCGAAGTTCTTGATGAGCTTCTAAAAGAGGAGAACGAAACAGGCGAAAGTACGAAAAAAACAGAAGTAATTTCATAGAAAACTAAGATTAAATGGAGTCTTTTTTTGACAGCTTTAGTTGAACTTATGTAGTGGAAATAGAGAGGGGAATCTAGATTGAAACCACTAAAATTAACGTTGATAGCATTTGGTCCATATAAAAGTAAAGAAATAATAGATTTCACTGAACTAGGGGAAAATAGATTATTTGTTATTTCCGGAAATACTGGTGCAGGGAAAACGACGATTTTCGATGCTATCTGTTTTGCTTTATATGGAAGTGCAAGTGGAACGGATCGCGAGGATAATCGAATGCTTCGCAGTGATTTTGCTGACGATAATACGAATACAGCGGTAGAACTGGAATTTGAATTAAGTGGTAAAGTATTTCGTGTGCTTCGCCAATTAGGCCACGTTAAGCAAGGAAATAAGTCGAAAACAGGGGAACGATATGAATTTTTTGAACAACGGGATGGTAAAGAGATTCCTTGTGTTGATCGACAAATCGTTTCGGAAATCGATAAGAAAATAGAATCAATTATTGGTCTCACACAGGACCAATTTAAACAAATTGTCATGCTGCCACAGGGAGAGTTTCGCAAATTACTAACCTCCAAAACAGAAAATAAAGAAGCGATCTTAAGAAGATTGTTTAAAACAGAGAATTACAAGCATTTGAATGAGCTATTAAGAAATAAAAAGAATAAAGTCGAGCAAGATTTTAATAAAATAAAGCAAACAAGAGATCATTATATTCAGAACATCATGAGCGTCTTGCCGAAACGTGAGGATTCATCTTTATTTAATGTGCTTACATCAGAATACTATAACGTCAATCAAGTTATTGCAGGACTAGAAAAAGAGATTCAATTTTATCTTGGGAAAATTGAGCTTGACCAACAAAAATATGAAGAAGCATATCATTCACATGATAAGAAGCAAACTGCTTTTCATCAAGCAAAAGCAATAAATGAGCGGTTTACTGAGTTGGATCATAAAGAAAACCAGCTAAAGGAGCAGCAGGCACAAGTTCCACATTTTGCTAAAAGGGAGGAACAGCTGGAAGCGGCAGAACGTGCGAATACAATTGAGATTTTTGAAAAACATCTTGAAGAACTGCGAACCGAGGAAAAGGCAAAACAAAGAAATATAGCACTAGTAGAAGAAACGAAGAAAAAAGTGGAGCTAAATTTTTCAAAAGCAGAAGAACGGTATAAATTGGAAGAAAGTAATCAGGAAAAAAGAGAATTTGTAAGTAAACAGCTAGAACAATTAAATGATCATTTACCAATTGTGAAGGATATTGATGATCGAAAAAAGCATTTACAAACACTCGAAAATAAAGGGAAGCAAACTCTACATGACTTGAATAAAGCAAAAGAAGTCCTAAAGGTAAAACGGGACGAGCTTGAAGCATATCAGGAAAAAATTAAAGTGAATGATAATGCAGTAAGCCAATTACACGAAAAACAACAAACCTTACAAGTTATGCGTGAAAAAGTAAAAGTGTTGATGGCATACCGAAAGCTGAAGGATGCCCAAGACAAGTTTGAGAAAGATGTCCAAACAAAGAAAGGACTTTTCGAACAACATAAAGCATCTTATCAGCAGGCAGAAGGTTCATGGTTAAATAATCAAGCAATCGTATTGGCGGAACATTTGCATGATGGTGAAGCTTGTCCAGTCTGTGGAAGTTTGGAACATCCGAATAAAGCAGTTACAGCAACGGATGTGGTGACTAGAGAACAGCTGGATATATTGAAGCGTGACTTAGATAATGTAGATCGTGAATACCGTGATGCCACAGTTGGACTACGAGCAAATCAGGCACAGCTAGAGGAGAAGGAACATGAGGTTCGTTCATTTAATATTGCGTTGCAGGATGTAGCGGTTGCTATTGAGCAGTTAACATTAGATGGGAAACGATTAGGTGAGGAAGAGAAGCAATTAATTGAACTTCGCGACCAGCTTAAGAAAATGAAAGAAGTTCAAGAAAAATTAACTTCGGAAATAAAACAGTTAGAGCCAAGAAAAGACGAAATTGAAAAGTCATATTATGAGTTGAAAACAACTTATAAGAGTGATGTTGCAGTATATGAAGATAGAATAAAGAAAATTCCGGAAGAGGTTAGAGTTTTAGCGGAATTAGAAAAGCAAATCAGTGAAAAGCATGTCCTTAAATTAGCAATGCAAAAGGCTTGGGAAGAAGCACAAGCCAATTACCAAAAAGCAAAAGAAGAGCAGACGCGAATAGTGGCTGACCTTTCCAACGCAATGAAGCAATTACAAGAAACGAAGGAAAAGCGTGAACGGTCTGAAAACCAATTTAAGGAAGCACTAACTAATGCTAAATTCGAGTCGGTTGACGCATATTCTCAAGCCAAGCTTCCAGAAGAAGAACAGCAAAAATGGAAGGATGCAATTAAGCAATTTAATCAACTTCTCACTACTTTAATGCAACAAGTAAATGAATTAAAAGATTCACTTAAGGAGAAGACGAAGATAGACTTAACTACTCTTGAGCAAGAATTAGCGCAACTAAAGCAGGCATACGAGTATACATTCCAACAGTTGAATCTGTCGAAGGAAAATAATCAGCAAGCTGCCATGTTAAAGGAAAGTATTACCAATGCCCAAACTGAAGTAGAGAAAGAGGAAAAGCAACTAGCCACAATCGCGGAATTATATGATGTGATGCGAGGGCATAACAATATGAAACTCTCATTTGAACGATACTTACAAATTGAGTACTTGGAACAAATTATCGATGCTGCAAATGGTCGTTTACGTGGACTATCAAATGGACAATTTTACTTAATGCGTAGTGATCGTCAAGAAACGCATGGCAGACAGAGTGGTTTGGCATTAGATGTTTATGATGCCTATACCGGACAGGCGCGTGATGTAAAAACCTTATCTGGTGGAGAGAAGTTTAATGCTTCACTTTCATTGGCTCTCGGAATGTCGGATGTCATTCAAAGCTTCCAAGGCAATATTTCCATTGATACGATGTTTATTGATGAGGGCTTCGGTTCGTTAGATGAGGAATCTCTAACAAAGGCAATTGACGCATTAATTGACCTGCAGCAATCAGGAAGAATGATTGGTGTCATTTCCCATGTTGGTGAACTGAAAGCCATGTTCCCAGCAATGCTTGAGGTTAAGAAGACGAAGGAAGGCTACAGCCAGGCGAAGTTTATTATGAAATAAATTGTGTTTTTTTAGATGGAAGTGAAATCAAAGAACGAAAAAAAATTTCAGATATCGAAGACCAAATTGCTACGATACAGAAGGATTGATAAATAAAAATGTTGAGAGGTTCACATTCAGATAAGTATGTGAACCTCATTATTATCAAATTAAAAAGTCGTAATGTTAATTCCATATCTATCTATCTTTTTATAAAGCGTCATTCTAGAAATTCCAAGTTTCCTAGCTGTAGCAGACTTATTTCCATTCATTTCTATTAGTGTCTCCTCGATTAATTGTATTTCTAAGTGATCGATTTGACGAGGTAATTTCTTTGCTTCGGTCAATTCGACCCCATAATAAGAATTAGATCCATTTTGTTGAAAAAATCGCGAGATATCTTGCTTTTGAATAACCGAAGTATCTGATAGGATAATTATTCTTTCCATCACATTCCTTAGTTCCCGAACATTTCCTGGCCAATGATAGCCAAGGAGAAATTGATATGCATCCGCTTCTAATTTTGGACTAGTGACTTGATATTTTACAGCAAATTGATTTAGGAAGTAGTTTGCTAACTCATAAATATCGGTAAGGCGATTTCGTAAAGGTGGCATCGTAATCTGAATCACATTTAGTCGGTAATATAGATCACTGCGGAATTTTTTCTCTTTCATTAGTTCATCTAGGTCCTGATTTGTTGCGGCAACGAAGCGAACATTAATCTTTTTCCCAGAGGAATCACCAATTCGATAGACAACATTTTCTTGTAGAACACGAAGCAGCTTGACCTGCATTTCTAATGGAAGTTCACCAACCTCATCGAGAAATATGGTGCCGCCATCTGCCATTTCAATTTTTCCAGCTTTGCCATTTTTATCGGCACCCGTAAAGGATCCGCTTTCATAACCGAATAGCTCACTTTCAAATAAAGCATTAGGAATGGCTCCGCAATTGACGGGAATAAACGGTCCGCCATTTATTAAGCTTGCTTCATGAATGGCACGTGCGCAGATTTCCTTCCCAGTCCCACTTTCTCCGAGTATAAGAGTAGTTGCATTAGTCTTCGCTGCTTTATTTGCAATTTGAATCGTTTGCTTTAATGCTGGACTGCTTCCCTTTAACTTAGAGAAGGGGGTATCCTCGTTGTTCGTTATGACCTTTTGTCGTAGTTCATATAATTCGGATGAGGTGTGTGCTAGGTTATCATTTAATCTCACGATTTGTGAAATGTCTCGTTCAATGGATACTGCACCAATTATTTCATTTTCACCATTAAAAATAGGCGATGCATTGATGACAACATGTGTATCGTTTCTAGGCTGATGATACATATTTTTCACGGCCTCTTTTGTTCGCAGCACTTTAAGCACCATTAAATCATCATTATGGAAAAACGCATCAATTGGTTTATGAAGTATTTCTGACTGTTCGATATTGTACGTTTTTACTGCTGCAATATTCCAGTAAATTACCTCCATCTTCTCATTGACAACAGTAATGGCATCATCTTCCGTAGCTAATATTGCATCAAGATAGTATTGGGACATCGACACATCAAGTAACCTCCCGAAATCTGTATTGTTTATATACAGTATGTTTACAACATTGTAAATATACTTTACAACTATTATAAAATAATTCCTCAGTTTTACAATTGGAATGTTGAGCATTGAAATAATTAAATGTTCCACTCATGGAAAACGCTAAAAGAATGCTGTACTTGAATAATGTTGGCATGATTCTTGCAATAGAATATACAAGAAAGGCAATTATATTGGAGGTGTAAGGAATGGTATTACCGTTTAAGCATGAGCCATTTACAGACTTTAATGTCGATTCAAATCGTAGGGATTTTGAAGAAGCGTTAGCATTAGTGAAGGAGCATTTGGGTAAGGAATATCCTATCGTAATTAATGGGGAGAAAATTTTTACAGAGGATAAATTAATCTCAACGAATCCAGCTGATAAGGAGCAACTGATTGGTAAAGTTTCCAAAGCTACGAAGCAGCAT
The DNA here is from genome assembly GCF_003369565.1 of Oceanobacillus chungangensis. Classification (GTDB taxonomy): domain Bacteria; phylum Bacillota; class Bacilli; order Bacillales; family Amphibacillaceae; genus Oceanobacillus; species Oceanobacillus chungangensis. The sequence continues at coordinate 38,173 of NZ_PIOD01000007.1, read as the reverse complement.
GTTGATCAAGCAATGGATGCAGCACTAGAAGCATTTAAAACATGGAGAAAATGGACTGCAGCAGAGCGCGCGGATTTACTTTTTCGTACTGCAGCAATTATTCGCAGAAGAAAGCATGAATTTTCTGCTTGGCTTGTATATGATGCAGGAAAACCATGGGATCAAGCGGATGGCGATATTGCAGAAGGAATTGATTTCCTAGAATATTATGGCAGGCAAATGTTAGAGCTTGGACAGGGGAAGGTGCTGAACGATCGGGCAAATGAGCATAATGCATATTTTTATCAACCGATGGGTCCAGGAGTTGTAATCCCACCGTGGAATTTCGCGTTTGCAATTGTATGCGGTACGACAATTGCTCCAGTAGTAGCTGGAAATCCAGTATTATTAAAGCCATCGGAAAATACACCAGTCATTGCTTATAAATTAATAGAGGTACTAGAAGAAGCAGGGTTGCCAAAGGGAGTCGTAAATTTCATTCCAGGAGATCCGGAAGAGATTGGGGATTATTTGGTAGATCACAAGGAGACGAGATTCATTAATTTTACTGGTTCAAGAGCGACTGGAACACGAATTTATGAACGGGCAGCGAAAGTGTATGAAGGACAACAATCCCTAAAACGCGTGATTGCCGAAATGGGAGGAAAAGACACAATTATCGTGGATAATGACGCAGACCTGAATTTAGCAGCTGAAGCGATCGTTCACTCTTCATTCGGTTTCTCTGGACAGAAATGTTCTGCATGTTCACGAGCAGTTATTCATCAGGATGTGTACGATGACGTTTTAGAAAAAGTAGTTGTTTTGACAAAGCAATTAACAGTTGGTAACCCTGCTAATGCTAATGTTTACATGGGGGCAGTCGTGAATAAAAAACAGTTTGAAAAGATAAGAGACTACATTGCAATAGGAAAAGAAGAAGGTGTGCTCGTCCACGGCGGTGAAACAGATGACACTAATGGATACTTTGTTTCTCCGACTATATTCAAGGATTTAGATCCTCAAGCTAGAATCATGCAGGAGGAAATCTTCGGTCCTATTGTCGCCTTTACGAAAGCAGCAGACTTTGATGAAATGTTAGAAATCGCAAATAATACGGACTACGGCTTAACGGGAGCAGTAATTTCCAATAATCGAGCACATCTAAACCGTGCCCGCTATGATTTTAACGTAGGTAATCTTTATTTTAACCGTGGATGTACTGCGGCAATTGTTGGCTATCAACCATTTGGTGGCTTTAAGATGTCAGGTACCGACTCGAAGGCAGGAGGACCAGATTATTTGCAGCACTTTCTGGAAGCGAAAGTAGTGTCAGAATCATTTTAATGCTGGAATATAAATAGCCAATAGCTAAAGGAGAAAGGGACATGGCGAATGTGACGAGGGATTTTTTCATTGGCTTATCTAATAATAAATGTTTGAATGATCAAGCAAAAAAATGGGGATTCCGATTAGGTGCTGAAAAATTTGTTGCAGGCACAAATATTGAGAGCGTAACCAAAGTGGTGAAGGATCTTAACCGAAATGGGATTAGCTGCACGATTGATAATTTAGGAGAGTACATTTCTGTAAAATCAGAAGCGACTGCCGCAAAACAGGAGTTAATTAAGATAATAGAAAAGATTCATGTGGAGAAGCTGGATTGCCATATTTCTGTAAAATTAACCTTGCTTGGATTGGATATTGATCGTGCATTCTGTATTGATAACATTAAGGAAGTGCTTGATGTAGCGAAGGAATATAATGTTTTTGTCAACTTTGACATGGAAGACTATTCCCACTACGAACAGACAATGGAGGTCTTGCATCTTTTTAAAGATACGTATCCACTAATCGGTACAGTGATACAATCCTATTTATATCGTGCTGCAGATGATTTGGAAGGTTTAGAGGATACACGAATTCGCCTAGTAAAAGGAGCATACAAAGAAGCTGAATCCGTAGCTTACCAGTCAAAAGAGGAGATTGATCGGAATTTTATTCAGCTTGCAAAAGAGCGTTTATTAGGCGATGCGTTTACCTCGATTGCAACTCATGACCACCACATTATTAATGAATTGAAGATGTTTATAGCTGACAAAAAGATTGATAAAAGTAAATTCGAATTCCAAATGCTCTACGGCTTCCGAACGGAAATGCAGTATGAACTCGCTGAGGAAGGGTATCCATTCTGCACTTATATTCCATTTGGAACGGACTGGTTCGCATACTTTATGCGCCGGCTTGCTGAACGCCCGCAAAATATGAATCTAGTATTGAAGGATGTCTTTTATACGAATGATGATAAATTAAAAAGGCGGCCAATAATACTTGGGGGAATTGCTCTTTCGTCAGCACTAATGCTGTTGAGGAAAAGGCAAACGAGGAGGAGAAAAGCAGTATAATAGTCTTGGAAAATGACCGTGTCTTTGATGATGCGGTTATTTTTTTATGGTGTTAGTAGATGAAAAGAGAAACGATTTGGATTCGCTATGAAATACTTTAATTAAAATTGGTTGTAAGTTAAAAGTAGGCATTCTAACCTAGGACATCTTCACATAAGATAATAAAAATTTATTTTGCTAAAATACTAGTTTCTATTTTATCGGGAAAGGCGGTTGAAGGGAGTAATAAAGGTTAAAAAATATTAATAAGGAGCTAAAACAATGCAGAAATTAGTAAGCTTTTTCCTTTTGTCGGTTATTTTACTATTGCTTCTAGCAGCCTGTGGATCTAAATCTGAACCCGATGATGCCAAGGCAGAATTTGACCTTGTAGAGCCTGGGTATTTAACAATTGTTTCTTCAGGTGGATTTATCCCTTTTACTGATATGAAAGATGGAGAGATGGTTGGTTATGACATTGATGTTGGGAGAGAAATAGCGAATATACTAGGATTGGAACCGAAATTCGTCAAAGCGGAGTTTAGCGGGATGATAACTGGAATCCAAACTGGCCGCTATGATATTGCCATTAACAGCCATACCATAACGGAAGAGCGAAAAGAACAGGTTAATTTTACTCACCCATATTATTATTCTGGCTCAATGATTTTTTCACCTCCTGGAAGTGATATCGAAACGGTAGAGGATTTGAAAGGGAAAACTGTCGCTCTAAATAGAAGCTCTAATTATTATAAAGAGGCTCAAGCATATACGGATAAATTTGCTTTTTATGATGATGACTTAAGAGCACTGCAGGCTGTAGCTGAAGGGCATGGTGACGCAGGAATTAATGATGCAATATCAGGTCAAACCGCGATTGAACATGGTTTAAAACTAGAAGCACGCCAACAATTTAGTTCAACAGAACAAGCGATCCCTATTCATAAGGAAAAGGAGAAACTATTAGAGGCAGTAAATAAGGCAATGGATGAATTAAGAGAAAATGGAAAATTAAAGGAGCTTTCAATTAAGTGGATAGGTTTCGACGTTACGGAGCCACCAGAAGACATTGCAGAATAAAATGCCTTTATTGTGCTATTCATTTGAAGGAGTGAAGAACTTTGGATTCCCTCTACCATTTCTTTGAAACGTTTATCGTAAGTTACGATTTATTTATTGCAGCGATGTTTTTAACAGTTGGTATAACCGTTTGTGCCTTTATGTTTGCATTAGTATTTGGATTGTTTTTCGCCTTTTTGAAGTTAACTAAGATTAGGCTGCTCATGTGGATTTCAGATTTCTATGTTTGGATTATTAGAGGAACACCACTTATTGTGCAAATATTTGTACTGTATTATGGCTTAACGAACATCATACTAATGCCAACTTTTTGGGCAGTAACAATAGCACTCGCTTTTCATGTGGGAGGATATTTGACGGAAATTATTCGCGGCTCGATTAATTCTATAGATAAGGGGCAACAGGAGGCAGGAAGTTCATTAGGTATGAGTGCTGCTTTAACAATGAGGAGGATTATTTTACCTCAAGCATTTAGACGTGCGATTCCTTCTTTTGGTAATCAATTTATTATTGCGCTCAAGGACTCTTCACTAGCCTCCTTTATTGGCATGCAGGAATTGTTTGGCGTAGCTAATCTCGAAGGCTCTACCAATTTTGACTTTATGACATATTTATTAGTTGTTGCTGTTTATTATCTTTTCATAGTCTATGTGTTTACAATGCTTGTGAGGTTTTTAGAGAGAAAAATGTCGGTTAGTGATTAGGGAGGTATTATATGGATGATAAAACTGAAATAATTCGTGTTGAAAAACTAAACAAGTATTTCGGAGACCTCCATGTACTAAAAGATATTGATATGACAGTAATGAAAAGTGAGGTTGTTGTATTAATTGGGGCCAGTGGGTCAGGAAAAAGCACTATTTTGCGCTGCTTGAATTTTCTTGAAAAAAATGATAGTGGCACTATTGTGCTAGATGGGGAAATAATCGATCCAAAAACACATAATTTAAACAGAGTAAGGGAAAGGGTAGGGATGGTTTTTCAGCATTTTAACTTGTTTCCCCATAAAACGGTACTTGGAAACGTGATAGAAGCCCCGATTAAAGTAAAGAAAATCCCTAAGGACCAAGCAGTAAGGGATGGAATAGAATTAATAAAAAAAGTTGGACTTAGCGATAAAATTAATGTGTATCCTTCAAAGCTTTCTGGTGGACAAAAACAACGTGTGGCAATAGCAAGAGCCTTGGCGATGAAGCCCGATGTTATGTTGTTTGATGAACCAACTTCTGCACTAGATCCAGAGTTGGTAGGTGAGGTGCTAGCAACAATGAAGCAGCTCGCAGAAGAAGGAATGACAATGGTTGTTGTTACGCATGAAATGGGATTTGCGCGTGAAGTTGGCAATAAAATATTATATTTACATGATGGTAAAATTATTGAACGTGGTAATCCAAAAGAATTATTTGAAAACCCACAAGAGGAAAGAACAAGAGAATTCCTGAGTAAAGTATTGTGAGAGATGGATAAAATAAGATTCTTTACACGATATGACTTGTTAAAGAACTTCGGTTGTTGACAGCTCTATTCTCGATGATATGTTATTATCCCCGTTAAATGGAACCATATCGTGCATTAGAACGTCAGCGCTAATTCGCTAGCGTTCTTTTTATTATTATATGCTATTATTTTCTTTATCCATAGATAATTAGAATTCATACGCTTAATTATTAGCAAAATCCGCAGACATATTAGTATCACCTCCTTGCAAAGCCTGTCCAAAAAAGTAGTATCTCACTCAAAACTTTCGTCATACTTGAAGTTATCCACTTTCTATGTCATAGTATTATTGTAATAATAAATTAAATAGATTATAAGTTGTAGGGGAACCAGTGTTGCTGGTTGAGATTGTATCCGTTAGATACTGACTCTTAGAACCTGATCTGGCTAAAACCAGCGTAGGGAACATGCTTGATACATAAATAGTATGCGCCCTGGGATTTTATTCTAGGGCGCATTTAAATTTTGCGATGAAGCTATTTGTATAAGAGCAGCCTCTATCAAACTTATATAAGGGGGTAGTTCATAATGAAAAAGATTGTATTCATTAGTTTTTTGCTCATTATACTCGCCGCTTGTGGGAATAATGATAGCGAAACATCTGATAACACAGATGGCCAGCAGGATTTAGAGAAAGTAACCGTTGTATTAGATTGGACGCCAAACACGAATCATACCGGTTTATATGTTGCGGCAGATAAAGGTTATTTTGAAAAAGAGGGACTTGATGTAGACATCATCATGCCAGGTGAGGCTGGTGCAAATCAGTTAGTCGCGTCAGGACAAGCAGAATTTGGGGTAAGTTATCAGGAATCGATAACAGAAGCACGAATCCAGGATATTCCAATCGTATCAATTGCGGCCGTAATTCAACATAATACTTCTGGGTTTGCATCGGTAAAAAATAAAGATATTACATCGCCAAAGGATTTTGAGGGTAAATCCTACGGTGGATGGGGTGCACCTGTCGAGAAGGCAGTACTCGACTCGATTATGAAACAAGATGGTGCCGACGTAGAGCAAGTTGAAGTTGTCAATATTGGTGATTCAGACTTCTTTACTGCAATGGAGCAGAATATTGATTTCGCCTGGATTTATTACGGATGGACTGGAATTGAAGCAGAACTTCGTGATGAGCCAATCAACATGGTTTATTTAACCGATTATAGTGAGAAGCTGGATTATTATACACCAGTCCTTGCGACAAATGAGAAAATGATAGAAGACAATCCAGAAACTATTGAGAAGTTCTTAAATGCAGTTTCAAAAGGATATCAGCTTGCAATCGACAATCCTGAAGAAGCAGCAAATATTCTAATTGCTGCAGTTCCTGATTTAGATCCAGAGTTAGTAAAAGCAAGCCAGGTTTGGTTGGCATCGAAATATCAAGATGATGCAACACGCTGGGGAGAACAGAAGCAGGAAGTATGGGATAATTATGCAGCATGGATGTATGATAATGGATTATTGGAAGCTAAGCTAGATAGTGAGCAGGCATTCACGAATGAATTTTTACCAGAAAATGAGGGGGAATAATGATGGCAAATGCACTCGTAAGTATTCAAATTATTCCAAAAACAGCAAATGGAGAAGATACGATTCCGTTTGTTGATGAAGCAATTGCGGTAATCGAAGCATCTGGTGTGAAACATCAAGTGAATCCGCTTGAGACAACGATGGAGGGCGAGTTATCTGAATTATTTAAGATTATCGAGAGAATGAATGAAAAAATGACGGAAAAAGGATGCCCAAGCGTCATTTCACAAGTTAAAGTTTTCTATAAGCCTGATGGAGCGTCAATGGATAAATTAACGGAGAAATACCGCTAATGCGCAAGCTATTTCAAAAAGGATGGCGACCAGCTTTGGTCCTCATCCTTTTATTCATTATTTGGGAAACTTGTACAAATATTTTTGATATTCAAAAGTGGCTGCTGCCAGCCCCATCACAGATTATTGCTGAGGCAATCAGTGGCTGGGCAGTCTATTCTGGGCATCTAGCATCAACAATAAAATTAATTATTTTCGGGTTCAGCATCGGCAGCAGTATTGGCGTGGTTGTGGCAATCGGCTTGCATCTTGTTCCCATACTGAGGCAGGCATTCTACCCATTATTAATTATTTCGCAAAACATTCCAACAATCGTTCTTGCCCCGTTGCTTGTGATTTGGTTTGGCTTCGGAATGCTGCCGAAGATTATTGTCATTACATTGGTTTGTTTCTTCCCGATTACGATTGCTTTATTAGATGGTTTCAGGCAAACGAATCGTGATTTAATGCATTATATGCAAATGGCAGGTGCAACAAAGAAACAAATATTTTGGAAATTAGAGTTTCCGCATGCGCTGCCATCGCTGTTTTCAGGATTAAAAATTTCTGCAACATATAGTGTAATGGGCGCTGTCATATCCGAATGGCTTGGTGCAAGTAAAGGGATTGGTGTTTATATGACATTGGCATCTTCTTCGTTTCGAACGGATCGCGTGTTTGTAGCGATTTTTCTAATTGTGATTCTAAGCTTATTATTCTTTTCACTCATTGTTGGTTTAGAGAAAAGACTGATTAAATGGAAGCCAAAGGAGGAGGGTGCAAATGAGTCATCTTGAGATCCAGCAAATAAATAAATCATTCGGTGTAAATACAGTACTAAATGATGTGACATTCTCTGTTGAAGAGGCAGAATTTGTTGCGTTGTTAGGCCCTTCAGGCAGCGGGAAAAGTACGTTATTTCGGATTATAGGCGGAATCAGTCAGCCATCGTCTGGTTCGGTAAATCTGAATGGAGAGAATATTAATGGAAAACGCGGTTCAATCAGCTATACACCACAAACTTCGTCACTCATGCCATGGCGGACAATTTTAGATAATGTACTGCTTGGCCAAGAGATTACTGGAAATCGTGATGTGGAAAAGGCATTACAAATGATTGAAAGGGCTGGGCTTAAAGGGTTTGAGCAAAGCTACCCACATGAACTTTCTGGAGGAATGCAGCAAAGGGCATCATTTATTCGCAGTATTTTAAGTCCGCAATCATTAATCCTATTAGATGAACCTTTTTCAGCATTAGATGAATTTACGAGACTTGATATGCAAAAGTGGCTTTTATCGATTTGGTCCGAATATAAACGCTCAATATTATTTGTGACGCATAATATTGAGGAGGCAATTTTTCTTGCTGATCGAATTATTGTGTTATCGTCCCGACCAGCAACCGTTAAGAAAGAATTTACGATTCCCTTTGCCCGACCAAGAGACGAAGCAATTCTTCTTTCTGATTCGTTTCTGCAATGGAAGAAACGAATCTATCAGGAAATGAGGGAACAATAATGAAGAATAGTTTGGGAGGTGCAAGAAGCCTAATTGATGCACATATCCATCTAGATAAATATGCAAGGTCTGAGCAGCGACGGATTATGTCTGAGATGGAGTGTGCTGGGATAGAATCGCTAATCACGGTGTCATATGATTTAGTTTCTGCTAAAGAAAATTTAAAATTACATCGTGAGCACAATAATATTAAGGCGGCGTTTGGTTTTCATCCAGAACAACAAGTGCTTAATGATGAAGCAATGCAGGAATTAATTGCATTTATTGAGTTACACAATCAAGAGATGATTGCCATTGGTGAGGTTGGTCTGCCGTATTATACGCGAAAAGAAAATCCCTTTTTAAATATAGAACCCTATATGGAAATACTCGAGCAATTTATCATACTTGCAAAACGATACAAGAAGCCGATAGTACTGCATGCAATTTATGAGGATGCAGGTGTTGTTTGCAATTTATTAGAAAAACATGCGATCAAATATGCGCACTTTCATTGGTTTAAGGGTGATATACTAACGATTGAGCGGATGATCCGGAATGGTTACTTTATTTCCATTACACCGGATGTATTGTATGAACAGGAAATTCAGCATTTGGTCAACCAATATCCATTATCACAAATGATGGTCGAGACGGATGGACCATGGACTTTTACAGGTCCCTTTGAAGGTAAGATGACACATCCACAGATGATTCATCAATCAATCGAAGCCATTGCCTCTATTAAAGCGTTAGAAATAGCGGATGTCTATAGGCAGCTCTTACGGAATACAAAACAATTTTATCAAATTTAAAAAACGGACTATTTATCCTATACATATTTTGGGTAGTTATGTGCAAACTTTAAAAGAAATACAGTATGAGGAGGAAATAATGATGTTCGAAAACTTCGAAATAAAACCATTATTTGAGGATCAAGTACATGAACGGCACCAGTTTGAATTAAATTTTCAAGGGGATACTTATCAAGGAGTTTTTCACGATGGAGAAATAAATTGGTTCCATCCTCAACCACATAAGGAATTAGAAGAGGAAGAACTTCAGGCAGTGGAAACGGAGGTCCATAAATTAATGGGGAACCATTTAGAACAGTAATTAAAAGTCGAGAACTGGACAGATAGAGAACAACATCAAGTATGTATGATGTTGTTCTCTATCTTTATCCAATGAAGCGTAGCATTAGCACCTATAACTTCGGTAATATTTTCCTTGCACTAAGGAATACCCATGTACTCAAGACAAATGGCATCGTTAATGCAGGTAGTCCATAAGGCAAAAGCCATGTATTGATACTAGCTGCTAGTGGAACCGTCAAACAGGCGGCCATAATCCCTGAAGCGTATGAAAATGGTCGCTTATCCATATTAAATACGAGAGCTACTGCGATACAAGTTAATATCGCATTATAACCATACAGTCCTAAGAATATTAGAGATCGTTCTGCCCCTAATATTAACGCTGTTACTAAAGCTGCAGCGTTTCCTATAGAAGCATAGAGTCCAAGCTTCCAGCTAGCCCAAAAAACGGCAATAAATAATAATATTCCAGATACCATATTGTCTAAAAAATAAACTTGTCCAATTCCATAAAAAATACCATGTGACAACTCAATATCACCCGTGATATCTAATTCCCATTGGCGCAAACTTTGTGGGACGAGCGAATTACTAATTTGAAATGTGGTTAATCGATAGGAAACGAGTAAAGCAAACCAGGTCAAGAGAATAAATGGCAAGGTTAGAATTGGTATTCCTGTACCCTTCATAATATGCATTACACTTGCTGTTAGGATGGCGGCAATAGCGGCACCGACTAAACAGAGAATCCATTGGGTTGGTCCTGTCAGGAATAATAGTAGGGCCATTCCAGTAAGTACAGAATTATAGCCAAATAACCCTTGGTTAAGTATCTCGTCATCTACCCCTCCAAGCTTACCAATCATTGTACCAATCATTGACGATAGAAGAGCTATTATCCCTAAAGGAACCGATGCAATTGTAATGGCTAAAAGAATAATCGCACCTGAGACGACATTTTCAATCAAAACGACTTGTGAAATTCCTTTCAATGATATCGCTATAAATGGAAAAGCTTTATTAATAAATGAATGATTACGCACTGTATCGTCCCCTATTTACCAAATTTATAGTTATTTCCTCTATATTACACTTCCCAAAAAACAGAAGGACAATTCCAAAAAAATAAAAGTAGATTTGATTCTTCAACAAACATAAACTTTGTTTAAAAATGAAAGAATTGGAAATGCTTATAGATGTTCTGTCCAAATAAAATAATAATCGATTTTAGGGAGGTTTAAAATGCAATTATTACCGCGGGAAATAGATAAGTTGATGATCGTAGTGGTAGCAGATTTAGCAAAGCGAAGGAAAGAACGTGGCTTGCGATTAAATTATCCAGAGGCTGTAGCACTACTCACTTATGAAGTGCTGGAAGGTGCCAGAGACGGGCGAAGTGTTGCAGAATTAATGGAATATGGTGCAACGATTCTGACAAGGGAAGACGTTATGGATGGAATTCCAGAGATGATTGACGATGTGCAAGTAGAGGCAACCTTCCCGGATGGTACGAAATTAGTAACGGTACATAGTCCAATAAGGTAAATAAACAACAGGAGGAATGAACAGATGGAACCCGGACAATTATTTTTAAAAGAAGAAGAGATTATTTGCAACGCAGGAAGGGAAGCATCAAAAGTATTCGTAACGAATACTGGTGATAGACCAATTCAAATTGGTTCACATTATCATTTTTACGAGGTGAATGATGCACTGCAGTTTAATCGTGAAGAAGCATATGGAAAACGTCTTAATGTTCCAGCAGGTGCGGCAGTTCGCTTTGAACCAGGTGATGAAAAGGAAGTAGAATTAATTGATTTTGGGGGGAAACGTGAGGTTTACGGGTTTAATAACAAAGTGGATGGACCATTGAAAAGAGGGAATAAATAATGAGCTTTAAAATGACGAGAAAACAATATGCACAAATGTATGGTCCAACAACAGGAGATTCCATTCGTTTAGCGGATACTGACTTGTTTATTCAGGTGGAGAAAGACTTTACGACCTATGGTGAAGAGGTTGTCTTCGGAGGCGGTAAGGTTATTCGTGATGGTATGGGGCAGCACCCACTTGTTACACGTAAAGAAGGCGTTCCAGATACTGTGATCACAAATGCAGTAATTTTGGATTACACTGGAATTTATAAAGCTGATATTGGGATTCGCGATGGCAAAATATCTGGGATTGGTAAAGCGGGAAATCCACTTGTGATGGATAATGTGGATATTGTAATTGGTGCCTCAACAGATATTATCGCTGGTGAAGGGATGATACTAACTGCCGGTGGAATCGATACGCATGTGCATTTTATCAATCCTGCACAGGTTGATGTTGCCCTTACATCTGGACTTACTACCTTGATTGGTGGTGGAACTGGTGCGACAGCAGCCGCGAGAGCGACAACAGTGACGCCAGGTGAATGGAATATGCATCGAATGCTTGAAGCGGCAGAGGGATTACCTATTAACGTTGGCTTTACTGGAAAAGGACAAGCGGCAACAGAGGAACCATTAGCAGAACAAGTGCGTGCTGGAGCAATTGGCTTAAAAGTCCATGAAGACTGGGGAGCTACACCATCTGCACTCGACCATGCGCTAACAATCGCGGATAAGTATGATGTGCAAGTTGCCGTACATGCCGATACGCTAAACGAAGGTGGATTCATGGAGGATACGATTGCAGCAATTAAGAATCGTGTCATTCATATGTATCATACAGAAGGTGCTGGTGGAGGACATGCACCAGATTTAATTAAATCGGCAAGCTTTATGAATGTTCTACCATCATCAACAAATCCTACGTTGCCATATACAGTAAATACAGTCGACGAACATCTCGATATGCTAATGGTTTGTCATCATCTAAACCCATCTGTTCCAGAAGATATCGCTTTCGCTGATTCGCGAATCCGAAGAGAAACAATTGCAGCAGAGGATATTCTTCAAGATATGGGTGTATTTAGTATGGTTAGTTCGGATGCACAGGCAATGGGGCGTGTCGGTGAAGTTGTGCTCCGTACATGGCAAGTCGCGAATAAAATGAAACAGCAGCGCGGTACAATGCAGGGAGATAGCGAGTACTCCGATAATAACCGTGTGAAACGATACGTTGCAAAATATACAATCAATCCTGCAATTACGCATGGAATTTCCGAGCATGTTGGATCGATTGAAGTAGGGAAGATTGCCGATCTTGTCCTTTGGAATCCAGCCTTTTTCGGGGTAAAACCAGAGCTGATTTTAAAAAATGGTTTGATGGTACAATCCTTAATGGGAGATGCCAATGCATCGATACCAACACCACAGCCAATCATATACCGGCCAATGTATGCAACAACTGGGAAAGCACAATTAAAGAGCTCAATCACTTTTATTTCTCAATCTGCATTTGATGATAAAGTACATGAAAAATTAGGATTGCAGAAGCAAATCCTCCCAGTGCATGGGATTCGGGATTTGACAAAAAAATCGATGAAACTAAACTCCGAAACGCCGGAAATCACGGTAGACCCACAAACATACGAAGTTAGAGTGAATGGGGAAGTCATTACATGTGAGCCTGTTGATAAATTACCGATGGGGCAGCGATATTTCTTATTTTGAGGTGAGTGTATTGATCATTGAGCGTGTTGTAACAAATATTGAGCAGATGCCGCAAGATGAAATAGAAAGGCGGCATAAAGAAAAAGTATATTTAGAAAGTGACGACTTAATGAAACGAATTCAGCGTGTAACGACTGACCATGGGAAAGAACTAGGAATCCGTTTAAAGGAAGCACGTGATTTAGTTGCTGGTGATGTTTTGTTTATGGATGAGAAAAACATGATTATTGTTGATGTTTTAACAGATGATCTGATTATTATTAGCCCACGAAGCATCAAGGAGATGGGAATAATCGCACATCAGCTGGGGAATCGTCATTTGCCTGCCCAATTTGAAGAGAATGACATGCTCGTTCAATATGATTATCTCGTTGCCGAATTACTTGATGATTTGCAAATCCCTTATAGGCGGGAAGATCGTAAAGTTAAACAAGCATTTCGTCATATAGGACATAGTCATGTTTAATCCAACACTTGCGCTGTTTCAATTATGTGATTCCAATTTTCCAACTGGAGCATTTAGTCATTCATATGGACTGGAGACCTATATACAAGAAGGAAAAGTTCATAATCAAGCCACGTTTTCTAAGTGGCTTGATGTTTATTTAAATGAGCAGCTTGTTTATGCAGATGGACTTGCAACCCGTATTGCTTATGAGGCATTGGAGGGAAATCAGCAAGAGGATATATGGAAGCTGGATCGGCTGCTAGCTGTTCAAAATCTTCCGCGTGAAACGAGAGAAGGAACCCAAAGAATAGGCGAGGGAATGTTAAATCTTGTTGAATCATTATATGATGTACCGATTATTAAGGCGTATAAAGAAAGAATCAAGAAAAAACAAGCCTTCGGACATCCAGCAATTGTCTTTACGATTATTGGGCATCATCTAAATGTTTCATTGCGTGATACAACACTGTATTATCTTTATTCAAATCTGACAACACTCGTACAAAATGCTGTTCGGGCAATACCTTTAGGGCAAACAGCTGGGCAGAAGACGATGCAGCAATTCCAGCCAGTGTTAGTAAAAGCACTTGAAAAAATCGAAGGCTTAAAGATGGATGACTTTGGGATTGTCTCCCCAGGACTTGAGTTATCCCAAATGAAGCATGAACGCGTAAATATTCGAATTTTTATGTCTTGATTACGCTATTAAAAACGGAGGAGTATACATATGGGACCGATTAAGATTGGCGTTGGCGGGCCTGTTGGCGCTGGAAAAACATTATTAGTTGAAAAATTAACAAGAAATATGGCTGATGAAATTAGCATGGCAGTCGTTACGAATGATATTTACACAAAAGAAGATGCAAAATTTTTAATTCAAAATGGTGTGCTAGAACAAGATAGAATCATCGGTGTTGAAACCGGGGGCTGTCCACACACGGCTATTCGCGAAGATGCTTCAATGAACTTCGCAGCAATTGATGAATTAATCGAGAAAAATCCAGATGTCGAGCTGATTTTTGTTGAAAGCGGGGGTGATAACCTTGCAGCAACCTTTAGCCCGGAGCTCGTTGACTTTTCCATTTATATCATCGATGTTGCACAGGGAGAAAAAATCCCACGAAAAGGTGGGCAAGGGATGATTAAATCAGATCTCTTCATCATCAATAAAACGGATTTAGCTCCATATGTTGGCGCAAGTCTTGATGTAATGGCTGCTGATACAAAAGTTTTTCGCGGTGATAAACCGTTCGTGTTTACTAATTTAAAGAATGATACAGGACTTGATCAAGTAATAGACTGGATAAAGAAAGATGTATTATTAAAAGGAATAAATGAAAATGCATGAGTGGACAGGTGAGCTGCGGTTAGATATTGAAAAACGACATGGAAAATCGGTCGCAAAAAATGTCTATTTCCAAGGTGCGTTTAAGGTAATGCGTCCTGTCTATCATGATGATTCTGGTCAAGTTTGCTATTATATTTTGAATCCTGGTGGCGGCTATTTAAATGGTGATCGTTATCGCATGTCGATTTCACTTGAGGAGAATGCAGCATTAATTTTAACAACGCAATCGGCTACGAAAGTATATAAAACACCTTTCAAAGAAGCTTATCAGGAAACAGAAATAAATTTAAAAGCTGGAAGTATTCTAGAATATGTACCTGATCCATTAATCGGCTATCGCGCGGCAAAATATAAACAAATCAATCGAATTAATATGGAGAAAGGGTCGACTTTACTCTATACGGATGTCATCACGCCTGGATGGTCGCCGGATGGGAAAAGATTCAGCTATGATCGACTCCAGCTGATAAATGAAATCTATTTAGATGGTGCGCTAGTTGCCTATGATCATATAAAATTAACCCCAGCAGACCAGGAAATAGAAGAAATTGGTTTCATGGAAGGATACACTCATTTAGGCTCGATGATCGTAGTGGGAGAAGAGACGAATGCAGATTTATTGGATCGGTTGTATGATACTGTAAATATAGCTTCATCAGAGTATAAAATAGGTGTCTCAATGTTAGCTGTAAAGGGGTTTACAGTTAGGGTACTCGCAAATTCTACACAAAATGTAGAAGCAATTTTCTCTAAGATCCATCAGATTATCCGGCAAGAATGGTTTGGAACTAAACCAACCATGCTTCGAAAATATTAAGTAATAGGAGACCATTCTTTAGCATTTTAAAGGATGGTTTTCTTTTTAAGCTCGGAAAAGTATAATGGGTAAGTAGAATCAACCTATTTATCAAGGGGACTAATCGATGAAAAGAACAATCTATTTCTCTATTGTTATATCGCAACTACTCTTTCTTATTTTCCTGCCAGTATTTTATCAGCTCTTTTCTTACCTGCATCCGATTGTCATCATCGTGTTGTGGATGTGCATAACAGCGCTAATATTCTTCCTAGTATTTCTGATTAGAAAAGATACAATTACGATTCCTAGGTGGCTTTTGAATCTACTTCTCGCTATCTATTCGCTATGTCTATTCGTATTGTTATTCATCAGACCAAATGAGCAGGTGTATGATAATTGGAACTTGCTGCCATTTTCGACAATCAGCTTTTATTTGACAGGGGATGTGCCGCCACTTGTTGCATTTTATAATCTAGCTGCAAATGTTGTATTGTTTGTACCATATGGGCTAATTATTATGATGAACCGAATGTCCAAAATAATGCAGTATCTGCTTCCATTATTATTCATTAGTATGATAGAATTCTTACAATTTATTACCCGACGAGGAAGCTTGGATATTGATGATCTCATCTTGAATATGTTCGGTGTGTATGTTGGTTGTTTGCTAACACCAGTATTTCAACGTGTTGTACGGCTTAAGGCCAACGAAAGTAGAGAAAATCTATGAATTTATCGCTGCATTTTAAGTAGAAAGATTTCTAGATTCAACTTATCAGGAGACCTATCAAGAAATCAAGAAGGGGAACGACAAGAAATGTATACTGGAATAATACTTTAATATGGGACCACTGTTCAGAAAGAGCATAAAAAAAACAGAATATTTATTAACAGCCCAATTCAAACTTCCGTTTACTACTGATAAAAGTAGATATAATCATATAAAATCTATTTAAGCAGGAGTTTTTTTAAATATATCTGGGCTACCCCCATATTTTGACTGGGATAGCCCTTTCACTGCACATTACCTTTCCAATAACTTAAATTATTTTCCTATCCCAATGGCGATGAAGAGAAACAGCTTTTACAAATTCATCTGGGAAGCTTCGGATATCGTATCCCGTGACAACCCCTTGTTTACCATCATATCCATTTATTGTTAAAAACTGTATTCCTTCGTGTGTGGCACCAATTGGTTTATAATGTGAAAACGCCTCATCGATAAAATATACCGCATCTTTATTGAATTTTTTACTTGTATTACTTCCATTAACGATATATACCGCATCAAATTGAACGGACTTAGCGGTTAGGAAAGTATGTTTCACATTAAATGTAACCCCATTTCTACCCTTCACTTCACCTTGATTTTCACTGATAATTTCAGGCATTAATCCTGAAGCCTGAAAACGTTCTAACACATACTTTACTTCAGGGCCATTAAATCCGTTTGTTAGGATCACGGCTACTTTTCTAGTGCTAGGTGTAAATATAGTATTTTCTTGACTTAGTGCAGGAGATGCTTTTGTTACATTTGAGCCACCTGTTTTAGGTGGGGCTGCGCCAATTTTTTTTGAAAATGCCCTTGCCAGGTCTAAACTTACATTCGCATACATGTCGACTATTTGCTGTCTTACTGACATGCTCTTTACTTTCCCAAGTTCAAAACTGAATGCATTAATAATATGTTTTTTCTCTGTGGGGCTCATACTGTTCCAAAATAGAGTAGCTTGTGAGAAATGGTCTGTAAAACTTTTACTTCTGGCACGAATTTTACGTCCTTCCACTTTTTCCTGATAGGAAACATATCCACCTTCTTCTTCACTAGCAGGAGCCGGTGTATTTCCTGCTAACGAATTTCGATGATAGTTCACTTTTCCAACATTGATGGTTTGTCGATGATATCCTTCACGTTGATTGTTATGGAAAGGAACTACTGGTCTGTTAATTGGGATTTCATGAAAATTAGGACCGCCAAGACGGATTAATTGTGTATCCAAATAAGAAAACAAGCGCCCTTGCAATAATGGGTCATTTGTAAAATCAATTCCTGGCACAACATTACCTAGGTGAAAAGCAGCTTGCTCTGTTTCTGCATGAAAGTTATCTACATTGCGATTCAATGTCATTTTTCCAATAATTTGAACAGGAATATCTTCTTCTGGCCAAAGCTTCGTTGCATCTAAAATATCAATTCCCAGTTTAAATTCATCTTCCTCATTTAATATCTGAACACCTAATTCAAACTCAGGATAATGACCATTTTCAATAGCATTCCACAAGTCATTTCGGTGGAAATCGGGATCAATTCCTGCTAGTTCGTGAGCTTCATCCCAAACAAACGAATGCGTCCCAAGCATAGGTTTCCAGTGGAATTTCACAAAGTGGGCTTTTCCTTGTTCGTTAACAAAGCGAAAAGTATGTACGCCGAATCCTTCCATCATTCGAAAACTTCTAGGTATTGCACGGTCGGACATGATCCACATAATCATATGTGCGGATTCCTGGTTATTGGCAACAAAGTCCCAGAATGTATCGTGAGCAGTAGAGGCTTGTGGAATGTCATTGTCAGGTTCAGGTTTAAATGCATGCACTACATCTGGAAACTTAATAGCATCCTGAATAAAAAAAACTGGAATATTATTACCAACTAAATCGTAATTTCCTTCTTCTGTATAAAATTTCGTAGCAAATCCCCTTGCATCACGAACAGTGTCAGCAGACCCCCTCGATCCATTTACAGTAGAAAAACGAACAAATACAGGTGTTTTAACCGAAGTATCCTGTAAAAATTTCGCCCTCGTGTATTTGCTCATATTTTCATATAGTTGAAACTCTCCATGTACAGCAAATCCACGTGCATGCACAACTCTTTCTGGAATTCGCTCATGATCAAAATGGGTCAATTTTTCTCGAAAATGAAAATCCTCCATTAATGTTGGACCACGATCTCCTGCTTTTAAAGAAAACTCATCTTCGGAAACTTTTAACCCTTGGTTCGTTGTTAGTTTTTTTCCTTTATCATCTACCTTAAAGGCATCCAGCTGTTTTTCCTTACTATTCTTATTTCCATTTCGTCCATCATTCAACTAAATCCCTCCTTATGATTAAACATTATGCTGGAGTTTTTGAATTATTACAGTGTTGAGTTGGACCCTTGGCTTGACTATTTTTTTGAAGCATGTTTATTCTATTGGTTCTAATAAATGGGTGTTAATTGCGAATGATTCATTGTAATGGACTAACACTGGTACAATGCTAGGAGAAATTTATTTATGCAGGAGTGAATGGAGGAATTGGCATTATTCAATGTTCTCGATTAAAATATAGTAGTAAGTAGAATAGCTCAAGCAAGATGATGAAGCGATCTATAGTAACTGGTCCTTCAATAAATTTCGGGGAGTGACAGGCATATGTACGAACTTAAAACAAAAGAAACGAATAATAGTGTAATCGAGTTTATTGAAAGTGTAGATAATCCCAAAAAGCGTGAGGATGCGTATAAGTTATTGGATATTTTTACAGAGACAACCGGGTTTAAAGCAAAAATGTGGGGGCCTAGTATTATTGGCTTTGGCTCATATCATTATAAATATGATTCTGGTCATGAAGGCGATGCAGCACTCGTTGGATATTCTCCACGTAAAGCAAAAATTAGCCTGTATTTAATGATGGACGAACAGCGGAGAGAAGAATTACTGAATCAATTAGGAAAACATACAGTAGGGAAGGCTTGTGTATACATTAATAAAGTTGCGGATATTGATGTTGAAATTTTAAAGACATTAATTAGCGAAACGGTTGCATATACACAAAATAAGTATCCAGAATAACTAGTGCAAATAACTTTTGAAATGAAAAGGTGAAGGATATCTCCATATTACGTTCCTTAAGAAAAATCTATCAGTTTTTTATTGATCGACCATATAAAGTAGGGGCAACTATCAATGATTGCTATGAGGTACGACGGATTATCGGCTCTGGTAGCTTTGGTATTGTTTACCTGTGTAAAGATTTAAGAACAAATGATAATCTAGTAGTCAAGCAGCTCCGTCCTAGTAAGCAGCGTTTTAAAAGCGAAATTAAGCTGTTTGAAAACGAGATTTATATTTTACGTAAGCTTGATAATGAATATATGCCGAGGCTATATGAAGCTTTCTTAAGAGAGGGAAGTTATTTTTACGTAATGACTTTCATTGATGGGTATGACCTTGACGAGCAGCTATTTTCAAAGAAGAAGTCGTTTAGCGAGAGTGAATCACTGCTTTTCCTCCTTCAACTGCTTGAATTGGTTGAATATCTTCATGAGAGAGATATTTACCATCAAGATCTGCGAATACCAAATATTTTACTGAAAATTAATCATCCCTATTTGATTGATTTTGGCCTGGCAAGGCAAGTAGATTCAACTAGTTCCTCTAATAAAAATAAGTCATTGATTCTTGAATTGAAGCAACAAGATTACTTCGATTTAGGTGATATCCTGTTGTTCTTACTTTATTCAACATATCCGTCGAAAAATAAAAAAGCCCTTCCATGGACAGAAGAACTTTCATTGAATCGTGGAACAGTACATCTATTGAAACGGTTATTAAAAATAGAAAGACCATATTCGAATACAAAGGAGATTTCTGCAGATCTTCATACTGCGATTATGGCAGTTAATTCCTAATCAATTAACTGCTGCTTCTTCTGCCTCTTCGTTTATACCGGTCACTTCCGCTCATTGGGTAGGAATTGAATCGTCTGCTACTGCTGCTGCCGCGACGATAATATTTACTTTTATGGCTGCTGCTATCGCGATAATAGCGATTACGTCTATCACTACTATCATGGCGGTAGTAACCTCTGCGATGACTGCTATCCCTACGGTAACGATCATGTCTTCGCGCACTGCTACCCTGGGATAGATGCTTTATTTGTTTCATAATTTTTTTAAACATTAATATCACCTTTCATCTTTCTTTGGTAAATAAGAAAGCATAAAACACTCTATTTCATAAGTCAACTATTCCTGTATCAAAAGACTTGGTTTCATGCCCGCTTTTCTCAGAGTGTTTATAAATGTTAGTCTACCATAAAGTAATTATATGGATAAAGTTTGAACTATATACGTTTTTAGTATCATTTTACGATATCATCGTATTGGAATGATTATTGACAAAGAGGTCATAAAAATGAAAAAGAAAAAACCACATAAAACAAATGCAATAAGGATATTAGAAAAGGAAAAGATTGCCTATGAGGTGCATGAGTATCCTTGGAGTGAAGAACATCTTGACACAGTAACTGTCGCTGAAAAAGTAGCGATGCCGTTGGAAAAAATTTATAAAACCCTTGTTACAAGAGGGGACAAAGCTGGAATTATAGTTGCGTGTATCCCTGCAAATCATACGCTAGATTTGAAATCTCTTGCAAAGGTGAGTGGCAATAAGAAGATGGAAATGCTGCCGATCAAGGAATTAGAATCAACGACAGGATACATTCGCGGTGGCTGTTCGCCAATTGGCATGAAAAAAACCTATCCAACTTATATCGCAATAAATGCACATTCTTTAAAAACGATGATTGTTTCGGCGGGAAAGAGGGGGAGGCAAGTCGAGCTAACACCGGGTGACTTGCAAAAAGTGACGGCTGCTGTATTTTCAGATTTTACGGTAGTATAAAAGATAAAAAGAAGCGAATCGTCAGTACTTCGCTTCTTTTTAACAGAAAAAAATAATATCATAATTGGCTTGTTAGCCAAGATTATTGAGATGTAAAATGATATTTCACGTCATCTGTAATTTGATCGTAATCAACCTCAAAATCATATCCACTAAAGAACCAATCATCAGCCTTTTCAGCATAGTACGTGATGCCATCAATCGTAACTTCTCCTAACAGATCGTTTGATGGTTCCGTTACTTGGATAGCAACGGAGAAATTATCATGAACCTCCGTACTCCCATAAACTTTACCGTAGAAACGAACAGCTTGTCCTTTTTCTACCCCTACTTCTTCTTTAAACCATTTATGTGCATTATCAGATATAGTAATTTTCATCTTATTTGTTTTCGCAGAATTCAACTTCTGTGAATCCTCCTTTCTACCATCATTGTTTTTAGTTTAGCACACTACATTTTTAATGTGTAGCAATACAAATTACTGGAAGCTGTTATGAAATATTTATATATCTGACTATAAATTTTATAATAAGCATACTAGATTCTGACTTATGTTAATGCTTGCAATTTTTCACTTTGAGCCAATTGCAGAAGTATCGTGCGCAATATATAATGTCTAGCATAATATTTCTGGACCACTTCTTGCAACATGGTGGGTAAAGCGGGATAAAGATGAAATGGATTAAGCAGATTAAAATGGGAAAACACCTGTATGGCGGAGTTGGGATATTTCTCATACAGGCTTTTTTGTTTATTATTGACGAATCCAAGCCCCAATCGTAAGTGATTTCTAATACGTCCACAATATTAATGAAGAATATCTGTCAACAGTCTAAAATAAATGAAACCTGTAATCCCTGTACAGCATCTAACAAATAGGTTAACCGGAAAGGAGAAGATGTCTTGCGTATTGTTAAAGAGGTAAAAAAGGCTCAGAAAGGAAATGTAACTTCTTTTGAAAAGCTTATTGCTGCGCATAACGTTATCATGTATCGGGTAGCTAAAACAATACTAAGTCGGGATGAAGATTGTGCGGATGCAATACAAGAATCCATTTTAAAAGCATTTCAAAACATTCGTACATTGCGTGAGCCTGCATATTTTAAGACATGGCTATGTCGAATTATTATCAACGAATGTAACCAAATTCATCGTCAAAGGAAGAATCTGGTTTCAATGGAGGATTGGGTGGAGCCTTCATCGGAGGAGAGTGGTTATTATCAAATTGAAATGGAAGACTTGCTAAATGCTTTACCAGTGGAGCAAGCTCAATTACTAAAAATGTTTCATATTGAGGATATTTCCATACATGATTTGGCATTAATATTTGAAGTACCGGAAAATACTGTGAAGACTAGGCTGCTTAGAGCACGGGAGAAAATGCGTGATCTATTGCTAAAAAAGGAAGAGGGGTTCAGATGGACAGATGGGAAAGAGAATTAAAAAATAAAGTCAATCCGATGTTAACTTCCGGTGTAGAAGAGAGAATCGAAGAAACACTTAACAAACTGCCAAGAAAAAGACGGCAGCGCATATTTCTTTATCCAGCAATTGCTAGCATAGCAAGTTTATTTATAATTTTTAGTGCATCATTATTCTCACCATCCGCAGCAGATACATTAAAATCAGTTCCTGTTATTGGATCTATATTCAAATTGGTTGGAGATATTAGTGAGCAGAAAGGGAATAAGATGGAGCTCACCACATTGTTGGGAGAAGAAATAGAGGTCGGGGGACATACGATTATTTTTACTGAGAGCTTATATGACGGCTCAACCATTCATATTGGCTACCTCATAGAACCGCCGACGATTGATAGCAAGTTTTGGAATGATTTCTTTGATAATTTACAATTAACAGTTGACGGCAAAAGCCTTAATTATGGTTATGGAATGGGAAACAAAGGAGATTTCTTAGAAGATGGCGACTATGCAGGTGTTTTTACAATCGATATTAATCGGGAGGAGCTCCCAGATCATTTCATGCTCGGAATATATTCACGTTACGAAAATAGGGCTTGGAAAGTAGCATTGCCTATTGTATTGCAGGGTGAAAACCAATCATTTCTCGTAAATCAGACAAAATCAGCGAAGGATTTAGTTATGCATTATGATAAGATAACCTTTTTTCCGACTAGTACTGAAATAGCTTTCCGCATCGTAATGGATGAGGATGTTTTTAATAGTGATAAATATATGTTTATGGATTATCAAGTTGTTGATAATGAAGGGCGTGTTCTTCAACCATTAAGTGGGGGAGGCGGCGGTGGAAGTGATAATGGGCAATTTTTACAGACATTTAAATATTATTTCGAACCATTAGAAACTATTCCGCAAGCTATAACAGTTAAACCATTTCTTAATAAGAAAGACGAAAAAGAACTGGAGGTTGTCAAAGAGAAATGGAAGGGACAAGAAATGACGCTCTCTCAAGGTGATATTGGTCAGGTGAAGATTTTGGATATAGACATGAATGATGATTTCGCTACAGTTACTATAGAAACAGATGGTGCAGATGCCTATCAGCAGGCAAATAATGTTTGGATAGAGTTTCATGATACCAAGGACTATTCGGATGATCAAGGACTAAAACGGGTGGAAGGAACAGTCAATCAATATCAATTAACAGCTGAGCTAGGGGGGAGGAACATAGAGGGACTCTATGTTGCAACATCGAAACTCCATGCACCAACCTTTTTTGAGGAGCTTGAGATGACGATTGAGTTAATTGAAAGATAGATTGAAAATATAGGGTAACCTTGATCTCAAAAAACCTGTATTACGATAGGGGAATTATCGCCAATACAGGTTTTTTAAAATTGCAAACTTGTCAATCGCTTTACTTATGGAAAAAGCTTTGACAAACTTCGGGGAGTGACAGGCACCTCATGTACTACTTGGTCTCATTTTTTAATGCGACCTTAATATATCCAAGAAACTCACTAGCTTTTTGCTCTGGAGCTTTTGTTAATAAACTCACAATTATAAATAGCAGAGTTGAAATAACAATACCCCATATTCCTGAGGCAAGTCCTAGTGGTTTTATTTGTGTCAGCTCGATAATGATTATGATTATTCCACTGACAATGACGCTTGTTAGCACCCCTGCAGCTGTTCCTCTTTTCCAGAAAAAAGTACCAATAATTGCAGGGACAACTACAAGTAATCCTGCTGAGGAAGCTACGGATAAGACTGCAATTAAATTCACTTCCAGTTCTGCGAATAGATAAGCAAGGATTGCAATAATTGGAATCACTATTTTCCCTACTCGAAGCTGCATTTTATCAGTTGCACCTTTTTTGATGTTTCCATATACATCACGTGCAAATAGTGATGATAATGTAAGTAGAATGGAATCAATTGTAGATACTGCCGCTGCCATGATACCAACCATTACGATTACACCTAAAATAGGTGGGACAAGATCTGATGATAGTAGTAATGGTGTAGCAAGATCGGCATTTTCTAAACCAGGGAACTTGATTGCAGCTGAAAATCCCCAGACTATAGCAACAATTGTATAAATAAATCCAAAAATCATGAAGCCCATTAACATCGTTTTTAGACTTTTTAAGGATTTTGGCATATAGAGCCGTTGACTCACCTGTGGGTTGGAAAGACTAAAGAAAAACCACGGTATCGTCATTCCTAGAAAAGTTGTGAAACTCCAGAACCCATTCCCAGGAACTGTAAGTAACTCGGCATGATTTGTTTCTAACGTATGTAAGAAATCACCTAACCCACCTAATCTACTTATGATAATAATGACTACTATAGTTGATGTAACAATCATAAATAGTGCTTGTAACGAATCAGTCCAGGCTACGGAGCGTATTCCAGCGATAAAAGAAAATACGATTGCAAGGACAGTTGCGATGATTACCCCAGTTGTAAATGATATGGCATTATTTGTCATCCCTTGCAATAAATAACCTACCCCTGCAAGCTGTACAGCGCTATATGGAATTAAAAACAAACAGCTAAAAATAGAAACTACAATTGCAACCGATTTATTATTATAGCGATCTCCTAACATTTCAGAAGGCGTAACATAACCGTACTTCTTTCCGACTAACCAAAATCTCGGTCCAAAAAAGGCAACAAGGGAAACTCCCATTAAATAAATCAGTTCAAATCCTAAAGCCCCTACTCCTCCCATATAGGTTAGTCCGGCTAGACCAACAAGCATAAACGCACTATACGTTGTTGCACTATAGCTTAGGGCTGATACAAAGCCATTTAATTTTCTATCTCCAATGAAATAACTAGACATACTGGTCTGTTTCTCACTTCTAGATAAAAAGGCAACAAAAAGTGATGCCAATACATAAATTGCGATTGCCCACCATACATAAGTTGTACTCATTTCTATTTACCCCAATTCTTAGTAATAAAATAATTAATGATTATGACAGTAAGTGTTAGCACGATCCATAATAATAAACTACCATACCATTTAGCTACTTCAGTAATAATGGTATAAGGCAGAATGTAAGCCAATAAAATAATAATGAAAATCGTCAACGCCCACTTCCATTCGTTTTCCTTCAAACTAATCCCCCCTAAAAAATGTGCAGTATTTCACTTAGTTTTGCCTACTATAGAAAAGAAATACACTTCTTCAAAGTGTGTTATTAGTATAATATCAAATGAAGTTAATTTTGACTACCTAGTTTAATTTCACGGGGATTTTCTAATAGATGACTATTTTTATGAATCAAACACGAGAATTATTGATTTTACAAAGACTACAAAGTTTTTAAAACCTCATGGATAGCAGCCGATGATTGTTCTAAAAAGAAAATCATTCTAATAAGAAATTACTTAAAGAATGTTTCTCTATAGAATAGTCTGTACCAAATGGCGAGACCCAAACTATCTATCAAGCGAGTGGGATAGAACAATTGCTAGGTTTTGGTTTCGTTAGTTATGACAACGGTAGTTAGTAGATCATAGCCTTTTCTCGGCCTAGTAAAAGCTACAAATTCCGCCTCCCATTTGACTAAACCGGTTGAAACAGTTATTGGAATTATTGAAGCATGATCCAGTCCGAAAATCAAAAAAAGCCGTATTACTTGGCGTATGACTTGATAGATTTAGTAGGTTGCCTCATTCACATTGATTCGGCTGGAATTTGACTTAGAATATTATCTATTTCAAATCTATCAATACCCAATCGAAAGCTTCAGATAGTATGAATTATTACGTCTGTATAATAAACTTAAACTGCAAAATAAAACACAATGTAACAGAATCGAGAATTCTTAGGATTTAAGGAAGTAGATTTGATGAATAATCAAATTCACTTTTACAAATCACTATATTTTATGGATAAACACTCTAGTCTACTAGGGTGTTTTTTTATGGAAGGCAATATTTATTCATGATTTATCTATTCCCCCGCTAATTAAGCAAATATCAAATACAAGAGATGTTCGTCTATACCCTTTAATTACTTTGGAATAAATTACATTAGAACATGCTATTTCCGTCTGATAGGATGAATTATTCATTTCGAATAAATAATGGGTATGTTCACAATAAATCAGAAAGGAGAAATTTAATGTCACAACCAAACCTTCCAAACATCACACCACAAATTACAGTTTCTCGCGACGATGTAATCAATCTTTTATTGGCCTCAATTGCTATGGAAGAACTGGGCCTTGCTCATATCATTAACGCTGAAGGGGAAAAAATTCAATTTGCTCTTGGAACATTACCTGGTGGACCTGAAGCTAGTTCGCTTGAAGATGTACTTTTAGTAAATGATAATGTTAAACAAATGCTTGAAATAGCTATGAAAAAGGAATTACTACTAGACAATAAATTGAAAAATGTTACTAAAATTATCCCTCCTTCTTCAATCGGTCCTACTGGCCCTACTGGTCCTCCAGGGGCTACGGGACCTACTGGAGCAGCTGGAGCTACCGGGGCTACGGGACCTACTGGAGCAGTTGGAGCTACCGGGGCAACTGGACCTGCTGGAGCTACTGGGGCAACAGGAGCAGCTGGAGCTACCGGGGCAACTGGGGCAGCTGGAGCTACTGGGGCAACCGGACCTGCTGGAGCAACTGGGGCAACCGGAGCAGCTGGAGCTACCGGGGCAACCGGACCTGCTGGGGCAACAGGAGCAACAGGAGCAGTTGGAGCTACCGGGGCAACTGGACCTGCTGGGGCAACAGGAGCAACAGGAGCAGTTGGAGCTACCGGGGCAACAGGAGCAGCTGGAGCTACCGGGGCAACTGGGGCAGCTGGAGCTACCGGGGCAACCGGAGCAGCTGGAGCTACCGGGGCAACCGGAGCAGCTGGAGCTACCGGGGCAACCGGAGCAGCTGGAGCTACCGGGGCAACCGGACCTGCTGGGGCAACCGGAGCAGCAGGAGCTACTGGAGCTACCGGGGCAACTGGACCAACAGGAGCCACGGGGCCAACAGGAGCCACAGGAGCAACCGGAGGAGTATTTGACTTTGCAGACTTTTTTGCGTTGATGCCTCCTGATAATGCTGCAACAGTTGCAGCCGGTGGAGATGTAGATTTTCCGCAAGATGGACCTTCAAGTGGCGGAGGAATTTTCCGCACTGGTGCCGATACATTTAACTTGTCTGCAATTGGCACTTATCAGGTCTTGTTTCAGGTGAGTGTGACAGAAGCTGGCCAACTGGTTTTAACTCTTGATTCGGGAGCAGGAGCTGTTGAATTAGCCTATACGGTAGTCGGTCGAGCAACTGGTACTTCTCAGATAGTAGGTATGGCTCTAGTGCAAACATCAGTTATCAATTCAATACTCACTGTACGAAATCCTGCTAGCGAAACCACAGCATTAACCATCACTCCTCTCGCTGGAGGAACAGAGCCTGTTTCAGCACACCTTGTTATAACGCTACTCAGATAAAAGAGGAAAATAGAATGCCATATTCAATACCAAACCAAGCTGTAGGTTGATTTGTTAGGTAGCTTTCGATCCCCTAACAACTCGCTACTCTCAGTATAAGAAATCACACCCTGTATAGAGTATGCAAAAAAGTGTTCTGTTAAGATTCATATAAGCCAGAAAACATCAGGCTTTTCACCTGGTGTTTTCTAAAGGCGTACATTGTGTACGCCTTTTTAGGTATACTCTCCAAAATTAAGAAGCCCATTTACATCGTTTTTAAACTGGAAAGAATAAAGCAAAACTAAGGTATCTTCATCCCTAGAAAAGTTGTGAAATTCCAATGCCCATTTTCTGGAACTGTGAGTAACTCGAAAATGATCAGTTTCTAATATATGAAAGAATTCACCAACGCCACCTAATCTACTTATAATAATAAGGACGACAACAGTGGAAGTAATAATCATTAATAATGGTTGTAGGGAATCGGTCCACGCTACAGAGCGAATTCCAGCGATAAAAAAATACGATTGCAAGGACTGTTGCGATGATGCCTCCTGATGTAAATAGTATTGCAGTGTCTGTCATCCCTTGTAATAAATATCCTACAACCGCAAGCTGTCCCGCACTATAAGGAATTAAATACAAACAGCTTGAAATTGAAAAAACAATTGCAACGGCTTTATTATCGATAGCGATCACCTAACATTTCAGAAGGTATAACATAGCCGTATTTCTTTCCAACTCATCAAAATCTGTGGTCAACTGAGGAAACTCCCATTAAATAAGAAGTTAAAATCCTAAAGCACCAACACCACCCATATAAGCTAGCCCTGCTAGGCTTACTAGCATAAATGCACTATAAGTTGTCGCACTAGCTACTTCCGTCAAAATTGTATACGGTAGAATATCCTTTTACTGCGTTCTATAGTAAGGAGAAATTGATGCAATTGTTTATTTCAAAAATGATTACACAGCATATATTATTATGGATTCGATTTGGAGGCGAGTGAATGAATACAATTAGTCTTTGTATGATTGTAAAAAATGAGGAAGAGGTCTTGAAGCAATGTCTTGAAAGTGTAAACGATATTTGCGATGAAATCATTATCGTTGATACAGGTTCAAATGATCTGACGAAAACGATAGCAAAAGAATTTACCGATAAAGTAATCGATTTTAAGTGGATAGATGACTTCTCCGCTGCGAGAAATTTTGCATTCAGTCACGCTACAATGGATTATATTCTTTGGTTAGATGCTGATGATGTATTGCTTAAGGAGGATCAATTGAAATTCAAAGCATTAAAAGATGTGCTTCATGAAGGAATTGATGGGGTTTCCATGCTATATCATATTGCATTTGATGAATATGGCAAACCAACGTTTAGTTATAGAAGAAATCGACTTGTTAAGAGATCAAAGCAGT
Source organism: Oceanobacillus chungangensis (assembly GCF_003369565.1). Lineage (GTDB taxonomy): Bacteria > Bacillota > Bacilli > Bacillales > Amphibacillaceae > Oceanobacillus > Oceanobacillus chungangensis. The sequence continues at coordinate 8,667 of NZ_PIOD01000007.1, read as the reverse complement.
TTCATTGGATTGGTGCTGTTCATGAATATTTAGAAGTTAGCGGTAACATCATTTCAGCAGACATTGCAGTTACACATAAAAAATCGGAGAAGACTAGAGGGACGCAAAGTAATCGTAACCTTACTATCTATGAAAATCGACTTAAAAAGGGTGAAAAATTTACTCCTAGGGATTTATTTTATTATGCGAATGAATTAAAGGATCATGGTAAGTTCCAGAAAGCAACAATCTATTATCGTGAGTTTTTGGCTACGAGAAAAGGTTGGGTAGAAGATGAAATACGTGCCTGCATAAACATGGCTGCGTGCTATAAAAAAATAGGCAGCGAGGAAAAAGAACTCGAGTCACTTGTCAGTTCCATCCAATATGATGTGCCTCGTCCTGAGGTATCATGCCAAATAGGCGACATTTATAAAGGAAGAAAACAGTTCAAAAAAGCAATCATTTGGTATCTTCTAGCTATTGAAATAGAAATTGATAATGATTATGGCTTTACACAAATAAGTTATGCTACATGGTACCCACATTTGCAGCTCTGTGTTTGTTATTGGCAAATAGGAGAAATAGAAAAATCTATCAAACATAATAATAAGGCAAAAGAATATCGGCCAAATGATTCACAAGTGAAGCATAATGAAAATTTTTTCAAGGAGTATTTAGCTAATAAAGCTAAATTGGAGTGATATTAACAGTGAAAAAAGTATTATATATAGGTTGGATTGGTTATAAAAACCTTGGTGATGATCTGCTTTGGAATATATTCTATGGATTAAGTGAAAAGTTTCAACTTGAGGCAAAGCAAATTAAAATTGTCCCATCATTTCCTAGGGTAGACATAAGTGATCTTAAACCGTACGATACAATTGTTCTAGGTGGAGGTTCCTTAATTTCTCCAACGTATATTCATATCTTAAAAAAAGCTTTGGATATGAATAAGAGGGTCATCATTTGGGGGAGCGGCATTGACCGAATTAGTGAAAAAAACCTGGAAAGCTTGCAATCGAGTACAAAACTTCAACTAAGACAGCGGTTTAATGAGGGAGAAGCTATTATTCTAAAAAATGTATTCTCTAGAGCTTCTTACGGTGGAGTGAGGGGGAACTTAACGAAACAGGCACTGGTAGCATTGGGTGTTAATCAAGAGGATATCCAAGTTATCGGTGATCCGGGATTATTGTTAACAACAAAGAAGCCACTAAATAAAAAAGAAAAAATAATCGGTATTAATTGGGGAACAACTTTAAACACGCTATATGGAAATAACGAAAAACATTTGGAACTACAGCTTGTGGAAACATGCAAAGCATTGATTAATAAAGGTTATAAACTATATATATACTGTGTTTGGGATCAAGATAAGGCTGCATGCCAAAGATTATATAAAAAAATCGATGATGTTGAAAATGTAGTGCTTGACTACACACTCTACTCAGAACAAGAATTAATCCCGCTTCTATCATCTTGTACATTAACCATTAACTATAAACTTCATCCAAATTTATTATCTCTTGCGGCGAATGTGCCATTTATCGCATTAGGGTATAGATATAAAGTATTTGATTTTGCACAGTCCGTTGGTTTAGAGGAATATGTTTTGTCAACGAGTAATACTAATTTGCTAGAGGATATTCTTAATCTTACTAGTAAAATAGAAACAAATACAGAATCCATTTTGAACACGTATAAAGAAAAACGAGATCTGTATCTCCCTTTAATAGAAAAACCATTTTATAGTAATTTATTTGTAGAGGTGGTTTAGGTGAAAGATCAAACTAAAAGGCAATTAACTAACCATCAGTGGGGAGGACATTCCCCACTGATGGAAGTTTCATTTTATCTTTCTATTATATTCTAAACTTATACCAACAAACCAAAGAATACCTCCATTGATATAATGAAAATGGAGGTATTTCATTTAGCTTCCATTAAACTCCTCAATAATTGAGAGAAGTTCCTGTGCCCGGTGTTCATACGTGTGGTGATTTAGTAAATGCTCATAGCCTGCAGTTGCAATTTCTTGTGCTTCATCTAAATGATTTAAATAATAGTCGACCTTATCAATTAGTTCATCATGGTTTTTAAAACAGATATAATGTTTCTTATCGATAAACATTTCCTCCATCGGTGGTACATAATCAGAAATAACTAATGCACCACAACCCATTCCTTCGAATAAACGCATATTTAAACTTTTAATTCCATTTGCAGAATGGTTGAATACTATTTTTGAGTCCCCATATTTTTTAGCGAGCTGTTGTAAATATACTCTTGAGTTCATAGATAAGTTGTAATTATCTCCAAACACTTTCTTTAACTTTTTTGTGGCGATACTGCGATTTTGATAAATTTCTGAGTCATTACTTCCAACTATTGCAATATCAATATTTCGATTTTTTAATTCAGTTGTTACATTAAATATATCTTTTGCCATTGCGAAAGGGAAGAATCGTGTTGGTACGGCAAATTTTTTTGATAAGTGGAGGGAATGTGCCATTAATACAACATCCACATCATATTTTTTAGCTAGTGTCATGTTCGTTGTTATACGGTTTTCCCCATGATGAACCCAAAAGAGTTTAGGTACGCCCGCCATGTCGATATTATGAACTTTAATAGCTGGTTTAGAAGGACTTTCTACAAATAACACTGCAGCACAATCCGACAAGTCAATCTTTGCAAAGTCAATTGTTCTTGTATATAATTCGACCGTTACACCAATTGCTCGTAATCCATCTTCAAGATATCGGCCAGGGGTGTAATTCGTTTTTCCATAGCACATAATGATTTTTTTATTTAGCATTATCGTTAAGCACACCTTTCTAAATCTAAATCCTGTTGGAATATAATATCATTCTATTCGCAGACTTAATAAAGGTATGTGTAACTACCTGCTATCTGAATAATAGTATCCTAGTGAAAATGGTGCCGCTATTATTGCTATCAACTCCCAATTCTAGATTGCTAGAATGATGCTTTATAATAGGTTAGTGGGCAGTAATCTTCAGTGAAGATGAGAAAAACGAACTGCTCAGGCGAAGGATAAATGATCGGAAAAGCTTGGTTCCCTCAATTATTTCAGCAGATGAAAGGAGACTGACTCTAAATGAAGTATTACTTTAGTAGTTAAGTAAGTATAAAAACTTTCTTACTACATAAGTGCAACTAATGCAGTCACCAAAAGGGCTTGGTGACAACCAATTTTTCTAATGTGAGCCTCTAATTATGCATTATTTTCTGCATCCAGTATTTTTTCGACTTGATGTAAAAACTCTGAAACCCTTTTTGGTGTAGAGTGCAATTTATGCGACATTCTCATTCCATTTAAGGCAATCATTTCTCGTTCTTTATCATGTTTGAGATAATAGTCTGCTTTTTCCTCGAAATTATGTTCGTTGATCGATACAAAGTTTACTCCAGGGATGAAACCGAGATCATATAATTCATCTGAATATGGAGCTAATAATAATGAATTACATGCTGTAATTTCGAAATACTTCATTAATGGATAGTGCAAAATGGAGTCGCAGGTTAAACTGATTTTAGCGCGATTGAGTTCCTTCGCATAACTTTCACCTACAAATACATTCTTTTCATCCACTTTTACGCTACGATATCCAGGATGTTGGTGATGTACGAATTCTGGACGATCTGTAAATCTATTAGCGATACTTACACGTAATGGATAAAAATCTTCAAGTGTTGATCCCATCATTAACATTTCAATGTCTTTCGGAAGTTCATAATCTTTATATATTTCGGTATTAACATGATGTGGAATCCATATCATATTTTCAGCAAACTCTGGATACCATTGCAGAAATTTATCTCTATAATAAGTGAAAATATATTTTACCTCTTCCTTTAATAAATATTTTTTCCGATCGGGATAGCGAAAATGCAAGTCGTGTAAACCTACTGCAAAGGGAATTTTTAATGACTTCAAGCCGAGAACGACTGGGGAGAAGTTTTCCATATAATCGTTAAAATAAATGAAGTCTGGTTCGAATTCTGCTTTGGCAATAATGTCCTCAATCATTCCATAATCATGGGATACTTTCAGGTTGGTATATTTACTTAGTTCCATAATAAAATAATGGGAAGCAGGAACAATATAATTGCTATCATCACGTGTTAAAAATAAAATTTTCAGTTTTTTCATATCCATACATTCCATTCTTTACGAGCGCCTTCGTTATCGGTTTTAAAGAAATAGATTAAGTTCAAAAGGTTTATTTAATCGCTCGCAATATTCATTTTGGTAAGTTGCCATTTTATCAATAATTTCTTGTCGATTTGATGAGAGCTTATTTTCTAATGATATGATTTCAGTTGCGATCGTCAGTGAATCGGTTGAAATAATATAGTCACTCAGGTCAACTGATTCCACGAAATCAAAAATTTTAAAACGATATCCAAAAGCAATGAAAGGAACACCTGCAGCAAGGGAAATATAATTCGCATGCAATTTGAAATTGATTGTAAAAACGACGTCTTCTAAGATTGCCATTAATTCATCTTGATGATATAAAATTTTATCAAGGATGATATGTTCTTTCTGATTTATTTTATTATAAAGCCTCTCCGTTGCAGGTAAATCTGCACTCCAAACTAAATAGAAATAGATTTTATATCCTTGTGCAATAAGTTGATTTAATGCAGCAGCTAATGCATCCTCTACATTTAATTCATTATTCCCATAAACAACATTAAACGTTGTACCCCAGTTGACGGCAATAACTTTATCCTCTTCTGCAAATGGTTTAGCGGGGGATTTATCGGTTACTATGGCTTCTTTATTCATGAGGAATCCAGGATCTCCACTGACATGAATGTTATCTGTTACACCAAGACTTTTTAATAATTTTAGTGTCAATGGCCCCCGCACACCAGCCCAGACACTTTTCTCAAAAACTTCTTTCATTTTTAATCGAAGCGTATCAGAAATAGGGAACTGCATGTCCATATCATTCTTTAAGTGATTGATATAAGATTTTGGTACCCAATCAATACCAGAGCCCCAAATCATTACTTTTTTGTTTAATTGGATTGCCTTATATAAAGTATCGATGATAATAGGCTGAATAAAGTTCTGAGAACTGCTTAATATCGAACCACCACCAAGAATGATTAAATCATAATGACTTAATGTGATATTTTTCAAAAAGCGTTCTTCATTATTAACCGTATCAAGCTTGAATTTGTCCCCTAAATGTAATAAGTTGTATTTAAATAAATCAAACATTAATTCATCGCCTAAGTTTTTATATCCAATCCAACCGATATAAAGTACTTTTTTCATAATGATTCACCTCAAATTTTACCCATCATTAATTTACATCCGCTATTGTTTAGGGGAATTATGATTGGTTTCATCAATTCTTGCACGACATAATTCTATATAGTGGGTTGCTTGAAAGCTTCCTACTCCTTTAAGGACTAAATATTGCGGGTGATCGTCTCCGAGCTCGAGACACTTTTCAAATGCTTCTAGAGCTTCTGGATAATTCTTCTGCTCGTATAAAATAATTCCTTTGTAGAAATGAAGATCTACATAATCTGGATAAAGAAGAAGTGCCTTCTCTATATTTGGCCAAGCACCTTCAAAATCGTTCGTTTCCATTAACATGGCATACTTTAACCGATAAAGAAGTGCTGGTGGTTTCAATCCTTGAAGTAAAAATTGGAGGATCGATTGTTTTACAAATTCATAAGCCACAGTATAATTTTTCTTACTGTAAAATTCGTTAGCTAGATGATATTCAATCCATGGACTGTGTTCCTCTTTTTTATACTCCATGTAAAGCAGTTCGATGTTTCGTTGTAGCTTATTCTTTTCAGTTACAACGTCTTTCATATAGCCATAATGATGGATAGGTAGAGGGATTTTCTTATATTCATCAATTGAAATTTCATCTGGATACTGTGGTGTTTCATGTATCCTGTTAACAAATTGAATACCCTTATTGTTCTGGAATAAACGTGGTTGATAATAGGAAAAGAAATGATTTGTGTTTACTGGAAGATTGTCCCCGTAATAATTAAGGACAGGGAGTAAAAAGAAAATATCCTTTTTCTCTGTAATGAATTCTTTGAGATTAAATTTCTTACTCGAGTCTAATTCTTCATCGGCATCTAACCATAAAATCCAGTCACCCGTAGCTTGTGATAATCCGTAATTTCTAGCATTTCCAAAATGATTATCCCATGTGTAGGGGTATATATTGGCATTGTAGTTTTTACATAATTCGATTGTCTTATCTGTAGATCCTGTATCAACGATGATTATTTCATCTACTACATCAATTACACTATTTAAACAACGATCAATCGACTCTTCTTCATTTTTAACAATCATACATAATGAGATTGTATTCGTATCTTTCATGTTCTCACTTCCCTTGAACGTTAATTTCGTTGTTTCCTTTTTCGTGGCGATCTCCATGGTGAAGGTATTTTTTCCCCTTCCATAATTCTAATTTGGTCCACATATTGCGGATAATAGTTTAGGAGCTGTCTTAAGATTCTTTCACATTGTTGGTTATTGCTGTCATCTGAAAACTTGTATTCCCGTGTTAGCTTTTTGAATTTGCGTAGGGTTTGAAAGGCAATGATGCCATGTGTATTATCTGTAAAAACGTTGGCTTCAGATATAACTTCATTTTTATGAAAGAATGTTTTACGTGTTAAAAGATGCATATGCAATTTTTCAATCAAAAATAAGGAAGAGAGGATATGTTTTTCCGCAACATATCTTTTTCTATCTGTAATGGAGTAGAAATGTAATTCTTCGATATAATGGGTTAACAGCTGCAATAGGGATTGAAAGAAATGTAAGTAATCTGCTTCTGAATGTATTAGATTTTCTTCGATAGTTACATGGTTATCCTTCATCATTATCTACACCCTCTTTAAGATCACGAATTTATTGGATAAAAGATCAATCAAATCCAAATTCATTCATTTTATGATTGCATTCGTCACATTCACATTCGTCACATTCACATTCCTCACATCGATGATGATCCCTATGTTTAAAGTCTTTACAATGTGCATCTTGATCGAGCATCGCAACGTCCTCTAATTTGAACTGAAGTAACATTTGCGATTTAACGACTGTGCGAAGCGTTTTATTAACACTTTCATTTATCTTAAGATAATCATTTAAACAGTCAGGTCGGGTTTTTAAAAAAAATTGAATCTTTTCAGCTTCTGCATTTATGATGTGTGAAAGTCCGATTTCTTCTAGTGCAATCGAAGAAAGTAGTAAGTCGATTGTTTCACATCGTGTAAGCGAAATCTTAGGTGTAATATTAGGAATTGTTGGCATTGACATATCCTTAAACCTCCATTGTGAATCATGTTTGATTATTTCTGGGTACCAATTCTAGTTAGACAGGTACCCAGTGATTAATCGTTAAGAAAGCCCAATAAATATTTAACTTTTAAATGATATCTAGGATATTTTTCAATTTTGTTTGTAGTAAAAGTTCTTTTTTTAATATCGTTTCAAGTGTTGATTGGACATTATCATTGATCGCTATTATTTGATCAATTGAGGCAGGGGGATCAGGTAGATTAGGAATTAGTGTCCCTAAAACATATTGAATTTTTTCTCCTTCTGCATTAATGATGTGAGCTAAACCTATTTCCTCTAATGCAATAGAGGCTAATAATAAGTTAATGACATCATTCCTGTCGATTGTTATATTAGGAGATATATCTGGAATATTGGCTTGTGACAAAATTTATCCCTCATTTCTAATATTTATTTGACTTTATATACTATGAATACAAGTGGTAATTGTTACAGAAATGAATCATAGTGGGCTTTTGACTAGTTATTTATCTGTAAGCTGTACTAAGTCGGTAAAAGTGAATATCTTATTTTAGACGGAAGTTCGACGTAATTAAAATAGGAAGGTTTACTTTTAGTAAACCTTCCTTGTGTTTAGATGGTGTAATCAGGTTGTAATATTATATTGAATAGGGTTCTCTTAGACTATTGTAATTCCTGCGCTTGCATAACCTGCCACAGCTCCGGCAATTGCGGGACTAGCTACTGTTGTAGAAAATACCATTAATAATCTGTCGCCTTGAGAAACTGAAATATTTAATCCTGAAAGTGAACCTCTAGCAATGGCACCAAGTGTTATTGGCGCAGCAATCCCAGGGCTGAGTGTAACAAGTGTTCCAGGAATTGGAGTGAAAGTGTTTGTTGCAGGTGCTGCGGAACGATATATTTGTGCCCGAATCGTGGCAGTTCCTGCTAATAATAGTGATGCAGTGGCACTAAAATATGCTGCAATAGATGAAATCGTGCCAGCACGAGGTACTGAAAATGCAAAGTTAAGAAGTGTTCCTCCTGCACCAGTCAAATCGATATTACCACTTCCTAGCAATGTTACACCTGTTGCTGAATTTCCAAAGCCTACAAGACTAGTTGTTCCAACAACTCCTCCTAGTACTGTGGTTAATGCTACTGGCAATCCTGAAGCAAATGGTATGATAGCACCTAAGCCTGGTGCACCGGTAGGTCCCGTAGCGCCAGTCGATCCAGTAGCTCCGTTAGGTCCCGTAACACCAGTAGGTCCCGTAGCGCCAGTGGCTCCTGGATCGCCCGTAGCACCCGTAGGTCCCGTAGCGCCAGTGGCTCCTGGATCGCCCGTA
>NZ_PIOD01000031.1 GCF_003369565.1 Oceanobacillus chungangensis | reverse complement strand
TATTTGGTGGAGAGAGTTTTCGTTTTACATATCCTAACGGTGATCAAGTAGAGTACAGTGTATTTGTTTTTGAATGCAACAATATAGTAAGTGGGGAATTGACCCCGATTGATGGTGAATCAGCCGATCTAGCCTTTATTAAAGAGGAAAGTAAACCGAAACTTGCTTTACCATATCCAGACTTTATATTTAAGAAATCAGCTTCAGATAATGCTTATTTTCAATGGGAAAATAACTGGCTTTAGAAATAAAAATTCTATTTCTTATTGCACTAACTGGTGCTTTACTTAAACAAGGAGATCGTCAATGTGACGGTTTTCTTTTACTAACGGGGCAGTTTAGTAGAACAGTATTAATCGAAGAATTGGAGGAAATATATCTTTAGGAGAGGTGCAGCAAGTATTGAAACTTAATAAAACAAGTATTAAGCCAGTTGTTATTGTCATCATCTTCATACTATTAATATTAAGTGGTTGTGAAGAAGATGATGATATTGTCATTAGAACAATGCATCCAGATACTAATCAACCATTTCAAATCGTTAATGCTCACAAACTATACAATGAGTTTATTGATAAAGCATCTCAAGAACAGCAGCAAGAAAAAATAAAAGAGTTGTATGAAAATATGATTATTGAACCCGTTTATGATATGTGTTTTGAGGATGGTGAATACCTATATATGGTTGATTTTATTTTGAACGAAGCCCCAAGTAATTTTAAAAACCTTGAAAAACTTATAGAGGATATAGAAACAGAAAACATAAATGAAGCCATTATAGATGCTTTAAACAAATCTTCAAAATTGTTATCAACAGAAATCGAGACTACAGTATGTGTATTTCCAACTGTAGAAGAGGATGTTCCTGCTATGGTCAATGTTGGTTCAGGTAAGATAATTGCTCTTTACAATGAATTTTACTCAGAAGAAGAGTTTAAAGCAAGTATTGCTCACGAATACCATCACAGCGTTTGGACAGAAAAATTTTTTCAACCCGAAGATACTTCTACAGTCCTTGATAATTTGGTTTTTGAAGGGAAAGCAGTAGTGTTTGAAAGACTTGTTTACCCTGAAAGTTCCTATACTATTCCAATTTACCCTTCCTATATCTTAGTATTTTGGGAGATGATTGAGCCAGATTTATATAAGGAAGATTTAGAACGTTCTTTAGAAATCTTAATTGGTAGCGGTAATTTGCCATATTTATATGGATATAGTGAAGGTTACAAAATGGTAAAGTCATATCTAGATAAAAATCCTGATTTGAAACCGATAGAATGGCTAGGGAGGAGTGCAGATGAGATTATTGAAGAGGGAGAATATCTATCTAATTACAGATAATGATTATCTAATTAGATTGTGAAATATTGTACTTAAACTATCTGGTGCTTTACTTGAACAGGGATAATGCCTTTTCTTCTTCGAGTAATGGTCTGAATAATTGGGGAATAGGATTATGCAATAAATCGAGAAATATATGAGATGCTTTAGTTATACTTTTATTTTTGGTATAGACCAAAACAGATAAAGATTAGCAATAATAATGATTAATTGCTCCTCATGTAGAAGATAATGCAAATGTACCCCAAAAATTAGATTTCCACTCTAACTTCTGGGGTACATTAATAGTTAAGAAATGTATTTACTTTTGGTTTTTGATAAATTTATTATATTACTTTTTATTATTAAATGTACTAATAAGGCGATTAAAGGCAAAGCTGTTCCAATGAGTAAAGTTACTTTACTATTAAATTTATAGTAAGTATAACTTCCAATCCAAGAACCAAAGGCTCCTCCCAAAAAGAAAATAGTCATATATAATCCATTAAGTCTGTTTCTTATCTCAGGATTCAGACCAAAGATAACTTTTTGACCTAATAATAAATTTCCTGATATACCAATATCAATGCTAATTCCGGAGATAAGGATTAATATTACACTGAATAGTGAATGATCTTGAACAAAAAATAATAGTACGATAGATAATAGAACGAGCAACATTGATACATTAGTCATTGTAAAAATATAACCTTTATCTGCTACTTTACCGATAGTAGGGGTTAATAAAGCTCCAGCTATTGCAACAAAGCCAATTAATGCAATTTCATTATTTGAAAAATGTAATGGCTCAGACCTTAATAAAATTGGGAGTATTGTCCAATAAAGACTAAATGTTGCAAATAAACATGCGTGATAAAAAGCTCTTTGTTGTAAAGGAGCCGTATTTATTAGTAGCTTCACCATAGAAGCTATTAAATTTGGATATAACATGTTACTAGGCGATACTACTTCATAGTTTGGTAAAAATTTTATAATTAACAGTAATACGGCAACTAGCGTTATTAATGAAAAAAGAAAAACCATTCTCCAGCCCAACCAGTCAGCTATTCCGATAGATAATGGGCGAGCAATCATAATCCCAATCAATAAACCACTCATCACTTTACCCACATATTTACCTGTCTCTTCAATAGGCACAATCCTCATTGTTAGTGGAACTAACATTTGAGCTGCACAGGCTCCAATACCAATTATGGTTGTTAATATTAAAAAAACAATTCCATTTGTCGAAATTAGCGTACCAATTAATGAAATAATAGTAAGCCCGATAAGAATTCCTATTATTTTCTTACTTTTAAATAAGTCAGCCATTGGTACGATAAAAAATAATCCCAAGCCATACCCAATTTGTGTCAAGGTAGTGAGCAATCCAGATAAATCAGTAGAGATGTTCAAATCTTTTGCAATGAATTGTACAATTGGTTGTGCATAATAAATATTAGCAGCAAGTGAACCACAACTAATTGCCAAAATAAATATTAGGAAATTTGTCCTTTTAGTCAACTTTATCATTCCTCTTTTTTATTCTTTTTATTCTTTTGGTACGTTCGTTCCAAAATACTTAAAAAAGAAAGACTATATGTCTGCAATAGTCTTATCCACTAGATTATAGGCTAGATTTTTCTCTTTTTTATATCTGGACATTAAATTAATGCTATGATTTACACTTAATAAAGAATATGCAACTAATTCAGAGTTAGCCTCTTGTGAAATTTCTCCTTTATTTTTTCCTTCTTCAATAACTTGCTTAAATACTTTGTCAAGTTCATTAAAATCATTTAGAAGTATTTCTTCTATGGAAGGATCAATATGTCCAATAAGCAATGAAGAATTAGTAATAATACAACTTTTGGGAATGTCATCTGAATAGCATTTTTCAATATGTTGATAAAAAAAGGATTTAAGTGATGCTTTAGTGTTTATACCACTGAAAAGTAAATTTCTCTTTTGATAGCCATAGTTTTTATAATGTTCTAAAACCAGTTTAAATAGTTCATCCTTATCTCCAAAGCTATCGTAGAGAGTAGACCGACTTATTCCCATCGTTTCAATCAGATCTGAGATATATGTAGCGTCATAGCCTTTTTCCCAAAATAAATACATAGCTTTATCCAAAGCATATTCTTTGTTAAAACTAATACTTCTACCCAATTTTCAACACCCCCATTCATATAAATCAGTATAAAGATTTAGGAACGATAAGTCCAGAAAAACTTATCTTGAAATCAAGTCTTGCGATAAAGGGCATGATTGTTGAAGGAGCATCTCATTTCTTATTCAACTATCTGGTGCTTTAGTTAAACAAGGAGATCATTAAATTTGATCGCCTTTTTCTTCTAGAAAACCCAACATAATATTTGGAATACTATGTCATTATTAATGTGCAGAGATATTGAGCTAACGGGGCAGGTTAGTTTAATAAGGAAAAAAAGGATAAAGCACCTTATTTGTTGAATTTATACCATAAGGTGCAGGGTAGTTAAACAAAAAATAAATACTCTAAGTAATAAGTTTTATAGGAGGGAAATGTAGTGATAATTAGAGAAATAAAGATATCAGATGCAGAGAAACTCGCCAACCTTACTCAGCAAGTTGAGGGAAATTCAGAATATATGCTTTGGGAAGCAGGGGAAAGAAACGTTCAAATTGAACAACAAATAAAGATGATAAAGAGTATTGAACAAAAAGAGAATTCCACTATACTTGTTGCTGAGAAAGATAACGACGAATTGGTGGGATTCTTGTTGGTTATGGGGGGGATGCTAAGAGAAATAAACACTCTGCTTATATTGTTATTGGAATTTTACAGGATTATAGAGGGAAAGGAATAGGCACAAAGCTATTTGAAGAACTGGAACATTGGGCTTCTAACCATAATATACATCGTTTAGAATTATCGGTAGTCACTCGGAATGAACCAGGTTTATCGCTGTATAAAAAAATGGGTTTTGAAATTGAAGGTACAAAGAGACATTCACTATTTATTGATGGTGAATTTGTTGATGAATACGAGATGGTAAAACTTTTATAACGGTCCCTGCTAGCTAGACTCCAACTAGGCTAAAGCACTGCTTGTTCAACAAACTGGTGCGTTAATTCAAGAAGGATTAACGCTATTTTACGTAGAAGTTATTGTACTAAAGGGGCAGGATTGCCAAAGAAGGATTATTAAACATTTTGTTGAAATTATTACATAATAAAAATATGGAGGTAATATTAATGGTATTGCAAAGAGTTAGCTTGATTACTATTGGTGCATTCAATTTGCCAATTTTACGTTCATTTTATAAAAGTTTAGGATGGGAAGAAACAGAGACAAGTTCTGATAATTACGCTGCTTTTAAAACGGCGGGTGTAATTCTTTCAATATTCCCTATTGAGGAATTGGCTAAGGATGCAGGAGTTAAAATTACTGAAAGCGTAGATACATTTCGGGGTGTGACTTTTGCCATAAACGTAGATAAACCTGATGAAGTGGATACAACAATTTATGCTATTAGAAAAGTAGGTGGGAATATTTTAAGAGAACCAAGTGATGCCTTCTGGGGAGGAAGAACAGCTTATTTTTCGGACCCCGAAAACAACCTTTGGGAGATTGCTTGGAACCCAGACTCAGTATTCGATGAACGTGGAGCTATGATTTCATTTTGATAGTGAGTTGAAAGTATCCTTTTAAAGGATGTCATAGGCCAGTGTTTGTGATTCTTTCTACTTCAACTACCATGAAAGTTTACATCCGAAAATGCTAAAAAAGACAAAAACAAACTAGACCCAGCATTTTGTGATTTTTAAATGCTGAGACAAGATTGTTGTGAATGTACCCAAAAGCCATTATAGACATAAAAACAAACGTTCATTCTCTGTGGTGAAGTGCTGATATTGCGCTTCATGATTGGCTAACGGGTGCTTTTCTTAAAGAAGGATAAGCACCCTTTCTTGTTGAATGTATTAAGGTGCAGGTTACTAAAATTATAGGAGAGGAACCAATGAATTTAGGTAATCCAATAGCTAAAGGAAATACTTCAAAGATTTATCTTTATGACAATAAAATTTATAAAGTTTTTAACGATTTTTTACCCGATACTGAATCCATAAATGAAGCAAAGAAGCAAAAATTTGCCTATTCACGTGGCATTCCTGTACCTAAGGTATTAGACGTTACCGAGGTAAACGGAAAACAAGTAATTATAATGGAATATGTAAAAGGAGATACATTAGGAGATTTATTTCTCAAAGACCAAGAACAAGCAGAATATTACTTGAGTCTTTCAATCGATATGCAACTTGAAATTCATAGCATTATTCCTGACGCAATCGAACCAATGTATGATAAATTATACCAACAAATTGAGTCAGCAAATAATTTAGTTGAAATCAAAAATCTTATTTGTTAAAGAAATTGGATTCATTTACATACGACAATAGGCTCTGCCATGGTGACTTTCATTTGTTTAATTTGATTAAAGCAGATAACCAAATCGTAGTTTTAGATTGGGTGGACTCGAGTGCGGGAGATATTCGTGCCGATATATATCGTACTTATCTTTTATATTCCCAATTTTCATCTGAATTAGCTGATATGTATTTGCGACTGTATTGCGAAAAGAGTGGATTTCTAATTTCTGATGTTTTTCAATGGGCACCTATCATTGCAGGAGCAAGACTATCTGAGAATGTCTCATCTGAGAAATCAGAACGACTTATAGAGATAATAAATTACTACTGCCCCTTAATATGATATCACTATGTGTTTAAGTTCACTTAAACTATTTGGTGCAAGAGTTGGATAAGGCAATCAGAATTATGTTAGTTTATTTTGGAGACGAAAGGGTGTAGTAATGAAATTATTTAAGAGTATGACTGAAACAGAATCAGATAACTGGAATAAAAGTGCTATACTTGGCTTTTATACCTATATGTTGATTTTATTCATAGACCAAACTTATAATTTGTTATTCTCTAGTAATCTCTTATCTTCTTCTGTAATTTTTTGGACTGGATTACTAGTGGCTTTTGGGTTCCAATTTATTTTGAAGCTAGGGACAAAAAATATAAATAAATGGCATTTATAAAGAAAATTTTCTTATTCCATTAACTGATGCTTTACTTCAACAATGAGATCGTCAATACGACGGTCTCATTTTACTAAAGAGAAGATCTGCGGAAAAAGGTTATAAAATTGGAGGAGATTATAATCGGACACACTAAGATTAGTCTTTCAAATGATAGGTTATTATTAAGGGAATTTACCGAAAGTGATTGGATTGATGTACATAATTACGCATCACAGGATATAGTTTGTCAATACCAACCTTGGGGACCGAATACAGAAGAAGACTCTAAGAATTTTGTGAATCAAGTGATAAAAAACTCAACACAAGTACCAAGGACAAGATTTGTTTTTGCAATCATATATAATGAGAGTTTAACATTAGGGATTTCACTAACAAAGTTGGAGAAGTCGCTTATATTGTTAATCCGGGCCATTGGGGAAAAGGAATAGCAACAGAAGCAGCAACTCTGTTAATTTTGTTTATTAAAGATGGCTGGCGAGATTCATTAATATATAGTGTTTTGGAACACGAATGGAACAAATCTTATTAAGCTAACTGGTGCGTTAGTTAAACAACAAGTAGAATTTAATTCGGCTCTTTATATATCTTTAAAGCGTCATAACTTAGAGTTGTGGTTCTAACGAAGAATTTGAAAAGAAAAAGTCAATATTTATTCAAAAAGAAAACCGTCATTAATTTATTGGTATTGATGAATGGTAAGGTTGGGTATATAAACTTATAGAATAAGTTTTATTGTTTGTTAAGTGTGGGGGTGGGTACCTATTGCAAAGAATTTTGAGTTACAGCTATTTATCAGACACTTAGATAGACTGAAAGATGAAGTAGCCAGATGTGAAGATATTGGGCTGCAAAAATCAATCCATGAAGAAATTGCTTTTTTTGATAACGTAATAAAAAATCTAAACAATCATTTGGAAAGTGACACTAATTTTCAGCACCGACAAATGAGTTAAGCTTTAATTTTATTGTGCTAACTGGTGCAATAGTTAAACAATGCGATCTTCAAAACTGTCGTCATTTTCTTCTGAAAATATTATTGGGAAAGTAGTTATTTTGTAACTGAGCAGTTTAGTTGAATAAGGGTCTTTTTAAAACCACGATATTATTAATCTTCGATAATTGCCCTCTATGCAATGTATATTGATGGTAAAATGGTAAAAACAAAGGGGGAAAACACAATGATAATTAGACCGATTGCAGTAAGGGATGCAGAAAATTTTGTAGAAGTTAAGTAAGAAAATTGATGAGTCTGACTTTATGTTGTTTGAACCTGGAGAAAGAAAAACGAATGTTGAACAGCAAAGATAATCGATAGAGAGAATTCTTTCAGAGAAGAATTCCATTATCTTTGTTGCGGAAGCTGAAAACAATATTGCTGGGTTTATTGCAACGTTAGGTGGGGATTTAAAACGAAACCGACATTCTGCGTATCTTGTCTTAGGTGTCCTTGAGGAATATCAAGGTCGAGGGATAGCAACTAAACTATTCAATCAAGTTTTTAAATGGGCAAAAGAAGTTAAAATTTCAAGATTAGAGCTTACTGTAATAAAAGATAATGTAAAAGCATTCAACTTATATAGAAAGATGGGTTTTATTTTAGAAGGAGAAAGAGTACATTCTTTGATAATAAACGGAAAGCCTGTTAATGAATACTATCTGTATAAGCTAATATAAACTCAATAAAAGCAACAATTAAAGCACCTTTGAACGAGGTGCTTTAGTTTCTTGGACTCTTTTTTCTTTTGGAATATGACATAAAATTAACATCATTTACTTTGTAATTATATGTTACTGGAAAGATTGTGAATAAATGTACTTAAACTAACTGGTGCAATAGTCGAATATGAGATCGATCTGTGCTAAAGGGTCAGGTAGTTGAACAAGGAATAGTAGTTTATTGCATTGAATTGTTACGAAGTTAAAAAAGTAGGTGCATTAATGGAAAAGGGCGATAAAACTTACATATCCTTTGGTGCTCAAATGGGAGATGTAAATGCAGATAAAGCAGTTGCACCGCATCTCAGAAAATTAAGGAGATTACTGGATTAGTATTGTAATAAAATTTACTGCAAAGAAGTAGATGAATTTGCTCCAATTCTGCGGGTTGAAGGATATTTATGGTATTGGGAGTTTGAGGGCTGTGAAAAATTAAGACTTAGCAAAAAATATCGATATATTACAATTGACGTAGGGATGCCACGTTCAAGGTGGGAAGGTATCACTGCAATAGATATTAGAAAATATCTTATTAATCAGCTTAATAATGCACTAGAGTTAATGGTAAAAAGATTAAAAAAAGAAAAATATGTTGTTAATGATATTGAATTATGGACTGATTTTGCAAAAGTAAAAGAAGAATTCTTATTAAGCTAACTGGTGCAATTGTTCATTAAGTTATCTTGTGCTATAGGAGCAGCATTATTTAACAAAGGGGGAAATAAAATGTTTAAATCTGAGATTGCAAATAGAATAATATCATTGATTGGATTTTCTATAATTGTTTTTGCATTGTTTAATATCAATACTTTAGGTGATCCAATAGCTTGGAGCATAGTGGTTGTATTTACTGTATTTCATTTATATGGAATCATAAATTATTTGAATGAAAATAGGAATGATTCACTTAACTAACTGGTGCAAGAGTTAAATAAGTCAATAATCAAAGCATTCGTCTCTTCCTTCGAAGAGAGTTTTGGATATTATATTATTATCGATCTCGACTAAAGGAGGATAAGGTATAATGGAAATCAATACTTTAGGTGATCCAATAGCTTGGAGCATAGTGGTTGTATTTACTGTATTTCATTTATATGGAATCATAAATTATTTGAATGAAAATAGGAATGATTCACTTAACTAACTGGTGCAAGAGTTAAATAAGTCAATAATCAAAGCATTCGTCTCTTCCTTCGAAGAGAGTTTTGGATATTATATTATTATCGATCTCGACTAAAGGAGGATAAGGTATAATGGAATTCAAATTTGGCGATTTTGCTATTGTTCTACCCCCTTTACACATTACAATTATTGCAATAATAATTATTTTCTTTTTAGTAAGGTGGAGCAAGCGATTAGAAACACGGCGTTTTACAGTCTTTTTTTACTTTTTGATTAGCACTTATATTACTCCAATTTTTTCTAGTAGTACAGAAGAAGGTGTCTTTGAGTTATGGATTCCCTTGGGATTTGTAGTCGTTTTCTTATACTTGTTTCTAAGCAAAAGAAACCATCCTTCTAAAATGAAGGCTAGTCTTTTAGGACTTTCCATAGCATTATTTCAGTTGATTCTTCAATACTTTGGGAACTTTTGATATTCAACTAACTGGTGCAATTCTTAAAGAAGGAGAATTACCCTTTTTTAGTGAATTTATAAAGTAGGACAGAAAAATCCAAAAAGATAGTTGGTCCATAGTGGGGAGGATTGATAGCTTGAAATGGCTTCTTGCAATTCTATTTATTATATTTGGAGCTATACTGTTTTCACTAACTATTTATGACATAGGAACTATAAGTAAAATTATTATCAAAATTATAGCACTTGGATCTTTTCTTATTGCGGGTTTTATTGTTAAAGGCAGAAAAAAAGATAAACAATCATCTTAAACAAACTGGTGCGTTGATTCAATAAGGATTAACCGTCTTTTTTTTGAAGCTATTATGCTAACGAGAAGTTATTTTAACAAGATTTATAGGAGGATTTATTTGAATATATTCTTAAATATAATTATAAGTGTTATATCCAGTATTGTGTTATTTTTTGTTATGATTGCCGTACTTAACGAAGATTTAACTCCTTATTTTATAATTGTAATTTTATGTGGTGTAATTATTGGTTTACTAATTACAATATATAGAAAGTTAATTGAAATTCATAAAAATAAATAATTTATTAGTTGAAGTGGAATGGAAGAATGACAACACAATATCGATTAACAATCATATCTTAAAATAGAAGGAGAACCATACGGATATTAGTTTCTCTTATTAGAAAGTTGATTAGTATGTGAAACTATCTACTTAAAGTAACTGGTGCATTAGTCAAATATAAAAAAGGTGATCTAATAGTGAATATACGAGTCAAACTGAAAGATATAATTGAAGAAATGGAAATACAATTTGAAGAGTCACTTTCATTATTAAATATGAAAACGGGTGAAATAGTGTTAGTGACATCGGAGGACTTGAGTGCTGTTGAAGACGAAAAACCATTTGATCATTTACCTGAATGGGAACAAGAAAATAGAAAGATTGCAATTGATGTCGTTGAAAACTTTGAAAATTATATAGAGTTACCTACTAAATATGAAGTGAATGAATATGAAATAATGGAAAACTTTTGCTTAACAGTAAGAGATCAACGGAAGCAGGAATCTTTCTTAAGGGCAATCAAGGGAAAGGGTGCTTTCAGAAGGTTTAAGGACAAAATAATTGATTTTGAAATGGAAGGGCAATGGTATACATACCGTGACGAGAGTTTTAAACAAATTGCGATTGAATGGTGTCAGAAAAATAAGATAAACTTTATTGAATAAAAATGACAGGGGCGATTACTGAACCAAAGTGTAATCACCTTTTCTGTCTACCATATGTCATTTTATGATTTTTGATATTTTTCCATTACGACGGTAGCCTTTTTCCAGGAAAAATTGTGAAATATTGTACTTAAACTATGGTGCTTTAACACAATAAGGAGGAAGTGGAGTTTAATGTTAAAATTAAACTGAGTTATTAAACAGAATGGGCAGAAAAGTTTAACAAAAATATTGAAAAAGGGGATATACTTTCATGAAGCAAATATATGCTTTTGAAAAGAAAGAGGAGTACGAAAAATATCGAGATGTTACCCATTATTCTAATTTATTCTTAGATGATTTTGATGATGAGAGAGAAGATGATATATGGTTCGAGGAAGGTATTTGCTTTTATCTACCTAGAAGAATATTATTAAATGAAAAGGAATTCAATGAAATAACAAATGCAGAAACGGAGTTAGTTGAAGCCTTTAAAGATAAATATGGAAATCATTCACTAGCAGACTTTGGTAGCAGTTCATATCAAGGTAGTCTATCAAGTATTATGTTTGATTATTGGCGTAGTTATCTTGCTGTAAAATTTTTAGTAGAAGTTCGTGCTAATAACGATGTGAAGTTAGTTTTTGATGAATATCATAAATGGGATAAAGATGGTAGAAAAGTAACCCTAACGGAGTATTTTCAAATAAATACCTTATTCAACTAAAAGGTGCAAAAGTTTAATAAGAGCAACGCATAATATGGCGTTGCTCTTATACAATTATCTGGGATTTCTTCTTAGACATCAAGATTCAATTCTAGTCATCTTTTACCTGTGTAATGTGATTCAATCAGTCTTAGAGGATTTGTTTACTTTTCTTCTATCATTCCTCAATCTCAGTCAACGACTATCTTATCCAGAGTAAATGCTAAGTATGCCGATTCTTCTTTTAGCTGATTGAAACGTCCGGATGCCCCAAAGTGCCCGGCGCCCATGTTTGTTTTCAGTACAAGTGTATTGTCATCGGTCTTCTTTTCTCGAAGCCGTGCGACCCACTTGGCCGGTTCAAAATAACCGACGCGGGGATCATTAAGTCCGGCTGTAACATACATATGCGGGTACTTTTTCTCTTCCACATTATCGTAAGGACTATAAGATTTCATATAAAAATAGTCTTCCAATTTTTGAGGATTTCCCCATTCTTCCCATTCCAATGTCGTTAATGGAATTGTATCGTCAAGCATTGTTGTCACAACGTCAACAAAAGGCACTTCCGGAACGATTACCTTAAAGAGTTCACCAGCCATGTTCGCTACAGCTCCGACAAGCAAGCCTCCCGCACTCCCGCCACGTGCTGCCAATTGACTTGAGGTTGTATATTTCTCGTCAATAAGATAGGTTGCAGCTGCGATGAAATCGGTGAACGAGTTCCGCTTTTTCTGCATCTTTCCATCTTCATACCAGCTTCTGCCCATTTCCGAACCGCCACGGATATGTGCTGTCACAAAGACGATTCCCTTATCCAAAAGCGGAATACTGTACGGATCAAAATAAGGATCATTGTTGGCCCCATAGGAACCATATCCTTCAAGAATTAATGGAGCTGGTCCAGTAAGGAAGGCATCTTTGTGGTAGACCATCATCATCGGTATATTCACGCCATCTTCTGCAGTGGTCCACACTTGTTTTTGCCGGTAGGAGGAAAGCTCATAATTTCCACTGACCGGAGCAACTTGCAGCTGCTGCGTGTTACCTGAAGATAAATCAACAGCAAAAGTTGTTTGCGGTGTAAGTAACGATTGATATTCAATCAGCACTTCTGTTGTTGTATAACTTTGATTACCGACTACAGACACCGTGTAAATCGGTTCATCCCATGCAAATTGCTCTAGCTTTCCATCGTGAAATCTCCAAATCTGTGTCATCCCTTTCTCGCGTCCAAAAATAAGCAGTGCATCACGGAAAGGGTAAACCGCTTGAAGGAAGCGTTTCCCATCGTAATTGATTACTGGCTCGCGCAATCCGGGATTATCAAGCGGACACCGCAGCAACTGGAAATTGAGTGCATTTTCATTCGTTAAGATAAGTAAATCGTCTTCCCAATGTTCGACATCATAGATGACTCCATGCTTGCGTTCATCCACGAGCTTTGGCGGGTCTTCTGGCAGATCCGTGTCTAGCAGGCGGAATTCGGTCGTTTCTGTTGAATGGGATTGAATAAAGATAAATTTTCCGCTCTGTGATGTATTAATAAATAAGGTGAATGTTGGATCGGTTTCTTCGTAAATAAGTTCATCATCAGTATTGCTTGTACTTAAACGGTGGCGCCATAGCTGATATGGCCGCTGATTTTCATCCATGATGATGTAAAAAATATATTGACCAGACCGGCTCCACTCGATACTTCCGAATAAATAGACGTTCGGAATCTGATCTTCCAAGAGACTCCCTGTTTCCAAATCTTTTATGTAGAGTGTGTAACGGTCGGATCCGTCCCGGTTTTCCAAATAGGCAAGCAGGCGGTGGTCAGCAGTAATCCGCCTCTCTGTTACATTTAAATATTCATCTTCATGTGCGAGTTCGTTGACATCGAGCACAATTTCTTCCTTTGCTTTATCCAGCTGTTCCCGGTTTGCTGCAATTTTCCGAGCGAATATCGGATACTGTTTCTCTTTTTCCAATCGGGAATAATAGAAGTAAGGCCCCCGCTGGACAGGCACTTTTTCTTCTGTCTCCGGAATACGCTGTACCATACTATCGAAGATTTCCTCGGTTTGTTCTTTCAGCGGTTCCAAGATGTGGTCATAGTATTGGTTTTCTTCTTCCAAGTAGTTGATGACATCCTTGTTATCTCGATCTTTCAGCCAATAATAATGATCTTCCCGGATATCCCCGTGTATTCGGTGCTTATATGGAATTTGCTTTGCTGTAGGTGGTTTCATTATTTTCTCCTTTCAATTTGAAATAATAAGACTAGTAGCTATTATTAATCATACGTTAGAATTTACCTGCTGTCTTGTAAAATGTGAAACTCTTGAAATAGGTGGTAGATTAGATGCTCTTATTCGAAAACATTAAAGAATAAACGGGTGTGTATCTTCAAAGGAAGGAGAAGCGCTGCTGTCTTTTGTTGTATTAAATAAATAAGGCAGGTTTTATGTAAAATAAATTTAGGGATGAATATGTATGGAATTGTTAAATTTTAGATCAGAAGCGGGGAACAAAATAAGTAATTACAATTCATTGTTAGCTACATATTCAAAGGTGTTAAGGACTAAAGGTAGAAACAGTTTAGTGAAATAAATAATAATATTTTTAAACAGAGGTAGGAGATAAAAAGTGTGCTAGAGAAGTTATTTTAATTTAGAAGTATTAAATAGCGATATTTGATATCGGGGAGTTTAGTGAAAGAAGGGTAACATTGAAGCACAAGATAGGGGACTTTACCAGGTCGGAAAAACATAGAAGCGGTTCTTCTGCCTCCACCAGACCAAACAAGCCACTCAACATATCATATAACAACATGTTGAGTGGCCTATCGTTTCTTCATTTACCTGCCATTTCAACTTTAAGGAACCAATCGGAAGTGGAAATAGCTTAACAGATAACAGCGGGGGGATTTTACAACTCACAGACCAATCGTATAATGCTGCCATTCATATGGTAACAATGCTTGGTACTTCCTCTGTAAAAACCGATCATCAATTAAGGCGATGACACCAGTATCAGAATCAGTTCGTATCAGTCTTCCGCCTGCTTGCAGTACTTTATTCATCCCGGAATATACATAAGCATAGTCAAAGCCATTCTTTCCAACCGATTGGAAGTAATTCTTTATAATATCTCTTTCAAAACCAATCTGTGGCATTCCGACTCCAACTACAATGACACCTTGTAATCTGTCCCCTTTTAAGTCCACACCCTCAGAAAAGATTCCTCCAAGTACTGCAAATCCCACCAATCTAGTGGTACGTTCCGAGTCAAACTCCGCCAAAAATTCTTCCCTTTCCGCTCCAGACATTCCCGCATCTTGAATAATCGTAGATACGTTAGGATAATGACCGGTAAATTGTTCATATGCATTTCTCATATATTGGTAGGACGGGTAGAAAATCAGGAAATTGCCGGGCTTCTTATCGATCACCTTTTTGAAAAAGTGTACCATTGGCTCCATTGTCTTCTCTCTATCCCTGTACCTCGTCGAAAGCGGTTGAATGATTACTTCTGTATTTTCCCTTGCAAAAGGAGATGGAATAGAGACTACATAATCATCCGGTTGTCCGCCAAGTAAATCTTTATAATAACCTGCCGGGGATAACGTGGCTGAGAAGAATATTCTTGCTTTGAAGCCCTTTCCTGTTTTTAGAATCTGCTCGGACGGGTCGAGACAAAATAATTTCATTCTCACTTCACTTTTTTGCACTTCCACATAAGTAACAAATTGATTATTGTAAGTTTGAGCTATTTTTACAAAGTTATTGGCAGCAAAATACGTATCCAACAATAGCTCATGCTCACTCTTCATAAGCTCTGCCTCGGCTTCGATGATAAATGTTTCAAATAACGCTACGAGCTCCGTATCCAAGTCCTTTCGTAAATAGTCCTCAGACTTCTTCACTTGTAATAAGTGGTCATTAATCGCTTTAGCGGCTGCAGCAAGTGGTCTGCCTTTATATTCTCTGTTCACCTGTAAAAATACGGATTTATGAATTTCTGCAGAATACATTTCTCTCGCACGATCCACCAAGTTATGCGCTTCATCCACGAGTATGGCCGTTTTCTTTTTCTGATCCTCCATCAAACGTTTCAACGAGACTCTCGGATCAAAAATATAATTATAATCACAAATGACGGCATCTACTGCATAAGCCAATTCAATGGAAAATTCAAAAGGACAAACCCGATGCTTTCTAGCGTACTGTTCGATAATCATCCGGTCTATCATCTTTTCCTGTTCCAAAATGTCAATAACAGCCCCATTGATCCGGTCATAAAAACCATCTGCAAAAGGACAATCCAGACTTGTACAAATCGTTTCCTCCTGAAAGCAGATCTTGTCTTTAGCAGTTATGGTCAACACATGGATATGCAGGCCATGATCAATTAATAACCGAAATGCTTCTTCTGCCGCTGTTCTTGTAATTGTCTTGGCAGTCAAATAAAACATCTTCTCTAATTTGCCCTCGCCGATTGCTTTAACAGCAGGGAAGATAGTAGAAATCGTTTTGCCAATTCCGGTAGAGGCACTTGCAAACAATGTCTTTTTGTCAACAAGGCTTTTAAAGACGGAACCTGCAAGTTTTCGCTGGCCTACGCGATAGGTTTCAAACGGAAATGCAAGAGTCTTACTCGTCTTATTTCGTCTTATTTTATGCTTTATCTTCACTTTTAAAAACTGAGCATATTCCTCAATTACATTATAAACGAAGGATTCCATTTCCTCATAGTTCATCACACGATGGAAATGTTTCTGTTCGAGCGTCTTAACTTGAACGTATGTAAGTTGAATCGTCACCTCAGATAAATCATTATCCCCGGCATAAATGTAGCCATAAAAAATAGCCTGTGCCCAGTGGACCAGGTGGGAATCTTCCCGAACATCATCCAAATCATGTACAGTGGATTTTATCTCATCAATGGTTACGGAATCTCCATCATAAAGCAATCCATCGCAACGCCCATCCACTTGAACAATGAAGTCCTCATAAGGAATTTCTGTTTCTACAAATACTTCCTTTTTGTCCTCTTCCTTGTAGCCTTTTTGGATTAATTGATGGATTCGAGTTCCTTCCGTCATTGTTTCAGCAGTGCGAAAGCCGGACTCAATACTGCCACTGCGAAACACGTATTCAACTAAATTTCTAACTGAAACTTCCACAACGTTTGTCATCTTATCACCTAATATTATTCATTAGCATAAGTTTATCAGAGATTGGATTAGTTTGGGTTTAAACAATTGAAATTAAACAAAATTTTGGCTGCGGCTAAATCAAGAAATATAGGATCAAAAGTTGCTTTAGAGAAAGCAGGATTACAATTAGAAGGAACATTAAGGCAAAATAGACTTCTACAAAATGTTTATGAAGATGTCGATGTTAAATGGACTATTACAAACAGAGTATAATCAATTGTAATTCAACTAATGGGTGCTTTACTTAAACAAGGAGATCGTCAATGTGACGGTTTTCTTTTACTAAAGGGGCAGGTTAGTAGTTTAATAAGAAAACAGAATTTTTAAGAAAATAAAGATGTTGATTTTGAATCTTATTCCTTAGTTTTTTGTATATCTTCATAGATGGTAATTAATTCAAGGAGGGATTATACTTGGCTGGTAAACAAAAACGTGTTCCATTTCTGAAAAGATATTGGGTGTCTTCTATTGGTGTATTTTTATTGTCACAGATAATCTTTATTATATTTGAAGCGACAGGTTGGATACTTAATTATAGGGATATTGATGGTACATTATTTGGGAGAATTACTGAATCGTCAATTTTTATAGAGTGGTTTACTTTCTATGAAACACCACAATTCAACTTACTTACTCTCTTTTTTGGCATCTTTTTTCTTGTGCCCGGAATAATAAGTGCAATAAAAAACGTATTTTCGCCAAGTTACCATAATACTAACTCTAACTAGAATAATAAATATATTGGTAATTAAAAATGAATAAAGTTTGTGAAAAGATGTTCTTAAACTATCTGGTGCTTTAGCACAATAAGCAGATCGTCTATACGGCGGTCTTTTTTAACTAATGGGGGCAGAGCTGAAGAAGGAAATAGAAAATAAAAGTAGAATTTATTTAAAGGACTGAAATTCTTAATCCGAGTCAGGATAGTTAAACAACGATTAATTAATTGGGAGTTAGAGGATGAAAAATAAAAAAAGAAATAGAGACGGCTTTTTTAAAGATACCCTAATTGAGTTTATATTTGAAGTTGTTTGGAACATCTTAATGTTTATACCAAGAATGATAATTCGCTTAATAGGGAACATTTGGTGAAGTAGTTAGTCAAAATAAAGCTAACGAGGGCGATTGCAAATAAGAGCAGTCGTTTTTTTTACAACAAGACAACATTCCTATAATAAATGAACTGTAAAAAGGATAGGTTTGTGAATAAGCGTACTTAAACTAAAGGGTGCGATAGTTAAACAAGAAGGTCGTCTGGTACGATCTTTTTCTTCAATCTACACTTACAGAAAATTATGATATTATTGCTTTAGGTTCTTGAGCTAACGGGGCAGGTTAGTTGAAGAGTGGTGTTTATCTTGTGTTCAACAATCGGGCCAGATTGTTGAATAACAATAATTTGAGAACAGTTAATAGCTAGTTGAAGAAGGAATAAAATTAATAAAGGAAGAATAGTAAATAAGAAATTGTTCTTTACGTCAAAAAAATAAGAGGAGAATTGTTATGGACTCCAACGAAATAAAAAGTTTAATTCAAAGTTATTTGAATGCGTACAACTCTTTTGATGTTGATGGGATGTTGCTACATTTGCATAAGGATATTGAATTCAGAAACATATTAAATGGGGTAATTAATGTTGAGACAAAGGGAATTGAGCAATTTCGCCAATTGGCTGAACAATCAAAAAAGATATTTTCACATCGACTTCAAACCATAAACAATTACTCGATCATAGATGATAAAGTAGAAGTTGAGATTAACTATGAAGGAACTTTAGCAACAGATTTACCGAACGGTCTTAAAGCTGGAGAAAAACTAATACTTAAAGGAAAATCGGTATTTAAGTTTAAAGATAAAAAATTTCTACTAATCGAAGACTACAGCTAAGGAAATAAATATTGAAAGAAAGTTTGGGAGACATCGATATTATAAGAATATCGATGTCCAATGTATTATTCAACAAACGGGTGCATTAGTTGAAGAAGAGATCGAACGGCAGCTATTGAGCTAACGGATTAGGTTTGTTGAACAAGAAAACCCTTTAAAGCAGAAGGAGATGTATAGATGTTAGATTATATTTGGTTAGATGATAAATCCCCAATAGTAAAACAAATACCAAGAAATTTTAAATCAGCAGCAATATTACTTCATCCTTTTATCCAAATGCCTTTACGGTGGGAACAAAATAAACGGAAGAATGAATATGAACATATATACCCAACTGATGAAGAAATTTTACTAAGTGGTAAACCAGTCAGTTGGGAGACAATGATACATCAAAGTGGTTTGGAAAATCTTGAGGAGTTGGCTATTGCATTAAAAACTTCTACCGGTGCATTAAGGGGAAAATATGCAAGAGAAGATTTAGCTGAGGAATTAAATTCAAGTATTAAAAGCGACCTATATTATCCTTATGAAGATTTCCCAACGGTGTTTTTAATTACTGACTTACTAGATGTCCTTAGTTCAAAAGGGGCAACACAATTAAGCTACTCAGACCCTTTGTTAGATAAAAGTGGTGTTTTAGAAATAAAAAACATAAATCCTTTAGAGGCAGGTGAACTTTCACTTAATGAGCTAATGATTACGGATGAAAATATGGATTTTGCATTTATGAATGTTTTTGACTCTTTTATTACAATAATTATGTTAAAAGATGATAACATAAACGACATTGTTAAATCGAAGAATTGGGAAGCAATTGTATGTGACAAAAATACATATGTTAACTGGTACTCAAAAGCTAATTAAGCTAACTGGTGCTTTAGTATAACAGGGAGATCGTCAATATGACGGTCCTTTTTAACTAAAGGGGCAGGTTTGTTCAATAAAGAACAATTAATAAAGAGAGTATAATTTTAGTAATTAAATTCAATTTTAGGGGATGAATTTTGTTGTTTGAAACACAACGATGTTTTATTAATACCTTTCATAAAACTGATTATGTTGATGTAAGAAAACTATTTGCAAATCAAGATGTAAGAAAATTTCTTGGTGGCGTACGTCAGGAATATTCAATTGAAGTATCATTAGACGCAATGCTTAATTCGAGTGATGACTATTTTTATTGGGTTGTTAGAGAAAAACATACAGATAATTTTATGGGGTTAGTTTCTCTTGACCCTCACCACGAAGGCCTATACCTTGAAATTTCATATCAATTTTTACCGAATTGGTGGGGAAAAGGTTATGCAACAGAAGTAGTTCAGTTGATAATTAATTATGCTTTATATGAATTAAACCTTTCAAAAGTAGTTGCAGAAACACAAACTGCAAATACGTCCTCTTGTAGGCTATTAGAAAGATTAGGTATGGAACTAGAACGAACAATTAGCAGATTTGAAGCTGAGCAAGCAATTTATTCTATTAAATCGTCATAATTAAAAATCGAAGAAATCTTTCTTCAACTAACTGGTGCTTTAGTTAAGATCATGGGTTGCTTAGGTAACTCATTTTTCTTATTGAACCAACGCAGCAGGTTAGTTAAAGAGTCTTGTTTAACTTGTGTTCAACAAATGGGGCCAGATAGTTATGTAACCATCTGAATGAACAAGCGGATTAGTCTGAAGATAAAGGGGATTTATATGAATACAAAACGTAAAAGGAAGGTTTGGGGGATAGGTTCAGGAGTATTTATTGTACTTGCCATAGCTTTCATATCTTGGTATTATCCATTATCGCTTTTTAGCATCCATCAAAGCTTTACATATCATCCTGGTTCGGAAACCCATAACGGCAAAACCTACGAAGAAGAGATTGGCGAGTTTAAAGCTGCCTATGAGAAGGATCTAAAAAAGGATTTAGAAAGTGATAACTACAATCCTACGGTAAATCGAACTCAATTTATTCTTCCGATTTTTGAACAAGAATGGCTAATCGGCACGGACTCCAAAACAATTGACAAAGATAAACTGGATAGAATGCTTTTCGATGTACAACAGGCAAGAAATACCCTGTTAGACCTTGTTTCTGAAGGAGATTATTCCAGAGAAGAAAGAGTATACATGGTTGACAGCATAAATAATTTCCTGAACTTGGAAGAGAGTATTAGATTTATAAGAAACGGAAAATATTTTTCAAGAAGTGATTTGCAAAGGATGTTAGGTAATTTACAAGGAGAGTTCTGGGCAGGTTTTGATTACTATACCACCGTTTTTTATGATGTATCTCATAAATAAAAGTTTGAAGCAAACGGGCGTGATTGTTGTATAAGCGTCGCTGATCTTATTGAACTAACTGGTGCTTTACTTTAACAAGGAAATTTCAATGTGACGATCATCTTTTACTAAAGGAGCAGGTTAGTTAAAAGTAGCGGGGAACTTATCCATCATCGGAATTAAAACCTATTATGCAGCAAAGGCAAGAGAGAAAAAAGATTTGAAAAGAACGAGGGCCCGAAAAAAGTGAACTTCCCGGTGCCCTATCATAAAAAGGAGTTCATATAATGAGTGATAATGGTGGTGTTAATACGGCTATCATACGAATAAATTAGTATTTAACGAAAGATACCCCAACAATAATTAATAGAATAAATAACACAACAATTAAGGCGAAATTCATATTTTCTTTATGACCGCCATAACCGCCGCCGTATTCACTGCTCATTAAACATCACCGCCTTTCCATAAAGATAATACATTTTATGTAATAGGATATTTTTCGTAATAGACAAGAATGGAATATATAATAAGTAGGGGAATGAATTAATAGTATTTATCTCATATTGGATAGAAGCAGAGTTAAGTTATAAGTAAATATTATATAAGAAAGATATGAAGTATTCTTCTTAAACTAAATGGTGCAATAGTTAAACAAGGCAATCATCAAAACGATTGTCTTTTTCTTTAATTAAAGATTATTGAATATTATGGTATTATAAATTTGAGTTATCTAACTAAAGGTACAGGTTAGTTGAAGAGTGATGTTTAACTTGTGCTAAACAATCCATTGTAAAAACAAAAATAAAAAAATAATCGAGGTTAATTATGAGTGAATTTTTAAAATCTGATAAAATACGTACTAATATTAGAGTAGGCAAAAAGCAAAAAGCATATTCTGTTTTATTTTCAGCCATTTTTGGATTTACATTGGGTGTCGTTGCTAAAATGCTCGATTCACCTTTAATACCACACGAATTTTCAATTTTAGGATTCATCGGAAGTAACTGGGGAATATGGATATTTATTTCTACTTTGATAGCTGTATATTCTTACACGCCTAAATTAGCCGCAACACGTGTCTTTATATTCCTTATTTCACTGCTATTTTCGTATTACACATATACAATATTACTTCTTGAGCTTTTTCCATTAAAATATATTATTTTTTGGTGCATCGTTGCATTACTATCAACGATTCCAGCCTATATAATGTGGTATTCTCATGCTGATCACTTAATTTCTAGTATTATTACAGCGTTACCAATTTCCGTAATTGCATTTGAAGGATATAAAATCTATCTTTCTACGGTAAACTTTTATGAAAAATACATGCAATACGAAAAGGTTCTTATAAGTGATGGAGAATATTTTTATATGCTTGGCACTGAAATATTATATGCTTTAATGATAATTATTATTTTACTTCTTGTTCCTAAAAGGAAAAAGCAATGTTTATATATTATTCCGTTTTCTGTAGTTGTGTTTTCTGCCTTAGTGGCAATAATACTTTAATTGTTCTTATTCAACTAACGGGTGCGATAGTTAAACAGAGCGATCAACAAAACGATCGTCTTTTTCTTTGACTAATGTTATTTGCATATTATGGTACTCTTAAAACAAGACAGCATTCCTATAATAAATGAACTGTAAAAAGGATAAATTTCATAAACGCACTTAAAAAACTAAAGGGTGCGTTAATCCAAGAAGGATTAACCGCCTTTTTTGTTGAACTTATCGTATTAACGGGGCAGGTTAGTGGAACAAGACGTGGATTAATTAAAGTTTTAGGAGGAGAAGGATGGGTTTTGAATTTTTGGACTTTGATGTTATTAAAGGTGAAGAAATTGATTTACATCTAATAAAAACAGTACCAGGAAATAAGGGGAAAAACTGGGTTCCAGCTTATCATTTCAATATTACTTTAAGTGGTTTATCCGAACCGATTGGAAAAATAGATATAAGAATTGGATACAATAAAAACTTATATTATGGTGGTCATGTTGGTTATTCAGTTAATGAGGAATATAGAGGTAATCACTATGCTACAAAAGCTGTATTGCTTTTGAAGAAAGTAGCACATGCTCATGAAATGGAAAAACTAATCATTACTTGTAATCCAGATAATATAGCATCGAGAAAAACATGTGAGCATATAGGAGCTAATCTTTTAGAAATCGTTGATGTCCCAAAAGACAACGATATGTATCAGCGAGGAGAAAAGGTAAAATGTATTTATGAATGGGTTTGCTCTTAATTTAGGAGCAGCCCTTTTTGTGCTAACTGGTGCTTTTCTTCAAGAAGGAAATCGCACCCTTTTTGTCGAAGTAAAGAGGCAGGATAGTGCAGCAGTAAGTACTTAGGAGGGGTTATGTGGGCGATAGTTTAGTATGGTTTATTCTTTTGGTATTGATTTTCCTATTTGATGGAACTGCTATCTATTTACAAAAAAACAATAAAATACCGCTATGGTTATCTGGGATAGTGATGGGCATCTTTGTACCAATCATTTTCTTTGCTTTAGTAAATATATTTTTACAATTAAGCAGAGTTTTCGACCCCACAGGTACACACGAAGGGGCAGGATTCGGAGCTGCATTTATTGCATTAGTCCTTTTGGCTAACGCTATTGTTTTCTTCATAATTGGGATAACCCTTAAAATAATTAGTTTCTTTAAATCTAAAGAAGTTTAATATCTAATCAGTTTGTATTCCATTAACTGGTGCTTTAGTTGAAGATGAAATCGAATGGCAGCTATTGTGCTAAAGGGGCAGGTAGTTGAACAAGGAATAGTAGTTTATAGCATTGAATTGTTACGAAGTTAAAAAAGTAGGTGAATTAATGGAAAAGGGCGATAACACTTATATGTCCTTTGGTGCTCAAATGGGAGATGTAAATGCAGATAAAGCAGTTGCACCGCATCTCAGAAAATTAAGGAGATTACTGGATAAGTATTGTAATAAAATTTATTGCAAAGAAGTAGATGAATTTGCTCCAATTCTGCGAGTTGACGGAGATTTATGGTATTGGGAGTTTGAGGGTTGTGTAAAATTAAGACTTAGCAAAAAATATCGATATATTACAATTGACATAGGGATGCCACGTTCAAGGTGGGATGGTATCACTGCAATAGATATTAGAAAATATCTTATTAATCAGCTTAATAATGCACTAGAGTTAATGGTAAAAAGATTAAAAAAAGAAAAATATGATGTTAATGATATTGAATTATGGACTGATTTTGCAAAAGTAAAAGAAGAATTCTTATTAAGCTAACTGGTGCAATAGTTAAACAAGGTAACCACCAAAACGGTCGTCTTTATATTTAGTAATTATTTATGAAAATTATGGTAATATTGAAGTTGAATTTATTGAGCTAACAGGGCAGGTTAGTTTAAGAAGGTAGTAATTTACTAAAACAGAAAACATATCAATCTCTTTAGCTACATTAATAAAAAAAGGGGGAAATCAAATGAGATTTATTATTTCGCCGTTACTAGCTTATTTAATCGTTTGCATTATTGGAGTATTAGCTACTGCGGCAGAAGGTTATAATACGGTAGCTTGGAAATTAATAGTTATACAGGTTTATGCGATACCAGTTTTAATCATTTCTGCAATGATATCACTATATATTTATAAAAAAAATCACACAGCTAATTTCAATAGGGATAACTAGTTGTGCTAACTGGTGCGTTAGTTCAAGAACAATATAACGGGCAGTAGAATAAAAAAGGTGGATCTTAAAGGGAGAATAATTATGCCGATATCTGATTATTATAAAAAAATCCGTAGAAAGATTGGAACAGACCTAATATTTATGCCAAGTGTTGCTGCGATTATTAGAAACGATGATAATGATATATTGTTTCAAAAACCTCACGATGGCGAATACTGGAGTTTGCCTGCTGGAGCAATAGAGCCAGGAGAAGCACCTGCACAAGCACTTATTCGTGAAGTTTGGGAAGAAACTGGATTAAGAGTAAAGCCAAATAAGTTATTAGAAATATTTGGTGGAGAGAGTTTTCGTTTTACATATCCTAACGGTGATCAAGTAGAGTACAGTGTATTTGTTTTTGAATGCAACAA
>NZ_PIOD01000030.1 GCF_003369565.1 Oceanobacillus chungangensis | reverse complement strand
GCTCGACTTGCATGTATTAGGCACGCCGCCAGCGTTCGTCCTGAGCCAAGATCAAACTCTCCAATAAAGTGTTTGAAATGAAGTTGACACCAATCAATTTCATAAGTCTCAAGCTTTAAGAAGTGTTACCTTCTTGTTTTGTTGAAAAGAAAACAAGTTTCTTTTCATTGACATACTGGTTGTTTTGTTCAGTTTTCAAAGAGCAAATGTTATTGTCGCTTCGTAAATCAGCAACTTTATTAATATACCATACCGCAACATCTTGTGTCAATAGTTTTTTGCTATTTTAGCAGGAGTATTTTTGCGGCGGAATTACATTATATAATTTCCAAGAAGAAAAATCAACAAGTTTTTTACTGTATTATGAAATGGAAGGGAGTTTTTTCATTGGATCTGACAATAGAAAAACAAAAAAAGGCAAAAACAGGATTGATTGTTGCTGGAATAATTGCAGGAGCTTCTTCATTAGTTCTTTGGAATCAAAAGAAGTGATGTCTTCAGTGAAAGACGCACAAGGTGGATTAGTCGATGTAAAAGATAGAGCAGTAGAGGCAGAGGATCAATTACTAACTGCTAAAGACGATGTAAAGTCTGTTGAGTCTAATTGCAAGGCGACACCAAAGCCAACTACAGACAATACGATTACAAAGACACCAGTCAATTAAAATTTTTTGACCTTTTTCAGAACCATCTATTCACTTTCTAGTTAACAGGATTTCCAACAACAACCTTTGAAGAGAATCTTATGTCTTTGCTATTTTAATAAATGGTATGACAATGTAATAAAAGACAACACATTTGTGTCACTCGTCATATTCTTGCTTAAGAACAAAAAAGAAATGATTCTCTATATAGAGCCAAGAGTCCAGAAAATAGAGCATGAGGAACCCCAATATAAACAGTAAGATGCCAGAGGTTGGAATAAACCAGCCTCTGGCATCTTACTGTTCTGGTTTGAGAGCAGTAATCTTTCCCCTGGATTTTACCTATGTCCGATATCTCATTCCTAGCCCTTTCAAGAAATTCCTTGCATACCGGTCACCACATTTCCGGTAATTACTATGTCCTTCTTTTCTTAGCAACGCGCTTAATTCTCCTTTGGTGATAACGACGCCCGCATCATCCAGGATATTAATCATATCTTCACCTGTTAATGTCAGTGCAATTTTCAACTTTTTCAGCAAGACATTATTGACACTAGCATTACTTTTTATCATCATTGGTTGGCTTTCGCTTTGTCCTGGCTTTGGTTCCTGTTTCCCTCTATTATTGATAATCAGGCCATTCAGAAATGATTCCAGCATGAAGTTATCACAAGGTATATTATCATGATCCATATCATCTGCAGATCCAAACTCCTCCTCATAACTGTCTTTGGTTTTAGTGAGGATCTTCTGCACTTCTTCCCTTGTAACTTCAATGCCTCCTAGTTTAAAAATATTTACCATCTCTTTATCTTTTAAATCGAGAGCATATCGTAATCGAATTAAAATATCATTATTATTCATATCCATTTTGTTACCTCCTATAATTTGCACACTAGCCGGAGTAGCGCGTTTCATTAAAAATAGCTATCCACCAATTGTAATCTCTTCTTTGATAAGTGATAGATTTTCTCCCTACTATAACAAACTTCTTCCACATTCAATAACGCTTTATATTATTCTGTTTTGTCTAAATCATTTCACATATGACTCACATTTCAATCATATTTATCTCCATTCGATAGTTGGCTATTTACTATTTTGTTGGAAAATATAATTATTATTATTCTTCACGGACCTTCACTTTTCTAATCTATAGACACATTTTCTATCGTTCAACTCGACCAACAATTCCGAATAAAATCCATATTTGAGCAGGACAAACAACAGCATTTTAATAATGTCACAAAGTTGTCACTTACACTAAAATTTCTGCACCCTATATAATCGGCATATGCTTAAAAAGGAAGGACGTTTTTTATTTGCCAAATAATAAGAAGGAAGGCATTATTTTCGGACTATTTATGTGTTTTGGAATGGTTCTTATTATGTCAGTTTACAACACAGCTTTACACGGTTTTTCATCCATTACAGTAGCAAGTGCATTGATTCAATTTGTCGTAACATTTATTGTTGCTTTTATCGCGGAGTCATTAGTTGAACCGCAAGCACGTAAAATTGCACTATCACTACCCTATGATAAATCGAAAGAAATCAACTTTATTATAGCGATTGCCTTTTGTATGGTCCCTTTAATGGTTCTTATTATGTCCATATATGGAGTCATTCTTACTGCATTAATAATAGGAATTGAAGGATCGATTTTCGCGACGTATCTTAAAACAGTTGGTCTAAACTTTATCGTGGCGCTTCCATCGCAGTTACTAGTTGTTGGACCTATCTCACGTTGGCTGTTAGCTAAATACATCAAGCCTGCAACCCAAATACTGCCAGAACTTAACAAGTAAAAATAAGCAAGCTACCTAAAGTAGCTTGCTTATTCAACATTGGTCTCATTAAACTCAAATAACTTTTTTTAAAATACAAGCATGCATTTCGCCGATTACTTTTATTTCCTAGCGTATCCAAACATTTCATTCTAGATAATTTCTAACCAGCAATTAATTCAAACACTCTCTCATATGCGTCATAAATTTTATCTGCTTCTTCCTGCATTTCAAACGCTTCCTCATATTTGAATACGAGTAAGTCCATTTCATAAAAGGAAATTAGTATTTTCACCAAAGGTTTCGGAATCATTTCCCAAGAGGTTATTTCATCGTGAACCTTCGTCAGTTCCCGAAACACCTTCTCAAACTGTTCCTCATCCATGCCTCTCCCTTGCTCCATTTGAGCAAAAAAGCCATTATTTTCATCGATATATTGTATTAAGTCCCTTGTGATATCATCCTGATGGCGATCCGAAATACCGTCACCTGAAAGGCACTGCTCTCTTAACTTGTTGATTTGTTGTGCAGCTTCACGTATCCGCTCAGCTTCTTCATCTGAATAATTCAATGAAAACTGATACAGGTCCGCATAGATTTCCATGATTGGCTGGACTGCTCTACTTGGTATCGAGCTTTCCTTTTCCCATTGACCTGCAAGCTCCGAGAAAGCACTAATAAATGTTTCATATTGTTCCCGATCCAAGCCTTTTCCCATACGCAGTTCAACAAGCAGTGCCGTTTCGGACTCGATGAATATATTCATTAAAGATGATTGATTCATTTCGTTACACGCTCCTCTTTCCAGTCAACAGGACTTTATTAACTACCAAATTCAGAAGGGCGTCCAAGTAGTGTAATCGCTTCCTGTGGTATAGAATACTCGACTAACAATTCCTGGGATTTGTTAGCGTATCTCCTAACCTTTTCCCAAGGTTCCCCTTTTGAATTAACCAAGTACTTGTCCTGGACTTTCGGGTCAGTTAAATCATAGTACGTATTGGTTACCTTCCCCAAATCAATCTGCACAATTCGGAGATCCTGGGCTTTACCGGCATTCATAATATCTTTTGTAGCATTCTCTAACGCTACTTCAAAGCTCTTAGTAGTTGATATATATTTGGATCCTTTAAAATTTTTCTTACTTCCATTGTTGACATGACCCGCGATCGTGATATGTTCCCTTTCCGGTGCTTTGGCAAAAATGCCCTTGCCCGGTTCTTCATCCTCGCGTATGACTCGATATACTGTTGTTTCATCCAGTTCAAGACTGATATCCCCCAGATTTTCTTTAGCCCGATCAATTGTATTGTTGAGATTCGTAATCTCCTCGTTCGAGTCTCCTCCACCCGTAAATACCGCAATCGACTCTTCAACAGATTCAAACAGTTCCCCAATGTAACTGACAATCTTGTCAAATGTATCTTTGAGACCATCTAATGCGACTTCAATATTATCTCCCAGGCTACCGAACCAATCGGAAATCGGTTCTAATAACCCATCATCTGATTCAACAGTGCTTACAGAAGCAGTAACAGTATCGTTAAAGTTTGCTGATCCTTCTCCGGAAGCCTGATCGGGCTGAAAAAATGGAAAAAGCAATAATGCAACCAGTACACAAAGCAGATATGGAAATTTCAATCGTTTCAACTATCTTACCTCCGTATCTATACATCAAAGATTCCAAGTTCTAGGTAAACGATGTTAGAGCAGTTTAATCTACTATTATCATAGAAAAGATTAGTTGGAAAGTCTATGTATTTAGCATGAGTATTTTGACTCAAAAATAGAATTACTGGAATTTGCAAAGTAAAGCCCATTGTTTATCAATGGTTAAATAAAGGGTAATAGAGTAAATATACTTTATCTATGAAAAGGAGGAATTATTATCAAGTATCTCAGGCTGGCTATCTTATGCATCATTGGAATTACCTTTTTTTCAGGAACTGCGCATGCTGAAAAAAACTATACCGTACAATTAGGTGATAGTTTATATAGCATAGCTCGCGCTTATCAGATTGATGTAAACACCTTAATAGCTTCAAATTCTTCAATAATTAATCCAGATTATGTGAAAACAGGACAAATAATTAATATCCCAGATGAAAATGGAGTCCCTTATACAATTACAGCTTATACAGCCGGTTATGAATCTACGGGAAAACATCCAGGTGATCCCGCATATGGTATCACAGCTTCTGGAAAGGTTGTACAAGAAGGACGAACGATTGCATGTCCGCAAGATCTCTCATTTGGTACGAAAATACATATCCCAAAATGGAATCAAACCTATGTATGTGAAGATCGTGGAAGTGCAATTACAAATGGTCATCTAGATATTTATATGGAAGATTTAAACGATGCATTACAATTTGGTGTGCAACAAGTACACGTTAAAGTGTGGGAATATTAACAGCGGAAAAAGTTTAAACTGTGAAGAATATCGGCTATAAAAGTAGATAAGCTGGCATATGCCAGCTTATCTCGGAAAACGATATGACAAACAAAGTAAAATCAACTTTGTTTGATCTATTCAATTCTCCAATCAATCGGCGTACGGCCTTCTTCTTCTAAAAATTGATTCGTTCGTGAAAATGGGCGACTGCCAAAGAAACCTCGTCTAGCAGAAAAGGGACTCGGATGAGGGGATTTTATGATTAAATGGTGGGATGCCGTAATTAATTCCGCTTTTTCTTGGGCATGCCTGCCCCAAAGAATGAATACCACAGGATCTGTTTTTGCACTTACCTGCTTAATCACCTCATTGGTAAATAATTCCCAGCCTTTTCCTTTATGGGAATTGGGTTCCCCTTTCCTAACCGTTAAAACTGTGTTCAACAATAGAACACCTTGCTTTGCCCAATTAATTAAACTACCATGATTAGGAGTTGGAATACCTAAATCATCATGTAGTTCCTTATATATATTTTTTAACGAGGGTGGTATACGTACTTCAGGTTTAACGGAAAAGCTTAAACCTTGTGCTTGATTTGGTCCATGGTATGGGTCCTGTCCTAGAATAACAACTTTTGTATGTTGATAATCTGTATAATGAAGCGCATTAAAAATATCATGCATTTCCGGATATACAATATAAGAACTATATTCTTCCTTCAAAAGGGCATGTAATCTTATATAATAGTCTTTTTGAAACTCCTCCTTTAATATTGGCTCCCAATCATTTTTTAAGATAGTCATACTTTCATCTCCTAACAATCTACTACCCTCATATTTTATGACATGCATTTTAATATTCTTATCGGCCTTATTCCCTCTAACTCTCATAACTATTCAATTCAACTACTCATTACTTGTTTTGCAAAAAAAGCACCTCAAATTTTCCGCTATGCCAAAATTTGAGGTGCATTCCATTTTGTACTTCTTATTTCTGAAGGAAATCTCTCAATTCGAAATGTTTCTTCCTCTGGGCAAGCTAACGCAAACTTTAAGAAATATTGTTTGAAAAATCGCGACTCATCAAATTTTAATTTGGTCATTAAGAAAAGTTCCATCCCTATCTACGGCTATGAGTTTAATCGCCACAGTAATTCCGGCTTAATTAAATCTTAATTACTTCAATCAGTAACTTTCATTAGCGTTAATAAAATTAGCAGTCCTTTATTCTGGAATAATGTCAAATGACAAATCTAACCGCTTTTTATTGTAAGGATAACAATTTAATGATAGTTTCCATTACTGCATCCTCTTCATTTGAGCGTGTAATGAAATTAGCAGCAGCTTTTAATTCTGGAACAGCATTTCGAACCGCAAAACTATAGGTGCTGCGCGTCATGAGCTCTATATCATTGTAACCATCCCCGAAGGCAAGCGTTTCATCAGGCGTAACATTTAATAAGCTTTGTAAATATCCAACAGTTGTACCTTTATGTACATTTGCATTTGCAATATCAATCCAAGCCGCTTCAGAAGCAACAATATATGCAGACTCAAAAAATTGGGAAAGTTTCTCTCTAGTCTCCATGCATCTTAACAATGGGTCATGAATCGTAATTTTTACAAAGTCATCTTTTATTTCATTAAAATCAGATACCTGTCTCACTTGTGCATAGGATCCTCTGACAATCGCTGCTTCCTCTTTAGGGATATTACCTTTTACTACTGCACCGCTCCTAGTACACGCAATTATGGTATGATCCAAGCTTATTTCTTCAAGCAAACGGATAATTTCCAGCCCTAATTTATTGCTTAGCAGGGATTCATAAACAAATTCCCCGTTATGCTTTATTCTGGTCTGGTTGCACTGTCACCTAAAATCCATAATTTCTCTGAGTCATCACCAAATAGTTCTTCTATACGTTCACATTGCTTCCCAGTAACAGGAGCAAAGACAACACCTTTTTCCGCCATTAGCTTTTTAACATCTTTATAGAGTTCTCTATTAAAATCACCGCTATTATTCAAGAATGTTCCATCCATATCTGTTAACACTAATTTAATCATTTTAATTCCCCCTGCATTCCAAGGTTGAAAATTTTGTACATATTTTTATCTGTTTCTATGATTACATAGCTGTTGATTTTGTCTTTAGCAAAACCTGCTTTTTCAATAGGTCATTTAATTTCTCTGAACTAAGCAGCATTGCAGCAACAAATACTACAATACAAACTGGGAAAAATCCTAAAGTTAAATAAGACGCCATAAACCCAAGTAGAGGCGGCATGAATGTAGTGCCAGTATAAGCAATCGCCATTTGGTAACCCATAATAGTCTGTGAATGTTTTTTCCCAAAACGTGCTGGAGTTTCATGCAGCATACAGGGAAATATTGGTGCTAACCCTAATCCAATAATAATGAAACCTGCTAGCGAGAAAGCGGACGGCAATGGCAAAAATAAAATAACAGCACCAAATAATGCAATAATCTGTCCCGCCCTAATTAGTGTACGATTAGTAGTTTTAAAAGTAATAAAGCCTGTTATCAATCTACCAACTGTTATTCCTAGATAATAGGAGGAAACCCAACTTGCAGCAGTTGCAGCACTTAAACCTTTGACATTAACCAAGAAACTGCTTCCCCAGAGCCCCATTGTTGCTTCAACCCCGCAATAAAACAAGAAAGCTATAAGCGCAAGTTTAACTCCTTTAATTTTTATAGGCTTGATATCTTCTATATCTTCATTCGTAGTGATCCTTTCTGAATCAGTAACTCCTTCACTTAAAGAAAGATTGCTTTTGTTCTTCACTCTCCCCCATAAAGGCAAAGTGAAGAGAAGGATAATAACTAATGCAAACTGAATACATGAGATAACAAGATATCCATTTCTCCACGTATTTCCTCCAGAAATAAACGAAGCCATAATAATCGGACCGAGACTAGCTCCAACACCCCAAAAACAATGCAGCCAACTCATATGATGTGCCTTATAATTTGTAGCAACATAATTATTTAATCCAGCATCAACTGCTCCCGCTCCTAATCCGAGTGGGATAGCACATATAACCAGCCAAACAATCGATGGGGAAAAATGAAATCCTAGTAAAGCACAAGCAGTCATTAATACGCTGACAAATGTAACTTTTCCTGTCCCAAAACGTTTAATTACCCTACCACTAACTAAACTGGAGATTATTGTACCGCCTGCAATTGTCATAAAAAGGAAACCCGCAGTCTCAAGTTGAGCTCCATAGTCCAATTGCATCACCGGCCATGCTGCCCCCAATAATGAGTCAGGTAAACCTAAACTGATAAATGCCAAATAAATGATGACTAAAAGGAATGTTGTCATAGTTTAACCTCGCTCTTAATTATTTCGTATATTATTGTTTTGATTTCCACTTATTAAATATATTTAAAAGGCAGGCAAAGGAAAACTTATTAAAAAATGTAATAAGTAACCAGAAAAAGTGGAACTCCAATTAGTAGAGAACTTTCAGCCAGTTAATGCGTAATAGAATATGTAATAACAAGATAGATCAACTTGCCCATTTTATTACACAGTCAACTCTATCAGGTTTCCTTCAGGATCTTCAATCACACTCTCATAATAGCCGTCCCCAGTTATTCGGGGACCACTAATTGTTGGGTACCCATCAATTTTTAGTCTTGATGTCAATTGATTAACTGCTTCCTTGCTTCCTAAGGAAATCGCGATATGTGCCCACCCTATTTGATCACTCCGACTTTGCTCATTTATCCCTTGCTTACGCATAATCTCCAATCTTGCACCTGAATCAAATGTTAGAAAATAAGACTCAAACTCCTTTTCACTATTGTGATATTTAATGTTTGATTTACCATTAAAATAAGTTTGATAAAACTCCTTCACGCCTTCCAAATCATTGACCCAAATAGCCACATGTTCAATTCTCAATTATTTTTCACTCCTTCAATTAAAGAAATTACTTCTAAATCCCTTTGGTATTTTTAAATGTTAGCAACTTATATGTCATTATTCATAATCATAAAGTCCAAGCAGAGCTTCTGTAATCCATATAAATAATCTTTTTTCCAATCACTAATTGTAAGCTCAGGTAGATGTTCTGCTGGAATGT
The DNA here is from genome assembly GCF_003369565.1 of Oceanobacillus chungangensis. Classification (GTDB taxonomy): domain Bacteria; phylum Bacillota; class Bacilli; order Bacillales; family Amphibacillaceae; genus Oceanobacillus; species Oceanobacillus chungangensis. Next base: position 54,116 of record NZ_PIOD01000030.1, on the reverse strand, counting down.
ATTTTGAGCTGCCTATAGTAATTTTGTTTAACATCTCTTTTTCAATTTCATCATTACAAAAAATAACGGTATGAGGATTAATAATAGCTGTAAAAGAGGCCACTAGCCTACTGATAGGATCAATCTGATAATCCTTAGATCCTGCTTCTTCATTAATCCTGCTTCCGTTTTCTAACGCCTGCCCAAAATTTCGTTCACTATACTGTGGGACGAACGAAACCTCTCCTGCAAAAAAAGTTTTTCCTCTCACTACATCTCCATTAATCATAAAACCTGCACCCGGTCCATTGTGACCGAAATACAAATATATTAGTGATTGATCATCTTTCATTCTGTTATTATAGTTAAATCCAAGAATAGCAGCATTCATATCGTTCTCTACAACGACAGGGATAGAAAAATAATCTTCATAATACCCTTTTATATCAAAATCATGATATTCCTCATATCCAGGCATATAGAAAATTTTACCGTTATCAACCGAACCAGGGACACCAATTGCAATAGAATGGATCTTAGAAGAATTGGTAGCCATTATTTCTTCGATGAACTTAGTTAATAAATTTATACCACTATCTACTAGTACACTTGGAGCTTTCCCTTGTTCCTTTACTTCTCCCATACAATTAAAAATTGTATAATTTGTCTCTGTTTTTTCTAAGAAAACGGCAAGACCAAGCATATGCTCAGGATTGTAGGCATATCTTTTTGCTCTTCTCCCCCCACTGGATTCATCTAAACCAACTGATCTAATTTCTCCATCCTTCTCCATCTGTAGTAAGAACTTACTGATTGTCGGAAAACTAATCTCTAATTTATCACTGAGCTCAGCTTTTGTTGCATTTCCAAGTTCTAAAAGAGCTTTACGAATACTAGAAAGGATTTCTCTCTTCAACGATTTTGGATTAGCATTCATAAACGTCACCACCTACTAAGTTAGACTTATTAAATCACTTTAATAAGTGATACTTGCAATATATCATACAAATTTGCTGAAAACAATTTGTTTTGTGGTAAGCAAAAAATCCATTCTGAAAAAGATTGATCAAAATGGACTTCTTCCTTTCAATTTACTATCCAGGATTTTATAAAACAGTTTAGTCACTTTATAACTCTGTTTCCATACATACGTACGTTAAAAATTATCTACTAATATTTACTTCGTTACAGTAATTCCCCCATTTAGTGTAGATAGTTTTATCAAGTTTTCCCCTTTTCCAAATAAAGCATTTCTTGACGAATCGCCAAATATATTAACTTTTCCATAGGCGACATCTACATTTATAGTAGAATTTGTTGGTTCTTTTAAAGTCTGAATTTCGATTTTACCGTTCAAATTTTCAAAATCAATGTTGCGATCTAAATGATCTGTTACAAAAGTGATTTTCCCATTAATTACATTCCCTAAAATATCCCCCTCAATGTTTTGGAGAAGAATTTTTCCATTTCCAGAACTGACATTAAGTGTAGCGGTTTCCAAATCATTTAAATCAATTGTTCCATTAATCGTTTCTACTGTTGCAGCTGCTACCTCTATTTCTTCTGCTTTCACATTCCCATTGGCAGCCACTATCCGCAATGAGTCATACATTTTTTCAGGTACATAGACTTTTAAAGCTAAAGCTGAATCCAAAAAGTCAAAGTTATAGAATTTAAGATTTTTTTCATTTAAATGAACAGCGAGTGTATTTTCCTGAACACCAACATCGAAGGTATACGCTCTACTCTTTTTATCTCCACCTGTTAACTCAACTTTTGCCGCCTGATTACCTGCGGGGATAATTTCTACTTCAGCGTTATCCACTTTAATATCAATGTTGGTAAAATTCTCATCCTGAATGATTCTTTCTTCTTCAATCGGCTCTGATTGTATCTTTGCATTTACTGTTAAAAGGCTCCCAGTCACACCAACTAATAAAAGAACTAAAGCAACAATAGACATTTTTTTAATACTAAGCATGTTTTAAGCCACCTTTCACAATTCCTATAGTGTATTTTAAGTAACGGACAAATCCATTTTTTATTGCACGAGTTGCAAAAAACATTCCGATTGCAATAAATAAACCAATCCCAGCGAGACCGATTGAAAAGAACAAGTCAAAAATCTCAAATATTTGCGGGTGTATTGCTACATTTAGTAATACGAAAATTGGTGAAGCAACAAATGAAATTCCCATTAGCCAACCGGCAATAATTACTCCTGCTAAAGCAACGAATGGCCCTAATACAATAACAAGATTAAAAAAACCTAATCCAATAACAGCCCATACTGCACGGATAATATTCCCTGTTGAAGTAGTTTCTTCAACCTTTTCAACACGATAAGCTGCTACCAGCTCTTTCGCAATTTGTTCGGGTGAGCCAAGTGAAGTGGCTACTTGTTCTTCAGACTTTCCTTCTTCTGATCCAATCACAAAATACTCTTCAATATCTTGTATAATATCCTGCCTTTCCTCGTATGGCAGTCTCTTCAGAGATGCGTTTAATTTACTAATAAATTGCTTTTTAGTCATCCTTTACACCTTCCTTTATCAATTGATTTACTCCATTTGAGAATTCTTTCCACTCCTGAAGCAGTTCATGAAGATATGTTCTTCCGCTGTCTGCTAACTTATAATACTTCCTTGGTGGTCCTTCCGTTGATTCTTTTAGATACGTCGTGAAGTACCCTTCTTTTGTTAATCGTCTTAATAGTGGATATGCAGATCCCTCAGATACATCAATCTGTTCAGATATCTTTTGCACCAGTTCATAACCGTAACGATCCTGCTTATCCAGCAATACGAGAACACATAATTCTAGTACACCTTTTTTAAATTGCACGTTCACTGTTGAATCACACCTCTTTTCTTAGTAAATCACTATTATTTATTAAACAGTACTGATATTTATTAGGTACCTTTATAAAAAATATATCATACAGTACTGTTCATTGCAAGGTACTATAAATTATATTTTACTAATTCTTTACAATTCCTTTAAAATAATTGCCATCAAAAGTACATATTCAAAAACCTAATGCATGCCTAGCATACAAAAATACCCATTCGCTTAATTTAACTATAAGCAAATGGGTAAAAAATTTGTGAACGTATCCTCAAGTAACTCGACCTTCTAATTTCCACCAAAAAGTTGAACAGTCTGGCCTTATCGAAAATATAATACTCTCATTTCTGCCCTTTCAGACGAAGTAGCTAAATGATGTTTTGCTATACTAAAGCCAATAAAATTTGTGCTATGGACAGTAAACATAGGCTAATTCCACGCAATTTTTGGCTCTAAATTCGGAAATTTCTTAGTCACCCTAACCAAAACTTCTTCCATTCGCTCCCGATGTTGCGGGTTGTCATTTTGCGCTAAATATTCTGCAAAAACTTCCATGTTCGTTCTCTAAAACAAAAAATTAATATTGTAAGTTGCTGCACAATTTGGCCCGATAATAACAAAATAGAAAATTATTAGCAGATAATACGTTAGTCTCTTTCTCTCGCTCTCTGCGTATCTCTAATATTCTTTTGAACCGTTACTGCAGCGAAAATACTAAGAACAAATGCCATCGCATAAAATCCTTTTTCACTTAAAATAATACTTCCTGCATTGTATAAACCGATGGCAATTAATAAAATAGATATTATCAGTGCAATCCAGCTAATGCCGAAATAAATATTTGTTACTGGGATGCCCTCATCTTTATCTCTTACAGCTTTTTGTAAGGATACCGCAGAATAAAGCCCGAAAATTAACACTGCAAAATAATAGCCTTTTTCGTTCAGTTCCATTGTTGTTGCGTTAAACAAACCAATAAGATAAGCTGCTACCCCTATCAATAAAGCAGCCCAGGAAGCTCCTTTGAAAGCTGCAGTCGGTTCTCCCTCTTTTCTTTCAAATTCTACCTTTGGATCATCTTCTCTTCCCTTATCTAATAAAGCCTCGTGATCATTAGACATTGGATTTCCCCCATCCTTTTTCTAATTAAAATTATGCAGCAGGTAAAATATATATCCCTTTTATATTTTCATTATACATAATATTCCTATATATAGAAGGTGTATGTATAAAGGTGCATCTTTGATTTTATGAACAAATCTTTGCTCACTGGACTGTTGATGCTAAAATTCGTACATTTTTTCAAACGTTCCATGATAACTTTCAACAATGTTATAAAAGGCCATATTCCGTTAAATGCTAATACCTGAACTAGAAAATTCCTTCGATGCGCAAATTTTGATCTAATTAACGACATTAACCTATTGGATACTAGGTAATACAACTTCTCCTTTTTTCGGCATAGCCTCTCCATCAATCCCTTCAAAATATAAGGGAAGCCCTTCTGCCAAAATAGGGTGTGGAACTTTTGTAGGGTCCTGTCTTTGATGATGAATATGCAAATGTGGCTCTGACGTTGATCCACTGTTTCCTACACGTCCAATTACATCTCCTGGGTTTACTCGATCCCCTTCCTTTACAGTTACACTACCTTCATTTAAATGATTGAGCAAAAGGTAAGTACCCGTTTCGTCAATTTTAATGTAGACATGGTTACCTTCTAATGATATAAATTCTTCAGAAACTGGATCTATATCTTTTTCATCGTCGTAAGCAGCAATAACAACACCCGAAACCGAAGAATAAACCTCTTTATTCCAAATCCCATAATCCTCGTTATTTTTACTGCCTGTATCAAAGGGTTCCATGACAAAATCGTATGCCCATCTCTCCGATGGCCATATTACATGGATTAAATTATTTTCGACAGTATCCCCACCCCAACCGACAACTGTTTCTTCAGCGAAGGGAAATTCTACTGTAATGGAAGGTTCAACACCGTCTATCTCATTCGGATAAGCCAGACGGATAATATTCATCGTCATTAGTATGGGAAATATTAATACCAAATTTACAATAAAATTCACCCATAATTTATTGTTCCTTTTCTTTTTTACTACACTAATAATAAACAGAATCATATTCAATAGAACTCCAAGGAATCCTATGATGGGTAAAATCATCTTGAGTAAAGCCCAAGCATAGGCACCCATTAAACCATGAATAAAATAAACACTTATCCACAAAAATAAAACGATTACTATCAATATACTGTTAATTAAACCTACTTTGCTTAAACTCTTGATTAATATAACTCTCTTCCCCCTATCCATTCACATTATGAACCAGCCAATACAAAAACGTTTTTAATGAAAGGCGTCTTTCTGCGCCAAGATTAACAACATCTTTTATATTGCTGGGTTCTCACTTATGTAGCTTGTTTCTACCAACAAAGAGATATTATCATAGAAACAACTAAAAATTCATCACTTAATCGAATAATTAATGATATATTTACAATCTTAAAAACAATTATTATTCAATAATCAAATAGAAAACTAGATGATTAACCCTTCCAATTTATGGGTAAATTTTTATTATTTTTTCAGAGGTAATTTTAACGTGATTGATAGTTTAAGCCTCAAATAATGGCTGTTACGAAGGTCTCATGTTATCGTAATCTATCTACTTTCTATGAAATAGAAAAGGATTGAAAAAATTTAGTTTTTTATCACTTTTTATTCACCTATTGTATATTCGGAAAAGCTCTGTTAAAATTCAAAAATAAACTTCATACGATCCTTATATATCTATGGAAATATGGTCCATAAGTTTCTACCTGGCAGCCGTAAAATGCCGGACTATGAGGAAAGTTAGAACGCCACTCGTGAACCTTGGTGCATTCTCTTCTTTCTTTATAGATGGAGAGGATGCACTTTTTTCGTTCATGAGGTAGGTCAGACTTCTGACGATGGTAAGGGTCTATGAAACTGAAACTATTATCAGGAGGTTATTATGGATATTTTATTTGGTTTGTTATCCCTTGTGGGTTTACTATTTATAGCTTGGCTTCTAAGCAAAAATAAAAAAGCCATCAAATGGCGTACGATTATAATAGGTGTAGTATTAGAAGGACTTTTCGTTTACTTTATGCTCAATGTTCCCCTTGGCCGCTTTATTCTTACAAGTGCTGCCGGGGGTGTGCAAAATGTTCTTAATTATAGCCAAGCAGGCATTGAATTCCTTTTTGGCGGGTTCTTTGCAGAAGGAACGAATGTTGGATTTGTTTTCGCGATTCAGGTCTTATCCGTTATTATTTTTATCTCAGCATTAGTGTCAGCCTTGTATTATTTACGAATCATCCCTTTCGTTGTACGTATTCTCGGTTGGGTTGTTGGTAAAGTGTTCGGTACCACTCGTGTTGAATCTTTTAATACAGTTGCCAATACGATGTTAGGAGTGGTAGAATCTCCATTACTCATTAAGCCTTACCTGGCAAAACTTACACGTTCGGAATTATTCACTGTAATGGTTGGGGGTACCGCTTCAGCAAGTGGTGCGATTCTATTGTCTTATGCTCAAATGGGTATTGATATTAAGTATTTGCTTATTTCTGTTTTCTCTGTACCTTTTGTCGCTATTGTAATGTCTAAAATCATGGAACCTGAAACGGAAGAATCTTTAACAAATGAAGATGTCGAAATGGAAGATGCAGGACATACGAACATTTTTGAAGCCGTTTCTGAAGGGGCTGTAAGCGGAGTAAAGCTTGCTGCTAATATTGGTGGTTTGCTTATTGCGTTCATCAGTTTATTAGCTCTCGTAGACGGTTTACTAGGCATCTTCGGAACAAATCTAGCTACGATATTTGGTTATGTTTTCTTTCCTTTTGCTTTACTTGTTGGAATTCCGATTGAAGATGCTTTCCGTGCTGCATCCATTATCGGAACAAAGCTTTCAGCGAATGAACTGATTGCATTCCAGGAGGTACTCAAAATCCAAGAGATGCTAAGACCAGAAACAGTTGCAATCTTAACTGTTGCATTATGTAACTTCGCGAACCTTTCTTCTATTGGACAATTAATAGTAGGTCTTGGTTCCTTAGCGCCAACAAAGAAAAAATTAATTGCATCTATGAGCTTTAAAGCCATTATCGCTGGTACTATGGCAAGCTTTATTACAGCTATTTTTGTAGGTATGTTTGTCTAAGAAATGAGAATTGAAGTCGCACTAAAGAGCAATATGCTGGAGTGTGAGCAGTAAGGTTAACTAAACTTAAACAAAACCTATCCTTCTTCCAATTTATTAGGTATGAAGGATAGGTTTTTTCTTTCACTGGAGCACCTGTATTAAGTATTGCAAGATTTTGTGAATATTTCACTAGAAATTATCAGTATCAAGCAAACCCAAATTCTTTCTGGCTGACACTTTTATAAAATAATTACTTTTTTAAAGCTATTTTTAATTCGTGACTTGCTCTAAACACGCCTAAAACCTTTATTGATTTTATAGTCTTCCTTGCTAGTTCTACGTCAACATCATCTTTTAGAACCAACATCCCTACTACTTTGATGTCTAATAATTTATTTTGCTCTAAGACTTGTTCGAGTGTTTTACGATCGTAATAGTATATTCCTATTTCATATGATTTTACTGTAATAACATTTTCAATAACACTAGAGTGTGAAGTCAATTGATTACGAATTGAAGTCTTAATAAAATCAGTACGATTTGGATAAAAGCCTTGCTCAACTAATAAATCTACTTTTCCTAAATCAACGACATTCATATTAACTGTAACTTTCTCTGTCTCAGCCATCCCCACACCATCCATTTATCATCCAAATATCATCTGTATGGATGTTTTATTTTGGGAAATTTTGCAATCAGATGAAGGATTTAATATCCAAAGTATTGCATCAATTAGCTTAATAAGGAATTATTTCGTTAGCCTCTTCCGTGTAATTCCTCCCACTCTTGCAACGTCATCATATCTAGTTCAGGTTTCGGAGTGTCATTTAGCATGGCTAGAAATTCAATTGAGTGCCCATCAGCATTTTTAAATTAGATAGATACAGCAGGCATAAAAGGAAACACTAATAAATTTTCAGAACTATCATTAATAAAGTTTGTTGTTTCTATTCCTAATTCGGATAAATACTCTCTTGCTGAAGAAATATCCTCTAGATCGACTTTAAATGCAAAGTGTTGTCGTTGGATTAAAGAGCTTGGATAATTTTCTCTAATACCCAGCATAGATTCTCCAGGCTTTCCAACCCAGTAGAATTTTGACTTTCTTCTAGAATCCTCAAATAACGGGAGAATGTTTAGAAGCTTTTCATAAAATGCTGCTGATTTTTGATAATTACTTACATTAATATGAGTTCCAAAGATACCTTTAATCATTATCAGGAACTCCTTTTTCTTCTGATGACTCCCTTACTTTACGTTAGCTTAAAATTAACATTCGCAAATCATTAAGATATTTCCATCCGGGTCTTTGAAATTAAAATAATGGTTATGTTCTATTTCTGTAATCAAATTAACGCCTTTATTACTCATAAAACGAAATGCTTCCTCGATGTTTTTAGCATTTAAGTGGAATGCTGGTGTTTTAAATAATCTATCCTCTGAATAAATCTTGCTATCTAAGACAATCCCTGTACCTCCCATAGGTATAACGTAAAGATGACCAAACTGAATTTTTCCATCTGCTTTTACCCCTAAAATATCGCAGTACCAATCTCTCGCTTTTTCTATGTTGCTTACTGGAAAAAATACTGTTCCGATTTGTTTTAAGATTGGATTGTCCAATAATAACACCCCTTTAAATTTATGAGCTCGTTAAACATTCGGCATATTTAATATAAAATCCTGCCCCTTGTAAAAAAGATCACCATAATGAAGATCTCATAATGGTGTTAAAGCGCCCTTCAGTTCAATTTAAACTACCAATCGTAATATTCTTTATTAAAAAAAATCCCTCACTTTATTAAATAAGGGATTATCGTTACATGATTTATTTTACTAATGATACTATTCGACTGGTGATAGTTCGTATTCTGTTACCCATTTTTGATTTAACTTTTTCTCCGCCAGTCGTTGGTGTGTAGGTTATAAACTTCTGTGTCATAAGCACCTTCAATGGTTGCTTCTTCACCACCATGCAGGTTTTGTGCAGATGCCATGCACTAACCACTTTATTTACTGTTTTTCCAGAAGCCCATATACCGCCTTGCAAATCAAAGAATTGCTTCATTTGTGAAGCTACATGGCTATGACTCCCCACTTAATGAAGGTTTACTTTATTGTTTTATAGTGTTGGTTGATATTTTTGCAGGTGTTGAGAATGGCTGCTGCTAGTTTTTCTTCATTACCATAAAAACGAGTAGAAGGCAGTGGTATTGAGACAGCACTTAGATTTCCCAAACTATCATAAACAACTGCGCCTACCGCACAGATTCCATGAATATGCTCTTCCTGAGCAAAAGCGACCCCTTCTTTACGAATCACTTCTAATTCCTTTAACAATTCATCACGATGCGTAATTGTTTTATCATTGAACCGTGTTAATTGCTCAGGTAGCAGCTTCTCAACTTCATTCAATGGCAAAGAGGCTAGTATGGCCTTTCCGTTTGCCGTGCAATGTAATGGAAAAGCTGCACCGGGCTCTGAAGTCGCTTGTAATGGATGTGCAGCGATAATTTGATCAACAAACAGCACCTTTCCATTATCTAAAACAGAAAGATCGACTGTTTCATTTACTTCATTAGATAGTTGTATTAAATGTGGTCTAATTTCTTCTCTTAAATCACTATGTACAGCGGCAGCAAGCATCGCAATCTCAGGACCTAAACGGATACCTCCGTTAGATGAAGCTTGTGCGACAAAATTTTCCTGTTCTAAGGTATTAACAATTCTTTGAACCGTTGATCGTGCTAAGCCCACTTCTTTCGCAATCTGCGATAGGCTTAATCCTTTAGGGTGGTTTCTAAGAGTTCTAAGAATTTTGGCAGCACGAGAAATTACTTGAACATTAGGTGTTTTATTTGAATTTTGTTTATCGTTGCTCAAAAGAATGTACTCCTTCTATTTATATATATCCATTCAATTATATCCGAAATTGCGATTTTAAACACAGGAAGCTTTTTTAACATTTGTTCCTATTATACATTATTCTAATTGGGTTAGATCATTTGGGTAAGGATCATGCTCGAGTTCGGTCTGCTCTCGCTCGATTTAGGAATAATACAATTTGATTGACAGCCGGTATATATATTAATATACTAAATTCAACCACAAAACGATACACTTGTACCACATAGTGGTCAAAGGATGAAATTAAGTGTTAATCTTAATTTAAATCCAAATATTTCTATTAAATAATCATAAAGATCTTATTATGGAGTTTTTGCTATAGAGAAAAGATATCAAAAGCCATTTTTAGAAAACTTGGTTGTCACCACGCCTCTATGTTACTGCCTTATTTGCACTTATGTTGTAAGAAAGTTTCTTAACTGCCAAGAAAATTATAAAAATGTTACATAACGCATTTTTACATACACAGCTAAACTTAAGGAGGGGTATATATGAGTTTAATTAAAGTCGGTGTCATCGGAATAGGAAATATGGGGAGCTCACATGTTCAAATGCTAGACAAAGGGCAAATTGAAGGGGCAATTTTAACCGCAATTTGCAGTAGTAATGATAGTCGCATCGACTGGGTGGAAAATCATACATCAGGAGATGTACAAATTTTCCGGGACGAAGAGACCTTTTTTACGGAATCAGGAATAGATGCTGTGGTAATTGCAACTCCCCATTACAGTCATCCAGAAATAGCAATCAATGCCTTTTCAAAAGGGATACACGTTCTTATTGAAAAACCAGCGGGAGTTTATACGAAAAATGTGTTAGAAATGAATGAAGCAGCGGAATCTTGTGGAAAAGTGTTCGGCATCATGTATAACCAAAGGGCAAACCCTCTTTACCAAAAATTACGCGACCTTATTCATTCAGGGAAACTTGGAAATATAAAACGGACAAACTGGATTGTAACGGATACTTATCGTTCACAAAGTTATTATGATTCAAGTAAATGGAGAGCTACATGGAAAGGTGAGGGTGGCGGTGTTTTGTTAAATCAGGCACTTCATCATTTAGATATTTGGCAGTGGGTGACTGGGTTTATGCCAAAACGAGTTAATGCAGTGAGTAGTTTTGGGAAGTATCATGATATTGAAGTTGAAGATGAAGTAACAGCATATGTGGAATATGAAAATGGGGTGACAGGTGTATTTATTACCTCAACAGGAGAAGTACCAGGTACGAATCTTCTCGAAGTAGTTGGAGATTTTGGGAAAATCGTTGTTGAAAATGAAGAACTTACTTTTTACCGATTAACACAATCAGAACGTGATTTTAATCGGTTGTACAAAGGTGGCTTCGGTAAGCCTGACTACAGAAAAATAGATATTCCTGTAAAAAGTGAAAATGCCAATCATGCTACCATTTTTCAAAACTGGATTGATTCGATTAATACAGGTTCACCTTTACTTGCACCAGGAAAAGAGGGAGTAAAGGCGTTGGAAATTGCAAATGCTATTTACTTATCATCTTGGTTAAATCAAACAGTAGAATTACCAGTCGATCCAGATCATTATTATGAAAGATTACAAGAAAAGATTAGCACTTCCACATTTGAGAAAAAGCATGTAACGAACAATACATTAGACGTTAAAGGGACGCATTAATATTTTAATATTAGTTTTTTAGATTAGGAACTTAGGATTTTGTAACTATTCAATTGTTTAAAAACACCCCCACAAGGGGAAAAACATGGGACGTTTAAGGTAAAAATGGTTAGCTCGAAGATACTAAATGAGATAGGTGGGATTGAATATGATTAAAGGGATTAATCACAAAGGATTTCATGTAGTAGATATGGAACGCTCATTGGATTTTTATTGCAATAAGCTTGGATTTAAGAAAGCGTTTGAATTGAATCAACCAAGTGGTGAGCCGTGGATCGTATATGTAAAAGTGACTGATGGGTGTTTCATTGAATTATTTTATGGTGGTGCTGAGGGTGATAGAGACAGAGCGGAACATATCTGTTTCGAGGTAGATGATATCCAGGAAACGGCGAATAAATTGAAGGAAAAGGGTGTCCCTTTAGAAGTAGAAATTTCTCAAGGAATAGCTTTGAACTACCAATTCTGGATAGTAGATCCCGATGGGAATTGGATCGAGTTTATGGAGATGAATCCTGATTCCCCACATATGAGAAGTTAGATAGGCATGAAAATAATAAAGCTGAGCTAGATTCTGTAATAGGATAATACAAAAAGAGATGGAGTTTATTAGAAGGGGCTAACATTAAATTAGGTTCTGTTGTTTCAGACATTATGGGTGTTTCTGCTCGGGATATGCTTAATGCCATAGCTAATGGTGAAGATAATCCTGAGATACTTGCGAACTTCGCTCCGTACCATGAAAAAGAAAAAGGATGAACTTCGACTAGTACTAAAAGGCTATATCAGCCCTCATCAAAGACTAATGATAAAAACAATCTTAAAACACATTGATTTTTTATCAGACCAAATTGAGATGTTAGATCAAGAAGTAGCTGATAGAGTAAGCAAATATCAAGATGATATTGAGAGATTGGATTCTATTCCTGGCATTGCAACTCGGATGGCGGAACAAATGCTAGCTGAGCTTGGAACAGATATTAAGAACCAATTTCCTAGTGCATCGCAGATGTGTTCATGGCCTGGATTAGTTCCTGGAAATAACGAAAGTGCAGGAAAAAGGAAAAAATTTAAAACCAAAAACGGAAACAAATACTTAAAATCAGCTTTAATCGAAGCAGCCCATTCTGCAAGAGGATCTAAAAACTATCTTGGCGCACTTTATCGACGAACCGCAGCACGGAAAGGTAAGAAACGTGCAGGAATCGTACTGGCACACGCTATTCTACGTATCTCCTATTATCTCTTAACACGTAAAGAAGTGTATGTAGACTTAGGCGAAGACTACTTTGATAAACAGAAACAACAATCAATTGTTCGACATTCCTTACGTAGACTTGAGAGTCTAGGCTATACAGTTACGATAGCAGAACAAGAAGCATCTTAATGCTTTTTCGTACAATAGAGCAACGAATTTAGGCGCTCTCCTTTTTTTTAAAAGAATGGGCTGCGTCTACTTCAGTATTGCCTTTTTACCTTTAATACAGAAGTGAATTTTCATGGTAGTTGAAGAAGAGAAAAGTGACGCATATTTAACACTCGCGCCCGATTGCAGTGGACTGTTCTGCACATCTATGCTTTCCGGACAATCCTATTCTACCTAGTCCTCCTTCACTAAATTTAAAATAGAGGCCTTGCATAAAGAAATTAATTCAATTAAGCCATAGCCATTCACTACAACTAGAGCGTCTCATCCAATTTCTGAATCTTTGAGTGGGAAATTAAAAAAACATTGCCTAAAACGTCGATTTTGTCTCCCTTTACACGTACAGCGCAATCTTTGTTCGACGCATAAATATTTATTTCTTCTGATAGGAGAGATAGTTCGCTTTGAACCAGTGCAATGTTATTTTCAAGATCAAAATGAGACAGGACGGAAAAATTGTCAAGACCAATTCCGTCGTAAACAGAGCTCATTTCAACTTTATATCCAAAGTTTTTCGAGCATAACCATTTAGCGGACATGTTCATTGCACCAGCGCTTGCTCCCATCGCAACGGCGCTGCTTTTTTTAATCGAATCCAATAATTCATATTCCATCAAAAAACCATTTTGTTTAAGAGTATTCCCCCCCAACAAGAAAATGACTGAAGCATTTTGAATTATCGTTTGGGCATCTTCCTTCTGTACGCGATAATTAATTAAATGATATTCATCAAACATAATGCCAGCCTGGTCAAGCCACGAGCGTTCAGTAGCACCATCATCTTCATAAATAGATGGATTCGAGCAAATCATAGCAAGCGATTTTCTATCAGTTATATCCCCCTGTAACACCCTGCCCAGATTCTCTGGAAAAAAATTGTTAAACCAACCTAAATAATAGTGAGTTTTCATAAGTACCCCCATAGCAAAGTGTAAATAACATTTGTTCCTTGCGTCACTCATTCTGTTTTCACCAACAATACTCTCAACTTACCTGCCCCGTTAGCACAATAACTTCTACTAAAATAGCATAAATCCTTCTAGAATTAACGCACCAGTTTGTTGAATAAGAACTTAATTGTTGTGCTTATGTATTTTATCAGCTCTAAACACACTGAAGAGCATTAATATTAACGCAACTACAACAAATAACACCCAAAGCTTATTATTGTTTACTGCTAATACTATTGCAAATACCCCTAATAAAATAGATGTAATAAAACCAAACATTGTTTTTAAATCTTTTAATACCGACCAATTCATTTTTATCCCCCCTCTAAGTGTTGTAGTTCTCTCCCCTGTTAACCCAATTACAGAAATAGCTTTTCGCTGTTCAAGTAACGCACCAGTTAGTTGAACAAGGAATATTAAATTCAGTAAGAAAAACTTTTGCCATAAAATAAGCATTTGCAGTAAAAAGTTGTGTATTTATCTGATTTGTTCTTATTAGATTTCCCATTTCTTCAAAATCAACTAACTTAACATTTATCTCTTCTGTATCATCTAAGTCTTGTTCAAATTCTTTAAATGCATCCAACATTAGATAAGTTATCACTTTGTTATTTTGTGTGGCTGGGTTAACCATGAATTCACCCAAAAAAATTGGTTTTCTCAAAGAAATAAAACCTGTTTCTTCCTTAACCTCTCTAATTAACCCTTCTTCATGTGTTTCATTTCCTTCTCTTTTTCCAGCAGGAACTTCTAAGAAAAAGTCTTTTCCTGCATAACGATACTGTTCAACAAGAACAATTTGTTTTTCCTTTGTAATTACTACTGCATTTACCCAATCAGAATATTCGTTTACATAATAATCGTCAATCACAATTCCATTTGGAAGCTTGCATTTATCTTTTCTTATATTCCCAAATGGACTTTTATGTATATACTCTGATTTTAATGTTTTCCATTTATCCATAATATCCCTCCACTATTGCTGTTTCTTAATTTAATCAACCTATATCTTTATATATTCTCTAATAATGGAGGTTACTCCTTCTTCAACTAAACTGCCCCGTTAGCTCAATATCTCTATACCTGAATATAATACCATAATATTCCAAACAATTTACTCGTTTTTCAGCACAAATAAAAGGCGACCAAATTCTATGATCACCTTGTTTAACTCTTGCACCAGTTTGTTTAATAAGGTCGCTTTTTTTCAAGGTTTATCGTTGTTGTAGTTGATGGTCTAAATCAAAACACCAGTCTTATTTTTTACTCCATCTAGAAAACCAAATGAATGGAATAATAATAACAAAAGGCAAACCAATAATTAAAAATGCAAAAGGTATATAATAAGCACTTCTAGCATAAATACCAAAAAAATCATCTATATCTGTTTCCATTCCTAAAAGAGCTGCATCGGATATAATTCTAGCAAAAAATATCATTACAAACCCACTTATAGTCAAAGAAAGACCAAAATTAAAAGCTTTATGTAACATAAACCTCACCTCTAAATAATCAATTTTAAAAACAATACATCATTTAATGCATTGCCCTTCTTTCAGTAAAGCACTAGTTAATTGAATAAGAATTATTGTTGTCTCATTTATTATTCTTTAGTTTTCTAATTTCTTCTTCTAAAATTTCAACTCTTTGTTCTAAATCTGACTTTGGTTTTGAAATATTAAATGCCTTAAATAAGACCCAGAATATTATCACAGTAATTGCCATCCAAAATATTAACGGTAATATTGACATAAAAAATTCCATAAATCTATCACCCCGTTGTTGACTACTTTGATAACTTACGAAAGTTCCTGTTTTTTCAATACTCTTGTTACGATGGTTAAATAATCCCACCTTCACAATAACGTAATATTCTAAAAATAAATATTGCAGAAAAAGACAACCATTTCGTTGATCGCCTTGTTCAACTCTTGCACCCTTTAGCACAATAAGTATTATCTATTTTTTCTTAAAGTAAGGATATAACAGGACAACAATAAATGTCCCAATAGATATGATAATCGAGACTTGTAATACTTTTAGTATATATTCAAATATTGAAAGTTCGTTAAACGTTCTCCATCCTTCTCCACTATCAATTTCTTCAGTTCTTGAAATAAACAAGATACTGAAATAAAACCCACCAATCAAACCATATATCAAAGATTTGACCAATGTCTTTTCGTTCTTTCGAAACAGGTTCATTTAATGTTCCCCCTATAAGCTGTTTCTTTATTAGAAACATAATCACCAAGTCCTATTATAGGAATTCGACAAAAAAGATGCTTTCCCTTCTTTAAGAATTGCACCAGTTAGTTGAATAAGATTTATTCATCCTCAAAATCATCCTCGTTCTCTTCTTCTGATATTGATATTATAAATTCTTTCAAATTGGGAGCATAATATTCAAGTTCTCCATCTTCGTGATACCAAAGATAAATTTCATTCCCCATTATCCCGTCATTTACTTTAAAACATAATTTATCTCCTGAACCGTCATCACCGATTGCAATAAGGTCTTTCGACATATATTCTTCTCTGACTTCAGTGTTTTGTCTAACAATATCATCCCAGGTCTTTTTAAGATTTCTATGGTCTTTTATAGGATAAAGTATCCATTCACCTATATCCGCATTATTAACTAACTTGAAAAGTTCCTTATATTGTTCTGGAAATACTACATCCAACTTATCTTCTGCTGCTTTTATATCGGAATCATCTACTCCTAATTTCCTTGTATGAATTAGGTCTCTCACATCTTTCATTTAAATAACACTCCCCTATTAGTTTAAAAAAGATTCAACTCTTACATAGCATTTCCTTCTCCTACTAACCTGTCCCTTTAGTACAATATCTCTATACCTGAATTATATTACCATAATATCCCAAACAATTTACTCATTTTTCAGCACAAATAAAAGGCGACCAAATTCTATGATCACCTTGTTTAACTCTTGCACCATATAGTGCAATAAGCGACGGGATTCTAATAGGAGCATTAAACTATTGTAGTTCCTCCTCTGTAATATAAAATTGAACAGCATAATTTTCCATAATAACCGATGCTATATCACTTTTTGAAAAAACTTTGTCTTTAATACTAAAGATATTAGAACATTCATCTTCTAATTCTTTTTTTAATATATCTAAATTTCCTTATCCAAAAGGTATGTTTCAATATAATTATCCCTATAACATATGTTTAGCCCGATTACTTCCTCCATTATTATGTGTTCCCCCTTATGTAATTGCTCCTACGGCAATATGATATATGGACTCTCATTTTTTTGCTAAAGCACCCGTTAGTTTAAGTACATTTGTTCACAAACTCTCATATATTATTTAAATTATTTCTTTAAATTCATTTTACACTAACTACTTAATTAAGTAAGTCCTTTTACAACGAAACACCCCTTTAGATAAAAATCCAAAGGGGTGATGCTTCGCAACTTTTTTATAAACGTCGCGACTGTATTTAATATCCACAATTCTTTCTTCGATTCTTTACATACATTGCGAACACTTCATTTATTAGAGAGTTTCCAACATTAATGTCTAGTTACTAACATTAATGTCTAGTTACCAACAATAATGTTTGCGAACACAACACTACACCCACACTAAAATCGCCTTACTCAACAGTTACCGATTTTGCCAAATTCCTTGGCTTATCTACGTCACGATCAAGCTGTAATGCAGCGTAGTACGCCAATAATTGTAATGGTATGACACTTACTAGTGGTGTGAGAACTTCATGCACATGTGGGAGTACAAATGCATCTGTATCTTGTTCTAATCCTTTCATGCTAATTACCATAGCATTCGCACCACGAGATACCACTTCCTGTACATTACTGCGGATTGCATAGTTTACATTTTCTTGTGTTGCAAGTGCAATAATCGGTGTTCCTTCTTCAATTAAAGCAATTGTACCATGCTTCAATTCTCCTCCAGCGAAACCTTCTGCTTGGATGTAAGAAACCTCTTTTAATTTCAATGCACCTTCAACACAAACATTGTAGTCCGCGCTTCTGCCGATGAAGAAAGCATTTCGTGCTATTGCTAAATAATCTCTAGCTAATTCTTCCATTACTTCCTTTTGATCCGTTAATACTTCAATTGCATTTGCAACAATAGCTAGCTCTTGAATCAAGTCAAATGCTAATTCCAAGCCTTTTTCTTTCGCAGTATCCACTGCTAGAATTGCCAATACCGCAATTTGTGCAGTATATGCCTTCGTTGAGGCAACGGCAATTTCTGGCCCTGCATATAAATGCAATGTGAAATCTGCTTCACGAGAAAGGGTGGATCCAGGCACGTTCGTAATTGTTAATGCCGGATGTCCCATTTCTTTAATTTTTACTAAAACCGCACGACTATCAGCTGTTTCCCCACTTTGTGAAAGGAAGATAAATAACGGCTTCTCTGATAGCAGTGGCATATTATATGAAAACTCACTTGCAACATGAACTTCAACAGGAATGTTTGCTAATTTCTCAAGAAGCTCTTTTCCAACTAATCCTGCATGATAACTTGTGCCAGCAGCAATAATATAAATCCGATCCGCTGCTTGCATTGCTTTACGAATGTCTGCATTAAGCTTCATTTGATTATTTTCGTCTTGATATTCTTTGATAATATTACGCATCACAAAGGGTTGTTCATCAATTTCCTTTAACATATAGTGTGCATACGTACCTTTTTCGATGTCACTTGCATCAATTTTTGCTGTATAAGGTTTACGGTCAACAACGGTTCCGTTCAATGTTTGCACTTCAACAAAGCTGCGGTTTACAAGAACGATTTCCTGATCGTAAATTTCCAGATATTGGTCAGTTTCTTTTAATGTTGCCATTGCATCACTCGCTACAACATTAAATCCTTCACCTAAGCCTACTAATAACGGGCTCTTATTCTTTGATACATATAATGTGTCATGATCTTCTGCATCAATCATTGCAATCGCATAGGATCCTTTAAGTAGACCCATTGCTTGGCGGAACGCTTCTGCAGTATCTTGGTATTTATTATAAAGTTTCTCAATTAGTTGTACGATTACTTCTGTATCTGTTTCACTAACGAAAGCAACATCGCTCAAATTTTCCTTCTTCAAATCTTGGTAGTTTTCGATAACACCATTATGAACAAGTGTGAAACGACCAGACGTTGCTTGATGTGGATGTGCATTCATAACACTTGGTACACCATGGGTTGCCCAGCGTGTATGACCAATCCCCATCGTTGCCTGAATCGATTCATCGACACTTTCACGAAGCGTTGCAATTCGACCTTTTACCTTCGTTAGCTTCACTCCATCTTCATTTAGCGTTGCAATTCCAGCTGAGTCATAGCCGCGATATTCTAATTTTTCAAGTCCATTTAATAAAATTCCCTTTGAATCCTTATTTCCAATATAACCTACAATTCCGCACATAGTTTTGTCCTCCTATAAGAGGGGCAGATTAGAAAACTAAGTTGTCACCATGCTTTTAGGTGACAGCTTTAGTTGCACTTATGCATTTTAAGAAAGCTCTTAAACTTTCTTAACTGCCAAAACGAACCTATATTGAAATATACTATCTTACTTCATACGGGGCGTCGTCTTGCTGCCCCTTTCTCGTGTTTGTTTTTTTGACATCTTGTTTCATCCCTTTGTGCAATAAGTCGCCTTATTGTTTTAGAATAAAACCAATCAACTGAGATGTGCAGTCGGGAGGCATCCGCCGAATCGTTCGATAACCCCCACCTCGTCAACTATTTTCACTTCCGGTCAGAAAATAGTCCTGGCGCTTTATAGTTTACTCTCTTTGATGCTCCTTTCTATCTTTGAATGAAAGTACTTGTCACTATTTCCCATTATATGGGAGTCAGAACAAGCACTCTTTATTTTACACGAAAAAAGATGATTTGGTCAATATTTTTCGTGTACCCTATATCCTATGAATTAATTTAGCAGTTGCGCATGACATCACCATCACCACTTACTGACTATCAATATATTTTTGTTCCTCTTCCAAACTTAAAATTCCGGTAGCCTTCCCAACTGTACCATTTTGAATACTCCAGATTGCATTATGCTCCTTATCAATCTTTGAAAAATCACCTTCTTCCCACCGCTGTAAAATATTGCGATAAGTAGATTCATTTCCAACGTTAACGACGTCTAATCCCTCCAACAGCCATTTTATTCGCTCTGGGTGAATTTCGTAAAAGCCCCATTTCTTCTCAGCTCGTACCTTTTGATGTGACATGCCATGAATATAATCATTATATAATGCCGCATTTAATTCATTTAAATCCAAATCCTGCCCAAACGGATTTAGGCCTTCTTCTTTATATCGCTGTAATTGCTCCTCGGTGATCTTCCCTTGCACTCCTGAACTTATTTTTCCTCCAGGCATTTCAGCTTCCTTAGCTTCACCATTATACATATCAGATATGAGCAAGTACGCAAGGATTCCTATAGTAAGTGTCGCAATTAAAGCGCTAACAATCAAAAAGTTCCTTCTCATGTAGTTTCCCCCTAGACTTACCATACCTATATTAATTATAATTTTCAAGTTATATTAATATTTACAAAATTTATATCCTATGTAACACTAGTTATATATTTATTAAATAGAATGAGGTGTCGCAATGAAGATATTTGCTTCAACGGATCATGTTGAACTCGCAAGGCTAAACGTAGCAGTACAGAACCGGCATGTACAGCTGTATCCAGAATATTTTACGACTTATCGCTTTGAAGGCATCGCAGAGGAATTTAAGGATTTCGTTTCCTATGAAGATTTTTATTTCTTCATTATAGAGGACGATGGAGAAAATAAAGGATTCATATTTTTTGAGATCCAGAATCGACCGAAGACACCATTTAAGAAGGCTTATAAATGTTTATATGTGCACCAAATAAGTATTTTGGAAGATTCACAAGGGAGAGGCTATGGCTATAAATTAATGAAGCGAATTGAGGATTTTGCGATAGAAGAGAATGCTGCATGTATCGAACTCGATTATTGGATTAGAAATACACAGGCAAAGGATTTTTATAAGAAGTTGGGGTTTAAAGGGGAACGCGAGTTTGTGAGAAAAAATATACTTTAAATTAATGTCAAACAAACGCTTGTTTGAATTGCTTAGGACTTATATTTTGGCTGTGTGTCATATGATATTTAATCAAAAATGCATTCCTCATCGATTAGGACGTGGATTCTTTATAAATAATAGATAAGTGCCGCAATACCTAAGGAAGCAATACCAATCAAGCCAGCGTAAGATGCTATCTTGGTCCTAAACGATCGATGTTCTTCTGTTTCAGAATGGAAATTTGCTCTTTGCTGTTGGCCATCAGTCATTACACCAAGGAAAATTGCAGAAATAAGAATACCTATCCCACCAATGATTAGAAAGAATTTTAACATCCTTGTCACCTCTGTTTAAGCTCATTTTCAATTCTCTTTTCTTAAAATAAAAAATCGGTCTTTACTAAATTTCATTAAGGTACAATTGTTTGTATCGATTAATTGGAGAGAATCTTCGTTAACATTCATATTTCATTTTTAGAAACTCACAGTTGCTGCCATTTGTTTCTTGGTAAAAAGTTACAACGCCTTTAAAGCGTATCCTTCTATATATATATCTTTATTGCTCTTTGATTAAAAGTTGCTACCGATAATGCTATTTTTTTAGGTTCATATTCTGATTTAACAAGATTCATGCAGTTAAATCCAGTCTCATTCCTAAACCAATATCGAAGGCTTCATTAGTTACTGCTTTCTCAATCCCAAGGAAAGCTATCAGTTCCTCATTTTTTGTAACAGCAAACACGGAATCTCCTCCTGTTTCTGGATTTATAAATATAAATATAAATTCATCTAAATCTTCTTTTTCAGCTTCCATATTATAAAATGAATACTCCCCATCATAGTGCCTGTTAAATTTGCATGGACAGATAAAATAATTTAGTCTGCTTATAAAAAGTGCCCCTTTAGATTAAACTTCCAAAGAGGCAATGCTTCACGCATTTAATCCAAACAGCTCATCCTCTTGATAAACTTCGTGACTTTATTCCAACTTACCTCTGATGCTTCTCCATAAATTCAAGCATCAGTGTATATACTTTAATCTCATTCTCTTTCTTAGAGAACCCATGCCCTTCGTCTTCCATCACGAAGTATTCTACATCTCGGCCTTTTTCTTTAAGCTTTGCGACAATTTGATCAGATTCTGCCTTCACAACTCGTGGATCCTTTGCACCTTGAATAACAAGCATCGGCTTTGTCATACTATCCAAATAAGTAATTGGCGAATCCTTAATAAATCTCTCTTTATCTCGCTCAGGATCTCCAATCCATCGATCCATAATCGGCTTCCAATGCGGTGGAACTGAATCTACAAAAGTGAAAAGATCTGATGGTCCAAAAATATCAATAACTGCTTTAAAATATTCTGGATGACGTCCATGCAGCAGTAATGCCATATAGCCACCGTAGCTGCCGCCAACTAAAAATAATTTATCTTTAGATGTAATATTATTTTCAAATAACCACTCAATCCCAGCAACATTATCTAATCTTGGGCCCTCTCCCCAGTCCTGCTCCACTAGTTTTACAAACGATGATCCATAGCCAGTACTTCCTCTGAAGTTAGGTGCAAAAATAGTGTAGCCACGGTTAAGAAAACATTGAAACATGGAACGGAAGTTTTTTCTTTCGGCTGCCTGTGGACCGCCATGTGGCCAAAGAATGGTATAG
The DNA here is from genome assembly GCF_003369565.1 of Oceanobacillus chungangensis. Classification (GTDB taxonomy): domain Bacteria; phylum Bacillota; class Bacilli; order Bacillales; family Amphibacillaceae; genus Oceanobacillus; species Oceanobacillus chungangensis. Next base: position 31,411 of record NZ_PIOD01000030.1, on the reverse strand, counting down.
CCATTATCGTTCTCTGGCTTAGCTCTGAATAATAATGCTTCAATCTCCATCCCATCAAATGATGAATAAGAAACAACATCAGGCTCAACCATGTCTTCCGTAGATAAGCCAAGCACCCGATTATCTGTTAGCTGCTTCCATTCCTTGCCGTCTTGGGAATGGTAAATATTCGAAGGAATTGTTGCACTTCTACCCAGCACATAGAGATTTCCTGACTTTGTAATTGAAAGCTTATCGATCAAATCAACAGGAGTAAGTAACGCTTCGACTTCTTCCTTCTCTAAAGAGTACCGATACAATCCATCGGTTACTCCATTTTCTGTAACTAGATAGAACGCATTATATTGTTTATCCCATTTCAGTGACTGTACACTTTCATTTTCAATCGTAACTATTTTAGTAAATGCTTTCGTAGCTAAATCGAATTTTGCCACATAGCTATATTCACTTTCATAGTCTGTGATGAAGTAGATTGTAAAATCATCCGTGAAAACGGGATCGAATACGACATGAACAACATCTTGGTTCGGTGTAAGATTATATGTTTCCGCTCCAACCTTAACCACACCAGTCACATATGTATTTGCAAAAGAACGCAGATACACAAATGCCTTTTCATTAGCAGAAACTGCTGCTAATTCCGTTGGTGAAACCTCTCCCATATTTAATAAAGTATCCGAGTTGTCCTCCAAATTCCGGACATGTGTATTTAGATAGGATGGATTTTCTTTTGATGTAACATAATAAATACGTTTCCCATCCTCACTTAAGTGGGAGAAATAATATTTCTCATCTGCTTCACCCGTTATTAATGGCTGTGGTAAGCCACCTTCCATTGGAATTGCGTAAATTTGATGGTTCTCATCACCATCTTTATCATACCCAGCTAAAACATATCGATTTTCCGGATCGAATTTAATAAAACTTGTTTGCTCATCATGATGTGCGAATAAGTACGGAAAATTATTTTCATCTAAATCGATTGCCCATAAATTCATCTTCCCATTTAAGTTTGAGCTAAATATTAGCCGCTTCTCATCGTGACTTACAGAAAAGTCAGATATAACATACGTACGAAAGAACTGCTCTACAGTTGGTTTTGGAAATTCTATCATCAACTTTCTCCCCCCTCATCATTCTAACAGTCTACTGCATTCTTATAAAATCTGAATATTATTTATTATTCAATTTTTAGTATAGCATATTAGCTTTAAACGGATCTGAATATTATCTGAAATTTTTGTTGAAATGAGAAAAATTAATTGAAGAAAAGGGCTGCATAATATACATGAAGATTAGATTTTTAGAATTTGTGAGGAATGGAAGTTTTAAATAGATGTGAGGTCGTTAAGTAATTAAAACAAACGTTTGTTTAACTTCAAAATCAGCATATAGGGGAACTTTTACGTTCTACTTTCCGCCTTATGCTGATTCCAAAATTAATTTAAATATACATCCGATTCACACGTTGGTAGTATAATGATACTCTAATGGCAAATATACCATTTTGAATAATGATAAGCAGTTGTAATATAATCATTGTCCAAAAGTTTATCTCTAAACTACTTTCATTCATTAATTGACCAATATTCATCACAAGCAGGCTCATGAACATAATTATCATTGGCAAACATATAGCCAAATGTGTAGCCAGTACACGCTTCGCATGTTTTTTCATTTGCTCACTGTCACTGTATAATTCTGGTCGTTCTTCCCGTTCTTCATATTGTTTCGACCAGATGGACCATTTAGAAAGTGCCATTTTATTAGAATATTGTAGTTGCCATCCGGATTCTTTATGCGCCTCAAAATAATCCCTGGTTACGTTGTTTTGGTAATCTGCGCAATATCGCACCTTTCTAGGCTCTCCTTTAGTAAAATAAAATTTGAATCCCCATTTATTTACTCGTTCCAGATTAAATCCCTGCATTTCCAACGACTCCAGCCAATTTTCAAGCTTATCAGGAGCATATATCCAACCGAGCTTATATTTTACTGTATCTAGCTTTACTGTTGTTCTATCTTTTATAGGGTAATAGTCTTCTTCAAGACGCCGATTCACTTTCGATAGCTTTAAAATGGAGTTAATAGGCAACCCCAGAATAATTAGCCAATAAAGAAACGTCAGCACCCACATGGGGCTCTTTACAATCGTTATAGTTGCATCCCCATCTAACATTATTAATAACGTGATTGATAATGGAAATAAGGATAGCAGAATCAAAGTCATTAATATTATTTTATAAACCTGCAATAATTGACCATTACGCATAAAGATTCCCTCACGAATTGGATGGGTCATTATTTCCTCATCTGGTCGATTATTAGCGATAACATACCAGTTTCTATCGTTGAATACAACTTCCCATCCTTCATTAACTAACACAGAAGGGAGTGAATAGAAACCTTTGTCAATTTCAATTCGATATGTAATTGCTTGCGGTCTTCTTTCCACAAAATAAAATTGACGAGTAATTAAATTAACTTTTACGAAATGGTACCCCTGTAATGCCATGTAATGAAGCCATTCCTCTGTCTTCTCTACATCATAGCTCCAAAATGGCTGAAAGATTCTTTTCATCATAAAAACTCCCCCTCGTATTTCAGCGCATTTTCATGAAGTTCTTTGAGTCTCTCTATTTCTGCTTGCATTAGTTGTTTGCCGATATCTGTAACCTCGTAAATCTTTTTTCGTTTTTCATCTGCATAAACGGATATTATCCCATCCCGCTGCATCTTAGTCAGTGTTCCATAAATTGTACCTGAACCAAGCCGAATACGGTCATTCGTAATTTGCTCTACATGCTTGATAATTCCATAACCATGCCTTGGCTCTGTTAGTGATAGAAGGATATAATATGCAGTTTCCGTCATTGGTATATATGATTTTATTAATTTATTTATAATGACTTTTCTCACCCTTATTTAAACACTTATTATGTCGCACCTCGACTATATCACATCGTGACATATTAGTCTAGAATGTTTTTATATTTAATTTTGGGTGCTAATTGACGATTCTCATTACTTCCATGGTAAATTTGGAAGTAATGAGAATCGTTGCATTCATCAGCCAGAAAATAGAATAAGCGCGAGGCATTCCGAGATTACGAAACCGCTCGACCAACTATCCGTTTGTCGAATATCGGCGTGAACGAGTGATATTTCGGCGTGTTTTCGCAATATATCGGCGTATACGTATGAAATATCGGCGTGTTTGTAAATATATCGGTATTTCCGCTAATCCGCCGGCTTCCGCGCTCCCATCCGCCACCCGATCTCGCCCGCACACTCACTCCAGATCCCGCGCTCCAAACAAAAAGGCCACTCCCATAAATGGAATGGCCTTCGCTCTGTCTTCAATTCTTATAATTCCTATTTAAAGCCTAATAAATCTTCGGTAACCTTTACGATTCGATCTACATATTTATCGCATTGTTCTTTCGTTGGAGCTTCCACCATTACACGCACGAGTGGCTCGGTTCCTGAAGGACGAACAAGCACGCGGCCAAGATCGCCTAATTCACTTTCAACTGCTGCAATTTCTTCTAGAATAACAGTATTTGTTAATGCTTCGTTTTTATCTGTTACTCTAACATTTTTTAGAACTTGTGGGAAGATTGTCATCTCACCAGCTAATTCTGATAGAGGTTTACCAGTTTCCTTCATAACATTCACAAGTTGGATTGCAGAAAGCATTCCATCACCTGTAGTAATATGGTCTAAGAAAATAATATGTCCAGATTGTTCTCCACCAAGATTGTATCCGCCTTTACGCATTTCTTCCATTACGTAACGGTCACCTACAGCCGTCTTGTCACTGCGCATGCCATTTTCTTCAATTGCTTTATAGAAGCCAATATTACTCATTACAGTTGATACGACAGTGTTCTCATTCAGTAGACCTTTTTCATTCATGTATTTTGCACAAATAAACATGATTTGGTCACCATCAACAATGCCGCCTTTTTCGTCAACAGCAATCAAACGATCACCATCTCCATCAAATGCAAGTCCAATGTCTGCACCCTTTTCCAAGACATATGCTTGTAATGACTCAGGGTGAGTCGATCCAACACCATCATTAATATTAAGTCCGTTTGGAGATGAACCGATGGAGTAAATATCCGCCTCTAAGTCAGCAAATAAATGCGTTGCTAGGCTTGACGTTGCACCATGTGCACAGTCTACTGCGATTTGCATTCCTTCGAAGTCATTGTCGATTGTGTCCTTAAGGAAGGAAAGGTATTTTTGCCCACCTTCGAAATAGTCATTAATTATACCGATGTCTGCACCAGTTGGACGCGGTAAATTATCTTCGCCATCCATAATGCGCTCGATTTCTTCTTCTTCCTCGTCCGTTAATTTAAATCCGTCTGGACCAAAGAACTTAATTCCGTTATCTTCTACGGGATTATGTGAAGCAGAAATCATAACGCCCGCTTGTGCACTCAATGCTTTCGTTAAGTAAGCAACACCTGGTGTGGAGATTACTCCTAGACGCATCACTTCAGCACCGATGGAAAGTAGACCAGACACAAGTGCCCCTTCCAGCATATGCCCTGAAATTCGTGTATCGCGACCAATGATTACTTTTGGCTTCTCCGTTTGTTTTGTCAGTACATAGCCACCAACACGTCCTAGTTTATATGCTAATTCTGGCGTAAGTCCCTCGTTCGCTACTCCTCTAACACCATCAGTTCCAAAATATTTTCCCATGTTTTAGCTCTCCTTTACTTCCTCTTTCAAACAATGATTCATTTTATCTTGTTTGAAACAATCTATTAGTTAATTACGACTCGAACTTCTTCAAATTCCGGTGTTACCGTTAAATCTTCAGATTCTGGACCTTCGATTATAATTGGTACTTCATGCTGTCCTTCGTCTAAATCATTGACATTAATATTGACCTGAAAATCTTCATTCGTAATTCCCTTTACTGTTGCCTCATTTCCTACAAGCGCAAGATCGATTGTATCCGTCCCTGACTGAGCGAAGCGGATAACTTGTCCTTCTTGTAATCCTTCGATATTAATCGGGATACTCTCGAGCTTTTTTGTCTGCTCTAGTTCTATCTCAACTTCAATTGTCGCAGTTCCTTTAACCTTCACACCCTCCGGCAGTGCCAGCTCTACGTCAACAGTGCCAGATTCCGTTAGTTTCGATAAATCAATCGCTTCTGTAGAGATGCTCGTAATCGACTCTAATAAATCACTCTTACCAAAAATCTCTATCTCATCAATTGTCGCAGTAGCAGATTCCAACGAATAACCTGCAGACAATTCACCTGTAGTCACTACTTCGATTGGTACCTCTTTACTTGGATTGATAATTTCTGCGGAAACTTGTACTGTTTCTGGGACGATTCTTACATTAACCTCGTTCCCCTGACCATCGTATACATTCACTGGAACTTCCCGGTTCTTAATAGGGCCCTCTATTCCAGCAACATTAACATATGCTCTGACAACACCAATTTGATCAATAACTGCTCTCGAGCTTGTCAGCGTTACTTCAGCTGGTTCGATACTATATTCGCCAAGCTCATAGCCCTCTGGCAATTTATTTTGATTAATAAAATCAACGGAAACTTGAAACTGTTCACTCGCTCTTTCCTCAATCTCAACCTCGATTGTTTTCGGTTCGATATAGGCTTCTAACTCACTTGTAATGTTATATTCAAGTTCAACGATATGTGTTCCTTCTCCTAATCCTTCCAGATCAACATACACATCGAAATTACGTCGATACGTTGTTGGTGTCAAAATAGCTGGTGGTCCAGAGAGCGTAACCGTAACATAATCCGGAACCCCGCTTACAACATAATTCTCATCATTGATTTTTATATCGACAGGAACATCTTCGAGTGTTTGAAGATTGTTTGGATTATTAGGAATGCTAGAGTCGTTCGCTGACGAATTCAACGTGATATCTACAAAAAAGTATAATATCACCGCAAAGGCTAATGAGATAGCTCTGACAAACCACTTGCTCTTAAACCAATTATCCATTCTTGCTCCCCCTCCATTTCCATGTTCTGCGTTTGGGGTTCTTCTCGAATAAAATAAGGTGGGCAATTAGCATTTGACGAAGTCTTTCCTCATCTATATCTCGGTGTAATTCACCATTCTTTGTACAAGAAATAGCTCCGGTTTCCTCAGACACGACAATTGTTAGTGCATCTGTAACCTCACTAATCCCCATCGCTGCTCGGTGTCTTGTTCCTAACTCCTTTGAAATAAATGGACTTTCTGATAATGGGAGATAACAAGCCGCAGCAAGAATTCTTTGGCCTTTTATGATAACAGCACCGTCATGTAGTGGTGTATTCGGTGTAAATATATTCGTTAATAGTTGATGTGTTAAATTGCCTTCTAGTTCAATCCCCGTTTCAGCGTATTCACCGATTCCGGTTTCCCCTTCGATTGAAATCAATGCGCCGATGCGTCGTTTTGCCATATATTTACATGACTCAATAATCGCTTCAATTTTCTTTGTAATAATTTCTTCTTCAGACCTCGTCGTTCTTGAAAACAGATTCCCTCTCCCCAGTTGTTCAAGGGCCCTTCTTAACTCCGGCTGGAAAAGTATAATAATCGCTAGAAATCCCCAAAGAATAATTTGGTTGGATAAATATCGGATTGTTTGCAAATCCAGAAAAATACTTATTCCCCAGACCGCTAATACTACTGCAATTCCTTTTAATAACTGAATTGCCTTTGTACCTTTTATTAGCATTATTAATTTATATAAAACATACCAGACAAGAGCAATATCTATGCATATTCTAAGTACTTCAAAAAAGTTGAATCCCCCATCGAGCATGTTCACACATCCCTTTTGCACCTGAAATGAATTGTCACTATTTGATAAATAGTCTAGAAATAATTATATCACAATTGCAAGCCCTATATATATATTGGACAAGCGTTTTTTATAATTTTCACCAAAAGGCAAGATTCAATCAGTTTATAGGTTTTCCATTTTATCCCAATGACAAGCAGCCGCACCCTCACCGCAAATTTTTTACAGGGATTACCTGCCAGTAAAACTTTAATTCATTCAAAAAACATTTAGTGTCGTGATGGGGAATCCCACTAAATACTAATTGAACTTTATGTATGGGAATAATCATGTTTATTCGTTGCAATTACTATAGTCTAACACCAAAAAGCAGCACTAATTCAGAAAACCTCTGTAAAATAACCTGGATAACCAACTGCTTATCCAGGTTTGATTTTTTGATAAATTTCTTACTACTTAAGTGCAACTAAGGCTGTCACCAAAAAACTTGGCTAACCATCATTTGTTAATCAATCAGTCGAAAACACGCCAGAGAAAAAGCTTTTAATCTGGTACCATAACCAGTCAAACATGCGATTAACAGTCTGTAGCTCGCCGTTAATTTCACCGACAGAGGCCATGAGCCCCTCACCATCCAGAGAAGTACTTTCAATCAATTCGCCATTCACTATCGTTACATCGCCATCGATTACACCCTCGATAATTAAATTTCCATTCTTAACGAGTAAATCCCCTTCAACAACAACACCCTCAGGAACGATGACAGTATCACCTTGGATGATTAGGTTTTCCTGTTTCGAGACAACGAGCTGGCTATCTTGATTCCAATCAGTAAACATACCACCTAGCATAAAGATAAAGAATACTGCGGCAGCAACAATAAATGGGTGAGACTTGACCCAGCGCTTGTATATCATACGTTTCTTCTCTTTCGGTAAATTATTCATTACTTTATCCGTGAAGTTAGCTGGTGCCTTTATATGTTCTGCGCTTTGGAGCAATGTAATTGTTCGTTTCAGTTCGCGAAGATGTGCTTGGCAGTCTTCACAGTCCTCCAAATGTCCTTGTAGCTTTTGTTCTTCTGTTTTATTTAAATCACCATCTAAATATTTATGCATTAATGCAATTGATTCACTATGAGCATTCAAGTGGATCACACTCTCCTTTACACATGACGAAGCCTCTTCCTTAAAGCTTCCCTTCCTCGGTGGATACGGGTTTTTACCGTTCCTAATGGGATGTCTAGAATTTCACTAATTTCTTGAAGGGAGAACTCCTCGATATAACGTAAAATAATAATACTCCGATACTTCGGAGGAAGTTCAGAAATTTCGTGATGGATATAACGTTGTAATTCAATGCCCTCCACTTTATCGCTAGGGGAAATATACGTACTAGCGAGCTGGGAATACATATCTAACCCCTCTGTCCCTTTTATCTCAGCATCAAGAAAAAAGTCCGGCTTTCGCTTGCGAATTCGATCAATCGTTAAATTGGTCGCAATCCGATATAACCACGTTGAGAACTTTCTCCCATCATCAAAGGAATCGATGTTTACATAAGCACGAATAAATGCCTCCTGCGCCATATCCTCGGCTTCGTGTGCATTTCCAAGCATTCGATAACAATGTTGGTAAATTTTATGTTGATAATATTCAACAACATCACTAAAGGCTGCTTGATCTCCCTTTTTCACCTGTTTTATTTTATCTCTAATTATTTGATCCATTCAGCTACCTCCGCTTGCTTGCGGTATTTATAATACGAATTGGTTTTAAAAAGGTTTCAGATAATCCTAAGAAAAATCACTTTGTTTTTCCTTTGTCACAAAAATGTAATAAGTTTATAATTGCATTTATTTGGGTAATTTCTTAGTATAGTATACTAGATAGGAGGACAATTTTGTGAGTAAATCTATATTATTAGAAAAAATTGAAGTATGCCGTCAAGAAATGATTCAATTAAGTGATAAATACGAATTAACCTCAGAAGCTGTCATTTCGTCTAGCATGAAATTGGACAGACTAATCAATGAATACTTAAACTACTAGATGAACCAAGGATGAATGACTCCTTTGATAATAGACAGAAGAAAAAAGACATGAAGGCTCGAAAGTAATATTGAGCATTTATGTCTTTTAATCATGATGTTATATTTCTTTACCCAATTTCAATTGCACCTTGCGAATTTGGCCGGATTGCTAATGGTTTAATCCCAGCTTCTTCCCAGGCATGCATTAATTTCTTTGCTTGCTCATGAGAAGGCATAAAAGCAATCCCACAATCGCCGCCCCCTGCACCAGAAGGCTTCCCTGCACCACCGAACTGTTCTGCTAAATCGCATAATGTCGTAAGTAATGGTGTCTCAATTGAGGCATTCGCATGCTTCCCAACAGTAGCAAGTGCTTGTCGATTTGCCTTAACCCCTTCTAGTAAATCGGCAATTGATTCCTCTTCCATTCCCTTAAAGAAAGTCCGAACCGCCGCTTCACTATCTTGCAGGAATTTCTCATACTGCTCGAGATTATCCGACTTTAATTGTCCTATCACATCGACAAGTTTCGCAGTCGACGCCGGTTTTCCTGTCCAACCGACACAAAAATGGATATTTTGTGGTAGCCTCATTGGCTTCACCGAAAAATAACGCCATTCTTTTGCTACAAGTTCAGAAATTGAATTACTTGCTATGTATTCACTATGCAGCCACTCTGCTTGGAACGATGCATATTTTAGTAATCCTCCGTAAGAGGATGCTGCAACATCTGCACCTGACCCATTCCCCTGTGTTTCCACATGAGAGATAGCAGCAAGTTTAAAAATTAATTCCTTCTCCGGCTTTGAAGGAAGGAGTTTTGTTAGTATCGCAGTGATGACAGAGGTTACAACCGCAGCACTCGAGCCTAATCCATACTTCACACCAGATGCATCATCGAGCTCACTTTTAATCGAAAGGTGGAACGGATCTGGAGTAATCCCTTTCTCTTTTAAGTATGTCAATACTATTGTCATTGCATCACCAACAAAACGGGTTCGACGATCATTACTAGCGATTTCCACCTTACTATTAGTAAAGTGGAAATTTAAATTTTCAAGCCCGAAATCCTGTAATGTTAAGCGATTTTCATGATGCCCCTCTATTTTTGCATAAACAAATCGGTCCACAGCCAGCACCGCTAAATTATGGTATGGCTCGAGAACCGCGAATTCTCCTGCTATCATTAATTTCCCAGGTACTTTTATCGTAATTGCCAACACGTTCAACCCCTATAGATAGGTTATTCCTGATCCTGCCTTACTTAAGCGTACATCGGTCACACCAGCAATGTTACGAAGCGTTTCCTCAACTCTTGCTTCATCCTCTGGTAAATAGAGAACCTTCACATTTGGTCCCGCATCAATTGTGAAATATGCAGGAATTCCGTTCGCCCGCATTTCCTGTACGGTATGCATCACACGTAATGTCGTATCATGCCAGTAAGTAAATGGAGGGTTAGCACCAAGCGTCGTTGCATGCATCTTCAAGCAATTAGCTTCTGCAATCGCTCCTACCTTTTCAAAATCCTTCTCTTGGATGCCTGCTTTTATCCCGTTTAGGTCATTCGGAATACTTTCAATCCAGCCAGGATAAAATGGCGAAGTTTCCACTGTTCGTTTCATTCCAGCACGACTCGACACCTTCTTCATCGTAGAAGAAAGCACAACGGCAGCAACTCGAATATCCCAATGCTCTTTGGAAGCAATCGGCACTGCATAGGAATCAGAACCGTCCTGTCGGGTACCCATTTCCCATTCTGCAAACCCACCATAGATTGATCGACAAGCAGAACCAGAGCCTTGACGTGTTAAACGCGAAAGCTCTTGGTCGCTTAAGTTAAGTCCAATCGCCTTCGCACCAGCAGCAGCAAGTGCTGCAAACCCAGATGCAGAAGAAGCAAAGCCAGCTGCTGTTGGTACTTCATTGATCGAATGGACATTTGCGTACAAGTCCGTTTTCCCCGAAAGTCCGCGAATTAAATCGAGAAATTTCGTTACACGTTGATACGCTTCGCCAGTAACCGCCTCGTCATTCAGCATAAAAACGTCCTGTGATAACGCCTCACGAAAGTCCACCGTTGTTGTCGTATAAAAACCATCTAACGTTAGAGAAAGACTATTGTTCGTTGGCAAAATTAATGCTTCCTCACGCTTTCCCCAATATTTGATTAGCGCTATATTTGTATGAGCTCTCGCTGTAGCTTTCATCATAATTCCCCTTTAATACTTCTATGACTGCACATACCTAGCCTTGTTTCTTTAAAACAAGCGGCCAAACTGCGTGTGCACCATAGTTTTTTAATTTCTCTGCAAGCTGTCTAGAATGTACTTCGTCCTTCGCAAGGGCAATAATACAACCACCATTTCCGCCACCGGTTAATTTTGCACCAAGTGCACCCTCTTTACGGGCAAAATGAATGAGACGATTTAAACCTGCGTCACTTACACCTAGTGTTTCCAATTCCTTTTGTGCTTCATTTAATAGTTGACCTAAAAATTGCTTACTTGCTCTTTCCAAAGCATGCTTCGCTTGAAACGTTAATTCACCAATTCGATCTAACTTCTGCTGAATTCGTTTCGGAGCAGTCTTCAATAAACGCGCTACTGTTTCAACCGATGACCGAGTGTCACCATATCTCCCGGAATCAGCAACGATAAAATAGAAGTCATCGCTTGGCTTAATATAGTCAACAGGTTGCTCCCTTTCAAACCAAACTGGTAAATCGGAAGTAATGGTAAGGGTATCTAAACCGCTCGGCGAACCATGTGCGACAGTCTCCGCAATATTCGCTAAATCCAATAGTTCCTGATCTGAATAGCTCATTTCGGCATAAGCAAACAATGACCTGATTACTGAAATCGCCACAGAAGCACTCGAACCAAGTCCTTTACCAGGAGGAATGGAAGAGTTGATCCGAATTAATAAATCCTGACAAGGTAATTCAAGGTACTCTAATGTACCCTTAATACATTTAACAATTCCTTGTAATGATTCAGGAGCTAAATCAAGGGGTCCATGATAAAATGTGCTGTCCAGCTTAATGGAACCTGGTACATATTCGATCGCCGTTTCAACACCAATTAATGGGAAGGGAATAGCAATGGCCGGTTGCCCGTGTACAACCGCATGCTCTCCAATCAAAATTAATTTACTATGAGCTACACCAATAGCTGTTTTCTCTGTAGTTGTTACTTTCTCTGCACTCATTTTGTATATTTTTCCACCAATTCTATAGCTTTTCCAACACGGATTTGTTTCGTTTCTATTAGTTCTTTTGCAACGATGTCAACCATCTCCCCTGTAGCTCCTGCGGCAATTGCAACAGAACGAGAATGCAAGGCCATATGCCCCTTCTGAATACCATCTGTTACTAATGCTTTTAATGCTCCAAGGTTTTGTGCTAGACCTACCGCAACAATTACTTGGGCCAATTCTCGAGCCGATTTTATATCAAGTAAATCCAACGCCATCTTCGCAAGTGGATGCACCTTGGTCGCACCACCAACCGTTCCAACGGACATTGGTAATTCAAGTTCACCAACTAGATTGCCTGCTTTATCCTTTGACCAAGTTGTCATTGAACGATATGCACCACTTCTAGCTGCATACGCATGAGCCCCAGCCTCAACTGCTCTCCAGTCATTACCAGTCGCAATTACTACCGGGTCAATCCCATTCATTATTCCTTTATTATGCGTTACCGCACGATATGGATCTGAATCTGCAAATTCAAATGCATAGATCACACCATCCCGCACTTCTTCACCGGAAAACTCTCCAGTTTCAAGCAATGCTGGGGGAATGACACAACGTGCACGTGCCAAGTTTCTATCAGCATAATTTGATAAAATTCGCAAGTACACTTTGCCATTTGTAATTTCTTCGACTATAGGTGCAACAGATTCGACCATCGTATTAATAATATTCGCACCCATTGCGTCAACTGTATTGATGTAGAGGTGTACGACTATCATTCGGCCATACTCGGAATCCGATTCTTCATTCAAGATTCGTACTTCCAAATCCTTTGCACCGCCACCTCTAGCAACAATGCTAGGATAGGCCGCGTTCGCAGCCATGATGATATTTTCCTTATCTGTTATTATTGCCTCTTTTGCAGCATAAAAATCAGAGCAGCCGATGACCTGGATCTGTCCAATCATCACTCTTTCCGTTGCTTCCGTCGTAAAACCGCCAGCCTGTCTGACAATTTTCGCAATATGACTTGCTGAGGCAACAACAGATGCTTCCTCAATTGCCATTGGTACAACATAGTCTTTCCCGTTTATTAGGAAATTCAATCCTAATCCTAACGGTAATTGAAAGGTGCCAATGACATTTTCAATCATATTATCAGCAGTATCAATCGCTAATGGAACACTAGAAAAAAATTCATCTTCTTCCTGCTTAGAAAAAGGATGCAATTCTTTAATCAAATCCTGCCGCTCGTTAACAGTCATTTTATAGAAACCAGGAATTCTGGAGGTTTTCATACGGTATCATCCTTCTATATCGAAAATCTTCTCTAATGTACATTATAGTTTGAATTCAGTTTATAAAGCCGAGTGAATTTACCCGGTAGGCTAGGGTTTATGGTCATTTATCTGTTCACTCCTAGTAGATTTCCTACTAAAGTAATGAACAAATTCGCAGCTTCATATTGACCAACCTAATGGAGCATCCTTTATTGGGATTTGCTATTTTTATCTATAATATAAATTATACCACGTTCTGGCGATTTTTCTTTATTTGAATTACTTTACCTGAGGATTTTCTATGAATTCCAACGTATCTTTAACAAAAGCGCAAACGCCCGTTAAGCTACGTACGAACCGCGCCCATAGGATAAGAAAAGCTTCCTTGAAAAACATTACGCGTAGAAACAGTGCTTTTCTTTTCAAGGACGGGGTGATTCGACGTAGAAGAAAAGGGAACTTTAGGAGCGCAAGCGAATCGGCGTTTATTTATCGTCGGAGATGAAGGAGTCTCGCTCATGTCTAGCGCTGGACGTGCTCTCTTCATTTACGTGAATTGGAATAGGAGTTTTTTACTTTCCCTATTCAATTATTAAAAAACTCCGCATAATGCAAATAAACAAGGTTGTTTACAATCATAACGACCTTGTTTACGCATTTATACTATCTATGATGTATAACCTTTTATTTAAGTTAAGATGAGCCATGAAGGATTCGAACCTTCGACCCATTGATTAAAAGTCAATTGCTCTACCGACTGAGCTAATGGCTCGTGCTGAGAATACTATACTTTTTGAGCGGACCTTTATAGAATGTCCTTAAAAATGGCTGGGCTACTAGGATTCGAACCTAGGATACACGGGATCAAAACCCGATGCCTTACCGCTTGGCTATAGCCCAACAACAATGGTGGAGGGGGGCAGATTCGAACTGCCGAACCCTGAGGGAGCGGATTTACAGTCCGCCGCGTTTAGCCACTTCGCTACCCCTCCGTATTGTTCACTATAAACGGATGTTTATACATAGATGAAACATGGTGCCGGCCAGAGGACTTGAACCCCCAACCTACTGATTACAAGTCAGTTGCTCTACCAATTGAGCTAGGCCGGCAAATGGTGGAGGATGCAGGGCTCGAACCTGCGACCCCCTGCTTGTAAGGCAGGTGCTCTCCCAGCTGAGCTAATCCTCCGACGCACAGGATGTGCTAGTGCATGTGTTGCGACAGGACGTCGCGTACTTAACATGCCATCCTTTAAAATGGTGACCCGTACGGGATTCGAACCCGTGATACCGCCGTGAAAGGGCGGTGTCTTAACCGCTTGACCAACGGGCCATTTGAATTGTACATGTCTTACTCACTTGTAAGTTGTTTGCTTGTTTTGTTGGCTTTTCGGACCAACGAATTTTATTATACCCAGTTCCCTATACTTTGTAAAGGGGAAATTTACATTTTTTTAAAATAAATGTAGAAACAAGATGAAACCTGTATGTTTCCCTTGTGGTGACGCCTTTTTTGCATGTAAATTAATTTTCCACCAAACGACTTTTTTCGGGTTAATTCATTAATTTTTACAATCCCCCAATTGATTATTCTCATTCCTCTTTATTAGATTTTCCTTTACTAAGCAACTCACTTCTCATGTAAAAGTTTCTTTCATTGTATTAATTAGGTTATAATGTACGAAAGTAAAAAAGAAAAGATATTTTTTGGAGGTACACATATGTCAGGTCTATTAGAAGGAAAAAACATTGTAATCATGGGTGTTGCTAATGAGCGCAGTATTGCATGGGGAATTACCAGGTCATTACATAATGCAGGCGCAAACCTTATTTTCACTAATCGCCAAGAACGCTCCCATCAAAAATTAGTGAAACTATTAGAAAGTAATAATATGGAAGCAACCTTATTAGTGAACTGTGATGTTGCTAGTGACGAAAGCATTCAAGCAGCATTTGCAGAAATCAAAGAAAAAGTTGGCGTCATCCACGGTGTCATCCACTCTGTTGCATTTGCTAAGCGCGAAGAATTAAAAGGCGAATATGCAGACACATCACGCGATGGCTTCCTATTAGCACAAGAAATAAGTGCTTATTCTTTAGTTGCCGTTACCAATGCAGCGAAGGAATTGATGACAGAGGGCGGAAGCATCGTAACACAAACATACATCGGTTCTGAACGTGTTATCCCGAACTATAATGTCATGGGTGTTGCGAAAGCTTCCCTAGAAGCAAGTGTTCGTTATTTAGCAGAGGATATGGGTAAATACAATATCCGTGTAAATGCGATTTCAGCAGGTCCAATTCGCACCCTTTCCGCTAAAGGTGTATCTGGATTCAACGACAAAGCAAATGTCATTGTTGAAAAAGCTCCACTTCGTCGCAATGTCGACCAAGATCAAGTCGGTGATGCAACCTTATTCTTCGTCAGTGACCTTTCACGTGGGGTAACTGGAGAAGTGCTCCACGTTGACTCTGGTTTCCATATTATTGGTGGATAAAGTGAAACTTCATTCAGTGGGGTACTCTTCCACCCCACTGAATGTTAGTTAAACAGAATCAGGAATTTACGGGCTGTAACCAGCCTACAAAGGTGGGTATTACAGTCCGTTAATGCGTGGAAAACAGAAATGAAGAAGCCCTATGCTGCATATAATGTAGTATAGGGCATTTTTTATGGAGGGATAATATGATTCTTCAGGAATGGTTTATGAATATTGATGGAAATCCCTTTGTTTCGTTCGGTACTAGTCATCTTATTATGATTTTGATTTACGTTATTGGAATTATTTTCTTCTTCTTTACTCGAAAACATATTGTCGCAAACCAGTTTATCTACAATCTTATTCGGTGGAGTTTATTTAGTATCCTCGTTTTATCTGAAATCTCTTATCAAATATGGACTGCGACAAATGGCATCTGGAGTCTAAGTGAGTATATTCCATTGCATCTTTGTGGGATTGCCAGCATCATTGGCGCGATTGCACTTGCGAGTTTGAACAGGAAGTTAATAATAATTTCCTTTTTCATTGGCTTTATTCCAGCTTTTTTAGCTATCATCACTCCTGAATTACTTTATGAGTTTCCGCATTTTCGCTTCTTGCAATTTTTTGTATCTCATTTAGCGATATCTTGGACGGGAATATTTTTGCTAACAACGAGATCTATTAAGGTCACCTTTAAATCAATGTTGGAAACATATGCTTACGTGCTGATTTATTCGGGGATTATTGGATTTGTTGTCAATCCATTGCTGGGATCCAATTATTTATATTTGGCGAGTCCCCCTGCAGCGTCTACACCTTTGGATTTGCTTGGGAGTGGTGTTTGGTATTATGTGAATTTGTGTTTATTGGCGTATGTAGTTTTTTTCGGACTTTGGTTGGTGGTAAAGTTGATTGACATAAGAAATGGTGAGGTTTCCTAAGAGTAAATTAGGGCTTGAAGTAAATTCTAGGGTATTCCATAGAAAAAACTATTCATTTAATCTCGATATGTACTCGCTGATTAAATGAATAGCTTATGGATTTGAACCTATTTTTTCATGGATTAACATTGTGATGTAATGCCTCCAAACAATCACTCACTACTCTTTTCCAACGTATTCTTCGTTCCACTGTATAAACCACTTGCCGATAAACCTAGCATTAGACCGACAATAATGCCCCCTTTAAGATCTTCAGGATACATATAAAATATCCCTCCAGCTAAACCGAAAATCAACGACGCTAGTGGTAGGTACTTCTTATTCAAGCCCACTGTTCTCAGCAACTGTACCAACCCTATTATTAGCGGAATCAATACGACATCATAAATTTCAAACATCTTCATCACCACCTTTTAATAGATTATGCATGTACTACATAGAAAAGAACGGCTTAATTATTAGGATAAAACGATATTAGATGAAGTCGAAACCTTTTCCATTGATATTCGTACGTATATAAACAAATCAATTTACAGGAGGAATTCTAGTGAAATCAATTACAAAAAAACGTACAAAAGCATATTTTATTGACCTTGCCATTTCAACTGCAGTAACTGCTGGTATTGAGTATTTCATGCGGAAGAAGGTAAAAAACGAAGCCGTTCATGCACTAGTGACACCGACCCTCGTCACGTGGTCACTGGAATATGCACAACAGCGGAAGTCTAGCCAAACAATCGGTTATAAAACAATGGGACTAGCCCTAAAAAATGAGGATGACTCAGTACTAACACCGAACCAAATCATTAAACGGATGACCTATCGAGATACATTTAGTACATTTGATTACTTTAAAAAGCAGAAAGCATTTGAAGTAGAAGATGGAGCAATACTGCCTCATGATCAAGTTGCAGGTACGGTTGTTAGGGAGGTATGAGGCACGAGATAGTATAGGTTCCTTCCCTCCTGGACATAAAGTACATAAATATAAAGGGCAGACAGAATGTAGTTATTCTGTCTGCCCTTTATATACTTATTGCTATTATCATTAACTACAATAGTTCCTAGTTGCAAAAGAGACTGTAGCCCCGCTCCTGCGTTCTAATCACTTAATAATTTTGTTATCGAAGTCGATATAGTAAATACTCTATCTTTTTTGTGATGGAAATAGATAATAAGGTGGATAGTCTATATCAACAAGAACTACAAAATTACAAGGGGACTCATATGAAAAAGATATTTACATTTAATAGTTTAAATAAAAAATTACTAACAGTAATACTCACATTGGCCGTAATTCCTTTATTAATTACATTAGGTATTATTTATTTCACTACCGAGCAAGGGTTTGATGAACTTTTCACAAAACAGCAAGCAGAAATGGAGCATACGATTCAAACACAGTTCCAAAAGGAAACAGAGGATTTACTCAAAATAACTAAACTGTATGCAAGCAATGATGCAATTATTGATGCTTATCAATCTGAGAACCGTGATGAACTGATGCAAAAGATCATCCCGGTTTTTACTCGCCTTGAAGCCGAACACGGTCTTAACGTTTTTGAATTAGGAGATACCTCTGGAAATGTAATTTTACGTGGACATAATCCAGAAAAATATGGAGATGACAAAAGCTCTCTTCCGGCAATTCAAACAGCATTAAACGGAGAGTTCACTTCAGGATTTGAATTTGGAAGCAGTGGCCTTTCTGTTCGCGCCTTTGCGCCAATTATCCATAATCATGAGGTCATCGGAACACTGCAGACAGGTGTTGATGATACTTTTTTGGATGAATTAAAGAATATACTGCCAGGTGTGACCATCGACATATATAATGAAAAAGGAATTATCGCCTTATCTTCAATTGATTCCCATATTGGTGGAGAAATTAAGGATAGTTCATTGTTATCAACTGTTCAAAATGGAGAAAGCATAAATTACCAAGATGGTAATATGCTGGAATCTTACATACCGATGTATGACCCTACGCTAACGGAAACAATTGGTACTATTGGTATTACTCAAGACATATCTGTTATTTATGATACAAAAGAAAGTTCCGTGTATATCGGCCTATTGATAATGGCTATAACCATCATTGTCGTAATCATAGTATCGATGAAGTTTAGTAAATCGATTTCCAATCCTATTAAACAAATAGCAGAGTTTATGCTGGAACTTTCAAAAGGTAACTTAAAAACAAAGATTAACGTAAACAAACGCAATGATGAGATTGGTAAGCTGCTAGCAGATATGAAATTAATGCAGGATAACCTTCATAATACTATTTCAAACGTGGCAGCAGCTTCAAGTGATGTTGCATCACAGAGTGAGGAATTAACTCAATCAGCTAATGAAGTAACAACTGGTTCCCAACAGATCTCTTTAACCATGGAGGAAATTGCTGCTGGAACAGAAAAGCAAGCTGATGCTACAAGTGAAATATCTTCTGCTATGGAAAGTTTTTCTATAAAAATTCAGGATACAAATGAAGAAGGAGCAAAAGTTCAGAAATCCTCCATCGAGGTTTTAGAACTGACAAACCATGGTAAGCAACTAATGGAATCTTCAAATCAGCAAATGATAGAGATTGATAAAATTGTACAAGAATCAGTGGTAAAGATGGATGCCCTGAATGCCGAGTCTCAAAAAATATCCCAGCTTGTTTCCATTATCGAGGAAGTTGCGAATCAAACAAATTTGCTAGCGCTCAATGCAGCAATCGAGGCAGCAAGAGCAGGTGAACATGGGAAAGGATTTGCTGTTGTAGCTGATGAAGTTAGAAAACTTGCTGAACAAGTATCTGTATCGATATCAGACATTACACAAATAGTATGTAGTATCCAATCCGAATCCCAAGCTGTAGCAGAATCACTAAAAGCTGGATATGCTGAGGTTAAACTTGGAACCACAAAAATCAAAACAACTGCAGAAACGCTTAATAAGATAAATTATTCCACAACAGAAATGGTAGATTACATCACGATAATAACTGGAAACTTATCTGAAATTGCAACTGGAAGCCAAGAAATGAATGTCGCAATCCAAGAAATTGCAGCAATAACGGAAGAATCAGGTGCAGGGATAGAGGAAACATCTGCAACAGCCCAGCAGTCAAGCAGCTCTATGGAGGAAGTAGCAGGAAACTCTGTTGAACTTGCTAATCTTGCTGAAAAATTAAATGAATTAGTACGTCGATTTAAGATATAAATTTACTGAAGTTATGGGAAAGCTAACATAAAATGAGGCTGGACATTACTAGCCAGAAATAACATAAAAATGGTTCCAATCATCGTTTTTTGGATAATTGGAACCATTTTTCGTTTTATTATTATCTATTAAAAATTGCATCTATGGCGGTGTACTTCCTAAAGTTTATCTCCATGAATGCAATTTTTTCTACTTAATG
The DNA here is from genome assembly GCF_003369565.1 of Oceanobacillus chungangensis. Lineage (GTDB taxonomy): Bacteria > Bacillota > Bacilli > Bacillales > Amphibacillaceae > Oceanobacillus > Oceanobacillus chungangensis. The sequence goes on along the minus strand of NZ_PIOD01000030.1, from coordinate 11,264 downwards.
GCTGAAATATCAGTCCCCTTGTACTTCGCAGCGTTAAAATAGCGGGACTCGTCCCTAACCATCACAACTACCTCAATTTGAGAAGTAAGTTATTTACATGATTTATAAAGATTCATCTTTTCCTGCATCTGCAGCTAACTCTTCAAAAGATTTGACTTTTCCATGTGGGTTTTGCGATTGCTTCTTTCCTTGCCTTTCCCTTTCTTGGCGCCGTTTTGATTTGGACATAGCATGTATACTCCCTTTCCAGCATTTTCAAAACATCCCTATTTTTTAGTCTTAAGTTTAGAAGCTCTTTCTTTTTTTGCTCTATTTTTGTGCTCCAGGTTTGCCTTTGCACTACCACTTCCTATTTCCTTAGAGAACTCTGAATCCCTCTTACTTGAATCAAACCCTTGTTTATTCTTTTGATCTGCATCGTTTTTCTTCGTTCGTTTTGCCATGAATATCCCTCCTTTATTGCTTTAGTATGGGATAGGCAGATTGAAATATTCGTGTAAAAATGGAAGACCGCCACTTGAGTTTCTATCAAAAACAATTATTTCCACCAGTCAAGACTCCTACAAAATCCCTAAAATATGCTATGATAGAGTTTATGGTCTTATTTTCCTCTCAGAAAACTTGGGTGTTACTAAGCCTTTCGTTGACAGCATTAGCTGCACTTATGTAGTCTTAACTACCTTTAGCAGAGAAATACACCATGTTATTTTACAGTAATGGAGGATTATAATATGAAACGTCATCATGCTATCATCACTTTTCTTATAGGTGCTGTTTTTTTTGGGTTGAACCCTTTATTTATTAACTTAGGCTATGCTGCAGGATGGACCCTTAGTGAAATTATTGTGGTACAGGCTATTATTGCATTAATCGTGCTTTGGACTATCGGCATTTTCTCTCTTAAACGCTATCCAAAAGCAGCCAAAAAACTTACCATCAAAACAGTGCTTTCCCTCATGGTTGCGGGAAGCTTTACAGGTCTGACAAGTATCCTTTATTACGCCTCAATGCAATACCTTCCTGCTTCTCTAGCTGTTGTATTACTATTCCAATTTATATGGATTGGCGTATTATTTGATTGGGTTTTCAGCAGGAAAAAGCCAAGCAAACAAACGATGGTTACTGTCATCCTAACCATGGTAGGTGTTTTATTTGCAGCAGATGTATTTAATGGAGGTCTATCTGATATCACTCTTATCGGCTTTGTTTTAGGAATTGGATCGGCATTTTCCTATACAGCATTTATCTTTGTCAGTGGACGTGTAGCGGTCGATGTCCCTGCAACAATTCGGACACCTGTTATGGTTACAGGAGCAGCACTATTAATGTTTATAATATTCCCACCGCACCTGTCACTAAACACTGATGTCCTAAGCAGTGGCAGCATATGGCTCTATGCAGGCGGACTTGCACTATGTGGTCTTATCTTAACACCGCTTATGTTTGCCATGTCTACCCCTCATATATCCGCAGGTCTGGCGACAATCCTCGGGGCCGTGGAGCTTCCAGTATCGGTTATCGTTGCATATATTGGACTTTCAGAATATATCGCACCTTCCAGATGGTTAGGTGTTGTGCTTATCTTAGTTGCAATTGCGATTGGGGAAATACAGGGTATATGGCAAAGGTTTATAAAACGGAGAAGATATTTGGATTGGACAGACAACAGGGAGCATGCGGCAGGAAATGAGTATAAATAAGTAATTAATCATTGTTTTTAACAATAAGATTCAAAGTAACCCTCGGAATATAAGCAATCCGAGGGTTTTTACTAATACTACTCTTAAATCTGCATATATTATAAGTAAATCGAGCGGAACATACCTTTTTTCGAGCGATTCAATCACTAAATCGAGCGGAACGGGCTTAATTCGAGCTACCGCATCGGGGAATCGAGCAGAGCGCTCACCAAATCAGCTGCCGAACATACCTTATTCTAGTAGTAAGATTATATGTCTGGGTGTTTTACAAGATTATATAGTTTTTCACTATTTCGGTTAAGCGAGAGTAATGAAAAATATACTTCGTACAAGTATGGGAGCGTTTATCCTTCCTTTTCTATTTTCAGTATTTGGTTAAAAGTACACATAATCAATTACAGGTTGGTAGAGACGGCTAAGTCTGATGCTATTCCTCATTCCAGATAGAAACATGTATCTATTATAAGAAAAACCAATACCAATCAAAGACAAATATAAAAACCTAAGGAAATATTACATTCCTTAGGTTTTTCCATCTATATTCGTTTGTTTTTAGAGATTTACTTACGCTACGCTATAAAGATAAAGTACAAAATAAACAACACACAAAGCACGTACATAATTGGATGGATTTCTTTAAATCGCTTTTGAGCCAGTAGTACTAATGGATAGAGAATAAATCCAAAAGCGAGACCCATCGCCACACTGGAAGTTAGTGGCATCATAATGATTGTCAAAAATGCTGGTATAACAATTTCTATTCTGCTCCAGTCAATATTGCGAATATCCATCGCCATTAATGCCCCAACAATAATTAATGCAGGTGCAGTAACTTCTGTCGTGATTACCGCAAGAATAGGCGAGAAGAATAATGCAATCAAAAAGCAAAGTGCAATGATGACCGATGTAAATCCAGTCCTTCCACCAACTGCAATACCTGATGAGGACTCTACACTTGTTGCAGGTGTGGAAGTACCCAGTATTGCACCGATTGCTCCTGCTGAAGAATCTGCAAGCAACGCCCTTCCTATTTTCGGAATCTCATTGTTTTTCATGATTCCCGCTTGGCTGGTAAGTGCAATCAAAGAACCAGCTGTATCGAAAAAGGCAACGAATAAGAATGTAAAAATAACAGCTAATACATCCGGAGTAAAAATCGCACCCCAATTCATAAACACAGCACCGAATGTTGGTTCAAGACTCGGGATTGTACCAATGATAGAAGTTGGAATTTTTATTAATCCAGCAATCATTCCAATAATTGTTGTAATCGCCATTCCGTAAAAAATTGCCCCATTCATTCCTCGAACAAGCATAATGATTGTAATGATGAGCCCAATGACAGCGAGCGCTGTTCCAGGTGATGTTAAGTCACCGATCGAAACAAATGTATCTGGACTGGCAACGATAATCCCTGAATTTTTAAAACCGATGAATGCAATGAAAAATCCAATTCCAGCAGCAATCGCATGTTTTAAATCCTTAGGAATCGCATTAATAATCTTTTCCCTAATTTTCATTAAGCTTAAAATCATAAAAATGATGCCCGCAATAAAAACGCCAGTCAATGCTACTTGCCAATCAATCCCCATTCCGATAACAACGGAAAAAGTAAAGAATGAATTTAGCCCCATACTAGGCGCAATAGCAATCGGATAGTTCGCAAGCAACCCAATAAGCAATGAGCCAATGATCGCAGTAAGAGCAGTCGCTGTAAATACGGCCCCTCGATCCATGCCCGCCTGACTAAGAATTAGCGGGTTTACGACCAAAATATATGAAATGGAAAGAAAAGTTGTCAGCCCTGCAAGAATTTCCTTTTTATATGTGGTATTTCTTTCTGTAAATCTAAAAAAGTTCTTCATGATGTGAATTATCTCCTATTTGTTTCTTTTTATGTACAAAAAAACCTTGGCTTCGTACCAACGCGCCAAAGTAACAGTAGAAGGTTATAGAAAAATATTAATACATTTCCATCCCTTGTAGACAAGCTATTTATGGTAGCTGGTAGAAACGTCTAGGCCATATCCCTAGACTTATACAATGGTGTAGCTATTTATTTTTTTGGACAATAGGAAAATGATAGCAGGTTGAGTGGGTGGGCGTCAAGGGAAGAGTAATAATAAGGTATAATTCCTTTTCCTAGAAGTTAAAATCGGGGCAGAATCTGTCCTATCTTCCTAAGATAGAGAAGAATCCAATCAAGTTTATCATAATGATAAAAGTGTTACTAGTGTAACTAGGATCCCCCTCTATGTAAGTGTATTTTTTTGCGGTTCACATCTTTCTGTCTCACATATATATCAACTCTGATTTATAATTAATAACAAAACAGATACTCAGCTTTACTAATAGCTGAACTGACCATCACCTTGATGATCTATTGCTTATATCACGCACATTTCGCTAATGTTTAACATTATTTTTAAAAAAATTTATAACATTTCCCCCACCTGACAAGCATACTAATTACTCTACCGCCAGAACCAACAAACTAAAGGAGGGAAAATCAAATGAAAGCAATCACTTCATTCTTTGATCGGCTTGTTCAACGTTACTTACCGGATGCGTTTTTATTTGCCATTATTTTATCTTTCCTTGTGTATATACTTGGATTATTATTCACGGACAGTGGGCCAATTGAAATGATTGAGCATTGGGGAACTGGATTTTGGGATTTGTTAGCTTTTGGAATGCAGATGGCGCTTGTAGTTGTTACGGGCTATATTTTAGCGAATACTCCTGTTATTAAGAAGCTGTTAATGAAATTAAGTACACTTGCCAACACACCTGCACAAGCTGTTGTGCTAGTTACATTTGTTGCTTTGATTGCAAATTTGATTAACTATGGATTTAGACTTGTTGTTGGGGCTTTATTTGCAATACATGTTGCAAGGCGAGTGCCTACTGTAGACTACCGGATTTTAATCGCCAGTGCTTATAGTGGATTTGTTGTCTGGCATGGTGGTTTTTCTGGATCGATTCCTTTACTAATCGCTACACCGGGTCACTTCTTGGAAGATACGATGGGACTTATCCCTGTTGTCGAAACATTATTCAGTCCCGCTAATATCTTTATCGTTGTTACGCTAGTGATTACATTGCCATTTTTCAATCGAAATTTATTAAAAAATGCCGCTCCACTGAAGTCTATCGATGCTACTAATTGGAAATCATCTGACGAAGATGAAAAGCAAACGGAGTCACTCAAAGCAACTACCCCAGCAGAGAGACTGGAGAACAGCCAAATTGTATCACTAGTTATTGGAATCATGGGTTTAACATACATTGTCTACCATTTCGCAACTAACGGATTTGACCTGAATATTAATATTGTAAACTTCACATTCCTTTTCTTAGGAATCCTCCTGCATAAAACACCGAGACGCTTTTTAGATACGGTTACAAATGGTGTGGAAAATGCTGGTGGCATCATCATTCAGTTTCCATTTTACGCTGGAATTATGGGGATGATGGTTGCATCTGGTTTGTCAGAGCAGATTTCATTATGGTTCGTTAACTTTTCAACAGAATATACACTGCCAGTGTTAACCTTCATCAGTGCAGGGCTTGTTAATGTATTCGTACCATCTGGCGGTGGACAATGGGCAGTCCAAGGGCCAATAATGATTCAAGCGGCATTGGAATTAGGGGCAGATACAGCAAAAACGGCGATGGCAGTCGCTTGGGGTGATGCGTGGACAAACATGATACAGCCATTTTGGGCCCTGCCAGTTTTAGCGATTGCTGGATTGAAGATTCGCGATATTATGGGGTTCTGTGTGATGATTTTGTTATTTAGTTTTATTCCGATTGCAATTGGGTTCTTGTTGTTTTAAAATATAAAATTTGTCTGATTTCGTTATAAAAATAGGGGCAGCTTAACTACCAGCTGCCCCCACACCAATCTAATTATTAATATATTTCTCAAAAACCGCCCCAAAATCCTTCTGATGGTAATCCTTTCGAGCTGATTCCATCCAAGAAAATCCAAACTCCGTCAGTTGTTTATTTTGTGATGCCAGGTCTGATTCAGATGTTCTTAAATTTTGCAGAACGGATACTGCTTTATCAAGGCTTTCTCCTAGATTTAAAATTGGAAGTCTACTTAGATCTTACGCTATCACTACAAATAAATCCCTTTGGCTGAAAGATTACGAATACATTCTTCCATATAAGTCGCATCATGCTCCGGATAAATTAGCTTACTCTCATTCTCCTTCTTAATCACATCTTCTTTATAAGGTGGACATGCTTTACCACGATATGCTGGATTCTCCCATAATGGATCATTGTTATAACCTCGCCTTTTCATTTCATCCATCACCTTCATATGGTATTGGAATAATTTATAAGGAGAATACTGAAATACATAGTCTACTGTTGCATGCTTTTTATTCCACCCTAAGCCACGTAATGCACAACATTCCCGGTGCTGTCCCAATAATTGCTGACGGGGTAGTTTGGGAATAAGTGCTTCATGCCATAAGCGCATTTTTTTCACCTAGTTTCTTTAATAACGTCCATCATGTATTAAGCTTACACAATACCAGAGTAAAAACAAAGGCTACTGGCAAACTTTCACCCGCCAGCAGCCTAAACTATATTGTATTATTCCTTAGAATCGGACTTCGTTTTGTAACTCTCATCATCACTCAGCTTCCAAAGCTTACCGGGCCAGAATGCATAGCGTCCGAGCACAGCCGTAATTGCAGGAACAAGCAATGGTCTGACGATAAATGTGTCAATCATAATTCCGATTGCCATGATTGTACCGAAATGGACAAGTACTTGCAAAGGAAGTACAGCAAGGACGGAAAACGTACCAGCTAAAATAAGTCCTGCTGAACTAATGACGCTTCCAGTCTCTCCTACACTTTCTGCAATTGCTTGCTTAAGCGGCATATCCTTGCGTTTACTCCACAAACTAGAAACAAGGAAAATATTATAATCAATTCCTAAAGCGACTAAAAAGACGAACGAATAGAGCGGAATTAACCCTTGTATTTCTGCTACACCAAAGACATGATGCAACACAATCCAGCCTAGACCAAGGGCGGATGCATACGAGATTATCACCGTTGCGAGTAAATAAACCATCGCAACAATCGATCTTAGGAAAATCACGAGTAATGTAGCAATAATTAATAATAGAACAGGTATAATCAATGCTTGATCTCGGCTTGTAACCTTGTCTGTATCATATAATGTAGCTGTTTCACCGCCAATCCATACAAAATCCTCAGCATTAGAGATACCCGCATCGCTCAATACTTTCGTTGCGATCTCTTTTAGTTCTGGGATACTTTCCACCGATTCTGTAGAATACGGATCAACGGAAAGTGTGACTTGCCATTGCTGGATTTCATTATTTTCCGCACCTTCAACTGGATCAGAAACAATCTCTACATAGGGATGCTCCTCCAACTCCTCCTTCAGTGAGAGTTCCTCACCATTTGTATCTACAATTACATTGACAGGAGCAATTTCCCCTGGTGGATAATGATCCTCGATTATTGTAAAACCTTCGCGTGATGGCATATCTTCCGGGAATGAATCTAATAATGCATACGTAAATTGCATTTTCGGAACAAAAGCCGCTAAACCACCAAGGATAATCATACTAACAATGATAATTGCCCATGGTTTCTCTGTGACAAACGCTCCTACCTTTTTGCCAAAACGGTGACTCGGTTTCGGACGGCGGATTTTCTTCCCTTTTTTCTTCTCGATTTCCTGAATCATTTCTTCAGGACGAGGAATAAACGGGATAAACGCAAATCGTCCGAGTATAGCTAAAATCGCAGGCAGTAATGTTAAGGCAGCGATTCCCATAATGAAAATGGATAAACTAAATGGTATGGCAAAACGATCATAGGATGCATAGTAAGCCAGGCCAAGTGACAGCAGTCCAAAAACAGTTGTCACCGAGCTCATCATGATGGCGCCACCTGTACCACTAGTTGCATGTTTTAATGCTACATATTTATTCTCCTCATGTCGCAGCTCATCTCGGTATCGTGAGATTAAAAATAAACAATAATCTGTTCCCGCACCAAATAATAGAACGGTCATAATTGAGATAGCTTGCCCATCAACGACAATCCATCCCTTATCTGCGAGAAAACCAAGTAATGGACTGATTAAACCATAGGCGATTCCAACAGCAATAAGCGGAACAATCGCTAAAATCGGCGAACGATACAATAAAATAAGTAAGATAAAAACGATCAATACAGTCGCAATTAACAATGTAACATCAGCATTACTAAATAGTGCTACTGCGTCTGTTTGAATTCCAACCGGTCCAGAAAAGCGCACATGCAGATTTGACTCACCTAATTCATTTTCCAGTACTTCATTTCCAAATTGCTCTTTTACTTTCGTTTCGAGTTCATCTAATGCAGCTTGTAATTCATTTGTTGATGCTTCCTCATTAAAGAATACTGGTGTTATTAGGGCAGCTCCGTCCTCAGATGAACTTTCCGCCATAGCAGCTACAGGAAGATCCTGAAAAGGCGGAATAAACGTCTGTTTGTCGACTGGTGCATCATTTAATTCTTTATAAAGGGATTGAATCATTTCATAATCCGAGTCTCTTAGCCCCTCGCTACGTTGCCATACTAACAATAGTGGTGTACCAGCATCATTTGAGAATTCTTTATTAGAAATTTTATTTGCTTCCACAGACATCACATCATCAGGCAATAATTGTGTATCCGATGTTTCACGGTCATTTACCTGAGGCCATATAAATGAAAAAACTCCAATCAATAAAATCCAAATAAATATCGTTACCCAGCGAGTTTTACCGCTTGCAACAATATCGCCCCACTTTTTCAATATTTCTTTCAAAACCCTCATCCTCTCTAGCATGAACTTTTATTTGTAATACTAATAATCATGCACGTTTTAATTATATATACTAGAAGGTTAATTAATCAAGATATATTCAAAATATGATATAATATGTCTAGTATATAAAATTTGGAGTGAGCATTATGGAACGTTCCCCTCGACCTTTAGGAAGACCTCGAAAAGAACAGGATGGAAAATCAACTAAGGATATAATATTAAAAATAGCGACTGGCATGTTCTTAGAAAAAGGATATCCATTAGTGTCTATGGACGATGTTGCCCAAAAATGTGATGTAACAAAAGCTACGGTGTATTATTATTATAAAACAAAAGCAGACCTGTTTACGGATGCGATGGTTCAGTTAATGATTCGAATCAGGCAAAGAATTGTAGATAATCTCTCAACAAATGCATCACTAGAAACACAGTTATTTCAGATTGCTAAAGCACATTTACAAGCAACAGTAGATATCGATATTAATTCATTTATGAAGGAAGCGAAAACGTCTCTCACTGAGGATCAATTGCAATTGATGAAGGAAGCAGAGGATAATATGTATGGGGCATTAGAACAAGCAATAAAAAAAGCGATGGATAAGGGAGAAATTCCTCAGAGTAATCCTCGCCTAGGTGCTTTTATGTTTGTATCCATTCTTACGGCTGGAAATAAAATCGATATTACTTATAAAGATACATTCTCATCGTTGGATGATCTAGTGACTCAAATAATGAACTTATTTTGGAACGGATTGGCCAATGACAGCTAGTTACCGCGGTAGGTCCTAAGTTCTGTAATTAACATTCATTACTATTCTACTGGCAACATCGCTAGTTATACCAAAATGATATTGGTAGAGGACTATATGGAAGGAAATTAAAAAGTAAAGCTGGTTTATGGCTCTACTTTTCTTTAATATACAGTAATTTCCCAAGTGGCATATTAGCTTAGCAAGAGAAATCTAAGGAAGGTCGCACCAAGGCTATTTCAATCTAGAGTATTATCTAAAAAAGCTGTTCAAAATGGTCATGTAATTTCACCTTTTTAAACAGCTTTTAAATCCCGCCTTTTTAGGTATATTTTTGTTTACCTCATCTCAATATTTCTTAGCTATCGGTTGACGAAGTCGGTAAAATCGATAAAGGTTTTTTATGGTCACCTTTAATACAGCATAAAGCGGAACTGCAATGAGTATACCAATAAAACCATATATTGATCCGGCTACAACTAAAAGGAGAATGATTGTCAATGGGTGTATATCTAACTTGTTTCCTAAAACTAATGGAGAAACGAGATTCCCCTCCAATTGTTGGACTATGACTAAAACAATTAATATATAAAGGACCATCTCAGGGCTTTGAATCGCCCCAAATACAATGGCTGGTAAAATGCCAAGTAGCGGCCCTAAAAAAGGTACGACTGCTGTTATGACAACAAATATTGCAAGAAAAGCAGCATAGTCAAGACCGATTATAAGGTAACCCAAATACATTAATACACCATCAACCAAAGCAACAGTCAGTTGGCCAATAATATAAGCAGCAATTGTGCCATCAATGTCTTTCAATATTTTCTTACCTTCAGCATTATGGTTTTCGGGTATAAACTTCAATAGAAAAGGAATTAGTTGGTCGCCTTCCTTTAATAAGTAGAACAAAATAAAAGGAACAATAATTAGAACGGTCGCTACACTAGTAATCGCCATTACAATATCTGTTATATTTTGACCGATAGATTGTGTAAGATTACCTAAGTAAGTCATCCCTTTTTGTTTGAGCTGGTCGACAGAGAACATATTTATATTTTTCTCATCCATAAACTGCTCTGCTTCCCCTGTCATTTCTTCCATATTTTCCGGAATAACTTTTACCATATGATTAACTTGTTCGCTAATAGACTCTCCACCAAAATGAAAGATTAAGAAAACGATACCCGTTATTAAGGAATAGACCACTAATATCGCTATTGAACGAGGGATGTATTTTGATTTGGAGAAAAGGAAAACAACGGGTCTCAAAATATAATAGAGCAAACCAGCTATTACAATCGGAAAAAATAATGTCCCAATCAGTTTTTGAAAAGGATATAAAAAATAGTCGATTTTTCCTAGAAAATAAATAAAGATTACAATTAACAATGCGCCTGTAATGTATTTAAAAAACGAATGCCTAATCCACATGCTCTGATTTCCCTCTTCCTTTGTCATTAACTGTTGAATTTATTATTGTAACTATTCCACTATCTTGCCATTATTAAACTGAATTAATTGTTTGCTGTGTTATTTACTCTCTGATTATAAGAACAAATACTCTATTTTCAAAATCTGTCATTAATATATTCCACTGTATAATTTTTATAAACAAAAAAACGCTTAATCCATTACAGGATAAGCGTTTCACTAAGAGCTTCCAAGCAGATTCGAACTGCTGACCCCCACCTTACCATGGTGGTGCTCTACCTACTGAGCTATGGAAGCATAAAAATGGCTCCACAGGTAGGATTCGAACCTACGACCGATCGGTTAACAGCCGATTGCTCTACCACTGAGCTACTGTGGAATAATGTGATTAACTATAAGTTAAGTTTATTGAAGCATTCTTCAGTTAATTTAATATAGAAAAAAAGCAGCCTGGCGGCGTCCTACTCTTGCAGGGACAAAGTCCCAACTACCATCGGCGCTGAAGAGCTTAACTACTGTGTTCGGGATG
>NZ_PIOD01000006.1 GCF_003369565.1 Oceanobacillus chungangensis | reverse complement strand
ATTTTTTCTCGTGCTGATATATTTTTTCTCGTGCTGATATATTTTTTCTCGTGCTGATATATTTTTTCTCGTGCTGATATATGAAACAGGCAAGCTTTAGGATCGCTTGCCTGTTTCATTTTATTGCATTTATTCATCATTATGGTCGCTAGAGCATTTATTTTATTTCTTAATCAATCCCCTTGTTGCAACCCTTTCCTAAAGTGCTCAGACTACAATATGGAGTCCATACACCAAACACTCCCAAAACCTAACTACTTCTGCTACGATGTGCTCTGCTCTTCACCATTTTCAACTTCCCACATTTTCTCTAAAAAATGCTGTCCACGAATTAATTTAGAGCATAATTCTTCATGAGCAACAGTCCAACCTTCTTTTACACCATTGTACAGTGCTTCCCAAACTTTATCTTCATCCATGAATCGGATAAATGGATACTTCTTCGGATCCCATTCCGTTAACCAATATCTTAATTCCTCTAAATTATTCGTTGTTCGCAATTGGTCCAAGCCGATCATGAGCAATTGCTTTAGCTGCCGTTCCCTTCTTGTTAACCCAAATACTAACTCTGGAGGCATGGAGAGCATATGATATTCTTTTTGGTAGTTCGTCTCATCAAAACGAAAGGCTTGTGGCTTTGTTTTTTGGATCATATCAAATACAAGCTGCTCCTGTCTTGGGATGAGTCTGCTTTTGCGAATCGGAATTTCATAACCAATCGTGTCGATTGCTAGGATATTGTTACCATCTGTTACAACACATGCATAATCAAGTACTGAACGTTCATGACCTTTACGAATATAGGCGCGTTTATAAATGGCATCAAGTAAAGATTTAGGTAGGTCATGCATATCATTTTCGATGTAGTTAAATAAGACTTCTGTTATGTACAGCAGAGGTACTTGATCCAATAATTCGATTCCATCCTCTTTGCGCCACTCGTGAAAATGACAAACATTATACCCATTCTCCTCACCCTCAAACCAATTCACCCAAACATCATGTAAATATAACATAAAACAACCCTCGCTTTTTTAGAAACTCTGCTACAGCCACTTTTGGACGTGATAGCATTCGTTGCACTTAATAAATGAGAAGGCTTTAAAACCCTTCTTGCCATAAAAGGAAAAAATCCTTCAACAAAGCCTATTACAGATACAACTTATTTTACATTATGACCAAATACGAGTATAAATATTCTTCTATGTTTACAGTCTGTTTGGAAAACGATAGATTACAAACGTCATGATTAAGATTCCAATTGGTAAAAAATAACACTCTATTCTTCCTTGGATAAAAATGAAATAGTCCGCCCAAGATAATCCCGCAGGTAAAAAGTTTAGATATGCTATTATTGTTACTCCGCCAGTGACAGCTAGTCCAAATCCGATTAGAAAAGCGAATATATACCCCATTAATTTCTCCACCGCCTAAGCTTGTCCGAGTCTTTTCTTTAGTTTATGCACTTGTAGACGAATACATGAAGATTAGTCATTTAGTCTCTAAAAATACTTCTTATGAATAAGAAGACTTTGAAGAGTCCTCCTTCGTTATCTTTTGCTTAAAACTTAACATCCAAAAAAATGCTGATCAGCGCTTTGCTGAACAGCATTTTTAATAAAGATTAAGCCTCATATTTCTTAAATACTAATGTAACATTATGACCACCAAATCCGAATGAGTTGCTTACAACAACATTCACATCTTGTTTTCTTGCATGATTTGGTACGTAATCCAAATCACAATCCGGATCTGGAGTTTCATAATTAATTGTTGCAGGAATCACACTATTTTCAATTGTCTTGATTGCAATAACTGCTTCAATTGCCCCTGCTGCTCCAAGCATATGGCCTGTCATTGATTTCGTAGATGATACAGCAATTTCCTTTGCTTTTTCACCGAATACATTTTTAATTGCAGCTGTTTCATATTTATCATTTAATGCAGTACTTGTACCATGTGCATTAATATAATCAACATTCTGAGGTGATATTCCAGCATCATTTAACGCCATTTGCATTGCTCGTGTTGCTCCTTCACCATTTTCTGCTGGAGCAGTGATATGGTACGCATCACCAGTTGCGCCATAACCAACAATTTCGCCGTAGATATGTGCATCACGTTCTAATGCCGTTTCTAGTGATTCTAGAATTAGAATTCCTGCTCCTTCACCAATAATGAAGCCATCACGATTTTTATCGAATGGGCGTGAAGCTGTGCTTGGATCGTCATTTGTTGATAATGCTTTAGCAGATGAGAATCCAGCGAAAGCCATATTTGAAATCGGTGCTTCTGTACCACCAGCAATCATATAATCAGCATCCCCGCGTTGAATAACTTTAAACGCATCACCAATTGAGTTGGCGCCCGATGCACATGCAGTTACAGAACAAGAGTTAATTCCTTTCGCACCTAATTGAATCGATACTTGACCTGCAGCCATATCTGGAATCATCATTGGTACGAAGAATGGACTAACACGGCCTGGACCTTTTTCAATTAGTTTACGATGTTGATCTTCCCATGTTTGCATTCCACCGATTCCAGAACCAACCCATACCCCAACACGAGTATTGTTTGTCTCATCGATTGTTAGCTTCGCATCCTCAACAGCCATTTTTGCTGCTGCTACTGCATATTGTGTAAATGGATCCATCTTTCTTGCATCTTTTTTCTCCATAAATGCAGTCGGATCAAAGTCCTTTACTTCTGCCGCTACTTTTGCTGGGTAATCATCCTTGTTTACTTTCGTTACAAAGTCTACTCCAGATTTACCTGCAATTAAGTTTTCCCAAAACGTATGAACATCATTGCCAAGCGGTGTTACAGCCCCAAGTCCTGTTACAACTACTCTTTTATTTTCCATAAGTTAATCCTCCTCATAGGAAATCTTGCTTATTTTCCCCAACGCATTGCAACCGCACCCCAAGTGAGACCTCCACCGAAGCCAACTAACACGGTTAAATCATTGTCTTTTATTTTACCATTTTTAACAGCCTCTGATAAAGCCATAGGAATAGATGCCGACGAATTATTTCCGAATTTCTTAATTGTTGTCGCCATTTTGTCTTCCGAAATACCTAAACGCTCACGTGCAGCATCCATAATTCTAATATTTGCCTGATGCGGAACTAAATAATCGACATCGTCCTTATTTAGTCCTAATTTTTCTACGACATTAATAGTCGATTGTGGCATTTGTCTAACAGCAAATTTAAAAACCTCGCGTCCGTTCATTACAAGTTGATCAAGTTCATTTTGATAAAGCTCTTTCCCACCTGCACCATTTGCACCAAGTTCAAAGGATAATATTCCTTTGTCCTCTGAAACCTCACCAACTACAACCGCTCCAGCACCATCGCCCATAAGTACACACGTACTCCGATCTTCCCAGTTGAGAATTTTCGAAAGCTTGTCGGCACCAACAACTAAAATTTTCTTGTATGTCTTTGTTTCAATAAATTGTTTTGCGGTTATTAATCCGTACATAAACCCTGAACATGCAGCACCGATATCCATTGCTGCTGCATTCGTAGCACCTAATCTATCTTGAATCATACATGAAACAGAAGGAAAAGGTGTATCTGGAGTTACTGTTGCAACTAAAATAAGATCAATTTCCTCAGCAGATACCCCCGATTCTTCTAATGCCCCAAGTGCAGCATGATAAGACATATCTGATGTATCAATATCATCTTCAGCAAATCTTCTTTCTTCAATCCCAGTCCTTGTCCGAATCCATTCATCATTCGTATCAACAATCTTCTCTAAATCATGATTCGTTACCACTCTTGTTGGAAGATAATGACCAGTACCTAAAATACCAGCACCCATGTTTTACAACCCCTTATATTTAAAATAACTATTATCTAATGTTATGACTTGGTACTAATTTTAATGGATAAACACTTAAATGGCAAGTAAAAAAATTTACGCATACTATATCGTTTCTTCTAAGGACTGCCCTCTATCTACGCACGTTTGCCCTCTTTATCTCATATTTTTCTTCCGCTGTATTAATTGGTAGTGTTTCTGAAGTGCTGTCATCCTTTTTTCCAACGGAAGGCTGGAACGAATATAAATCGAATTTTGGTTCTCTTTATTTACTTTCCCATTATTACGTTCTGATTTTACCTCTAGATTGGAGGAAAGGTTGCTTGATTGTATCCATTGAATCAATCCATTAGCAAAATCCTCGATATAAATTGCATTTTCTTTAAAATCATTCGATTGAAATGCAATAAATTCCTGATTATCATAAAATCCTTTTTCAGTCATTGGCATCCATTCCCCATATAAATGAGCTGCGAATATCATTGTTGCCGTATCATAGTCCATCCAATCATTCATTTTTCCGGGATTAATTATAAAAACTCGTTCCGCATCAATTGTTTCCAAGTGCCCATGTTCTCCCACGCAAATACATGTATCATACCGTTTTCTATCTTCTATATTATAAAAAGAAAACGAACTGTTCCTTCCAAAAAACATTGATAATTCATCCAGCTCTGTATCGCTCTCTATCCCATCAACCAAATAATCATGTTGAAGTAATGTATTAACAATATGATAGCCAATCCAATGATTACAATTAATTACCAATACAGACATGTATATCCTCCTCCACTTCGAAATAACAGCAATTTTCTAGAAGAGCTTTACGTTTAAGAACAATGGGTTAATACCATATTTCCTCGCTTTCCCTTATACTGTGAGAAAGGTATTTTAAATAAAGTGCGAACTACTTTAATCTGATAAGGGTTCTCGGAGCAATCGCTCCAGAAATACACTACGCACACCTTAGGAAAGCTGTTGAGCCTCTTTGTGATGTCGCATCACCTATGCTCTTCTCCAGCAGGACAAGGAAGATTCGGCAGCCGTACATCGCAATCAGACAAATTCAACTTTATTTTCAAGGAGTCTCCGTGTATTTCTTCCGCCGGAATGGTGCAGAAGCTAAAGACAATAGAATGACTTATCTACTAACAAACCGACGTTGCTTGTAGGTATCGCAAGTGAATAAAAAATCTGTCCAATCTGAATTGAAATCAAAATTGTCACTAGTTCGCAGTTTATATCAATTGCGACTTATCTTCATTGCTGGTTGGTAAGAAATAATAAACAACCTACTAATACAAATGCGCTAAATAAATCATATAAATAGTATGTAAGGGCATAAAAACATGCTATACTATAGTTAGATATTAAATTGTGAGGTGTTATTTTTGCGATACATAATGACAATCTTTTGGTCAGTCGTTGTTAGCTTAGCCATTGCATTTGTTTTATCAAGTATGGGTGGAGAGCCATTTGTACTTTCTGATGGACTATTGCTTGCTGCAATTTTAGCAGTTGCTGCTATAATATTGGGTGACGGTATTTTAAAAGAAGAAAAAAACTAGCCCTTTAATAATAACCCCCTGCCTATTACAAGATATGGCAAGGGGTTATTATTAATACCAAGGCAATAAACTAATTGCTGCTAATGCTGCAAGTGGCAGGATTAATCGATCAAACCTTCTCCTTGGAATACCATAGCCTGGATAACCGTAGTATGGAAATCCAAATTGCCGATTATAATCATGATTGCCCTGTTCTTGCTGATTATGTTCAATTGGCACTGCTAAATATACATATTCCTCATCTAGCCCCGTAATAATTCCATCAACCGCTCTACCATCCTGGAATTCTGCGTAGACATAAGCATGCACATGATCCTTACATAAATCATACATATGTTTTGTTTCATTATTTGCCCTCATTATCTCACCCTCCTCACCATCTAGCCTATTCAAAAGCCAAATAAATGGTGAATTACCCTACATAAGAATTCCGTTCAAAAAAAGTAAGCGCGGATAATCGAATCCTCACTTACTTTTTATTTGCTGCCTAACGAACTAAGCCTTGATCAATCAGGAATTCCTAGCGCAATCTTAGCATAGCGTGACATATTATCTTTGCTCCATGGTGGGCTCCAAACAATGTCTACTTTCAGTTCTTTTATCTCAGGTATATCTGCTAATGCAAATTGCACATCACGTTCTATATGGGCTGAAAGCGGGCACCCCATTGACGTTAGAGTCATGGATACGGTGCAAAATCCTTCTTCATCTAGTTCCACATCATAGATTAGTCCTAAGTTTACAATATCGATGCCTAACTCGGGGTCAATTACGTTTTCGAGCGCACCCATAATATTTTCTTTTAAATCTGCATCCATTACGATACCTCCTCTTTACCTTCTTATTTCTATTTAACCATACATTTACATTTTAATAAAGTGAACCACCATTCAGTTAATTGTTCTCTACCTAGCCTCTTAACGTGTTTGTTGAACAAGTCAGAATTCAGTTAATGCAGGATAAGAAATTTGAATTATTTCAAACTACAAGTGCTGTTGAAACCATTTTATCGTTTCCAAAATTGCATGCCTGCTTACTTTATGATCACGATTAATTTCTTTGATAAAACGGATATTTTCTTCATTATCATACAATTTCCTTGCCTCTTCATAGAAAGAATATGAATGGTCAAACGGCACAACTTGGTCGTTATCACCATGCCAGAATAAAACTGGACGCTGATTCAACTTCTCTATTTTTGTTGATAAATCATAGTGCTCAAGCTGAACATATAAATTCTCAATCATCACTTCTGTAACTGGAAGATCCATTACCTTCTTATAATTATTAATTAATTGCTTAGCAAATGTCGTTATTCTTGGTGAGCCCATTAGTATAGCTGCAGTTTTGATCCATGGGTATTGTGTCAATGCCGCAGAGGTTGTAATCCCTCCCATACTTGTGCCAGCTACACCAAACCTACCATCTAAGATCAGTCCTCGCTGTTCAAAATGATCCCGAATCTCTGAAAGCTCCTTCACATTCTGCATTACAATATCCCAGAAGTTAATTGTCTTTTGAATAATCGATGTTGTTGTGTCTCTTTCTCCATGCAATTTACTATCTGGAAGCACGACACGAAATCCCTTTTCAGCTAGTAGAAATGCAATATCTAAATTATGTTCCTTCGCACTTGTAAATCCATGAAAATAAGTAATCATTGGTAATGCTTCATTTTCTTTGTCCATATCTACTACAATCAAACTTGGTATAGAACTTATACTCTCCTTTTTTATCCCAATCACGATAATTCTCTCCTTAATTTATGTATAGCTCTATTTTAAATGGTAAGTTACAAAATATGCAAATAATGGGAAATTAATATCAGTTTACACCAATATACTAAAAACAAAAAAGCATTAGACCGCTCTTCCCCCCAAAGGTAGCTTCTTCACTCTAGCTTTTGGAGGGGCGGTGCCGACCTATGGCTTTTTATATAAGAAAAGAGATTAATTTGATAACAGCCTATTTAAGCTCTTGCTAGCCATTAATTTAATAGGACTATCAACCAATAAATTGTCCTAATAGCTGGTTAAACTTGTCACGTTCTTCCCAGAAAGAACCATGACCGCTGTAATGAAATGGAACAAGCTGTGAATTTTTTATTTTTTGATTTATTTCCTGTGCTTGTGCAAATGGAATAACTTTGTCGTGAACGCCATGAACTATTAAAGTTGGGACAAGTATTTTTTGCAAGTCTGCATAAAGCTTCTCATCTCTTAGTGTAATTATGATTGCTGCAGTTGACCAACCTGCTGCTTGTAAACCCAATTGAAAAAACCACTCAGAGAATGAGCTTGTTATATATTGAAAGAAAAAACTGTCTATTACTTCGCGCATCATCTTAGGACGGTCATTTAACGCTAAAGTAAGAAATCTAGTCGCAGTTTCTGGTGTAAATCCTATAGGAGCTGCAGCGTCTACAAGGACGAGGTTGGATACTCCGAAGCTATTATATCGGGACATATACCGAATCGCGATTGCTCCACCAGTAGAGTGACCTACAAGAGTGAAATTATCTAATTGAAGTACATCAACTACTGTACGTATATCATCTGCCAATCGGTTAAAATTGTAACCACTCTCTGGCTTATCTGATTTTCCAAATCCTCTCCAGTCAATTCCGATACAGCGGTACCCCATTGCGGGAAGAACATTAAATTGATACTCAAACTGTTTATGACTTAACGGCCAACCATGTAAAAACACTATTATCTTACTGCCCTCTGGATTTATATCTTCTACATATAGTTTTACACTTGATTCTACTGTAACATAGTATCCCACACCGATTCCTCCTAAAATAGCTTTACAAATAAAATATTCATTTAGGCAAACATAAGTGATTACCTATTACTTGTTCGGATACCGTGTCGGTGATAATGGACGGTGCTAATTGAATTTTACTGCCCCTATGGTTTAATGAAACGATCCCAATGACGTCTCCTGTTGATTAAGCTCCACTAGTTGAACAAGAAAGTTATTTTAAGTAATATTCTTCTATTAAATGGGTATTATTTATAATTCTAACCATATTTTTTAGTCCTTTTAACCTTATGATTATCTAATCATATAATGTTGAAGACCTATCTGAAAAGGAGTGAAATCATATGTTTTTTTTGCCACCAATTGGACCAATGAGACAACAACCACAATCGCCTCCCCCGACATTCATTCCACCAAAGCCTTCTGTATCCTATATAATTGACTGTTTATACCAAAACACATATGTTTGGCTAATAAATGGAGAACGCTTTTGGTTTTACCCAACACGTGTCGAGTATGGTGAAGTTTCTGGTTATAGATGGAACGGTGCCTTCTGGGTGTTTTATGGAATTGATCCAAGATTTATCGATGCTGTTGCCTGTCCTCCAACCCCTACCCTTTACTAAATGCAAAAACTCCTTGTGGGAATTAATAACCACAGGGCTTTTTTGTTTGTGATTGGAACCTTTAGGCACAATTTACCCGGGGCGTCATAAACAACCTCGTATATTCCCTCAGTAATTGTATATAAAATTCTCATCTTCAATCTTACAACAGTTTGATAACAAACTTAATTTAGGTTTGAGTTAACAATTGCATCATAATATGATATGTATCATCAATTTTTATTACACCGACAGTATCGATCCTGTTTACCCTTATCCTTCAGCAATACTATATGTTCTAAAATCATTTTTGAAGTATTTCTATTAGAAAAGACACTCAGGTTACTAATTGCCTTATTTAACAATCGCACCAGTTAACGCAATAATGCTCTCTATTCAGCAGGTTTAGTTTAATAAACTTAAATATTATATTTTTCTTTCATTGTGGCCTTCACGATAATAAGATGTTTTATTCGGCTTCACTACTGAGAATGAAAAAATAATAGATGCAATCAGCATGACAAGTGCCAACGTGATGATTGTAAGCCGTAATGAAATAATATCTGCTGCAAACCCAATTGCTAGAATAAATACTGCTTGAACAGCACTTTGTATCAACTGATAAATACTCGTTACTCTGCCCATAATTTCTACAGGAACATTATTTTGGTAGAAAGTCATAATTCCAGAATTTAGAAACACATTAAAGAAACCTAAGATTACAAATCCAATAACAATTGAAATAAACGACCATGAAAATGCATAGATTACATAACCTATTGTCATCATGATAAGACCTATGACAATCATATATCTAAGCGAGAAGAAATTTGAAAAAAGTGAAAGTAACGTAGCACCTATTACAGAACCTATTCCTGTAATACTGATTAATAAACTATACTCCATCTCGGAAAGCCCTATAACTTGTTGTGTAAATACAACTTCCTGTGCATCCATAGCAAATGAAAAAAGCATAACTAGAATAAAACCAAGGTAAATAAATGTAACATATTTATTTTGAGACATGAATTTCTGAACGACTATAAAATCCAAAATCACCTGGGAAAAAGACAATGGTGGAATTGATTCTTTGTCAATATTTTCTTTTTCAGGTAGAAAAAATAATAAAGTGGCTGAAATCAGAAAGAATAATGCATTTAGCCACAATGTTATTTCTACAGAGGTTAATAAAATAAGCGATCCCCCGATTGCTGGTCCAATAATAAATGCCCCGGAACTTGCAAAGGAGTGAATAGAGTTAAATTGTTTCCTTTTTTGTTTTGGAACAATAATAGCAATATAAGTCATTGAAGATGGATTAAAAAATGCTTTTGACACACTTAGGACGACCAAAATCACATATATACCTGCCATGTTTGGTGCAAAAGGGATTAAGCAGATAAACGTTGCCCTAATTATGTATGTTACAATCATTACTTTTCTCTTACTACGATAATCAATGAAACTGCCAGTCCAGAACTTTGTAACAATATTAGTCAGTGGACCAATTATCCAAAGTCCTGCAACAGCTGCTGCCGACCCAGTTAGTTGATATACAATAATATTAATCGTAACTAAATAAATAAAATCTCCGATACTAGATATTCCAATAGACGATAGTAACAGCGTGGGGTCTCTCCACCCCTTTAAATTTGTTATCATACAAATCTCCTTATAATCGCATTGCCGCTTCCCCAGAAAAAAAGGCGATCTTCTGCTTGAAGAATCACCACCGTATTAAAAATAACAGTTTCTACCCACTACATTGAATATTTTTTATTTTTAATAGTGTATTAAAAAACAAGTCAGGTTGATCTACCATTATCATATGTCCAGCATTCGGTATTAAATATAATTTTTTATACGGAGCATTGATTCTGTTAAAATGTTCTTGGGCTAAGCAAAAGGGAACCTGCCAGTCATTGCTTCCTAAAATATAATATATAGTCAAAGAATAGGAAAGTCATATTTGTATGTCTACTCCATCACCTCTTGGAAAAAGCGTACCCATTTATATCAAGGATGCTTTACTTGTCTTTTTATTTATACTCTTGATTTTTTATTGCTAAATATAAACAGATAATTGCTATTATAGTAAGAATGATTGGAAAAAACCAAAGAACTGGATGGTATTTTACTGAATAGTCTACTTTTAGTCCGTAGATATATATGTACATGGCAAAAGAAATAGATAAAGCGACAGTAAATGACAAAATCTTCAAGAGAATCGCTCCTTTGTTACTAGAATACTACTAGTTTTTTCCTACTATAATGGTAATTTCAACAATACCCAAAATTCAATAAAGGAAGATTTGAACAAAATGCAGTTGCGTATTACAAATCCCTTGTTCTGTCTTGGTTCACTATTTTTCTTTGACGAAATTTTTGCATTCTCTCTCCTAAAGTATCTACAGCAGAAATTGACTCAAAAGCGGCCTGTGGAATCGGAAGGCTGGATTCCGATGGGTGCTTCAAAAACAATCATTGAAGTAGATACTACTTATACTTACACGAACCAGATAGAAGTGTTATCTACTTAGACAAAGATGGTGACTATGATGATTAGATTTAATGATAGAAGAAACTTATATCTTCTCGGCTCTATAATATTAATAATTCTATAAATCCTTTTTTAAATAGTAATGTTTATAATCTCTCCCTACATTATCTAAATTTCCAAACACTTGATAGCCATTCTTCTCATAGAAACCCAGTGCTTGGAAACTCAAAGTATCTACCTTTATAAAATCACATTCTTTTTCAATAGCTATCTTCTCAATTTCTAATAATAATTTTGTCCCATAACCCAATTTCCTTATGTTCTCATCTATCATAAAGGTTTGAATTTCTAACCAGTTCCAACACACTTCAGCGAGTATTCCACCACGAGTATTACCGTTTTCATCCTTCAAAAATAAATTGATTTCTTCGTATCTGCCTCCTAAATCTTCTGGGAAATGATTTAAATTAAACTTATAAAGCTCATCATCAATATATTGTTTATCCCTTTTATTTAATTCTTTAGTAATTTGCCAATTCATTATTCATTTCCCCTTTGTATAACGCTAATTATGGACTATATATTAAAATCCTTTGAATACAACAATTAGCGGAATAAATCTTTATCAATTAGGAATCATTTTTCGTATAATCCTGATTTGTCAACGATGTTGATCTCATCTTCAAAGGTACGGAAGCATATAAAATTGCTATTGGATAAATTGCTATCCCATCTCTTTCTAATTTCTCAATATAAACTCTAACGGTTTACCTCTTCTATTTTGTGCTCTGTACTGGAGAACCCTTTCATCAAACCAATTGATAGTACAAGGACTCCGACAGAACCAATAATTAAAGCTTATTTTTTATAAATTAACCCTCCAGTTTCACTAAAGTTTTTAGTTGTATTAAATTTATTCTTATAAGAGCTTTCTTAAACACTTCTGAGACGTTAGAGTCAGACAATGCCTACACACTTCGATAATAACATAATATTTGAATAGTATTAGTATTATTTTTTATTACGGAACAAGACGATCATAATACTGATAATATAGATGTACGTAAAAATTGAAGCATCGTTTCAAATTTCAACATTTTCCTATAACAAGAGTCTATTAGCGATACAACACAATGGTTGAACTCAGATGAAACTACCATAAATGGAACCTTGTTTACGGTGGGGGTAAGAGGACAGAGGTTAGTAACCTCCTCCTACTCAATTTCCAATGATTAAATTTGTAAAAACTTCATAGACTAAAGAGAAACTACATTAAGTGGGATTAACTATGATCTTTGTGTCATATTATATTAAAAACATTGAGGTGCTATTTACATGAAAAGACGACTATTTTTCCTTTTCCTTTTTTTCTTATTATTTTTTACAAATACACAGACATCCGCAACGGACCGCTGGGATTATGAAAAAACAGGTCAT
This sequence comes from Oceanobacillus chungangensis, assembly GCF_003369565.1. Lineage (GTDB taxonomy): Bacteria > Bacillota > Bacilli > Bacillales > Amphibacillaceae > Oceanobacillus > Oceanobacillus chungangensis. Next base: position 354,296 of record NZ_PIOD01000006.1, on the reverse strand, counting down.
GTTACATGGGACATAGATACGAAGGAAAAAATGGTTGCTATCACCTTTGACGATGGTCCACACCCGCAATACACTCCAGATATATTAGATGTATTGGCAAAGTATGATGCAAAAGCAACTTTTTTTGTGTTGGGTGCACATGCTAAGAAATACTCTGGCCTTATTTATCGTCAGTTTACAGAAGGTCATGAGATAGCAAATCATACTTATAATCATAATTATCACCCAATAAGTTCTAAAGAGTTAAAGAAAGAAATAGATGATACAGCAAAAATAATTTATGAAATTACCGGAACGAAACCAACCCTTTTCCGTCCAGTTGGTGGTGCTTATAATGATTTAATAATAAATACAGCAGTCGATAGCGGTTATCATGTTGTTCTCTGGTCATGGCATCAGGATCCGGAAGACTGGAAAAATCCTAGTGTCAATCGAATAACGAATCACATCCTCTCGAATATAAGTCCAGGTGATATTATTCTACTTCATGATGCAGGAGGTGATCGAAGCCGAACCATTACATCACTAGAGAAGATTTTACCTATATTAGAAAAAAAGGGATATAAATTTGTAACTGTTTCGGAAATGATGTTACGAAATGAAATGAAAGATTCCAGTTTCTTTAACCTTTTTCTAAAGTAGGATTTTAGAAAACATTTTTTACAACTTTATGATAGTAAAGTTATATTAAGGCAAAGGATTTAATAAATTGTCTTTGAGTAACAAATAAATCCTATTCTCTCCGCATTTTTTCTACCGGCGTGACTTTGTGCACATGATAATTAGTTACTATATACACTACTGATAAAAGCAAAAAAATACACCCGCTTTAGCAGGTGATTGTTTGATCTATTGTAATACTCACTTATCACCCGATTCTGTCCAATACTCTTGCTTTATTAGTGGGAAAGATATAACGCTAATAAAGCAAGCTCAATAAAATAATACTTTCGAAATTATCACCTCTCATTCCCTGCCATTAAATTCCTCGTATAGTGAGTCACGGTTAATAAGCCAGCGATCTGTTAAACCCGTTTTTTGGATAGTGAATTGGATTGTTTTCTTTACTATTCTATTTTCTTTCGTCGTAATTTTGACTATGACGGGTATATTGACGAGTAGATCATTTTTTCTTATTTGTGATTCAAGTTCCATTTCATTTATGTCAATTCTTGTTATATCTTCGACGAGTTTATTAAATTCCTGCTGATTTTCAGATTGTGTAAGAGTTAAATCCAACAAATAATCATCCTCTTGATTAATTCCGACAGCAAAAATCTGTATTAACTCCTTAGGGTTTACCTTCGTTAGGTAGTCATTAAGCATATTTCCTGACTTCAAGATCATTATTTTATGGGAGAGATCCTCTTTACCCGATTTATGAGTCTTACTACCAATAAAATGTACACAAAAGTGACCAGGAAACCCGTTATTAAGAGCACCGGCGCCATGTGGCATTCCATGCATCGATGCTGCAATCAATTGATTATTGATTTTTACAATGATGGCTCTCCTATTCCAACTCCAGCTATTATTGTATATTTCCTTCATCGTTTGTGTATCCCTCTTAGTTAACGGCTGTACATCTGCATGGCTTTTACCTGCCCTTCGCTGAACATTAAAAGATAATCCAGTTTCAAAGTCTATAATGGTGAACTTTGTTTTATTAGGAATAATATCTTTTACTTCTTGCCAGGGTATTATGTTGATATTAAAGTCGACTGGGAGATTATTATTTTCCTGTTCCACTGCTTTAATATGATAATTGACTGTAAAGGTTAACATCAAGATAACTACAAATGTCTTGTAAAAAAGATTGTTATTCATTTGATTTCTCCATTGGTATATATTTTTTTATAGCTAATGTAAACTAGACTGAGGATGTGTTTATGTAAAAATATATTGCCCAATCTGTAGCAACTGATTCCCTGTTTTACATCTTTACCGTATATCGACTAGAATTTTCCCAATTATTGAAACGTATTATTTCCCAGAAATTACCGTTAGTTGATACCTATTTTTTATGAGATCTGGGAATCCTAAAAGAAAAAACAAGAGGTGTATTTAATGAGAATATTGATTTGTAGCTTCCTTTTCCTTTTTTTATTTGTACAGCCAGTTTTTGCAGAACCAACTCCGCAATTAAAAAAAGAGCTGGCTATAGTAATAGACGACTTGGGTAATAATATGAAGGGAACGAAGGAAATACTTAGTTTGCCTGTAAAACTAACCGTAGCGATTATGCCCTTTATGCCATCTACAAAAGAGGATGCCGAGCTCGCAAATGAAAATGGCCACGAAGTTATTATCCATTTACCGATGGAACCAAAAAAAGGAAAGAAGAGCTGGCTCGGTCCTGGAGCCATCACATCCGATTTAAGTGATCAAGAAATTAGAGAACGTGTAGAGTCTGCAATTAAAGATGTGCCTCACGCCGTCGGGATGAATAATCATATGGGTTCTAAGATTACGGAGGATGAGAGAATAATGAAAATAATTCTCGAAGTGTGCAGGGAAAACGCTTTATACTTTCTCGATAGTCAGACAACTGAAAATAGCGTTGTCAGTGAAGTAGGTGCACAAATGAATGTCCCTGTTTTGGAAAATAATTTATTTTTTGATGCTATATATACAGCACAGCATATTAAGAAGCAAGCCGATTTACTGTCGAAACAGTTAATAGACCATGAAAAAATAATTGCTATTGGTCATGTTGGTGTCCCAGGACCGATGACGTTTAGCGTCCTAAAAGAATATATCCCAGTATATCAAAATCAGGCGGAATTCGTTTCACTAACTGATTTAATACCTGAATTTAATATAATTGATGGAATTGAATCGAGTAACATGGTTGAAGATGACTAGGCTCCACATCTACTCTTGCAACCTCTGTTCTCTCGTTAAGCATACTAAGGGTTCATTTAATTCCAAAGTATGCCTTTGATTAATACTGCTTAGATTGACCTTAGTTCTTTGTTGTTTATTAGAGCATTTAAAAGCAAGTGAGTGATGCCAGAATCAAAGATGTTCTGTTAACATAAAAATTATTTATTGTTTCTTGATTTACGTTGAACCCTCTCTTTTACGGAATGACCAGGTTCAGAAATATTTTGTCCCATTCGTAACAAATAACTAATAAGCATATTTACATTACTTCTAAATCTAAATAATGGACATAATAATTTTGTGATGAAACGAGGTGAGTTGGTGTCAGAAGTTGGTAGCACTTCTCGTGATGCATACAATGCTGAGAACTTAGCCGACAATCGTTACCAAATAAAGACTACTACCCATTTTGAAATAAAACATGCTTATTTATGTAAAACGATAAAGTTTGCATTCGTTTTTAAAGTTCTGTTCCTATTTTTAGTTTCTCTCTCTCTCACGCAAAACGTTGAAGCAAAGAATCAAGATGTCATAACAATTTACATCAACCTTTGGGAAAACCAGTTATCTGTTATGGAGGATGGGGTAGTGATTGCGCAGTATCCTATTGGTCCAGGTACAGATCGAACGCCAACACCAATCGGTCGTTTTAAAATAATTGATAAATCGAGAAATTGGGGACATGGATTTGGTACAAGGTGGCTTGGCCTAGATGTTCCGTGGGGGAATTACGGAATACATGGGACGAACAAACCTGTACTCATTGGTAAAAATGTCAGTAGTGGTTGTGTACGCATGCATAATGAGGATGTGGAAGAATTATTTACAAGAATTAATGTTGGTACGACGGTCTACATTGATGGTCCAATTACTGGTCTTGGTGAATGGGAGTTTAGAAATTTAGCTATAGGTTCAAAAGGAAATCTTGTTCAACTTGTTCAAAATCGACTAAAAGCAGCAGGCTTCTATTATGGCGTAGTTGATGGTATTTATAGAGAAACAACGGAAGATGCTGTCAAACGATTTCAAAGAAGTCATGGCTTACCAGTTACTGGTCAGATAGGTGAAAGAATGTATATTGAATTAGGAATATTAGAGTAGTTTCTATTCATTGGAAGGGGTGGTACTTAGGGTCAGGAATCATGTCCCATTACACCGTACTTTTTTATTAATAACAAAATCGTTAAACAATATATTAAGGAGGAGACGTTATATGCAACAAGATCAACAAACGCAACAGAATTTGAGTTCTAGTATGGAAACAGGATTTTCCAGAACTAATGCTAAAAAAGTAAAACAGGAAATTCAGAAAGATGTAAGCGAAGGACAAGGTGCAATGACTTCCCGAGAGGCAGGAGCAATGCGAGAATAAAAAACCAATCTTGGAAGTTTTTATTTAATTCATCAAAATTTAGCATAAAACATCTCTTATTGTGCAATTTCTGCAACCACTAGATTTTCGTATTTCCATCATCGATTGCTGTGTTTTTTGATGTGTTTACGTGTAAACACCCTAACAAACCTAAATTTTACAATAAATATAAAGAATCCATTTTGAAAGTTGATTGAACAAAATGGATTCTTTTTCAAAAGATTTAATTTTGAGTTTCATAAAAAGTTTGGAAAACAACTTATAAATATTTTCATTATTGAATGAGATTAGCAGGAACCATCTTGGTGATTACCGTCGTGTCCAGAATCGTCGCGATGATTATCATATCTGTGATGACCGCCATAACCTGGGTGACCACCATAACCTGGGTGACCACCATGGCCTGGGTAACCCCAATAGCCTGGGTGGCCCCAATAGCCTGGGTAACCCCAATAGCTTGGGTGGCCCCAATAGCCTGGATAACCACCATGGCCTGGTTGACCACCATGGCCTGGATAACTACCATGGCCTGGTTGACCACCAAAATATTGTCTTTCCACTATATATCTCCTCCTTTAGTTGTTTCAAAAGTAGTATATGTGCCTATGTTGAAAGAGGAATAGTTATTTGCCTATTTTTAAATGTATTCTTAGCTGATTATTCCACCAATCGGTTAGAATTGAGTAGTGAATTAATTAACTAACTTTCTCTTCTTGATTTTATTACTAATTAACCATATTCAATTCTCTGTACCTATAGAAGAATAAGGAGTTGCCGCATAAACAACTTCTTATTTACTCACGTACCGTTTAGTCGAATAAAGACTATTGATTGCAACGACACTCATACTATTTAAAATGATATTCTTTATACATTCTTAATTCTTTAAAGTCACTTGTACCTGATTCATAAATCTTTATTAAGGGTGCAACATCCGTTTTTGCAAATTCACTTACTTGCTTCTCTATCTCAATAGACGCATCTAAAGGATATTTATTCATGCCTTCATATAGATTATTATGTTCGCAAACATCATACGTCACTGCAAAATAATAACGTTTCATATTATCATCCCATACTCACGTAGTAGCTTTAGCTTTATTAACCCTTCTTCACCCTTGCACCAATAAGTTTAATAACTTGCTCCTAAGTATTTGTTGTATTTTTATTTATTAAAATAATCAGCCTCACATTTAATAATTTCAATGTAATTATGCTTTTTGAAAGGTTTAGTATGTTTAAGGATTCTCCTAAGGCTCCCTTTTGCCACAGTTTTTTCATTAGCAACATCTACAATTACTGTCAAATATACCATTTCATTACGTTTTACTACTCCTGTTATTTGACCTTTTTTCAAAGTCAACTGTATATTTAGGAACAATCTTTGATGGGGCAAACGATGTCCAAGTTACATTTTTTGGTTTGATTTTAAACACGATGCAAAATTCTTAAAGTTTTCCATATAAAGTCACCCTCAATAACTTCATTAATTCATTATTCATAGGTACTTAGCGTTTCCCCACTTACCTGCCCTAATAGTTGAACAAGGCGCAAAGATGCAATTCCTTATTTAAGAAAAACACCAGATAGCTCAATAGCAATAAATTACGACTCCCTATTTCTCCCAAAGCTCGACAAGTCTGCCTTCAGGATCTTCAATCCAAATAAACTTTCCAAACTCACTAACCTCTTTTTCCTTAACAAGAGGAACTCCGATTTGTTCAAGATGCTTAATAGTCTCGTTTAGATCATATACTTGAAAATTTAACATCACTTGTTGTTCTAATGGAAAATAACTGTCATCCTCTGCAAAGAAAGAAAAAATAGTCTCATTTCCTAATTGAGGTTTAATCACAGTCCCATTCCAATTATCTATTTCAATCTTCAACACTTCACTGTACCATTTTTTTATAACATCAACATTCTTAGTTCTCCAAAATATTCCACCGAAACCTTTTATCATTGTAATTAAACTCCTGTCTATTTTTAATTTTAGTTTTTCGATTACATTAGATACTTGAGATTTAATGTTAAGGTTTTTTAACTATACTGCTACATTTACACAAGGAGTGTCTATTTTTATTAAGCAATCGCACTCGTTAATTGAATAAGAGAACATTATTTTATTTTTTATAAATTATTGAGGAAAGGAACTATATCGCAAGCATTGCTCCTCTTTCATCAAATGTTGCACCGCATTCTAACAACTCAGTTGCCTTTTCTACAATTGGTATGTGCCTTTGGTCATCCCAAGTATCTACTCCAGACAACAACAAAACTGTTGAAGGAGCAAAAATGATTTCATCGGTGGTTATCTCTGGTATAACTTTCATACCTGCCACATTAACTCATATCTCTACACCTAATAATAACATAATATTCAAAACATACTATTTAATTTTTTTAGAAGAAAAGGCGATCAAATTTAATGATCACCTTGTTTAACTAACGCACCATATAATGAATCCTTAAAAAGAAATCTGTAAGAACCTTTCCTATGCTTCCTTTATTACAACCATCTTTTAACCATTAGTCCTACTGCGAAGCTATAAATCATATGTCCGGATGTCCAATAGATAAAAGCTGGGAAATTAGTAAGGCTTGGAGTTTTTTCAGAAAGAGCTGTTAGTGGAAACAGCATGGCACTCCCGACTGTATAGACAAGGATATAGGCTAATAGGTTGTACTCGATACCCAACGCTTTCAGTATATAAAATAATCCAATGACACTTGCAATACAAGTAACAAAGTGGAAGATGATTCCGACAACAGACCAGTTGTGGAGTTGATTTAAGAGCGGAATATAATCAGTGTTAAACAGTAATATATAAGCATCGTTATGAGTCAACAAATGGATAATTTTGAGAAATCCTGCAAGAATGGTTCCAGCGATGATTCCGATTACTGTTAGTTTCATAACTCGTATCATGGCAATCCTCTTAGTTCCTGGATTTCATTCCCTGAAGTGTGAGTTCTGAAACAAGAAGCAACTATTTTGGATGATAAGTAACGAATAAAACAAAAGAAAGTTACTTCTTATCTTTTTTATCTAGTCCAAAAAATATAAATAAAAAAGATATGACAAATATAATTGAAAACCATACTACTCGTGATGTTGTAATCACTTCACCAACTTGTTCACCATTGAGGTAATAGTATAAAAAAGTTGCTATGGTACTTCCTCCAACTGTAATCATTGAAACTAGAACCGCAGAAACAATTGAAATAAATATCTTTTTAATAGTTATATTAATCACTTCCTCTCATATAGCTTAATAACGCTATGACATATCACTTAATTACGGAATACCATGAGATAAGTTTCAGTTTTTCTTATTAAACTAAAGACTATACTTTAAACCCGGTTCAAACCTTATCTATAATTTCTCGAATTACTCTACAGGCACATCAGCTGCTACATTTGCTTGAATATTTTTTTGTAATTACACTGCCACAACAAATCATTGTATTATTTCCTAGCGTGACGCCTTGATTGATATGTACCCGCTCCACTCCATACATTATTCATCTCTTCACCGCCCAACATGATACAATCAAAATTAGTCATGAGTTTAAAAACAGGCTGTTTGACGCATTATAGTGTCTAGTGTGTCGAAACAGCCTATTTTCTATGAGATTGATAAAATTATTTTATTCCATGCAACTAATGGGTGCTCTTCCATATCTAATATATTGAAAAACAAAAAAATTAAGGGGGTGTCTGAATGGGATCACTAAAAGCTTTAGTCAAAAAGGCTAAAAAGGGCGATGGAGATGCATTTGTTTCACTAGTAAAGCAATACGAAGATGTATTGTATCGGACTGCAAGCAAATTGTTAAACAATGATGAAGATGTAGCTGATGCTATGCAGGATGCTATTATCTCGGCTTATGAAAAATTACATACTCTAAAAAACGATGAGTACTTTAATACTTGGATTTGCAAAATACTAATAAATAAATGTAATAGCTTGCTAAATAAGAAGAAAAACATTTCGGTGATGAGTGAGCATTTACTCCCCGAAAAAGGAAATGATGCATTTCAGAAAATCGAATTAGAAGATGCACTAAATAGTTTAAATGAAGTCTATAGGTTAGCACTAATTTTGTACTATATTGTCGGATTAAATGTTAAAGAAATCAGTGAATTTTTAAAGGAGCCTGAAGGAACCATTAAATCTAGGCTTTCGAGGGCCAAGTCGATCTTGCGAAATAACTATTATAAAAATGAGGGAGTGATGGTTTATGAAAAATAATTTTGAAAAAGAGTTAAATCAGATTATGAGCGAAGATAGAGAGATGCCTGTCAAGGTAAGGAAGTCGCTGGATCAATCCTATGATATTATTCGAGCTAAATCAAAGAAGAAAAAAGTCAACTTCATTTGGAAAAGAGTAGCTACTGCTGCTTGTGCCCTTATCGTAACTGGTGTAGTTCTTACAAATGAACATGTAATGGCCAGTATCAATGAATTTTTTAACTTTGGAGATAAGGGCATAGAGCAAGCCATAAATAATGGGTTTATACAGGAAAGTAATAGCACGATTACCGATCAGGGTATTAAAATAACGCTAGATAAACATTTTTCGGATGCTAATAAATTGGGATTAAATTTCCATCTAGCATTTGAAGATCCCTCAATCTTAAATAATGTATGGGAAGTTTCGATGGATTACCGATTAAAAAATGGTGATGGCGAATATATTCATGAGTTTATTCCAGATACAAAACCCTTAAAGGGTGACAACAGATATACATCTGGTTCTGATCATCAAAATCCAATATTGAATATAAAAACGGGGGAAATTCAGTATGATGTGTTAATAGATTCCAATGAAGGTGTTATTCCTTCTTTAAAGGATGCTGTAATAGAAGTGGAAAGTGTTAATGTTTTCTATAGTACGGGAGATCTCAAGAAAATTGATGGGGATTGGAAACTGTCAGTCGCCAACATGGAGAATGAAAAACCCGATTCAACTGTTCAGTTTGCTATGAAGGATCAAACATCCATCATTCAAGTTACCAAAGCAAACGCAAATCCAACATCATTAAATCTAACATTTTCATTGGATGGGATATATGAAAATGAAAATACTTTTGTAGACATGAAAATCGTAGATGAAGATGGTAATGAATATGGAGTAACTGGATTTAATAAGACTACAAAAAATAACGAAACGATTATTTCAACAAATTTCCCAATAACTTCTTATAACAATTCCAAAAATCTAAAACTTATTGTAGAGGGAATTGGTGAAGTGGAGCTGCATAAAAAATAGAAAGTAAAACAACTCCTGAATTATCCTGTTTTTTTACGGGGATGATTCAGGAGTTGTTTATGACGAAACTTTTGTCGTTGGAAATCAACATTTTCTAGTTGCTACCTCATTTATTAACATTTTTTAATATCGCAAATGCATGCAGTTTCTAAAGTTACTTTTCAATTAACCTGTACCGCCATGCTTTTCGGTTTTCCGCAAGCAGAAGAGGTACGATTCAATCCTTGATTCCGAGCTTCTGTCCTAGGTCTATCGTAAAGTTAGTAGAAAAGTTTGAAAGATTAAACCCTTATTCTTCATTATTATCATCTTTTCGTTTTGTTCTTAGATTATGGATATAGACTATTCGAAAGAGGCCACAAATAAATAGTATTCCACCCATAATTATCCCATTGATAATAGTAAAGCCATCAGTGAGTGATACAAAGAATCCTACAACAGTTGTAATAAATACAAGCACAGCCAGTGAAATGCCTAGACTCTTTTGTGAGTTAACTTTATTACTTTCAAGGTATTCTTTACATCCATTAATTCCATCCAAACATAAACCAACATCTCATACAACTTGATATTAAAAATAAGCATGGCCATCAAATCTACAGTTACTGGAATATTGTCCAGTGCCCTACTGTGTAAATTCCTAATTGATTAAAAATTGGTGTAAAGGGTAGTATACCTTTATAAACATAAAAGAGGTGATAGAAATGTCTAACACGATTAAACAAGAAGAAATGGAAACATTAAGAGAGTTAATCAAAGACGTAGACACTGCCATGCTGACGACATTAACGGAAGAAGGGCTTATTTCACGCCCTATGAAAACACAAGAAGTAGAGTTTGATGGTGACTTATGGTTTTTCACAAAAAAAGAAACTAATAAATATAAAGAAATTTTACATGATCAAGAAGTGAATGTTACTTATGCAGGAAAATCCTATGTCTCCGTTCGTGGAAGAGCAGAAATCGTTGAAGATATAGACAAGAAAAAGGAATTATGGAGCAAAACATATGAGAAATTCATGAAAACTTCTTATGATGATCCTAACATTGTCTTGATAAAGGTAAAAGCGGAAGCAGCAGAATATTGGGATACCGGTAATTTAGCGAAAAAAATCGCCTTTCTCTATAAACGCATAACAGGGCAAAGTTCCGAATCGACAGATGTAAATGAAACGGTTGAATTGGATAAATAACACTAAAAATGGATTGTCCGGTGATAGGACAATCCATTTCGTTATTTGAACGGAACGCTGACTCATCTTCAACTAAACTGACCCGTTAATACAATAACTTCTACATAAAATAGCTTTAATCCTTCTAGAATGCGAACAAGCGAGCATTTAAGAGTAAATCGGATCTATCTGAGGGAGTTATAGTACATTTCTTTACAAAGGATCATATATCATCATTTCAAAATAATGCCAATTTGGAATCTTCCTGACATACCATTTCCCTCACTTCATTGTTATTTAACGCTTGTCAGGTTAATATTACTTTACATCTGACCAATTGACTTATAAACTTAGTGCTATGAGGTGATCGAATGACAAACAGACATTTAATTGCATTAGATTTAGATGGTACGCTTTTAACTGATAATAAAGTAATCAGTTCACAAACAAAACAGACAGTACTAACTGCGATGGACGAAGGTCATATTGTTGTCATTGCAACAGGCAGACCCCATCGTTCAAGTATTAACTATTATCATGAACTTGGATTAAAAACGCCCATGGTAAACTTTAATGGCGCACTCCTACATCACCCAACAAATAGGAATTGGGATGCACTCCATAACCCAATGCCAATTCGTACTGCACATGCAATCATTGATGCATGCTTTGATTTAAATGTAAATAATATACTTGCTGAAGTGATGGATGATGTTTATCTTGCACAATACGATGAAAAGCTTATCGAAATTTATCAAGAGTCACCAGATGATCCCCCATTCAAAATTGGGAATATTAAACAAACATTAACAGAGGATCCTACTTCTATCTTAGTTCTGCCAAAGCAAGATCAAATAGAAACGCTGAGAAATCATTTAGATGACTATCATGCGGAATTTATTGAGCACCGAAATTGGGGTGCACCTTGGAACATCGTTGAAATTATTAAAAAAGGAATGAATAAGGCGGTTGGCTTGCAGAAGATTGCCCGTTATTATGACATACCGCAAGATCGAATTATTGCCTTTGGTGATGAAGACAATGATTTAGAAATGATTGACTATGCGGGAGTTGGAGTTGCAATGGGTAATGCAATACCGGGGTTAAAGAAACTGGCAAAGCATATTACGAAAACAAATGAACAGGATGGAATTGGGATTTTCCTCGAAGAATATTTGAAGCTCAATGTTAAAACAAGCTAGTTCCCTTTTGTTTCCATGATTAGAAATATAAAGAGTACCAATACTAGTAGTGAACGAATAATCGTTCACTCTTTTCTTCTTTTAGGAGGATTTTCTCCACGATTTCTATTGGACATTTGCAGAACCTACTGTGTTTTTTCATTTCGATTGATGTATTTTTCAAGAGGAGGAATCATCATGGGAAAAGGAAGTAAATCAAGAAGATTTACGCAGCAAGGTGCTGATTCTGTTAAGAAGCATGCCGAACGGTTTCCATATCGTTCCACTTTAGCAGAGGCAGAGACTGAGCGAAAACAGTAAAGAGCGAAATACCAAGGAAATCATCATTGACCTATGCAGACACCCATACTTATTTTTAGTTGGGTGTCTCTTTAATACTTTTTAAATGATAGTATTTCTGCTACTATAGAAGTAAGTATGATTTTGATTAGGAGGGATTTATTATGGGCGTTCGTATTGAACCTACACCAAATCCAAATGCAATGAAATTTTCAACTGACAGTATTATTTTTGAAGGAACAAATAGTGTATCCGTTATGCCTGGTGACATAAGTGAATATGCAGTATTAAATGATTTAATGAAGCTTGATGGTGTTGATAATGTGTTCGGTTACCAAAATTTTATTACTGTAAATAAGAAATTTGATGTCGAATGGGAAAGCATTACATCTAATATTCAAGAAGTTATTACCAAGCATGGCTTTTAAATAAGTACATAACGAATAAAATCGAGAGCAATCATTTTAGGATGATTGCTCTCGATTTATATTTAGTATTATTCTTTTCGAAATACACCATATACTCCAGCGGTCTCAATAATGTTTGTAAATGCATTTGGATCGACTTCTTGGATTATTTTTTCTAAGTCGTATAACTCATATCTTGTTATCACTAGATAGAGCATACTTTTCTCTGACTTCGTGTATGCCCCTTTAGCAGGCAAAATCGTAATTCCTCGTACCATAATTTTATGAATTGCCTGTTGTAATTCATCTGGCTTATGGGTAACTATCATTGCTGTAACCTTTTCATGGCGGGTATGAATGGCATCAATTATACGTGTAGTTACATACAATCCAACCATTGTATATAATGCGTTTTCTGGTTCATATAAAATTCCTGATAGCACGATAATTATAGCATTAATGATTAAAATAAAGCTGCCAATTGGTTTATCCTTCTTGCGTGATAATACCATTGCTATAATATCTAATCCACCAGTAGAAGCACCATGCTTCAAAGTTAAACCCACACTTGCTCCCGCAACTACTCCCCCAAATACAGCATTGAGAATGATATCATCTGACAGTGCAATAACCGGTAAAAATTGCAAAAATAGTGATGAAAAAAATACAGATACAATACTATATAAAGTAAAGCCCTTACCTACTTTATACCAGCCAAGTAGTAAAACTGGTATGTTTAACACAAACAATAATATACCTGTACTTAACCCAATTCCTAGAAAATCTTGAAAAATACTAGCAATCAGCTGAGCAGCACCTGTAAATCCACTACCATATACATTCGCTTCTATAAAGAAGAAGTTTAGTGATATTGCATTTAATAATGCGCCAATAATAACGATAATAATCCGTTTTGCTTCAATCATGAACATGATTCGGTTCCTCCTACTACGACTATACTTTGACTAACTAACTTTATAGCTTTAAACTAAAAGATACACAATTATAATTTAAAAAGAAAGTTGGTGTAACAATGACGGTAAAAATTCTAGCCGATTCTGCAACTGATTTATCAAAAGAACATTATAACGAATTTGACATTGAAATGGTACCATTAACTGTTCATTTAGATGATAAAGATTACCAAGATGGAGTTACAATTGAACCTTTAACAGTTTATAATGCAATGCGCGAAGGCAAGGTTCCGAAGACGTCTCAAGTTTCTCCATTAACATTTAAAACTATCTTTACACCTTATGCTGAGAAGAATCAACCTTTAGTATACATTGCGTTTTCTTCACAGCTATCCGGTACATACCAAACGGCGAAGATGATGCTACAAGAAGTGCTGGAGGAATATCCCGAGGCACCTATCCAAATTATCGATACAAAATGCGCATCACTAGGTTATGGACTTGTTGTGCTACATGCAGCTAAGCTCGCAAAATCCGGTGCATCAATAAAAGAAATTGTTGACGACGCTACTTACCAGGCGAAACATATGGTACATCTCTTTACCGTAGACGATTTGGAATATCTATATCGTGGTGGACGTGTAAGTAAAACTGCTGCATTTGTTGGCACTTTATTAAAAATAAAACCACTTCTACATGTTGACGATGGCAAACTAATTCCTCTTGAAAAGATTAGAGGCTCTAAAAAGGTCTTTGGTCGTATGCTTGATATGATGGAAGAACGTGGAGCTGATTTCAAAAATCAAAAAATTGGTATTTGTCATAGTGATGATCTTGAGCGTGCAACTCAGCTTGCTAACAGAATTAGCGAAAAGTTCGAAATCGCTGTTGATGATATCGAAATAGTCATGATTGGCGCTGTCATCGGGGCACATGTTGGTCCAGGTACAATTGGCTTATTTTTCTCGAACAAACCAAATAATTAATTCATGATAACTTGTCCAAATTACTGTTTGGGCAAGTTTTTTATTGCTAATTAGCATGCTTAATCAAACATGTACATATAGTTTATAGAAGGCTTTATATGCAAAAATTGAGGAGGATAACCATGCTAATCCATGAATTGGTCCATGCTTTTGCAAGTGAACGAAATTACACACCTGATTCGGTTGACCAACTATTAGATTTTTACCAGAATAAATATATCGCGCAAGAGATTGATATTAAAAATTACCGAAGAATATTTGAATACCTACATAAGCAAGGTGCAATCTCTGCATTTGAATACAAACAACTTGAAAAGTCCATTTAAGGACTTTTCTTTTTTGGTTTTTACTAATTATTTTTGGGGAAGATATAAAAAGAAGGATACAAAGGAGTTGTGGAACCAATGAACATGGAAAATAATAATGGAGTAGTTACACCACCAGCACAGCAACAACAACAGCAACCTGGACTCGAATCAGAAATGTTCCCAAGACCAGAGTATATTCGCGAGGATTACCAGGGTAGTTGTAAGTTAAAAAATAAAGTAGCGGTTATTACCGGTGGAGATAGTGGGATTGGTCGCGCAGTTAGTGTGCATTTTGCAAGAGAAGGTGCAGATGTTGCGATTATTTACCTTAATGAGCATGAAGACGCGAATGAAACAAAGAAATTAGTTGAACGAGAAGGACAAAAATGTTCATTAATTAGTGGTGATATTGGCGATCAATCATTTTGTGACACCGCCATTAATGAGGTATTAAGTACATTTGAGAAAATCGATATCCTTGTAAATAATGCAGGTGAACAGCATCAGCAAACAAACTTCCTAAATATTTCTAGCGAGCAGTTGGAAAAGACATTTCGCACGAACATCTTCAGTATGTTCTATTTAACCCAGGCAGTCATTCCCCAAATGACAAATGGAGGTTCTATCATTAATACATCCTCAATTACAGCCTACAAAGGAAATGTCGACTTAATCGACTATTCTGCTACAAAGGGAGCAATAACAGCATTTACAAGATCACTTTCTGGATCGCTTGTAGATAAAGGCATTCGCGTAAATGGAGTTGCCCCTGGTCCAGTTTGGACACCGTTAATCCCTGCTAGTTTTGATAAACAAAAGGTAGATTCCTTCGGTGGAAATACACCGATGAAACGACCAGGAGAACCTAAAGAGCTAGCACCTGCTTACGTATATTTGGCTAGTGAAGATTCTAGCTATGTAACAGGACAAATGATACATGTAAATGGTGGTACGATTGTGAATGGGTAATTGATAACTATCTTTTCTTAAAAAATGGCAAACGGAAGAAGCCGTATGCCATTATTATTCCAGTTATTCACTTTTTTTCGCTTTCCTGCTTAGATAAATAACCCCTACTACAAACAGCAAGAATATGCCACCCACAAAGCCTATAAATGACCAGTTAATCCCTGTATCTGGTCCTATAGAATAAACCTCTGCCGTTTCCCGGGCGAGCCCCACCCGATATGTACCATTTTCATTTTCCCTCACTAGGTTATCACCAAGATACCCCGTAAGCTGCATCCCAGAATCAATTCCATCTATATCCACATATGCAGATTCACTGCCATTATTTATTGCGATATACATTGTTTCATCCCCTAGCGTTCGTTTAAATACACTCATAGAATCACTCGAACCTACTAAAGCGAAATCTCCATGCTGTAATACCGGAAATTGACTGCGCAATGATGATATCCGGTTATGGAACTCTTTTAATTCTGAGTCACCACTATTAAACGGAACAAGCCGTTGCGATTCCTCTGCACTTCCACCGTACATGGGTAATTCTGTCCCTTGCAGAAGTGTAGGTGTTCCAGGAGATGTATACATATAGGTTAATGCTAATGTCCAGGCAGTTAATGCATTGCGTCCATTATCCGCGAATTTCTGGGTAAATCTCTCTCCATAAAAATCATCGATGTACAATAATCCATCTTGCTTACCGCTATTTTTCCAAGCATTATAAATAGCCTCAACAGATTGATCAGGTTTAGCGAATACATCTGACATTGAATGATAAAGTGTTTTATTTTCTATTGCTTCTAACTTTGTCCCTGATATTAATTCGCCATTATTATCATCCGTTTCTAAAATATCACCTAGTATATAAAAATCTGGCTGTAATTCCTTTATTCTTGTAGTAAATTGCTCTACAAAATCAGTTGGCACTTGATCAACTGCTTGGAGCCTAAACCCATCCAGATCTGTCTCCTCCATCCAATATTCAGCAACCTCCATTAAGTATGCTGTAACTTCTGGATTTTCAAGGTTGAGCTTGTCTACATTTCCCATCCATTCTGGAGAAGTTTCAGATGATTCGACTATCCAATCCGCTTTTTCTGGATCTTCTAAGATAGGATGACTACTAGCCACGAAATTGGTCACAAATTCTAATACAACCTTTATATCGCGATCATGCGCCTCATTAATTAACTGATGTAAATCATCCATCGTGCCGAATTGTTCTTCAATCGAATAAAAATCCTCTATCCAATAACCATGAAACCCATTTTCAGCATTTTCCATGATAGGCGAAAGGGAAATTATTGTAACCCCTATTTCCTCGAGATCATCTAGTTTTGCAATAATTCCTTGTAGATCTCCGCCATGGTAGCTTGTTGGATTATCAATATCTACTTGGCCATCGCGCTGAAAATCTCCATTATTGTAACGATCAATTAATATATTATATATTATTTCTTCGTGAATCGGCTGTCCTTCAGCGAATACAACGTTTTCATTATTAATGAATAAACATAATCCTATGATAACTACAAACAAAATCCTCTTCATCAAAATCTCCCCCACCATCTATGTAATGTCCTTGTTCTATTATTAATGATAGACCCGAATAGTCAATAAAATCTGTAATATTGTTGAAAAGACTTCACTTTTCTAATGGGTATTCCGCTGCTTTATCCTTATGATATTGATGGTTATTTCCACTGCTGATAACAGACCACTAGCATTCTACTATTAATTATAACAAACAATGCAAATTGAAAAAAAAGCTGCCTCATAATTTGAGACAGCCTCCACGTATCCTTTATTTACATATCAATACCTAATGGCAAGCGAACAAACCCTAAAACTAATACAATTAAAAGTGCGATTACGAATTGTACCCAGGCACTAGTTGTCGATTTCCCTTTAGACGATTTAATTAGAATCATTTCCATCGCAGCAATCAGCCAAATACCCGCAATACCTTTTACTATTACTTCCGCAAACATTGGCATTTGAATATTGGAGAAATACATTCCGAGCAATGATCCACCTGTGTATAAAATAAATAAATAGTCAAGGCGTAAAATCATATGTACAATTTTAGCCGGCTTTGCCTTTCCTTGCTTTTGCAAAATAATGGCGATAATTAGTAAAATTATTCCAAGTGCCCATGATGTAATATGCATATGTATCATCTTTTTTCCCCCTTCTTTTCAATAAGAATTTTTCGTTTTCCATCGTATATACTTAACCTCATTACTTCACTATCATATCATTATTTGATGCGTTTTTCACATCTAACAAAGAAAGTTAAAGTAAAGTTAATCTGAAACTGGTATAATATTATTAGATGGAAAAGTCGAAATTTTCCTGCTATAAAATTATAACTATCGCATCATTGCTTGATGCGATACACTAACATGATAATGGAGGGGTAGAATGATACAAACAACAAAAAATATCATTGCGTTAACGGAGGAGCATGGGGCAAATAATTATCATCCATTACCAATTGTCATTGAGGAAGCAGAAGGTGTTTGGGTAGAAGATCCTGAAGGGAATCGCTATTTGGATATGCTGAGCGCATATTCCGCTGTTAATCAAGGTCATCGCCACCCTAAGATCATTGCAGCTTTAAAGGCGCAAGCTGATAAAGTTACATTGACCTCACGAGCATTCCATAATGATAAGCTTGGTCCCTGGTACGAAAAGATTAGTAATCTAACGAAAAAAGAAATGGTTCTCCCTATGAATACAGGTGCAGAAGCTGTGGAAACTGCAGTAAAGGCAGCGAGACGATGGGCTTATGATGTGAAAGGTATTGCTGAGAATCAAGCAGAAATTATTGCTTGCGTGGGCAATTTCCATGGCAGAACTATGACAGCGGTTTCTTTATCGTCTGAAACGGAATATAAACGTGGCTTTGGGCCGATGCTTCCCGGTATTAAACTTATTCCCTTTGGTGATATCGAGGCACTTCGAGAAGCGATTACTGAAAATACAGCAGGCTTTTTATTCGAGCCAATCCAAGGTGAGGCTGGAATTATAATTCCACCTGATGGTTTTCTTCAAGAAGCATATCAAATTTGTCAGGAAAATAACGTCCTTTATATTGCCGATGAAATCCAGAGTGGACTCGGTCGTACTGGAAAATTATTTGCCTGTGATTGGGAAGACGTAACACCTGATATCATCATTCTCGGAAAAGCACTTGGTGGAGGAGTCTTTCCAATCTCCTGTATCGTAGCCAATAAAGATATTCTTGGTGTATTTAATCCCGGTTCACACGGCTCCACTTTTGGCGGTAATCCGCTAGCATGTGCAGTCTCAATCGCTGCACTTGAAGTATTAGAAGAAGAGCGACTCACTGAACGATCATTGCAATTAGGAGACTACATGATTGCTGAACTCAGAAAGTTAAATAATCCAATGATACAAGATGTACGTGGGAGAGGATTATTTATTGGTGTTGAATTATCGGAAACCGCTCGTCCATACTGTGAGCAACTAATGGATAAAGGGATATTATGTAAGGAAACACATGAAAATGTAATTCGCTTTGCACCTCCGCTTATTATAGAAAAAGATGATTTAGACTGGGCTTTAGAGAAGATTAGAGAAGTATTAAAGTCATAGATTTAAGGGGATGCTCAAACTCACGAGCCTCCCCTTATTATTTCCCGCACCCAAATCTTTTGTTCGCTCATTATACCTTCTTTTTACGAAATGGCTGCCTTTTTACATACATTAAACTCCGCCATATCCATTCAAGAGGACCAAACAAGAAATGATGGAACCACCATTTGCTTATAAAAATTTGGATAATAAATACGAGCAATACGATTAGTACTGTTGTAAATGGACCGACATAGCCATATAAACCAAATCCAACACCATAAAATAAGATAAAACAGATTAACGATTGCATGATATAGTTAGTTAACGACATCCTGCCAACAGCTATGAGTGGTTTGATTAGCTTTCCTCCAAGATTATTTTGCCCAATTAGGGTTATCGATGAGATATAAAAGATTGCCGAAGCTGTTCCACCAATATTATCTTGTATATAAGCGAACCATAGTGGATTACCAAATAAATAGATTCCCATTTTGATGCCAATAAAGAGAACAAAGCTTATCGCCCACAATCGAATCAATATTGCTTTGTGCTTCTGTGGCTCATGCAGCCACTTTTTTTGTGCAAGGTACATTCCAAATAAAAACAAGGGTAATAAAGTAGTGACTAATAACAGGTAGCTTATTCCCCCATTTCCGAACACCCAATCCTGATAGTTTTGTGTCCAAATAGTAATTAGACTTCCACTTCTATAATTCACTAATGCTTGGGCAATTCCATCGTCATTTGCTCCACCTAGTAAATCCCGTACTGCAAATAAACCAAATGAAATTAGACCTACACTCCCTACCAATAAACTTGTTCCCCATATTATCAGCGTACTAGGCTTCACTCTTAAAAATAGCAATAATAGTAAGCCAATCAATCCATAGGTTAACAGAATATCCCCATACCATATAGCAAATGCATGTATGAGACCAAAACAAATTAAAATAAACAATCGGCGAAATAAAAACAGCGATGGTTTTAAGTTACGATTTATGAGCCTTTCATTTAATAACTGAAATCCGAACCCAAATAATAGCGAAAATAATGTATAAAAGCTTGCTTGGAAAAAGACATCAATAACCCATTGCGTCGTTCTGTCAATTGAGGATGTCCAAACATCCTCTCCCCCTCCATGGATAAAATACGGAGCTCCAAATCCACCAATATTGACGATAAATATTCCAAATATCGCGAATCCTCTTGCGGCATCAATCCAAACTAAACGTTTAGATTCTTGTACTGGTGATATATTTGTTTCCATTCATCAACCATTCCTTCCAACGATTCAATATCTTTTACTATAACTTATTTTTAGACAATTGCGTTCATTCAACTGATATTGCTTAGTTATTTTCTATCATTGTTGTATTTTGGGTGATATTAACCACCGTGGATATACACTTTTTTCCACACCAATCCGCAATGTACTTACCAAAGGGAGATAATTTTTCTTACATGCTATCTGTTTCAACATTTAGCTGAAATGACATAAACTACTTTAGGGGGGATATCAATGCCAGCTAAAGTCGGTGCAGTAAAAGTAAGCAACATTTCTTCATCGAGCATCTTTAATATCGGTGATGTCTATTCGATGTCCCCACAAAGTACTGCCAAAACTTATGCTGGTAGTGGCTCCTTTAATACCGGAAACGGAATCCGTATCAATCTAAACAAATCAAATACGTATATCAATGATTCAGATAAAATTGATCAGACAATAAGTTAGTATTGGAGTGAATAGTATGAACATAATAATCCATCAATCGATAAGTATTTACCTTATAAAAATTGGCGCGATTACGAATTCCTCTGTTCTACAGATTGGCAGCACTGGAAGTATTCAAGCGCAATCTGATATTTATAATACTGGTGGCTATACAGAGCCTGCTGAAGAAGCAAAAATAGCAGCTAGCACTGGATCATCTGAAGTAACGCCATTAGTACCACTTGCGCCTTAGAAAACATGTCATGACCAACCATCCCTCTCACCAATCGATGAACACAAATTCTTTATTAATTGCATAAACTATTCTAGGCATTTGACTAGCTTTATCATTCTCTCTATCCTACAGTCGAAAGGGGAAGTGTTTATGAATGGAAATGAATGGAGTACCTATCTATACGAGCTTCAATACTGCATAATGCAACAAGATGAGAAAATTAAATTACTAGAAAAAAGAGTCGATACATTGGAAAAAAAGGCAACTGAAAACAAAGCACCAAACATTGAGAAGATTGAATACAAATTTGACCAGCTCAAGATTGAACACTTAGCAGGGACACTTCATATTGGCCTTTCCCCTAGCGATTTAGAGAATATAGAGGAATTAGCTAGTCAGCAAACAACTCCTCCAAATTATCCAGTGCCATTGAAACAACAATTAACAAGTGAACTTCAACAATACTTAAGAGAAACAGGTCCATCCCAAATAAGCAATTTAGCTGCAACCTATCATAAGCCAATCGATGAATCGTTTCAAGCCATGCTTCTTCAGGATATTAACAATCAGCTTCCTAGCCGAATTTCTTTTTATGAGCAAGAAGCATTGAAGCAGAATCATTCTCGTAATCACGATCAACTCCATACTTTCATTACCGATAGTATTAAAAATGAAATTAATCAGTCCTTACAAAATTACATGCAAAGTTCAGAAAAAGAAGGTGAAGATTCATGAATATTGAAGTACACAACTGGGGAATTAATGTAGGAAATATTCAAGTGGAAGGTGTCGGTTCTTCTTCCGTTTTGTTAATCGGCGACAATGAACAAATATTTCTTTCCTCTTTTTTCGATACGCCACCAGAAAGCTTCACATTTGGCAACATTATACCATTAGCACCTCAAGGGTTAAGAAGGGATAGTCGATGGAAAAACGTACATCAGTAGTTAATACGATTTATACGACTTCAATCGCAAGTAGCTCGATTTTCAACATCGGTGACAGTGTTACGATTAATCAAAAATCTAAAGCAATTGCATTACAAAAACAAAGCGAATATTTAAGTAAAAGTGATAATCTTTACTTCAAAGATTACGATATCTTCAAGAGAAAAACAGTGTGGCCGAATATTCCAACGATTATTAATCACTATAAGGTCCACCACCGTACAGATGCCATTTGTGTTCATCAAGTCAATTTAACCGCATTAAGTTTGTCATCTGTTTTTCAAGTGGGAAGTGCTAAGGATATTGCAGCAGATTCAAGGGTAAAACATTTTCGTATTTTGCAAGAAGATTAACATAATTTGTTGTACGTTCATACCATAAAAAATGAAGACACGTTCAAGAAGGTGAACAGAATGCCATCTATCGTCGGACCAATTAAAATAAATAGTGTTACTGGTGGGGTCATTAATTTTGGCGATTCGTTCTATTTATCTCCAAAAAGCAACTCAAAAACGAATACTGGCTCTGGGTCTTTAAATACAGGTGATTTCATGACTACGAATACTGGATTCAGTTCGACTAATCCATTCGATCCTGATGTGAACGATCAGAACAATACTGCAAATGCTTAAGAACAAAAGATCGAGCGCCTATTTACACGTACCACAACCCACATGTTTAGAAAAGCCTCCTTGATGGGGGCGGTGGAGCTGGACACGACCAATCTAAATATAAAGAGACTATCTCATGAGTTATGCGAACAAATCACATTTCCATAAGATAGTCTCTTTTTGTGGTTAAGAAAAACTAAAAACCTTCTTATCTAATAACTGCAACTAAGGCAGTCATCCAATAACTTGGCCAAACCTTAATTTTCTACTTTAATAATCAACTGTTTGGAAAAGAAATATAAATAAGTCTCCCTTACTGGTTGCTTCCATATTTGCTCTATCGCATGTTTGTATAATTTCATTTGAACTTTATAGCGACTCGCTAACTTTTCTCTTACAGTGTCTGTGACATCCTCATTAATTGCATCAGTTTTATAATCTAGAATGATCCAGCCATCGTCTTTCGGTATGAGACAATCAATGATACCTTGAACTAATACTTTTTCATCCATTTCATTAGTCCAGGAAGCATATACTTCACTTGCAGGTAATGTTAAGCTGAATGGCACTTCACGATAAACACTAGACACATCTTTCATAATATATTGCGCGATGTCTGTTTCAAAAAATTGCTCAATTGCTGTAATATCAATAACCTCTGCTTCCATTCTTGTCAAAATTTCTCTTTCAACTAGAACTTCCAAGAATTGCGCAATTTCTTGACCACTTAATTGCTTTTTTATCGGTAAATGCTGCATAACCGTATGCATTGCCGTTCCTTTTTCTGCAGCAGTAATTATTTTTTCCTTTTGCATAAAGTTTGGTCGTTTGACAATTGGTGCCCTAAACTTTTTAGTGATTAAATCACCACTATAGTCATCCATTATTTCTTGCTGTCGTTTTATTTCTGTAACCGATTGTTTCACACGTGCTTTTACTGCTTGTTCATATGGGTATTGATAGGATAATCGTTCCTTCACTTCTTCTTCCAATACTTCATCCATTATTTCTACCGGTTGCCAGTTGATAATCTTTTCACGCAGTTGTAAATCAGATTCAATATTCTGTTCCTCGAGATTGGTTAATTCACTAGCATGAATTACGGAAACCTGCCATCTCGATGGATCTCGTTGAATTGCTTCTGCCAAATCTATATCGATTTCCTCGGTTCTTAATTCAGCGCTTGATTCATGTCGAATCAATGCGGGACCAACCCAATCCAAATAAGTCTTTGATTCCTTTCGATAATATGCTGGCAGGACCCATTCATCGTGGTGAACCACCTTCTGCCATCTTTCTCGCTTCGCCTCATACGAGGCAACACTGCCAATCATGACTAGCTTCTCTTTAGCCCTTGTCAATGCTACGTATAATACTCGCATTTCTTCAGCTAATAGCTCACGTTTCTTCTCTTCCTTTAACGCATGATAAAACAATGTTGGATAAGTAATTCGTTTTACAGGATCGATATACTTACTTGCAAAGCCTAAATCTTTATGTAACAGATATTTTTGACTTAAGTCTCTGAAATTAAACTCTTTATCCATTGCGCCAACAATCACAACAGGAAATTCTAAACCTTTACTCTTATGAATTGTCATAATGCGAACAACATCTTCCTGTTCACTTAATGCTCGTGCTGCCCCAAGATCATCCCCTCGTTCTTCCATCCGTTCGATAAATCTTAAGAAACGGAATAGTCCGCGGAAGGATGTAGCTTCATAGCCTCTTGCTCTATCATAGAGTGCACGTAAATTGGCTTGTCGTTGGCGTCCACCTGGAATCCCACCAACAAAATCATAATAGCCGGTCTGTCGGTAAATATCCCAAATTAACTCAGACAGCGCCCCCTGTCTTGAAGCCATTCGGAATGCATGTAATTGCTCCAGAAATTTCGTAACTTTTTCTGCTGTTTCATTCGTATTCAGCTGTTTGTACTTTTTTAAGGCGTCATAATATGTGTTGGAACGGTCTGCTAGTCGTATCTTCGTAAGCTCATCCTCATTTAAGCCAACGATCGGCGATTTTAATACCGATGCAAGTGGAATATCTTGTCTCGGATTATCAATTGTTTTTAACAGACTAATCATGACTTGCACTTCAATTGCCTCAAAATATCCTGCCTGAAGCTCTGCATAAACTGGTATTCCCTGCTTCTTAAGCTCCTCGACAATGGTTGGTGCCCATGTCATTGACCGCATTAGAATGACGATGTCCCGATATTGAATATCACGTTGTATGCCAGCCCCCTTATCAAACACTTGTAAAGGAGTACTGTCGTCCGTTAACCCAATCCACGATTTAATCTTTTCCGCATATGCCCGTGCCTCTAACTGTGCCCTCTCTAAGTCCTTAAAGTTCTCTTCATCAACAGACATATCTGCTTGATCTTCTTGGTCCTCACGATCAATAATGAACAGCTCTGGAGAGGGTTCTAGAAACTCTAATGCATCATACATTTTATTGCCATAGATTAATTCTGCGTTCTGATCATAATTGATATCGCCTAATTCCTCATTCAATATTTGTCTAAAAATATAATTTGCACCAATCAAAACCTGCTCCCTGCTTCGGAAATTACTTGCCAAGTCAATTCGTTTTCCATTACTATCTTCCTCAGCAAATCGTTTATATTTCTGAATAAACAACGATGGCTCCGCATGACGGAAACGATAAATACTTTGCTTCACATCCCCTACCATAAATCGATTCCCGGGACCATCCTGATCACTTATTAACGATAAAATCGTCTCTTGGACAAGGTTTGTATCCTGATATTCATCGATCAATACTTCACTGAATTGCTTCTTATATTGAATCGCAACATTAGATGGGATATGACCATCTGCATTAGATGATTCTGGTTCCCCTAGTAATAATTGTAAGCAAAAATGCTCTAAATCGGAGAAGTCGACGATTGCCTTTTCCTTTTTTAACTCCTGAAACTTCTCTTTGAATTGCTTTACTAATTCTGTTAGATGTCCAATGACTGGTGAAAGCTCACGCATATCTTCCACATGACTACCCAGGTTACGATTAAACCAACTGTCCTTCATATTATTCCAGCGCTTCTTATAGCTGTCCCGAATCTTTTTCACTTTTTCTTTCTTCGTTTCATCGCATTCTTGTTTCTTCCTTGATAACGTAACAAACTTGCTAGAGGTAATAAATACTTGTAAATCGTCCCAGTTATCTACATAATTCATTGCCTCATATAATTGATTAAGATCCGCTTCAATTGCTTCGGTATATTGATATGGTCCATCGACTTCTAGCGTTAATGCTAATGCCTGCTGCATCTCTTGTTTAATCGCTTCTAATTGACTATTAACCTCACGCTTTATCAGATTTAGCCATGTTAATTCCGTTTCAACGAAATTTTCCGGAATCTCATAGTTACTTGCTAAACCATCAAGCCATTCTTCTGGCCACGGATTTTGAACCGAAAATGTATAGAGATCCAACAATACCTTCTCCACATCTAGGTCGCTACGATCACTTGAAAACCGGTCTACAACTGAGAAAAAATTCTCCTGTTCTTCTCCTTCTTTGCCATACCACGCTTCAAATAAATCATCAATTACCTCTTGTTTGATCAAATCAATTTCCATATCATTTGCGATGCGAAAGGCGGGATCAATATCAAGTAAATAAGCATATTGTCTTACTACGTCTAAACAAAATGAATGCAAGGTTGAAATGGATGCACGCTGTAATAAGGACAACTGCTTTTTTAAATGATTGGAGGTTGGGTTTTGTGCAAGTGCTTCTTCTAACGCAATTCCAACACGATTGCGCATTTCCTGTGCTGCAGCATTTGTAAACGTTACAACAAGCAGCGAATCTATATCAACAGGATTTTCCTTATTTAGCAGTTTCTGGATGATTCGCTCTACTAATACAGCTGTTTTCCCTGACCCAGCTGCCGCTGCAACGAGAATATCTTGTCCATCCGAATAGATTGCCTCCTCCTGCTCCTTTGTCCAATTAACCATCTGATTCAACCTCCTTGCTTAATTTCTCTAAAATCTCATCATCCTTCATATCCTGTAGCTTCCTGTAATTATTCTCCTCTAATAGAGGATCAAATTGACAAACAGAATGAAAAGGGCAATGCGTACAAGCTACATGTTGCTTATGCTGATAAGGATTTAAGTGAACCCCACCTGCAGTCATATCGACTCCTGCTTGCATCATTAACTGGTGGATGTGTGTCTGCAAGCTTGAAAAGGTTTCTTTACTAGCAACCTTAGAATGATGATTAAATGCACCATCCTTCTTGAATCCAGCAGGTATAACCTGACTTGTTCCAGTTGAAAGTGATGTATCCATCATTTGTACGACTTGCTCATTAGATAATAAGAGACCTTTCATTTTGTAATCCTTAAAAATCTCTTGTTCGATTAATTCCTCACTCATTTTCTGCGTACCTGAAATCATTGGGTTATGCACATGGAAGTACAGCACCCCAGCTGGTGTTGCTTTTACACCTAGCCATTTTTCTGAATGGGATAATACAACATCTAAATATGCAAGCATCTGTAATGCAAGTCCATAATAAACTTCAACTAAGTTTAGACCTTTAGCACTTGATTTATAATCAATGATTCGCAAATAAAGCTGTTCATTATTTAATCCTTTATCAACACGGTCAATTCTTCCTCGCAGCATAAGCTCAAACCCGTTTGGCAGCTGCATCGATAATGGCGGAAGCGTTTCTCCTTCGCCAAATCCTAACTCTAATCCTACTGGTGAGAAATTACTTTGACGCGCCTGTTCACTTAAAATATAAGCAGCCCTCGCAATAATTTCTTGAAGCTTTTTACCGATATATTTATAACGGTTTGAGCTATGTAAAATTTGATGCTGCAAAATTGGTGCTAGTGTCACTACCGCTTTTTCGGCATATTGATCCGTGTCTTGCTTTCTTAATTGGGCGAAATCCTTTCCATCTGCTTTAATCCATTCGGTAATAATTTTTATTGCCTCATGGAAGAGCATCCCAATATCTGGCGCATCTAGTTTATATGTCTGTCTTTCATTTAATTTTAAGCTATATTTTGCAAAATGCTGATACGAGCAGCGATAATAGGTTTCTAACCTGCTAACACTAGCCTTCACCTGCTTCGGAAATAACTCTTCTACCGTATCTTCTTCTAAATCAATCGGCATATTTTGATAATATAAACTCTGTAAAATTTGGTTGGTCGTGCTATTTTTATCATGATTTTCGACATACCAATTATAAACATGCCACCAAATTGATTTTACAGGATAGCCTTTTCGATTTCGTGCCAGCTGAGCTGTTAATGCTGCCCGTGTTTTTACTGGTGTCGTAATAAATCGATCCGCTTCGAATAATTCATCTGGGTCCTGTAATAAAAGATGGTCCTTACAACTTGGAAATAAATTTTCTAATCTACCAATTAATTGGGACGGCATCTTCGCCTTTCCTTCTTCATCACTCAATGGGTAGCTTACCCATAAATGGTCCTCTGCAGCTGTGAACGCGAGATACATATAAAACCAATCATCTAGTAATTGTCGTTTACTGCTGTCAGCAAGCTTTATACCTTGACCAGCTAACAATTCTCTTTCCGATTCATTTATCATTCCATCTATTGATGGCTTCATTGGCCAAACGCCATCATTTACTCCGAGTAAAAAGGCACATTTCACCTCACTCATTCTCGAACGGTCAATCGTTCCAACAATGACATGGTCAATACTTGGGGGAACGTGGGAGAATTTTAACGTTTCAAATCCTGCGTCCAGAGTTGCCCGGAATGTAGCAAGCTTCATCGTTTCATCGCCAGCCATCTCGACCATTTCATCAAATAGTTGAATGACTGCAATCCAAGCTTGCTCCTGTTCCCTTCCCTTTTCAATTTCACCTTGCTCATCGAACTGCTGCCTCATCTCCTCTAACCTTTCAGGAACACCGAGTGTTTCCAGCAATAGATACATCGTTTCACATAATTCTCTTACTGTCTTCGCCTGTCTGATTTGCTCATCAAAGGATTTTAGTGCACGAACGACTTGATAGCGATATTGATTAATCCTTATTTGTGTATTTTTTTCTGACGTTGTTTGCGTTGCATGATCGAATCCTCTAAAACGTTGGAACTTCCATTGCTGCTCGCCATTCCAGCGTTCCCTGGAACGAATTCCATATTCAAGTACATAGTTTTCCAGCTCATCAATTGCATCATTTGTTAATGGATTTTCTTTATCAGAGGAAGGAATAAAGCCCGTCTTCAGTACTCGGAATATTGCATCATAGCGCCAATTCCCTTCTACAATATCTAGTACAGATCGAATAAATTCTATTAAGGAATGATTTAACATCGTTCGTTTTTCATCAATAAATACTGGGATATTATGATCTCTAAAGATGGTCTGAAGTAAATCATGATAAACATCTGTTTGTCTGATCAGAACTGCAATATCTTGATAACGATAATTTTCTTCACGTACAAGACGAATCACCTCTTGTGCCGCTCCTTCTACTTCTGCTCGCGGATGAACAGCTTCAGCAATTTGAATAGGCACCTTTCCGCTATAAGCTGGTGATGGTCTCGTATCAAAATGCTCCTCCAAATGATAGAAATACGGTCGCTCACGAAACTTCCCTTTCGCTGTCCCCATCACAATTGGCTCTTCCATCACAATTTGATTCTCAGCAGCAATTTGCTGTAACGTCTCGTATGTTTGCGTTGTTTGATAAAATAAATCGAGCTCTGTTACATCTTCTTGTGGTATATCTAATGTTAAGGTAATTTTTACTGATTTACATTTCTTCATCAATGCTTCAACAACAATCAGTTCCTGTGGTGTAAACCGATGAAATCCATCAAAATATATTTCTGCACCATCCAACAGTTGAGTTTCAGGAATTCTATTTGCTAATAATTGCAATTGGTCTTCACTATCAATATAGTTATCTTGTAATGCATAAACCAGTTTCTCATAGATATACACTAAATCTTCAAGTTTTCTGGTTAATGCTTCTTCCCCTGCTTCTTTATGTACGAATTGTTTCATCTGTTCAATCTGCATATGGATTATTTCAGGTGTAACCTGATACCGTTTGAACTCGGTGATCATCGTTTCTAATTGTTTTAAAAACCCCTGTTTTTCCATTGCTTTTTGGAACGTCAACCATTCGCCTTGTTTCTCTTCGATAATTTTCCTAAGCATCATTTGGATTCCGACTGTACTAATAAATTGCTTCGTACCTCCACCACTCTCTTGCAGAACTCGCCATGCTAGTCGTGAGAAGCTTACAACCTGTCCACGAATACTCCCTTGTAATTCCTTATCGCGAAATAAAGTATATTCTTGTTGAAAGGTCATTTGATCAGGCACGATATAGAAAATCGGTCTGCCAGCAGGATCTTGAATTAGTTTCTCTTTTATTTCGTCTAACATTCTGCCACTTTTTCCAGTACCAGATTTCCCAATAATAAATTGGAGTCCCATTAAAGATTCCCCCGTTCTTATTTGTTTAGAAAACTAAGGTAAATCCTTAGCCTTTCGGTGACAGCCTTAGTTGCACTTATTCGTCAAGAAAGCTTTTATTCTTTCTTAACTACCAATAAAGTGAAACTCCATTCAATGGAGAGTAAAGCCTTTCTCCCAAAGAATGAAGTTCTATTACTTGTCTATCTACGAATATTATTATCATTTACCAAGACCTAACGACATTTCGGAAATGGGCCAATACATCGCATCGACCTTGCCGACCAATTGCTCTATTGAAACGAAACCAAAGGAACGACTGTCCAGGCTATCCTGTCGATTATCACCCATAACAAACAATTGCCCATCAGGCACTGTTGTTTCTCCTGTAATTTCTTCTAATGTAAAATTCTCAGTAAACGGTCGGGTATTACTTGCTTTCGCATGAAATTTAAGAAATTCTTCTTCCATATACTTACCATTGATATACAGTTTATCATTTTTATACTCGATTTGGTCACCAGGCAAACCGATGACACGCTTCACATAATCTTCCCGTTTATTGGCATGGAATACAATTACATCAAATCGATCTGCTTCAGCCAAATTGTAAATTACTTTGTTAACCATTAGTAAGTTTCCATCATGTAGCGTCGGCTCCATGGATTTACCATCAACAATATAACTTGCAAACAGAATCGGGCGAAGTGATATCACAGTAAATACTACGACCAATAAGACTAGTGTGATTTTCCAAATTTTATTTTTTTTCATATAATCTTCCTTTAGGTTATGATCATCAATACAGTTACCATAATACCCCTTTGGAGATTATTTTAATCCTTATCCTTGTCCTCATGCTTATCCAGAAGAGGAGAAGATTTCTCGTTGGCGTTTCGTTGCAATCTTTTCTCAAGATATTTACCTAACATCCAGAACAATACAACGCAAATGATTACGATAATCGTCTTCAATGGATTCTGGGCAAACTCCATAAAACTTGATCCAACATATGCAATTGAAAAGACCATTACGGCTTTTCCCATAAAGACCGCTAGTACGAACTGTTGGATGCTAACCCGAGAAAGCCCGGCCACTACATTAATAACGGCAGAGGGGGAGAACGGAAAACATAATAAAAGAAATAGCGGACCAAATCCTCGACGCTCTACCCATGATGTTATCCTTGTAACCTGCTTATTTTCCCGTACTTTTGAGAGCAGTTTAGTATGCCCTAATTTGCGAAGAATGAAGAAGACAAAAATTGAGCCAATGCTTGTACCAAGCCAAGATAATAAAAATCCTTGCAATAACCCATATGCAGCAGCATTTCCTAGTACAAATACCATCAATGGTAAAAACGGTAGAAATGATTCAATAAACGGCAATAATATTCCTGGCAGTGGACCTAATCCCTCATATTGGCTTAATAATTGCAAAATAAATGCTTCTAGTCCTTTATCTTCAAGTACAGTTTTCCAATTCGAAAAGGTAATATTCATTAAATACATGTAGTTAAGGCTCCTTATTACATAACGTTCCATTTTTTCTATATCTATTATACATTCTTACACATTTATTTTAAGTTAAACAAGTAAATATGCATAGTTTAAATAACATTATTCGCCACTTTCTTTTCATCTTAATATATATTTTATTATTTTGGTGTATTTTTATTTGATTATATCATATAATAGAACTAAATAGGAACAAACGTTCTGATGAGAAGGAGATTATTATGCGGTATCTTAAAGATGAGGAGCTACAAATAGCAACACGGTATCTATTCCTTTCCATGGCTATCGTTGTTATTAAACAGGACATTAGCCTTGTTCAAGGAGGACCATTTAAAATAAAAGAACCTTATGTGGAATTGTTAGAGAAAATGGTAAATGAAGCGGTCAAAGAACGTAGAGAGTTACGAAGGATTATGGCGGAACAACATATTCAAGTCATTCGCTTAAATAAAAATGATTCTTTTACTTCGTTTCTTTTTCAATGTCAAGGCAGACAACAGAAACAGAACTTTTTTAATCCTTCGATCCGTAAAAAGGTAGAAGCAATCATTCAGGAGCTAATTGTGATGGCTCTGCCACCATCCCAGCCTTTTGCTGCTGTAAATATTTAATTCGATTGTCGAGCAGAAAGCGGTATTGTGCGGTTCGTTGCAGCTGGTTTAACATTGACCCATAAGAGACCCGAAGAATAATCCTCTTGCCATTTTTAAAAATGAATTCAGTATCATTCTCTCCCGTTTTTTTTATTTGATCAATGTGTGAATGTGCAATCCATGAACATTTAAGGTTCTTCGGAGAAGTTGTAGGAAAAAAGTACATTCCACTTATAGGGTCCACAGAGATTGGCGCTTTATGCGTAATTCCGCATATATCCAGAGTCCCTTCTTGTCTACCTCTGAGACTGGAGCCGAAAAACTTACAAGCATAATCGATTACTTTACTAGGAGGAAAATCAACAAAATATTCTACCCCCTCTTCTAATACTCTTGTAATTGGATCGCCCATTTGGTTCTTTTCAGCAATAATTGCCATCGTTAGTGGTGTTACTTCATAGTACGGAGTATAAAAGTCTTTTATCATCATTGTGGAACATCCTTTCATATAAAATGAAAAGATCGTGGCTTAATTAGTAAGTTATCATAATTCACAAATAAAAGATAGTAAAAAACGAAATTTTACAAATAATTAAAGTTAGCATTTATCAATTTTTTACTTTTTTAAACAATAATTTAACATTGATTGTTGCTGTTAACATAAACTGTGAACTACTTTGAGGAGATAACTCTCCCTGATCTGCCCACTAGAAAAATTGTTGGCACTCCTCTCATATAGCCAAAAAACAGCTCGCAATCCTAAGCGAGCTGCTTCCTTTTTTAATAGAGCAAGTTAATAAAATCTTCTTTTGTAATTTTTCCTAGATAATGAGAAACATCAAAATCTTCTAAAGCTTCTGCAATTGCTTGACGTTCATGGCGCACACCAGCAATTCTTTCTTCTAAATCCGCTATATTACCGATACCAAAGAAGTCACCATAGATCTTACAATTTTTGATAACTCCCTTTTGTACATCCAAACGAACATCAACTAAGCCAGCAGGGAATTTCTTAGATTCTTGGACGTTATATGATGGTGATTTCCCGTAGTTCCATTCCCATTGTTGATAACGATTTTTAGAAATCTCATAGATATTTTGCCAATCTTCTTCCGTTAATACATATTGTGGAACATCACGAATATTATCAACCTTGAAGACATGTTTTAAGATTAATTCCTTAAATTGATCGACAGCAATCTTTTCATCAAGGAATTCGGAAATATTAGCAACACGACTTCTTACAGATTTGATCCCCTTTGATTCAATTTTAAGTTTATTTACTTTTAATGCTTTCGAAAGCTCTTCAATTTCAGAGTCTAGCATTAATGTACCATGACTGAACATACGTCCTCTTGTTGAGAACATTGCATTTCCTGAGATTTTACGCCCTTCTACAGCAAGGTCATTACGTCCTTGCATTTCTGCTGGAACGCCTATGCTCTTTAGTGCATCAATCATTGGCTGTGTAAATTTAGCGAAGTTTTGGAAGCTTTCCCCGTCATCTTTTGTAATAAAACTGAAGTTTAAATTTTGTTCATCATGATAAACAGCGCCACCACCAGAGAGACGTCGAACAACTTTAATTCCTTTTTCCTCCACATAATCTGTGTTAATTTCTTCAATCGTATTTTGGTTTCTCCCAATAATAATTGATGGTTTATTAACATAGAAAAGTAAATATGTATCTTTTTCTCCAAAGTTCTCTAATATGTATTCCTCAATCGCTAGATTTACCATTGGATCAAGAATGCCTCTATTATCGATAAATTTCATTGCCAATTACCTCCTAATATTCTATATACAGTAGTTTAATACTATGCTTTATTGAAATCAAAGTATATCTCTCAGATTTCACATTATATAATAAACAGCTTGATTATTAATTCCAAGTAAATCCAATTTCAGCAAGATTTATTTTTCCATTATAAATCTGTTTCGCCTCTTCGACTAATTGGTTAACATCACCAAATTGTGGTAGATGGCTAAGCAATAACGCTTTAACATTCGCATCATTTGCGATTCTCGCCCCTTCCTCACTTGTCATATGCCCGGCTTTCGATCCATCCAGCCCGGCATAATAATTACAATCGGTAATGAGTAAATCGGCATCCTTCGCAAAAGGAATGAAATCAGCCGTATAGCTCGAATCTGCTGTATACACTAATACATTTTCACCATCTGTTACTCGCATTGCATAACAAGGGACAGGATGCTTCGTTTTTAGAAAGGTAATCGTGAATGGTCCGACCTCTAATGATTGCTCTGGATCATAGGCAATCCCTCTTGTATAATCATGGGTTAATGTTGTGAACCCATGCTCATCCTCCATGTGACCATAAATCGGGAGGATTTTTTCAGCTCCTGTTACATTATTCTGTACTAGTCTGGCATATTGTAATACTCCAACATCTGCAATATGGTCATGATGATAATGAGAAACGATAACAGCTTCGAGCTCCGAAACTGCTTTGTATCTTTGCAATGCTGATAAAGACCCACTTCCTACATCAATCAATAACGAAAAATTATCCTTTTCTAATAAGTAAGATGATGTTGCACCACCTGCTGCAGGGTAGCCTCCCCAATAGCCGATTACCGTTAACTTCATATAAACTCACTCCTATTTTCATAAGATAGTAAAGTATAAAAAACTCTCTATATAAATCTATTGCGAGTGTTGACCACGTCCAGCTCCAGCGCCCGTGCTCTTAGCGAGACTTCCTTCACCTCATGACAATCTAAAGAAGACTTGCCGATTGGTTACACATGAGGCTTAGTCGCACTTATACCCCTGTGGTGAAAGTCAATATCGATTTGGTGCTTAAGGAAGGCCGACTAAGATTGGCATTCGCCAACGTCGACATACCCCTAAAGTGAAGGGGCATATTTAATTTTTCTCCTACGAAGGTATGTTCGACAAAGCAAACCACCCCAAACTGCGGGGCGCAGTCCGTACGTCGCTAAACGGGCGCTTCTGCTTTTTTTCTTTTTGTAGTAACACAGTGTTGACAAAATGAATACTGTTGTATTACAATATTAATAATCAGTTAATTCAGATTTGCAAAGGGGGATGAATATGGAAAACGTTATCGAATTCTTTAAAAATCTACCTAAAAGAAAATGCGACGTATGTGGGCAAGACATCGTCGAAAAAGCAGATTGCTATGGTCATATATGTGATGAATGCGATCATCCTGCTAGATAAGTATGAATCTGACAAAGGAATAATCCTACCTGCAGCTATCTTGTAGCTGCAGTTTTTTTGTGCAGATATGAAATCCTAAGCTATCTTACCTGCTTAGAAAACTAAGGTTTAACCAAGCCTTAGGTGACTCTTAGTTGCATTTATCCGTTAAGAAAATATTTATACTTTCTTACCAAGCAAAAACTCTAATACCTCCGTTGCTGCCTGTTGACCTTGATCAATGCAGTCCGGTATCCCCATTCCATCATAGGAACTACCAGATAAATATACACCTGGTAAGCTTTCCTTTAGTCGATCTCTTACGCTCGCAATTCGGTCTAAGTGACCAACATTATATTGTGCACGCCCCTTATTCCAACGGGTAATTACCGTAAGTTCTGGTTCTGATTCAATACCCATAATTCCTTTTAAATCTTCCAAAACAATGGCAGTCAGTTCTTCATCCGTTAGATTAACGAAAGATTGATCACTTGCGCGACCAACATAACAGCGCAGCATAACCTTACCATCTGGTGCTGTTGTTGGCCATTTTTTATCAGTCCACGTACAAGCTGTTATAGTATAGTTTTCAACTTCCGGTACTTGGAATCCAGTTCCATCAATATCATTGCTGATTGCTGATTTATCAAAAATCATAACAACATTTGCAGTAGATGTAGTCGGGATCTCATCTAATGTTTGGAAGAAGTCATACCCCTTAAACATCTCAGATACCGTATAATGCGGTGTTGCTACAATAACTGCATCCGCTTGATACAATTCTCCGCCGCTTAATAATAACTGATATCCTTGATAATTTTTTTTAATCATTTGTATAGCGTTATTTAGAATTACTGTACCATCTGCTAATTCAGCAGCAAGTTTATGCACTAAAGCTTCTAAGCCATCACGAAATGAGAAAAATATTCCCTCTGTCTTTTTACCTTTATCCTCTTTAGGTGCCGGGATTGTTTCTTGTAAGCCCTTAATAATACTTCCGTACGTTTGCTCCAATCGAAGAAGATTTGGATATGTTGCAAGAAGACTCATTTTATCAATATCAGCAGAATGGATACCTGCTAGAAGTGGTGATAATTGTTTGTCAACTAGCTCGTTGCCGAAGCGATGGCGCAGGAATAAACCTAATGACTGGTCCTTGTCTGTTTTACATTTTGGAATTGTAAGATCTTCTAGTGCACGCTTCTTCCCCTCTTCCGAAATTAATGTGGAAGATAGGAGTGATTCCTCACTTTTCGGTATTCCCATAAAGGTCCCTTGTGGCAATCGATGGAACTCGTTATCCACTATCAAATATGATTTCCCTGTAGAATTCCAGATAATTTCATCTTGAAGCCCTAGCTCCTTGACTAATTCTACTGCTGCTGGTTTTCTTGATAAAAGTGAATCAGGCCCTTGTTCAATTGTATAGCCAGCTTGTTTTAACGTTTTTATTTTTCCGCCAAGTCGTCCACTTGCCTCAATCAATTTCAACTCGATTGCAAGTCCTTGCCGCTCTATTTCTTTTTGTAAATAATAGGCGGCGGATAATCCAGTTATCCCACCGCCTATAATTACGATACTTTTTTTATTATTCATACTTCGCTCTTCACTTTTTTCAAGACAACATTTGCTAATGTCTCAATAAATAGTGGCGCAACGTTTGGCATTTCTGGACGATAGTATTTCGCACCTATTTCATCGCAAACAACTTTACATTCGTAATCATTATCAAATAGAACCTCTAAATGATCTGCAACGAAACCTACTGGAGCATATACAAACGAACGGAATCCTTCCCTATCATACAATTCCCGCGTTAAATCCTGTACATCTGGTCCAAGCCACGGATCTGGTGTGTTCCCTTCACTTTGCCAACCAAGTGCATAATGTTTAACACCAGAAGCTTCAACAAGAAGCTCGGCAGTTTCTTTCAATTGATTTGGATACGGATCACCATTTTGTAAAATCTTCTCAGGGAGACTATGTGCAGAAACGATTAATACTGCCTTATCCCGTTCTGCCTCTGACATATTTCCAAAAATCTCTTTAACCCCATCAGCCCAGAATTTAATAAATCCAGGTTCTGTATACCAGCTCTCAACTGCTTCAATTGTAATTCCGTGTTTTGCAGCTTCATTTGCCGCACGGTCATTATAAGACTTTACACTAAAAGTAGAATAATGTGGTGCTAGTACAATAGATACAGCTTCTGTCACGCCATCATTTGCCATTTCAGCAACAGCATCCTCAATAAATGGCGCGATATGTTTTAAACCAATGTATGCTTTATATTCGTAATCATCTTGCACTTCATTTAGTTGTGCTTCTAAGGCACTTGCTTGTTGTTCTGTAATCTTCGCTAATGGTGAAACACCACCAATTGCTTTATAGCGGTCTTTTAAATCTTGTAATGCATCTGCTTCAGGTTTTCTGCCATGGCGGATATGCGTGTAATAAGGTTCAATCTCTTCCTCTTTCGTTGGTGTGCCGTATGCCATTACTAATAATCCCAATTTCTTTTTTTCCATGTTTTACACCTCTACTTTAAAAATTTACGCTTTAGTATAAGTATGAATATAGTCTGTTAGTTTCTTCAATGTTGCTGGTTCTATTTCAGGTGTTACTCCGTGACCAAGATTAAATACATACTTCCCTTGCTCTAATCCATCATCTAAAATAACTTTTAATCGTTCTTCAATTGTTTCCCATTTAGAAAGTAAAATTGCAGGATCTAAGTTACCTTGAACAACTTTCGTAACGCCCATTTCTCTTGCTTCCTTAATTGAAGTGCGCCAATCAAGACCGATAACATCGACAGGCAAGTCATTCCATTCAAGCAACAGGTGCCTTGCGCCGACACCGAAGATAATTAATGGAACTTGATGTTGACGTAATTCAGAGAAGATTCTCGTCATCACTGGTTTAATGAAAATCCGATAATCGGAAGCATTTAAGGAACCAACCCACGAATCAAAAATTTGGACTGCCTTAACCCCTGCTTCTATTTGTGCCTCTACATACGTAATAATCATATCTGCAAGCTTGTCCATTAACGCAAACCATGTAGCCGGCTCACGGTACATTAATGCTTTCGTTTTCGTATAATTTTTAGAAGGACCACCTTCAATCATATAGCTTGCAAGTGTGAATGGTGCACCACTAAAACCAATTAAAGGTACGTCTAATTGTTCTTCCGTTAGTAAACGGATCGTATCAAGGACGTATGGAACATCTGTACTTGGATTTATTTCTCCTAATTTTTCAACGTCCTGAAACGAAGTAATTGGATTATGGATCACCGGACCAATACCCGATTTAATCTCTACATCCACTCCAATAGGTTGAAGTGGTGTCATAATATCTTTGTAAAGTATCGCAGCATCTACCCCGTAGTTTTCAACAGGCAAGCGAGTTACAAACGCACATAACTCTGGCTGATGAGTAATTTCAAACAAAGAATATTTTTTCTTAATTTCTCGGTATTCGGGCTGTGATCTACCTGCTTGGCGCATATACCAAGCTGGAATATAATCGGTTTCTTCCCCTTTGTATGCGTTTAGGATTGTAGTATTGATTTTTCTCGACATATAAATTCATCCTTTGTAGGTACTGTAAATAGTATATATCATAATTCAAATAGGAGGATAACCCCCATTA
The DNA here is from genome assembly GCF_003369565.1 of Oceanobacillus chungangensis. GTDB lineage: Bacteria > Bacillota > Bacilli > Bacillales > Amphibacillaceae > Oceanobacillus > Oceanobacillus chungangensis. The sequence continues at coordinate 315,005 of NZ_PIOD01000006.1, read as the reverse complement.
TTTGAGCTTCCATAATAAACTATAGCCATTTCTATCATAAAAGTGTAGCATTGTGTCATTATTGTCATGAATTTGTCTTATTTAGGAATTATTCTAAACTACGAACTATGCATATTAATTGACAATTACCATGATAATTCGATAGTCTCCGATCTTGTGCCTTCTAGCTTCGTGAGTGGATCGTAAGGAACAATATAATATCGATTTGATTTGAATAAGGCATTATTAATAATAAATTCAGTCTCACCCCCTACTTCACCAACTCGTGTATCAATTCCATCTTCTTCCCGATAAATACGGTATATGACACGTTCATCTACTGACCCTTGCCATGATAGTTTTCCTTTAACAATAGAAAAGCCACCAAATTCATAGCTTGCTTGTAAATCTATTATTTCTGGAAGTATGATTGGTTTCGGTAAATCCTTTACTGAATCAGGCTTTGTGAAGCTTTCCACTAATGGCTCCATTTTATCCATTTCTGTTAATATCGCTTTCGTTAAGCTTGTTGGATAGTTACTTCCACCAGTCAAATAATGTTTCTTATCTGATTTGTCATACCCCATCCATAATGCTGTTACATATTGTGGTGTATACCCAACAAACCATGCATCCTTTGTTTGTCCTTCGACAAATGGATGCTGTGTCGAACCCGTTTTCCCTGCTAAATCCTTCGAGAATTCACCAGCAGTCGCAGTACCAGTTTCCACCGCTTCCAATAAAATTTCCGTCATATTCCAAGCAACTTGCGGACTAAATACTTCTGTTTCCGATGGTTCTGCTTGAGATAACATTTCTCCATCTCTATTGTAAATCCGATCGATGGTATGCGAATCTATCATTTTTCCTTCATTTGCAAATGTTCGATAGCTCTCCATCAATTGCAACGGAGCAACCCCCTCAGAAAGTCCACCTAAAGCGATAGCTAATCCTTCATCCTTTAAATTAATTCCCATCTTTTGTAAATACTTTTTAGAGTAATTAATCCCAATTTCATCTAAAAGCCAAACAGTTGCAGCGTTATTTGAATACTTCAATGCATCATAAATCGTTACTGAATTAGCATAAACATTATCTGCATTCGATACGACATATCCACTATAATCGGTTGCATAATCAGGTAAAATTGTATAAGGCTGATACTTGTCAGGTTGCATCATCGCCGGTCCGTAAACAGCGATCGGTTTAATCGTCGAACCAGGCTGTCTTTTCACCGTCACTCGGTTTAAATCGCCTAGTTGATAATTCCTGCCACCAAGAGCAGCAATAATTTTACCTGTACCCTGCTCCATCATAGTAAACGCTCCCTCAACACCTGTCGTATTGCCTGGGAAATAGGATTCTTCTTGGAACTTCTCATAAGCGATTCGCTGTTTGTCGTCATCCATATTGATAATAATGCGATATCCGCCACGTTTTAACGCATCGATTGAAAGCTGGTATTTCTCGCTCGCTTCCTTCATCACTAGATCAATGTAGCTATCTGCCCATGGATTAGCTTCTAATTCTAGGATTGCTAAACCAATCGTTTTCCCTTCTTCGGTTAATCTTGTTTCTGTTGAAATCATCCCAGCAGCTTCCATTGAATACAGCACAGTATTTCTCCGATTTAATGCTTTATCGGGATGATTAATGGGTGAATAGCCATTTGGTGCTTTTGCAAGTCCAGCAAGCAATGCCCCTTCTGCAATCGATAAATCATGAACCGATTTCGAGAAAAAGTAGTTCGAAGCTGTTTCAATTCCATATAGTCCATTACCGAAGTAAATTTCATTTAAATATAATTCCAGTATTTCGTCCTTCGATAACTTTTGCTCAAGATAAATCGCAGCCATTACCTCTTTGGTTTTTCGTGTCCATGTTTTATCATTGTATAGGAATAAGTTTTTTGCTAATTGCTGGGTTATCGTACTAGCACCCTCGACCTTACTCATTGCAAGTATATCTTTATATATTGCTCGGAAGACTGATTTAATATCCACGCCAGCATGCTCATAAAAACGCTGATCCTCAATCGCAATAAATGCATCTTTCACATGATCTGGTATCTGATCAATTGGGACCAATGTCCGGTTTTCATTATAAAGTTTACCAATGACCTCACCGTCAGTAGTTTCAAGTGTTGTCGTAGTATCCAAGATTAATGCTTCTTGATTGACGATAAGTCTACCACCGTATAAAATAACGCCAAGCCCTATCAAGGCGATTACGAATAGAATCACGATTGATACTATCGAAATTTTCCAGCGCTTTGACAGTTTAAAGCGCCGTTTTTCGTCTTTTTGCTTTTTATTTCCCATTTGTTCACCTCTGTACATACTTCATTATACGGCATTTTTCGACAGGCGCAAACTAGGAGAATGGCTCATTCATTACCTGTAATATGGAAACAGATTAGTATGCAATCCATCTGCAGTTACGTTATGATAAAGACAGAAACAAATGCGGAAGTGCCCGTTTGTGCTGTGTACAGGCCGGTCCCTGTAGTTTGGGGTGGTTTGACGTCTCGAACATTCCTTCGCAGGAGATAAAGGAAACGCTTTGGGAGCGTTAGCGAATCGATGTTAGCTTTCACCAATCGGCAAGTCTTCTTTAGATTGTCATGAGGTGAGGGAGATTCCGCTAGGAGCACGGGCGTTGGAGCTGGACGTGGCACCTCCTGTCACGTGAATTGGAAAAGGAAATTTTTTATACTTTCCTACTTTGTAAAGAAAGGGGTTTCAGGTATGAAGGCTTTTATGACAAATGGTACAATTGACTTTTTACTAAAACTAGAAGAGAAACATCGAGATATTCAGTTCTACTTTATGACAAATAGTGAGAACGGGGCAGCATATTATGAAAATTCCAGCAAAAATGTATTCAATGCTGGGCGTGAATATGAAGTGATTAGCGAAACAGGTGAAATGAAGAAAGAAGGATTTATCGTAATGAATAACATTCCTGTGCAGGAGGAGGAACAGCCCGCATTCGAATATCGTTTTAAAAACAGTAAAAATGCAGTAGATGCGATGCCAGGGTTTGAAGCTTTTCGATTGCTTCGACCCGTAAATGGAAATACGTATGTCGTCCTCACACAGTGGCATTCTTCTATGGACTTCAATAACTGGAAGAATTCAGACCAATTTAAGAAAGCGCACAAGAAGCAATCAGCTAAACCAGCTGCATATTTCCCTGAACGACCTTTTGTAACAACGTATCAGATGTATTTGGAGGAAGAATGAGGTGGAGCCGATTTTTCTTAATATACATCGGTAGTAGCTTCGATATATGATAATAAATAATACTTGTATTTTGAATCAGGCTGGATCAAAATACGAGTATTGTTTTGTTGTTGGATTGATGGAAATTTAATGCAGGAAAAGTTAAAAATAAAAATTTTAGTCATAAAACTCCATATGTGTTTTGTCCTGTTTATAGTAATTCAATCTGTCTTGTAAGGTGCCTGTATGAAATTCAAATTTATGCCCATCTGGATCAGTGAAATAAATAGACTTTTTATCTCTGGCATCTCTCGGACGACTTTGTAGAATATTTACATTCAAATTCATTAATCTTTCATAGAGGCAATCGAAGTCTTCTTCTTCAATAGAAAAAGCGATATGTGTGTATGATTGGTTGATTTCATTACGTGGAATGTCCTTTTCTTCATTTAGAGCAATCCACATGCCATCTAAATCAAAATATGCAGTACTTCTACCTTTCACTAATAACTTTGCTTCAAAGACATTTTGATAAAAAGCAATAGACGCCTCTAGATTAGAAACTGAAAATAAAAAATGATTAAGACCTTTTACAAACACAGTATCACCTCAAATTAATATTCTATAATACTATTATGTTCTCTTACTGCGAGAGAATGCTCGAGAAACAGTGTTTCCCATACTTTTGGTAAGGAAACGCCCATAATTTCAGGAAATTTGTCAACCAGTGTTGCTGTATCCATTTAAGTAATGACCGTAAATATTTTAATGTATCCGCTAGTGATAATTCTAAGATTTTATCTGTTTGAAACAGTGTTCCATCCATATTTAATCTGGTGGCTCAACGTAGGTTGCGAAATCCCCAATTTCTCCGCTGCTCTCGTAAAATGCAGCCCTTTACTGACCATTAAAAAATACTCTAAATGTCGTAATTCGATAATCTTTCAATTCTTTCTACTGAATGATTATTAATTTTTTTCAATAAGTTGATCTAATTCCCCTTATACAAATGCCAACGTTAATAAAGAATAAAAGCTTTACTCTTTCTTATCACTACGTAAAATGTCTTTTGTCAGCAGCACTTAGTATGAATAATATAGCAATACCAAAAACAAAGCCTTGCACTATCATCGTTGTCCAAACACCAAATGAGAACGATTCTGAAAGTAGGAATAACAATATTGGACTTACTAATATTAATGTTAATCCAATTGCAAATGCCGTCCTTTCAGATAATGATTTAATTTTATCTAGCATATTTTCTCCCCCTCATGGTTCTTTATAGCAGGAATAATTTTTACTATTATTAATTTTATACTAAAAGAAAATTAGAAGCAGTATCCCAACGATAAAACAATAATATGTAAAATAAACTAGTTTTCCATTTTTCATAATTCCCATAAACCATTTCATTGCAAAATAGGTCATTAAAAATGTCGCAATAAATGCTGCTAAATATGGAATTGCTAAGTCTGATTTATTAGATTCATTCAAAAAGTCGGAAAAACCGAGCGCTACACCTCCAAGACTTACTGGAATATACAGCATAAACGAAAATCGAAGTGCTGTTTCTTGCTTCATTCCAACAGCTATTGCTGAAATTATCGTTGCTCCTGACCGACTAATTCCAGGAGTTAAGGCTACAGCCTGACCTAAACCGACAATGAATGCATCCCTAATCGTAATGTCACTTTCACCCTTTGTTCCCTTCATATTACGAATTAGCCAAAGGGCAATCCCTGTTACAAAGAGCATGACTGCAATAGTTGCCATACTGACATAATCTGCAATAAAATCACTTAACAATATCCCAAGAGCACCAGCTGGAATGGAACCGATGACTATAAAGCAAACAAACCGAAAGTCACTTTCATAGCGATTATTTTTTGTTTTTAAATAATAGATCGAATTGCTTATTAACCTTACAATATCTTTTCTGTAAATATAAAGTATCGCCAAAAGTGAGGCAGTATTTGTAAGAATAGCAAAAGTAAATCCTTGTCCACCAAGGCCCAAAATTTGACTGGCAATCATTACATGTCCACTTGATGATACTGGAATAGGTTCTGTAAATCCTTGAACTAATCCAATGATAATCATTTTGATAATATATATAGTATCTAATTCTTCCATGTTAATCTCCTTACTAAAATGTTCGTATTATACTAACCGAATTTAATTATTATTTTCTTAAAACTATATTAGAAGCTCCAATATTCTGGACCACCGTGTTGATACAGATAAGGAATCCGTGTTCCCCTGCTTTCAAAATACAATTCAAACCCATCACTTGTATTGTATTTCATTTATTAAGGCCGTCTTTAGCGTAAATTTTCTTCTAACAGATAGTCCACTTATTAACCTTCCTCTACTTAAGTTAATGCATGATTTAGAGAATCTTAAAAATATCCATTTATGCACTAAGGATTTTCCTATTTTTTATATAAGCCCAACCCTAAACTAAATAGTAAAATCAGAATAGTAAAAGTGACTAAAACACCGATCGTATCCCAGTCTATTTCTCCATCTCGAATAATACTCACAATGGTTATTGTTAAAAGTACGCCTGCAATTCCAGCAAGAAATGTCTTCAATTTATTAATCCACATTACCTCCTCTGCAGTCTGAATCAGCTAGTCAACTTGAAAAACTGAGAGGACTCAGCCTACCTCCTTTTCCAAACTAAAAAATACCTGACCTTCATAAGTTCTTTCATCAAATTTAGTAAAGCCAAGTGAAGTCCAAAAATGAAGCGCCCTCCTGTTTGTAGAATGAACGGCTATTTGAATGAATTTTACTTGTTTGTTTCGCATTAGTCTTTCATAAAACTTAAATATTTCCGTTGCATATCCTAAATTTTGATATTTTTTATGTACGGCAAGTAAGCTTATCCAAGGTTGATTATGTCGAGGGCTGGACATTCCAAAATCGATAATTCCGATAAATTCATTATCTTTTTTAACGAAATACCTTTCTACCTGTAATAACTCCGATTCCTTGAATATTTCCAGAATATCTTCATTCTCCAATATTTCTTTTCCATATGCAATCAAATTATATTCGGTATTGGAATTCATAATTTCTTTTTCTAGGCTAATCTTATCAATCTCATTTTTAACCAAGGTAAGCATACTTCCACTACTCCTCTAGTCAATTTTATCTTGTGAAAATCCAAATTAAAATTAGTGCTAAAGCAATTACAGCCCAGATAAAGGCTTGCCTGTTTTTCTTCAAATTTCTAACCTCCCTAAATTGAATAACATCATCAATATTTAGATAGACCAAAGTAATTTGTAGATAATGCTTTTTATCGGCTTAACCATTCATCTACAATTGTACAGAATCCTTCTTCTTTCCAGAGTAATAACGTATCTAGTTCTCCTTTGTGTTTACTTCAATACTAACATAATTATCCAAACATTTTACCGAATTTTCTATAAGAAAAAAGTGATCAAGTTCTATGATTACAATTCATTTATGTAGTCCTTTCATTTTAGTTAACCACTTATTGAAAACTTCCCGATACTTGAATAAAGAAAAACAGTGCCCTTATTTCAGTTATGTATCAGCTAGTTCAATAAGCAAGTCATTATTGTATCCCCAAACTCTCGAACATCAGCTAAATAATCAAATCCATCTGGAGAACCAAAACTATTAAAAGCTCGCATTGCGACAAGATTATGCTCTGGTATAACTAGAAGCGTGACACCTGTATATCCTAAAATTTGATAGGATCCTTTGGGTAGAAGTTCACCAATTTCTGATTTTCTTGCAAGCAAATCTTTTACGAACCATAAGCACCCGTTTTGTGGAAGTTCTGCATCTAAAGAACTTGGGCTTTGAACGGCTGTAGCAATATTTATGATTTCATTTGGTATAATTTGCTTTCCATTTATATATCCCTTTTTTAAATGAAGGTATCCCCATTTAGCCAATTCTCTTGATGATACATACATATTCATCTTGTCACCGTCAGTATTCATGCTTGTAGACCAATTAGGGTCATTGGCTTTTCTAATAACATCGGCCATTTTTTCATTCATTTTTCCATACCAGCCAGTCTCCGATAAATTAAGAGGTATTAATACATTATTAGCTACAATATCTGCCACTGATTTGCCTGTTGTATTTTTTACGATTGCAGTCAGCATATCAACTCCGATACCTCGATATGCCCAATTTTCCCCAGGCATAAATTCTCGGCATATCTCCCCATTAATACTCCTTAACCCATGCGTATGTGTTAGTAAATTTCTTATTGTGGTCCCATTTAATATGGGATTCTTTAATGGAAGGTATTTTAGTATTGAATCATCTATTGAGTCAATGAATCCTTCATAGATTGCGTAGGCAACTGCAAATCCAATATAACTTTTTCTAACAGATGCAACGTTAAATTGAGTATCTTCTTGAATTTCCCTTGCATCAGGATCCTTAGATTGTTTACCCCAATATTTTTCTGTAACGATATTATCGTTATGGATAATAACAACAGATGCACCTGAACAGTCAACTATTTCTGAGATCTTTCTCACATTTGATACAACTGAATTAAATTGAGTGCTTATCATTCTATTAATAATCATCTCTTTATTTCCTTCCCTTATTGCATCAATTAATAGAAAATGAACCTAACATTATTTCAACACAATATTATCGCTATCCATTATAATTGTCTATAATTTTCTGTTAGTAAATTATAGATATTATTTACGATTGTCCGTCTCTTTATAGATAAAATGTTGAATAGAAATCAATAGCAGAAATCTTGTGTTAATATTAAATAATAATACCAACTTATCAGAACAATTTAGGATCAGAAAAGATTTGTATTCATCCCCCTATGAACAAAGGAGATAGTTTTGAATGAAACAAATATATGCATTCGAGCAAAAAGAAGACTTCGACCGATATCAAGGTATCATCCAAAGGTTTAGTAATAAGCTGAAGAATTATCAAAAAATATTGGAAGAACAATATGCATTGAATGATTTACCAAAAGGTGTGATATGGACAACCCCAGAGCTAGCAACTAATGCTTTTTCTGATATACCAATACCAGCCTACACAAATAAAAATTTGATTTACATGTCACCAGACATAGCATATTGGAGAAAACTATTCCTACAGCAATTGGAAGGAAAACAATTGCCTAAAGTGCAATATTTTTATGAGAACTATTCTGAAAAAGAACTATTTATCATTTTAGCACATGAATTAACACACCATTCAGATCTATTCTTAGATGGATTTGAAGATGATCGAGAAGATGGTATCTGGTTTGAAGAAGGAATGTGTTTTTACTTACCGAGAAAATTATTGCTTAGCGAAAAGGAATTTGACGAGATAACAGCTGTAGAAATGGAACTGGTTAATACTTTCAATGACAAGTACGGCAATCATTCGATAGAAGCGTTTGGCAGCAGCTCTTACGAAGGCAGCTTATCAAGCATTATGTTTGATTATTGGCGCAGTTATCTTGCCGTAAAACATTTAGTGGAGGTTCGTGCAAAAAATGATCTGATGTCCGTTTTTGATCAATATCGTAAATGGGATCAGGAAGGCAGAAAAGTGTCGTTAGTGGAATATTTTGAGCTAGAATCTTTTGTTTAAATAACGAATACTGAACACATAATAAAAAACCGTATTAAATTAATGGATCGTTATCCAAATTTCATACGGTTTGTTCATTTTAAAAGAGCTCAATTTTAGCAAGCATACTAGAAAATACCGATATATTCGGAAATACGCCGATACCTCACGAAAACTCGCCGATATCCGCTCTCCCGCACACTTCCATTCTAGAAACTTCGGGAAGTGACAGGCACATTCACATACCAACTCAGAGCCCGCACTCTTATTTCAATACAAATTCATCAAAGAATGCCTGGAACTCACTCTCCGGCTGCTGTCCGACAATCCGAGCGACTTCTTGTCCACCTTCAAAATAAACCATTGTTGGTGTTGATTCGATAACGACTGGAGATTTATCGCCAAACTCCCATAAATTAAATTTCTTCATATCAATATTATTTTCTTCTGCTAAAGGTACTAAATACGGTGTTGTTTGTTGGCAATACACGCAAGTTGGGCTATAGAAATAAACTGTTACTGGTTCGCCACTTTCAATCTTTTCATTTAATTCATCAGGAAGAATTTGGTTTCCGTAGTTTGGATCGTCAAGCTGGTCAATCGTTTCCTGTTTTAAATCTGTTGTGCCATAAGGATTGTTGCTTCCTTCTAATTTTTGATTATTCTTATAGTCAATTACGAAGAATAACGCAATAAATAATACAATGATCGCACCAATGAAGATAATCATTTTCTTACCCATTATTTATTTCCCCTCTCTGTTCTTTCTTTGTTCACTAATTAAAAGAAGATGCAAAACAAAAATAACAATAAATGCTACTCCAGCTAGGAATGGAATCGTGACAAAACCAAAGTAGTTCACATAGACAACATTACATGGGACCCCACCGACACAAGAGCCGCCTATTTCTTGAAATGCTGGTACTTTTTGAATTAAGTAATGGTATGTAGAAACACACATCCCTATTCCACTTAAAATAAGACCTGGTAACGCAATATTAATTTCCTTTTTAAATGCAGCTATACCATAAATCACAACGAGTGGATACATCAGGATTCGCTGGTACCAGCAAAGCTCACATGGAATATATCCCATTACTTCCGAATAAAACAAGCTTCCTGACATTGCAATAAAGGCCTGAGCCCAGATCAGCATTAATAGGTTCTCCGCTTTCTTACTCAATTTTCCCATTTACTAGTTTTTCCTCTCTTCTTTATTTACATTTGTAATTATACAAACGCAATAGTAGAAACACAAATAAGTTTACTTAGAAGCTGTGATTAAATATGACAATTTGGCGAACGACACTGAATTATTTTTTAGAAAACTTGGTTGTCACCAAGCCCTCGTTTGTTTCACTTATTAAGTAAGAAAGTATTTATACTTTATAAATTCCATAAAATTTATAAAAGCTGATTTCGATGTACGTAAACTGCTGCCTGTGTCCGGTCATGTACTTCAAGCTTTGATAGTATATTACTAACATGGGTTTTCACCGTTTTAATACCAATATATAATTTCTCACTTATTTCTTGATTCGTCATTCCATTGCCAATGCAGAGCAAAACTTCCAATTCACGTTCTGTCAACGTATCATGTGCCTTCTTATTTTCGGAGCGAAAACTATTCATCATTTTTCCGGCTACTTTCGGTTCAATTACATTTTGCCCACTCGCCGCTTTCTTAATTGCCGTGGCAATTTCCGTTGCTGAGGATGTTTTTAATAAATAGCTAAATGCCCCTGCTTGAATCGCCGGAAAAACTTGTTCGTCATCATAATAGCTCGTCAAAATAATAATTTTACATGATGGGAGCTGCTCCATCACGTGTTTTGTCGCTTCAATTCCATTCCCATTCTCCATCATTAAATCCATTAATACTACATCAGGCTTCAATTCTAAGATTAACTCTGCACCTTCATTGCCACTCGACGCTTCGCCGACAATGTCAAATTCATCCTCTGTTTGTAAGTATGCGATAATTCCTTTGCGAACAATTTCATGATCATCAACAACAATAACACGAATCATGGTCAACTCCCCCTTAACATGGAATTCTAATATCAATATAAGTCCCTTCATCATAATTCGATCGAACGATGAATGTACCACCCAGCTCTTCACTTCGTTCTCGCATTGTCTTTAACCCATATGACGTATTCCTTGTTGCATTCTTCGTAACATCAAACCCCTTTCCATTATCTCGAATATGCAAGAACAACTCCCTCGCACGCTTTGTAATCGTTAAATCAACCTTTGACGCATTCGCATGGCGTAAAATATTAGAAATTGATTCTTGAATAATTCGAAACACATGCTCTTCAATCGTATCGTTTAAGCTTAATTCATCTTCAATTACCAGTTTAAAATCAATCGAGTTTTTCCGTTCTATCTCTACAATCAGCTTTTCGATCCCTTGCTTCAACGAATCACCAGATAAATGAACCGGTCGTAAATGTAGTAATAGTGCACGCATCTCGGTTTGTGCTTGCAATGCAGCAACAGATACGTCTTCAATTTGCTGTTTTGCTAGTTCTGGTTTATTATCAAACTGTTTAGTTGCCGCTTCTGCCATCATCGTTAACGCAAAAAGCTGCTGACTTACAGCATCATGTAAATCCCGTGCAATTCTCTGTCTTTCTTCAATAACAGCTGCTTTATGTGCGGTTTTTGCAAAATCGGATTTTTCATCTGCCATTCGTTGTAATGATTTCACTTGGTTCTGAAGCTTTGCCCCTAACTCGTTCAATTCATTGGCAATCCTGCTCAATTCATCGTTTTCCATAAAATGGATTGTCGTTTCGTAGTTTCCATTCGCATATTGGGAGATTAATACTGACATGGCATCCAGTCTCTGTTTCATTGTGCTACTTGACTTAAATCCAGTATATAGTGAAATAATTGTTGCTAGTACAATATAAAGTCCCATGAATAGAAAGATACTATTAATCGTTAGCCAGCTAGGACTAAACAAAACATGAATGGTTAACAGCAGCGAGAGCAAGGTTACAGTTGTTAGAAATAATCCATACAAATGCGAACGGATAAAAATATAGCGAATACTTGAAAATCTGCCTTTCTCCATTGTTTATCCCCCTACACTTGATAAATTCGGATGGATCCTGCCCTAAGCCGGATATTAAAATCTAATTTCTGAACAGCATCCTCATAATTCTCGGTTTCATATTTTAACGAGCGATTGATTCCATCAACCGATTGTTTGATCACGACAATTTCGCCCGCACTCACCGATGCATCCACTCGAAATGCTACATTTTCAGGAATAATAATATTTACATCCCCTGCCAATGAATGAATCGCGAAAGGAATTTTCTTTTCTGGGATAAATGCTTTTGAAAAATCAAAGTAAAATTCCCCAGCAAGATTTTTTAAATTCATTGGTTCCACTTTCCAATTTTGTTCATTGAATTCATGATTTCCTATTGAAAAGGTAGAACCATGATAGGCTTTCTTCTTTTTATTTTTAGTATCTGATTCATACTCAAAAACGATATTGGAACCTCTTTCGAACATCATAAATCCAATATAAACTATTAATAATGGCCATAATTTAAACACATCCCAGAAGTCAAAGCTAATGACTTCAAATCGATCCAGTAATAATAAGGTTCCAAAGATCAATAAGAACGAGCCTGCAGACCAGCTGCCACCTCTTTTCAAGAAGTAGTCACCGAGACATTTAATTCCGATAAAGACAAAGAAAGTTGGATACATATACTGCCAAGCAATTCCTATTTCAAAATTAATCATACCGATATTCGCTAAAACGAGCATCAATCCAAATATGATTAATACAATTGCTATAAAATAACGAAACGCGTGTTTCAATTTGCTCATCCTTTCAGAAGAAAATTCAAGAAGTATGGTATGTATTTTTAGTGTATCTTTTATACAATTAATCGAGAACCATCCATAGATTGCTTCTTCCTCCGCCTTAAGACCGAGATTGAATTTGGATTATTAAACTTATTCAAAATATAGTTTTGACTTCGAAGCAAAAGGGTATTGTATAAGTATACTAAATAACATTCAAAGGCGGGATTAATTTGGAAAAAGATTTAGAAAAATTGATTGAAGGACTTAATGTCGATTTAGCTCATGAATATGGTGCAGCGATTCAATATACATATAGCGCATCTGTCGTAACTGGTCTGTATCGTTCAGCATTAAAACCATTTTTTGAAGATGAAATTACAGACGAACTCGGACACGCGCTATATTTATCCGAAAAAGTAAAATCACTTGGCGGAACACCAACAACTGAATCAGCTAAGGTTCCACAACCAACAGAGGTAAAAGAATTATTAGAAGCAGTGCTTGAATCTGAAACAAACACAATCAAACGATATGAGGAACGAATGCAACAAGCAGATAACTTAGGATTAACGGAGCTTAAGGTTAAACTAGAAGATTTAATTACAGATGAAACCCATCACAAGGAAGAAGTTGAGCGTTTACTCGCTGATCCAAGATTTTCTTAAAACAAAAGCTTAAAGCAAGTTTGTGGTTGTACATGCTAGGAGCACGGGCATTGAAGCTGGCTTCTCCTTTCACGTAAATTGAATTGGTAATTTTCTCTACCCATCTTTTTTAAAGGGCAGCCGAATTGGCTGCCCTTTTTTTCTATTATGCCGTTTCACACTAACTTTGATTTAATGTAACCATTAATAAATAATATACTAAACAAGGCCCCAGCAACAATAAATACTAGAAATCCCAAGTATTCCTGGATAGCAATAAATAGTAGTGCATAAATAAAAACTTGAACAATACTTAGCTGAAGGATGATTTTCAATACAGCATCCTTTTTTATCGTTTGATCCACAGGATAGAGATCTAACCATATATTCGTTCGAAAATGTTGATATAATGGCATCATCTGAAAGCTACTTAAATAGATAAACAACAAGCCAAATAGTGCCTTCATCCATACATTTGGTATTAGAAATATGAATAATCCGCCGATAACGATTAAACGAAGATACATACCTAAATAATCGCCACTCCGAATAAACGTAATCCGAAATAGATAGTCATACGTATGTTTTCTAGCAAATAGAATACGGCTGGATACGACTGAAACGAGCCAGTGCCGCTTCTTTGTTCGATTTTTTAGATGTGGAACATCAGCAAACATATTGGCAAAACGATAGAAGGATTGCATCCGATTCTGATCTTTTTCCACAAGCAAGTCCCACGCTATACCTGCTTGCTTCTTAGAAATGTTGTAATCATATAAGAATAAAAACGCGAATAGGGCAGTAATAATTCCAGCAAGAAGTAGATTACCTTGAATAATGAAATAAAAAATAGCAATATTTAATAAAGTACGTGCTAATAGATCAATCTGTCTAACCTTAGCTTCTCTGACCTTCAGCATCCACCAATTGGCAATCAAATTTCCGATTTTAAATAAGAGTACAATCGCAAGTGTCAGCAAGTACCCCGTTCCTGTTCGTTCTGGAAAAGCTGCGAAATATAACGGACTGAATGCCGCAACTAAAAGTAAGATTAAATAAAGCTGAACAACAAAGCTATAAATAATCGAATTACGGAAGTAGGCATTCATTTTATCCTCCGCCACGATGATGAATACTAGATCTGGTTCTTGAAGTAATGTTCTTACAGGACTGTAGCTGACTAATAACCCCAATGAAACTCCAATTACAAGTGCAGTTGGAAAGTTTTCTGGAAGAACTGTGAGCCATTGCTGGTAATAAAATGCGGTGGCTGAAATTAGAAAAAACATAACAACAACCATATGACCATTTAAGATATAACGTGTATAGCGGCCCAGCTCCTTCATATGTGCAGACAATCTTTTTTTATAAAATTCATGTGAATTAAACATGGCTATCTTCCTTCGTTAGCTGCACATATAAATCATCTAATGTTGCATTATGCATATTAAAGCTTGTACGTAATTCATCGATTGTTCCCATTGCTCGAACTTCTCCATCATGCAGAATAACAAACCGATCGCAATAACGTTCTGCGGTCGCCAATATATGGGTTGACATTAATACGCCGGAGCCTTTTTCTTTCATTTCCTCCATTAAATTCAAATACGACTGAATCCCTAACGGATCTAAGCCAACGAATGGTTCATCGACAATATATAATGGCGGTTCAAGTAAGAATGCACACATAATCATTACCTTCTGCCGCATTCCCTTTGAAAAATGGACCGGAAACCAATTCAGCTTTTTCTCCATCCGAAATTCTTTCAAGAGCGGTGGCAATCTCTTTTCAAATAATTCTTCAGAGATTCCGTACGCCATTGCTGTTAACCGCAAATGCTCCCCAAGGGTCAATTCATCATATAAGATTGGCATTTCTGGAATATACGCCATTTGATTTCGATATGTAGTTGGATTTTGTTTGAATGTTTTTCCATTTACAGAGACTGTTCCTTTTTTCGCTTGCATTAGACCAATTATATGTTTAATTGTTGTACTTTTACCTGCTCCATTTAAACCGATAAGACCAACAATTTCTTTTGGATACACATCGAATGAAATTCCATGTAATACATTTTTATGTGTGTATCCACCATAAAGATTATCTATATGTAATAATGATTCCATCAGGTTACCCCCTTCATTATCGTTTAATTTTACCATTACTGGCGTCTGAAAGCCAAAGTATACGTTACGAAACTTTCGACAACATGTTTTGTATTATATTTACAGAAATAAATTTATTAAATTAATGTGTATAAAACTTTAACTTCTACACAAAATATTATTGAAGACGTGGGGTGTCTCACTACAAAAAATTCTGTGTCAAACACAAATGAGGTGTTAGTGATCGAATATCTAATGTAATTTCGTGTAAATTCACACAAAATGAGGTGTTAGACTTCGGAAATCTACTCTGAATTTAGTGGATAAAACACAAAATGAGGTGTTAGTGATGGCATACTAATGACAAATAAAACCCTTTTGCCAGGACTCGTCTCATCTCAAATGAGATGCTGACAAAAAGGTTTTTGTAAACTCGTTGCGATAACGAATTGTTTACAGTCCCCACATTAGCTTGCAGGTTACCCTCGTCTTCTTAAAGCAGGCTAGTTCGCAGTATGCGAGCTAGACCTGTTTATTACTTTTTTAATTTTATTATGGCTTCATTCGAAAGGCTTTACATTCCCACCCATTCCTCTATACAATTGAACTAATAGAAAACTTCGCTAATGCAAAATCTATGCGATAGCCTTATAGGTAAGAAAAATTCTATAATTTCTTCTTTTGACGAACAAATAAACGAGGAGTGGAGAGTATTGAGTCACAAGGATTGTGTTTTTTGTAAAATTATTAATGGAGAGTTACCATCTGCAAAGGTCTATGAGGATGAAGAAGTACTAGCGTTTCTTGATTTAACTCAAATTACAAAAGGACATACACTTGTTGTTCCGAAAATACATACAAAGAATATTTACGAAACAACACCAGAAGTAGCGAAGGAACTCTTTGCACGTATTCCAGTGATTGCCAACGCAATTAAAGATACATATAAGCCTCTTGGTATGAACTTACTGAATAACAATGAGAAGGCTGCAGAGCAATCTGTTTTCCATTTACATGTTCATTTAATCCCACGTTACGGGGAAGGCGATGGCTACACACCAAATTGGACGACACATACGGATGAATACACATCAGAAGATTTACAGCAAATTGCGAAGAAAATTAATGAAAACATAAAGCATTAATTTATTCCAGTGGATTTATAAAATCTAGATCCAATTCAATATCGAAAATCGTGTCTGGAATTTTTTCCAGGCACGTTTTGTTTTTTATGTGCATAATAAATGTAACTGAATTTCATAAACTCAACATCATCACGCCCAGAAAAATCCTCTCTTGACGACTTTCTTAATATCAGAAAATTACTGCTTTAGATTCTCAGTGAAATCTGTTATAATGGTTCTAATATTCCGCAGCTGACAATGAGTGTACAGTTGGGAATTAAAAGCTGAGTGAAGCTTGAGATGAGGAGAGGTAGAAATGAAGATTAGAGTTCTTATTATTTTATCATTATTGGTGGGTATCGGCACAATCTTGCATGCTGCAATCCCAGGATTATCAATTGCTGGAGTAAAACCAGACTTATTGCTGTCGATGATGTTTATCGGAATTTTCCTATTCCCTAAGGCAAACTATGTTTTACTATTATCACTAGTATCAGGAATCATTTCTGCACTTACAACAAGTGCACCAGGTGGGCAACTCGCCAATATTATCGATAAACCAATCACAGCTTTTGTTGTACTTGCATTATTTTTACTAGCACAGAAAAAAGTAAGTACGACTATTAGTGCTCCTGTATTAACGTTTATAGGTACACTCCTTAGTGGATCGATATTTGTTTTTGTTTTATCGTTAATTGCAAGTTTGGGTGAGGGTGGATTTATTGCATTATTTATCACTGCTATCCTACCTGCCGCGGCATTGAACACTGTAATCATGATTGTGATTTATCCAATTATCCAAGGGATTATCAAACGGACCAATTTAGTTACCGTTTCATAACATTAGATAGCAATATTACTGTTAATCCTCTGGCAATACGTTGTCAGAGGATTATTTTTACGTCTGCTTTACATTACTTGTGAAAAATTTTACAAATTGAAAGATGTTTACTCGTAAGCTGAAAAGAGAAAGGGTATAATAAGAGTATAGAAAGGAGCGAATACATTATGACAAAAGCAAAATCATTCGTGTTAGGACTTGTAGTTGGGGGAACAGTTAGTGCTGCAGTCACATTATTAAGTACGCCTTCATCAGGGAGAACTGTTCGTGATCAAGTTAAAATGCAAGGATTGGAACTAAAACAATTATTAACCAACTTAAAAGAAAATGGATTGCGATTAAAAATGCAATTTAGAGAAAGCTCAAAAGAAGGAGCAGTCCTTATTAAAGAGCTCACGCAAGATATTAGAAACTCAGTGGAAGAATGGAAAGATACCGTTGAACCCCACCAAGATAACATCCATAAATATTTAGAGCAAATTGAAACAAGTATTAGGGATCTTGAGGAGAAGGTAAAGAAACAGTAAGCAAAGGCTGAAACTTATCTTAAAGGATTTATTTTTTCCTATTCCATGACTAAAGCATCCAGTGATGACTTGCGCACTGCGGCTTAAAGGACGTGGGATTGTACGACAATGCTACACGAAGGGGCATATTTATCTAACATTCCCTCCCTCCGAAATAAAGGAAACTTCTTGGAGCACTAGCCGTGACTTAGATTATAGCTTGAAGAAGTCTTGCCCATTACTATCGCTGGAGCTGGACGTCGTCGAATTAAATAGGAAATTCCCTTTACTTTCTTATTCTATTAGATAACTAGGCTGTCGCCAACTTTTAGATGGCAGCCTTACGCTTATTCGTTAAGAAAGTTTTATTACTCTAATTTCTACAAAAAACAGGGCTTTCTCATCTTGAGAAAGCCCTGTTTTTACTTTAGTTATTTTACTCCTTCAGTCCATTCTGCAACACGTTCTGGGTTTTCTTCAACCCAAGTAGCCGCTGCATCTTCAGGAGTTGCACCATCTTGAATTGCTGTCATAACTTCTTCCATTTCTTTTGTTTCCCAGTAGAAGTTATCAAGCACTTGATATGCTTCAGGCATATCCTCTTCTAACCCTTCACGCACCATTGTTTTAATTACTTCTTCTTCACCAAAGGTACCATTAGGATCTTCTAAATATTTCAAATCGTATTTTTGGAATTTCCAATGTGGATTCCATCCAGTTACAATAATTTCTTCTTCATTATTATAAGCCTCTCCTAAAGCAGTTGTCATTGCACCACTGGAAGATGTTTGCACTTCCCATCCTTCTAAGTTATCATACTCTTCAACTGCTCGTTCTGCTCCTGCAACTACTCCAGCACCTGGTTCAATTCCAGTAATTGTCATATTTGCTTCATCGGTTAAATCAGCAATTGAATTAACATCCATATATGATGGAACTACTAAACCAATTTTAGCGCCCTCTAAATTCTCACCAAGATCTACTACACGATCTCCATATTGTTCAAATTGAGCAGCATGTGTACCTGGCATCCAAGCTGCAACCATTCCGTCTGCCTCACCACTTGCTACAGCTTCCCACATAACAGCATTATCTAATGGTGTTACATCAACGTCATATCCTAAATCTTCTAGAACTTTGCCTACTACATGTGTAGAAGCAACCTCTGTATCCCATTCAACATAGGCTAAATTAATTTCTTGATTATCTACTACTGCATCTTCATTACTTCCAGAATCTGATTCCTCATTCGATCCACAAGCCGCAATAAATAATATTAATAACAAGCCTGTTATTAGTGCTACATATTTTCGATTAGCCTTAAACATACAATTAATCTCCCCTTCAGTAAATTATTTATATTAGAATTTTTCAATTAGATAAGGAAATTATAGAATTACCTTCTATTCTCGTGACAAGAAACTACGCACCGTCATTCTAGGATGCTGGTGTTTTATTCTTTTGAAAAATTTCCAATCATTAGTCTTTCTTTTTGTTCAAGTTTTGTGTGAAGCGATCAATGATAATTGCTAATATTACTATCCCAATGCCAGCAACAAATCCCGGTCCTACTTGGGCACGTTGTAAGGATGATAGAACTTCTTTTCCTAGACCTGGTGCACCGATCATTGACGCAATTACAACCATCGATAATGCGAGCATTACTGTCTGATTGATTCCAGCCATGATTGTTGGTCTCGCCATCGGTAGTTCAACCTTGAACAATTTCTGTGCTCCCGTGCTACCAAATGCATCTGAAGCCTCAATTAAATCTTTCGATACTTGACGAATACCCAGGTTCGTGAATCTTACTGTCGGAGGCGTTGCAAATATTAACGATGCAAATACACCTGGTACCATACCAATTCCAAAGAACGCAACCGCCGGAATTAAATATACAAATGCAGGCATGGTTTGCATGAAATCTAGAATAGGCGTAATGATTGTATTTGCTATCTTACTTTTCGACATTAAGATACCGATCGGAACACCAATAATTATTGATAATAGACTCGCTAGAATCACGAGTGTTACAGTGTTCATTAAATCTTCCCAGTGCCCCTGATTATAAATCAGCCAAAGTCCAACAACGGAAAAGGCAGCTAATCCAAATTTCTTTCCAGTTATAAAGAATGCAAGAATGGCAACAATCAAGATAAAAATAACTGGTGGAATATTCATTAGTAAATCCTCTGAAACGAATTCCATAAAATCGCCAAAGTATTCCTTAATCGGATCAAATAAGAATGCAAATGTATCTGTTAACCATCTTGTGAAGCTCTGTGTTGCTTCACTAATTGGTATTTTTGGCATAAAATCTAATAAGTTATCGAGCATTTTCTAAATTCACCTCACCATCACCAGAAAGTGCTGCAATAACAGCGCCACGTACAATAATTCCTTGTAGTTTGTCCTTTTCTACAACGGCAACAGGAACCTGCGAATCATGGATAATTGCAAATATCTCATGTAATGCTGTGTCCTTTTCTACCTTTGGAATATCTGTTTTGATAATCTTTTTCAGATCGCTAATCTCGTTTTTAATTGCATCTGAAGCATCATCTGCCGTTATATACCCTTGTAAATTACGTTTATTATCAATGACAAAAATGCTTGATATCCCAGTCTCACGCATTCTTTCCAATGCAACACGTGGTCCGTGTTTTTCAATATAAATTGTTTCTGGACGCTTCATAATGTGTTGAGCCGTTAAAATCTTCGAACGATCAACATCTTCCACAAATTTTTCTACATAATCATTTGCAGGATTTACAAGAATCTCTTCTGGTGTACCAATCTGAACGATGACACCATCCTTCATGAGGGCAATGCGATCACCAAGACGCAATGCTTCATCTAAATCATGTGAGATAAATAGAATCGTTTTTTGCATTGTTGATTGTAAATCGAGGAGTTCGTCTTGCATATCTTTACGAATAAGTGGATCTAACGCAGAAAATGCCTCATCCATTAATAATATTTTCGGATCGTTTGCTAGTGCTCGCGCAAGTCCTACACGTTGCTGCATTCCTCCAGATAGTTGCCCCGGCTTCTGATTAAGATAACCACCTAGGCCAACTAATTCCAGTGCTTCTATCGCTTTTTTCTGCCGTTCTTCTTTTGGTATACCTTGTATTTCCAATCCATATTCTGCATTTTCTAAGATAGTTCGATGGGGGAATAATGCGAATTGTTGAAACACCATGCTCATTTTTTCTCGTCGAGCCTTACGGAGTGCTTTTTTATCCATTTTTGATAAATCTTCGCCTTCAATAAGAATGCTTCCTTCAGTTGGCTCAATTAAACGATTAATCAAGCGAATCAATGTTGATTTACCACTACCTGACAAGCCCATAATGACAAATATTTCACCTGCTTCAACACTAAATGAAGCCCGGTTCACTCCAACACTATTACCTGTCTCTTTTAATATGGCTTCCTTTGATAAGCCTTTATCAAGGAGCCTTAATGCTTGCTTTGAATTCTTACCAAATACTTTTGTTAGATTATTTACTTCTATTACTGCCACATTTCTTCACCTCTTTTATTTTTATTCATAGTAAACTAAGCTGTTGCCAAACTTTTTAGCAACTGCCTTTGTTGCACTTATACAGTGAGAAAGATTTTTAGACTCTCTTATCTGCAAATTTACAATAAAATTAATGTGATAACTGATGTAAGCAATCTACTTTATAACTATAAACTTTGTGCAAATTAATCTCAAACTTTATATTCGGTCAAATAAGTATGTATTTTACGTACAGTTTAAACTGTACGTAAAATACATACGTTATCCTTAAGATTCCTGCCAAATGCTCCAGTATGCGATATAGTTCCTTAGTTTTATTTAAATACATTTTGATGTACCCTATAAATAAGATTGGGAGGATATTATGCTTACACCTGATAATATTAAAATTATGGATAAAATAATAGTTGAATTCTCAAAAACCATTGAAATGTTTGGTTTAACTCCTCTAGAGGCACGTTTATTTATATACCTCTATCTCTCAGAGCAAGCCTTTACATTAGATGAAATGAGTGAGGCGCTTGGAAAAAGTAAGACTTCAATGAGCACCAATATAAGAAGCTTACTAGAGTTAAATCTTGTTACTCGCGTGTGGAAAAAAGGAATACGGAAAGATCTTTATGAAGCAAATACACAGCTATTCAAAGCATTTATGAATACCTACCTTAGCAGATGGATTGACGCTACCAAACAACAGCTAGATGGCTTAGAAGGTATTAAACAACTTCTAACGAAAGAGGAAGAAAATGCTTCGATTATTAATCAGGAGCAATTAATGAATCGTTTAGATAATATTATTAGTTTTCACTTACAGATAGAGAAACTGTTTAAAGAAATGAATCAAAATATAAATAGATAATCAATTATCTCCGTTTATATTTTGATTCATTACGATTAATGATATCAATAAATGTATCCATTAAAGAAGGAAAATATCCTTCTTTTTTTAATCCGTAGATAGTATGATTCGGATTCAGCTTCTCATTCAGCATCCCCGCAAAATGAATTAGCAATAATGTAAAATCCATAAGCCCTTCCTCTTTTTGTTCTTCAAAAGTATCATTTAATTTATGTAGTAATCCCATCAATTCTTCATACTCTTCAAATGTAATATGATTTTCAATGATTAATTTTGTAAATGGATAATGGTCCATATCGATAACTTTAGATAGTAAATGAATATGAAATGAACTTGAATCGTTTATCTTTATTTCTTTCATTTCAATTCCCCCCAAAATCTAAATTAATGTATTATCTCGCGCTTTTAAAGCAAAGCGTTTTTTATCCCCCACAATCAGCTTTTCCCTACGAAAAAGTGTTGTGATGAACTTTATCTATTATGTTATAAATTTTACACGTATTTATTAAAAAAGCTATTGATTTTTAATATCAAACAGACTATTATTCATCAAGTGGCATTATTATATTTAGAGAACTAGGATTTAAAAAAGTATTTCAGTATAGCCCTTGTTACATTTATGTAATAAGAAATAATTATTTTTCTTAACTCCCTAATAAATAATCATGGAGGATCGACATGAATTGCTGGAAATCAGTAAGCTCAACAAAAGAATTTGGCCATAATCGCCTATTTCTAACATCATCCTTAGTAGGGATATTAACCTTTATCCTACTTTATGTTCCTTATTCTATTATTCATGAGGTAAATTATGTAGATGAGTCTGGGACAATTCCATTTATTATTGCAATATGCTTATTACCTTTCTTGCATACATCTATGCATATTCTACCATTAATCATGATGAAGAAACGAGTAATAATAACTTTCAGTCAAATGAAATTTACAGGACTTCCTATTAATTATCACGTAAAAACACATTTAACAAAGAAAGCAGCAATTATAGTAGCTCTATCACCTACTATACTAATAACGTTTCCTGGATTCATAATGAGTTATTACTTTAAAGAATATTTTGTATATATTTTACTTGTTACATGTATCCATATAGGTATTTCATTTATCGATTTTTGGTACATCAAACAAATGATTCAGGCTCCTAAAACCGCTTATATTGAAAAAGGACAGGATGGAGTAGATATATTATTGGAAGTAAATTAAGGATCTGGTTCATTTCTGATCCTTTTTTTGACACCTTTTCCACTTTAAACCATGTTGAGAACAAGTTTTTCTTATAGTTTGTGGCAGAATATAGGTATTTTGATGGTAAAATGATGTCTGACTATTTATTTTATATTAAAGTATGGTATATTAATCAGTGTGAAAATAGAAGTACGAAACAGATTAGGAGTGTTAATGGATGAAGAAACTAATTATCGCTACAGCGTTATCGGCAAGTGTATTAACCTTAGCAGCTTGCAGTTCGAATGACGAGGTTGTAGTCGAAACAAGTGCTGGAAATATAACGCAGGATGAATTTTACAATGAATTAAAGTCAAGATACGGTGAAGGCATTCTCCAAGAAATGGTAACCGTAAAAGTATTGGAAGATAATTATGAAGTAAAAGAAGAAGATATTGATAGTGAAATTCAAGCGATGAAAGATATGTACGGTGAACAGTATGATATGCTAATCACGCAACAATTTGGTGATGAAGATGCATTACGGAATATTATCAAGATTTCACTTCTACAAGAACAAGCCGCTGCTGAAGAAGTAGAAGTAACAGATGAAGAGCTACAAGATTTATATGATAAGAAGAATAAAGAAGTAGATGCATCCCATATACTAGTTGCAGATGAAAAAACAGCAAATGAAGTAAAGAAAAAGCTTGACGAAGGTGGAGATTTCGCTGAACTTGCTGCTGAATATTCTACAGACGGAACAGCTGAAGATGGCGGGAACTTAGGATATTTCTCTACAGGACAAATGGTTCCTGAGTTTGAAGATGCAGCATTCAGTATGAAGAAGGGCGAAATCAGCGAGCCTGTTCAAACACAACACGGTTTCCATATTATAAAAGTAAATGATGTTCGGGAAAAAGAAGAAAGCATTGGCAAATTTGAAGATGTTAAAGATGAGCTGCGCCGTGAATTAGTTGCACAGAAAGTAGATCAAACACAGTTGCAAGAAAAAGTTAATGGCTTGATTGAAGATGCAAATGTTAAAGTAAAAATCGATGAATATAAAGATTTATTCAAACCTGCTAAAGAAGTAGATAAAAAAGAAGATACAGAAACAAATGCTGACAGCTCTGACAAAAAAGAGGATGCAGAAACTGAAGCAGATAAAGAAACTGAATAATGTAGTAAAAAAAGAGGTCGTCCAGTGGACAACCTCTTTTTTTAGATATGTTTATAATTCAAAATTGGTCGTCTTTCCTTTGGAGATGTCTTCTGCATCTTGATTCTTAAATGGCCCAATTTCTATTTCAAACGCTTTGTCTTTCCAGATTTTATCGTACTGTTCCTTATCCAAAGCATATATTTGTAACAACTCTCCAGATTCTCCTGCTTCAATTAGATCATCATAGCTATAATCAAGGAGCATTCCTTCCTGGAGCATATACTGCGCTCCATCATTAACAGTTAGCTTAGAAGGCGTAAGAGTTAAACCAATTGCTTCTGAGCCTTTATTATCTAAATTAAATTTCGCGGTTAAAAGTACAATTCCATTTGTAAAATTCTCAAATCGTGGTGCTTCTACTTCGTTAGGAGTAAACTCTGTGAATTGATAGCCATCTAGCGTGACATTAACATCACCGATAGCTTCACTCTTACTAAGACCCTCTGCTTCTTCCAGCATCTTCTTTTCACCCATATTTTCCGAGGTTACTCTATCTTGATAAAATGCAGCATCAGCAGCAACCTTTTCAGCACCATCCTCATTCAGGCTAAGCGTAAATTTACCTTTCTTACCAATTGATGAACCAAAATCGCCTTTTTCTAAAATTGGTTCAGGAATTTCTACTGATACAGTAGATGCATCTAAAGCAGATGATAAATGTTCCTTGCCAAATGGATAAGTATAATAGCCTGTTACAGTTTCTCCAGCTTTTAATAAATAATCATTATCAGGCGCTAATATAGAAGGCAGTTGACCTTCTAGCGGCAATAAATCCCTGTAATTATTGTAATCCTTTGGTGCACCAGTAAAGGACGCATAAAATGCAGGCATGTAGTACACATCCTCAGCCCGATTATTTGTTACTGTATACTGTGCAATGATTACACCTCCATTTGTTTCATCATCAAATGGAATACTGTAATCCGTGTGGAAATCAGTTAGTTCAACTAATGAATATGCATCAAGTGAAACCGATACATCTTCCATTGTATGTACTTGAGGTTCAGCATTTTCATATATTACTTTCGCTGTTCCTTCCGTCTCCTCTTCCATATATATTATTAGTTCCGAGAAATCCGTTTCAGTGCCCTCAGTAGTACTAACTTCTTCTGCTTGCTCTTCCGAATTTTTCTCAGCTTCTTCTTCAGGAGCCTCTTCTGCCGGCTCTTCCTCTGATTCTTCCCCTTCTTGCGTCACAGCTTCTTCACTATTTGCTTCCGTAGCATTTGCTGGTTCTTCTTCTTTTTCATTTCCACAGGCACTTAAAATGAGTGCGGTTACTATAATTGTAGTAAGTAACATGATTAACTTTTTCAAAAATTCTCCCTCCATTTTTAAAAACTGTTATTATTCTAACATATTTGTTAAAGGGCTAATATCAGCAAAAAGTAGGAGAATAACTGGATTATATTACCAAACTAGGTATTAATATTCACATAATAGTAAATTAGGAGTAACTGGAATTTGATATTATTGTTAGGTATTCTCGGTCAAACTTTGCCTACTGATGGATTATCAATTCCTATTTAATACACCGTTTCTAGTTTATTGGCTGCTTTGAATGGAAATAGTTTTGTAATTACCATAGAGATTACAAAAAAGATTTAATTGAAGTTTTCTCTTAGGTGCTACTCGACATAGTGAAAATAACCGTCATATCCAGTTCGCGATTATATCATATTTACAACCAATTAAAAAAGAACTGCTAGAACAAATTTTCATTTGGTCTAACAGCTCACAACGCATTAACTATTATGTTAATAGTCTACCATGCATCTGCCTCAAACTTATTGTTAATTCGACAATTCTCTTTTTCTATTTTCCCTTGCTTCCCGCTCGCTCTCAATTCGTTCAATGTAGATTCTTCCCTCACGTTCAATAAATTGTTGTTCCAATCTACTTTCAGCAAGCCTTGCCTTAAAAGCCATATATGCACTGACAAAAATTAACGCAATAACAACGATAACCCACAAAGGCATTCCAGCAATCATTCTTTAGCCCCCTTGTCCAACTAACTATACTAATCTATATGAACAAAGGAATAAAATTATCACTATTGGTTAGTTTTCTTCAAAGGTCGGTTTATAGAACGATCGATTATCCATTGCAAATAACCTCTCCGTAAACTCTCCAGGTTTAACTTTATTTAATGCCGAATTTAGCATATTCATTTTTGCATCGATTAAGTCGATAAAATGTAAAAGTTCTGCTTCCCTGACAAGTGGTGGAGTTGGACTACCCCATTCTGCCTTACCGTGATGGCTTAACACTAGATGCTGGAGAATTAATACTTCTTCACCTTCTATTTTTAAGTCCCTTGCCATGAGTCCAATTTCCTCAACCATAATTGGAATATGGCCAAGTAATTTACCTTCAAGTGTATAGCTAGTGGAAACAATTCCTGATAGCTCTTTAATTTTTCCAATATCATGTAAAATTATGCCTGCATACAAAAGATCCTTATTAATTTGTGGGTACAAGTTATGTAGCTCCCTAGCAATTTGCAGCATACTTACAATATGATGTGCAAGACCTGATGAATATGCATGATGATTTCTCGATGCAGCAGGATATACGAGCAGTTTTTCTTGATACTTTTTAATAAATGCTCGAACTATCCGTTGAATCGTTGGGTTCTCCATTTCAAATACTGCTTCTGTTAGTTTCTCCGATAAGACTTCTTTATCTACCGGTGCTCTCTCAATGAAATCAGAGATCTGCACACCATCAGTTACTTGAGCAGGACGAATCGAAACAATTTTAAGTTGTGCTCTCCCACGAAATTGGTTGACGTCTCCACTTACTTTAATAATTTGTTCAGGTACAAATAGTGCCTCATCTTCTTTCGAGACATCCCAGAGCTTTGCTTCAATTTCTCCTGTAGCATCACGTAAGATCAATGTTAGAAATGCCTTACCGTTACTAGCGGTACCCTTTGTAGCCTCCTTGATTAAAATAAAATCATCAAACGTTTCGCCCATAGATGTATAGCCTATTCCTCTCTTCATCTTTATTCCCTCCCCAATTTGAAAAGAAATTAGCTTCAATCGAGTTCAATTACATGCCAATCTCAATTCTTCGTCTTATTATTTATTTTTAGGTATATAGTTAAATATTTCTCCCGACGCCATGACCGTGATAAATTTCATTAACCAATCATAATAATTTTTAGCATAATATAGTTTCGCTAGGTCTTGCTTAATTCTGTCCTTTAATTGTTCATCTTCTGTTTCATGAAGTAATTGTTCTAGCTTCTCAATGGTTTCCTGCGCTTCATCAATATTCGTTTCCGTTTGCTTCCGCCAGCGGTTGCCGAATAAAGAAGTAAATGATTTATACCAATCCTCTTCCGATTGATAAAGATCTTTACGAATACCTTTTTTATAAGTAGATTCTACCATTTTCATATCGGATAATGTGCGTACTCCTGTAGACATACTTGTTTTACTCATTGATAATGCCTCACGCATATCGTCTAATGTCATTGGATCCTCTGAAAAATATAAGACGCCATATAATCGTCCAATGGAAGGCGTAATTCCATATAAGTTCATGTTTTTAGCAATCACCTGGATAAATTTCTCAATCGTTACTTCATATAAATCCCAGTTTGCGTTTTCTTTGTTGTCTAGCAATTGGTGTCCCTCCACCTAATCATAATTTGCAAATATTTTATCACTATTTGTAAGGAAATGCGAACATGACTTTATTTATTTTAGCCTATTCAAGAAACACTTCCGTATTTACTCACATTATATTGGATAAAGGGATCATTTCACTTGCTTGGGAAGCATCTACAACTTCTTTCTTGCACGTAAAAATAATTACTTGCTGATCCGTTGCGATAGATTCCATAATCCGCATCATGCGCTTCGTACGCACCGAATCGAAATGGACAAATGCATCATCAATAATGAATGGCAGACGGTGATTTTCACTCAAAATCAAACTTGTTGCAAGTCTCAAAGCAACATATAATTGATCGATTGTCCCTTGTGATAACTCATCAACAGAAAAACGAATTCCACTTTCAAGTTCTACTTGAAACGGTTTATCTTCATTAGGTGCATACACACGACAATACGTGTTACCCGTTAATTCCTGGAAGAAAATAGATGTCTTCTCGATTACTTTCGGCAAATATTTATCACGGTATTCCCGTTTCGTTTCAAGAAGCATCTCCATGGCGATTTTTAAGATGGACCATTCTTTGGCTAGCTTATTTAACTGCTCCTTCTCCATCTCAAAATGATATAAACTATCAGAATACGATTCTGATGATTCCATTAACGCAATCGATGCTTGAATTGCCGCCAACTCTTCACGACAAATATTAATTTCTTTCTCTATTTGCACAATTTTTTCCTTCGTTTCGTTGTATTTTGCCTCCAATCTAGGGGCGTCTAGATTATTCTCCACATATTGCTCCCATTCTTGTTTGGAAAAAATCATTTGCAGCTGGTTAATCGTTCTTTCGATCAAACGGTTTATTTCAGTTTTTTCTTTACTTTGTTTCGCTTTTTTGTAAAAAGAATCCTCCGTCTCAACATTAGCATTTTCAAATAATATTCCAATTTCCTTTTCATAGGTCTTAATCTTTTGCCGCAGTTCTTGTTGCTGTTTATCATTATCTTTTAATAAATCGCAGTAGTGATTCATTTTCCCTGCCATTTCCAACTCATTTACCACAAACGATTCCAAGATTCCAAGTTTATCGATTAATGAATGATTGGCATTTATTTCCCAGTTATTTCTTGCAAAAAATTGATTCACGCTAAATTCAAATTTCATTAGATTATCGCTTATTTGTGAACGATTCTCTAGTTCTTGTTGGTAATCTTTTACCAAACTCAAGAGATGCTTCAAACTGTGATATAGCTCTGGCCAATACATAATCTCAACTTGATTAAGAAATGGATAGTTCTCATATTCATTTTCAATAAGGCTGTGTAATCTTGCCTCTTTATCTTTAAATGAATGCTTGGCATCTAGAAATTTCAAACGATTGATTTCATTATCCTTAATCTTCGTTTCAAGTAACTCTATTTCTCTTAAATTACTGTGATGAGCTGCTAGCAGATGTTCAGCATCTTCTATCTCCCTCTCTGAATGTTGGTTGCTTGTATGTGAATAATTCGCTCCAGTCATCATTCGCTCCATTTCCTTCATCGTATACTTCCTGAAGATCCATTGCAATCCACCCCCCAGAAGGAAAGTAAGCATTACATACATAAACAATGCACGTTCTGTGAAAACTGCCAACATTACAGCTAATAAAGCGACCCCGATACAGATTAAAAGCAGATTATTCATGCTCTTCATTTTCGTCTTCTTTGTTCGTTGCCATTCCTGCTTTTTCTTAAGTGCATCCGTTTGTAGCCTATGTAACAAGTCATTTTCTTTATAGTCATTAATCGTCCGATTAAGCTTTTGAAGCTTCTCTTCCGATAGTTTCTCGTCTTCTAGCATCTGAAGTTGATTTAATAAATAGTTTCGCTCTTGTTTTAGCTGATTCTCTTCTAAGCGTAGCTGTTGTTTTTCTGCATTCATTTGATTTGCATTATTTTTAAGTTCTATCCATTTTTTCTCAACATGAAATGGGAAGGTCAATTGACTTAATTCCTCTCGACTTATTCCGATGTTCAGCCGATTTATTTCTGCTTCTAATTGTACTTCCACTTTCTCCAGTGTTGACTCAATTTTCTTTAATTCTTTATAGTAATCAAGACCAGATTCCTTTTCTTCTAGTATCTCTTGTGCCTCTTTATATACGTCTTCCATTCTCTCATCTTGTATAGACTGCAGTTTAAGCTTGTACTGGTTTTCTGCCTCCTGTAAAACAGATAATTGACTTTGTAACGGAAGTAATCCTTCTTTTACTTTTTCTAAACGCTCAATTCCCTCCTCAGGAAATTCTAGTTCCATCGGATAGGAAGTCAATGAGGATGTATACTGTTGATATTCGCTAAAGATTGGCAATGCTTGCAGTTGTTTCTCGACTCTATATCGCGCAGCTTTCGCTTCATTTAAAGAGAATTGCAGCTGCTCCACCTGTTCTTTTAATTGATCGATTGCTGTTTTCTTTTCACGATAGGTTTCCTCATTTTCCCGAAAGTTTCGCAACGAATGCAACCGTTCATCCAATTCGTTCAATTGCTTATTTATCTCTGGTTTTTTTCCAGTTGGTCTAAATAAATCTAACATGCTGCTTTCTAATTGCTTCTCCAGATTATGGATCGTGGTTGATCCCGTCAAACCAATACTCAGTAAAATATCGCTCAAGTCTTCTTCTTTCATTTCTTGAATGAAACTTAAATCAGTTGCCGAAAATGAAAAAATGGACTGATAGGTTTGCAGATTCATACCACTTAACCTTTCCTGCAGCCAAGCTTGATTATGTTCTCTCCCATCTTCGGTATAGCAAATTGCAGCCCCACTTCTTACTGTATCTTGGCGCTCAATTGTAAACTCCCCGATTTCAGCATCATAAACAGTTAATCTACCACCCATCTTCCCACTTTGCTTTGGTTGATAGTAAGCACGTTGCTTTGGGGGTAATCCGAATAACATGAATAGAATGAATCGCTGTATTGTCGATTTCCCTGATTCATTCTCACCATAAATTATTGCTAATTCATCCGTGAAGTCGATTGAATAATCGACCCATTTGCCAAATCCATAAATAGTAGCTTTGATAAATCTCAATCGACTCACCCTTTCAAAAGTTCATTTAATAATAATTGTTTTGCCTGTGATCTTAACAACTGCTCCTCTTCATCTGATAGACGTTCTAAATATTTTCTTGCTTGCTTATGGCGATATAACTCTTTTAGAAAAGGATAATCTTGCATTTTATCTGCATGCCTGACAAGTTCTCCAATAAAATGCTCCCCCCCCTCCAACTCTGATGCACCTAAGGAGGATATCGTAACAGACAAATTAAAAATATAAAACCAATTGTGATGATTTACCGATGCCTCATTAATTAGTTCGATAATTTCTTCTAATAGATTTTCACTTTCCCATTGCTTCACTTTGGCTTGATGACTCGTTAATGTTAAATTAATGAGTTGTGGTGTCGTAGGCTCCTGTTGTTGCAGGTCTTCCTGTATTATCGCTTCTATTTGATCTACTGTTTGACAATCCGATACATCAATCGTTAAGCTCTTAAATTCAATTGCTTGCAGTGGAATGAAAGACATTTCTGTTTTCGATTCTGTTAAGACAACATGGTAGCATCCTTTTTCACCGGTCTCTTTACGATTTCTACCTTGAATATTGCCTGGGTAGACAATATTTGGTCTTTCTTTCAGTATTTCTCTTTTATGGATATGCCCTAGAGCCCAATAATCAAATCCTTCTTCTTGTAAGTCACTTAGCTTAAATGGCGCATACACATCATGTTCTGAATTACTTTGAATACTCCCGTGCAACATTGCAATATGAAACGGGATATGATGATGACTAATTTTAAACTCCGTCGCCTTTGGATCTAATACAGCACGATTTATGTAGCTAAATCCATAAATTTCGGCAATTGGCTTACCTTCCTTTTCATAGGTGAAGGACGTTACCTCTCCATCTTGAAAAATATAGACATTTTCAGGGTATTCTATTGGAAAGCGATTCCCGCTAATGAAATCATGATTACCATAGGATAGATAAACGTTAATATTATATTGATTTAATTGTTCAAATGCTCTTCGTAACCGAACCTGTGCCTTCAAGCTTTGGCTTTCATTATCAAATAAATCACCAACGATAAGCACAAAATCTACTTGTTTTTCAATTGCATTTTCAACTAGACGCTCAAGTGCAATAAATGTACTTTCCCTTATTTCCTTGAAAATCTCGTCTGGTGTACTTGTTAATCCTTTAAATGGGCTGTCTAAATGTAAATCAGCCGCATGTATGAATGATATTTGCATTCCCATAAATTACACCCTCTATCCTATAAAGCTATTATCTTTAGTTTAGCAAACTCACAGATAGAATGCACGTTCTATTAAAAGCAAAATTAGCAATTGACTAGCTAAGAAAATGCATATTGCTATAAAACTAATCGAATTCTCATAAATATTTATTAGGCTAGTAAGCATGGATGAGACAAGTGTTATCAAAGTAGCTATGCTGTACTTAGAAAGGACGATAATCGTGAAGAACACGAATCTATCTATGGCTGTTTCCTAGCAAAAACGCTTAAGCCTAGCAAACGAGGCTTCTTTTTTAAGTAAAAAAATAGACTAAGAGTTTCTATCTCTTAATCTATTTCTTCAAAGCTGAAAAAACTTATTCCTCTACCATGTATTTTTTAAATTCAAATATTCCAAAGTTAAATTCATGTTCACTTGAAATTAAAATATCTACAATTTCAGCACCATTTACATCAATTTCAAATTGCTCTATTTGATTAATATCCGTAAATGTTTTTTCAAAGATAACCTTTTCTTTGTCTGAATCTCTGTCTGTTTTTACCTTGATGACTAAAGGATTATCTTCACTAACTTTCATATTTTCCATAAAGGACCCGATAAACGATATCTCATTTACCTTTTCGAACAGATTAAAACTTATGCCTGCCCAATACCCAGGCTCTTCTGAATTGGGCTGTTCCCCAGATGTTACTACAATATAGTCATCGTACTCTGTACCATTTATATCTTTTACTGTTTTTGTATCAAAAATCTCACTGTGGTAGACATCAATCGTTGCATCGGAATGATTCGCATAAAAGGCATTATCATTTTCTACATATTCAATATCTCGTTGGTCGTATAAATGAAAGTCATCTATCCCGACAAGTGCAATGTAGATTGATAATATGACATACAACGGTAAACGGAACATTAAAATCGCTATATTTGAAACAATCCATAACTTTCCAATCGTTTTTACCGCTCCGGGTTTCATATGTTTTTTCCAAACTCGATAAAGGATGAAGAAGAGAATAGTTAACATTAGAATAATGAATACTGATTTTTGAATTTGGTTATCCCTTATTCCAATCCAGTGATCTATTTCAGCAAGGAAAAACCAAATTTTTAAAGGAAATAGCTTTTCAATCAAGCTAAAAATAAAAGAATCTGCCAGAACATAAAGTGTGAAAAATAGAGAAGCAACAAAGATAATAGCTGCATAACCCAATAAAAACCAAGTGATAAAACCAATTCCTTTACCAACCGCTTCAAGATCATTCCCATCATATACCGTTATTGGTCTTCCGTTTTGATCAAAACCATGTTTCATAAAAATTCCCCTTACTACTTATTTCTGATTAATATTAACGGACTAATAGAAAAGTTAGATTACCAAGAATGTCTCCTTCTAATCTATCAACTTTATTATCACCTTACTATAGTCAATGGATTATACGCTTTCTTATAGTATATATACTTTGTTCGATTGTCAATTAAGGGAAAATAAGGCAATTATTGGTTTTTCGCCATCACTAAAGACTATCGGATCCCACTCATGCCCTTTATTGCAAATCCACCAATCTTTTCTTTATTTTCACTACCAGGGACAGCATCATATGATTAGGTTTCTCTTTACATTTCCACCATAACTTGTGACTTCAGAATCTTACATATTCTGGCCTTAACATAAAAACACTTGAACTTATTGAAGTCCAAGTGTTTTTTATATAGTATTTCGAACACAATTTTCATCAATAATATTATTTTTCTTAATATTATCAGAACTGCTTTATTTTTCCTTCTTGGATAACTGGATTGCCTTCATCATATTTTTCAATGGTTTCGCACTTCCATACATTAATACCCCACCTTTGTATACTCTAGCGCCGATTAACCCAAGAATGATAATCGTAGCAATTAAAATTCCAATTGATATGGCGATCTCCCAGATTGCCACATCAAGCATACCAATCCTTAAGAGCATTACCATCGGTGCAAAAAACGGGATAAACGATGTGACTGTAATTAACGGTGACTCCGGAGAAGACAATCCAAACATTGCTATTAAGAAAGCTACCGCTATTAACATGATTAAGGGCGTAATTGCTTGGTTGGCTTCTTCTGAACGATTAACTAAAGATCCAAGCATTGCAGCAAGGGTTGCGTACAATAAATAACCAAGTA
This sequence comes from Oceanobacillus chungangensis, assembly GCF_003369565.1. Taxonomy (GTDB): domain Bacteria; phylum Bacillota; class Bacilli; order Bacillales; family Amphibacillaceae; genus Oceanobacillus; species Oceanobacillus chungangensis. Next base: position 280,257 of record NZ_PIOD01000006.1, on the reverse strand, counting down.
GAAAGAAAAGCACTCCATAGATAATTAATGATGTTGGTGTGTCTAGAAAACCGAACATATCTAAAACGCCACCTACTAGTTCATCTTTTTGTGATGAAACAGCACTAACCGCTACAGCAATGATAATTCCAATCTGGGTTAATCCTACCAATGCAATCCCAATTATTTTGGCAAACATATGGGTAATCGGTGATGCACTCGAGATTAATATCTCCATCACACGTGATGATTTTTCTGTTGCCACATCCGTTGCAATCATCGTTCCATACATGATGACAACTATATACATTAGAAATACCATAATATATACAACACCTTGCGCTTGGAACATTTCTTCGATTGTTTTTGCTCCTTCATCCAGTGCGATTGTGTTGAATGTTACTGGGGCATTAATCGATGATATCATCGCCTCATCAAATCCAGCCTGCTCAATTGCAAGTCCAACCTTCAATTGCTGCAATTGATCCAAGATTGTTTGCTGCATTCCAGTATTCGTAATATCACTCGCATAATAGTTTGCTTCCGGAATTCCTTCATTATTTAACGCTATCGTAAGTGCAGATTCATATTTTTCGTTTTGAACAGCAGTCTTTACATCTTCTTCCGTGCCATCAAATGCAATTAATTCAAGACTATCATCTGCACTTTCAACCCCTGCCTTCAAGGGGGGAAACAAAACCTCCGAAGAATCAATAACCGCTACTTGGTCCTTGCTTTCATCAGAAAATAGAGAGGTAATGTTTTGAATGTTAACCGAACCAATAACTAATAATACAAAAAGTGCAGTTGTAATAATAAACGTCTTTGATTTAATCTTATCTAAATATGTATGGGCAAAAATAATCCAAAACTTATTCATATGAAGCACCTACTTTCTCGATAAAGATGTCATTCAATGAAGGCTCTTCAAGCTCAAATTTACGGATAAATCCTTTTCCTTGTAACGCCTGGAATATTTCCTGTGAAACAGCTTCATCCTCAATTTGCAATTTACAGCCGTCCATCACTTTTTTGTAATTTACTACACCAGGAAACGCTTTTAAGAACTCCAGTGATTCATCTGCATGTACAATTAAATTCTTCTTGCCAAATGACCGTTTGATTTCTCGTAAAGCACCCTGTACAACTGGTCTTCCCTTTTGTAAAATACATAAATGCTCACACATTTCCTCTACGTGGTCCATTTGATGTGAGGAAAATACAATCGATGTTCCGCTTTCTTTCACATCAAGAACTGCTTCTTTCAGCATTTCCACATTAACTGGATCGAGTCCGGAGAATGGTTCATCCAAAATCAGTAGCTTCGGTTTATGTATTACAGCAGAGATAAACTGGATTTTTTGTTGGTTACCTTTCGATAATTCCTCTACCTTTTTGTCCATGTATTCTGGCACTTTAAACCGTTCGAGCCATTTTTCCAATTCGGATACAATTTCTGCTTTTTCCATTCCACGTAATCTGCCGAGGTAGATTATTTGTTCCCTTACCTTCAACTTTGGATATAATCCTCTTTCTTCAGGTAAATAGCCGATTAAATTACTTTTCCCGTAATTGATCTGCTCATTATTCCAAGATATTTTCCCCTCTGATTTATCCAAAAGCCCAAGAATCATCCTAAATGTAGTTGTCTTACCAGCACCATTTCCACCTAAAAAACCAAACATTTCCTTTTCTGGAATAGTGAGCGATAAATTATCTACCGCAGTATGCTCACCAAAGCGCTTTGTTACGTTCTCTAATATTAATGTCAATTTATTCTCCCCTCTCCAATTCTTACATACGTTTAAAATATCAAATGGTTTCATTAATATTCGCAACTATTTATTCTCTTGTTGAATAATATATAGAAGCAAATAAATAGCTAAAATTATGAAGCACAAAAATGATGGATAGTAAAAAGAAACTAAACCCGATGCCGTCGAACATGATAATAATTGGCCATGCTAGCAATAAAATTATTGTTGTTATTTCATAACCTCTCGCTTTTGCACTATTATTTTCCTGTTTATATCGCTCATCAAATAAATGTTTTTTCTTGCCTATACGACGTATCACGAGAAACATAATAATATACATCAAATACAAACAAGGAAACATGAGGATTAAAAACGGGTTCTCTAAAAATGATTCACTCAATATTCTCATCCCCCTCAAATATAAATAACTCCTCAATCGTACACCCAAACGTTTGTGCAAGCTTATGTGCCAATACTAATGATGGCTTATACTTGCCTTTTTCAAGCGAAATAACTGTTTGCCTCGATACTTTCAATATTTGCGATAAATCCTCCTGTGTAATATTCATCTGATTTCGATATTCACGAATTAGTGTTTTCATAGGTTCTCCTTGTCAAATTGTAAAGCCAACTTTACTTTGTTATAAATTTACTATTTATTCATATAATTGTCAAGTGAACTTTACATCATTTTTATTTCACATTGGATGCCAAATTACTTATAATAAAATATAAATAAAGCGGTATTAATTTAGAGGGGGAAACTGCAATGGTTAGCTATTTTTTAACGGTCTTCGATCAATCTGGGGAGAAATTGTATGATGAATCTTTCATTGCGACGAATAATTCTCAGGCAAAAGAGATTGGGTTACGCAAGTTAAAAGAGCTAGAATTTACAGAACACACACATCGCTGTGTTACAGCAGATGGTAAACTACTGCTGTTTCACCGTTAACCTGCGAAATAGATGTAATGTTGATTACCCATGAGCAATAAACTCAACTACTTAGCCTTTACTGAAAAAGCAATATTCTTTGAAAACAACATCAAAAAAGAGCTTAGCCGTAAAGGTGGTTACAACCGAAAGTTAGATTTTTTACTCTAACTTTCAAGGGTCGGTACCAAAATGGCGCTAAGCTCTTTTTTCTTGAACTGAATCTTCATGTTAGATTAAAGGCGTAAAGAATAAGTGGATATTGACAATGTTTTATTCCGCCTCAAACGAAAAGGTGTAAATTTTTGAAAGAAAGACGAAGGGAGTATCTGGCGAGAACAAGTTCCAATTGTGGAGTCAAACATCGAAACTATGCCGTCCTGAATTCATTCCAACTTCTACTATTTGAACCTTAATCGACATCGTCTTAGAAGATAGTTAATCAATTATTATCAAATAAAAACGTTTACTGTATTTCTTTTTTGTAATGCAACTACTTAGTTTACATTATTTGAATTACCGTAAAGCTCCTCTAATGGGCTAGTAATAATTCGGCTAATATCATTGATTAATTGATTTACACTTTGCTCTTCTTCCATTAAAGTAGAAATATCTTGATTTGCTTGTACTTGCTCCACTACTTTACGAGCTGTTTCAATTTCTTCCTCTGTTATTTCTAAGCCTTGCATCTGTTTTTCTTGTAATCTAATTTGTGTATCGCGGAACTCATCAAACATTTGCTTTGTTTCAGGATTTTTCATTACTATTTCAAAAGCCGATTTTAATTTTTGGAATTCTTCACTCTCACTGATTGCTTTTTCTAAACTATGTGCTTTATCATGAATATTAGACATAATATTACCTCCTAAAGTTTTAACTATAGGTTTAATATAGCAAATGAAAGAAAATATGTATAGCATTTGCTAACAGTCCTGAATCATTAAATAATATCAGTAAAGCAATTATCTTCAAGCTTTATGCTGCAAATATTAATTTTCAACTATGATTGACGAATGAAAAGGAGTTTTTCTATGTTAAAAGAACTGAAAAAAATTTTTTCAACTTTAGTTATTTATCAAAATAACCACGCCGAAATTCCAGAGAATTACCAGTGGTTTATTACTTCAAATCAGGATATTATTGGAATCGATACACAAGAACTGTCATCCCGAGATACAGCACTTTTATCGACTTTTCTTTCGCCGTATTCTATTACAATTCCAAAACCAACTTCACAAGAACAGCTATGGAAAAGTAGGCTGCAAGAAAATGACAATGCTGAAGTTGTATCACCATTTCGTCTCGTTTACTTTAAAATTACTGAAAACCAAATGAAACCGCTGCAATTTAAAGAAGCAATCCAAGATTTCTATGCAAAATCGGTACCTATTATTTGGGAGAATCAGTATGAAGGCATTATCATCGAAGAACTTAGCGATTTAAGTGAAGAATTTATATCGTATGAACAGATCATAAATACCCTAATGAGTGATCTTTATGTGAATATTAGATTTTATGTTGGCCCAATATTAGACAATTTAACACATGTAAAGCAATTATATGCTACTTTTATTACGAATAGTGAACAGGCATTTTCCTATTTCGAAAAGCCTGTGATTACATATATGGACGCAATTATACATGGATTTATTGACAGGGTAGATACACCCTTCCGTGATGAGGTTATTATGGTTATTTTTAAGGATTTAGTTACAGATAAAGATTTGCTTCATACATTACAGACGTTTATCCAAAGTAATTTAAATACATCTGTTGCTGCTAAAGCCTTACATATGCATCGCAATAGTCTGCAATATCGTTTAGATAAATTCAGAGAGAGAACTGGAATTGATATTCGGCAATTCGACCAGGCAATCATCGTTTATTTAGGGTTATTGTCGATTATGCACAGAGATTAGGCATATATTTGTGCAACTTGTCCATTACCTGCCTTCCTCGTTTATTATACAATATATAAAACGCTTACATTAATGGAGGAGATAGTTATGGCAGAACTAGTACTAGAGAATATCCAAAAGAGATACGATAAAAATGTGATTGCAGTAAATGACTTTAATCTACATATCCAGGATAAGGAATTTATTGTTTTCGTCGGTCCATCAGGATGTGGAAAATCAACAACTCTAAGAATGATTGCAGGTCTTGAAGAAATATCTGATGGTGCATTGTATATCGATGAAAAGAAAATGAATGATGTTGCACCAAAAGACCGTGATATTGCGATGGTTTTCCAGAACTACGCATTATATCCGCATATGAATGTGTATGACAACATGGCATTTGGATTGAAATTACGTAAATTTAAAAAAGAGGAAATCGATCAGCGCGTGAATAATGCTGCAAAGATCTTAGGCCTTGAATCTTATTTAGATCGTAAGCCAAAAGCTTTGTCTGGTGGGCAACGCCAACGTGTTGCACTTGGACGGGCAATCGTACGTGATGCGAAAGTATTCTTAATGGATGAGCCACTATCTAACTTGGATGCAAAATTAAGGGTGCAAATGCGTTCAGAGATTCAAAAATTACATAAACGTTTACAAACAACGACAATCTATGTAACGCATGACCAAACAGAAGCAATGACAATGGCTACTCGACTTGTAGTTATGAAGGACGGCTTAATCCAGCAGATTGGTGCACCGAAAGATGTTTATGATTTTCCAGATAATGTTTTTGTTGGCGGCTTCATTGGTTCTCCTTCCATGAATTTCTTAAATGGTAAGCTCGATGAAAGTCACTTTATCTTAGGAGATATAAAAGTAAAAGTACCAGAAGGGAAAATGAAGGTTCTTCGTGCAAATGGATATATTGGTAAGGATATCATTTTAGGTATTCGCCCAGAGGATATTCATGATGAACAGTTATTTATCGACGCAAACCCAGATACGAAAATAACTACAAAAATTGACGTTGCTGAATTAATGGGGGCAGAATCTTATCTCTATACATCCGTTAACAGTCAAGATTTTATCGCAAGAGTTGATTCAAGATCCGATATAAAGGGTGGAGAGAATTTAGACCTAGCATTCGATATGAATAAAGTACATTTCTTCGATATAGAATCTGAGTTACGTATTAAGTAGTTAAACGGAAGCAACAAGTTTTTAAGTTAAAAGGGTATTTTTCAACTACAGCTTTATAGTGTGGGCAAGAGGCGGACTAACCGCCTCTTTTTCTGCGTATATGTACATAATATAGAGGATAGGGACCATATTGTCCTATCCTCTTAGCCATAATTATTTAGAACTGACCACCATTAAGTTGTTGTTGAGCAGTTGCTACTAGACGTTTTGTGATTTCTCCACCTACAGATCCATTCGCACGTGAAGTTGTATCAGCGCCTAAGTTAACTCCAAATTCTTGAGCAATTTCATATTTCATTTGATCAAGTGCTTGTTGTACTCCTGGTACAAGTAATTGATTTGAGTTGTTGTTAGCCATGTGTTTCTCACCTCCTTTTGTAATACTATTGTTCACCGTTTACAAAAACTTATTACGAAAAGCGACTGGTAAATTGTAGATAGAATTCCAGTTGCTTTAGAACAAAAGCGCAAGCGCCGTAGCGACGTAAGGTGGTGAGAAAAGTCTCGCTAGGCGCACGAGCCCTGAAGCTAGACGTGATTTTCCTATCAATCCGTTTTTCTTATACTTTACAAATAAAATAAGGAAATAACTGAGCTTTCGGTAACCAGCCTTACGTTTAGTTTCTTGCCCATCAAAAAAACCCACTAATCATTAGTGAGTTTTTTAATACTTATAAAAAGCTTCATAACTCTTTATTTAGGGTACGTCATTTCCTCTGGTTTTACATATGCATCAAATTCTTCTTCCGTTAATAGTTCAAGATTCACTGCCGCTTCTTTTAATGTAGAATTATCATCAAACGCTTTTTTGGCGATTTTTGCAGCATTTTCATATCCTATATGTGGATTTAGCGCTGTAACTAGCATCAGTGATCCATATAGATTCTTATCAATTTGTTCAACATTCGGTTCAATTCCTTGTGCACATCGTTCATCAAATGATTTAATACTGTCTGCCAGCAATTGCGAAGACTGCAGGAAATTATAAGCAATGACAGGCTTAAATACGTTTAATTCGAAATTCCCTTGACTGGCTGCAAAGCCAATCGTTGCATCATTTCCCATCACTTGTGCAGCGACCATCGTCACGGATTCACTTTGAGTAGGATTTACCTTTCCTGGCATAATTGAGCTACCCGGTTCATTGGCAGGGATTGTAATTTCACCAATACCGGAACGTGGTCCACTTGCCAGCCAGCGAACATCATTCGCTATTTTCATCATGTCTGCTGCAAGTGCTTTTAATGCACCATGCGCATATACTGCTTCATCATAACTCGTTAATGAATGAAATTTATTCGCTGCGGAAATGAAATTCTTTCCTGTAAATTCACTAATTGTTTCAGCAACGCGATTCGAAAACTCTGGATGGGCATTTAGCCCAGTACCTACAGCTGTGCCACCGAGTGCTAATTCCTTTAAATGCTCGGTACTTTCACGGATAAATAGCTCCGATTTCTCAAGCATACGATGCCAGCCACTAATTTCTTGACCAAGTGTTAATGGCGTTGCATCTTGGAGGTGGGTACGTCCAATTTTCACAATATCTTGAAAAGCATCACATTTTTGCTCCAACGTATTTTTCAAAACTGAAATTGCCGGTAATACCTCATTTTCAAGCTTTAGAACGAAGGCGATATGCATTGCTGTTGGATATGTATCATTCGAGCTTTGTGATTTATTTACGTCATCATTTGGATGAAGAACTAAATCACTCCCTTCTTCCTGTAACCACTTATTGCCAACAAAAGCTAGCACTTCATTCACATTCATATTTGATTGTGTCCCGCTCCCAGTTTGCCATACAACTAAAGGGAAATGATCATTAAGTTTATTCGCCAATAGTTGGTCTGCAGCAAAGGTGATTGCTTTAGCCTTATCTCTATCTAATAACCCTAAATCACTATTTACTTTTGCAGCGCTCTTCTTAAGAATAGCAAACGCTTCAATAATCTCCTTTGGCATTTTCTCATTGCCTATTGGAAAATTTTGCTTGCTTCGTTCAGTTTGTGCCCCCCAGAACTTGTCAGCTGGTACATTTATCTCCCCTAATGTATCCTTTTCAACACGGAATTCCATTTCGTATTCCTCCCCTATGTATTGATGCTACAACACTATTGTATCAAATTTTTCAAAATATATAATCTTATATCTATCGGAAATATAAATTACGATTCACTTAGACCGTAAATTTACTTACCTAATTGGCAGTGCTTACATTTAAAACTACCAAACATAACTTTTATATACTTCACTTAACCGAAAAAAAGCTTCTTTGTTATTAGTATCGATCGCATGGTTGAGCTTCTCTTCTAATTTCATCTTATTCCAATTGAGACATATTTCATCTAGTATCAATCGAGATGTCAGTCTAATCTCATACGGTATTTCTTTTCTTGCGTGAAGGACATCACCCTTATAACGATACATACGGTAAACTAATTTCTCCTTTTTCATGGAACATCCCCCCCCTTTGTTCCTTTTCTCTATTATCTCTAATTTTTATGACTATTACAATTTTAATGTTTTATTGATAGAATATATTAGTTTTTACCATACTAAACAAACATACCAGACTCCAATTTATATACCTTCATCCTTTTATTTTTCTCTAGACACACTGCAATTTCATTTGTTAGACTATCAATGCTCAGTAAATAATAAATTAATTGCTGCCTTTCCAAGTGAAGGGCGATAGGTGTATAAAGGTACTTTCTGCTGTGTTATACCTTAAATACTGCACTAAATATGCAACCACGAAAGCTGGAGGAACTATATGAATCATAGAGAGAACTTAAAAATGGGAGAGAAAGGTGCTTGGATAAGCATTATTGCGTATGTTTTCTTATCAGTAATAAAATTGCTCATGGCAGAATTTGGTGATTCAGATGCATTACGTGCAGACGGGCTTAATAACGCAACAGATGTTGTGGCATCAGTTGCTATATTAATTGGTTTAAAGATTTCAAGGAAACCACCAGATGAAGATCACCATTACGGTCACTACCGTGCAGAAACGATTGCATCACTGTTTGCCGCATTTATCATGATGATTGTGGGAATTCAGGTTATCATAGATACTTTCCAAAAAATTATTGCTGGTGAGATTTCACAGCCTGATCTATTAACTGCTTGGACAGCTTTAGGTGCTGCTCTATTTATGTATGTTGTGTATCGATACAATTTAAATCTGTCTAAAAAAATTGACAGCCGTGCACTATATGCTGCTGCTCAAGATAATCGTTCAGATGCACTTGTAAGTATCGGTGCATTTATTGGAATTATTGGTGCGCAATTTGGTTTGTATTGGTTAGATCCTTTAGCAGGATTGATTGTGGGAATTATTATCTGTATTACAGCCTGGGATATTTTTAAAGAAGCTACCTATGCACTTACAGATGGTTTTGATGAAAAGCAAATTAGCAAGATTAGAGATAGTATTCTTAAAAATAGTGATGTAAAAGAGGTTGTAGACATAAAGGGCAGACTCCATGGGAATCAAACATTAGTTGATGTAACGATTCGAGTTGAGCCAACATTAAATGTGAAGGAAAGTCATGAGATAACAGAAAGAATTGAAAATTATCTAGCAAATAAACATAATATTTATCATGCACATATCCATATTGAACCATATTTAAAAGGGTAAAACCGCATTACGGGCTTTTACCCTTTTAAATAGAAAAAACCGCTCAAGTTTCCGAGCAGCTCCTTCTCTTTCTTATTGCATAAATTCATCTACCCCACGTATGGAGTCCATATGGCTCGCAATCATAGCGATCAATGTACTAGCCTCTTCCTTGCTGAACTTAATAATGGTCTCATCTTTGACCAGTTCCTCATCATCTGACCACGAACGGTTTATTCGTTTAATTACACCTTCACCAGTATCCTCCGTAATGCCGAATTGATAAGATACTTCTGCTTCATTTTCTTTATAATAAGCAGTTACCTCTGGTGTTTCCCATTCTACATCAATTTCAGCTAATAATAATTCGTGTTCAACTTCATCCGAAATGTCAAAATCTGTTTCTTCATCCAATACTCCCACTTCGGAAATAGCGTCCTGATCTTCTAAGTAATCATGGAAGCTTTGGTGAACAGCATCAATGATATCTTCTATGTCCTCAAGTATAACCTTGCTGATATGACCATACTCTGGATCGACCATCTGAATATAAAATTCCTCGTTATGCGGATCAAAGAAAAGGGAGCAGAAATAATCTCGCTCATCCACTCCTCTTTCCGTAAAGAAATCGATCCTCGGATGCTTTGCCCCACGTTCAATTAACATACTGCCATTTTCACCATATTTATCACAAATTGAATTTAGGCTGTCCTGCAACTCACCACATACTCTGTCAAACCACTCTAAGTGCATACAAGCTTCCACCTTTCGATGTATTTTCTATTAGTATGACCTTTTAGCAGGATTTCTCTCCTTATAATTCCATTTTTTTTGGCAGAAAAATGTAAACATAATGAATGAGAGAACAAATTTAGTTTAATACTATGCAGAACTTTTTAAAGCAGGAGAAAAAATGCTGATTACCATGCTTACAAGACGGGATGACCTTAACTTTCTCCCATCTAGTTATTACATTGTCAATAGAAATACAGTTGTAATTGCACCAATCACTGCGAATACGACATTCAGTCCAAGGGATGCGAGAATAATTGCAACTAATCCACCAATGATACCAATAATTGGTTCATTGGGAACGACCCATAATATCCCTGGGAATATTAATGCACCTAATGCAGCATAAGGAATTGCCCCTAGCCAGCGATTTACCCATGGTTTAAATTGTAATTTCTCTACTACAAAGGCAGGAATAATTCTCGGTATCATCGTTACAAGTGACATGCCGATAATAATGATTACAATCATCTCTCATCCTCCTTCAACAAAATAATACCACTCATTCCACCAATGACCGTACCAAATACAATTGCCCAACCTGCGCTAAAGCCAATCTGAATACAAAGCGCGTTGATTAACATTGATAAGATTGCAATTAGGCCAACTTTTAGATTCTTTTTCACTGATGGAACCAATAAACCGATAAACATAGCATAAAGCGCAATTCCCATACTTTGACTTAAATTATCTGGGATTACTTCTCCAAGGATCCCTCCCAATATGGAGCCAGCAACCCATGATAAATAAGCTATTAAAAATATCATTGCATAAAAAAGAACCCCGTTCTCCTTTTTCCCCTCATCTGGATTCATTGCCGAAACAGCAAAGGATTCATCCGTTAATCCAAGGCCTAGAGGCAGTCTCCATTTAAGAGCAATCCCACGTAATTGATTCATAAATGACAAGCTCATTACAAAATGACGGAAGTTCAAAACAAAAGTTGCAATGACAATTTCTACTACTCCTGTACCAACGGCTATCATATTAACTGCCATGAACTGCGCTGCACCTGCATATACCATAAGACTCATTAAACCAATTTCAAGCAAAGTCATCCCAGCTTGTTTCGCTAACACACCATATGTAATCGCCACAGGTAAGTACCCTAGCATAATTGGAAATCCAGTAATAATCCCTCGCTGAATCATATGAAAAGATTGAGATTGTTCTCCACCACTTGCAGCATTTTTCTCCATTGCCGGCCCTCCTTATTTAAACAAAAATTAAACTTATTATAACGAAGTTTTCGATAATTGAATAGATTTTATTTAGAAATTAAGCTGTTGACAAGTAAAGCTTACAGGTTGTATAGTCTATACTAACATATAAATATATAATCAAATCTAGGAATGCATGGCAGATTATTTTTGAGCAGTAAGTAGAGACAGAGTGGCTGGTGAAAGCTCTGGCAGAAAATAATTAAATTACACATTTCGTTTTACGGATTGTATCAATAAGTGGGTGGAATAATTTTATTATTCTCATCAACTAGGGTGGTAACGCGGAGTTAAGCTTCGTCCCTTTTCATAGGGGCGAGGCTTTTTTATGTAGTTAGACAATAACAATCTATTTCTTAAAGGAGGATCATTCATGTTTCCAATCGAACCAAAGCACAACCCAAAGTTAAGTGAGTCATTACTATTTTTCATTGCTATTATAGGGATAATTAGTTATTTTATTATCGGATTGGAAGCTGTCCCACATATCCCGATATTACTAGGAATCCTCCTATTAATTGCATATGGCGTCATTCGCCGAATTTCTTTTAAATCATTAGAAGGTGCTATGATTGCTGGTGCTAGTTCTGGAATGGGAGCTATATTTCTATTTTTCCTCATCGGTGTACTCATTAGCAGCTGGATGATTAGTGGCACAGTTCCTGCATTAATTAATACTGGTTTTTCTCTTATTAGTGGAACTTGGTTTTACGGTATCGTTTTTGCTACTACAGCGATTATCGGGGTTTCACTTGGTAGTTCGTTAACAACTACTGCAACGGTTGGAGTTGCATTTATTGGGATAGCAAGTGCGATGGATGCTTCACTAGTTATTACTGCTGGTGCAATTGTATCAGGTGCATTTTTCGGTGATAAAATGTCCCCACTATCCGATACAACAAGTCTTGCCTCTAATATTGTCGGGGTTGATTTATTTGAACATATTAAACATATTAGTTTGACTACAATTCCTGCATTTATTATTTCGTTTATCATTTATGTCATCCTATCCCCGGATCAGACGGCATCACCACGAAATGTTCAGGGATATCAAGATGCATTGCTTTCAACCAATTTAATTAGTTGGACATCATGGATTCCATTGCTCGTTCTCGTTTGCTGTACAATTTTCAAGCTATCTGGCTTTATCTCACTAGCAATCAGTAGCTTGTCCGCAACCTTACTAGCGTGGATTGTTAATGGTTTTAACTGGCCAGAAATCTGGTCGATTTGGTTTAATGGTTATGTTGGAGTAACAGAATTTGAACCAGTTAATGAGTTATTAACCAAAGGCGGAATTAGTAGCATGTTCTTTACTATTTCACTTGTAATCTTAGCCCTTGGTTTTGGTGGTTTATTATTTGTTACTGGAATTATTCCGAGTATCCTTTCTTCATTCCAAGAGAAGCTGAAGAAGGCGCGCTCCATTATTATTTCAACTGCCGCAACGGCAATTGGGATTAACGTGTTGATTGGGGAGCAATATTTATCGATTTTATTAACGGGAGAAACGTATAAAGGAATTTATGAAAAGGCTGGACTTCCAAATAAGGTGTTGTCAAGAACATTAGAGGATGCTGGAACCGTCATTAATCCGCTTGTCCCTTGGAGTGTTTGTGGCGTATTCATTGCTAATGTTTTAGGTGTCGCAGTGCTGGATTACTTACCTTTTGCTTTCTTCTGCTTATTGAGTCCAATTATTACGATTTTATTTGGCGGAAGAAGGATCAATAGTAAATATTAGCTTATTACTGAATATTAATATAAAGGGAGGCTATTCAAACAAGATAGCCTCCTTTTTCTATGTTTATTAATCTCTGTCTTGGTCGGTTATGATTAATGGACCATCTTTTGTTATCGCAATTTGATGTTCATATTGTGCAGAACGTCCTTTGTCGATCGTTCTAGCTGTCCATCCATTATCGTCCATTTTACTTTCCCATGCACCTTCATTTATCATCGGTTCAATGGTAATTACCATGCCCTCTTTCAAGCGCAACCCTTTATTTGGCAAGCCAAAATGGGGAATATGCGGATCTTCATGGATTGTCGGTCCGATTCCATGACCAGTGAAGTCACGAACAACAGAGAATCCTTCACCCTCAGCATATGTTTGAATCGCATGACCAATATCTCCAATACGATTACCAATTTGAGCTTGCTCAATCCCTTTATAGAGCGATTCTTTCGTGACTTCCATTAATCGCTTGCCGGCCTCATCAATTTCACCAACAGCATACGTCCACGCAGAGTCTGCAAGCCCGCCATGTAAGTTTACAACGATATCAATGGTTACCAAATCGCCATTCTTTAGCTGTTCTTCACGAGGAAAACCATGACATATTTCATCGTTTATCGATGCACAAATAGAACCTGGGAAACCATTATAGCCCTTTTGCTCTGGTGTTGCATCATGTTTTGCTAGAAATTCCTCAACGAATGCATCAATTTCCATAGTAGTAATTCCTGGTTTTATCATTTTTGCAATTTCTTTATGACATTTTACAAGCAGATCTCCTGCTGCGAGCATTTGGTCAATCTCACGTTTACTTTTTCGTGTAATCATCTAATTTCTTCCTTTCTATTGCTTAGTAAACTAGGGTTTAGCCAAGCTTTTCGCTGACAGCCATAGTTGTACTTATATATTATGAAAGTCGTTTTACTTTCTTAGCTAACAATAAAAAATCCATACCTTCTATACTATGTCCTTTACATTATTTCATTAATAGCACCCTTAAGTTTATCATATTTTTGTCGTTTATGCTGAAGCGACTGACATGTAATAAACCTATTATTAATTATTGTCTTCTTATGTATACGCATTAGTTAGAAATGTAAGCATATGAAAGATGCAGTAGAGATTCCTCCACTGCATCCTAATGTTACATATTAATATCCTCCACCGTAACCACATGTATAAGCAGTTCCGATGATAATTAATAAAATAAACAATACGACTAAAAGCGCAAAACCGCCTGAACCGTAACCAACTCCACCTTCTTTACTACCCATTACATTCCCTCCTTATTCTCAAGGCTAGTTTACTATATTCCAGCAAGTTTGAAATGGGAAGGGCGTTTTGCTCATATTTTTACTTACGGCAGATTACACATAATTTTTTATATCATAAATTTTACCGTTCATTACACCCTCATCGTTTAGAATATCAATAAGTACACCTGCCACCAGTCTTGGATCATTTAAAAGATTATTTTTCTTAAAATTAATAAAAGATTCAACGTCGGAAAATTGTTCTTTTGAACTTGAACGGATTTCTTCTTGCATCTCTGTATCCATCACACCGGGATTGAATGCAATCACTTTATTTCCAGTAGCCAGTTCTTCCTGTTCTAATGCAACTGTTTTCGTAAACATATTAATACTTGCCTTACTTGAACCATATGCACTCCATCCATAAATCGGTCGGTCAGCAGCGCCTGATGTAATTGTGACAGCCATAAACGGAATCTCGCTTTCAAAGGCTTTTTTCAGGAAAAAATTAGTTAATAACATAGGCGCAATAGTATTTAACTGAAAATGTTGGATTAATTCTTCGCTAGTAATATTTATAGATGGGCTGATCGGTTCTATAGTCGCAGCATTATTGACGAGTTGTAAAGACGTTAAATCAACTGTTAACAATAGTTCCGAGATTTGTTCATATGTAGATTGTAATGCGTTATGATCAGTTAAATCACAGGAATAATGATGATAACTCTTATTAAGTTCATTTGCTAATATAGATAAATGATTATTTTCCGTTCGTGAAATTCCAATGACATTGACACCTGATTCTAAAAATAGACTTGCAATTTCTTTTCCAAGTCCCTTAGATGCACCTGTCACAATAGCAAATCTCTCCATTATTAGCACCTCCAAAAACAGAATAATACCCCGAATCGAACATATGGACACGGGGTTATCTCAGTAGTAAAAAAAGTATTTATTTATTAACCATTTCCCAGTAATACACTAATGTTTCCATTCCTTTATCAAAGCTGTCTAATGGGAAGCTTTCATTAGGTGAATGCAAACGATCTTCTGGTGTACCGAAGCCTAATAATACGATTGGGATGTTGTAAATTGCTTCAATCCATTCTACAACTGGAATCGAACCTCCCATGCGAATGAAAATTGTTTCCTTGCCAAATGCTTTTGTGTAGCTTTCTGCTGCTTTTGTAATTAGTGGATGCGTTGGTTCTACTTTATAAGCTTTCGATGAAAGTTTCTCTTTTTTCACATCGACAGTTACGCCTGCTGGTGCCACTTTATTCACATGTGTTTCAAGTAAATCCTGAATCTTCTCAGGATCTTGTCCAGGCACAAGTCTACACGTGATCTTTGCCGTTGCAGATGATGGGATAATTGTTTTCGTTCCCTCACCTTGGTAACCACCAAAAATGCCATTAATTTCAAATGTAGGTCGTCCCATTGTATGTTCCTTCGCTGTATAGCCTTTTTCAGATACGGTTGCAGGTGCACCAGTTGAACTAATGAAATCCTCACCAGGCGCTTGCTCCATTAGTTTTCTTTCCGCATCTGTAAGTGGCTCTACATCCTCATAAAAACCATCAACAGTAATCACTTCATCCTCATTCTTCATAGATGCAAGAATATGGTTTAAAGCCATGATAGGGTTACGAATTGCACCACCATACATCCCTGAATGCAGGTCATGATCCGGTCCTGTAACCGTAATTTCAATCCCCGTAAAGCCTTTTAATCCATAAAGGATTGTCGGTTGGTTCGTTTCGGCCATACCAGAATCAGATATTACAGCAAAATCCGCTTTAAATTGCTCCTTCTTATCATGTAAAATTCCATATAAATTCTCACTGCCGATTTCTTCTTCTCCTTCTATACAAACTTTTACATTAAGTGGAAGCTTCCCTTCCGTTTTCATATATGCTTCAAAAACAGCGAGATGCATAAATACTTGACCCTTGTCATCACTTGTCCCACGTCCGTAAATTCTGCCATCTCTTACTTCTGGTTGAAATGGATCACTAATCCACTCATTTAATGGATCTGCAGGTTGAACATCATAATGACCATAGAATAATACAGTTGGCGCCTCTGGTCCTGCCTGATTGTATTCTGCATATACAAGTGGATGCCCCGCTGTTTCCTGTTTTTCAACATTTTCAAAACCGATATCATTTAAATATGTAACTATAAAATCCGCTGCTGCTTCCACATCTTTCTTATTTGCACTGTCTGTACTAACACTTGGAATCGATAGGAATTCATTGAGTTTCGTCAATAAATACTCTCTATTTTCTTTAAGATATGCGATTGCTTTTTCACTCATATAATCTGCCTCCATTTTATATTGTATTTAAATTATTTCCCTTATTTGCTTTGAAAAGTACTTCACTATTAGGTACTTTCATTTTTATTAGTATAGCATAAAGTGAAATATCATTGAGTATGGAGATTCTATAGAGGCGAGATATTTTTCATTTAAATGTACTAGTTATTGTATTGCAATGGTCGCTCGATTTAAGGCTTGTCTCTATTTGTGATTATAACTGATTCTATTTTTTACTTTACAGAAAAGAAAAAAGGACAGCTATATAAAAAGCCATCCTCTACTATATTTATTTATCGTAGTGCTTGCTCTAAATCCTCAATTAAATCTTCTGCATCCTCAATCCCGACAGATACACGAATTAAGCCATCGGTAATTCCGAGTTCTTGTCTTCTATCTGCTGGTATTGATGCATGGGTCATTTTTGCTGGAACAGAAATTAGACTTTCGACAGCTCCAAGACTTTCTGCAAGGGTAAAGTATTTCACTTTTTCAAGTACTTGTTCTGCAGTTTTCTCACTGCCAACATCGAAAGAAATCATTCCGCCAAATCCAGTGGCTTGTTTCCCTGCAAGTTCGTGACCTGGATGATTTGGAAGTCCAGGATAATAAATGGTCGTAACTTTTTCATGTCCTTGTAAAAAATCGACTATTTTCTTCGTATTCGCTTCAATTGCTTCCATTCTCAATGCCAATGTCTTAATTCCCCGCATTAATAGCCAAGAATCTTGTG
Organism: Oceanobacillus chungangensis; assembly: GCF_003369565.1. Lineage (GTDB taxonomy): Bacteria > Bacillota > Bacilli > Bacillales > Amphibacillaceae > Oceanobacillus > Oceanobacillus chungangensis. The sequence goes on along the minus strand of NZ_PIOD01000006.1, from coordinate 262,799 downwards.
GGCCTAATACTGCACCGACGGAATTTTGGATAAAGTGAACTCTTTCGGCAAGTTCTTTTGTTTTAACAACAACTAGACCTGAGACAACATCACTATGACCGCCAATGTATTTCGTTGCACTATGCAAAACAATATCTGCACCATGATCTATTGGCTGTTGCCAATAAGGGGTAGCAAATGTATTATCAACGATTAATAATAAATCATGCTTCTTCGCTATTTCTGCCATCCTCTTTAAATCGGTTATTTTCAATAAAGGATTTGTTGGTGTTTCAATATATATTGCCTTTGTATTTTCTTGAATTGACGCTTCTACGGATCGAGGATTACTCGTATCAACAAATGTGTGGTCAAGATTATATCGATTTAATACTTTTGTCATCAGTCGGTAAGATCCGCCATATACATCATCAGTCATTACAACATGGTCACCTGCATCAAACAGCATCATGATCGATGTAATAGCAGCCATCCCTGAGCCAAAAGCAAATCCTGCTTCACCATTTTCCAAATTGGCTATTACAGTTTCAAGCGCATGTCTTGTCGGGTTACCTGTACGTGAATATTCGTACCCTCGATGATTACCTACTCCATCCTGTTTATACGTACTTACTTGATAAATTGGTACCGAAACTGCACCTGTATTTTCGTCATTCGTAATTCCACCATGGATCATCTTTGTCTTTGCTCGCATCTTAATTCCCTCCACTTTTTAGCTATAAATATTTTTACTTAAATAACGATCACTACCATCAGGGAGAATCGTTACTACTGTAGTCCCTGCTTTCGCCTTCCTTGCCTCTTGCAATGCAGCAAACATAGCCGATCCAGAAGAACTGCCTACAAGCAATCCTTCTTTCTTAGCTAATTCTTTTACTACTTCAAATGCATCATCATCTGTAACAGTGTAAATATTATCGAATAAAGCTTGATCGACAAAATCTGGAATGAATTCCATGCCAATTCCTTCTGTTCGATGTGGCCCTGCCTTTCCACCAGCAATTATCGAACCCTCCGGCTCAACGATGACAGTTCGAATAGCGGGTTTCTTTTCTTTTAAAAACGTAGCTGTACCTGTAAACGTACCACCCGACCCAGCACCAGCAACAAAAACATCTACTTTTCCATTTAAATCATTCCAAATTTCCGGTCCAAGTGTTTTATAATATGTTCTTGGATTAGCTGCATTAGAAAATTGCTGTGGTGAAAAACTATTTGGAATCTCCTGGAGTAATTGTTCTGTTCTCTTAATCGCCCCAATCATTCCAGCATCCTTTGGTGTATGAACAATTGTTGCACCAAGTGCCTTCATAATCTGTTGCTTTTCCAAACTGAATTGCTCGGGCACACAAAACATCACCTTAATATTTTTATCTATTGCAGCTATTGCCAATCCAATCCCAGTATTACCTGCTGTTGGTTCGATGATTGTACCGCCCTCTTTTAACTTTCCGCTAGCTAACGCATCATTTATTAGTTCTACACCAAGCCGATCCTTCACACTGCCACCAGGATTTAAATATTCGAGCTTTGCAAAAAGGCGAACACCTTTTGGAAGTGAGAGTTTTGTTATCTCGAGTAATGGGGTATTACCAATAAGCTCCTGTATTGAATTATATGTGACCATGCCATATCCCCTCTTCACATCTATAAAAGGATTCAATCTTTTTTTAATAAAACTGATTCCTATCCAATTTACATGACAGGAGAAGCCACGGTCACCTGCACCTGCACAAGACGTAAGTAAGACTTCTCCCATCTCCCAAATCTATTACAACCGTTTATACTCCCTAAGTTGTTTTTTCTCCATTGTTGAACGTTGCTAAAGGGACTTTACACTATTGTTCTTTATTGCCGTTAAAATCCAAACAAAATGATTCATTTGTTTAAACTGTACATCAAAACCGTTTGTTGTAAATATGTCCTCTAATGTATCAATGATTGGATAGTATTCACGCTGTAGATCCTCTGCTAATGCAAAAAAACCTTTTTCCTTAGCATCAGAAATCATTGCTTGCTTCTCTATTTCCGAGGCAAACATTGTGTCCCCAAAGACAATCCTCCCATTATCCTCAAGGATCTCAGAGAATTGTTTTGCGGCAACCAACTTTTCATCGTCTGTTAAATGGTGAAATGCATATGTGCTCACAATTGTATTAACTGGCGTATCAATTACTGGATATGTTAAAAAATCTCCCTCTAATACCGTGAGTTCTGGTAGCTTTTCTTTTGCAATATTGAGCATTGCTAACGATGGCTCAATTCCAATAACATTTAAACCTGCGTGTATTAATTTTTCAGATAAATTACCTGTTCCGACACCGAATTCAAGAACAGTACCTGCAGATAAGGCCACAACTTCATTTAATATTCCTTCATAGTTGGCAAATACAGCAGCGTATTGCGGATCTTGACCTGCTACACTGTCATCATAATCTTTCGCCCACTCTTCAAATATTTCAATAAATTCTCGTCCCATTCTATTTCAACTCCATTCATAATTAATCACATTAAATAACTTTGATTAATACGAATTATATGTATTACAATACCACATGTTCCTAATTTTGACTAGAAATAATCATTTAATCTGGGGCTTATGGATTGGTTTTGTTTTAATTTATTCTCATTCTGATGGATTTGTGCATATGCTGTTCTTTATTTGCTCATGGCTATCCAAGCTTTTTGATTTACATACATTCGACAATCAAAAAAGAGCACTCTCATTTATTTAAGAGTGCTCTTTGCTTTTATCGTGTATGATGAGGAAATAATCGTTGAACCATATTACCAAATTGGTCAAAGAATCCTTCTACAGGATGTCCACTTCTAACATCTTCCACATAATTATGCGTTAAGTTAAAGAATTCTGGATGAGCTGAAACGTATACTTTATCAATATTTTTGTCAACAGATTTAACGATTCTGCTTATTTCATTCTTCACATCATTTGGCAATTCATCACGGTTGCGGTCATGGTTACGATTTTGATTAACATTGGCATCTTTTACTCCTACAGCAACATATGCATTATGGCCTGATGTTAACACATGTGCACGATCAACATGTTTTACATCTCTGACTATTTTATCTGCTGCCTCTTTATCTACATGGTATCGGGTTTCATTATTGATGTTTCCATCTGTTGGGTTATTTATATTTCGATAATAATCGTTATGCATACGATTACCATTTTCATGTGTGTAATTTCGAACGTTTGTCATTCCTTCTCCAGCATTATTATAATATCTCGTTTGCTCCACGTGATGATTTCTATCTCTGTTTGCTGCACCTTGTTCTGTTCCATTCATATTTGAACAACCAACTAAAGTCAATGCAACAACTGCAACTGTACTATATTTTTTCCATGTCATTGTTTTTCCTCCTTAACTGTTTGCTAGTAGTATGTTTCGTCAGTGCTGTTTTATGCTCATTTTCGCAAAGCCTTTTATTGGCAATCACACCAGCATTGCTTCTGACATTTAATATAGAAAAAGGGGATAATATAATCTGTAGGCAATTTAAATATTGAAGAGAAAAGATTTTAACCCTACATTTAAGGAGGGGGAAAAATGGTTCCAGATTATGATAAAGCTCTTTATTTCACGCTTTGGGGACAGTGGGATGATTTACTCGTTCTTATGGTCCGTACAAATGATGATATATTGTCTAAAAAGATTCATCATTTTTTACACGCCTACAACTACTCTTTAGATGAGCAAAAAATTATCGAATCTCATGACAATCTTCTATATTATCTAGACCATGCAATGAAGCACCTTCCAGCATTAACTATGCAAGTATAAAAATGGCAAGGCTCCTATATTTAGGGGCTTTGCCATTTTATTTATTATGATGTTGATCATAATCGTTATTCTTTTCATGTTTGTCCTTACGATTTTCTTTATTTGCGTTGTTATTCTTTTCTTGTTTGTTCTTACGATTTTCTTTATTTGCGTTGTTATTCTTTTCTTGTTTGTCCTTATGTTTTTCTTTATTTAGGTTGTTATTCTTTTCTTGTTTGTCCTTATCTTTTTCTTCATTTGCTTTATTCAGATTCTTTTTTTGCTTATCTTTATGACCATTGTTTAATTCTTGCTGGTTAGGCTGTTTGTTCCTTTTCTCTTCTTCCATTTTTTTCCCGTGATTATGGCTCACGTTTGGCTTGTTCTTAGTATTTGCTTTATTCTTTTGTTCGGAATTAGGTTTTGGCTTTCCTTTTTTCTCGGAAGCGGTATCTTCTTGTATATTTTTTTCCAAGTTTGTTTTTTTATCTGAATTCGGATTTTTTTCTTTAATATGTAACTGTTCTTGCCTGACAGGTTGCTCATAAAACATTTGTTTCTCATCGGTTGAGTCATTATGATAGAAGGAATTAATAATTACTTTTTCTTTTTCATCTATGATTTCTTCATCAAGTTCATTTTCATTAAGGCTTTCCGACATAACCTTATTCATAGAGATATTTTTTTCAAGTGCTTTATTTCTGATATTTTTGGGCACGATAAAAGTGGCAATATTCCAGTCTTCAACATACTCGTCGGAAAATTGCTGCATATTTTCTGATACTGTTTGCTCCTTTTCCTCAGTAACAAAACTAATTCCTAGAAGCATATTTTTTTCATCATTAATAAGCCCGGTCTTCTCACTCATACTCATAATTAAATCAATAATAATTTCAACTTTCTCATTTCTAAAATACTCTAATTGCTCGACAATAATTTCCGCATCTTTATTCAACGGCCGAATATTTCGAACATTATAATGCGCATCGATTTCTAATTCGATGCTTGGGTTAATATCAATCATTACATATGCAAATGTTTCATTATTGTCAGGAATTAAATAAAATGGAAGCATAAATAATAATATTATGCATACCATGGGAAGCAGTTTTATTGGGGTACGAAAACTAGGCTTTCTTTGCTTTAATTCAAAAGGTTGATAATGAACCTCCTCACCAATTTTAGGATGTTTATCCAAAGTAACACCTTTCTCAAATTCACCGTCCTCTGTCATGAGTATAATAAAATCCCGGTGTTCTTCCATTACGATCCCTTTTTTCACTCACCCACACCCTTAAGATAATCCTTTAAGTAATGATAATCCTCACTTAAAATAATAAAAATCGCTAATATAAACTTTCTATTTCGTTCTAATGTTTTCTTACTAACCTCTACTTTATTTACTAAGTCTTTAATCGGCAATTTCCTTTTCAGATAAACGTATTTACTTAATTCCCGATCTTCATAGAGCGTTCTCGCAACTTTAACTGCAGAATCCCTTGCATCTTTATGCTTCGGCGAAACCTCTGTGAGCTCCGAGAAGGTTAATTTGTACTGACTTAACTTCTCTTTAAATTCGACAATTTCTTCTCTGCGATGAATATTATTTTGCTCTTCTTGATATGCTTCCTTTGCTACAACAACTTCAATAGGATTTTCCATCTGTTCCTCATCATACTTCTCATCTAAAGAAATAGAATGTGGCCTTCTACTATTATAGCGTATATAATCGATTATTTTTCGTTTGATTACAATTTTTGCAAAGGACAAGAATGAACAACCACGAGTAGCTGAATAAGAAAATATTGCTTCATTAAATGCGGATAGACCAATGCTATATTCATCATCACGCTTCGGATCAATATACCGCTTGCATACTTCAGATGCACATTTAGCAATAAAAGGCTGATAAGCCCTCAATAAATAATTCTGAACGTTTGTATCACCATTTTGAACTGATTCAACCATTTCTTCAAGGGGGATTTCTTCTAATAGGCTACTTGCTAGCATTCGCTTCTCCCCCCGAACATTATATATTTCGTCTTAGCATGAGTGTTTTTGGGTGTATGTTTCTTATCTCGTTTAAATTTTATACCTTTCATAAATCCACCATCTCTATTTTTTTATTCATATGGTTTCCGCTCTATGTATTGACATACTTCAATTTACTAACTATACGTTTAATCTTATCCCACTATAGTATCAGTTGCTATCTCAAATCAATTACAATTCGTTTAAATATCAATGACTGAATGAAAAGTATTTGTAATATATTAGAAAAGCAGAAACATCCTTTTTAATTTTCTTAAATAAAAGCGGATAATATGATAATTATTATTCTGCATATAATTTGATACAAAATTATGTCCCCTGCATCATCTAATTTGCAAGGGACTTAGATATTATTCCTTTTATGAATGGGAATCGATGGTATTTAATATCTCTTCTTTATTATCAAAAATCTTATTTTCGTTTAATGCTTGTACCGTATCTTTCACATAAATGCTTTGTTCAAGCCACTCAATCGAATTAATATCTTCCACACTATAGACATGGTATTTAGGTTCAATGAAGTGTGTACTACGAACTACGAGATATTGAATTTTCCAATATTCATCATCGTAAATTAAATCAACAATTTCTCCTATTTTACCATCACTGCCATGAACCTTAAGATCGATTGTTTGATCTAGATTTTGTAAATCTAATGTGTTCATTTGCTGTTGATTTTTATCATACGCTTCTATCTCTTCAGCTGATCTTGGATCCTTGAAAATAGCTAAAGGACTATTCTCTGCGCTCCCCAGAACTCCTCCGGTCCAATATCTGCCCCAACCATAATAATCAATGAGGGAGTTTTCTGCATCCCTTGTTAGAATTGAATCCTCATTAAGGGATGGACTATTCCGTACTTTTTCTTTATCATATTCAATTTCGACATTTTCACTTAGTTCATTTACCATTACAAAAGAGGCTGGTGATAATAGCACCTTTCTTCCTGGTAGCCACTTCCTTGTATCAACAACCGCATAGCGAATTTGCCATTTATTATCATCGAAATATAGTTCTTTTATTTTCCCCAATTCACCGTCTGTTGCTTCGATATTATAAGTCATTAATTTTGATGTGTAATGTAACATAAATATCGCCTCCAAAGTCGATTACTTCCCATATACCCGATATGAATTATTTAAAACCAATTTTTTCTATAATTGTTGCTAAAAAGGGCTGTCACCTTGTTTAAAGTGACAGCCCTAGTTGCGCTAATATAGTAAAAAAGTTCTTTTCGATATCTTACTCTTCCAAGTAATTAATGGGTAATTACTAAAGTGCGACATACTTTGGAGTGGTGTGGGCTTACAGTCCTGTCACTGCGAAAATACACTACGCTTTCCGCGGGGGGCTCGTGAGCCTGTTTGTGCTAACGCACTTCGAAGTCTCACCTAGGCCCTTCCTCCCGCAGGAGTCTTCGTGTATTTTATTCGCTAAAGTAGTGCTAGAAGACAATTATTAACTATCTATAAACATTACTGATTAATTATCCTAATAAATAAACCAAGATTTTCTATAGTTACTTTTAAAGCTTTTTCTTTCGGAATCAAAACCTAAAAAAACAACCATTCGTATGGGAACATTACTCCGAGCGATATTGGTAATATAGATTAATTGGTACGAAAAGCCCTACCCTTCCATGGGTCTCATGATTTAATGTAGCAAAAATTACACCGATTACTTCTCCATCTTGGTTCAAAATTGGACTTCCACTATTCCCACGATATACTGGTGCCTCTATCATTAAGACTTCTTCGTCCCAGCTCGATAATTTCGTATAGCCAATGATATTTCCCTCGTTTGCGATTCCGTTAAATTTTAGAGGATTTCCAATAAATGAAATTGCATCTTCCGATTCGTAGTCTAGTTGTTCCGCTAATGATAGGTATGGCAAATCCTTTCCATCGACCTTAATCACTGCTAAATCTATGGTAGGGTAAGATTCAATTACTTCCGCTTGAAACAATCCATTATCTGGGAATGCGACCGTAATTGCATGCTTATCCTCTATAACATGATAATTTGTAAGAAGCGTGCCATCAGCAGAAATTGCGAATCCAGTTCCCTTGCTATTCTCCGTCTCAATTACGACAACAGCCTTTTTTTGTTGCTGCACGGTTTCACTTGTAGATAATATTGCTGATGTTTTTAGAAATTCAATGGCCGGAATGGAAAAAAATTGGGGAAATAACGCAAATATATTAAGGAACATTGCAAACACAATAAGCCAAAACGCCCATTTTGGAAATGGTCGTTTTGGTGTATTATCTTTTTTATTTTTTTCTTTCTGCAATACTTTCTGACGTTCGGCTTCGACAAGTTCATATAACTCTTCATCATCGAATTCTTCATATAAATCTTCATCTATAATCTCATTATTATTACGTTCTTTATCGTCCATTCGTCAGTCACCCCATGATCCAATCAGCATAATAACTAAACAGCGGCTTTTATTTTCCCTTGCTGCATCTTATACATTTGATAATATAATCCTTTTTCATGTATTAGCTGCTCATGATTTCCTTGTTCTTTAATTGTACCATGTTCCAGTACAAAAATAGTATCCGCTTGTTGAATTGTTGATAATCGGTGGGCAATAACTAATGTCGTTCTCCCCTGTTTTAATACTTCTAATGCTTGCTGAATCACCATTTCCGTTTCCGTATCAATATTTGCTGTTGCTTCATCTAAAATTAAAATGGCTGGATCAAATGCAAGTGCACGAGCAAATGAGATTAATTGTCTTTCCCCAAGCGAGTATGTCGTACCACCCTCTGTTACAACCTCTTCATAGGATTTCGGCAGCTTCTCAATGAATCGATCAGCACCAACAGCCTTTAACGCTTGAATTGCTCTTTCCTTGGTAATCCCCGGATCATTCATCGTAACATTGGATAAGATCGTACCAGAGAAAAGAAACGGGTCCTGTAAAACGATTCCCATATAACTTCTGACCTGCTGCCTTGACCATTCACTAGTACTATATCCATCGATGGTAATTTTACCTTTTTGCGGGTCATAAAATCGAAAAAGTAAATTCATAATCGAGCTTTTTCCTGAACCTGTATGGCCAACGAATGCGACCGTTTCACCTGATTTTACTTGAAAGCTAATATCCTTTAGTACATAATCCTCTTCTTTATATGCAAATGAAACATGATCAAAGACAATATTCCCTTTGTATTTTTCTATGCTTTCGAGAACAACTTCTTCTCCATCTAAGTCCATTAATTCAAAGACACGATTCCCCGCTACTCTTGCCTGCTCTAATAATGGCAATTGGTTTACAATATCTGTAACTGGTTCAAACAATCTTGTAATATAGTCAACAAACGCATAGAGCATCCCTATAGAAATTATGCTAGTTAAATCTAAAGAAGCTCCACCAAAATACCAAATAAAGCCAACAAAAGTTAGATTTCGAATAACCGTTACTAAATTATATTGTGTAAGTGCTTGTAGTTTCAGCAGTTTTCTTTGAAATTTATAATGACGCTCATTCAAGATTTCAAATTCCTCTTTCGTTCTCTTCTCTCGATTAAACGCTTGAATGATTGGCATCCCTTGGATTGCTTCATTAATGTTTCCATTAATTTCACTATTGGTTGCCCGAATTACCGTATTGTACTTTGTTCCAAAATGCTTATAAACCTTCATCCAAATAAAGAGCATTGGGATAATTGCTAAACATATCATTGCTAGCTTCACATCTAAAATAAAAAGTGCAACGAAAATTCCCACCATGTAAACGGCACTCGTAACAATGATGGACAATACCCGTTCATATAAATCTCGGATTGCCTCTGTATCATTGGTAATTCTCGCTAATATCGTTCCAGCTGGCTGGTCTACAAAATAATCAATCGGAACTCGTTGAGTATGCGCAAATAAATCATTTCGCATCTTCTTCACGATTTGATTCGCAGATTTCTGCAGCAAGAACGTTTTGAAGAATTGGAAGACCCCAGCAATCACAATCAAGAGCATATATAAACCTAATAATAGTAATATAGGTAGTTGCTCAGGCTTAAAAAAAGCTGTTACTTCGGCAAGGGAAAGCTTCTCACCCTGATAAGTCAAAATTCCGTCTCCTGTTTCGATTGAAATCGTGCCATCTTCAACACTTCGTTTTCCTTGTAATGGTACTTCTTCATCAAGTAAATAATATGCTGTACCGATTTGGAAAAGGGTAACTGTATTATTCGTAATTTGCTCCTTTGAACTTATGCGATCTACTCGTTTATAAAATGTATCCTGATATGGAACGACATCTTGCTCCTCACTAGAAGCTTCCTGCCAATATCCTTCCACCCCAAGAATATAATCATCAATGATTGTCTTTGCAATTAGTGGTCCAGCGAGCTCTAATGTTACTGCAACAATTAAACAGGTTAAGCCAATGATAATTCCTTTTTTAAATTGTAGTGCATATTGAAATAATCTTTTCTCCGTTGAGGGTTTCATTCGCTCGTCACCTCCCCATCTTCAAGTTGCTGTGCATAATACTGGTCTTTATACCAACCGCCAAGAGAAATTAACGCCTCATGGGTTCCTTCTTCGATTATTTTGCCATTTTCCAAGACGATAATATGATCTGCATGGGTAACAGCTGACAATCGATGGGAAACAATAAAGGTTGTTTTATTATTACGTTCTGCCCGAAGATGATCAATAATTTTTGCTTCCGTTTTCCCATCAACGGCAGACATGGAATCATCCAGGATTAATATTTCTGGATCTTTAATAAACGCTCTTGCCAATGCGACACGTTGTTTCTGTCCACCAGATAATGTAATTCCTGTTTCGCCTACCTGGGTATCCAGTCCCATAGGCAGTTGCTTTATGTCATCTAAGAAATGTGCCAGCTCCATCACTCGGTAAATTTCTTCATCAGTAGCATCTGATTTTCCAAATTGGATATTCTCTCGGATTGTCTTTGAAAACATAATTTGATCCTGTGGTACATAACCAATCCAATCTCTGATTTTCTCTAGACTAATTTCTGTTAGATTCACATCAGAAATCTGTATTTGCCCTGTCAGCCCAGCATATTGCCGTAGCAGTAATTTAAACAAAGTTGATTTTCCTGACCCTGTTTTACCAACAACGCCTATCGTTTGTCCTTTCTTTACCACTAAGGAAATCTCATCCAATTGCTTCGTTTCTGTGTCTGGATATGAGAAACTCACCTTGTTAAATGTGATTGAATGAACGGATTGAATAACTTTAGGATTCTCAACATCTTTCACATCTGCTGCGTAGTCAAGCGTATCATTAACGCGGTCTAATGATGCATTTCCTCGTTGTAATATGTTTATTAATTCCCCTACCGCAAACATTGGCCAAATTAACATTCCCAGATAAACATTAAATGTGACCAGATCACCTAGGGTCATTATATTTTCGAAAACTAGGAATGCACCATAACCTAATCCGATTGCATATGAGAGTCCAACAAGAATTTTCATTGTCGGTTCAAATAGTGCATCAATTTTTGCAACTTCAATATTCTTACTATAAACATTCTCAGTCATACTGCTAAATCTTTCAGCATCTTGTTTCTCTTGAACGAATGCCCGAATTACTCTTACTCCACGAATGGATTCAAGTACTTCATTATTCATCTCACCAAAGGCGGCTTGTGCCTCGGTAAACCTCGAATGGATTGCAGCACCGTATTTATTCATCACAACTGCCATAATTGGTAGTGGGATTAATGCTGCAATCGTCAACTGCCAACTAATTGTGAATCCCATTACGATAATAATCATCAGCATAAAAATACTCGAATCAACTAACGTCAGTACACCATATCCAGCAGTTAGATTGATTGCTTTTAGATCATTAGTAGACCTGGCCATTAAGTCACCAGTTCGATATTTCCCATAAAATGTCGGTGTCATTCTCATGAAGTGGTCCATTAAATTACTCCGAACCCATCTTTCTAATATAACCGCACCACCGAAAAGGGTATAATCCCATAAAAATGAGATGGTGTAGTGAACAACAATAAGAGCTAAATACCCTAGTATAATAGCGGTTAAAACTTGAGTTGTTAACGAATTAAATTGAATCTGATCGATTGTAAACCCCACTAATTTCGGCGGAATAAGCCCGATACCACTAGCCGTAATAAGCGCAAGTATTGCAAATGTGTACCGTTTCCAATAATGCTTAAAAAACCAATCTAATTTCTTAAAAACCTGAAACATATATCCACCTTCTCTCTATTTTCCAAAGCATAAAAAAAAGCATACGCCTCTAACGTATGCAATCAAAAATAGGCTATGCAATACTACCCTATTTTTCCCAATTACAAAAGGTCACAGACAGCTGTGACCTTTACTGGAATAAGAAATCCCCCTAGGATTCCCTAGCAGATAATACCTTTCTTACCGATAGAGGTCACATTATTTATGAAATTATCCGTTTGATTCTTGTAAACGTTTTCCATTGTAGTGACCTCCCTTTTTTATACTTCACAATTATTATAGTATTTAGAAAACAACTAGTCAATATTTTTTTGCAAATTGCTTCACAATTTTATACATTTAGCCGAATATAATACTATAGTCCTAAATTCAATAAAATACCGGGGGAAAACAGATGCGAAAAGTAAAACAAATAAAAAGTCTTGAAGAAGAACTCCAAAAAGCGCAACAAAAAATAGCTGTATTGGAAGAAGAGAAATTAAATATAAAACAGCAGCACAAACAGTTTCTAAATGAATTAGAAGCGAATTTATTACATACAATCGATCAGCAGGAACATGTTAATGGTCAGCACCATAATTTAGAAGATCTTGTATTACAAATCAGACAGCGTTTTGACGAAATACAATCCCTTGGACAGCAATCCAATCAGCATTCTGAACAATTGGTAATAAAAGGTAATGAGATTGTATCAAATTATGAGAAGCTTGCCTCCCATACTGGGTATTACTTACAAATTGTCGAACAAAATAAAGTTTTGATGGATAATCTTGAATTACAAATGACCAATACGGCAACTAGAATGCAAGAACTTGGTGAGCATTCAAATACAATTAGAGAAATTGTCCAAGTTATTAGTGATATTGCAAATCAAACAAATCTGCTAGCCTTAAACGCTTCGATTGAAGCTGCTCGTGCTGGTGAACATGGAAAAGGATTTGCAGTTGTAGCTGCTGAAGTAGGAAAACTTGCAGAAAGTACAAGGGAAAGCACATCCACAATTGATGAAGTCGCAACAACGATTCAGGAAAAAATCCAAGATGCGGAACAAGGAACAAATGAAAACCAAGAGACCGTCCAGAACTCCACGAAATTTAATAATAAAACTGTTGAAATATTAAGTGAGATGAATAGTATTGTAGAGAATACAAAGAAGATCACAATTAATGTGTTGGAGGAAATAAATAGCCAGAGCAACCTTACGAATCAAATGGTCAATGATATATACAACACAAATGATTCCTTTGAAACGATTAAGCAAACTTTGCACAAGCATATTGATGATGCAAGAGTCGTAGATCAACAATTAGCATCAGGAATTAATGGAATTAATGAGAACGCTAAATAAGTTAACACTATTACGCTATTAAGTCTTCTCTAAATAGAAGAGGATATACTTATAGATAAGAAATATTCTCTTCTATTTTTCGTTTCCGATATAATTTTATCTTTTCTATACTTAATTTTCTAAATTCCTTAGTAATGGTGGCCCAGCTTTACTAACTTTACTATCTTTTCAATTGGCACACTAGTAAATTGTGCTATTTCTTCAATTGAAACAAGAGGATCTTTATTAACAAGATTTTGAACTTTATTGCTATCAGTCAAGCATGCCGGACACATGGTAAACGGACTGCTTTTCATCGGCAAATCACATAGACGACAATTTCGTACAAAATCTCCCAATAGTATACCTCCTTATAAAATTGTAATCCTATTATATGTTAAACTTCTAGATGAATCAACATTACTTTTGAATTATTCCAAAAGTTTATTACTGTGATTTTTATACTAAAGTAACCCCTCTCTAGTGTTTTAACCAAGGAAATTATTATTTTTTAACACATGTCATAAATCGGCAATAAACTTCCCTTTTTCATGATATTCTGCTATAGTTTTTAAATACTATAAAAATAGGAGTTGATTCGATGCATTTAGAAGAAATGCTTTCGTTTAATGAAAAATTTGTTAAAGATAAGCTGTATGAACAATACAAAACAGATACATATCCTAATAAGAAGATGGTCATTTTTACTTGCATGGAATCACGACTAGTTGAACTATTACAGCGAGCACTAAATATCGAAAATGGCGACGTTAAAATGGTGAAAAATGCTGGGGCAATTATTCGGAAACCGTTTGATAGCATTATGAAGAGTATTCTTGTTGCTGTGTTCAAACTAAAAGCCGACGAGGTTGTCGTAATCGGTCACCATGATTGTGGAATGTCTCATGTCGATACTGAGGCATTGACAGTAAGTATGACGGAACGTGGAATTCCACAGGAAACTATTAATTCGCTCACACATGGCGGAATTAATTTACACGAAGAATTTCATGGATTTGATACGGTAGAGGAATCAGTTCTGCAAAGTGTTGAAATCATTCGCAATCATCCACTTCTCCCGAAAGAAATTAAAGTTCATGGTCTTGTCATTGATCCAGACACAGGAAAAGTTGATATTGTAACAAAAGAAGATTAAAGATTCACCTTCATTGGTGAATCTTTTTTTTCTTTCCTATCAGCGAAATTAACGATTCCGTGATTCTAACAGCACCAATTACAGCAAAAGACAGCCGCTCTACTGCAGCGACTGCTATTTACTCTGTCAATTTATATCATCTAATATGAAAAGTCGATTTTGTTGTTTTATAAATAGAACTATTAGTAAATATAACCGCTTCACATACATAATTCTTGCCTTCTTAACCATAATAATCTTAACGGCTTGATTGTGACTTGGAGGTTCCTATGAGAAAAAGAACTAGACCGACTAAACAAGGCAATAGTGTTTTACCGATAGCCATTAATGAGCTTGAACAATTATTGCAAGATAACTTCCCCAATAATCCAGACTTGACCTTTTCTATTTATCATCATCACGGAAAGATAATGGCCGTATTTTATATATCATATATGGTTGAAAACGACAAAATTGAAAATTACATATTAGATCAATCATTAAAGATGAAGACGGACTGGTCCACGCAAACGTTATTAAATGAAATTCCTTTAAGCTCAGGTAAGACAAATACCTCAATTGATGATGTGTTATATGGCTTATTATTAGGAAAAGTTTTTCTTTACGTTGAACAAGAGAAGGAAATTATTGAATATGTATTACTAAACAAAGATAAACGCAGTTTAGAGAAAGCAGAAACGGAGTCACTTGTACTTGGTCCCAAAATTGCCTTTACAGAATCTCTCATAACTAATCTAAACATTATTCGGTGGCGAATCCGTTCGACTGATTTAGTATTAGAGGAAATTATAGTCGGTAAAAAGATATCACGTGAAGTTCGCTTGATTTATATGAAATCCGTCGCAAATGAAAAAGATGTCAATACAATGAGGCAACGATTGAAGGACTTAGATGTGGATGAAATTGAAGATAGCGCGGTATTAAGTCAATATATTGAAGACTCATCCTTTAATTTATTCCCGCAATTCGACACTACAGAATTACCGGATCGTTTCTCATATGCGATAACGAAGGGAAAAGTAGGATTGCTCGTCGAAAATAGTCCCTCTGGGCTCGTTGCACCAGCGACAATATTTAGCTTCTTAGAGTCAACCGAAGATTTGTATATGAGATGGCAAGCTGGCTCCTTTTTACGGCTAATTCGTTTTCTAGCAATGTTTTTCTCGATTGTTGTTACTCCTGCATATGTTGCAGTCATAACATATCACTATGAGATTATCCCAACACAATTATTATTATCGATTGGTGAATCTCGTGCAGCAGTCCCCTTTCCACCACTATTAGAAGCCCTCTTGCTCGAGTTTATGATTGAATTGTTACGTGAAGCTGGCGCGAGGCTACCTACAAAGGTTGGACAAACAATGGGTATTGTAGGTGGGATTGTCATTGGACAGGCAGCAGTACAGGCTGGAATCACTAGTAATATTCTCATAATTGTAGTAGCAATGAGTGCACTTGCTTCATTTACTTCACCAAGCTACTTACTCGGGACGACTGTGCGTCTTATCCGTTTTCCATTAATATTTTTATCCGGTATACTCGGTTTTTTTGGCTTGATGTTTGGAATCTGTTTCCTAATTATTCATCTATTACGTCTAACATCTATAGGCACGCCTTACCTTGCCCCACTATACCCATTAAGTTTACAGGACTTTAATAACGTCTTTTATCGTCTTCCATTTAGTCTGGAGAATAAACGAGCTAAATTTAATATTCCAAAAGAATTAGTTCGATATAGTAAAAAGGAAGCGAAGAAAAAACAAGACATTGATGAATAGGTGATTCGGATGGAAATAAATAGCAACATAAAAGCCCATTTGCAATTCCCTGCTTTTTATTTATTTTTTATTATGTTTGGCGTGCAAACTGGGGTTGGAATAATGGGAGCACCAAAATATATTTTTATTGAGGCTAAACAAGATTCATGGGTCGCGATTTTATTAGCATATATTTTATTGATAATAATAGTATCTGTAATGCTTCTAATTTTAAAACAATATGAGGATGCAGATATTTTTGGGATACAAGTAGATATATTTGGAAAATGGATTGGTAAATTGTTTGGAACGATCTATATCCTATATTTCTTTGTTAACCTGCTTTCTATTTTATTGAATTACATTGAAGTAATCAAAGTGTATCTATTTCCTACTATTTCCTCTTTTATTTTGGGGTTATTATTTATTATCTTAATTGCATATTGCGTACTCGGTGGTATTCGAACAATAGTCGGCATGATATTTTTCTTCGTTATCTTAACGCAATGGATATTGTTCCTACTATATGATCCGATTTCAAGAATGGATTGGAGTCATTTTAGCCCCATGTTTCAAGCCTCTTTTCCAGAAATATTACAAGGAACGAAAGCAACAACCTATTCTATTTCCGGGTTTGAACTATTATTCATTCTTTATCCATTCATCCAAAACAAAGATAAAATAAAATTGCCTTTGTTTTTAGGTCTAGGTTATACCATTTTTAATCTATTGCTTGTGACAGTAATTTCTATCGGCTATTTCAGTCCAGTGGACCTAGCCGACCTCGACTGGCCAACATTAAGTTTGTTTAAAAATGTTTCCTACTCGTTTATTGAACGCTTGGATAATATTATTATCTTTGAGTGGATAATGGTAATTTTACCAAATCTAGTTTTACTGATGTGGGGAATGACCTATGGAATGAAGAGGATCTATAATGTTTCACAAAAGTCCACATTATATATTGCTTCTATTATGGTCCTGATTTTGATTATTTTTATTCAACACGATAAGCAGGTTACCATGATTACCGATACAATTGCACAATTTGGATTTTGGCTTCTTTTTGTTTATCCATTATTCCTTCTACCAATTGTACTAATTAAGAAGAAATGGCGAAGACAACGAGAGGATGAAAAGAATTGAAAACATTACATTGTTTACTCTTGATTATGATTTGCTTAACACTTGGCAGTTGTGTTCAATCAAAGCAAATTGAGAAACTCTCGGTTGTTACAAGTCGTGGCACCGATCAGTTAGAAAACAGTGAGATTGAGACCACCCTTATGATCTTCCAGTTCACGAAGCCAGAAGGAATCGTGATTAACCCAGTATTCGGAAAGGGAAAAACAATAAAAGGGGCATTAGCGAATGCAAATTTAGAATCACGTTTTGAATTAGTAGCTGGAAAAATACAGTTGGAGTTATATGGAATGGAACTAGCAAAAAAAGGGATTTTTCCGTATCTCGATACATTGAACCGTGATGCAAGACTTCCTGATTCGATGTATTTAGCAATTAGTGTTCCCACTGCAAAAGAAGTATTAACGACAAAAGAACAAAGTATTTCAAATAATGTTGGCGAACATATACATGGATTAATAAAAGAGAATGCAAAAGACCATTTTTTGCCTCGTGTAACCTTACAAACCTTCTTAAGTAAATATTATGATATTGGTGTTGATCCAGCGTTACCAATTATTGAAATAAAAGATAGCATACCGAAAATAAGATCGATTGCAATACTACGAGACGATAAATTAGTCGGTGAAATTGAGTCAAACTATCTTTTGCTTTTTAAAATACTAGAAGAAACGGTTAGGAACGAGAAGTTTGAATTGCTACTACCAATGAAACCATTTGAAAAATATCTAAAGAATTATACTGATACAACAAAAAGTACAGATAAATTAAACATCGCCTTAGGACTAGTAAAATCAAAAGTAGACACATCTTTGATTGATAATAAAAACAACGTCTTTCAGACGGATTTATGGCTAGATGTAAATCTATTAGAGTTATCAGAGCCGGTAGATTTAAATAATGATAAATCCTTGAAATTACTGGAAAAAGAGATAAATAAGAAAATTGAAGCTGACGCAAAGGGAGTTCTTGCGCGGATTCAAAAAATGAATGGCGATACATTTGGATACGGTAAAATTTATCGTACACACCAAAAGAATGGAAAATTAACTGACGAATTGTGGCATGAAATATATCCAACAATCAAAGTCAATTTCAACGTAAAAACAACCATCACTAGACATGGTTCTGTTGACTAAAATTTATCGGTAAAGATAAAAAATCCCATTGCATCTGTAAAACAATGGGATTTTCCAACTAATCATTATCTGCCTACTTCTTCTAATATCTCAATGACACGGTCACGAGCTTTTTCACTTTTATATTTCTCCATATGATCGCTCATAATCGATGCATATTCTTTTAATTGTGTGAGTTCGTGAATTAAGGTTTCCTTCGTTAAGTTTTCTTCTTCCATCACACGCGCATAGCGTTTCTCTTCAAAAGAGTTCGCATTAATTATTTGGTCTCCACGACTCGCTTCCTTAGATAATGGTATTAGCAGCATTGGAATACGTAAGGCTAAGAACTCAAAGATTGCATTTGATCCTGCTCGTGATAAAACATAATCAGTTGCAGCAAAAATATCCTTTAACTCTTCATTTACATACTCAAACTGAACGTAGCCTTTTTCATGAATAGTAGAATCCACCTTATCCTTTCCACAAATATGAATGACCTGAAAGTGGGATAATAGCTCTGGTAAACTCGTCCTAACTGTTTCATTGATTTTATGTGATCCGCCACTGCCACCCATAATAAGCAGTACTGGTTTTTCCTTTGTTAACCCTGAAATAGTTAGTCCCTTCTCCTTATTTCCCTGGAAAAGTTCATCACGAATAACAGCGCCGACATATTCAGCTTTTTTCTCTGGTAAGAAGTTCATTGTCTCTGGAAATGTTGCAAGTACTTTCTTTGCAAATGGAATGGAAAGCTTATTAGCAAGTCCTGGCGTATAATCGGACTCATGAATAACAACAGGTACACCACGTAGCTTCGCTGCCATCACAACAGGTACAGACACAAACCCACCCTTTGAAAAGATAATCGACGGCTTTCGCTTACCGATAATTCGAAAAGCTTGCATCGTTCCCTTCATCACTTTAAAAGGGTCCTTCAGATTTTCCTTCGATAGATAACGACGAAGCTTCCCAGTTGAAATTGGGTGATATGTAACACCATCAAGCTGACCGATTAGTTCTCGCTCTATTCCATTATGTGAACCGATATAATCAATTTCCCAACCATTATTTTGATACACCGGTATCAGTGCCAGGTTAACAATTACATGTCCTGCCGTTCCTCCACCAGTGAAGAGAATTCGCTTGTTTTTCATGTTTTGATCTTCCTTTCTTTCACAAATACTATATTATTAGAAAACTTGGTTGTCACGAAGCATGTGACAACTTTAGTTGCTCTTATGTAGTAAGAAAGTTTTTGAACTTTCTCAACTACCAAGTTATAATAATCTTTATGCTAATAGATTACTCTCTCTATCCTATTAGAAAACAATTGAAAAAGGAAGAGCATCATGTATGAAACATTATTGATAAGGCAAAAAGTAAAACTATTTATTACAATATTAATTCCCATACTTATTACACAGGTAAGTTTAAACCTAATGACGTTTTTTGATACCGTTATGTCTGGACGGTTCGGGGCAATCGATCTGGCCGGTGTCGCAATCGGCTCTAGCTTGTGGCTCCCTATTTCTACTGGCATTAATGGAATCCTTTTAGCGATTACGCCAATCATCGCGCAATTAACTGGGGCAAAGGAAACAAATAAAATTAAGAAGAATATGCATCAAGGGATTTACTTAAGCATTGTAATTGCACTTATTGTTATCATAATTGGAGGTTTACTACTTACTCCAGTATTAAATATGTTGGACTTAGAAAGTGATGTAAGCCATGTTGCTAAATATTATCTTATTTCTCTTGGTGCAGGTATTATACCACTTTTCATTTTTAATACGCTAAGAAACTTTATCGATGCGCTCGGTCAAACTCGACTTTCGATGGTTATCATGTTAATCTCATTACCGATTAATATTGTATTAAATTATATTCTTATATTTGGAAAGCTTGGCTTACCCGCATTTGGTGGAATTGGTTCTGGAATAGCTACTGCACTAACTTATTGGCTCGTTTGCTTTATAGCAATGGCAATTATAAAGCGTCTTCAACCATTCCGTAGCTTTAATTTATTTTCAAGCTGGTCAATCCCTAATTTATCAGCTTGGTGGGAACAGTTGAAAATTGGGCTTCCTATCGGATTTGCAATGTTTTTCGAAACAAGTATTTTCTCAGCAGTTACAATCCTCATGAGTGTCTATAGCACTTATACGATTGCTGCACATCAAGCTGCAATCAGTTTTGCTAGCTTATTGTATATGATACCTCTAAGCGTTGGCATGGCTTTAACTATCGTAGTTGGCTTCGAGGTTGGAGCAAAGCGCTACAAGGACGCGCGTACCTTTGGATATATAGGGATAAGCGGCTCAATCTTTTTTGCAATTCTTAATGGTGTAATATTATTAGTATTAAAAGAGCCTGTTGCTGCACTATATAATTCAGAGCCTGAAGTAATCCAATTAACAACAGAATTTATTGTTTTCGCGGTATTTTATCAATTAGCGGATGCCTTCGGTGCCCCAATCCAAGGTGCACTACGAGGTTATAAGGATGTAAACATGACACTCGTAATTGCACTTATTTCTTATTGGGTAATCGGTTTACCAATTGGTTGGATCTTAGCGAATTACACCAGACTGGAGCCGTTCGGGTATTGGGTAGGAATTATTACAGGCTTAAGCTGTGGTGCAATTGCATTATTATGGAGACTGCTTTATTTACAGAAGAATATTAGAAAACAAATTAAGTGAGGGGCATAACTTCCCCTCACTTTTAATCTACCCTATAAGAAAAGCCCTACTACTGTTGCAGATAATATCGATGTTAAGATTCCACTAATCAACAGCTTAAGCCCAAATCGTGATACTATCGCAGCCTTCTTGTCGTCAATACCCTTTACTGTTCCCGCCATAATACCAATCGAAGAAAAGTTTGCAAAGCTAGTTAAGAATACTGTTAAGATCCCAACTGTTTTTGAGTTCATTGCCGACGCACTTACGATAAATAATCGGTTTGCAGTTAAATGATGAAACTGGGAGCGGATTGCAATTAATGCTTCAGACTGACCAAAGAAAATACTATTCACTCCATTAAAAGATTCTATCTTAGGTAATCCTGTAACTTTTGAAACTAGTCCACCTAAATATTTAATAATAAATGGCAGGATCTTTAAATACGTTAGCACAGATAGTAACGTTGCAAAAAAGATAATTAATAGTAATACATTGAAGAAGAAAACGCCGCCTTCTCCAACTTCGATTCCTCCAAGGATAAAGTCTATCCCCGCTCTACCAAACTCAATTAATTTATTGAATAAAGCAGAAATACCATTAATAATTACTTGTCCAATCGTCGTGGAAAACATAAACCATGTAATTAGAAGCTGCAATACTAGCATAATTCCAAGACTCTTAAAGTTTACATTTTTCTTGTCATTTGACATTAAATATGAAATTCCTAATGTCACGATTATCGCAAGTACTCCTAGTACAATACCCAAGCATTTAGCCTCCCTTATATTTCGAACAAGTAAATCCAATTATTATATAATATAGTTTAGTTATACCCTATTTTTATGGAGTTTATCATAGGCTCTTTCTATCAATGTGCTAAAATAAATCCACCCATGAATTGAGAAGCTTATACTTCTGCTACATAGTTCTTTTAACTCATCGGAAAGAATATCATTTGAATGATAAAGATGAGTGCAAAAACATACAGTACCCAGTGCACTTCCTTACCTTTACCAGATACTAATTTTAATATTGGATATGTGATAAACCCAACTGAAATCCCAGTTGCTATACTAGAAGTAAGAGGCATCAACAGGATCACGATAAAAGCTGGAAATGCTTCATCAAATGCTTTCCAATTAATTTTTGCTAAGCCTTGCATCATAAAACTACCTACAATAATTAGTACTGGAGCCGTAATCGCTGGCACATTAGCTACAACACTGATAATTGGCGTAAAGAAAAGCGATAGCCCGAATAGGACTGCAACAACAACAGATGTTAATCCCGTTCTACCACCAGCTGCAACACCTGATGTAGACTCAATAAATGCTGTAGATGGACTTGTCCCAAACATTGAACCTACTGTAGTCGCTGTCGCATCTGCTAGTAATGCCTGTTTTGCACGTGGCATTTTTCCATCCTTCAAGAATCCCGCCTGCTCTGCAACACCGATCATAGTTCCAGTTGTATCAAATAAAGTAACTAATAGAAAGGCAATAATTACCGTATAGAGTCCATTTGTGAATACACCGGCAATATCTATATCAAAGAACACAGGAGATGGTGGTGCTGAGACAATACCTTCATAGCTCAGTTGTCCCGTGAAGAGAGCAATAATTGCTGTGAGAAGCATACCGAAAAATAAAGCTCCTTTTATTTTTAACACGTAAAGGATTAATGTAATAAAAAGTCCCACTATCGTTAGAACTATCATCGGATCCGTTATATCACCTAAACCAACCATATTCGCTTCATTCGGCACGATTAAACCTGAATTTCTTAATCCAACAAAGGCAATAAATAAGCCGATTCCAGCAGTAATTCCGTACTTAAGTGATGCAGGAATCGACTGTATGAGTAATTCCCGTAATTTAGTTAAACTTAATAATAAGAAGAGTATCCCTGCTAGAAATACCGCTCCTAAAACAACCTGATAGGAAAGACCTTGTGTGGCAACTACACTAGCAAAATATGCATTTAAGCCCATACCTGGTGCAATCGCAATCGGATAATTAGCAAATAGTCCCATTATTAATGATCCTATAATAGCCGAAATAACAGTCGCCATAAATACTTGGTCAAAAGGTAGACCCGCACTAGACAATATTGCAGGGTTCACAAATACAATATATACCATTGTCATAAATGTCGTTAGCCCTGCGAAAAGTTCTGTTCGGATATTCGTATTATTTTCTTTTAATTTAAAGAATTCCTTCACATTAAACACCATACTTTCCGAATTTAAATAATCAACCTTATATATATTATTCGTTTTTATTCTGTTTTGCAATGAAGGAATTCTAAAATCAAGAAATACTTTTGCATTTTAAGGTTAGAAATCCCTTTTCGTTAAAAGCATATTCATTGAATCATGATTGCGTGGACGTGATTCATGTTTTCCCGTGCTGGATCAAGATATACAGTCCTGATTCCTGATTTATCGAGCTGTATCCTGATATATCCTCCATAATTGTTGATTAATTCAAAAAAAAAGAATAGAACCTCAATTCGATAACTTACAAATTGAGGTTCTATCATATTCGTTATTTATTAACCTTCTAATAATAAATCAGTAGGGTCTTCCAGCATCTGTTTGATCCGTACTAGGAAACTAACTGCTTCTTTTCCATCAACAATCCGATGATCATAGGAAACTGCCAAGTACATCATCGGACGCACTTCAATAGTGTCATCTGGCATGACAACTGCACGCTTCACAATATTATGCATTCCAAGAATGCCAACCTGAGGTGCATTTAAAATTGGTGTAGACATCATGGATCCGAATGTACCACCATTTGTAATCGTAAATGATCCACCTTGTAAATCACCTAATGCTAGTTTATTATCACGTGCCTTTTCACCAAGGTTAGCTATTTCTTTCTCAACCCCCGCGAATGTAAGGCGATCAGCATCACGTACTACTGGGACAACTAAACCATCATCCGTTGAAACTGCAATCCCAATGTCATAGAATTTCTTTATAACAAGCTCCGAACCTTGAATTTCTGCATTAAGAAGCGGGAATTCTTTCAGCGCACCAACAACTGCTTTTGTAAAGAAGGACATGAAGCCAAGCTTCACACCATGTTTTTTGATGAAATTCTCTTTTCTCTCACTGCGCAGTTTCATAATTGCTGACATATCTACTTCATTAAAGGTTGTGAGCATTGCAGCCTCTTGTTGTACATTTACTAGATTTTTCGCGATTGTTTGACGGCGACGTGTCATTTTCACGCGTTCTACGGGCTTTTCAAATTCTTTACGCTCTGGGTTGCTTGCTTCTTCTTTTTTCGCTTGCTTCGGTTCATTTTTATTATTAGCAACTGAAGCATGTGCTTCTACATCATCTGGACGAACGCGACCAAGTGGATCACGTGGGCTAATTGCACTTAAATCAATATTAAGCTCACGTGCACGCTTTCTTGCTGCTGGCGTGGCGATAACATCACCTTTAGTTGCACTATCTTCTTGTTTTTCAGTTTCTTTCACTATTTCTTCTTTTGCATCAGAAGCAGGAGATTCTTTTACAACTTCTGCTTTTGCTGGTTCTGGATCATTCTCTGAAGATTCGCTACCGGATGTTCCATTTTCATCAAGCTTTGCTATGACATCACCAACTTGAACATCCTCACCTTCTCCTTGAATTATTTCCATAATGACACCCGCAAAAT
Source organism: Oceanobacillus chungangensis (assembly GCF_003369565.1). Lineage (GTDB taxonomy): Bacteria > Bacillota > Bacilli > Bacillales > Amphibacillaceae > Oceanobacillus > Oceanobacillus chungangensis. The sequence goes on along the minus strand of NZ_PIOD01000006.1, from coordinate 237,882 downwards.
CAGAATTCACTTCCACGTTAACTTTATCTGTTTCAAGTTCAACGATTGCGTCACCCTTTTCGACCTTATCTCCCTTTTGAACTAACCATTCTGCAATTGTACCTTCTGTTATCGATTCTGCGAGTTCTGGTACTTTAATTTCCTGCACTTGAATTTCCCCCTTCTGAAAACTTGATTGATTGTTGTATAATTAGATTTTGTTCATATTTATGGACATTAGGTAAGCCCGTAGCAGGAGCTGACCGGTCTGGACGCCCAATATAACGCAATTTCTGCCCTTCTTTTAAAAGCTCCTGTAAATAATTTTCCACAAAATCCCATGCACCCATATTTTTCGGTTCTTCTTGTACCCAAACAATTTCTTCAATATTAGGTAATTCATTCATTACCTTTTCTAATTCCTCTTTAGGAAACGGATAAATTTGTTCAAGACGTAATGCACGTAACCAATCATAATTTTCTGCTGAGTCTTCAATTGCTTCTTCAATCTCAACCATTATTTTACCACTACCAATTAATAACCGTTTCGCACTTTCCTTATTAATTTCTAGGTTCGGTTGATTCTTTAATGGTTCAAACTTTCCTTCAGTAAATTCTTCTGCTGCTGACGCAACGCGTTGATTTCGAATGAGACTGCTCTTTGGTGTCATTACAACCAATGGTCTTGCCTCATCATGCCCCCCCATAGCCGCCTGTCTGCGAAGCAAATGGAAAAACTGGGCAGATGATGAAGGATAGGTAATAATCAGATTATTCTCCGCAGCCATTTGTAAATATCTTTCCAGTCTACCACTAGAATGCTCTGGTCCTTGCCCTTCGTATCCATGTGGTAATAGAACAATCAGATTTGATTTATCTCCCCATTTCGCTCTTGCAGCACCAATAAATTGGTCAAAGATTATTTGCGCAACATTTGCGAAATCACCAAATTGCGCCTCCCAAATTACTAAGGTTTCCGGAGACTGAATACTATAGCCATACTCAAATCCTAATACAGCTACCTCTGATAAAGGACTATTACGTATTTCAAATGAAGCATTTGCTTCCTCTAATCCATGAAATGGTGAATATTTTTCTCCTGTTTCAATATCATTGAGGACAGCATGCCTATGTGCAAATGTACCACGTTCTGAATCTTGTCCAGTGAAGCGAATTGGTACGCCATCTTTAATAATCGATGCATATGCCAATGCTTCTCCTGTACCCCAGTCCGCTTTATTCCCCTCTTCAAACGCAGCTTCTCGACGTTTTAGAATTTTCTCCGTTTTTCTGAAACCATTAAATCCTTCAGGGCGTTTTAGCAGACCTTCATTTAAAGCTTTTAATGATTCTAAATCTACTGCTGTTTCATATATATCAAGATCTCCCAATAGCTCTTTCGGCATATTCAGGACCTCAGTTTCAACGGTATCATTTTCCTGCATATTCGTAAAAATATCACGTAATTCCTTCTCGATACTTTCTTTTACCTCATTCAAATAATCTGCACCGATGATATTTCGTTCCTCTAGTGCTTTTGCAAACACTTCTGTCACTGTTGGATGATTATCAATTTCTTGGTAAAGCTTCGGCTGTGTTGTACGAGGTTCATCCATTTCATTATGACCAAACCTGCGATAGCCAACAAGATCGATAAGAAAATCCTTATTGAATTTCTTCCGGTATTCATATGCAATCTTAATTGCCGAAATGCATGAAATAGGATCATCTGCATTTACGCGAATAATCGGAATTTCAAATCCTTTAGCCATGTCACTTGCATACCGAGTCGAACGACCATCCTCTCTATCGGTTGTATAACCTAATAGGTTGTTCGCGATAATATGGACGGTTCCTCCAGTATTGTAGCCTGGTAATCCGCTAAGATTCAATGTTTCAGCAACAACACCTTCACCGATAAATGCTGCGTCACCATGAATTACAACACAAAACGCTTTATTTACATCTCTGACTGGATTTCCCCTCTTGGAACGATCATCTTGGGCCGCTCGTGTAAATCCTTCTACAACTGGATTTACGAATTCCAAGTGGGATGGGTTATGTGCAAGTGTTATCCTTGTCGTTTCATCGCCTTCTTTCACTTCTCTTTTAGCCCCGAAGTGATATTTAACATCCCCAGTCCAGCCATAATTAATGCCCCTCGAACCTTCTGAAGGAATTAATTCCTTGTTCGGCGAACTATGGAATTCAGAAAAGATTCGATCATATGGCTTTCCTAAAACATGAGCAAGTACAGCCAAACGACCTCGGTGTGCCATTCCCATCATAATATTTTCCACTTTATCAGAAATTGCATCATTCACGATTTGATCCAACATCGGCACCATTGCTTCTAATCCTTGGATTGAAAATCGTTTCTGTCCAACAAAGGTTTTCTGTAAGAAGTCCTCAAAGCCTTCTACATGCGCCAAACGCTCTAATATCCGTTTACGAACATCAGGTGATATTTCTAGTCGAGCCCTTCCTGATTCAATCAATTCAAATAACCATGTACGTTCTTCATCATTATTTACGTGATCATACTCAAAGGTAATTGTACCTGTATAATATTTCTTTAATGTATTAACAACATCCAGACCATTCTCAACATCCCCAGGTGCGTTCTCCCAAATCCATCCAGCTGGAATACTCCTTAAATCTTCTTCACTTAATCCAAATGATTCAGGATCAAGTGATTTCGTTTCGCCCGAATCCTTATAATTACCGACTGGATAGATATCTGCAGTAAGGTGACCAAAACGACGAATAGCCTCAACAAGTTTCAATGCTGAGGAGAGCTTTTTTGCAGTATGCATTGTTAATGTGTCTAGTATTCCGGAAGTATTTTGGACAATATGGTTTTGATTCATCCATACAGGCGCACCATATGTATCAAAAATTTCTTTGATTGAAGCCTCAACAGAGTCTGGATTCTGTTTGTATAAATCATATTGCTGTTCAATATACCCTTTATTCGGTCCATAAAACTGTTCCCAGAATCTTTTAGTAGATTCTCCAAATTCTACTACCACGATGTCTACCTCCATAATGTCATTTCCCGTTATGTAAACGGTTAATATTTGTATCAATATTATAGACTGCCCCTACACATTCTAATATACCTTATTTTCAGATAGTGTTCAATATTTGTATAAGAAAAGAATTATTCTAATCTTTCTCTATGCCATTTATCTCAATTCAAGCGCAATTTTCATATTTATCTGTTTCTTTTATGACTATTATTAGTTATAATGGGGTTATTATTGGTAAATATGCTCATTGGTACATATTGATATGAGGGAGGATTTACGGATGAAACTAGCGTTAATATTTGGCGTCATTATTACATTTATCATTGCTGACTTTACTGCTGGCTATGAAGCAAAACCAGGAGTGCCTAAGAAAAATCAATAACAGAATCTATATTTTTATGCTTAATATGCAGAAGACCACCAGCTAATAATAACGAGTTTGGTGGTCTTTTTAGGTCTTATAAAAGGTTAGTTGCATTGAACCGACATCACAAAATATATCAACTACTACATCATCCTTCATTTACTAGAAGCATTTTTTATAAAACACCATTCTAGTTTACGTAAGAGTTGGAAATCCTTGTTGACGAAGCGCTTCGTACAGGATGATTGCAGCGGTGTTTGAAAGGTTAAGTGACCGTACTTTATCATTCATATGGATTCTGAGACATTTATCCTCTTTCCCAATTAATAAATCTTTCGGTATCCCAGTAGTTTCTTTACCGAACACAAAAAATATATCCTGTTCATGATTGCTAAAATCATAATCGGTATAATGTTTTGTACCGAAATTTTCAATATAATAAAATTCACCATTTGGATATTGTTGATATAACTCTTCCATTGAAGCATATTCCTTAACATCTACATTTTTCCAATAATCTAACCCAGCCCGACGCAGCATCTTGTCATCCGTAGAAAAACCAAGTGGATGGATTAAATGCAAGGAAGTATCAGTTGCTAGACAAGTCCTTCCAATATTACCAGTATTAGCCGGAATCTCTGGTTGAAATAATACGACATGTAAACTCACTTTATTCATTCTCCTAACCATTATCAATTCAACTAATAGTATACCACTACTCCCCGCCAATTCTAAAAAATTTATATTGAATATTTGGTGTCCATGCACTTGAATCCTCGTAGGACCAGTAACGATGCCTGCTATTATCCGTATGTGCATTCACTAATGGCATCCCGTAAGCATCCTTTGCAACGACAATCGTATTATGATCCCACCTGCCATCCCCTTGAAAATCATAGCAAATAACATCTCCTGGGATTAGTTCTTCTGCACGCATCATTTCTTTCGCCTGCATTCTTTGTGCAGCACCACTTAAATACCACCTTAAGGAATGAGCAACGGCCCAGCTGTAGCTCCAGTTATCCCCACCATACCACCAACCCCGCCCCCTAACTCTTGCACCATGCATTGGCACCCCTCCAGCAAATAAACATTGTGAGATGAAATTAGTACAATCAACCGTAAATTTACGATAATTAGGGTTGTAGCTATTCCACCAGCGTTCTGCATACTGAACTGCTGCTAGGCGATTATATGAAAAACGTGCATCATTTGTTTCGATATCACGTTCCGGAAAGTTAATCTTCCCTTCTTCTACTCCCTTCTCTTCTATTTTTTTATGTTCGATTAGTTGATTTCTCAAATTGGTAGTAAATTGATACGGAATAACCTGTTCCTCTAAATGAAAATGGTTATTCTGCTTTATTAAATAAGTAAGATGAAATAAATATTGCTTTTGCTGCTCACGGCCGAAACTGAGCTTCCGAAAGATTCTGCCCTTTCCCTCGATGCGAACAATCTCCGCTCCTCTCTTCTCCCACAGTGCTTTCTTTCGATTCCACCAACTTTCCTCGTTTTGATCCTGATGAAAAAAATCCCACCAAAAGGCTTTTATTTTTTCCATAAAAAATCCCCTCCATATCAAGTATATGGAGAGGTGCTTGGATTAAATTCAATTTTTCGTTCTATTTAATTTACTGTTTGTCTTTCTTGAAAATCTAAGCCTTTTCTCATTTCAAATAATACTTGCTCGTCTTGCTCATTTTCCATCGCTGCTTGAATTGCTTCGTAGGCTTCTTCTGTCCCAATTTTCCCAAGGGACCATGCTGCTGTACCACGAATAACAGGTCTCGGGTCATCGCGCATCACATTAATCATTTCTTCAACCGCTGTCTTGTCCTTGTAATGACCGAGTGCGATTAATGCATTTCGCTGAAGTGGTTTTTTCCCGCGCCATGAACCTGAGATATGGCCAAAAGTTTCCTTAAAATGACGATTAGACATTTTTAACATTGGCTTTAATTTTGGTTTCGCGATGTCATGCTCTGGTTCAAATTCTGGATGTATATGAAAATCAATTCCCTTATTCCGTGGACAAACCTGCTGGCAAGTATCACAGCCATAGACACGGTTACCAATCTTTGTACGGAATTCATCGGGAAGGAAATCCTTCGTTTGTGTTAGAAAGGCGATGCAGCGCTGGGCATTCAACTGTCCACCTTGAATTAGTGCACCTGTTGGGCAAGCATCCATACACTTCGTACAGTCACCACAGCTATCTTCAATCGGATCATCAGGAATAAACGGGATATTGGTAATCAACTCTCCTAGATAGACAAACGATCCAAATTCAGGTGTAATGATTGAAGTATTTTTACCACTAAAACCAATACCCGCACGTTCCGCAACCGCCCGATCAGAAAGTTCACCAGTATCAACCATTACTTTATTTTTTGCATCTGGTACCTTTTCCATTATAAAAGCTGCAAGTTTCTCTAAGCGATCCTTCAGCACAACATGATAATCGATTCCCCAGGAAGCTCTCGCAAAGATACCACGTCGCTCTTCCTTTGTACTTTTCGGCGCATCCTTCATTCTGGAAGGATAGGCAATCGCAATTGAGATAATCGATTGTGCCTCTGGCAGCAATCGTACCGGCTCTGTTCTTTCTTCTACTGAACCTTTTTCAAATCCAGATTGATAGTTTAATTCTTGTTGACGTCTTAATCGTTCCTTTAGCTCACCAAAGACATCCGCCGTTGTAAAACCAATTTTATCGATGCCGATTTTCTTTGAATAATCGATTATCTCTTGTTTAAGTTCTGCGGTACGCATGAACATGTTCTCCTTCCAGCCTGCTATATAAATAGTATTTTTACCTAAAGATTTAACAATACCCTAACATATGCATATAATATTAGAAAACTAAGGTTTAGCCAAGCTTCTAGGTGACAGCCTTAGTTGCACTTCTTAACTACTAGGAAATAATAAAAACGCAACACTTCGTAGACTAAGTACGAAATACTGCGTTATGACATATGTATGGAGCGGGTGAAGGGAATCGAACCCTCATCATCAGCTTGGAAGGCTGAGGTTTTACCACTAAACTACACCCGCAAATTCAATTAAAATAACTTAGTAAATTTGATGACAAGAAATAGTATATCAGATTTATATCTTGAAATCAAGAGGTTTTCTAAAAAAATTTAATAGGCTCTTTTTTAAAAAAGCTAAGTTACACCATACTAAGGTAATAATTGATATAAAGTGCGAACTAGCCGTAATTTTTGATTTCAGATATGGATTGTTGTGGATATTCACAAATCAGCCTCCATTTATTTGCTATAATCGACATCAGTTGTCATTGTGTAAGCAACTACTGTATCGGTACTTTCTTCACTTACCCAGTGGAAGAAATACACGAAGACTCCTACGGGAAGAAGAGTCTAGGTGAGACTACGAAGCGCAATAGCGCGAGTAGGCTCACCAGCTCCCCGTGGAAAGCGAAGTGTATTTCTGGAACGACTGGCCTAAGAGTAGCCCCCCAAGTTATGCACTTTATCTATTTATGCCAGCAATCAATAAGAAATGAGCAGGGGAACTAACAGATAAATCAAGATAAACTAATCATTTACAATATTAAGCAATCAAGATAAACTATACTTACGGTTTTTAAGGAGGGTGTTAGTGCATGTCTGTTTATCCAATAATCATGACTCAGTCAAAATTTATCCATCAAGACCATTTGACTTATCCGTTCGAGGAACGTGGGTTACAATTTGGGGATGGAATATATGAAGTAATTCGAATTTACAATGGAAAATATTATCTATTTGAGGAACATGTCGATCGATTATTCCGCTCAGCAGCTGCAATAAAAATAAATTTGCCTTTTTCAAAGGATGAACTATCCGACCTATTACTTCAATTATTAGATAGAAATAAAATGACGACAGATGGTAAAGTTTATTTGCAAGTAACAAGAGGTTCTGCACCTAGGGATCATGTTTTCCCTATCGATGTACTGCCTAACATCTATGCATATATCGAAGACTTACCAAGAAAGCTAGAAAATCTAAGAAATGGTGTCAGCGCCATCACCGAACGAGATATTCGCTGGGAAAATTGCTATATCAAGAGCTTGAATCTTTTACCAAATGTGTTAGCGAAGCAGACTGCAAAGGAAAACGGCTGTTATGAAGCAATTTTACACAGGGACGGACTAGTAACAGAATGTAGCTCATCAAATGTTTACCTTGTTAAGGATGGTGAAATCTATACTCATCCAACAACAAATAATATTTTGTATGGTTGTGTTCGAATGGCAATTGAAAGATTTTCCCTTGAACTGAATATCCCCTTCCATGAAGATGGATTCACCGTTGAAGATATTGGGATGGCTGATGAACTCTTTTTATCAAGCAGTACTTCGGAAATCATGCCAATTGTGAAAGTTGATAATACACAAATCAGCACTGGGAAACCTGGTAAAATAACGAAGCTTTTACAGGCAGCATATGAAAAAGACGCCCTAATTAACGTGAACGAAGCAACACAAACAATTTGAAAACAAGAGCGCAAGCGAATTGATGTTGACTTTCACCACAGGGGTATAAGTGCGACTACGCCTCTGGGGTTACACCAATCGGCAAGTCTTCTTTATCGTACGAAGATGAGGGAAGTCTCGCTAGGAACACAGGCACTTGCGCTGGACGTGGCTGAAAATTAGCTAAGCTAAAATTCAAAGAGTGATTCAGAAAATGGATCACTCTTTTTTGATTCAATGACAAGGAGGTCATCTACTTTGAAAAAAATCCTAATACTTGGTGGCAGTGGTGCTGGAAAATCTACATTAGCAAAAAATCTAGGATCCACACTGAATATTCCTGTTTATCATCTCGATGCAATTTACTGGCAACCCGGCTGGCAACCCCTTGACCGGGAAATTTTTATTACGAAACAAAGCAAAATTTCAAAAGAAGAGAACTGGATAATGGATGGAAATTACGGTGCGACAATCGATTCCCGGTTAGAGCTAGCAGATACTGTAATCGTCCTACACTACTCGACCATTCGCTACTTATATGGAATCATTAAGCGAAGAATCCAATATCGTAATAAAACAAGATCTGATATGGGAAAGGATTGCCCGGAAAAAATTGATTGGGAGTTTTTCAATTGGGTAATGCGGTTTAATAGAAATCAAACTCCTTTAATCTATCAAAAGCTAAGACAGTTTCATGACAAAACTGTCTTAATCTTTCATTCTCCCAAACAATTAAAGCGCTTTTTAATGGAATTAGAAGATTAGAATGTGTTTTCATGAAGTGAAATTAATTATTTTCAATTCTATCTGCAATTAAATTGCTTCGATTCTCGAAATAGATTAGAATGATATGTAAAGTTCTGATAATTAGGAGGATTTATATGGTCAGCAAACGCCCAATTACAGCCGAGGATTTATCTAGAATAGAAGTATTTAGTGACCCACATTTCACTCCAAACGGGAAAGCATATACATATGTTTCGACTATCATTAATGGAAAGAATGAATATGAATCACATTTATTTTTTCAAAATGTAAATGAAACGGAAAGTAAGCAATGGACATTCGGCCATCATAGAAACAGTAATTTAACAATTTCACCTGATGGACAAACAGCTGTATTCCAATCCAATCGAAGCGGTCTGCCACAGCTTTGGCTAATTCATACTGATGGTGGTGAAGCACAACAGCTTACGACATTTAAAAATGGAGCGAGTAACCCAATGTGGTCGAAGGATGGAAAGCAAATTCTATTTAGTGCTTCACTTAATTCAGATGATGATATTCAGAATCAAAAGGAGCTGTCAAACGAAGAACGGCAACAAGCGATTGAGAAGAAAAAGAATAAACCGCTTCTCGTCAATCGTCTTCAATATAAATCAAATGATAAAGGCTTCCACGACGATAAACGGGCCCAAATAATTAGTTATGATATCGAGAAAGAATCTTATTCAAAACTTACTACTGCTGATGAAGACCATCGGCTTCAAGATATTTCACCTGATGGACAGTATTTACTTTTTACTGCAAACTTAAATCCTGGTGCGGATTATGAAAATACAACAGATTTATTCCTTTTCAATATTTCTACTAAAAATCTGTCAAAACTAACAGATGGTAAAGGAATCTACTATAATGCTCGTTTCTCGCCAAGTGGAAATAGAATTTCCTGTTTTGGTCATGAGTATGAATACGATGGAGCTACACTTAGTGAAATTTTTGTTTTTGATTTGGCATCTGGTGAACGAACCTGTCTAAGTGATGCATGGGATATCCAGCTTGGAGATGCAATGGCAGGTGATACGAGATTAGGGCAATCAGTAAATGGTCCTATATGGTCCAAGTACGAGGATAGACTATTCTTCCTTGCTACCGATTCTGGCGCTACAGGACTTTATCAAGTCACACTCGAACGTAATTTAACCGTACTTTATAAGGATGACAATCATGTGTTTGGCTTTGCTTACGATGTGAATTCAGATTCATTTATTTTAGGTATTAGCACGCCAACAAATCCTTGCAACTTCTATCTATTAGGAAAAAACTTAGATTTGACACGATTAACCAATTCGAATGCAGCATTTCTCGAAGAAGTTGCAATAATGAATCCTGAGACGTTTACGATACAAACTGAAGATGACTGGGAAATTCAAGGATGGATTATTAAACCGTACGGATTCAACGAAGACAAGAAATACCCGTTTATTCTGGAGATCCATGGCGGTCCACATGCCATGTATGGGCAAACATTTTTCCATGAGCTTCAATTACTTGCTGCAAAGGGCTATGTCGTGATGTATACGAATCCTCGTGGAAGCCATGGGTATGGACAGAAATTTGTGGATGCTGTCCGTTCTGATTACGGTGGACGTGACTATGCAGACTTAATGGATGCAGTCGATTATGCATTGGCTAATTATTCATATATTGATGAAAATCGACTTGGCGTTACTGGTGGAAGCTATGGCGGCTTCATGACAAACTGGATTGTTGGACAAACGAATCGCTTTAAAGCTGCAGTAACGCAACGATCCATTTCCAATTGGTTGAGCTTTTATGGCGTAAGTGATATTGGCTACTTCTTTACAAAATGGGAGATTGGGTATAATTTATTAGAAAACCCTGCAAAATTATGGGACTCTTCCCCTTTGAAATATGCTGACAAGGTAGAAACTCCGCTATTAATTTTACATGGAGAACTTGATTATCGTTGCCCGATTGAACAAGGTGAACAGCTATTTATCGCCTTAAAGCATTTACGAAAAGATGTTGAATTCGTTCGCTTCCCAGGCGCAGACCATGAGTTAAGTAGGAGTGGCAATCCAAACATGAGGATTGCAAGACTCAAGCAAATCTGTCGCTGGTTTGATAAGTACTTAAAAATAAATGAATAGATCATGCTGGAGACCAAAATTTTTCACATGCTCCTGCTCAAATATGTAAAAAGCGAGGTGCTCCACCCTCGCTTTTTGCTGCCATATTATTAGTTTTTTACCGATAGTTGGTCTAAATAATCTTGGATTGACAGTGGGGTTTCCACAACATCTTGGTTTAGCTGGCAATCAATCATTGCTTTTAATGTTTCTAAACTAGTAAAGTATGGGGTTTGATATCTGACTGACAACTCACGTATATAAAACCCGATTTTTTCCTTTTCCCTGCCTTGGTTCGGAATATTTAACACAATATCTGGTGTATTCTCCTGCCAATGACGCAACAAATCTGTTTTGTTTTTCAAAATTTCACTCGTATCGATTCCATTTTCTGCTAAAAACTCAGCTGTGCCCTTTGTTGCAGTGATGCTAGAATCTAGCTTGTTTAATTCAAGAATCAGTTCAAGACTCTCTTGTTTCATTCGGTCTGAAATCGAGACGAATATTTGAAGAGATCCCACCACTTTTTCCTTCATGTTACCAATATACGAAGCTACCCTTTTCAAGGCTTGATTTTTCGTCCATCCTAGTCCAATAATTTCACCTGTTGATTTCATTTCAGGTCCTAAGATATGGTCAACACCCTTTAATTTACTCGCTGAGAAGATAGGTGCTTTGACAGTTACATAATTTGGCTCTGGTAATAAATCTCTTTCACCAGTAATTTCGCTTATCGGTGTCCCAAGCTGGGTCTTAACTGCCCATTCTATAATTGGAATTCCAGTAACTTTACTGATAATAGGAACCGTTCTTGATGAGCGAGGGTTTACCTCGAGAACATAGATAGTATTTTGATGGATAACAAACTGAATATTCATGATGCCTACAATCGGTAAGGCCCTGCTAATCCGAGATGCCATCTCGGTCATTTCTTCCTTCATTTTTTCTGTTATCGTAATTGGCGGAAATACGCTAATACTATCTCCCGAATGAACACCAGCCTTTTCAATATGTTCCATAATCCCAGGGATGATAATATCCTTTCCATCACTTATGATATCCATTTCGCATTCTAACCCTGGCAGATAAGAGTCAATCAGCAGTGGCCAGCATTTATTAAATGTATCTTTTTGAATTCGCTGTACATAGGTTTTTAACTCTTCTTCCTTATTACAAATGAACATTGACTGCCCTCCAATCACATAAGATGGGCGAATGAGTACAGGAAATCCCAATTCCTTAATTGAAGTATCCAGTTCTTCTGAATTATGAACAATTTTTCCGTTTATATGGGGTATTTCTAATTGCTCCAGTACGTCATAAAACTGTTCCCTGTCCTCCATCTGATCAATATGCTCTGGACTTGTTCCATAAATATGAATACCTTCCGCTTTTAAATCGTTCGCCAAATTAATTGCAGTTTGTCCGCCAAATTGGATGAGCACACCAGCTGCATTTTCCTTTTCGATAACAGTAAGTACATCTTCAATTGCTAACGGTTCAAAATATAAATGGTCCGCGATATAATAATCCGTACTGACTGTTTCCGGATTATTGTTAATGATGACAGCGTCATATCCCAATTTCTTCACTGTTTGAGCAGCGTGGACAGAGCAATAATCAAATTCAATTCCTTGTCCGATGCGAATTGGTCCAGAACCGAGAACTAGTATTTTTGGACTTGCTGGCACTGCCTGTGCTTCACTCTCTTCCTGCCATGTGGAATAATAGTAAGAATGAATCGTATCTGTTCCACTCACTCCCGATTTAACTTCCCTAAATGTTGGGCGCATCGCTGTATCTTTATAATATTTTCGTAAAATACTAGGCGTTGTGCCGACTAATGCTGAAATTCGTGCATCGCTGATATTTAGCCGTTTCGCTTTTATTAAATCTTCTCTCGAAACTTCTGGCCAATCAAGCTTTTGCAATAATTGTTCACAAGCAATAATTTCAGCTATTTTTTCTAAAAACCATGCATCGATTTCCGTGTAACGCTGCACTTCTTCCACGTCCATATTACGGGTAAAAGCTTCCCCAATCGCAAACAATCGCAAATCATTTGGATTTTTTAGAAGTTCGATAATATCTGAAGTTGGCATTTCACTCATCACTGGCCAGCTTAAACTTGTAACATTCATTTCCAGGGAGCGAACTGCTTTATTTAGTGCCCCTGCAAAGGAAAGATCCGTCGCCATTACTTCTCCAGTCGCCTTCATTTGTGTACCAAGCGTCCGGTCTGCTTCTGTAAATTTATCGAATGGGAATCTTGGCAGTTTAACAACAACATAATCTAAACTTGGTTCAAAAGTTGCATAGGTTTCTCCTGAAATTGGATTTTTCATTTCACTTAGACGATAGCCGATTGCACATTTTGTTGTTATTCGCGCAATTGGATAGCCAGTTGCTTTTGACGCTAGCGCTGAAGAGCGGCTTACCCGTGGATTCACTTCAATAATACAATAATCATTTGTTTCTGGATGTAATGCGAATTGAATATTACATCCGCCAACGATTTCCAGTGCACGAATTACTTTCATTGAGGCAGCTCGCAACAGCTGATATTGATTTTCTTTTAAGGTTTGAGACGGGGCAACTACAATTGAATCACCTGTATGAACACCAACAGGGTCTACATTTTCCATATCACAAACAATCACACATGCATCAGATGCATCTCGAATCACTTCAAATTCAATTTCCTTCCAGCCCTTTATGCTTTTTTCGACTAATACTTGATGAATAGGACTTAAGGTTATTGCATTATCTAGTAAATTGATAAACGCTTGCTCATTATATGCAAATCCACCACCCTCTCCGCCTAATGTGTAGGCTGGGCGAAGGATAACTGGATAGCCAATTTCTTCAATAAATGTTAAACCTTCCTGAACGGACTCCACCACCTTTGACTCGGCAATTGGTTCGGCAATTTCAATCATCAGCTGACGAAATTTATCCCTGTCTTCCCCATTTTGAATCGATTTAACAGAAGTGCCAAGCAGCTCAACATTATATTTTTTTAAAATACCTTTTTCATCTAATTTAATTGTTAAATTTAAAGCAGTCTGCCCACCTAAGCTCCCAATCATTCCATCTGGTCTTTCCTTCGCAATAATCTTCTCCAATGTTGGGATATCAAGCGGCTCCATGTAAACATAGTCTGCAACACTCGTGTCTGTCATGATTGTTGCTGGATTATTATTGACGAGTACAACTTCAATTCCTTCTTCTTTTAACGCTAAACATGCTTGTGTACCGGCATAGTCGAATTCAGCTGCTTGACCGATTACAATTGGTCCTGAACCTATCACAAGCACTTTATTTAATTTCTTATGCTTTCCCATTGTTGTGGACCCTCCCTTTGCTGAAACAAAAATTAAAGCTTATCTTCATTTTTACTTTCGTTTTCGATAAGTAATTCTTGAAAGACAGTAATGAATTGCTCTAATTCTTCATTAGTAGTCGTTAATGGTGGTAAAATTCGTATTACATTACTTCCAGCGGATAATACTAGAATTCCCTTCTCTCTAAACTTAGCTATCCAGCTCCCTGCGTCTTCAGTCATTTGTACTCCAATTAATAAACCTATCCCCCGAATTTCTTCGATACTTGAATATGACATTTGCAATTTCTTCAGGCTACTAATCAGCCATTCCGACTTTCTCCTAACATTTGCTAGAAAACCCGCTTCCAATATAGTTTCAAGTGTTGCTAGCCCTGCAGTCATCGCAATCGGATTCCCACCAAACGTACTACCGTGAGTGCCCGGTTGGAATGACGCTGCTACAGTCTCTTTTACTACCATTGCACCAATTGCGATTCCTGAACCTAACCCTTTCGCTAATGTCATAACATCAGGTTCAATTCCAAATTGTTCATAAGCAAAAAGCGAACCAGTTCTAGCGATTCCTGTTTGGATTTCATCTACCATCAACAAAATATCATGCTGTTTACAAATAGTTTCCAGCTGTTTAATCCAAGCAATATCAACAGGATTGACTCCACCCTCTCCTTGAACAAGCTCAAGCAGTACTGCAGTTGTTTTTCCGTTATCAATTATCTCAAGTACATCGGGATTATTTAAAGATAAGTAACGGAATCCAGGTGTTAATGGTGTAAACCCTTGGTGAATTTTCGCTTGTGCTGTTGCCGCCATTGTTGTTCCAGTTCTTCCGTGAAATGAATCGGTAAAAGTTATAATTTCGACTCTTTCTTCATTTCCATGATCTTTCGCATACTTCTTTGCTATTTTTATTGCTGCTTCATTTGCCTCTGCTCCACTATTACAGAAAAAAGCTTTGTCAAAACAACTATTATCGACTAGTAGCTGCGCTAGTTCTTGTTGAGCAGGAATATCATATAGGTTAGAACAATGCCACAAGAGGTCTAATTGATCTTTAACTTTCGTTTGTACTAGTTCTGGGACATGCCCTAAATTACATGTCGCAATTCCTGATGTATAATCTAAATATTTCGCGTCGTTATCAGCCCAAACATAACTCCCTTTTCCTCTGACGATTTTTAAAGGAAACCGATTATACGTGTTCATGATTGCCGATGTTTCTGCCAATGCTTCAGACATGATGAACCTCCTCTTTGATTACTTTTGTTCCTACCTCTTCACCGTGGATATATTTCTTTAAATCTGTTGGAGAGAGACCATTAATTATTACTGATTCTTCTACTCCTTCCGTTAACCCTTGTAATGCGGAACGAACCTTAGGAATCATACCACCGTGGATTACACCTGAAGCGATTAATGCTTCTATTTGTGATTCGGTAAGATTTTTATGGATGACAGATTCATTATTAATGTTTTCCATTACTCCAGGGGTATCACTGATTAATACGAGCTTTCCATTTATTGCACTGGCGACTGCAGCAGCAGCAATATCACCATTGATGTTATAATGTTGTCCTGTTGCATCAGTTCCAATCGGTGAAATAACCGGAATTGCACCATGACTCATGAGATGTCTAACTAGCGTGGTATTGACATTGATGACTTTACCTACATATCCCATTTTTCCGGTTTCATCTATAGGTTCAGTTTGCAAAAGGGAATTATCGACTCCACTAATCCCTATTGCTGCGGCCCCAGCCTTTTGCAGGTCAGTGACGATCTTCTTATTTATTGAGCCACTCATAACCATTTCTGCAACATCTAATACTTCTTTCGTCGTCACACGTAATCCATCAATAAATGTACTTTCCACTTGCAGCCGTTTTAATGTTTGATTTATTTCTGGCCCACCACCATGAACGATAATTGGCTCACATAGCCCTGATTCTTTAATTTCGACCAATATTTTATAGAATGATTCAGGAAGCTTCGCCAAAATACTTCCGCCGATTTTTAAAACAATTATATTCATCCTTGTCACCTCACGTCCGGTAAGAAGCATTTATTTTTACATAGTCATAGGTCAAATCACAACCCCATGCAGTTGCTTCCCCTAATCCATTTTGCAGATCAACATTAAGCGATACCGACTCATTTTCTAAATATTTTTTTCCGTCGCTTTCATTAAATTCAACTGGATAGCCATCTTTTACAACCTCAATTTCTCCAAGAGAAACACATATTTTGTCTGGATCAATCGGTTGTTCACTATAGCCGACTGCAGTAATGATTCTCCCCCAGTTTGGATCAGCACCATATACCGCCGTCTTCACTAAATTGGAAGAAATAATTGCTTTGGCTACTTGCTTGGCTGCAAGCTCAGATGGTGCCCCCTTTACATTTGCTTCAATTAATTTAGTAGCACCCTCCCCGTCCCTGGCAATTGACTTAGACAATCCCTCACTTACCATTTGCAGGCCTTCTAAAAACAAGGACCACTTCGGATGTGCTTCGTTTAATGGCTCATTCTCCTGCTGTCCATTCGCCATGACCAGTACCATATCATTCGTGCTGCTGTCCCCATCAACCGTGATCATGTTAAACGACTTATCGACAATGGAACGTAATGCAGGTTGCAGGCTGTCTGCTTCAACTGCCGCATCGGTTGTAATAAAACCAAGCATCGTCGCCATATTCGGATGAATCATTCCTGAACCCTTGGCTGCACCGCCGATTGTTATTGTTTTACCGTCAATCTCCAGTTGCACTGCCATATGCTTTGTAACTGTATCGGTTGTTAAAATCGCCTCTTCAAAGTTTTCCGAACCAGCATGTTCCGCGCTCCCGACTTGCTGGATCGCTGTACGAATATTATCCATTGGCAAGGAAACCCCAATAACACCTGTGGACGCTACAGCAACATGTTCAAGTATTACTCCCATTTTCTTTGCCGTCAGCTCCTGCATTTCCAGTGCATCAAGCAACCCTTGCTTGCCAGTAAATGAATTTGCATTCCCTGAATTTACAACTACCGTCTGTATTGTCTGCCCTTTATCAATACATTGCTTTGTTATCTTCAGTGGTGCTGCTTGAAAAGCATTTAATGTGTATACTCCCGCTGTTGCTGCAGGGTTATCAGAATGAATCCAGCCAAAATCCAATCTTTTTTTTCTAATCCCACAATGCAGTCCACCTGCAGAAAACCCTTTTGGCATTGTGACATGCCCATTTTCGATTTTGTGAATACCTTCCACTTTTGTTGCAATCATCTAAGATCTCCTTTCTTTATGGAAAAATTGGAATTGCGTCCAGTCCTTCTGCTTCTTCCCATCCATTCATTAGATTCGCATTTTGTATAGCCTGACCGGCTGCCCCCTTGACGAGATTGTCAATTGCTGATGCAATAATCAGCTGATTCGTTCTCTCATCAACATGCAACCCAATATCGCAATAATTACTGCCATAAACATCCTTCGTCGTTGGAAATGCACCAATTTCCTTTATTCGGACAAAACGATGTTTCTCATAATAGGTTCGATAAAGATCAATCACCGCTTCTGTAGATATCTCCTTAGCTAATTCTGCATATATCGTACAGATCAATCCACGAGTCATCGGTATAAGATGGGTAGTAAATGTAGTATTAATCGCATCTCCTGCTATCTTTGATAACACTTGGTCAATCTCAGGAATATGCTGATGCTTTCCGATTTTATACGGGGTGATATTTTCATTCGTATCAGAGAAATGTGTTGATGCTGTTGGTGTTCTGCCTGCACCAGATACAGCTGTTTTTCCATCAATCACAATATGATTTGAAGTGATTATTTTATTTTCCAATGCTGGGATTAGCCCAAGCAATGCAGAAGTTGGAAAACATCCTGGATTTGAGATAATTTTTGCCCCTTTTACTTGTTCATGGTAAATTTCTGTCAAGCCATATACTGCTTGATTTAATAATTCCTTTGGTGCGGCTTGCTTCCCATACCATTTTTCATATGCTTCCTTTGAGTGAAGACGCAAATCCCCTGATAAATCGATGCATTGTACAGTTGAATCTGCAAACTTTGGGATAAGCTCTTTTGCTACTCCGGCTGGTGTAGCAAAAAATACAATATCTACCTCTTCTATTAAGCTCGTAACCTCAAACTCTTCCATTGGTTCCTCTACAAAACCAGTTAAATGTGGGTAAACAGATGTAATATGCTCGCCGAATTGTGAATGAGATATAATTTTTTTCACTTGCAGATGCTTATGGGTATGCAATAACCGAATCAGTTCAATTGCGCCATAACCTGTTCCCCCAATAATCGCTACGTTCTTCACACATCCCGTCTCCCTTTATTGTATTTTCGAATTATTCATTATTATAGATTTAAGTAATTCGAATTGCAAGCATATTTATAAATATATATTAATATTTATGCAATAATACCTATATTTAAAGCTATCTTATGCATATACAATGTATAATTCTTGTATTCATTATTCATTAATACGTAAAAAAAGAAGGCAATTTCATGCCTTCTTCTGTTGCTCACTCCATATTTGATTGCTTGTATTTTTTGTTAATACAAGTCTTGGTGCTGCGTTTATTAAAATTACAAGCACTATTGCACAAAGAATTGCAGCACCCAGCATTGTACCCCCGTTAACAATAAAGGAATAGAGGTATGGTGACATTCCTTCTGGCGCATAACTTCCCCAGAAAATAACTCCCGCAATGAAATGCCAGAAATAGCGGGCAATACTGCCGACAAAGACTGCAAGGACGATCCCCGCTACAGCCTTCTTCCTTTTTTGATGCTGTAATGCATTTTGGATACTTTTATAAAATAAACCCGCAAATCCTACAAATGCAAACGCTATGAAATATTCAATCAAAAATTGCCAAATTGTTAGAATGTAAACATCACCAGTCACAACCTGCAATAATCCCCAAAGAAAGCCTGACATAATCCCGCCTTTAACTCCCCAGCGCAAGGCCATAATAAATATTGGCACCATCGCAATTGAAATAGATACAGCGGGTGTTAATCGAATCGAAGGCAGCAAGTCGAGGATAAGTGCAAATACTGCCAGGAAAGATGCCTCAATCATCATAATAAGATTTCTGTTCATAAAAAAATTCCCCCTTTGATTATTGAATCCACGGGAGAACGCCAAAAAACAAGAATGAATAAGTGCAACTAGAGCTGTCACTCAAAAACCTGGTTAAACCTTAGTACTCTAATATTCATCCACATCCCTACGCTAGAATTAACTATCAGGTTCAAAGGGTATAGCGTGAATCTCTTCACTCAATCTCAGCAATATGCTCCCCCTGTGGTTCATATCATATTTATTTGTCCAAATCATTGTAGCTTAAGTTATCTAAGATTACAAGCAAATCAAAATTCGTATGACTTGGAGGAGAATATGCAGCAATTAATCTACTATATATTTGTTTAAAAACTGTTGCAGCTTTTTAATATAAGTATCCTGCGCTATTACAATTCCTTCCCCGTGGCCAGCACCATCAATTAGAAGCAGTTCAGCATCACTCTTCGTATTTTCATATAGCTCCATCGTCATAGATGTTGGTACAAAGACATCTTCCTTACCATGAATATACAATATAGGCACATCTGCCTTTTTCACTTGCACTAGCGCAGAAGCTTCTTTTAGTGAATATCCCGCTTTTAATTTCGAAACTAGCCCGGTTGTTGGGATGATTGGTATTTCCGGCAAATGAAACATGCGTTCAAGCTGGTAGCCAAATAAGTCCGCAACACTTGTATATGGACTATCTGCCACAACTGCTTTTACATTGCTTGGCAGTTCTTCACCGCTTGTCATCAATACAGTTGCCGCTCCCATTGAGATTCCATGTAATACAATTTCTGTATTAGGGCCCTGCTCTTCAATAATACGATTGATCCAGCCTAAATAATCTAATCGATCATGCCATCCGAAACCAATATAGTCCCCTTCACTTTTGCCATGACCACGAAGATCTGCTGTGAACACATTATAACCAAGTGATTCGTAGTAATATTGACCAAATAATGCCATATCACTTGCAGTTCCTAAATATCCATGTGCAAAGACGACAGTTTTATTCGTTGGCACTTTTGCTTCCAAGTAATACCCATTAAGCATTAACCCATCAAAGGATTCCATTTCCCATTGCTCAAAATCCTGATTAGCAGCCCATGAACGCCAATCACCATCAATAAAAACATCCATCGCTTCAGCCGAAACTTCCAAATCAGTATTGCCAACAAGATAATCCTTTAAGTTTCTATCGATTGCCAGATTATAAAAGAAAAACCCAGCAATTATATCTATAATAAGAAGAAGGCTAAGAAGTGCCGTTCCTAGCCCCAACCATAATTTTTTTCTCTTCACAAATCAGCCACTCCCTTATAAATCTAGTTCTATTATACTAGAAAATATTATTGAGAGAAGGTAATTTGAGATGGTAGTTTCTAGAAGTAGTTTTATTGTCACATGATATGATAAACATTTGTCGATTGTTGCTAATTTAAATAAACTGTAACTAACTAAGCGCAAAGTTGTCTTTTCAGACACTAACTTTCCGCCGGCAACGACCATTTGGGGGTAATTGCCATCTCATCTCAATTATAGGGATTTAGGATTATATTTATTCGCTCAAACTTAGCGGAGGAAATACACGGAGACTCCTCGAAAATAAAGTACCAATTGTCTGATTGCGATGTAACGCTGCAGAAGCTTTCCTTTTCCTAAGGAAGAAGAGCCTAGGTGAGACTGCGAAGTGCGTCAGCACAAGCAGGCTCACCAGCCCCCTAAGGTGCGCGTAGTGTATTTCCGCAGCGGTATGCCAGAAATCAAATGAGCACTAGTGTATGATTAGATATGCCTTCTCTCCATCAAATGAATGCCAACCCCCATAAACACAACACCCATTAAGAACAGAATACTAATCGGAAACAGCAGTTCCTGAAGTGGATATTGATAAACGACTGCTCCATTCAACATTTCCATTCCGTACGTAATTGGATTCACCTTAGATAAAGTAAGCAGAAACTGTGATTCTACAATCTCAATTGGCCAGTATGCCCCACCAATCATCGCTGAGCTTACCGCAACTATCGGGAGAATCGCATTAAACTGTGCCACTGTCTTGACAATCGCCGTGAGTAAGATCGAAAGGGAAACAATTGCAAACACATATACGCTCATTAATAACAAGGTTTCGATAAATCTCCCTTGAAAATCAACACCAACTATATAACGGAAGACCGAAAAGATAATAACTATCTGCAAGTACCCAACCAGAAAGCTATATAATAAATTTGCAATGTACATTTCCCACTTTTTCACTGGTGATAGAATTACGCGATCCCATATTCCTTCCTTCTTCTCAACGAGAATAGGCAGCACATTATATGCAATCGTGTAAATGACGAAGAACAATGTAAACCCAAATAGTGTTTGAAATGTATTATCATAAATAAACGCATCCGTTCCTCTAAAACTACTCGACTCAATTGTAAACACTGGCGATTCTATTGATACTTGCAACTCGTCTAATATTGCTTCTCTCTCGGCCACTGTCGCTGCATCCGAGGCATCTACTATTTGTTCAAACTGAGCCTTCTTTGCATATGCTCCTTCAATCGTTTGTTCAATAATTTTACTAGTAGGAGTTTCTACACCAACGATTAATTGAAAATCATCTTCATGTAATGCTACTCCTGCTTCCGCTTTATTATTAGATAGTCGGTTCAATACTTCTTTTTCAGATAGCCATTCAAACGTATAGACATCTGAATCCTCAAGGATATCGCCAATTACCGAGTTCTGAATACCTTCACTAGCAGAGTACACTGGGATTGTAATAGCTGTATATGCACCTGTCCCGCCAATGATTAATGCGAAGCCAATAGACATTGCCGTCATCATCACAAACACCCAGGGGCTACGGATAAACATTCTGATTTTTGTCTGAAAAATACCAATCATGCTGCAGACCCCCTTTTTGGAAAGCTAAATGCAGCTGCAACAATTAAAGCAACAGCAAATATAGCCAAGAATAAAAGATGATTAGAGATATCTGCTAAACTCTCACCTCTTAAAATATCTAAATAAGCACTCATTGCTGCGCCATTAGGAGTCAAGTCACCAAGTAATTGAATAAAGGACGATAATTCACCAAGCGCAAAGAAACTGCCTCCTAATGTCGCGAAGATCGTTACGACAATGTTTGAGAAAAAGTTCGTAATCATCTCCGAATTTATCCGGTAACAGATGGCTGTCAGTAAGACAGATAATCCTCCAACAGCGATTGCGAATGCTAACGTAACAACGAAAAAAGCAAATAAATCTGGCCAAATGACACCGTAAAATACTCTAGAAAATCCAAAGATAATAAGGAGATGGAGAAAACCTATGATCATACCAGAAAGAAAAATACCAATAAAATAAGTCCAGCGTGACACATTAGCAAGAATAATTCGGTTAAATACATGGTCTTTCTTTTCTAGGAATGCAAATGTGCCAATAGTTGAAGCAATAAACAGGACATTCATTACTGCCATCCCGATTGCGTAGTAGTCTCTAGCCGATGCCGGTTTATCTTGATTAATCGAGACAATCTCACCAAATGGTTGTTGTTCTATCTGTGGAGACAGTTGTTCCAATCCATTTTTGCTAATAAAGCTACCAATCGCGAATTGCTCTTGATAATGCTCCAGCATCCCTTGGACAACAGTTGCTCCTAGTGCCGCTTCATTTTGATATACTTGTAAAGATGGTTGAACACCCTCTTCGAACACCATATAATTTAACATATCGTACGTAAAATTATTAGGAACTTCTATTACAGTGGAATATGAATCATCCGCAAGTAACTGCTTTAATTTTTCAGACTCTGCTAAATCAAGCTCGATTACATCTTTCATCGCTTCATTACCAAATACGGATTCTTTTAATAGTTGAATTGGTGCAGCTTGAGCGATATTTAATTGAATTTGACCTACAGCTTCTTCAGGCAAGCCTAGCTCCTCAACATCCTTCATAAACCGTTCAATTTGTTCTTCCTCATTTTCTTCTTCAATGAGTGCTACCTTTAAATCAAGTTCTAATGCTTCTCCCTCCATAAAACTGGATAATGCCGTTCCTAAAATTGCGATTAAGATGATTGGCAAGCCGATCAATAAAAGAAGTTGTACAGGGCTTCGCAATAATAATAACAGTTGTTTCTTAACAATTTGACCAACCATTCCAACTCCCCCTAATCTCTTAATGCTCTACCTGTTAGATGGAGAAATACATCTTCAAGTGTAGGTGTTTTAATATCGACTGAGTTCAGTTCGATTTTCGCATCTTCCGCCATTTTAATTAACATTGGAAATATATTAATCTCTTTCGAAACTATAATGGTAATCTCTTTTTCTGTAATAATTACGCGATTAATCGTCGGGTTATCATTCAAAAGATTTATGAATTTGTCATTCCAAAAATCTGCCTGAATCAAAATTGTTTTCTCGGCAGATAATATTCGCTTAATCTCATCTTTTGTTCCAGAAGCAATCATATTTCCTTTATCCATAATATAAATGCGGTCACAAAGATACTCCACTTCTTCCATATAATGACTCGTGTAAAGTACAGTCATTTGCTTTTCTTGATTAAGTCTCTTTACTGTTTCCAATATATAATTCCGTGATTGCGGGTCGATTCCTACTGTTGGTTCATCCATAATAATTAATTCCGGTTCATGAAGCATCGCGACTCCAATATTCAGTCTGCGCTTCATTCCTCCAGAAAAGGTCTTAACGATGTCCTTCCGTCGGTCCGTCAATCCAATTTGCTCTAACACCTCATCCACTTTTCGTTTCAGTGCCTCACCTTTTAACCGGTATATTCTTCCAAAAAACTGTAAATTCTCCTCTGCAGTTAAATCTTCATACAGGGCAATTTCCTGTGGAACAACACCAATTACTTTCCGTAATGGTGCAGGATTTTTAATGATACTCTTATTATTAAATCGCACGTCACCTTCTGTCGGCTCAACTAGCGATGAAAGCATAGATATCGCCGTTGATTTCCCTGCACCATTTGGGCCTAGTAAACCAACAATTTCTCCCTTTTCAATGAACATATTCAAATTTTTCACAGCATACATCTGTTTAAATTTCTTAGATAAATCTACTAATTCAAGCAACTGATCTCCTCCTCTGTGTTTACAGTTTACGCTGAATCTTACGTCAAGCATACTGACCAGCGTCATGATATATTCTATTGCAATATGACCTAAGTCATTTTTCCTAGCTAGACATGGGTGTTTTTATTAAAGATCTTTTCTCATTCATTAGTGCTATTAATATACATAGTGGGAACTATTCTACGCAGATATGTGATTATTGGCACACGCTCAGGAAATATACTTTGCTGGGATTATGCGTTTGCTATTATGTAAGCCCTCTTATTAAGCTGGGAAAACAATTCTCACTCTTGGCGTTAATCCAGCTGCGGATATAGCCTACAATCAACATCGCATATTGCTCAAAGATAATAACGACTTATCTTTATCATTCATTAATTGTAAAACAGATTTATTAGTCAGCTCTTCAATAAATTTTTTCCATTCTTAAAGTACAAGAAAAAAACCTCCTCATATATACGTTATGAGGAGATTTTATTGTTAAGCCATAAATTAATGTTAATTCCCAATATCATGTTTCACAGCATAGATTGCTAATTGTGTACGATCACGCAATTTTGTTTTTTGCAAAATCGCTGTCAGATGATTTTTTACTGTGCCAATTGATAAGAAGAGGGTCGCTGCAATTTCCTTGTTCGTCTTCCCCTCACCAATTAGCTTTGTTATCGCTATTTCTCTTGGAGTAAACACTATATCAATCTGTGGTTTATTCGAAGATTGTAAAAGACGAGGCATTACTTTCGCAGCAACTTCATCGTGAATGGTTAATCCACCGTTCATGCAACTGTGTACTGCTTCAATTAATTTTCTTGGCTCCGAGGTTTTTAATAAAAAACCATTTGCACCTTCTTTCAGTGCATTTAGTGCATACTCATCGTCATTAAATGTTGTTAATATTAAAATCTTAATATTTGGCCAGTGTTGTTTAATCCTTCTAGTTGCTTCTATCCCATTCATTTCAGGCATTCTTACATCCATCATAATAAAATCAATCAAATGTTTTTCTAAAATCTCGATTGCTTCGCGTCCATTCTCCGCCTGATGAGTAACCGCAATATTTTCGTCCTGTTCTAAGATGACTTTTAAACCCTGTCTCACGATTGGCTGATCTTCAACCAATAATACTCGCAACATGTTAATCCCCCTCACTTGGAATACTGCCTGTTACAACAAACTGTCTATCCGTTTGATAAATACTCAGCGTCCCCTTCACTTCATCAATTCGTCGCTTCATATTTGTTAAACCAAAACCATATGTAATAGGGGGCGGGTTAAGAACAGCATTATTAATTTCAAAGGATATGTCGCCCGTTGCTGATTTTCCTAATATAACCTGAACTTCCCTGGAGCCTGCATGACGCATCGCATTCGTTAGTGATTCTTGTATTACCCGGTAAAGTGCAACACTTCTATCATTTGTCATTGGTACCGATAATACCCCTTGTTTCATTGTAAACTGAACAAGAACATGACTTTCCGCTTCTAGCTTCCGAATCAGATGAACAATTGTAGCAATCCCTTCATCTTCCTCTGTTTGCAGTACCTTTACTGCATGTCTTGTTTCTTCCAAACTCTCATTTGCCATTTTCTTTAATTCTCCGAAACTATTATTCGAATCTTGAATCATTAGCATTTCTAGTTTCATAATTAATGCCGTTAACCTATGTCCAACTGAATCATGAATGTCTCGAGCAATTTTCGTTCGTTCCTCAAGTCGCGCATTATTTTCAGCTGTAAGGTTCATTCGCTTTAAATTCCGATATTCACCACGTAACTGATCATAAATCTCCGCCTGCTCCTTCCTATCCACGGTCATTCTACTAATTATGAGGATTAGGTAATAAAGAAAAACTAGCATTATGACGATTTCAAATGTTGCCTCGCCACGAATAAAAAAAAGGAGAAGGGTTAGAATCATCGTTACAACAAAATAACTTACGAATTGTTTTTCTTTTAAGCGAAAACTAGCATCAATTAACAAGTATAGAATAAGAAGAACACCTAGCATCACATTGTTTGTTAATAAAAATCCATGAATAAATACAATAATAGCGAGTGAGATGTAGAGCATTGATGGCAGCTTATGAATTGACAGAAGAAAATATATCCCTAGACTTAAAGCAAAAATTATAATGCTAACTGGGACTTGCTTACTATCTATCATAATTAGTAGGATCCACAATACACTAAAAATCACGAACCGGAACCAAAATAATTTCATATTCAATTTTCCTGCCTTTAATCAAATTACAGTTCATTTATACCATACCAAATAATTAGTAATATGAATATTATCTTTTGAAAACTACAGCTTATCCAACTTCCTTTAGACTTAATCTTGATGAAATCTAAATCTTAAAGATAATGTAAAATTTCTCGCCATGCATTAACTTTACCTGTAAATGATTTCGTGTATTTTCCAGGGATTGGACTCGTTGATGGTAACTTAATAACATTGACATCGGGATACGCTGTTAAGTTAAAGTTCTTCTTAAATGTAGTATAGGATTTGGTTCCATTACAGGCAATCAAACGAATCGATGGATATTCTTCTAATATTGCTAGTATGTCATTAGGTTCTTCATCGACAATATTTGTATCTAAGCTACCTTGACGATAGCATGAGCCGATAGAGTCCCATAATGCAAGTCCATGCCTTTTTGCAATTGCAATCTTCCCCCTGTAATCGTCTACAGGAGACTCATTAAGTAATTCAAAGATAATCGGCCAAAAGTGATTACGTGGATTACCATAATACTCCTGTTTCTCAAGTGAAACCTTTCCAGGCATCGACCCGAGAATTAACACTTTTGGATTTTGCGGTAAAACTGGCGGGAACGAAATTAACTTGTTATTAATTGGTATCACTCCGTGGATTATATTTATTTATTCTATATTATTAATCGGCACATATCCTGTTTTCTCAACAAGAGATTGTCCCTGTGGTGATAAAATCCATTGTAAAAAAGGTTCGATATTCGGATTATCGCTGCCAGCAGTAATGGCGTAAAATTCGGAAGCTAGTGGATACGTGCCATTCCGGATAGTTTCTTCACTTGGGAAAACACCATCTATCTCTAAATGACGAATCGCATCATTCTGGACCATTTCCATGGAAAAGTAGCGAAAAGAGTAACCAATTGCATTTGGATAATTACGATAGTTAGCAGTTTGTTCAATAATACCACCCATACCACTGACAACATCTTCTCTTGGAGCTTTGACAATTGGCGTTCTTCCCATTAAGTTTACAAGAGCTGTTTGACTTCCACTATCCTCAGGACGCTGAAAGGCTCGGATTTTTTCATTCTTGCCACCTAGCTCATTCCAATTTTTCACTTCACCAGAATAAATGTCTTGTATCTGTTGAACTGAAAGTCCTTCAACAGGATTCCCCGCATTTACGAAAAACACAAATGCCTCTCTGCCTATTGGAGTCATTTCGAGCTCGACCCCTTGTGCTTTCGCATCTTCTAGTTGCTGGACTGATGGACCAGCTACAAAAATAATATCTGCAACACCATGGATTAAGTTCTGATAAGCATCTGGTGTTGTGCTCACCATCACTTCACTCATATACATATCATATTCCTTTTCTGGATATGTAGCTTGTGCAAAGGCTGCATATAATGGATACAATGCTGTTGCACCGTCTAATACTAATAGCTCACCCCCCATCTTGAAAGTGGCAGGATTTTCTAGGGTAGCTAGAGAGGATTCATTTGTGAATGGCTGATATAGATATAGATCTGCTTCCTGATCCTCCATTGTTTCAAAACTACTATGGTAGGCATCGATTTGCTCAAAAACAATCACCGCAACGATACATAATATAAGAAATACGAACGCACTAATCTTCCATACTTTAGAACTAAAAAAATGGAAGATCCAATTACTAATAAAGAAAATAATCCCTGCAACCATAATTGCAATAAAGCTCGGATAAAACTTTATTTCGCCTGAAAATATCATTAATACGATTAGAACAAAACCTAGAAACATAATACTTAAACTGATAGCAATAAACAATATAAGTTTGAGCACAAAATTAGATTTCAATACAACTCCTCCAGCTTGTTCCCGAGTTCCATTTATTTAGTAATCTCAATTTAAAACATCTAGTAAGCTTGCTGCCAATTCCATGAATTCATTAACACTAACATTTACCTCTGGTTCGACCCAAGCAAATCTATCGTTCATAAACCTTGGCACAATGTGCATATGATAATGCTCCAAATCCTTAAATATCCAGCTATTCTACATAATTGTTATCCCATCGGCAAGAAATAATGTTTCAAGCGCGGTTGCTACTTTTTGTGCTGTAAGGATGACTTCACTGAAACTCACTTGATCAACCTCCGTGAATTCTGGAAAATGTCTTTTCGAAACAACGAGCACATGACCTTTATTGATTGGAAATTTATTTTAGAAAACTTGGTTGTCACCAAGTTTTTAGGTGACAGCCTTAGTTGCACTTATGTAGTGAGAAAGTCGTGATAGTTTCTTACCTACTTAAAAACAGCATACATATTTATTTTCATAAATAATACATGCTTGTGATCCTCTTGCTATAATCTGGAAGAAAATACAGACTTCCATTATTTCACTTCTTATATTTAGATTTGAGTAAATTTAATTTACATCTTAATCGTCAGCGATATTTATTTTCGCGATTTAGCTTTTACAATTAAAAATGGGGATTTGACATTAAATAATGATACTGTTTAGGATATTTAAGTTTCATCTGTTCCTGGGGTAGTGGTTCGATTATTTTGTCAATGCTGAAGTAACGCACTGTGTCTATCATAATATCTTGAAGCGGTCTTCTATAGAAATGAACATCTACTGTTAGATTAGGCTTTTTCCATGTATCTGTAATTAGCTCTTTTTTGAAGTATTCTTCACTATCGAATTTGTGAAATTCCATGAAAGGATGGTGCACGGAAAATAGCAAGGTTCCTCCAGGCTTCAATACACGATTAAATTCAAAGAAAGTATTTCCCCACTCCTTTATATAATGCATCGTTAAAGAGCTAATGATCAGATCAAATTTATTTGCTTCAAACGGTAATTTCTCTTGTAGATCATGATTAGAAAACTTGGTTGTCACCATGCCTTTCTGTGACAGCCTTAGTTGCACTTATGTAGTAAGAAAGTTTTTATACTATCTTAACTACTAAAGAAAATTCACCTTATCTCCAATTCTTCTTTTCGCAGCTTCTATCATTTTATTACTAATATCTATGCCTGTAACCATTGCCCCTTGATTAGATAAATATTCTGAGTACCACCCAGCAGCGCAACCAGCATCGAGTACCGATTTCCCATATAAATTTCCTGTGATGCTGTTTACCATGGCGGGTCTTTCATATTCGGAGTTATAAGGACTATCTTTATCTATATTCTGCTCGTATGTTGTTGCTAAGCTATCAAATACCTCGTTAATTTTTTTAGTCAAAATGGTAACTCCTTTTTAAAAATTGCTTATTAACGCTTTTCTTATTTTTTCACATTTCCGTTATAATGATGAGATAGTCCATATTTACTAGTGATTCTCTGTATTCAAAGCCATCAAAGTACGCTCTTACCTTAACTTGTCCGTTTGTCCCAAACACTTCCTCTACATTAAACGGAATTCAATACACGCGGCATCCATATTGTGACGAGACTTAATTTCTGCAGTGAATTGATACTTTTAAATTTTGTCCATAAATATTAATCTCCCAAATAAACATTTAGTTTTTAGGCAGCTCCATCTCTTCGTCAACCAAGCTGCCTAATTTTACATAATGGATAATTTTACTAGTCTCCTTTTCCACTCGTTCTCTACCATATGGAGTTTGAAACCAATTTTCTTCTCTTGTCGTTCGATCATTTACTGCACATAAAGAATACTTAATCCAAGCTGGCATATAGGTTCTGAGTGTAAGATGAGTCCTTCTCATATGATAGGTTGTCGTTACTACGAGCAACCTATTTATATTGTGAAGACCAAATGCTCGGTCAAGTACTAATAAAGACGCAAGGGCATTTTCCTTCGTATGCTTTGATTCTTTCTCGATTAAAATATCTTCTTTTGGTATCCCTAATTCCATCGCTTTTTCTCGTAAAAGCTCTGCCTCTGTTAAACCGCCTTTCTCCCAGACGACTCCACCAGAAAACAAGAGTTTCTTTGCCCGTCCCTCTTTATACAATTGAACTGCTTTTGGCAATCGATATTCCACAGCCTTACTGCTCCCTAGAACAAAAATACAATCGCCTTTTTCCAAATCATCTTTTATATTCTTGTAAAGCAATGCTGTCATTTGTTCGTCCGTTAGTTTTTCATGTTGCAGTTGTGATATTTTCATTGTACACCTCTTTTTACTCCACATTTTACTTACTTTCACTTTTTACACCTTCAGATTTTACATCCTCTTCATGCTTACTAAATGGTAGCTTTTTCATAAGCCTTAATAGCTTCCCTTTCATCATCGACAGCTTTTCCTTAACTGATTGGTTTCGCGACAATTTCATAATAAAGTAGGATAATATAAATAGATTCCAAGTAATTAAACATAAAAAGATAACTGTAATGAATATCGCCCACAAATCTCCTATTTTCAATTGTGCTATCAAATATTCAAGTGCTGTTATACTATTTGACCGCTGAATCGAATAGACAAAGCTGACTAAAGGCGCAAGTAATGACAACGCAATAGTAAAAGCGGAAAGTGTACTTTTCCATTGTCTAACCAATCCTATCAATCCGGTAATTAAAGATACAAAAAGAAAGATAGAATACATAATCCAGAACCAATTTGGTAAAGTTTCCATACTTGAACACTTCCTTATTTAATCAAAATCAATTCTAAGCTTCCCGTAATTGTAAAGTAACTGCTTCATTAATATATTCTTCATGAATCACGAAAATCCTGCAATATTTGCAATAATGACGTCATTATCCATTAACTATACCCTCTTTGCAAATAAAGTTTCTAACAATTTATATGCTTCCACAAAAAATAATGTATATTTAGAATACTCAATATCAATATATTACCTTTAAAAATCAGAGGTGTTTTTGATGAAAGCAATTCTTATTGGTATTTTAGGAGCATTATTCTTTTCTGTAACGTTTGTGCTAAATCGATCAATGGTATTAGAGGGTGGAAGTTGGGTATGGAGTGCTTCACTTCGCTACATTTTTATGCTCCCAATACTATTCATTATTGTCGGGTATAAACGAAATGTCATGCCAGTCATTTTACATATGAAAAACAAGCCAATTCCTTGGCTTATTTGGAGTACTGTTGGGTTTGGATTATTCTATGCACCACTTACATTTGCATCCATTTATGGACCGGATTGGCTTGTCGCTGCAACATTTCAAATTACGATTATTGCTGGATCATTACTCGTACCATTTCTAAATAAAGGAAACAAACAACGTATTCCTATGCAAAGTGTATTTATTTCGTTAATTATTCTCGCTGGCGTATTTATCATGCAGTTCGAACACGCATCATCCGTCCCCATTATGAATGTGATACTTTGTGTAATTCCCTTAATTATTACTGCATTTGCCTATCCACTCGGTAACCGAAAAATGATGGAATTGGTGGGTAGTGAATTAAATACGTTTCAAAGAATTCTTGGGATGACGATAGCTTCCTTGCCGTTTTGGATGATACTTTCCATTTATGGAGTGAGCGCACATGGTTTACCAAGTGTAAATCAACTAATCCAAACATTTATTGTCGCTGTTTCATCTGGCGTCATCGCAACAGCTCTGTTCTTCTATGCCACCGAAATCGTCCGGAACAATACGCAAAAATTAGCCGGGGTGGTGGCGACCCAATCAGGTGAGGTTGTTTTTGCATTGATTGGCGAAATACTTATACTAAGTGCTCCACTTCCAAGTCTTCT
This sequence comes from Oceanobacillus chungangensis, assembly GCF_003369565.1. Taxonomy (GTDB): domain Bacteria; phylum Bacillota; class Bacilli; order Bacillales; family Amphibacillaceae; genus Oceanobacillus; species Oceanobacillus chungangensis. The sequence continues at coordinate 205,705 of NZ_PIOD01000006.1, read as the reverse complement.
TTCGTTTGCTGGAATCGGGCTCGTCATTATTACCATGATTTTGCATAGTGTTGTCTCTTCATTAGGAAATAGAAAAACTGTGTCTGCGGTTCAGCGATTAACATCTGATAATTGATTGTTACTCTTTTGATGCTGTTTTGATAAACTGTAACAATCGTTCCTCATACTCAGACGTGGCCATCGTGTGTGCTTTTGTATGACCAGCTTTAGGGACAATCCAAAGTTCTTTTTCACCGTTAGCTGTATTATAAAGTCGATTTGCCATTTCGGTTGGAACAAGTTCATCCTCTTCTCCATGAATGATGAATAGGGGACGAGTATTATGTTTCACCTGTTCAATCGCGGACGCCTCCTCGAAAGAATAGCCGGCCCTTATTTTTGTCATGAGACTTGTCAAATCCAATAAAGGAAATGAGGGCAGGTTGTATAAATGCTGGAGCTGGTAGCTTAATTCCTCTTTCACCGTTGTATATCCACTATCGGCAATAATAGCCTTCACTTCATTTGGAAGTTCTTCACCACTAGTCATTAGAACTAGAGAAGCTCCCATAGACTTTCCATGCAAAATGATTTTATCCGCTTGATAGTCGTTTATTAACAAATCAATCCACTTTAAATAATCCAAGCGATCATGCCACCCATAACCAACATATTCACCCTCACTCTTTCCATGACCACGAGCGTCTGGAATCAAAATATCGAATCCTTGATCATAATAAAATTTAGCAAAGTCCCCCATATTTTCACTTTGTTCACGGTAGCCATGTGCAAGAATAACCGCTTTCCCTGTTGATTTTACATTTTCTAGAAATATCGATTTTAAGAGCAAACCATCATTAGAGACTTGCTCTACTTGTTGCAACTCCTGATTAGCGAACCACTGCTGTGCTTCTTCTAAGATCACTTTATCCTCAATTGCTACATCCTCAACAATCTTATCCCCACTATATAATTCTACCTCTACCCCTCGTTTTACACTCTCTCCGTAAAAATAATTCACTGCAAAAATTAACGCAAATAACAATACGATAATAACAACAATCGCGACGATAATAATTTTCCTCTTCACAATAACCCTCCCTAAATGCCCATATATATAATATTTTATTATTCCACAAATTCGAAATTACCTGTATAATGTAAACGAAGTAGTATGTGTATGATGTTGAATAGTTGATATAAATTACGAACTAACCTTGAGATAGGAATCCCTCACGGGCTGTTCGCTCCGAAAATACACTTCGCTTTCCGCGGGGGGCTGGTGAGCCTTCTTGTGCTGATGCACTTCGAAGTCTCACCTAGGCCCTTCCCCCTACAGGAGTCTTCGTGTATTTTCTACGCTGGGATTTTGCAATTGCTGTCATCTTTCTAACTATGATAAATGACGAGAGGGCAATTCCACTGTCATAGGCCGTTGATTGTAGCGGAGGACAGGAGACTCCTGCGGGAAAAGCAACGGCTGAAGACCCATCGGAAGTGGTCTTCTTCCGAAGGAGCTGAAGCGTTGCCCGCGGAAAGCGACTGTCCGCAGTGGAAATCAACACTGCGCCAAGTTCGTAGTTTATCTAAATAACGACTAATAATATGAAAGAAACGGGGAAGATTGATGCCTAACAATATCGAGATTAAAGCTGTAACAAATGATAATTTTTTCGAATGTATAAATCTTGAAGTTGCCGAAAGTCAAAAATCATTTGTAGCGAGTAATGTATTTACGATTGCACAGTCATATGTAGATAAAACACTTGTCCCTTATGCTATTTATGATAAGAATACAGTAGTAGGACTAGCTGCACTGGAATATAATTCAGTTGATAAACATTGGATCACCCGTTTTATGATAGGTGAGAAATTTCAAGGTAAAGGTTATGGAAGACAAGCAATGCAGGAAATAATCGAGTTACAGGCTAAGCACGATGACTGTGACCGTATTCGTCTATCTGTCGTACCTGAAAATAATGGTGCAATAACATTCTATGAAAAGTCAGGCTTTGCCATGACAGATGAAGTAATTGATGGCGAGTTAGTGATGGAATTACTATTGGACAAGAAAATTTTCGCATAAAAAAATGGAAGAGCTCATTTTTTCGCTCTTCCATTCATAACCTAGGACAATTAGATTGCTTATCACTCAAAGCATTTAAAACTATCTCTGAATAGGTACTGTAGATTGATAAAGGTTATCCCTATCTTACAACCTGAAACCATCCCTCTACCTCTAAAATTAATTTCCATAATGGTGTTGGAATAACCGCTTTATGTTGGTCATCGAAGGTTAATTCATGACGAATCGTGTCTTCTTCATTTTGTTGAGTCTTTTCAACCCAATCTGGATCAACGACAAGCGCTCTTCCAAGTGCGACAAAGTCTGTTTTTCCTTCCTTCATTACAAGAGCTGCATCATCAGGTGTATGAATACTGCCAACACCAATGACTGGTACACGCTGATTGATGTATTCTGCAATTAATTCTGTACGTGATTTTTCACTTTCAATTCCTCTACGTGGCTTAGCCCAAGCATTCGTTGTCGCGATATGAATATAGTCGATATCCGCTTTAATTAATTCATCTAGTAACCCAAAAGTCTCTTTCATCGTGATTCCTGGTGTTTCAGGTTCTTCCGGTGAAAAGCGATAGCCGATTAAAAACGGTTTTGTTGCATGTTTTTTAATAACACGCTTCACTTCATCTATTAGTTTTATTGCAAATAAATAGCGATTTTGAAACTCATCAGTTCGTTGGTTAGAATGTGGTGAAACAAACTGTTGAAGTAAATACCCTGTTGCACCGTGCAATTCTACTCCGTCAAACCCTGCTTCAATTGCACGACGTGTTGCTTCCCCAAAGTCGTTTATTATTTCATATACTTCTTCAGTTGTTAAAGCTTCTGGTGTTTGCTGCACACTATAAAATCCACGGTCTCCAAGTGGAGCTACTGCACTAGCACTTACTGTTGCACCATTCGGTATAAGTCTTGGCACTGCTAAACGACCACCATGATAAATCTGAACAATTCCTTTTGCTCCACCAGCGTGAATGACTTCCGCAAGCTTTGATAAACCACTAATTGTACCGTCATGGTCAATTCCCATTTGACCATCAAATCCCTTTCCATTCATAGATACATATGCACAAGCCGTAATGATCGTCCCTACGCCTTTTGCACGCTTTTGGTAATATTCAAGTTCTTCTTGTGAGACATAATCATTCCCATCTGCAGAAAATGTAGTCATTGGTGCCATCATCAGACGATTTTTTACGCGAACACCACTTTTAAATGTATAATCCTGAAATAAAGCTGTATTATTACTTTTCATAATATCCTCCGATAATTGTTATTTCATTAATTTATTTTATATTGACTATAGTTTCTATTTCTTTTGTAATGGCTTTGCTTCCTGTATTTAATTTTGAAATAATCTGCTTGATATTGCCCCGCGAAATTTGTACAGCTGGTGCTGCTATCGCTAAGGCTGCAACTACTTCCTGGTTGCGAAACACTGGAACTGCTAAGCAACGGATTCCAACTATCCTCTCTTCATCATCGAATGCATAGCCTTCTTGACCTATGGCTTTTAAATGATAGCGAAATAATTGTGAGTCTTGGAAAGTATTTTTTGTTGCACGTTCCAGTGACAATTTATCTAGTATGGATTCTAACGATTCTTCATCTAAATTAGCTAGGATAACTTTTCCTAAAGCGGATTGATGTAGTTTTGAACGGTTTCCGATTTCTTCGTCTGCTGACTCTTGAAATGGAGAATGTAATACTTGCGTCATGACAAGATCGGTTCCATCAACTTTTCCTATATAGGTACTCATTTGTAATTTTTTGGCTAATTGATATATCGAACGTAATGAAGCCCATTCCATTTCTGAATGTTTTTCAAAGCTGTCGAGAAACATTTTATGATTTATTAAATATTGTGTTTGAATTTTATATACATAATCCATTTCTTCTAACGTTGTTAGTAATCGAAATGCTGTAGATTTGCTTAAGCTCAGTTCATCCATTACTTGCCTTAACGTAATGCCTTTACTTCGCTTTACTAATTCTAAAACAAGAAGCCCTTTTTTAAGTGTCGATACTTCATTTTGTGCCATTTAATCACCTCAGTCTCTTAATATTATAGTTGTTTTACTTTTTTGTCTCAAAATTAACAAATTGAGTTTCACTATATGAAACTCATTCCGCGAAATTTGTTCATTTGATTTTGAAGAATTAAGATTAGGCTAATTTAATTTAAGGAGGTAAAAACATGAAATATACAGCATTAAAAAAATCAAATATAGAAGTTTCAACTATAGGTCTTGGAACAAATGCAGTTGGTGGACATAATCTATTTCAAAACTTAAATGAAGCAGATGGGAAAGCCTTTGTAAGAGAAGCGCTAAACTTAGGAGTAAACTTTATTGATACTGCAGATATTTATGGTCTTGGACGTTCTGAAGAGTTAGTCGGTGAAGTTGTAAAAGAATTTAATCGGGATGACGTTGTAATAGCAACAAAGGGTGCGCAGCATTGGTATGAGGATGGCACTGTAAAGACAGATAACCGACCAGAATATTTACGAGAAGCAGTTGAAAAAAGTTTACAAAGATTGCAATTAGATTATTTGGACTTGTATTATTTACACTTCCCAGACGGGGAAACATCGTTTGCCGAATCAATTGGGGAACTAGTTCGTTTAAAAGAAGAAGGAAAAATTCGTGCAATTGGGATTTCAAATGTTTCGCTTGACCAATTAAAAGAGGCTAACAAGAATGGTGATATTTCTGTCTTACAATCCCCTTATAATATGTTAGATCGTTCAGCTGAAACAGAATTATTACCATATTGTGTAGAAAATAACATTTCCTTTATACCTTATGGTCCATTATCATTTGGATTACTTAGTGGTACGTTCACAAAAGAGTCTACATTGGATTCACTAGATTGGCGCCAATCACTCCCTTTATTCCAAGGCGAGCAATTCCAGCAAGCAATTAAAACGGTCGACAAATTAAAAGAATTTGCTAACCAAAAAGAAACATCTCTTCCTAACCTCGCACTAGCTTGGTTGCTTGCACAAGATGGTGTTGATGCAGTTATTCCTGGTGGCAAACGAAAAGAACGCATACGTGAAAACGTTCAAGCAAGCGACATTAATTTATCTAAGGATGAATTAAACATCATAGAGGATATTTTGAGCAACAACTAAGAAGGTCACTGATAAGGTGTCGATGCAGCAGATTTTAGCGTGTTTGCTGCGGATATCAGCTTCTTTCTCCAATATTTCTGTATTTTCCCTTATATACCAAAAGAGCTCAGAATAAATCTGAGCCTTTTGGTGTCTATGCTTGTTTCTCTTTCAATAGAGGAACAGGCTTTTTAGAAGGTATCATATTAAATACGATATTCAAGGTGATTGCAGTTACACTTCCTGCAACAATTCCGTTACTTGTCAAAATTTGAATGCTTTGTGGTAATTGTACGAATAACTCGGGAACAACTGTTACACCAAGCCCCATTCCAACAGAACACGCGATAATCATTGAGTTACCTGGTGATTTAGAAATCTCACTGCTTAACATTTTAATTCCTTGTGAGATAACCATTCCGAACATGGCAACCATTGCCCCACCTAATACAGATGTCGGAATAATTGTTGTTAAAGCAGCAATTTTCGGTACTAACCCTAACCCAATTAACATGAATGCTGCAACAAAAATTACTTTACGTGATTTAACTCCACTCATTTGCATTAAACCGACATTTTGTGAAAATGCAGTGTATTGAAAGGCATTAAAAATTCCACCAAATAATATGGCAAGTCCTTCTGCACGATAACCTTTAACTAAGTCATTTTCCATCAATTTCTTTTCGGTTATATCACTTACTGCAAAATATACACCTGTTGATTCAACAAGTGACACCATTGCTACTAAAATCATCGTAATAATTGCAGACCATTCGAATGTCGGAGTTCCAAAATAAAACGGTTGAATCATATGGAAATACGATGCATCTGCTACCGCATCAAAGTGTACTTTACCCATGAAGGTTGCCGCAATCGTTCCAGAAACAAGGCCAAGTAAAATAGAAATCGATCGCATAAATCCTTTTGAAAATCGGTATATCAGAACGATAAAGATTAATGTACCAAAGCCTAATGAAATATTAGTTAATGAACCGAAATCACTCGCACCTTGTCCACCACCTAAATTATTTATTGCAACAGGTATTAATGTAATTCCGATCGTTGTAACAACTGTACCAGTTACAATTGGCGGGAAAAATCGAACAAGCTTGCCAAAAAAAGCAGCAATAACAACAATGAATATACCAGATGCGATAATCGCACCGTATATTGCAGAAATTCCGTACTGTCCACCAATCGCAATCATTGGACCAACTGCGGTAAACGTACATCCAAGTATAACCGGCAAGCCTATTCCAAAAAATCGGTTACTAACAACTTGTAAAAGTGTTGCAATCCCGCACATGAAAATATCGATTGCAACTAGATACGTTAATTGCTCTGCTGTAAGTCCTAATGCATCACCAACTATTAGTGGAACGAGAATTGCACCTGCATACATTGCGAATACATGTTGAAGTCCTAGTGCTGCTGTTTTCATCTAGAATTCTCCCCTTTAAATGTCACTATTCCGTCTGAAAGTGAGTCGATAATCGCTAATGATTCTACACGTATGCCACGCTCGCGAATTAGATTGCCGCCATTTTGAAAACCTTTTTCAATGACGATTCCAACTCCTGCTGCCGTTGCTCCCGCTTGCTCAACAATATCAATTAACCCTAGTGCAGCCTGTCCATTCGCAAGGAAATCGTCAATCACAAGCACGACATCATCGGATGTAATATAGGAATTTGCTATGGATATTTCATTGGTTTCATTTTTAGTGAAGGAATAGACCTTCGAAGAATACAACTGATCAACTAATGTAAGTGATTTTCGCTTTCTAGCAAATACGACCGGAACCCCTAAACTTAATCCTGCCATAACAGATGGTGCAATACCTGAAGATTCAATCGTTAGAATCTTGGTAATCCCTGCCTCTGCAAAAAGACCAGCAAATTCCTCTCCAATATATTTCATTAATTGTGGATCAATTTGGTGATTCAAAAAGGAATCAACCTTTAGGATAGAATCCGATAATACTTGTCCTTCTGTGATAATCTTCTGTTGTAATAAATTCATGCTTTTCCCCTTTCTACGCTTAGGGACAATAAAAAAGCCCCATAAACGTTCTCCATTCATACCATGAGGGGAGCAATGTTTCGAGACTTAAAATTCGAAATAAAACGAAAGAATTTTCCTATTTATAATAGAAAAAATCCAATCATTCCGTTGCTTCTCATAGTCGGCTCATTTAAGGTAAACCGGTAGAAACTTGCAGGCCATATCCCTGCGATTATATGAAAATATTATTCAATTTGAATGTTTATAGTATAGCACGGAATGTTTTATTTTCAATGAATAGAATTAAAAATAAAACATTCAAATAATTACAATAAAATTAGATTGTGTTCATTCATGATGATGTCTTCATTAATGTTAGAGAAGCTTGTTAAATCACTATCAATTTTGCCATTCTAAGAATTCAAGTCGGTTTCCAAATGGATCATTGATATAAATTCTACTTGCGTTGGGGAGTTTGTCATCTTCAGTGTATTTTACACCTTTTGTGCTTAAATATAGCTTCAACTCTTGCAAATTTTTCACACGAAATGCTGGATGCGCCTTCTTCGCAGGATCAAACGGCTCATCAATGCCAATGTGAAGCTGAATCTGTCCTGCTTGGAACCAAACTCCACCATTCTTTTGAAGCGAAGCCGGCTTTTGGACTTCTTGAAACCCTAATAACCCTCGATAAAATTCACGGGCTGTTTCCTCACTTCCTACTGGCGCTGCTAACTGTACATGGTCAATTGATTCAAACTGGAAAACCATATTACCCCTCCTCTTTAATTCAATCATATCCCAATTCACCAGATAAAAATAATAACATTTTCAAATCTGATTTCTGGTGATTTGCTTATAGGTTTAAATAGAAGTCTTTAATAACAGCAAAAAACCAGCCCCAATATAGAAGCTGGTTTAAATATAATATGTAGTACAGGCCACGGGTGCCGTATTATGATAATAAAAAGTTTTAAACCACCACTTCGCAAAGTGGGTGTTCGCAGAAACCTTCCTGTCTTCCGCTGCTTTGGCGGCCCAACATTCCAATTCCGATGTAAAACTCCCTATACATTCATTAGAGGTTAAAACTTAATTAAATACGTACATCGTAGCTTGTAGATATATATTACACCTAACTATACCATAAATCAATAGTAATGATTTACCATTTCCCTCTAGCTTTCTCAACAATTAAATCTTTGTATTTTTCTTCTTTGATCGTTGTTCGAGTTGAGACTTTGGCGCTTGATTCACCACATCTTCAGACAATCCTTGAGGATTCACGCTTGTGTTTACCCGTTTTTTACTCCAGTTATTATTTTTACTACTCACTACAAACACCTCCATTTATATTGTTTCTAAAATTAATCTTTATATTCCATCGCATAACTATATCCTTAATTTTCAATACTAATTCTATTTCGCAACTCTAATAATAGGATTAGAAGACATTGATTTTTTGATTTGTTAATGGAATTGGTAAGGAACAAAAGGGCAAGCCCCGTTTAGCGACGTACGGACTGCGCCCCGAAGTTTGGGGTGGTTCGACTTGTCGAACATTCCTTCGAGGAGATAAAGGAAACATGCCCCTTCACTCTAGGGGTATGTCGACGTTGGCGAATGCCCGATCTTAGTCGGCCTTCCTTAACTCCGAATCGATGTTGACTTTCACCACAAGGGTATAAGTGCGACTAAGCCTCATGTGTAACCAATCGGCAAGTCTTCTTTATCGTACGGAGGTGAGGGAAGTCTCGCTAGGAGCACGGGCGCTGGAGCTGGACGTGGCTATTCTTGGTAATTGAGTTATCCACAGCATCCAAATTGTATAGTTTCCTAAGCAGTAAAAAAGGGCTCTATTCTCAGCCCTTTTAACACCTTATCGTTTCCCAAAATTTTCATATCTGTCCCTCAATGAACGCTTCAATACCTTACCACTTGGATTCTTGGGCAGTACATCTGTAAATTGGACAAATTTTGGAACCTTAAATTTTGAGAGTTTTCCTTTACAAAATTCAATGATATCCTCTTCCATTAATGTAAATCCCTCTTTTGGAACAATAATTGCAGTAACTGCTTCAATCCAGTATGCATCTGGAATACTAATTACTGCAACCTCCGAAACACCTTCAATTCGATAAATCGCTTCTTCCACTTCCCTGCTTGAAACATTGACACCACCAGTATTTATCATATCCTTCTTCCGATCGACAATCGTAATATAACCCTCTTCATCCATCACACCTAAGTCACCACTGTGGAACCAACCTCCGCGAAACGCTTCCGCCGTTTTCTCAGGATCATGCAAATAACCCCTCATTGCGTGTGGTGTGCGGTGGACAATTTCTCCAATTTTCCCCCTTGGCAATTCATTATCATGATCATCAAAAATTTTCGTTTGTACATTTAGAATAGGCTGCCCTGCTGAGCCTAATTTAGTTAATTGGTCTTCTGGCTGTAATACCATTACTAGTGGTGCCACTTCGGTTTGACCATAACAATTCCATAGCTTCGCGTTTGGTAACCGCTTACTTAGTTCTTTAATAACTTCCATTGGCATAATTGCCGCACCATAATAACATTTTCTTAACGTCGATAAATCACGTTTATCAAAATCTGGATGGCGTAGTAGTGCGATCCAAACCGTTGGAGGACAGAATAGTTGTGTTGCACCCTCTCGTTCAATCGTTTTCAAAATAAATTCGGGACTTGCTGATTGCAAAATAATTCCACTCGATCCTACGTAAACACTTGGACCTAGAAACACGTGCAGCTGTGCGCTATGATACAGCGGCAATGCATGAATCGCAATATCATCTTTATCAATCTTTGCATCGACAATCGTACTTACATATTCACTTATAATACTCTTATGGGTAAGCATTACCCCTTTAGGTCTTGATTCCGTTCCACTTGTATATAGCACTTGTGCCAAATCATCATCGAAAATTTCGATTTCAACTGGATCCGTCGACTGTCCATTACGAGCAGCAGCAAGGGCTGTCCATGAAGAAAGTTCGCCATCATCATTCGTTGATACATCCATCAGATAACGATAATTAATCTCCATTCTCCCTGCAACTGCATCTAGTACTGGAGCATATTCTTCAGATGCAATAAATCCAGTAACCTCTGCATGTTCTAAAATAAACTGAACATCTTCTTCGGTCAACATGTAATTTATCGGAATCATCACTGCACCAATACGTGCAAGCGCAAAATTAACAATTACAAAATCCAAACTATTTTTAGACATGACGGTAATCATATCACCTTTTTTCATGCCATCTAACAAAAATTTATTAGCAGTTTGATTTACCAAACCGTCCAATTCCTCATAATTTAAACGTTGTGTTTGATATGCAAAGGCGAACTTATCTGGCATACGATCCCTTGTCCTTGCTAATAAATCCCCAAGTGTATTTCTTCTCGCACGTTCCAGCAACTTACTCAATTCATTAGATACATTTGCATTTAAGTTCATTTTTTCCACTCCTTAGAAAACTTAGGTTTAATCCAAGGCTTCGGTGACAGCCTTAGTTGTATCTATGTAGTTAAGAAAGTTTTTATGCTTTCTTAACTACCAAATGAAATTAATGATGAGCATCATGCGGAATATTCTTTATTTTAGTTTATTTCAGATATACGTTCCAAGCAAGTAATATCTTTATCAACTATAAATATATATGGAAATAATTAAGAATCTGATATTATTAATACGATGACAACTACAAAGGGGATTACATATGGATAGTGGATATTTTGTAGGATGGGGCACATTAGCATTGATTAATGCAGGATTAGCACAGGGGAAAAACAGAAGTGGACTTAATTGGTTTCTTATATCATTATTTATCGGTCCGCTCGCAACGTTTATTCTGTTATTCGTTGAAAAAAAGTACAATGAATAAAACAAGTCCAGATTTTGTCTATCTGGACTTGTTTTATTTTGCACCTTATTACTTCAGCAATTATTTTAAGAAAATCTTACTGCTATGCTTCGCTCGATTTACTTTTGGCGGATAATATCCATGCTCATAAATTCTTCCCATTTTCATGTTGCAATTCTCCAGAAGTTTATCCACCCTATTCGTTTGATATTCTTCCATCGCTTTCATGAACACTTTTGCAGCGACTCGCGCATCTTCTAGTGCATGATGATGTTCAAATATAATCCCATGATGTGCTGCAAGTGTGTTTAATTTATGGTTTTCTAGCTGTGGCCAGGTCTTTTGTGATATCTTTACCGTACACAAATAGTCCATCTCAGGATATAGTAACCCAAAATGATCTAGTGTACTCCTAAGTACACTCATATCAAAACTGGCGTTATGGGCTATTACTAGGTTATCATTTAAGTATTTCTTTAAGCTTGGCCAAATTTCTGCAAATGTTGGCGCATTTTCAACATCTCGTTCCGTAATTCCATGCACATAAATATTATTAGAATTAAACGGCATTAATGGGTTAATCAAGCTGTAAAATTCTTCAATAATTTCCTTATCGTTTGCAACGACAACACCAATTGCACATGGACTATATCGTTTTTCATTTGCTGTTTCAAAATCAATTGATATATAATTCATCTTCTAACCTTCTCCTTATTTTTACAAAATAAGTGGACGAGATATGACATTCAATCTAGTTATTAGTGTTCTTTAATGTCTTAATAAACATGGAAATAAAACGTTCTGAGTCAACTTCTAGACAAATTTCAACGTTAGGCTCTTTCCCCCATAAATTCCCAAAATCACAGATCGTTTGTCCATAGCTTAATTCACTTTTCGTTTCTACATCAACAAAGTAGCTTGCTGTTTTCACGAGAGTCGGGTCTAATACAACTCCAACCGTTAATGGATCATGAAGTGCACACCCGTTTATTCCATAATTTTCTTCACTATACTTGCGATATACTGCCGTACATTCTTTAACAAAATCATAGTAATGTGTTCCTTTTAATTTTTCTATATCCTTACTAGTAATAATTGTCTTCTTCGTTACATCTAAGCTTACTAGTTTTAATGGAATACCAGAATGAAAAACTATTTTCGCTGCTTCGGCATCCGCATAAATATTAAATTCAGATGTAGGTAATGTATTTCCTTTTCCTGCTTCAGAAACAAGCCCACCCATTACAACTACTTGTTTGACCCACGTTGCTAACAGCGGTTCTTTACGAATTGCTAACGCTAGATTTGTTAAGGGCCCGACCATAATAAGGGTCAATTCGCCCTGGTGTCGTTTTGCCTGTTCAATGATAAAATCTGGAGCGAATATATCTGGAACATCTTCCGTATCCACTTCAACCGACTTTAATGCACCACCCATTCCATCATCTCCATGTACACTATATTCATGAAATGGCTCTATCAAAATAGGACGATTAGCGCCTTTATAAACATTAATTGATTCCTTTCCAGCATGTTTCAATACTTTCTTCGTATTTTTAATCACATAATCCAGCGGAACATTTCCATTTACAGTTGTGATTCCTAATAAGTCCAGTTTTCCACTTTCGACTGCAAGCAAAATTGCGAGTGCATCATCTATACCGGTATCTACATCGAGAATAATCTTTTCCATCTTATTCTTCCTTATCTATTCGTTATTTTCTATAAATCGTTTAACTTCTTCATCGGTAGGCATCCCGCTCTGTGCACCAAGTTTGGTTACAGAGAGAGCGGCCGCTGCATTTGCATAGTAAACAGCATCTGCAAGTGAGGCTCCTCCTCCTAGCCGAGCTGCTAGCGCACCATTAAATGTATCTCCTGCACCAGTAGTATCTGCCACCTTGACATTATGACTTTTCACTACTTTCGACTTGCCATTTTCAAAAAATTGAACCCCTTCCGCACCTTTTGTAAGGATAATCTTTTCTCGAATAGAATCTGAGAGCGATTCCTGCTCCATTGCTTCAAGTTCAATTTCATTCGGCGTTAAAAATGTACATCCACTCAATATTTTATCCGGCAATACTTGATATGGCGCAGGATTTACAATAACAGGCACATCATATTCGTTCGCAATTTCAATCGTCCGTACAATGGATTCAATCGGTGTTTCAAGTTGAACTAATACAATATCACTATGACGGATTTGCTCCTGATATTGATCAACTAATTCAAGTGTAACATATGCGTTTGCTCCTGATGCAACGATTATGCGATTATCATGATCCGACATAATAATGCTGGCAACACCTGTTGCAACATCAGAAATCTTACTTATTCCCTCTACATTAATCCCTTCTCGTGAAAGGTTTTCCAACAGCGAGTCGCCGAAAGTATCGGCTCCTACTGCACCTATCATTGTTACATTCGCACCAAGTCTTGCAGCTGCCACGGCTTGATTGGCTCCTTTACCACCCGGATAAGTTTCAAAAACCTCACCAATTACCGTTTCACCTTGCTTCGGTATTTTCTTTGTTGTTATCGTTAAATCCATATTCAAGCTTCCAACTACACAAACTGTCGGGATTTTTTGCATCCTAAACCCACCTTATATGTAAAAATTAATATTACTTTTCATTGCTCGCATGGAATAAAACCTTCCCATTTATTTCTTCTCGATGTACCTTTCCGATTGATTCCAGGTAAATTAATCGGGTTAGACAGGACATAAATGGACTGAGGTATATGATTATGTTTAGGGTTTCATATATTTCCATACATATATCATAAGCAGTTTTCCCTTCCTGTTTAACCAATTGGAATACTTGCTCTAAACGTTGTTGATGGCGTTCTTGCAGTTCCCCAACCCGCTCAGACAAATTATAGATTAGTTCCCCATGACCCGGTAATGCAATGTCTGTCGGATAATCTCTTATCAGATCTAGAGAATTACGATATTCCTTTAATGGATTTGTTTCAACCCCAGACCATAGTCCAATAACTGGTGAAATTTCCTTTAACACATGATCACCAATAACCATTATCCTTTTTTCCTGATTATAAAAGCAGTAATGATCTGGAGCATGTCCTGGTGTCCAAATGGCTTCATACATTTCATTTCCAAGCATAATCCGCTCATGTTTATCAAAAAAACCATCCGGTTCAAAATCATAAATAAAGGACTGATTTCGCATATTTTCTGGAATACCAGGTGCTCCATGTGCGAGTAGTAAAGCTTTAAAATCTTCTACAAATTTCGGCCTACGATTAAGCTTCATCTCCTCGTAGCCCAATTTAGAGACAATCACTGGAACATGCATTTGTTCTTGAAACCACTTGGCGATCCCAATATGATCTTGATGTGTATGTGTCAAAACTACTTTTTCAACTTTTATTCCATTTGTGAGAACCTGTTTCCATATTTCGATTGCTTGATCTGAATAGACGCCTGTATCTACTATCGTATAGCCATTCTTACCCTTAAACAAATAACTATTTAATTCTCCCATACCACCTGGAAATTGGATTACTAGTTTATCAATATTTTCTGTAACATTAATCAGCATCATATTTCCTCTTTTCTATTTTACCACGCATTTAAGAACCTTTATTATCTACTCAATTCTACCAAATATTTTAACTTTAGTTTTGGAGAATGCAAGATTTTATAACTATTAAATATTAGTTTGAAAAAAGTTACGTAATAAAACAGAACAACATTTTTTTGGAGAAGGCCTTAGCTGACTTATGCAGATAGAAAGCTTAAAACCTTCTATCTGCATTGGTATTTTACATTATCTGAAAATCTAGCCATTTAAATAAGAGGTAGAAACTCCAATCGATTACATCCTCTTGTCGTCACTATTCATTTCTACCACAGTAATCACATTGCCCGCGCCGTCGGTAATAATAGGAAATCGTACTAAGTCCTAAAGCAACTCCCCAGGGCATCCATAAAAGCATTGGGCCAATTGTTCCGGCAATTTCACTTAAAACCATTCCTTCAGCCGGAACAAACTGGAGTGCTACCGCCAAAAAGCCAAATGCAAATATAAAACCAGCAGATGTCAATGCAATTGCTACTATGGATGCAGGAATAACTGCAATTAGAATTGGTACTCTTTTGCCTCCTATGAGAGGAAACCAATTTGGAACGACTTCTCCCCATTTCTGAATTAATCCAAGTGTTAAAAGTCCACCACCAACACATAATCCTCCAAAGACCCATTCCGTTACAGTTGCCATTGGATTCACTTTTGCAAAATCCTCCAGCATTTGTCGCTCCACACCCAGAGGTATCCCTAATGCCCAGGAAAATCTTGTTATCGCATATGGCAGTGGCGCAATAGCCGCGGCATAGGTTAGCCACTTCGCCCATCTTATTAAAACAAATGGTTTGCCATTTTCCTTTCTTCCACAATCCCTGCAAGCATTCCGCACTTTACGCTGGTAGGCAATGACGGAAAAAAACCATAATAAACCGCCAATCACACAAATTACTTGATTCAAAATCTGCCAGCTATAGGGAAACTTAAACAAGAAAGCATAAGCCATGGAAGCAATTAATCTATAATCAGGGATAAACAGAAGCAAGAATACAGCAAACCCCCAAGAAAAAAACAAGATGAACCGAGGAGACACGATTCTCCCCCACTGATTGAGCATTGCTAAACTAAAAAATATTCCCAGCATACAAAGTACACAAAAAATAGCACTGCCTGCTTGAACCGGCAAATAGGTGACTAAAGCTGAAAAGACCCCTATTCTCTCATCCTGTATAAAAGGATATCCCTCCCCGGCTATTAACCAGTAAAAATTCATGATTCCATAGATTACGGACCAAAATAAAGCTGCATACCCAATCCAGGAATACCACTTTATCATTTGTTTCCCCCGTTTGTTTTCTAATTTTTGATTACCTATCTTCATTTGAACACAATCCTTTCTATATGTTATTAATAAAAAGGATATACTCCAAAGATGTTCATTAAGGTGACCTCAAGTTAAAGATCTGTTTAAGTTTGTTTACCGCCAACATAAATGCAGGTTCCCGTTGAAGATGTGGAAATGTCCAATTCTAATCTCATTTCCTTCATCATGAGCGAAACGATGGAGAGTCCAATTCCAGCCCCCTTATTCTCTGATTCATA
Organism: Oceanobacillus chungangensis; assembly: GCF_003369565.1. Taxonomy (GTDB): domain Bacteria; phylum Bacillota; class Bacilli; order Bacillales; family Amphibacillaceae; genus Oceanobacillus; species Oceanobacillus chungangensis. The sequence continues at coordinate 189,481 of NZ_PIOD01000006.1, read as the reverse complement.
TTCAAACCCTTCTCCCCTGTCCTTAATAACAATGAGGGTGGATCCTTGGCGTTCCATTGTTTTTATTCCAATATACCGTCCTGAACGTGCATGCCTGATGACATTTTGAATGACGTTATCCAAAATACTTTTAAACCAAATAGAGTCTACCTTCCATATTAGCGGTTTTTCAGGTAAATCAATATCGATTGTAAACCGATGCTCTTCTAATATCGGATACCATTCCGCAATAGCTTTTCGGACCTCATCTAATACATCGGTTTCTTTCTTATCGATTGGATGTTTACCAGCCGAAAGTAATGTATAGGAAAGAAGATTGTTGATCATTTTATCCATATCCCCTAATTTGTTCTCTACAATTTGCATTGATTCTTTTCCTTTAGGGGATGAAGGGGCATGTTTTGCGGAATACACGTGCTGTCTCATGACGGTTAAAGGTGTCCGTAAATCATGAGATATATTTGCGATCAGCTGCTTTCTAAGATGTTCTTCCTTTTGCTCGCTCTTCCTGCTCCTCTTCAATTGGCTGACCATCTCGTTAAAAGCACCCTCCAGCCTGCCAATCTCGTCCAGTTTCTTAATCACTACCTCATCTGGAATTCCCTCATCGCCTGGGCGAGACATCGCTAACTCAAGCTTGATAAGTCGTTTACGTATGTTAATGAAAAAGAACCAAGAAATTACGAGAAAAGCTCCGCTTACGAATAGGAAAAATGCTATAAATAAATAGTCAATATCTAAACTGCCAATATTTGTTTTAGATAACGCCATCTGGAGGACCATTATCCCCTGATTCGGATCATTTCCTATTAATGCTATAGTAGTATATATATCTTGGGGTTCTCTATCTTGCAAAAACGTATCCACATAGAATTTTCTTTCTTCCATAAAATCAAGTGAATCGGCAAACGTCCAGTTTTCCGGAATATTGCTAAGCCTATCTCCAATAAATCTCGACTCTCCTTGTCCAGTTATCCAAAAAACCTCAGCACCGGGATACTTATTTTTAATAGACTGAAGACGATGGTCAATTACCTCTACTTCTTGACCATCTAATTCAGCAGCTGACCGTTTCCATAGTTCTTCCAATTCCTGCGTATCATATAATTTATTATGAAATAGAAAATTAGAAGAATAGTATACTGCTGGAATGAGAGGAATAAGTACGAGAGCAAATAGAATAAGCAATAAATATCTTGCCATTAGCGATTGTAGGATATTCATGATTTCATCCTATAACCAATACCACGAATTGTTTCAATGATTTGCGGTCGGCTTGTATCAATCTCAATCTTTTCACGTAAATGGCGAATGTGAACCATTAATGTTTTATCCCCTTCTATGTATGTGTCTTTCCACACTGCTTCGTATATTTGCCTTTTAGTTAATATTTGATTCAAATGGTCTAATAAATACATAAAGATATGAAATTGTTTCCCTGTTAACATGATGTCTTCCTTGGAAATTGTATTGACGATGCGATTTGCCTTCTGGTTGATTCGTAAATGCTTTACCTCGATAGTTTCTGGGGTAATAACACCCAACCGTCTTACTAGTACTTGAATCCGAGCAACTAACTCGTCAGGATGATACGGCTTTGTCATATAATCATCCGCTAGCTTAAGACCCTGCAGCTTATCTTCCATTGAAGTTCGGGCTGTTAGCATCAAGATCGGTGTATTAGGATATTTCTGCTTCAGACGCTGAGCGACGGTATATCCATCTAAACCTGGCAGCATAATGTCTAAAATAACGAGGTCGGTTTTTTCCATATATTTCATAACATCATTTCCAGAAGTAAGCCAAATAACTTCATATCCATAATCCGTTAGAAATCCACTTACCCATGTGCCGATTTCCTGGTCATCCTCTATATGCAGAATCGTTAACTTCATAAATTGGCCCCCCTTATTTATACTTCTCTTCACTGTCCCGAAAAACATATAAACACGGAATTGAGTTACCAAACTTATTATGCAAGGTAAAGTAAAACTTTAAGGGGAGGAAATATTCCTCCCCCTGCTGATTATTGTTATTTAAAAGAATCAGGTTACAATCCTTGATTCCTCGATTTCTATGATTTAAAAGTCTTACTGCCCGTTACATGCGCGATAAAACTTGGAAAACTGATCGTCACCAAGTTTTTGGGTGATGTTCTTAGTTGCACTTACTTGTTAAGACAGATTTTATACTTTCCTGACTGCCAAAAGAGGTGTTAAAAAATGAATTTTCAATCAATTATATTATAAGAGATATTACAAAAACCCGCAATTTCCTTTTTCACTCGAATCTTAAATTTTAAAGCTGATTAAATCAGAAAAACCAAAAATAATAGACGATGTAACGAGCGTAGATAAGAGGAAAACAATAATCAAAAATAGAACTGTACCCCACCTAAATATAGATTGTCGAATTCCAGAGGCCTGTGCATAATGAGCGGCAGTTAAACCTGACATCATACCCATAAAAATAAACCACGGTTCGTAAAATAATAAGTCCCATAATGCAAGTTTATCAACATTTACTTCTGCGAACACAGGGAAATCCATAGTAATAACATCGGATAATAGGAGCGCTTTTGTAATCATCCCACTCACTCCATGTGTAAGCAAAAAAGCAGTTGCTATGAGTGTAGGAGTCAATAATATAATTGGATGAATCTTTCTTCCACCAATAAATGGAATCTTTACTGGAATAATTCTGCTCCAAGGTTTTATAAGGGCAATCAACACGAATCCGCAAAACATTATTGCGAGACCTGCGATATAACTTGCCATATAAAGATTTGCAGGATCTTCCATTTTAATTGGCATACCAATTGTTCCACCAGCAGCATGATAAAACCGGACGAAAACGGCATACATAAAAGCAAATAAACAGCCAATATATGCGGGCCATACAGATGATTTTGTATAGCGTTCAAAGAAATTCATTCTTCTAGTTGCTGATACTTTATTGATATTTTCCTTCTGCATAAATATTACCTCCAATTTTTTATTATAGATTTCAAATAACCTCATTTTCATTCTATCTGCCGAAAGTTAAATGAAAGTGAGGTCATATTTAAATTCTGTTTAAATTGTATTGTCAGGAAAACTATTCGCCCATTATCCCATTAGAAAACATTGCATTGGCTTTAAGTTCGGCGAATTATCTTAGCTGCACTTATACTGCATTACCATAAATTTGAATCCTTGAAGTTTCCTATACAATAAAAAAACCAGTTCTCACTTATCATTGAGAACTGGATGAATAATAACTTATGCAGGATTCAATATCCGTTGTAAAAATTGCTTTGTACGTTCCTCTTTAGGTGATTTAAGAACTTGTTCTGGAGTCCCTTGTTCTACGATATAACCGCCATCCATAAATAGTACTTCGTCCGAAACTTCTGCAGCAAATTGCAGTTCATGGGTAACGATAACCATTGTCCAGTTATCTCTTGCAAGATCCTTAATTACCGTCAATACTTCGCCAATTAGTTCTGGGTCTAACGCAGAAGTAGGTTCATCAAACAACATCAATTCAGGCTCCATTGCTAATGCCCTTGCAATTCCAACACGTTGCTGTTGTCCACCAGATAATTGATGAGGATATAAATCCATCTTATCCTTTAGTCCAACTTTTTCTAATAGGCCCTCCGCTAATTCCTTCACTTCTGCTTTTTTACGCTTCTGAACGATAAGTGGTCCCTCTGTCACATTTTCAAACGCCGTCTTATGTGGAAAAAGATTATATGACTGAAAGACCATTCCAGATTTTTGTCTAAGCTTTAATATCTCTTGTTTGCTAATTTTCTTTTCAAAATCAAGCGACAGTCCGTCATTAAATGTAAAGATTCCTTTATCTGGCTCTTCCAGCGAGTTCAAACAACGAAGCAATGTTGTTTTTCCTGATCCAGACGGACCGATTATCGATAAAACCTTACCTTTTTCAATATTAACATCAATATCCTTTAATACTTGATTAGCTCCAAATGATTTAGCTAAACCTTGAATTGATAGAAACACCACTATTTCCCTCCTTATTTATCAACGTAACGATCAAGTCGCTTTTCAATTACGGTTTGTACTAGGGATAGAATAAAACAAATTACCCAATAAATAAGTGCCGCTTCTACATATAATAACAAAAAGTCATACGTTCTGGCAGCAATTTCCTGTGCTTTCCTAAATAGCTCCGCAACTAGAATTAACGATGCGAGTGAGGTGTCCTTTACCAAACTTATGAATGAATTCGATAATGGCGGCACCGAAACCCTCGTTGCTTGTGGCAAAATAATCCGCCTTAGTGCAGTCGTCCTAGACATGCCAATCGTTATTGCTGCTTCCCATTGCCCTTTTGGTACCGATAGAATAGAAGCGCGGATAATTTCCGATGCGTATGCACCGACATTTAGTGTAAAGGCAATAATAGCACTTGGAAATGGATCAATTGTTAAACCGATTGTTGGTAACCCGTAAAAAATTATAAATAATTGCACTAAAAGTGGTGTGCCACGAATTGCAGATACATAGACAACCGCTGGTGCATGCAATAGTTTTGATTTCGAAATGCGCATCATTGCTGTTAATAATGCTAATAATAATCCGAGAACAAAAGAGATTAATGTAAGCGGAATAGTGTATTGGATTGCACCCATTATCATCGGTAAAAGGGAGTTAACAAATAACTCCCAGCCCTCTGTATTTGCAGTGATTGTATATATCATATTACTTTGTAGATACATCTTCACCAAACCATTCTTCGGAGATTTGTGCTAATGTGCCGTCTTCCTTCATCGCTTCTAATTGCTCATTAATGGCATCCACTAGCTCTTCATTTCCTTTATTAAAGACAAAGGCCATATCTGAAGTGTCCTCAGCTTCTGCGACTATTTTGATTTCCTCATCACCAGTTTGTTTCACGTAATCCAAGAGAGCAAGCTTGTCATTTACTGTTACATCAGCACGTCCTTGTTTGATCAATTCTATTGCCTGTGCCAACCCTTCCACACCTACAAGTTCTGCACCATGTTCTTCTGCAATCGCACCATAATTGCTTGTCAACGATTGAGCTGAGTCCTTCCCTTCTAAATCTTCAAAAGAATTTATTTCCGTATTATCCTTTGGTACTACAACAACTGCAGACGAGTGTGTATATGGAATCGAAAAATCATAATTTGCTAAACGGTCTTCTTCAATACCAACTTGATTCGCGATTAAGTCAAAACGTTCTGAGTTTAGCCCAGCAAACATAGAATCCCATTGTGTTTCCTGATACTCTACTGTGACTCCCATACGTTTTGCCACTTCTTCAATTACTTCCACATCATAGCCCGTCAATTCGTCCTTCTCATTATGGAAGCTAAAAGGTGCATAGGTACCCTCAGTCCCAACAGTGAGCACTCCTTTATCCATAACTTGTTCATATAAATTTGCTGAACCATCTGTTGCATTTTCTGTATTGCTACCTTCTTTATTTTCAGCAGAACCACAAGCAGCTAATATTATTGCTAGAAACAATATCAATAGACCTAACATTAATTTATTCTTCATTTCTTTTACCTCCAAAAAAGTTTCTTTAAGAAATTTCAGTATACCTAATGGACAAAAATATGTAAATTTCTCTGCTCAGCGGAACTGTGTTACTAATTATTATTGACCTATTGTAGAACTTCATTCCGTAGTAAAACTCATCAGCTTATTGAAATTGGAATTGCAATTATCAAATATCCTTCAATTTTTAGAAAAATGATTATTTTCACTTGACATAGTTTAGGAACCATTGTAATCTATGTAATAACAATTTAATATGTATTTTTCTTATCCAGAGAGGTGGAGGGACTGGCCCATCGATACCTCGGCAACAGACTATATTCAGTACTGTGCCAATTCCAGAAGCAGAATGCTTGAAGATAAGAAGAGAAACTATTCACGGCGTTTAAACCTCTTCTTATTCTTTATAGAAGAGGTTTTTTTATTTTATCTTTCTTATTTGCTAAATATATTTAGGGGGTGCGGAATTGACAAAGACAAAGTCAGCAACTGAATTACAAAACGCAATTGAACTTCTAAAAGAAAAGAAATGGGTGGATTTAACCCATACATTTGGACCTGATTCTCCACATTTCTCAGCTTTTGAGGATGCAGAATTCCAAACACTTTTTAATCTTGATGATGGATTTTTCGCTCAGCGATTTAACTTTCCCGGGCAATATGGAACCCATTTGGATGCACCGATCCACTTTGTTCGTAACACAAGATATTTAGAAGAACTAGGATTAAAGGAATTAGTATTGCCTCTCGTTGTGATAGATAAATCAACTGCAGCTGAAGAAAATAATGATTATACGATTTCTGTAGACGACATTATACAATTCGAAAAGGAACATGGCAAAATCGAGTCTGAAACATTTGTTGCATTACGTACTGATTGGAGTAAGCGCTGGCCGGATAAAGAAGCATTTGATAATAAGGATGCAAATGGAAACAACCACTTTCCTGGTTGGGGATTAGATGCTTTGAAATTTTTATTCGAGGAAAGAAAAATAAGTGCAATTGGTCACGAAACCTTTGATACGGATTCCGCAATTGAATATCAAAAGAATGGCGCACTTTTAGGAGAATATTATGTGCTTGAGCAAGATACGTATCAAATCGAATTATTAGCAAACCTGGACCAGGTACCAACGAAAGGCTCAGTTATTTTCAATATCGTGCCGAAACCAGAGAAAGCATCAGGATTTCCAGTAAGATCATTTGCAATATTACCATAACAAAAGCGCAAGCGTCCGTTTAGCAACGTACGGACTGCACCCCGCAGTTTGGGGTGGTTCGAGTTGTCGAACATACCTTCGCAGGAGATAAAGGAAACATGCCCCTTCACTTTAGGGTATGCCGACGTTGGTGATGCCTGGTTTAGTCGGCCTTCCTTAATCGTAAGAGCCGATGTTAACTTATCGTACGGAGGTGAGGGAAGTCTCGCTAGGAGCACGGGCGCTGGAGCTGGGCGTGGCTAATCATGTCCAAAAAATTATAAAAGTAAACATTATAAAACATCATAAATTAAAATAGAAAGTAGGAATAGAAATGACAAAGACAATAGTAAAAGCACCATTCAGGGCAGATCACGTTGGGAGCTTACTGCGACCAGAGAGTATCCATAAAGCGAGAGCCGAATTTAATGAAGGAACAATTTCAGCAGAAACATTACGCGAGATTGAAACAAAGGAAATTAAGCGGATTGTTGATAAGCAAATTGAAATTGGCTTGGAGTTAGTAACGGATGGCGAATTTAGACGAAGATTTTGGCATACTGATTTCTTGGAACATCTACACGGGGTTGAGGGATATGTGCCTGAACATGGCTTTAAGTTCGTCGATGTGGAAACAGAGAAATATGACGTTCGCAATATAGGGAAAATCTCATTTAATCTTGACCATCCTCATGTTAAGGATTTTATCGAGTTTAAAGAAATCGTTGGGGAGAGAGCTGTAGCAAAACAAACAATTCCGAGTCCAAATCAATTATTTAATGCGGGAATTCGAAATGAATCTATTTATCCAGACATCGAAGAATATGCAAAAGACATTATTCAAACATATCGTGATGCAATTAAAGCTTTCTACAATGCAGGTTGCCGTTACTTACAACTAGATGATGTATATATTGCAGGACTAAGCTCACCTGATATTCCTTTTAATGATAGCAACTTATCACGAGAATACTTAATTGATTTAGCACTGCGTGTTATTAACGGTGTGCTGGAAGATAAGCCGGAAGATTTAGTTGTAACTACCCATCTATGCCGTGGAAATTATCAATCTACCTGGGCTTTTGAAGGTAGCTATGAAATAATTGCACCAACATTACTTGCGAAGGAAAAAGTCGATGGATTCTTCCTGGAGTATGATGATGAGCGTTCAGGCGATTTCAAACCTTTAGAGCATGTACCAAATGATGGTGCCCGTGTTGTTCTAGGTGTCGTTACTTCAAAAAATGGTGAATTAGAAGATAAAGAAGCAATTAAAGCACGAATTAAAGATGCAGCACAACATGTACCACATGAGCAATTATGCTTAAGCCCGCAATGCGGATTTGCGTCGACCCACCATGGTAATAAACTAACAGAAGAACAGCAATGGGAAAAACTGAAATATATTGTAGACCTTGCAAAGGAAGTTTGGTGATAATCGACTCAAATAACATGTCCCAAGGCTTGAACAATAGTCTTTCTGTAAGATCATCTGTATTACTACTATAAAATAAACCGAAAGAAGGAATTAACATGACAAAAACATTAGTTAAAGCACCATTCAGAGCAGACCACGTTGGAAGCCTTTTAAGACCGGAGAATTTACATAAAGCTAGAGCAGAGTTTAAAGAGGGGAAAATTTCAGCAGAAGCATTAAGAGAAATAGAAACAGAAGAAATTAAACGAATTGTTGATAAGCAAATTGAAGTTGGTTTAGAACTTGTAACTGACGGTGAATTCAGACGTACATGGTGGCATTTGGATTTCTTAGAGCATCTTAATGGGATCGAAGGATTTATCCCTGAAAAAGGATATACATTTAAAGGAACAGAAACTGAAAGATACAATGTACGAAATATAGGAAAGGTATCTTTTAATCCCGACCATCCTTTTGTTAAAGATTTCATCGAATTCAAAGAGATCGTTGGAGACAGAGCTGTTGCAAAACAAACAATTCCAAGTCCAAATCAATTATTCAATGCCAGCATTCGAAATGAAGCTATTTATCCTGACATTGAAGAATATGCAAAAGATATCATTCAAGCATACCGGGGCGCAATCAAAGCTTTCTATGATGCTGGCTGCCGTTATTTACAATTAGATGATGTATATATCGCAAGACTAAGCTCACCGGACTCCACGTTTAATGATAGCAACTTATCACGGGAGTATCTAATTGATTTAGCACTACGTGTTATAAACGGGGTACTGGAAGATAAGCCGGAAGATTTAGTTGTGACGACTCATTTATGTCGCGGTAATTATCAATCTACCTGGGCTTTTAAAGGTAGTTATGCATTAATTGCGCCAACATTACTTGCAAAGGAAAAAGTCGATGGATTCTTCTTGGAGTATGATGACCAACGTTCTGGTGATTTCAAACCATTGGAGCATGTACCAAATGGTGGACCTCAAGTGGTTTTAGGTGTCGTTACTTCAAAAAGTGGTGAACCAGAAGATAAGGAAGCAATTAAAGCGCGAATTGAAGAAGCAGCAAAATATGTACCACTTGACCAATTATGCTTAAGCCCACAATGTGGATTTGCATCAACACATCACGGTAATAAGCTGACTGAAGAACAGCAATGGGATAAATTGAAATTTATTGTAGACCTTGCAAAGGAAGTTTGGTAATTATCCATCCATCAAGAAAACAGATTGAAGCTAGTTTTAACATAGCTTCAATCTGTTTTTCATTCTTTTTCCTCATTTCAGCAATTATATAAACTGCGAAGTATGTGCACTGTTGATTTCCGCTGCGGACAGTCGTGCACTTAAGGCAATGCCATCTCTTCTTATTTAAGAGAAAGATAAAAAACATAACAACCGCACAATCCAGCGGAGAAAATACACGGAGACTCCTGCGGGAGGAAGGCTCACCAGCCCCCCGCGGAAAGCGTTGTGTATTTTCGGAGCGACTGGCCTGAGAACAATCGCCATCCCAAGTTACGTCGCACTTTATACCAACATAGCTAATTTTTATTAATGAAAGCGACTTAACACATTAATCAGCATACTATTACAGCAACATCGAAATATGTTACTATTATACTGAATAGAAAATAATATTTTAGGGGTGGAATATTAATGGTAAAAAAAATGAATGTTGAAAGTTTCAACCTTGATCATACAAAAGTTAAAGCACCATATATTCGCTTAGCAGGTGTTACAGAAGGTGCAAATGGTGACGTCATTCACAAATATGACCTAAGATTTAAGCAACCGAATAAAGCACATATGGAAATGCCTGCACTTCATTCACTTGAGCACTTAATGGCAGAATTAATCCGTAATCATCATAATAGTGTTGTAGATTTAAGCCCAATGGGTTGCCAAACTGGATTCTATTTAACTGTTATTAACCATGATAATTATAACGAAATTTTAGAGACAGTTGAGAAGACATTACAGGATGTATTAGCTGCAACTGAAGTACCTGCTTGTAATGAGGTTCAATGTGGCTGGGCGGCAAGTCACAGTCTAGAAGGCGCAAAAGAACTCGCTAGTGAAATGCTTGCTAAAAAGGATACATGGCAAGATGTATTTGGTGAGAACTAAATAACAAAAGCGCAAGCGCCCGTTTAGCGACGTACGGACTGGACTGAGCCGTAGGAGATAAAGGAAACACGATGAGCGAAAGCGAATCGATGTTGACTTATCGTACGAAGGTGAAGGAAGTCTCGCTAGGAGCACGGGCGCTGGAGCTGGACGTGGCTATTCTCGGTAATTAAGTTATCCACAGCATCCAAATCGTATAGTTTCCTAAGCAATAATCAAAAGAAAAGAAGGGGGATAAAAATGCATCCCCCTTCTTTTCTTTTAAAATTGAAATACCTTCACCCACTCTGTAAACTCATCCAGTGCATCCTCATCTAGCTCATAGCCAATTCCTGGACTGTCAGGAACTTGGATTACACCATTTTCAGCCACAACCTCAGGCTTAATAATATCCTTCTCCCAATAATTCGATGAACCTGCCGTATCACCCGGTAAAATAAATTGTGGCAATGTTGTAAGTGCAATGTTATGTGCACGTCCAACCCCTGATTCTAGCATTCCACCGCACCAAACAGGGATATCATGTTTTAGGCAGAAATCATGAATTTTCTTTGCCTCTGTTAGTCCACCGACTCTACCAATTTTTATATTAATAATTTTACAGCTTCCTAGTTCATAGGCTTTTCTTGTATCTTCAAGAGAATGTATGCTTTCATCTAAACAAATCGGCGTATGTATAGCAGATTGCAGCTTTGCATGGTCCACAATATCATCATGCGCTAACGGCTGCTCAATCATCATTAAATTTAATTCATCGAGTTTTTGCAGATGGCTTATATCTTCCCGTGTATAAGCAGAATTTGCATCGGCCATGATTAACGTATCTGGAAAATGCGTTCTTACCTCTTGTAATACCTCTAAATCCCAGCCTGGTTTAATTTTTAGTTTAATTCGTTTATAGCCTGCTTCTATATTTTGAGAAATAATTTCGATTAACTCTTTTACTGTTGGCTGAATACCGATACTAATTCCGACATCGATTTCCTTCTTTTTTCCGCCTAGAGCTTCTGCTAAAAGGAGATCTTTCTGTTTTGCATAAAGATCCCAAATCGCTCCCTCAAGTGCGGCCTTTGCCATATTATTTCCCTTTATCGATTTGAAAAGCTCGGATACTTCATCAGGATGAACAATTTTGTTCTCCTGTAATATTGGGATTAAAAAATCTTCCATCACATGCTGATTGGTTTCTACCGTTTCTTCTGTATACCATGGGGAAGAAAAGGCAACAGATTCACCGAAGCCATGTTTCCCATCTATATCAATTGCTTCCGTAATGAAGAATTCCTTCTCTTGAATCGTGCCGAAGCTCGTTGTAAAAGGATGCTTTAATTTCATTTTTAATTTTCTAAGCTTTAATTGCTTGATTGAAATTGCCAATCAAAAGACCTCCTATTTTTTCAGTACGTAAAAACTCTGCTTCTTTGCTTGATCTCGTATAATATCCACTGCTTTATAACCATTCGCAAACATTGCTTCGAAAATTGTTCTTGTCGCTAACCGCCAAGATTTCGCCAGCTCGATATTTTCGCTTTTTAACGTCTGAAAATCTTCTGGAAATGCCATAAACCACACTGTCTCACTTAGACCCCCTAGTGTGTCAAAAGCATCCGTAATTTGTGGAGAACCATCTGGACCTTTTACTAGTAACACTTGCGATTGCTGGATAGAAAAGTCCTTTGTAGTTGTGGGATGATTAATTTCCCACTTAATATGGATACGGTCTGATGGCAATCCTTGATTCAGCTCATCTTCCATCACTCCATAATAATTCGCTTTATAAAATACACCTTCTGCACCTAACTTATGTAGATTCAAGTATGCATTCACACTTTCTAAGGGATCGAATGTCCAAGTTAGCATTTCGTATCCAGCTTCAAATGCTAAATCAGCCTGCATCCACTTCATCCTCTCTCCAAGACCACTCTTTTGATAGGCTGGTAAAATCCCTAATTCATGTGAGCATAAATAAGCTCTTTTCCCATCAAATCCTGCGAAACTATATAGAAAACCTACCATTTTTCCATGGTCGAAAGCTCCAATAATAATTCCGCCATTATTCAGAGCAGTAAATGTTTGATGCACAGGAATAGAGTCTGCATGCCAAACAGACTCTTCTACTTTTTGCATTTCTATTAGTTCATCCATTGTGGTGAGTGGACGAATTTCAATATTATTCATACTCCCCTTACTCCTTCTATTCGTATGAATTAGCTGTATTTATCATTACGTTTGAAATAATTTCGATTGCTTTCGGAATAACATCATGATTAAATGTCATTTTCGGATGATGCAAACCTGGTGTTAGGTCACAGCCAATTGCTAGCATTGTAGCTTTCAACTTCGGGCGTTTTATCGTATAAAAATGGAAATCATCCCCACCATTTGTCCTAATAACTGGTGCTAGTTTTGCCTCACCAGCGCTCATTTTGATTGCATCACTCATGAATCTAATAGCATCTTCATCAAGTACAGCTGCAGCAACATTAGCTGATGTCTTTAATTCTATTTTAATTTGATGAAAGGTTGCAAGCATCATTGCAATCTGTTCAACCTTCTCCGTTAAATACTGCATTGCTTCATTCGTTTGTGCACGAACATCAATTGAAAATGTTGCATTTCCTGGAATAATATTCGGACTCTTGTCCCCTGCATGGAATGTCGTCATCTTCACAGAATGGGGGAACATTGGATTTATTTGAATATTGTTCAATGATTGGATAAATTCCGCCCCAACTTGGATAGCATTTACATTTAAGTGTGGTCTAGCACCGTGTGCATCTTCACCGATGATCGTTCCTTCGATAAATTTAGCTGCACCGTGCTGAATCGCCGGCGCAAATTGACCATTTTCTAATTCTTCGATTGGTCTTAGATGCATTCCGTAAAGATAATCTACATCATCAACAATCCCTTTTTCAACGAAAGCCAAAGCGCCAGTCCCTTTTTCTTCTGCAGGTTGAAAGATGAAGCGAAACGTTCCTTTATTTGGCTGCTTGCTTTCTAACATCGTGAATAATGTACCAATCACAATGGTCATATGTGCATCATGTCCACAAGAATGATTCGCTCGAAACGAGTTATCAACCTCCTGCCATAACGCATCAATATCTGCTCGTACAGCAATAACGGGCTTACCTGCACCGATATCGATTACTAATCCTGTTGAATTGTCGAACGTTTTTATTTTGCAATCTTTATTGCTAAATAATGATTTAATATAGGAGGTTGTTTGAACTTCTTCCCAACTAATTTCTGGATTTTCATGTAAATGGTTAAAAATAGTTTTTAAATAAGGAATTAACTTATATATCCTACCCTCCATGTAAAAACTTCCTTTCTTATGCAAAAAGCTCCTGGGCAATTTCCGAAAGCTAAAGTATAGCCGAACCTATAGGAGGTGACGTCCTCCAATGCGCTGTTGCACATTTATATAGTCCCCCAAAGTATTTGTTTTAGCATATTATATATTAGACTATGTAGCATTCCAACTTGAAGTTCTTTTCCCCTCATAAAAACTGATGCCTAATTATCATCAGTCTACATTATATATATACACAGCTAGAACAATAATAGATACAATTATGGTGATAGTGTAAATCCATACTAAGCTTGGGATATTTCTTTTCAATGACTTGGTCTCATACTCATGTGACCTTTTAAGTTCATTTTCTACAGTATCCCCTTCAGCTTCATATTGCTTTAATTTATTTTCTTCCTTTTTTAAGATTAATAAGGTCTCGATTAATGCGATTACTAAAATCACTACTAATAAGACAATGATCCATACCCATGAACTTTCCATAATAACTCTCCTTAATAATATTCATAGCTTTATATCTTTATAATAGATGATTCTGATAATTTAGTCTCACATCAAATGTTGAATAGATACGTAAATTCTTTATCATTGTGCTTCTTCCTACTTCAGTTGAAAAATGTACTAATTGCAGCAATCTAATTGTTTTTATAACTGTCAACAGCCAAATATATTAAGGGTTATATCCTCACTAATAATATATATTGCGCACACTAAAAAAAACTCTAATAAAGAATGGTTGAACAAATAAGTTCATTTTAGAAAACTTATTTGCCCAACCAGCTTTATGCTATCGTATTAAAAATCTAGTCAATCCAATAATCCTTCGTTTTTTAGATATTCTGCTGCAACATCCTGTGCTTTTTCTCCTTCAACATTAACCTGATAATTCATTTCACGCATTTCGTCATCTGTTATTTTTCCAGACAGTTTGTTTAAAGCATCTGCAATCTCAGGATGCTCACGGACGGTTTCTGTTCTTAATAATGGTGCCCCTTGATACGGCGGAAATAATTCCTGGTCATCCTCTAGCACGGTTAAATTAAATTCCCGCAGTTCACTATCCGTTGAATAGGCATCCATTACATTAATTTCCCCAGACTCTATTGCAGTATAGCGTAATTTCGGTTCCATAGTTATGACATTTGGAAATGAAATGTCATATAAATTTTGTATCCCAATATAGCCATCTTCACGGTCATTGAATTCTAATGTAAAGCCTGCCCTCACTTCTTGTTCAAGTGGTTTTAAATCAGAAATCGTTTCGACCTGATGACGCTCAGCGAATTCCTCTGACACGGCCAATGTATACGTATTATTAAAATCCATCGGTTCTAACAAGGTTAGGTCATAGTCTTCTTTTATCCCTGCTTTAGCTTGCTCATATACCTCCTCACGGTCTGTACTAACAGCTGTCTCTTTCAAAAATTCTGAAATAATTGTTCCACTAAATTCAGGATAGATATCAATATCACCAGAGTTTAGCGCATTAAAGACAAAGGATGTTTTACCAAATCCTGGTTCTAACTCAACATTCAAATCAGTTTCATTTTCAATTAATAATTTATACATATTAATTAATATTTCCGGCTCCGCTCCTAATTTTCCAGCAATAACAATGGTATCTTCTTTCTCATTGGTGATAAATGGCAGGAGAATAATGATAATAGCTGCTAGTGTTATAACACCTGCAGACATAACCATATTTTTGAAAGACAAATTCTCCATCCTGCGTAAGATAAAATCAAAGATAATCGCTAGTAATGCCGCTGGGATTGCTCCTAGTAAAATTAGCGATGTATCTAGTCGATCAATTCCTAGAAGAATGAGCTCTCCTAGTCCACCACCACCAATCAATGCAGCTAGTGTTGCTGTACCTATGATTAAGACCATCGATGTTCGTATTCCAGCCATCATCACTGGTAATGCAAGCGGAAGTTCTACTTTTATTAATCTTTTTCTCCTGTTCATCCCCATCGCTGTAGCTGCTTCAACTAAGGATTGGTCTACTTCTTTAATCCCTGTATATGTATTCCTGACGATAGGTAATAATGCATAAATTACTAGGGCAATCACTGCTGGCAGCTTGCCAATTCCAACTAACGGAATTAATAGTCCAAGCAGGGCCAAGGATGGGATTGTTTGTAATACTGCTGTAATTCCAATGATGTATTCTGCTAGTTTTGGTTTCTTAGTCAAATAAATACCAAGTGGAATCGCAATCAGAACTGCTAGAAATAATGCAATGAATGAGAGTTCAATATGTTCGAGCAATGTAGATACTAGCTGTCCCTGTCTCTCTTGAAAAGTAGTTAGCAAATTATTCATGTGCTTTACCTCTTTCATTCAACCGATCCGATAAATATTGAATAATAATCTCTCGATTTATCACACCGATAATTTCTCCATCTTTTTCGACAGGAAGCTGTTCCTCCGTTGCTAGGCGCTCTAGAATCGTTTGTATTGTTGCTGTTACTGGGAGGGAATCTGTTAAATTAACTATCTCTGTTTCATCGTCATATGGCCTAACTAGATTGCTTAATTCTATGTTTTCATGATGAAGCTTATTTCCTTCGCCAACAAAGTTTAAAATAAAATCATTTGCTGGTTGATTCAGTAATTGTTCTGGCGTACCAATTTGCTCGACCCTACCATTTTTCATGACACAAATGCGATCACCTAATTTTAATGCTTCCTTCATATCATGAGTGACAAACACAATTGTTTTATTGATTGTTCGTTGAAGTGCTAAGATATCGTCCTGTAATTTCTCTCTTGTAATCGGGTCAAGTGCACTAAAAGGCTCATCCATTAATATTATTTCAGGGTCTGCTGCAAGCGCGCGAACCACACCAATTCTTTGCTGTTCACCACCTGATAATTCTTTTGGTTTTCGTTTCCTATAAATTTCAGGATCCAATCCAACCATTTCTAATAGCTCTGTTACGCGATTTTTAACTTTGTCTCTGTCCCATTTTTTTAACTCTGGAACGATTGCGATATTTTCCTCAATTGTCATATGTGGAAAAAGTGCAATTTGCTGAAGTACGTATCCAATGTTCCAGCGTAATTCATTTATCTCATAGTCACTAATTCGTTTATCTTCAATGTAAATAGTCCCATCAGTTAACGGGATCAATCGATTAATCATTTTTAGTGTTGTTGTTTTTCCTGATCCACTAGGACCAATAAGAACAAAAAATTCCCCCTTTTTGATTTCTAAATTAAGCAACTTTACTGCATATGTATCATCCTGATATTGCTTTGCGACATCTTCAAATCGAATCATAGATTAACTCCTTCATTTAGTTTCTATGTACTTAGCATTATGTAATGTATCATGTATATATTACCTTTAATTCTCGGTTATAAACTACATATTCCAGCCCATCATAATCTAATAGCTCATTTTAAATGTTGTATTTTGAGTAATAGGTGTTTTTGATGGGATGGAGAACTTTTGACCTCATCCTGGCGACGTCTATATAAATCAACTTTGTTATTAATTTACTTCAGAAACCATCCATGCAAAATGATCCTAAATGAAACAAATCGACCTACCAAACATTAAAGTTAATAGGTCGATTTTTAATTATCATTTTAATACTGAAGATTATATTGTTTACGAATGACCTCAAATACATTTTCCATCAGTTCGATATTTTGCTGATTGGTCATCAACAGTATTGCTCCTTCAATCATCGATACGATTGCCTGTGCACTTTTTTTCGTATCTATTGTTGAATCTAATAGATTTTCGCGAATCATTTCGTCTAAAATTATTGCAACAGAATCCGTCCATCTGTTAAAAAATCCTGCAATTTTTGTTCGAAATGCTTCATCGTGCTCACTCATTTCAATAGCAAGGTTTCCCATTGCACACCCATGTTTGATTTTCATTTCAGCGTGAGATGTCAATGCCCATTCCAGCATATTATTTAGTTTCTTAGTAGATTCATCTGCTGATCTAAGAATTCCCTCAATCAACTGGCTATCCCAATCCGTGATAAGATTTTCCATTACTGCTAAGCCCAAATCATGCTTTGATGAGAAATAGTGATAAAATTGTCCTTTTCCTATCCCTGCTGCTTGAAGAATATCGCTGATTGATGTTGCTTGATAACCTTTTGAGTGTATGACCTTACCTGCAATTGAAATAATTTCTTGCTTTTTTGACATATACTTTCACCTAATCACTTTATCTTATTCACCATAGCTTTCAATCATGTTAGCCATATGTGCGTAAGCTCCACCAGCTTTTAATACGGAGCTAACTAATACTGCTTCCGCTAATTGCTCGCTAGTTGCACCATTTTTTTCTGCATTTTTAGAATGTACATCGATGCAATATGGACATTGTGTCGCAACAGCGACTGCTACTGCAATGATTTCTTTGAATTTTGTTGTTAGTTTACCTTCTTTAGTTGCTGCAGCACTAAAGGCAGAGTATCCTTTAAAGCCATCTGGAGCATATTTACTTAAATTACCAAGCTGTTTAAGGTTTGATCTTGCATAAAGTACATCAGACGCATCTGCTTCCTTCGCATTATGGATATGTGTGCTATGTGTCACTGCGCCACCAGCTTCAATAGCTGCAACAACGAATACTGCTTCCGCTAATTCTCCAAGGCTTGCGCCCGCCGCTTTTGCTTTCTTCGTGTGGGAATCAATGCAATATGGGCATTCTGTAACATGAGCAATTGATACCGCGATAATTTCCTTTTCCTTCTTCGTTAGAGCGCCTTCTTGAAATACTGCACTATCAAATTCAGAGAATGCTTTCATTTGTTCTGGTGCTAATTCTTTAACCATTTTTAAATGACTTGCATGTCCTTTTTCATAAAAGTTGTTTGACATATAAATTACTCCCTTTCCACGTTTATATTAGTTTAACCTACATAATAAAAACAAAACTTTACCTACCATTTGGTACAAAGTAAACATAACATACGATTTCAATGATTATCAACCATTATGAATTGGAAAATATGATTATCTAATTAAAAGGAAAGAAAGACGCTTTTTATCAATTCATGCGATGTAATTCTGCCTAAGCCTTCCATGTCCTGTGGGAAAAGCAATGGCAGAAGGAGCTGAAGCGTTGTCATTGGAAAGCGACTACCGACCGCGTGTTGCGATCAACATCGCACTTAGTATAAATGTAACTAACAATATAGAATGGCCAATATTTAAAAGAAATTCCTATAGTTCTCCGCATACTAAAATGAGCAGAGGCAAAAGGGATTTCCTTTCGCTTCTGCTCATTAATGTTAATTTATTTTCTAATTTGCCCCGTTCCCTTGATAACATATTTTGTCGAGGTTAATGCATGTAGACCCATCGGTCCCCTTGCATGGAGTTTTTGTGTGCTTATGCCGATTTCTGCACCGTAACCAAACTCAAACCCATCGGTGAATCTAGTTGATGCATTATGGTAAACAGCTGCTGCGTCCACATTTTGCAGAAACATTCTCGCATGGTGCTCATCATTCGTAATGATTGCCTCGGAATGCTTTGTACCATATTTATTAATATGCTGAATTGCTGTTTCAACCGAATCCACAACTTTAATACTAACAGACAGCCCAAGATATTCCGTATACCAATCCTCTTCAGTTGCTAATTTTGAATTAGGAAATGCGTTGTGAATAGCCTCATCCCCATAAATTTCAACATCATGCGCTTGAAGTTCCTTTAGAAGTTCTATGCCATGTTGTTCAAACCAATTTGAATGGATTAATATTGTTTCGATTGCATTGCAAACAGATGGGCGCTGTAATTTTGCATTTAAGATGATTTCTTGTGCCATGTCATTCTCAGCAGATTCGTCTATAAAAATATGACAATTGCCCGCTCCAGTTTGAATTACAGGAACTGTTGCTTCACGGACAACGGTATCGATTAAATTCTTACCCCCCCTAGGAATCAGCACATCCAAATAATCATTTAATCTAAACAACTCTTTTGCAGTCTCACGATTTGTATCTTCTATCAGTTGAACAGCATTTACAGGGACACTACTCTTTTCAAGGGCACGATGAATAGAAGAAATGAGTGCGATATTCGAGAATCGTGCAGATGAACTTCCCCTTAGAATTACGGTGTTCCCTGTTTTCAATGTAAGTGCAGCTGCATCTATTGTCACATTTGGTCTAGCTTCATAAATCATTCCAACAACACCAAGCGGTACCCTTTGCTTTAGAATCTTGATACCATTATTTTTTTCTATCGTTTCAAGTGTTTCGCCAATTGGGTCAACTAGCTCTGTAACTTGAATAACCCCTTCAGCCATTGCCTTAATTCGCTCTTCACTTAGTGAAATTCGATCTAGTATCGCAGTTGATAGTCCTCTTTCCTTTCCATTCTCGATATCCTTTTTATTTTCTTCAAGAATGATTGCTTGATCGGCCACGATTTGTTCTGCGATCAATGCTAGAGCAGTATTCTTCTCTTTAGTTGATATGCCCGTCATTTCATAACTTGCCTTTTTCGCTGCTTTTCCTTTTTCAATTACCTCACTCATGTCAATTCCTCCTTCATTTCCCTTGATTCTACCCATGCATCCCGATGAATGACTTCTGTGGATGGAAGCGGTATTTCCAATGGTTCCTCTTCACGTGAGTCAATGTCCAGCTGCAAATCATTTGAAGAACATTTTACTTGCCCTTTACCTAAAAATCCCTTGGTGCCATATACCTCTACAACATCCCCTTGATTAAAGGTACCTTTTATCTTTGTTACTCCGGCTGATAAGAGACTTTTCCCATTGAATAAGATTGCTTCCTCTGCACCCTCATCGATATAAATCTTGCCGAAAGACTGTGAATGCAGTGCAATCCACTGTTTTTTTGTGTTAATCGTTCCAAAGCTATCTTTCTCGATATATGTCCCATTTCCTTTACCTTCAAGTACTTCGATTAATTTATCAGATCCTGTTCCAGAACCGATGAAGACTGGGACACCGAGGGAAACAGCTGTTTTCGCAGCTAGCAGCTTCGATTTCATACCGCCTGTTCCAACCTTTGATCCCGTTGCATCTGTCGCAACTATCATTTCATCCGTTATATCTTTTAAATAATCGATTTTCTTAGCCGCGGGATTTGTTTTTGGATTTCCATCGTAAATTCCATTTATATCTGTTAATATTATCAACTTATCCGCATGAACAAAGCCACTAACTAAGGCCGAAAGCATGTCATTATCGCCGAAAGTCAACTCTTCGACCGAAACCGTGTCATTTTCATTAATAATCGGTAATATTCCTCGTTCTAAAAGCTCGTTTATTGTTGCAAAAGCATTTTGATATCGTTCTTGATTTGAAAAGTCTGAGCGGGTTAGTAAAAGCTGTGCTGGCGTAATGCTAAAGGGACTGAATTTATCTATATAGGTTTGGATCAGGAGACTTTGTCCTACCGCTGCAGCCGCTTGCTTCCCTTTAAGGGTAACAGGTCGAGAGGAATAGCCAAGGCGAGCAAATCCAGCAGCCACCGCTCCAGATGACACTAAAATAACCTCATGCTTCGCCAATCTTAGTGTAGCAATTGCTTGCACATGATCCATCAATTTAGCTTGATCGATTTCACCCCTATCATTTGTCAGTGAACTACTTCCGATTTTAACAACGACTCGTTCTTTTGCCATGATCAATTACCTCCTGCTTCACACTTTTCTTAGCTAAACATTACATAAGTTAATATGTTTATATATCAAAAAAAGCCCATTCGTCCTGTATTAAAGGACGAAAGAGCTTTGCTTCCGCGGTACCACCATTATTGAATGTACGATACATTCCACTTTACCCCATAACGCTAGGGAGCGCCCATGTATTGGCACAGGACTCTGAAGGTAGGTTCTGTAGTTTGTTTATGGCAGAATCTTTCAGCTAATAAATTCCACTCTCTAAGCAAAACAACTTCTACATACTATTCCTCATCAACGTTCAATTATAATTGATACTATTATCGCTAGTTGTATGGAGAATGTCAATAGGTTTGAGCTTTATTTTTCTGTTATGCATGAGTTTTCAGACAAGGAGTATTGTTATTATCCTTTTAGCACTTGCATTAAAACTTCTTTAAAGCCTTCACGGTCCACAGACTCACAAACTCGAACATTAGGAGACTTTCCGCTGCGATTGTTAATATCTACCATACTGTAGCCTCTTGTCAGTTCTCCTGTTGTTTCGATATCCACGTAATAATGATTGGCGGAGGTCATTAACTTCTCGTTAGCAGCAATTGCAACTAGTAATGTATCCGGATGTGTTGTTCCACTGATTTTATGGACTTCTTTATTAAATTTCATAACAACGCGATTAATATCAGCGAAAAACTTTGATCTTGAAGTTGTTAATTGTTCGATATCCAAATGATCTTGATCAGTCATGACTGAATAATTGGTACACATATCCCAGCCTATCATTGTAATTGGGATTCCAGAGTGTAGTACAATCATCGCGGCTTCTGGATCTACATAGAAATTATATTCTGCTGCTGCGGTAATATTTCCCAATGAATTATTCGTTCCGCCCATAACATAAATATGGGGAATATCCTTCGCAATTGTTGGATCCTTCTTAATCGCCATCGCGATATTTGTTAACGGTGCAATCGCTAGCAATACTATCTCACCTGGGTTTGCCTTCACAGTTTCAATAATAAAGTCGATGGCATGTTTTCCCTCTGGACGCTGCTTTGCTTTCGGAAAGAAGGAGTCGCCCATCCCGTCACTTCCATGCACATCTTCAACAGTCAGATGCCCGCCCTCATTCCAATTCAGAATAGGTCCCTCATATCCTTTGTATACAGGAACATGATAATCTGGTTTAAACACTTCGATTGTATAGAGCGCATTTTCTACTTCTTGATTAAAATCAACATTTCCCCCTGTAATCGTTACCCCTTCAACTTTAAAATGGTGGAGGGCAGTTAACAGCGCGATTGTGTCGTCCCCAGCTGTATCTGTATCAATAATTATCCTCTGCAAAATTAATCCTCCTTAATTTTCTCTTGCCAAATCGGTAAGATAATTAAAGAAACGATCACGATCTGCTTCGTATACTAATTGAACTGCTCGCCCATCTTCTGATAGCTCTGTCTTCCCTTGACTAGGTCCATCTGCATGTACAAAGGATTTCACTTCTTTTTTCTTCACAAGGCCTTCATCACCAATTGTTGCTGTCGTTAAGACATCCCATAGGAAGTAAGTTGAATTCGTTTGAAAATGTACAAGTGGTGGAACCATCGCATAACATTGGCCAACAAAGTCAATTCCTAAATCTGTCCGTTCAGCAGCCCATTTGTCACGAATATCTAATGTCAATGGCACCATGTTTGTACTTTCAAGTGCAACAAGATCGATTTTAATATTGCTATCCCAGACGACTTTTACTGCTTCAGGATCCCAGAATGCATTCCATTCAGCTGTACCATCATGTTCCGGTTCTTCCACATTCCCTTTTTCAAGGAAAGTTCCACCCATCCAAGCAAGTTTCTCAATCTTTTCTTCAATATCCGGTGCTTCCTCTAGGGCACGAGCAAGATCTGTTAACGGTCCAACAAAGACTAATGTAACTTTTTCCTCACTATTACGAAGTGCTTCGATTAAATGTTTGTGCGCTGGTAATGTTGCTTCTTTTGTTTTTACTGGCTTAAACTCATTTAAAATAGGTAATGCATCTACTAAAAATGCATGCATACGCCAATCTTTTGGAAATGGATTCTTCCCACGTGATGTTGATGCCGCTACTTCAATCTCCTTGCCTTTTCCAAAACGATCGATAATCTTTCTACTTGCTGATACAGCAGGCTCTAAATAACAATCTGCCGGGATTACACCTACGCCAATCAATTCTATATCTTCCATTTTTAATAATAGAAATAAGGAAATTAAATCATCTACTCCACCATCGTGGTTTAAGTATACTTTTTTTGTCATTTACATCTGCTCCTTCACTATTACGAAAATTCAAACTAATTTGTCTTAATATGTATTAATCTTCTCTATATTATAGAGATATTGATAGGGGGTCAAGGTATATATTAACAGACCCCTTTCTCTTATCATCTTTCTTTGTCAACTGAAAAACAATATCTCAGAAAAATTTGAGCTTTTAGATAATAATGACCTTAGTATTCAAGTATAATCAGGGGAAAAGCTAGATCAGAGGAGATATAAATATGTGCTTAATCAATTTACATTATAATGATCATCCAACATACAAACTAATCATTGCGGCCAATCGCGATGAATTTTATCAACGTCCAACCGCATCTGCACATTTCTGGAAAGATGAACCAAACATACTTGCAGGTCGTGATTTGGTGGAGATGGGTACTTGGCTTGGAATCTCAAGACAAGGACGATTCGCAGCCTTAACTAATTTCCGTAATCCTAAGTTAAATGAGGCAGCAAAGATATCAAGAGGAGAGATTGTTCGTCAATATTTGGCTTCAAATACCCCAACAGCTGAATTTCTTGAGGAATTAAAAATAACTAGAAATAACTATGCTGGATATAATATAATCTTTGGAAATGCTGATGAGCTGTTTCATTTTAATAATATTTTAGATGAAGAAAACCGAATCGGAGAAGGAACCCATGCATTAAGCAATCATACATTAGACACCCCTTGGCCAAAAGTCAGAAGGGGAAAAAAGATGTTACATGATTATGTAATAGGGAATAGTAAAATAGAAACTGATGCATTATTTAAGATTATTTCTAATGCAGAAATTGCAGATGATAAAGAGTTACCACAAACAGGAGTGGGCATAGAGTTAGAAAGAATGCTCTCCCCTTTGTTTATAAAGATGCCTGAATACGGGACACGCTCATCAACTGTTTTGCTTGTAGACCATCAAAACCATGTGACATTTGCTGAACGAACATATGTGAAAGGGGAACTTCTAAAAGAAGAAACCTTCTCCTTCCAACTGAATTGATTTTCTGATGTGGAAGAGGAAATAATTTCACATCGCAATATGTTAGTAAAGGAATGAAATAAGGGAAATACTAAAAAGTAGAAAGATTAGGCTGTTTCTTTGTTCACAAATCATTCATCATACGTTTGCAATATTGTCATATGTTATCCCGTTTTATAATTGTTTTTTAAGTTACAATAATAGGATGATTGTTAATCAATTCACAAATTTATTATCATTGACATTTATAAATTGCAATTTAAGGAGGTAGATAGACTTGTTATTTGATGATCCAGTATTCGCAAGCAGATTATTAACCTTACTGACACTTTCATTTCATATTATCTATGCGACGATTGGTGTAGGTGTTCCGCTCTTTATTATGATCGCGCATTGGCTTGGTATTAAGAAGAATGACTACCACTACATTATGATGGCTAAACGATGGGCACGAGGATACCTCGTTACTGTAGCAGTTGGTGTAGTGACTGGAACCATCATTGGCTTACAGCTTTCGTTACTATGGCCTAACTTTATGGAGCTTGCTGGAAATATTATTGCATTGCCTCTATTTATGGAAGTTTTTGCATTTTTCTTTGAAGCAATCTTTTTAGGAATTTATTCGTATACATGGGATCGTTTTGATCAACGAAAACATTTCTTGCTGCTAATTCCAGTTGCCATCGGGGCAGGATGTTCTGCTCTATTTATTACAATCGTAAATGCGTTTATGAATGCCCCACAAGGCTTTGACCTTATCGATGGACAACTTGTGAATGCAAACCCATTACTTGCTATGTTCACAGCAGCCATGCCGACTAAGGTGTCACATGTTTTAGCAACAGCGTATATGACAGCAGCCTTCATGCTTGCGGCAATCGCGGCTTATCAACTAATTAAAGGCTCAAATCATGCGTATCATAAAAAAGCATTACATATGACGATGAAAATCGGACTAGTTTTCTCTATTGCTGCGGCAATAATTGGTGACTTCTCCGGAAAATATTTAGCAGAATATCAACCAGAAAAATTAGCAGCTGCTGAATGGCATTTTGAAACAGAGGAAGGCGCACCACTCTTGATGTATGGAATACTAGACGAAAATCAAGAAGTGAAATATGCGATTAAAATTCCATTTGCATTAAGTATTTTGGCACATGGAAATCCTACTTCAGAAGTAATTGGTTTAGATCAATTCCCAGAAGAAGAAACACCTCCACTCATTACCCATTATTTCTTTGATTTAATGGTTACAATCGGAGTATTTATGGTTGGATTAGCTTTAGTTTATTGGCTTGGAGTAAAACTTTCATGGTCATTTGTCAAAGCAAATTGGTTCCGCTGGTTAATCGTTCTTGGTGGGCCACTTTCCTTTCTGGCAATTGAAGCCGGCTGGTGGATGGCTGAAGTTGGACGCCAACCTTGGATCCTTCGCGGGATAATGACGGTTGAACAAGCTGCAACATCAAGTGATTATGTTGGATTAATGTTTATCTTGTTTGCAGCACTTTATCTTTTACTAGGAATCGGTACCATTGTTGTACTACGTAGGATATTTAAAAATAATCCTGTAGAGTCAGAGCTCAAACGCTATGAAACAAAACAGGGTGGTGAAATGAAATGAGCTTAGAAATATTAGGTATTTCCGTTCTTTGGACGTTCCTATTCGGTTATGTGATGCTTGGAGCGATTGATTTCGGAGCTGGTTTCTTCAATGCTTACAGTATTATTTCGGGGAAACAGCATATTTTATCGAAAATTATTCAACGATATTTATCACCTGTTTGGGAAGTAACGAATGTATTTTTCGTTTTCTTCTTCGTTGGAATTGTAGGGTTCTTTCCAAAGACTGCATTTTATTTTGGAACAATCCTACTTGTACCTGCAAGCTTAGCGATTATATTGATGGCAATTCGTGGGTCCTATTACGCCTTTGAAACGTATGGAACAAAGGGGCATAAAGGATATGCCTTTATGTATGGAATATCAGGACTACTAGTCCCAGCCTCATTATCGGTTGTGCTTGCAATCACGGAAGGTGGATTTGTTTCAATTGTTGATGGAAATCCTGTTCTCGATTATTGGGCGTTATTTACGAGCCCATTATCCTGGTCAATTGTTGTATTAGCACTTGCAGCCGTACTATATATATCAGCCGTGTTCCTTACCTGGTATGCAAACAAAGCTGGTGACATCGGAGCAACAAAGTTAATGAGAAAGTACGCCTTATCATGGGCTATCCCCTTAATAGTTGCTGCTGGTGGAATCATTTTTGAACTCCGTTTTCATAGACCGGGTCACTATGAACGTATGCTTGATCTATGGTGGATGTTTGGACTTTCCGCGCTTCTTTGGGCAGCTACCGTCTGGAACCTATGGAGGAAGAAAAATTACGGTGTCGCTGTTTGGCTATTAATCGGACAATTTGCACTAGCCTTTTATGCATATGGAATTTCGCATTACCCATACTTGCTATATCCATACTTAACGATACATGAGGGATTCACAAATGAAGCAATGGCAATTTCTCTCGTTGTCGTATTCGTTCTAGGATTTATCTTGCTAGTTCCTTCGATTTATTTATTATTAAAACTATTTCTTTTCGACAAGGATTATGTCAAAGGGAATAAGAAGAAAAGGGAGTGAGCTGATTGCTAAATGATTTTTTAATATTTGCTGCACCTTTAATCGTAATCATCGCTGCAATAATTATCTCTTTTTGGGCAGCAAAGAATGATAACCTGATTACAAATGATGAGAATTAATAGTATTTGTGACAGAAGGAAGCCCACGCATTAAGTTAATGCGTGGGCTTTCCTGCTGATAATCTTGAGCTCCTGCTGATAATCTTGAGCTCCTGCTGATAATCTTGAGCTCCTGCTGATAATCTTGAGCTCCTGCTGATAAAAAACAGCAAGCGCCTTTCGACGCTTGCTGTTTTTTATCAGATACCGTTACACTCCTAGAAACACGTTCTGTTCTATCATTTTCATCTCATAGAAATAACCTTTACTTTCCATTAGTGATTGGAAATTACCAGTCTCAATAATTTTCCCATGATCCATTACTATAATCTGATCCATCTTCTCTAGTCCTGTCAATCGATGACTTACGAGCACAAGAGTATCCTCGCTCGCAATATCAAAAATATGCTGATAAATTTCAGCTTCTGTTAATGCGTCTACAGAGGAGGTTGGTTCATCTAACAACCATAACGGAGCATTTTTCAGCATTGCTCTTGCAATTGCAAGACGCTGCTTCTCACCGCCAGATAAATTTTCGCCTTTTTCTAGCACAGAGTCATCTAATTTAAAATGACCTAAGTCGACTTTTGCTAAAGCTTCCTGCATATCATAATCATTCAATCCATCCTTTGCAAGCTTTAAATTATCGCGAATAGTTCCATAGAAAAAGTGATTTGTCTGTAACACAACATTCGTATTTTCCCAGATGCTTTCCTTTAGCAAATCATTGATTGGGGTATTATTTAATAGAATCTCCCCTTCATCAACATAATAGAGATTTAACATCAACTGTAGCAATGTCGACTTACCAGAGCCACTTGGACCAACAATCGCTGTTTTCGTACCTGACTCAAGGTTTATAGATACATTCTCCAGTGTTAGTCGTGACTCATTCGGATACGTAAATCGGACGTTCTTTACTTCTATTTTTGGTGAAAGATCCGTTTGGAAATTTTCCTGTTTCTTCATTTTAATGGCTGCTGATTCGTTACGAACGACAGAGACAAGTCTTGATGCTGCTAGTTTACTATCCTGCAAATGACTTGGAAAAATTGCCATCGGTGTTGTATTTTCAAATACGGTAAGTGAGACCATCACTAGCATCGCCAAGTAAATACCGTCCAGTTCACCTTTTACTACTAAATAAGCACCAATAGCAAGCACACAAACTGTAACCATTAAAGATAAAAATGTATTGGTTGCTTGACTGAATAAATTATGCACACTTTCCTGTTCTTGCTCCTGCATATAAACTGCTGATGATTTACTTAGTTGCTTCTGTTTTCCTTCTAACTGCTGATAAATTTTCAAGTCACGAAAACCATATAGAAATTCGGTAACCTCAGTTGATAGCTCTGCACGACTTCCTCTCACTCTCCTGTCAATCTTACGTTGTCTTAAGGCGAAATATGAGGGGACAAGTACTGTCGTCAATAGGTAACCAACAAATAAAATGAGCGCAACTTCAAATGAAAAGAACGAGGTAAAAAAGATCGTACAAAAAAAGATCAATAATAAAACAATTGGTGGGTAAAAAACTCGTAAAAAGAAGTTTTGTAATGCCTCTACATCGCCGACAATTCTAGCAAGTAAGTCTCCACTTCGATATTTACCGAAAATCCCGGGTGCTAATGGTTCAATTTTTTCATAAAATGAAACACGTAAATTACTTAGCATTGTAAATGTACCGCGATGTGAATAATACCTTTCCCCATACCTGCTTAATGCTGAAATGATTCCGAGCATCTTTACAGAGGCAACTAGAATCATCAACGTATAAATTGGTGGAGCAAGTGCCGCCTTGGAGATTAAATATCCACTCGCTGAAAACAAAGCTACCGCAGTTATTCCTGCAATAAAACCACAAATAATCGAGAGGATGATATCTTTCTTTTCTACTAACAATACGTTGATGACCATTTTTAAGTCCTTCACTATACCGCACCTCCTCGCTGAACCGTAACCATTTCGCGATATGCTAACACCGATTGTAATAATTCATTATGTGTACCAGTTGATAGAAGTTCGCCATTCTCTAGGAATAATATCTGATCCGCATTTTGTATTGTGTGAAGTCGATGAGCAACTGTAATTACTGTCGAATTTTTGGCAAGCTCCTTAATTGAGGTTTGTAAAATTCGTTCTGTTTGTAAATCGAGTCCTGTCGTTGGTTCATCAAAAAGAATGATTGATGGACGTTTTAGGAATGCTCTAGCAATGGCTACTCGCTGTTTTTCCCCACCTGATAGTCCACGTCCCGCTTCACCAATCGGTGTATCAAAACCTTGCTCAAGTGAACGAATAAGTTCCATAAGTCCCGCTTTGTCCGCTGCTTGTTCAATTTCCTTTTGCGATGCATCGTTATTTCTACCAATTGCAATATTCTCTGCAATCGTTCCTGAGAACAAATATGGGTCTTGTGAAATGTAGCTGAGCTGATCAAACCAATCCTTCCCTCGATAGGTTGATCGTTTCTTGCCGTTAATCTTTATTTCCCCATCTGAGAGTGAAACAAGTCCTGCTATTACATGTAAGAGTGTTGATTTCCCTGCACCTGTTTTACCGACAATTGCAATCTCTTCATTTGGTCGAATCGTAGCATTAATATTTTTCAATACAAAAGCATCGTCACCGTAATCAAACATCACAGCTTGTAATTCAATTAATGGTGGTCCATCCTTACTCAAGCTTTCCTCACCAAAAACTACAGCATCCGCTGTTTCTTCAAGCTCGCCCTCCAGTTTTTTAGCTGCCCCCATACTTCCACGTCCAGTATGAAATGCACTACCTAGATCTTTTAATTTAGTAAAAAATTCTGGTGCTAGTACGAGCATTAAGAATCCAGTAAAGAATGTAATATCTTGAAAAATAATCAGCCGTATTGCAACTTCTAACGCAACTAGGCCGATACTTAGCATAGAAATAAATTCAAGTGCTAATGAATTCGAGAAAGCCGTTTTCAGCACAACCATTGTTGCATCGCGGAAATCCAGGCTGCTTTTTCTTATTTCTTCCTTTTGTTCTGCTGAGCGACCGAATAATTTAAGCGTTGTTAATCCTTGAAGCGTATCAAGGAACTTTCCAGAGAAAGCCGCCATTTTGTCCAATTGCTCCTCCGCTTTATCCTTTGTATTAAACCCGATAATCATCATAAATATCGGAATAAATGGTGCAGTAATAATAATGACAAATCCCGTTGCAGCATGCTCCATAAAGATAACAACGAGGAGCATAATTGGAATGATTGTCGATTGAATTACTTGTGGGATGTAATTACTGAAATAACTATCAATCTCATCAACCGTATCCATCATGACACTTACTTTTTGACCCGATTGTCCTTGAAGTGATGCTTGCATCGGGTTTCTAGAAAATTTATTTAAAAGTGCGCTTCGCAGGTCTCTTTTTACTTTTGTGGCCATCTTTATCCCCGTTCTCCCGCTAAGATAACTAAATAAAGTTCTAGCAAATAGAGCAACGATTAACCAAAGCAAATACGGAATAATCTCCGTAAAGGAATCACCTTTCAAAAAAATTCGGTCGACGATCAGGACAAATAAATAACCTTGTCCAATAATTGCCACACCAGATAACATAGCTGAAATAGCGATTAGAATCATCTTCATTTTCTGCTCTTTCGCCATCGCCATAAGTCCTGCCATTAATTAAGACCTCCAGAAAAATCTTTAATAGTGAATTCTTTCACATAAGTATATATGATGGTAGTTCCTTAAGTAAAACATATACATCCAAGTTAACAATATTGTCATAATAGCTACTCCGTTTGCCATAGCCTGTTTAACTATGTACAGACTCTTTAGCATATAGGGTAAGGTAAACTTTCCAGAGAAACATCGCTAGCAGAAAGAATACATTTCTACTTCAAGTATATAGGGGGTTCGACTTTGCAATATATTTTGGATAAGGAATCAGGGTCCAAGATGTGGCGATTCTTAGTCGAACAACGCCGCTAAGGGGCTAAGGGTAAAACGAGGGGGGAGCAGCTGACTAAATTGAAAATGAGTAAGGTCTAACGCACGACTAGCGATGGAGCTGGACGCGACTTATCTTGTTACATGCATGGAAAAAGGAAAGATTTTCTTACCTGCTACGATTGGAATGATTGCTGTGGATATCATATTTTTGTCCATATAAATCAATGCGTTACCAAGTATAATAGAAATGATTAGCATGACATTATTTTTGGGTTTCCTTTGACTCACTATTCCACCACTAACATTATTTGGTTACCCTTATAGTAATACCCCAAAAAAGTAAAAAAGCAGCATGTTTCACTGCATTTTTACTTTTTCTTGCTGATAAATATTTTAATTGTATATATCGCTAGCGCAAGGAGGGCATAGATAATAAATAAGACTAGAAACCCCCTCAACCCTTCTACGGCGTCCGCAAATTCCATATTTCCTCGATTTGTAATTGCTTGCTGCAGTTCAATCGCAAACACGAGAACAATCATTCCTGTTAATGTATAAATGAACGAGTAAATCGCCACACTCCATTTCATTTTTTCAATGAGTTTAAAGAAAAAATAAACAACAAAGAAAGTAGCCATACCAACAATTCCGATAATCCAGAAATGAAGCTCTTTATCTGTCATATGCAGACCAAACAGATCTGTTAATATGTCGTGAATATCATTTACAATTTCAGCCATAAGCATGACAAAATCTCTCATAGTTTCCTCCTACTGATTTTTAATTTACTTGTTTTATTAGCGCAAAGAACCTTTATCATTTTCACTTATCTATCATTCTAGTAATAAACGAGGGAGTCTGCAATATTGTGAGATGGATACAGTGAAATGTGATTTAATTATAGATATGAACCAAAGCGCAAGCGCCCGTTTAGTGACGTACGGACTGCGCCCCACAGGACGCGGGGTGGTTCGACGTTGCCATAATGGTTTTCGATGGGGCGAGTAATCGCAGTCCCAGGAAGTGGCGACCTTAGTCGAACTTCTCCCTTCCTTTTGAGATAAAGGAAACATGCCCCTTCACTCTGGGGTATGCCGAAGTTGGCAAAGCCTGCTTTTAGTCGCCTAACATCAGGAATCGATGTTAACTTTCACCACCTCATGTGTAACCAATCGGCAAGTCTTCTTTAGATTGTTATGAAGTGAGGGAAGTCGCGCTAGGAGCACGGGCGCTGGAGCTGGACGTGGCTATTCTCAGAAATTTAGTTATCCACAGCAACCAAATTGTATAGTTTCCTAAGCAAAAAATGCCAAGATAAGCAATTAAACTTATCTTGGCATTTAAATGATGGGATATGTAGGGATCGAACCTACGACCCGCTGATTAAGAGTCAGCTGCTCTACCAACTGAGCTAATATCCCATGTATTGGTTCGACTAGAATATAATATCACATATTTTTCACGAATACAATACCTTTTTGTATTTTTTTATAGAAAATGTTAAAAATTTTAGGTTGGTACATCATGATACTTGAAGCTATCCCCAACAGATAGCATTTTCATTCACATGTGCTGGGGATAGAAATTTCACATCTAAAACGTTGTTAAAATTGATTTTAAGCTCTTCAATTCTTCCTCTGTTAATGTTATCCCTTTTCCCATCTTTTCTTTATTCGGTGCCCAATCTCTTAGGTCGTATTTCGGGTCTCTTCCGTTCCAACTCACAAGGTTTAACTCCTTCGTCCATCCCTTTGGTGATTCTGATAGAACACCAACTGTTTCAATAATTTCATATTTTAACTCAGCCAACTATTTTTCCTCCTAAAACTTGTTTTGTTTTTGCCAAATACTATGAGTGACTAGCATTTTTCACTTTAAAAATTTTGCATAGAGGCTCACAGAATGAAAGCATCGCGATTACTTTTATTCTTGGGTGTTCGTATAAAATACTAGTGTTAACCGCTAAAGTCAAACGATGAAACTAGTTTTTCAATCACCCATCATGAAATCCGAGCGCAAACATCATTTGGTCAATAATTGGTATCATCTGGATTTATCAACTATTGGCACCTGGATTCATATAGAAACGATTGTCATTCTCTAGTTTTCCTATGACATCATTGTCTCCTGCTTCATTTAAGTTAAATCAAGTTTTTTGCTTCGTACGCATTAAAACACTGGTGGCTTTCGGTGCTTTGTTCCTTGTTCATAGGAATATGCAATCTCCAATAGTGTTGGTTCCTGGTATGCTTTTGCAGTAAATGTTATTCCCACAGGTTCACCCTCGGCAGTAAACCCAGCAGGGACATTAATTGATGGATATCCTGCCTTGGCAGTCAGTAAGGCGCCTTTATAATCTGGAAATACAATCGCATCTAATGAATGTTGTTTCATTACTGCGTCAATTCCTTTTTCCCTTGAGTAAATTGTGTCATTTAATAAACTTTGTAGGTACAATGGTTCTGTTAATGTACCACTTGTTTCTTCCGCTAGCAACAAAGTGCTTTGTCCATATTTTAATGCTGTATCACCTATTGCTGCATTTTTAGCAATCACATCTTTTAAGCTCCCAATACCAAGTGAAGGATCAATTGTTTTCAAATATGCATTTATACCAATTTTGAAATCATGGAGCATAACATTAATGTCCTCAATCTTTTCAGAGGATGGGATCTCGATTGGATCAATTACTTCCGCCCCCAATTGTCGTACATCCACAATTGCTTGATCCAAAACTGAAATCTTTTCTTTACTTAATTTTGTAAAGAATGGCTTACGTGCAACTCCTATTCGCTTACCTTGTAATCCATCATTATTTAGAAATGTCGTAAAATCCGTCTTACTTATAGAATTGCTACATGTTATAGGATCATTCAAATCCACACTCATTAATACATTCAGTAAGATTGCTGCATCCCTAACAGTTCTCGCCATTGGTCCTGCTGTATCCTGATTATGGGAAATGGGAATGATGCCACTGCGACTTACTAAGCCCAGTGTAGGTTTAATGCCAACAATGCCATTCTGGCTAGCTGGACTTAGAATAGAGCCCGATGTTTCTGTACCAACGGAAACGACAGCGAAATTTGCAGCAATCGCGGCCCCTGATCCAGAGCTAGACCCACCGACTGAAAATTGTGCACTGTATGGATTTAACGTCCTTCCTCCTCGCGAACTATATCCTGGTGGCATGTTTTCTGCAGTAAAGTGTGCCCATTCTGTTAAATTCGTTTTCCCTAGGATAATTGCCCCTGCTTCCCGTAATTTTCCTACTATATGTGCATCTGAACTCGCATAGGAATCTGCTAAGACTACGGAACCTGAACTTGTGTGCATTTTATCAGCAGTATCAATATTATCTTTAATTAAAATGGGAATACCGTGTAGAATCCCCCTACTCCCTTTGGTTTTTCGTTCATAATCCAGCGCACTCGCAATATGAATTGCTTCCGGATTTATTTCTATGATGGAATTTATCGAAGGTCCAGATTTATCGTAATTTGCAATTCTGTATAAGTAAAGCCTCACAACCTCTTCAGAAGTTATCTCCAATTTTGTCAACTTTTCCTGAAGCTCATCAATCGTTATCTCTAAAAGCCAATCAGGTTCTGGATTTAGATTTTTCATCGCTATTTCCCCTTGATAAGAATTTATTTTTTCCGTTAATTATACTTCCTCTAAAAGATATTCTATTTCCAACATGATTTTCCCTTTAAACTGGGGTAATATATCTAAATGCGTAGGCATTTTTATTTTCTTTCGCATTTGCATAAAGTACACTTAGCTTAATCACAGAAATGATGAGGGATAACTATTGAAACAGGTATATAGTGACATTATTCAATATCGAGGGAATCATTATGATTTTGGATATATGCAAGGAGAAGCACTCAAGGATTCGCTTCTATTATCAAACCGAAAAAAACAAAAGGATGGTAGATGGCGTCATTACTTAATAAATATTGATGAAGTAAGACGAGAAATATTAAGATTCGCACCGGGGATCATGGACGAGCTTTATGGACTTGGTGATGCCCTACAGTTAAGCCTGGAGGATACGATTCGTGAGTTTGGCGGATATTATTTGGAATACGGCAAAAGCGGTTGTTCCATTTTTACTAGTGAAGATTATTTGATTCGAAACTATGACAATGCACCGATTACTTATGAAGGACGGTATGCGCTTTATCAACCAACAGATCAAGGCTATGCAATAATTGGTCCGACGATGCAAATTACAGGAAGAACCGATGGCATGAATGAGAAAGGATTGACTATGGGTTACAATTTCGTCAACCGATTAAATTCCAGTAATGGTTTTATCTGCAATATGATTGGTCGAATAATTTTAGAAACCTGCGCAAATGTAGAGGAAGCAATTGATCTGCTTAAAGAGATTCCGCATCGCCATACATTTAGCTATGTTCTCCTTGATAAAAATGGAAAATCGATGATTGTTGAAGCGTCACCACGAAAGGTGACAGCATTTAACGGTAACATTTGTACCAACCATTTCGAACAATTACTAGATGAAAATCGATATCGTATGGATGAATCGATTGAGCGACGAGAAGCAATGAATAAACAGCAACATACAGTTGAAGATCCTTATGCGGCTTACCAAATGATGAACAATATTGATAAGCAAGTGTTTTCAAGTAAATATGGTGCATGGGCAGGTACAATTCATACCGCTTCCTATCTACCTAGAGAGATGAAAGCTTGGTTTGCTTTAGGGGGCAATCGTTTACCATTTATTTTTGATTTTAATAAATGGTTAAATGGTGAAAAGCTCCAAGTGAAACAAATCAAAGGAGAACTTGATTCCACTGCAGCCTTTGTAAATGAAGAAGTTGTATAGAAAGCTTAAAGATAGTTTAGTGACGTACAAAGGGGAAGGAAATCTCTCTAGGAGCACGGGCGCTGGAGCTGGACGCGGCTTCTCCTGTCACAGGAATTGAAATAAAAAAGTTTTTATACTTTCTTAACAATTAAAGAAATACCCCTATTCTTTACACTTTTATCCAAAAGGTTTATAGTTTTATTATTAGAAAATAAAGGCATTATAAAGTAATTCCTATTCTATAAGGTTGTATCTATCTATATATAGGAATAATTAGGGGGATAACAACAATGAAAAAAACACTTACAATTGCTGGCTCAGATTCTAGTGGCGGCGCTGGACAAGCAGCGGATTTGAAAACATTTCAAGAGCATGATGTATATGGTATGACCGCCTTAACTTGTATTGTAACAATGAATCCAGAAGGTTGGCATCATCATGTTACACCAATTGATACGGATTTAGTTGAAAAGCAATTAGATACAATTCTTTCTGTTGGCGTAGATGCAGCAAAATCAGGTATGCTAGGAACTGTTCCAATTATCGAGCTTGCAGCACGTAAAATAGATGAATATAAATTATATCAATATGTACTTGACCCTGTGATGGTTTGTAAAGGGGAAGACGAGGTGCTTCAACCAGAAAATACCGATGCAATGCGGGAATTACTCCTTCCTCGTTCACTCGTAACAACACCTAACTTATTTGAAGCAGGTCAATTAGCTGGGACAGGCCCAATCAAAACGATTGGAGGAATGAAAGAAGCAGCAGTAAAGATTCATGCGCTTGGTGCTAAAAACGTTGTAATCAAAGGTGGAAGAGCGTTAGACCATGAGAAGGCCATTGATTTATTCTATGATGGCGAAGCGTTCACGCTTTTAGAAGAAGATAAAATCGATTCAACCTATAATCACGGTGCAGGATGTACCTTTGCAGCTGCTATTACAGCTAATTTAGCACAAGGAAAATCTGCTAAAGAATCTGTCATTGCTGCAAAATCATTTGTAACCGCAGCAATCAAACACGGTTTCGAGCTTAACCAATACGTTGGCTCAGTCATGCACGGTGCATATACGAAATATGGCTTAGAAGTTAAAAACTAATAAAAAGCTTGGGAGAAAGGTTCCTTAACCCTTCTCCCAAGCTTTTTATTTGAAGGATTGCTCTATTCAATTAATCAAGAGATAAGGATGAATTGATATAAACTCCGAATAAGTCTTCAAAATAGAAAGTCGTTGCAATCTCCACATGATTCTCGAGTACATTGCAACAATCAATATTGATAGTTATTTGGTCCATTAATCTTATTTATAGATTCTGCTCTACCTTAGCGGAAGAAATACACAAAGACTCCTCGAAAATAAAGGGCGATTTGTCTGATTGCGATGTAACGCTGCCGAAGTCTTCCTTGTCCTGCGGGAGGAAGGGCCTCAGCGAGACTTCGAAGTGCGCAGCACAAAAAGGCTCGCCAGCCCCTGCGGAATGCGAAGTGTATTTCTGGAGTGAGCGGCCTGAGAGAATCTCTAACTTAGTTGCAGTAGAGAGATTTTTTATTTTAAGTGTTTGCCCACATCGATAGGGTGAACTTCTACCAACAGCTGCTGTCATATATTCATTAATTGATCAGTGAATTCCACGAACAGTATTTCAAATATAATTATCAACATTATTATCCGACTAATTCTTCTTACCAAGATGAAAGACAACAGTCAGTAAGAGGGCAGGCAACATGGACATATGGAGGACAAGTGACATAAGAATCTCCCAAATACTGATTTCCGTTTTGATTAAATGGATAATTTGGATACATGATTTTCATCCAGTCTTGAAGCCTACATACTACTGTATGTAGTGATGAGGTTGACCTGTAACAGAAAGGACAGAATTTATTAGATTTACAATTTTATTTAGAAATTTCCAACTATAGTTTACCTAGTCAATTTTTAGCAAGAGTTATAAAGTATCAAATTATATAATTGGAGTGAATATAAATGAAGAAACATATTTCCATCATTGGTTTGCTAGTCATCGTTTCTTTTATGCTCGCAGCCTGTGGCGATCGTGATGATGTACAAAATCCAGTAAATAACAATGATACTGTAAACGAGGCAACGGAATCTCCATATACATTTAACAGCTTTAATTTAGAGGCTGATTTCGAAAATACAGCGGACGCAATTAAAGTTGACTATGATAAGGAAATGAATGAAACGGAGGCAAGCTACGAAGATAGACTTCAGGGAATACAATTAGCTGGTGACGAAGCAATGCAGGAATTAGATAGCATTTTTACTGGATTTAATTTTGATAAGGATACCGAGAACGAAGAAGTCTTAAGTAGCGTACTTAATGCATTTCATGTGCCAGATGACGCCATAAATGTAGAACTTGAAATTGTATTCACTGACGGCACTGAGAAAACCTATACACAATGATTATTCAAAAAAGACCTCCACTTATGGAGGTCTTTCCTATACTAGCTTAAATTGTATAACGATCAACTACAAGTCCGACAAGATACCAAGTATCTTTTTCTTTTTCAAAAACCAGGATTAAATCTGCCCAGTCAAGCTCTTGCTTTGTGCCATCAACATAATAGCTGACAAAGCTTGCCTCCGGATATACTTCCTCTACATTCACAATCATACTGCCACGAGTTTGAATATCATTAATCGTTACTTCATCTGCTTGCGTGAAATCACGAATAAAAATAAACTCATCGTAATATTCACTAGGTGTCAACTCTATCGGGTTACCACTGCCATCAACAGAACCCCATGTGTATGTTTCACTATCATTCGTAAAATTCCCTATTTTCTCTGCTGAGAACTGCAGATGTTCTTCTACATCAACATAAATATATGGTGAAAAACGTACACCTTTAGCAGGGTGAACAAAGCTTGCAAAACTAGCAAAATCTTTATTTCCTAGCGCATCGACAACAGCATCTGCCGTTTCGCGCAACTGCTCTTCATCACTTGCTACTTCATCTGTATCTTCAGAATCTGAAGGCACTTCCTCTGCAGCTTCTTCATCAACTGGGACCTCTTCTTCCCCAGCTTGAGGATTTTCCAATTGATTCTCTAAATTCACAATTGTAGATTCCAATTCCGTAATTTGCTTATCCTTTGCAGCTAGTTCCTCATCTTTTGCTTGTTTATCTTCTTCTAATTGCGTTATTCTATCATTCAACTTGTCTAGCTCTTCATTCTCTGCTTGACCATTTGTTGAATCACTACAAGCACTTAAGAATAGAAATCCAACCAAAACAAAAAGGAATAATCCTGCTTTCTTCATCTGTTTTCCTCCTCTGCTGAAACTGTCATTGTTGAAGTACTATGGGAGATCATTACCTGCAGCAAGATAAATTTCATACCATTCTTTCCTTGTAAGGTCGATTTCATTTGCTTTAACAATATTGGTTAATCGTTCCTTATTTAATGTACCGACAATTGGTTGAATTTTCGCTGGATGTCGTAATATCCAAGCAATCGCTACCGCTGATTTATTTATACCATATTTTTCCCCAATTTCTTCTAGCTTTGTATTTAACTCCGGAAACTGCTCGTTATCGATAAATACTCCACCGAAAAACCCGTGTTGGAACGGTGACCATGCTTGAATCGTCATATCATGCAATCTACTATAATCAAGTATACTTCCATCTCGGTTAAGCGAATTCTCGTGTTTTGTATTTACTTGAATCCCAGCATCAATCATTCCTGAATGCATGATACTAAATTGCAATTGATTCACAATTAAATCCTGATTTATGTATTTCTTCAACAATTCGATTTGCATCGGATTTTGATTACTTACACCGAAATGACGGACTTTTCCACTATCCTGTAAAATCGTGAATGCTTCAGCAACCTCCTCAGGCTCCATCAGTGTGTCTGGCCGATGAAGTAATAGGCTATCGACATAATCCGTTTTCAGTCGTGTTAGACTTCCGTCAACTGCTTTCAAAATATGTTCTTTCGAAAAGTCAAAATAACCTTCGCGAATTCCAGCTTTCGTTTGAATGAAAATTTTCTCCCGAACCGATGGGCTCATCCCAATCGCTTCAGCAAAGATTTCCTCTGATTTTCCACCAGAATAAATATCAGCATGATCAAAAAAATCAATGCCCAGATCTAACGCATTATGGATAACTTCGGCCGCTTCATTTACTTCCAGCTTACCAAGGCGCATACAGCCTAATGAAATGTTTGACACTTCTAAATTGCTAGTACCTAATTTTATTTTCTTCATAATGGTCACCTCTTTCCGATTATACTTGTAGTTTAGCATGGATGGCTATATTTTGTTAGGTATATTTTACCTAGAGAATACTTTGGTTACTGCATCCGATTATTTATTCCATAGAAAAAACGCCTATATAAATATAGACGTTTTCGATCATTTGTGGCGAGAGAACCATGTGTTCACATTCACATGTACTGCCTTGTTCCTCGTCTTACACAAATCAGCTCATCGCTACGTAATCATACCATCTTTAGGAGGGCATTACCATCCTTTTTTTATTATTCCTTTTTGCGATCAAATGGATAGACTTTTAGCTCCTCTGCTTGGTCTAAATGATTGGTAATGATTTCATCTAAAATCTGCTCAGAATTTTTATTCTTTACATCGATTCCTAATTTGTCTGCAGCTTTTAATATTTTCGCTTTATGAATTTCATGTGCTATTTCTTTTGGATTTTTTCCAGCCGTAAGTATTCCTAACTTCTCTGCTTCCGATCTAAGATACGTTTCCATAACTTCTTTTCTTAATTTCTCTAAGTCCTTGTCCGCTGTTTTTATTCCTAACTTGGCGGCCATCTTTTTTATCTTAGTCTCATGAACCTCTTTTGCTATTGTTTCGGAATCCTTACCTTCTATATTTATTCCAAGTGATTCTGCCTTTTTAACCATCATCATTTGATGTACTTCTTTACCTAATTCCTCTATGTCTCTTCCTTCCGAGTCAATTCCCAGTTCGGCTGCTTTCCGCTTTATCATCCCTTCATGCACTTCCTTGGATAATGTTTCCATATCCTTTCCCTCTGTTTCTATTTCTAGCTCCATCGCATGAAGCTTTAATAATGCTTCACTTTTGAAAGAACGTTTATGATCTTTTCCCACATGCCAGACCATTTCATCTTGCACTGTACCATCAGGATTAGCTGAAACTTGCGACGTGAACAGCAATGCAAGTATAGAAGCTAATAGAACAAATACATATTTTCTCATCATTTATCTACCACTTCCTCTAATTAATTTTGCATTTATTATTATTACCAAGAAGAGGAAATTGATGAATGTATTGGTTTTTGTTTTGAATGTGAAAAAAGATATAGAGTCAGTTGATATGTATATCATTTTATATAGTATTTTCTTGGCATGAAAACCTTGGCATGAAAACAAAAAGAGCGATATCGCTCTTTTTACAGGAGATTATTTAACTAATGCTGCTCGCAAATTAACACCGTACTCCAAATATCCCTTTAAACAAGTAAGCATATAAACCCAACCCTCTTTATTATCAATTAATTGATTGATAAACTCAGGATCATTTTCATTAAAACTTTCTTCTTGTATTTCGATAATAGTATTTGTACTATCAAGCGCAGTCAACAATATCGTGATAAGATGCCCTGAGCCATCGACAAAAACTATTTTTCTATTCGCTTCGATTTCTTTTATTTCTATTTCTCCTTGGGCACCGTATTCGTCGTATCTTAATGTAATCGTCTTCCCTTGTTCCCATCTCTCGGAACTAAATGAAAACCAAAATCCCGCAATTTTAGTAGGATCGACAAATGCTTCAAATACTTCATTTGCAGGCTTTAAAATTTTCATTTTCGTAATGTTATTCATAACTTCAACCATCCTTTTGCAATTAGACCATTATTTATCAGCATGTTCAATGGATATATTCGCTTATTTTGAGTTAAATCAGCTAACGAGTAAACCATCACAGAAATCGATGGCACCGTAGCGCTTTAAAATCCTCTCCTTCGATGACTCCATACTCTTCCTGTTCATGGATAAATTGAAATCCTTTTGCCTCATA
This sequence comes from Oceanobacillus chungangensis, assembly GCF_003369565.1. Taxonomy (GTDB): domain Bacteria; phylum Bacillota; class Bacilli; order Bacillales; family Amphibacillaceae; genus Oceanobacillus; species Oceanobacillus chungangensis. The sequence continues at coordinate 147,370 of NZ_PIOD01000006.1, read as the reverse complement.
AAATGGAAGGCCTTTTTTGTTTCCTTTCGTAACGTTCACCCACTGTTCTCTTGCACCATATTCGATCAACTCCTTGGTGACTGCATCAAGAATCTCCCCGCCAATTCCCTCATTTCTACGCTCTGGGTCTGCATATAATACAAATAATTCGCCATGGTTCTCACTTATCATTCCCCCAACGCCTGCACCTATGACTTCTCCATTCTCGACAGCGACGGTCCAGCCATTCCATGATCTTGAGGTTGTTGTCACTTCTTTGAGTAAGCGTTCTGGAGTATAAAATTCCTTAATCATGCGTTCGATGTATTCCCTTGAAAGCAAATCACCATATGTCGCCCAATAACTTGCACTACAAACCCTTGCGATTCCATCAATATGATTTGGTCCAGCCTTTTGAATCTTTACCAATGCCTATTTCTCCCTTCCATTTATCGTTCATTAAAACAGAAATATCATTATCATTAATCTTTCTTTTATGTAAAGTACTTAAAGAGCATAAATAATAGGAGTAGTATTTTTATTATACTTTTTTTCATTTGTTGGTGTAGCACAGTCGGTAGTGCGTTTCATTCGTGATGAAGAGGTCGGAGGTTCGATTCCTCTCACTAGCATCTTACAAAACGCTTTCTTTGAAGAAATAAGCGTCTTTTTGTTTTTAATAATTATTATAAACCACTTCATTTTGTTTTCCAATTGTTGACCAATTCTTCGATAGTCTTAATAATCTCCTGAATTATGAACTGCAATTTTATATTTCTGATAATATGTTAAATAGAAATACCACTTGTAAGTACAAGAGTTGAGTTAAATCAACATAAAAGTAGACGATATGACTAGTCATATCGCCTTTCTCCATAGTTCTATTCGATCAATACGAACAGAGAAATCCTTTTGTGTTTTGCCTGTTTCTAATCAGATTTTACGATTTCTCGTACTCATTCGCAATCCGGGGTAAACGATTCACCAAAACAGTGGACGTATTATACTCCTTATCACATCTCGCTTTCCTTCAAAATGTCCGATAATCTCTAAATAACAGAAAGCAAGGAACTGTTATTTACTAGATTCCTATCAATTTCATAACCAGTGAACAAAGCATAAGAGATCCCAATTAGTAAGCAGTTTTTTTAGTTATATTATCGTGTAAACTGTTCTGCCTCTGTAGACCCTTTCAGCGCAGTTGTTGAAGCTGTACCACCTGATATAACTTGTGCAACTTCATCAAAATAACCTGTACCAACCTCGCGTTGATGCCTTGTTGCACTATACCCGTATTGCTCACTGCTAAATTCAGCCTGTTGAAGTTCGGAGTAGGCAGCCATTCCTTCATCTTTATACTTTCGGGCTAGTTCAAACATACTGTGATTCAGTGCATGGAATCCTGCCAATGTAACAAATTGGAATTTATAGCCCATCTTTCCAAGTTCTCTTTGAAAATTAGCTATCTCATCATCTGTCAATTTGCGTTTCCAGTTAAAAGAGGGAGAGCAATTATAAGCAAGTAATTTGTTTGGGTACTCCTGATGAATAGCGTCCGCAAACATCTTTGCCTCCTCCATATTTGGTTCTGATGTTTCGCACCAGATCAAATCTGCATAGGCTGCATAAGCCAATCCACGAGCTATCGCCTGTTCGATTCCTGATTTGGTTTTGTAAAAGCCTTCCGGTGTACGCTCACCCGTCATGAACGCGGCATCATATGGGTCAATATCATTTGTAATCATATCTGCAGCATTGGCATCTGTTCTTGCAATGATAATCGTAGGTGTGCCCATGACATCTGCTGCAAAACGGGCAGCAATCAGATTTTTAATTGCATTTTGTGTCGGAAGCAATACTTTGCCACCCAAATGGCCACATTTTTTCTCTGATGACAGTTGATCTTCAAAGTGAACGGCAGAAGCCCCTGACTCAATCATTGACTTCATTAATTCAAATACATTTAGCTGGCCGCCGAAGCCTGCTTCTGCATCAGCAACAATCGGCGCAAACCAGTCAATCTCGTTATTCTCCTCAGAATGATGGATCTGGTCTGCACGCTGCAGTGCCTGGTTGATACGCCTTACAACATCCGGCACACTGTTTGCTGGATAAAGACTTTGGTCTGGATACATTTGTCCAGCCTGATTAGCATCTGCAGCAACCTGCCATCCACTTAGGTAAATCGCTTTAAGACCCGCCTTCACTTGTTGTACTGCCTGATTCCCTGTCAACGCTCCAAGTGCATTCACATAGTCCTCGGTGTTGATCAAATTCCAGAGCTTCCTTGCGCCTCTGTCTGCAAGGGTGTATTCTATGTCAATCGAACCACGAAGCCGGATAACATCTTCTGCACTATATGGTCGTTCCACCCCTTCCCAGCGGAAATTATTTTCCCAATCATTTTTTATTTGTTCTGCTCGTTGATTTCCCATTACGCTATTCCCCCTTTAATTAATTGTCCATACGCAGGTATCGTTAAAAACTCAGCAAATTCATCCTGATTAATCAGATTTCGAAAAATCTCTGCAGCTGTTTCAAAATTGCCTTCTTCAAATAGGTCAACCCCAAACTGTGCTTGCATCTTTTTCATTTCTTCATTGATCATTGCTTCTGCAAGTTCTATCGTGATTTCCCTGCCATCCGATAATATACCTTTTGGATGCTTGATCCATTGCCAGATCTGTGCACGCGATATCTCGGCTGTTGCTGCATCTTCCATCAGATTATTTATTGGTACAGCTCCCTTGCCCGAAAGCCATGCCGCAATGTACTGGATACCGACATTAATATTCGTCCGAAGACCTCCATCTGTGATTTCGCCTTCCGGTACACGGACAAGGTCTTGCGCTGAAACATCCACATCCTCCCGCTTTTTGGAAATCTGGTTCGAGTTAGTCATACCCTTATCAAAAATATCGGTTACAAACTGTACCATTCCTGGATGTGCCACCCATGTGCCATCATGGCCGTCATTGACTTCTCTTTCCTTATCGGTACGGACTTTTTCGAAAGCCGCCTTATTCTTCTCTACATCATTTTTCACTGGTATCTGTGCAGCCATCCCTCCAATTGCTGGTGCATTCCTTCGGTGACAGGTTTTAATCACCAGAAGCGAATAGGAACGCATAAATGGCACCTCCATCGTTACCGTGGATCTGTCAGGCAGTATTACTGCCGGGTCATGTTGGAATTTTTTAATGTAGCTGAAAATATAATCCCATCTTCCACAATTAAGTCCAGCTGAGTGTTCTTTTAATTCATAAAGGATTTCATCCATTTCAAATGCTGCAGTGATTGTCTCGATTAGTACGGTTGCCTTGATTGTCCGCTGTGGAATACCAAGTAGATTTTGTGAAAATACGAAAACATCATTCCAAAGTCTTGCCTCCAGATGACTTTCCAATTTTGGAAGATAGAAATAAGGACCAGACCCTCTTGCCAGCAATTCTTTCGCATTATGATAAAAATAAAGTCCAAAATCAACAAGACTCGCCGACATCGCTTTGCCATTCACCTCGATATGATGTTCCTCCAAATGCCATCCACGCGGTCTGACAATTAATACAGCTGTTTTTTCATTGAGGCGATATTTTTTTCCATTTGATGCGTCAAAATCAATTTCACGTCGAATGGCATCTTGTAAGTTAAGCTGACCATCCATCACATTTTCCCAAGTTGGTGATGTTGCGTCCTCAAAATCAGCCATGAAGGTCTTTGCACCAGAATTTAATGCATTGATGATCATCTTACGGTTAACCGGTCCAGTAATTTCCACCCTACGATCCTGTAGATCCTCTGGAATACTTTCAATAGTCCAGTTATCCTCCCTAATATTCTTTGTTTCGGTCAGGAAATCCAGCTTTTGGCCTTCTTTTAATTTTTGCTGGATCTCTTTCCTAATTTTCAATAAATCTCGCCGACGCTCATCAAAGTTATGATGAAGTTTTTCGAGAAAAGCCAGCGCCTCTGGTGTTAGAAGAGTTTTGTATTTCCTATCATGTTTAATCTGTATTGTTTCACTTTTCATCAGCATTTGTATAATCACTCCTAATCGTTGTTATATTATAGACACACTATTTATATACTGATATATAACAGTTTAACCAAAAAAATTAATCTTCCTTTTTCGATAGGCAATAATCACATTCCATTGTATAACTTTTGGGATCTACTTCTTTGCCACATTCAGGACAAGATACACTTTCATATTGTTTCATTCTGTTCCCTCCTCTCTCTTATATAACAGGAATTACTATTTCCATTTGTTATATAACAATATATATGATTACATACAGGAATGCAACCCCTTTTTTAAAATAATTTGAATTTTTTAAGAAATGATGTTGCCTCAAATATGTCCTATGATTCTTGCAGATATAAATTCATGAAAAACCTCCCTGGATTTTATATGTATTATCTAAATTATGTCTATCGAACTATACTCGAAAGAAGCTAAAAAATCTCCCCCATGATAAAATATAAAAAGATTGGAGGTTTGGATTTGGTTACGATTAAGGATATTGCTGAGATGGCGAAAGTATCGAAATCTACTGTGTCACGGGTGCTGAACAATTCGGGATATGTCAGCGAGGATGCGAGAATGCGTGTGGAAAAGGTAGTCGAGCAAACGAATTACACGCCGAGCCAACACGCGAAATCGCTAAGGACGAAAAAAACGAAAATCGTTGGCGTCATTTTACCCACGATTCAGACTGAGACGTCAAGCAAAATTGTAACAGGGCTTGGGAGAGAATTTTCCAAGCTGGGATATGAGATTCTGCTAGCGAATACCAACTTAAACAAAGAAAAGGAATTTGAATATCTGGATCTTCTGAAAGTTCGCGGTGTCGATGGAATTGTTCTGATTGCGACGAATACCGAGCCAAAGCTTTTGGAAAAAATTAAAGAAATCAACATCCCCCTCGTGATGGTCGGCCAGGCGGCAGAAGGGATGATGTCGGTAACATATGATGATTATCATGCCTCCCGTGAGCTGACATCTCTGCTGATTGATAAGGGACATGAGCGTATTGCCTTCATTGGTGTCGATGAGACAGACCAGGCCGTTGGCATGCGAAAAAAGGGATTCCTTCAAGAAATGGCAGCTCATCAATTAGAAGTGAGCGAAACATGGTTGGAAAAGGGAATCTTTGATATTGATTCAGGTTATGATGCAATGGAAAAAATATTGTCGAACAGCCGTCGTTCCCCGAATAAAATACCTACAGCTTTAATCGCTGTTACAGACAGGCTGGCGATGGGTGCAATGAGTTATTTGAAAAAACAGGGTATGCGTGTACCAGAAGACATGGCCATTGCCGGGTTTGGAGCATCTGAGTTTGCTCAGTATCTGGATCCGCCCCTCACGACTGTTGATTATCAAAATGAAAAGGCGGGAGAGGAAGCAGCCATACAACTGATTAATTGCATGCATTCCAAAAATCATACCGAAAAAATTGTTCTAGACTATAGACTGATTGAAAGAACGAGTATATAATATAGTTGAAATCGATTTCATCTATATTATTTACTCATTGTGGAATCGATTCCACAAAAAGCAGCGGCCGATTTTTCAAGAGTGAAAATCTCTAATTCATTTTTGAAATGTACAGTCAATTAATAACTGCTTTACTTGGCAGAGAATAATTTCCTACTAAGTAAAGTTAATTCTGCTAATCATGGAATCGATTCCATAGGTATCGCATAAGTTTATATTAGGAGAAAAAAGGTACGACCAATCTCTTGCAACTGGCGCTTTGACGAAAGAACCGGGAAGCAAAAGAACTATCCCTTACAAAGGAGTGAAATGAATGTCAGATAACAAGAATAGTAAAATTGTGGAGGAGTTGATTGCTGCGATTGGCGGAAAGGATAATATTTCCTCTGTCACTCACTGTGCAACACGACTCAGGTTTATTGTGAATGACAAAGAAAAGATTGATAAGGAACAAGTGGAAAATATTGATAAAGTAAAAGGTGCTTTCTTTAATTCCGGCCAGTACCAAGTAATTTTTGGAACTGGTACGGTTAATAAGATGTTTGAAGAAGCGGAAAAACTTGGTCTCAATTCTATGACTAAATCTGAACAGAGTTCAAAAGCAGCACAAAGTGGAAGCAAGTTCCAACGGGCCATCCGAACATTTGGTGATGTCTTTGTGCCAATTATTCCGGTACTCGTTGCAACCGGATTGTTCATGGGTGTTCGCGGATTGCTTATGCAGGAAAATATCCTTGCCCTATTCGGCATGACACCTGATGATATCTCACAAAACTTTATATTGTTCACCCAAGTGTTAACGGATACAGCATTCGCCTTCCTACCAGCGCTAGTCGCTTGGTCTGCATTCAGAGTATTTGGCGGAAGTCCGATTATTGGTCTAGTTCTAGGATTAATGCTTGTCAGTCCGGCTTTGCCAAATGCTTATGATGTGGCTAGCCAAGTTGCAGACCCAATTATGTTCTTCGGCTTTATTCCTGTAGTTGGTTATCAAGGATCTGTGCTTCCGGCGTTTATAGCAGGATTTATTGGTGCTAAGGTAGAACGCTGGGTAAGGAAAAAGACACCGGATGTACTCGACCTGCTCGTAACGCCATTTTTCACATTATTGGTTATGATTACGCTCTCACTATTCGTTATTGGACCAGTCTTCCATTCGGTTGAAGGTCTATTGCTTGATGCAGTAGTGGCAGTTCTCGGCATGCCGTTTGGTCTCTCTGGTATTATCTTAGGCGGACTTAACCAGCTTATCGTTGTAACAGGAGTTCACCATGTCTTCAACTTCCTTGAAATTCAGCTCCTCGAGTCGCTTGGCAGCAACCCATATAATGCGATTGTATCCTGTGCAACTGCAGCACAAGGCGGAGCAACATTGGCCGTTGCGTTGAAAACAAAATCTGGGAAATTGAAAGCACTGGCATATCCGTCATCCCTTTCTGCTCTTCTTGGAATTACAGAACCGGCGATATTCGGTGTAAACTTACGCTACTTCAAACCGTTCCTCATGGGACTTATTGGTGGGGCCGTCGGAGGTTTCTTAGCGTCCATCATGGAGCTCGCCGGAACAGGTATGGCCGTGACTGTTATTCCGGGCACCCTTCTGTATCTGAATGGGCAAGTTTTTCAATATCTATTTGTAAATATTACGGCAATTGCAATTGCTTTCGTTTTAACCTGGTTCTTCGGATTTACCGATAAGATGCTAAAAGAAGTAAAATCACCAGAAACAAAATAAAGTAGGAGAGTTTTATGAGAAATTCATCAGAGGATATTTTAAACAGAGTAAATTCTTTAGTCGAAAAACATCAGTCCCTGGTAGCAAGTGACCCCTATCGCCTGCACTACCATTTGATGCCATCTGTCGGATTGTTGAATGATCCGAACGGGTTTGTTTATTATCGAGGGGAATATCATATTTTTTACCAGTGGAATCCTTTTGCAACAGCACATGGTTCCAAGTTCTGGGGGCATTCTGTATCAACGGATCTTGTTCACTGGAATGAAGCCCCTATCGTCTTAGCGCCTGGCGATTGGTACGACAAGAACGGATGTTATTCAGGCAGTGCAGTTGTTTTTGAGGACAAGATGTATGTGTTTTACACAGGAAACGTGAAAGATGAAAATGGGAAACGTGATTCCTATCAGTGCCTGGCTGTATCGAAGGATGGCATCCATTTTGAAAAGAAGGGTCCTGTGATCCATGTGCCAGACGGCTATACTGCTCATTTTCGGGATCCTAAAGTTTTCTGGAAAAACAATAAATGGTATATGGTGCTCGGTGCACAAACGGATGCCGGTACAGGAGAAGCGGTGTATTACACATCCAATAATCTCTATGATTGGAATTTCCATGGTACGCTTGCAGGAAGCGGAAAGAATGGCCTTGGGGCGTTTGGTTATATGTGGGAATGCCCGGATTTTTTTGAACTTGGCGGAACAGATATATTAATGGTTTGTCCTCAAGGGATTGAGCCAAAAGGCTATGAATACCAGAATGTGTTTCAAACAGGCTACTTTTCGGGAAAAATAAATGATAGAGAAGAGATTTTTCAACATGGTCCCTTTAGAGAAATGGATCGCGGGTTTGATTTTTATGCTCCGCAAACTACTTCAGGACCAAATGAAAGACGGCTTGTGTTTGGCTGGATGGGCAATGCCGAAGATGAGAATTCACAACAGCCTACAACAAAATATGAGTGGGTTCATGCGCTAACCTTGCCTCGCGAACTTGAGTGGAAACAAGGGAAATTGCTGCAGCACCCTGTTGAAGAACTAAAGTCCCTTCGAGGTAAAGAAATGATGTTTGAGAATACCCGCCTTGAAAAGTATAAGGCGTTACGTTTTCAGGGACTTGTTTTTGAAATGATCGTCGACTTTAACAATTTGGATACAGACTGTTTGACGATTGAAATTGGAGAATCCAAACTGATTTACTATCGAAAGGAGCAGTTATTTACCTTCCAAAGAAAGCATTTTTCAAAGCCAGGGCTAATGGAAGTAAGGCATTGTATATTAAAGGAACTGAGAAACATTCAAGTATTCAAAGATACCTCCTCAATTGAGCTTTTTCTTAACAACGGGGAAGAAGTTTTCACATCAAGAGTTTTTGACGATAACAATGTGATTTTGCTGCATATAGAAGATGGAAGTGCCACATTGAACATTAAAAAATGGGATTTGAAGCGTGTTACAACCTATTAAGATAGAAAAGGAGAGAAGATATGCTAAAAAATCTATTTAAGAAAAATGAGGCAATAAAGGACATCACGATTTTGGCGCCAGTCAGTGGTGAATTGATTGGTTTGGAAAAAGTCCCCGACCCAGTATTTGCTGAAAAAATGATGGGAGATGGAATTGCCATCGATCCTTCAATTGGTGAAATTTTTTCGCCTGTTAACGGGAAAATCATTCAGTTGTTTTCAACAAAGCATGCGATTGGCATAGAAGCAGAAAATGGTGCTGAAATTTTAATTCATGTTGGGCTCGATACGGTAAATCTAAACGGAGAAGGATTTACTGCCCATGTTGAGGAAGGAAAGAAAGTAAAACAGGGTGACCACCTGCTTAGCTTTGACCTCGACATGATTCGTGAGAGAGCAACAGGAACAATTATTCCCATCATTATTACCAACACGGACGCCATGAGCTCAATTAAAGCAGAAAATAAAAAACAGGTGACGGCAGGAAAAGACCCCATCCTGTTAGTAAAAAGTTAAGGAGAGGCTCGATATGCATATTGGCGGAATTGAAGCAGGTGGCACAAAATTTGTCTGTGCCGTAAGCGAGGAAACAAGCAGGAACATTATCGATAAAGTAAGTATTCCTACTACAGACCCGAAAGAAACGTTGAGAGAGGTGAAGCGTTTTTTTGATAAGTATGACATCAAAGCACTCGGCATTGCGTCGTTTGGTCCACTTGACTTAGATAAAAAAAGTGAAACCTATGGCTGTTTTTTAAATACACCGAAGGAGAAATGGAAGCATTACCCGCTGCTGCAGCAGTTGAGAGAGAATTTTAGCATACCTGTTTTTATGGACACGGATGTCAATGCTGCCTGCCTTGCAGAATATAAATACGGTGCAGGACGTGGGGCAGACACCAGTTTATATATTACTGTCGGAACGGGAATTGGCGCTGGTCTTGTGCAAAACGGCAGCATTTATCAGGGGAAGAACCACTCAGAAATGGGTCATGTTATTATAAAAAAACACAAAGACGATTCATTTGACGGCTGCTGTCCGTACCATGGTTCCTGTCTTGAAGGCATGGCATCCGGATTTGCGATTGAAAGACGCTATGGCAAGACGGGAACGGAGCTTGTCGACAATGATAAAGTTTGGGAAATCGAGGCCTATTATCTAGCACAAGCGCTTATGAATTACTATGTCATATTGAGGCCAGAAAAAATAATCTTGGGCGGCGGTGTTATGAAACAGGAAAAACTTTACCCGCTCATCCGTCAATATTTCACGGAACAGATGAATGGCTATCTTGATGTTGGCTCTGTCGATGAACTGATTGTTGCACCTGAACTTAATGATGAACAAGGAGTTATCGGTGCCATGGAGCTTATTAATAGGAGCTCTTCCAATAGCCGCCAATAAACTCTTCTGCAACCATTAATGCTGGCCTGAAACACAAAACCTGAACAATCTATATCTGACGAGGGAAATAAAGTATTGTATAAGTGGTAGTAATCTCTCAATTTTTATACTTACTCTACCGATAAACCTGTATAACTGTAATAATTTTATACAGGTTTATCTTTTTAATTGATTCAGCATAACTTTTCCGATAATTTTCTCGTTTTGTACGAATACTTCGCTATATACATCCCACCTCTTTCATCCTCTCACTCTGCCAATCACAATCCAAACCTTTCCTCTACCAGCCAACTTCCTGTAAAATGAAAGCTAAAGAATACAAAAAGGATGAGAGAAATGAAACAAATTTATAGTGATATTATCCAATTTCGGGGCAGTCATTATGATTTTGGATTCATGCAGGGGGAGCAATTAAGAGATTCATTAACAACCACGAATCGTGAACGAATATGGAAACTCAGAAAACCAAAGTTTTCGGTCGATGTAAATGAAACTAAAAATGCATTAAAAAAATTTGCACCCGGTATGTGGGAAGAAATTGAAGGTATGAATGATGCGCTTAAGTTGCCGATGCAGGACATTTTACGTGATTTTGGCGGATATCGAATTGCAATTGAACGTAGTGGCTGTTCGATCTTTACTGGTAAGGATTTCTTAGTAAGAAATTATGACTTTCACCCGAAAACCTATGAAGGTCGGTTCACCATTTTTCAACCGACAGATACAGGATTTGCTAGTATCGGTCCTGCACAACGTATTACCGGGCGTATGGACGGGATGAACGAAATGGGACTCTCGATGGGCTATAATGCAATTCACCGTAAGAAACCCGGTGACGGATTCGTTTGCTGGATGATTGGTCGGATGATACTAGAGAACTGTGCAAATGTGGAGGAAGTAATATCCCTTCTAAACGAGATTCCACATCGTCATTCGTTTAGCTACATTGTGTTGGACCCGACTGAAGAAACGTACATCATTGAAACAAGTCCAAGATCGGTAGCAGTGCGAAAATCAAATGCATGTACAAATCACTTTGAAGTCATGACAGACGAGAATCGCCGTCATTTAGATGACTCTCATAAACGCTTAATTGCTATTTTACAGCAAAAGGATAGAGCAACCAATGCCTCTACAGCATTCCGTATGATGAATGATACTGATAAAGGTGTGTTTTCCAAGGAATATAATAGCTGGGCAGGAACAATCCATACTTCCGTCTATTTGCCAAAAGAAAAACAAGCATGGATTGCACTTGGCGGTGACCAGGAACCTGTCAAATTTGATTTTGCAAAATGGCTTCATGGTGTAAATATAGAGGAAAAGAGAATTTATGGTGAGGTAGATACAGACCTAGGATTTGCACATATAGATACAGGATTGCGCTAGTTTCTAAAGCAACACCCTGTGCCAAAAAAAAGGGAAAAGACGAAATCACGATAAATTCCGTCTTTTCCCTTTCCTATAATGACTCACTTATCACACGCTTGCTATATAGAACAGATAGAATTCCGAAAATCGAATAGAGTAATGCATAAAGGACCATTACGATAATCATAGGAGTCCATAGCTCCGTTCCAAATAAGAACCAACCAGACTTTACTGCAAAGTAACTATGACAAAGTCCAATCAATAATGGAATCCCAAAATTAAAGGTCTGCTTCACTTTAATTCCATTTAATAGATCTTCCTTTGTAAAACCTAGTTTTCTTAAGATTGTATAGCTCCCCTTCTCCTCTTCACTTTCATCCATCTGTTTAAAGTAAAGAATACAGCCAGAAGTGATCAAAAAGGCTACACCTAAAAAAGCAACAACAAACAGACCTATCCCTAAAATTTGTTTCTGCAATTTAATATATTCAATTTGTGATTCATGGCCCGTCCATTCACTAATACCTTGTTCTTGGAAAATGCTGTCAGCTTTTTTTACTTCCCCTTTATCATTAATATTAATGCCGACATAGACAGAGAATTCTCCTTGAATCGACGCTTCTGCATCCTTTGCTAATTCCTGGTAAACAGCATCATCAACAACGGCAACAGGTAATCCACCATTTGTTAAACGCATTGGCAATACATTCTTGTCTTTTAAACCAATAAAATTCAATTCAATTGTATTATTTTTCCCAGACAAAGTGAATTTTCCAGTTTCTTTAAGGGACAGAAAGGCTTGTAATGCATTGTTATTATTTACAAATATTGACTCATTTTCATCAAGATCAATATCTTCTACCCAATCTTCTGGGATAACGACCATTGGTGCGAGAAGATCTTCATCTTTTAAGTTTAAATCTTCAATTCCTCCTGCGATTTCCGATATATCAGCATTTACATTTAATAGATCCATCTCCGTTCTAATATACTCAATTTGTGCTTCATCTAATGCTTCTGTAAATTGTGCAGCATGTGCTAAATCAGGAATTGAAAAATCTTTAACGATACTGCTGTCTGCATTTTTTTCTATTGAATAATATGAAATATATGCCAACGATAATAGTCCAATGGCAAGAGCGGATACTGTTGTAATTACTGTTAAAAGTAAGGAATTTGATTTCATCCGAAACATGATGGATGAAACTGATAGTACTTTATTTACCGTTAAGTAGCCTGCATTCTTTTTCCGAATCAGATTAAATATGAAGCTAATCGATCCTTTATAAAAAAGATAGGTTCCTATAATGACAGATGCTAGAATGATCACCATCACTATCAACAATTCCTCCATCATCATAAAATCTCCACCAAAGAGCTTTGTCGATAAATAGTAGCCCAGACTGATAAGCGCTAGCCCCATAATTCCAACAACCATTTCTACAATTGTTACCCTGCGTCTTTTTCCCTCTCGTGAGGATGCCCTATTAAATAAAGACAGGATTCGTTGTCTTTTAATGAAGATTGCATTCATTACTAAGATGACCGCATAGATTCCTGCAAAAACAAGAATGGTCTGAAGTAGCGCTTCTGATGAAAATCTTAAAACAGCGGTTTCTTCTACATCTAAAACTTTAATTAGAATCATCATGACTAATTTAGACGAACTAAATCCGAGGAAAATACCAATTAACAAAGATCCAAAATAAAGCAGCATATTTTCAATACTTAGAATTTGAAATATCTTTCCTTTTGTTAATCCAACTAATTGCAATAGCCCTATTTCTTTACTTCTTCGTTTGATAAACAAATTATTTGCATAGATGAGAAACACCGTTACAATGGCGATTAACAGGATAGAACCAACCCGAATTGCTGCTGCGCCTTTTATTCCCCCTTCCACCTCATCCATAGACGGGTCATACTGTAAAGTAACAAAGGCAAAATATAACGCAACACTAAAGATAAGGGCGAATACATAAAGATAATAGTTTCTAATATTTTTCCGTAAGTTTCGAAGGATGAGTTGATTAATACTCATGTTGCACCCCACCTAGCACTCCTTGGGTTTTAATAATGTCATTGAAAAAGCTTTGCCTTGCCTCTTCCCCTTTATTTAATTGCGTAAAGATTTGCCCATCCTTAATAAATACGACTCTACTGCAATAACTTGCTGCAAGTGGGTCATGAGTAACCATCACAATCGTTGCTTCTAGCTTTTCATTCAAATCACTTAATTTATTTAATAAATCCGATGCTGCTTTTGAATCAAGGGCACCTGTTGGCTCATCAGCAAAGATGATGCTTGGTTGATGAACAAAGGCACGTGCAGCGGAAGTACGTTGCTTCTGTCCTCCAGATATTTCATTCGGGTATTTATCCTGGATTTCCTCAATCCCTAATTCCTTTACAATTGCTTTAAATAATTGTTGTGCTTTATCTCTAGGAACTTTTTTCACTGTTAATGGCAGCATGATATTTTCTTTTACCGTTAATGTATCCAATAAATTGTAGTCTTGAAAAATAAATCCTAAGTGATGCTTGCGAAATTCTGCTAACTGTTTATCCCTCATTCTCGTAAATTCTTTACCTTCTATTTTAATAGTTCCTTGACTGACATGGTCAATCGACGACAGGACATTTAATAGCGTCGTTTTTCCGGAGCCTGAAGGACCCATGATCCCTACAAATTCTCCTTTCTCAACGTGAATATCAATACCCTTTAAAACCTCTTGCCGATTAAATTTATTACCATAGCTTTTATGAAGTTTCTGTGCTTCCAACATGTTCATTATGGTTCATCTCCTTTTCTCTACTACTATCGTAATCTTAATACGCTGATTTTTCCTGCGAATCAACAAACAAAATAGGAAAGCATGTGACATTTTCGTCACATGCTTGTAAGTTTTAGAAAATCATTCTTTTTTGCAAAAGATAGCGTAAATGTTGTTCCTTCATTTAGTTTTGATTGGACTTCAATATGTATGTTTAATTCTGCTGCAACTTTCTTTGTTAGGTATAGCCCCATTCCTGTAGCAGCATTATCTTTATGATTTTTCGTTGAAGTAAACCCTTTATCAAATATACGTGGTAAATCTCTAGGATCTATTCCGCGTCCAGCATCCTTGATTTGTAAATGGACTAAGCTATCCCTCATGAAACTATGAATCTTAATATCTGCTTCTTCACTATATTTAATCGCATTTGTGAGTAACTGTCGAACCATAAATCCTAACCATTTTGTATCTGTCAGAACTTCCTTTATTTCGAATGAAACGTCAAATCCAATCCCTTTTTGGAAGCACCATGACTGCAATGCTTTTATCTCGGTAAAAATAAGTTGTTCCAGTGAAGCTTTTTCAACGTATACATCATTTTCCATAAATGGAATCTTTTTATGATGTAATTGCTGATCAAGTAATAAATGGATTCTGAGCCACTCATTCATCAGCTGTGATTTTAATACTGGCTCCTCTACGCGTTCAATCATTAATTGCATTGTCGTTAACGGTGTTTTCACTTCATGAATCCAGGATAATAAATCATCCTTTTCCTGCTCAATCTCTGTTAAATTCTGACTCGTTTCTAGACGATATGATTCTGTTTGAAGCCTCAGCGCTCGCTCCACAATTTTTTCCAGAGGTCTTTCTGCCCCTCTTATCGTCTTCGTGTCGACGCCCGGATACCATTCTTTTAAGCTTTTATAATAAGCTGTTTCCCGATTATAACGGACGATGAGGAATAAAATAAAGACGATAAATGATAAAAAAACGATGTAAAGAATCGATGAGACTTGAATATCTGAATCAACATAGCTGATAATGAGAAACAACGCTTGTAAACTAAGAAATAGAAAAATCCAGCCTCTTCTTTCTGCAAGATATTGCTTAAACATCATGCGAATCCTCTTCTATTGCGATATATCCTTGACCAACCTTCGTCTCAATCCATTCACTTAATCCAATTTCCCCTAACCGTTTTCGCAACCGATTCACATTGACCGTTAGCGTATTATCACTTACAAAACGCTCGTCTTCCCAAAGACTTTTCATTATATCCTCCCTACTTACAATTCGGTTTTTATGCTCCACTAGTATTCTTAGTATGTATATTTCATTTTTGGTTAACGTAATATTCCCTTTCCCATTGCTAACAGCGTTTTGCAAGAAATCAATTGTTGCACCATTCCATGTTCGTATGGAAGTTTCCTGAAGCTGATTATAGTTATAAACACGCCTGAGAATAGCCTGGATTTTAGCAACAAGTACGTCAAAATGAAATGGCTTTTGAATAAAATCATCAGCTCCCAGCTGCATTGACATTACCATATCTGTCGGGTGATCACGAGAAGATAGAAAAATAATCGGCACCTTCGAATGGGAGCGAATCATTCTGCACCAGTGAAAACCGTCAAATTTCGGCAGCTGAATATCAATGATGACTAAATCAGGTTCAACCTTAGAAAATTCCTCCATCACTTGATTAAAATTATCAATCCCATACACCGCATATGACCATTGTGTAAGTCTCTCATGTATTTCTTTAAATAGACTTGCATCATCTTCAATTAACATAATTTTAAACATCTCAATCACCGTTCTTTAAATAGTTTCTTCATTCATCTTAACATAATAATTTTATAAAGATTATAAATAATAGTAATTTACTTTTATCCATACTGACAACTATTAACTGATAGATTGTTTCTTTAGCAGAAAAATAATATAAGTATTTCTCTGAGCACATTGTAAATAGGAAACTAAAAAAACAGCTCAGACGTATGATCATCCAAACTGTTTTGCAGTAAACTTACTGTATAGAGATAGAAAGGAAATTCGTTGGCGGCCAACCTATAACACTATCAAAAGAATTGGACTGCCATTAAGGTAAATATCGATAACTTCATGTTCAGGATCTAGCGTTAATTTATACACATGCGGCATCATTACATCGTCTTGTTGATTCTTTTCTCCTTCATTAATAAGTTGATGTGTCTCATTAGAATTAATTATTTACTGTACTTTATTTGGAACAATTTCAATCTCACTTATACTTAAAGTTGATGAATTACAAGCTTCCAAGAATAATAGTGAAAACAAGACTAAAAATATTATTTTTCTCAACTATATTTCACCTGCCCGGCCCTTATCTTCGCAATCCTGCAATTGAGATATTCCTTTTTTACAAGAGATTAATTTAGAGTAATATAGGATTACTTTTTATCTAATCATCACCGTTCTATTAAATGACAGACTTAGTTACACTTATACATTCTTACCTGCCATTAAAGGCTTTTCAGCAATAAAACGAAGACGCCAATAATCAGCAACCCAACCATTCTCTTTATATAGTTCCGGGCGTAAAATACGTTCAGTTTCACGATAGATTGCTTCCTTTTCAGAATATGTAAGGTTCTTAAACATATTACTGCTAAACATTTCCAGCCAATTTCGAATCCCATCTTCCCCTACTAGAGGCGTTGGTCGTTCATAAAGTTCAATAGCGACGATTGAAAAACCTGCATAAGTAAGATGTTCTATCATTTTCTCTTTTGTAGGAAACACCCATGGAAATAAGGTAAAGTCATACAAAATCGATAAACGTTCGGATGCTTCTTTTATAGCATCGACAATGGATTGGATATTATTAGCTCCACCTAATTCAGCAATAAACCTTCCACCTGGTAATAGAGAATCATAGCAATTTTGAACAACCTTTTGTTGATTTTTCATCCAATGTATGGCAGCATTTGAGAATACTGCATCAAATTTTAAATCAAATGAAAACTGTTCCGCATCTTGAACATGAAATTGGATATTAGGGTACTTTTCCTTAGCTGCCTCGATCATAGTATTTGCGGAATCAATGCCGGTTACAATAGCACCGCTCTTTGAAATCTCGTAAGTCAAATCTCCTGTACCACAGCCAACATCCAGGATTTCCTCCCCATTTTGTGGATTTAAAAGAGTAACAAGACTTTCGCCAAAATTTGAAACAAATTTGTGTTTACCATCATAAAGTGCTGCATTCCAATCCGTCATGCATAACCACTCCCAATAAAGTTGATAAATTCAGAATATCATACCGAGTATGGATTGGAAATATTTAATTCTGAATATTAAAACCGAATGATGATTAAATTATTTTTTCCCCCTTGCTTCTGCTTTCTTAATATTCTCTTCTACCTTAAACTTCACGATCTTTCTTATTAATTCAGCTGGGAGTGGGTCACCAATTGGAATTTGCACTGTTCCTTTAGACGTTTTATATCCTACAAGCTCCTTTTGAAATGCTGCAATCCCACTTGCACCTGGATATAATCCAATATGATTCTTATATGCTGCAAAATGGATAATATTCCCATATAACGCAAATGTAGGCATCTGGTAGCTTATCTTTTCTTGTGCTTCTGGCACTAGCTCTTTAATAATACCTCGTAATGTATTTAGCTTTTCCTGAACCTCCGGTGGAAATTGACGTATGTATTCATCTGTTGTTTCAAATGTTTGTTTCTCTTTCATGATTTTTCCCTTCTTATCCGCTTTTATCTTTTCTCTCACCATCACAATGTAAATCGTTTTTCCTCGTTGAAATTGCGTTTTCTTTACGAAGTTTAGTTTTTCATAAAGATGGATTGCTCGCTCATTAAACTCAGCTACAGTCAGCCTAATTGGACTATTCCGATAATTCTCTTCGATAAATCTAAGAATATTCGAGAAGAATTCCAAGCCTTTACCTTTTCCTGTAAATTCCGGTTTCATACCGATTCCAACATCAATAAAATCTTCTTTGTACGCTACATTTCTTTCACCAGCTGGCACCTTTGCAGACTTGCCTACACAAAAAAATCCTATCAATTGTTCATACTCATCAAGCGTAACATAGTATTTATTCGTTAATAGTTCCATAATTGCATCGCTTGTTAAAACTTGATTATAAAAGTCATACGGTTTCTCATATTTCCAGCAAAGAATCTCAATTGCGTATTTTTCCGTCATTTTTCGAATTGATAATTGCATGATACTCCCCGTTTCAAAATTCCTTACTTTTATTTCATTTATTTACCATCATTAGCCGTTATTGTACCAGAAGTTTTATATTAATTCATTATTTTAACCATTCTATTTCTCTTTTTAGATCGTACTTTATATATAATAGAAGCTTGGCGTACGCCAAGCTTCTAGGAAGATTACCTTACTCCTGCAGAAAGAAATATGAATATACTTTCTTTATTACCTTGAAAAAATCAAATTTCGCTTTTTCATTTCCAATCTAAATACCGGAGCTCGTTTAAAATCACGTTCCTTCTTTAAGAGATTAATTATAATGTTTTTTTCGTTTTCGACTTTCTAGTAGTTTCTTAACAATCGGATAGATAATTGGTCCAAATCGAATTAGTCTTTTTATCCAACGTCTCATAGTATTACCTCCAATGTGCAAAATTCCTATTGTTATTTATATCATTCCTTTTATGTAAAATAATTAAACAAAGGATTTCATTTGTTGATTGCAGTAGTAAAAATGACTTGGCTTTCCCTAACCTTCCTCAAAGCCAGAAAAATGGCGTCGTATTTTATTCTTAAATTGCGATTATCTAACCCCAATATCCTTTCGGAGAACGCTGACTTGATAATTATTCCGTATTCGATATTTTACTATTGCAACGTCGACAACATAGGTATAGAATGTTTAAGTGCTTAATAATGCACTATATTTTTATCTATTGAAAGTAGGGATTTTTATAAATACAAGTAATGTGAGTTCACTGCAAGAAAAACCGCCATATGGGATGATTGCGATCTTGTTTATTGGTGCGTTTGTATCTATATTAAATGAAACGTTGTTAAACGTTGCACTGCCATCGATTATGGTTGAGTTCTCAGTAAAACCGACTGCAGTACAATGGCTATCGACAGGTTATATGCTAATCAATGGGATATTAATACCTGCGAGTGCATTTTTTATTCAGCGCTTTTCAAATCGAGGGTTATTTATTACCGCAATGGGATTATTTACAGCAGGTACGTTACTTGCTAGTTTATCACCAACCTTTGGCATTCTTCTTACCGCTAGAATGATCCAGGCAGCTGGTTCTGCAATGATGATGCCATTATTAATGAATATTATGCTAACTGCTTTTCCGATTGAAAAACGAGGAACAGCTATGGGAATTTTCGGGATGGTCATGTTTGTTGCACCTGCCCTTGGGCCAACGCTTTCCGGATGGATTGTTGAACATTACAGCTGGAGAACGCTGTTTGACATCATTTTACCATTTGCTATCTTTATACTGATTTATTCTATCTTTAAATTAAAAAATATTACGCCGCAACGTGCAATAAAACTAGACGTATTTTCTATCATTCTATCAAGTATCGGATTCGGCGGACTGCTATTCGGGTTCAGTTCTGCTGGCGATAGAGGTTGGGATAGCCCGCTTGTATATGGAACAATCATTATCGGCGTAATTGCACTTATTTGGTTTACGCTTCGCCAATTAAGGTCAGATGATCCAATGCTTGAATTTCGGATTTTTAAATATTCGATGTTTTCATTGTCATCCATCATCTCCATCGTCTTATCAATTGCTCTATTCTCAGGCATGATTCTAATGCCTATTTATATTCAAACGATTCGTGGTTTCTCTCCGATGGATGCAGGCTTGATTATGCTTCCAGGTGCAGTAGTAATGGGAGTTATGTCACCGATTATCGGGCGGCTTTTTGATAAATACGGTCCAAGATTATTAGCTATTAGTGGTTTATTCATTGTGGTCATCACTACTTACTTCTTCAGTCGTCTGGATATGGAGATTTCATACATGAATATGATTATCCTGTTTACGATTCGTAGCTTGGGAATGTCAATGGTAATGATGCCAATTATGACAAATGGTCTTAATCAGTTACCAATGAAGGCTAATCCACATGGTACAGCAATGAATAATACATTACAGCAGGTATCAGGTGCTATCGGTGCTGCATTACTAATTACCGTAATGAATAATCGTACGGAATCAAGCTTGGCGGAATTATCACAAACTGCTAATCTAAATTCAACTACAGATACAGCATTACAAACACAACTACTGAATGAAGCAATGTTAAACGGAATTAATTTCTCCTTCTTTGTTTCAACATTGATTGCAGCTCTAGCACTTATTCTTGCCTTTTTCGTACGCAGAGTTGGTACAGATGGGAAGATTATTAAAAAATAAGGTTGTCTTCTAAAATTAACTGTAAATAGCATATCAATGAAACGAGCGAGTGAAGCATCTTCACTCGCTCGTTTTTTCTGTAATGATTTGTTCAACAGGAATATCATATACTTCCCTTGGCACCTGATCGATAAGCTGGAAAACAGCGGCTAAAGAAATCGTCCGATTTGGAAAATCAGTCAGAAAGCGATCATAGTAACCACCACCAAAACCAATGCGATATCCTCGCCCGTCAAATACAAGTCCCGGTACAAGCAAAAGCTCGATTGCATCCTTTTCTGCCTTTAATGTTTCATCAGCCTTTGGTTCCTGCAAATTATAATAGACAACCTCTAACTGATCATAACTCTCAAATCTGTAAAAGATTAGCTTCTTTTCCTTTGGCAAGCATTTTGGAACATACACGTCCTTCCCCTGTTCCCATGCCTTCTCAATAATTGGCTGCGTATTCCATTCCATCCCTTGAGAAATCGTGATGCCGATTGATTTTGCCCTTTGCCATGCTTCCGATTGAAAAAGATTATCAGCAAGCTGTCCTTCAATCTCTCGCTTCTTATCGGCAGCGATATTTTCGAGCTTGGAAATCATTTTTTCACGTAGTTCTGATTTATGCAATGCATCCACCCCCACCAGATTTCTATTCGTCGAAAAATAAATTCCCCTTAAAACTTAATTAATGATAATACTTCATTTCTCGATTTACTATTCGTTCTGAACTCTCCTCGAACAGCACTTGTTACGGTTTTCGCCCCTTGCTTTTTCACACCGCGAATCGTCATACACATATGCTCTGCCTCGAGCACAACCATCACACCAATAGGACTTAACTCTTCCATTAATAATTCTGCAACAGAGGTTGTAATTCTTTCTTGCAGCTGTGGTCGCTTACTAAAATCGTCCACAATCCGTGCTAACTTGCTGAGTCCAATAACGCGTCCATTTTTAGGTATGTAAGCGATATGTGCAACACCGAAAAACGGAACTAAATGATGCTCACACATCGATGAAAACTGGATATCTTTTACGAGGACAACCTCATCATGCTCCTCTTCAAATACGGTTTTGCAATGTTCTGCCGGATCCTTCTTTAATCCTGAAAATACTTCCTCATACATTTTCGCAACCCTTGCAGGCGTATCAAGCAATCCTTGTCGATCTGGATCTTCGCCGATTGCTTCTAATATCATCCTTACTGCTTCTTCCATCTTTTTCTTATCCATTACTACATTTCTCCTACTGTTTATTGATTACCTTTGTTGTACTACTCGTTTAATTTCTCCAATATAATAAAGCGAGCCAAAAGCACAAATAACATCTTTTTCTCCACTTTCTTGATATGCCAGCTCAACTGCTGCATCATAGCTATCTGCAGCAATTGCTGGAATACGATGTTCTATTAAATATGATGCGAGCTCATCAGCAGGAATTGCTCGAGGATTATCAGGTGTAACTGTAATAAATTGGTCTATTACAGGACTTACTTCTTCAATCATATGCTGGTAATCCTTATCCTTGAGGATTCCTAGAATTCCAATGATCCTTCTTCCAGAAAAAAGCTGTCTTATATTCAGTACTAGCGCATGTATACCGTCGAGATTATGTGCACCATCAATCACGACTAGTGGGTCTCGGTTGATAATTTCAAATCGCCCAGGCCATTTTGTTTCAGCCAAGCCCTCTCTCATATCGTCTTCATGTATCGTTAAACCGGCATGCCTTAATATTTCAATAGCCTCTATCGCAATTGCGGCGTTCTTCAGTTGATGTTCGCCAAGTAATGAAATCCGTAGCTCTTGATACCCATTGTAATAAAAGGTTTGCCCATCGATGCTATTCGTTATTCGTTTTAGCTCTGTAAAATCAGCCTTATCCACGGTACTATTTCTTTCCGCAGCAACGCGGTGAATGACTGCTTCTACTTCACTAGTTTGTGGATATAGCAGCACTTGGCTATTTTCTTTAATAATGCCCGCTTTTTCAAATGCAATTTCAGCTAATGTATTCCCTAAAAAGGCTTGATGGTCGAGTCCGATAGATGTGATAACGGATAGTAGCGGTTTTTCAATTACGTTTGTTGAATCAAATCTTCCCCCTAGTCCAACTTCAAGTACGACTACATCACATTGCTGCTCATAAAAATATTGAAACGCGATTGCAGTTACAATCTCAAATTCCGTTGGCTTATCTTCCATCTCATCAATCTTAGTTTTTATTAGATTTGTAATATCACTCAATTGATTGTCTGGGACATCTTGATTATTAATTTTAATTCTTTCATTAAATCGCTCTAAATATGGGGATGTAAATAGTCCTGTCTTATATCCAGCTTTGATTAAAACCTGATTTATAAAAGAGGCAGTTGATCCCTTCCCATTTGTGCCAGCAATATGAATAAACTTCAATTTATTTTGTGGATTTCCTAATAACTCCATAAGCTTCGTTATATTATCCAGGCCAAGCTTCATACCTTTATATTGCCTGCCATGAATAAAGGCAAGTGATTCTTCATAATTCATGAAAAGTAAAACTCCTTAGCAATTGATCATTCTCATCCATAAAGATATTCTAATTTTCGATTTAGAATAATCCTTGAATTTGTCCATTTTCATCTACATCAATATTTTCAGCTGCTGGTTTCTTTGGAAGTCCTGGCATCGTCATAATCGTTCCTGTTAAGGCAACAATAAATCCAGCCCCTGCTGAAACCTTGATATCTTTTATCATTACAGTAAATCCTTCTGGACGTCCTAATTTCGTTGGATCATCAGATAAAGAGTATTGGGTCTTTGCCATACAAATAGGTAATTTACCAAATCCAAGAGACTCTAATCGGTCGATTTCCTTTTGTGCTGACTTGGATAATTCGATTCCAAAGCCACCATATACTTTCTTTACGATTTTCTCCAATTTTTCCGTAATGGAATCTTCTAAGTCATAAGCAAATCGGAAATTATTTTCTGTATTTGCTAAGCGGACAACTTCTTTTGCAAGGTCTTCTCCCCCTGCTCCGCCATTTGCCCATACATCTGAAAGTACAACTTTTACACCTAATGCCTCACATTTTTCTTTCACTAAGTTAAGTTCTGCTTCACTATCTGTTGGGAATTTATTTATCGCAACAACTGCTGGCATGCCAAAGACTTCTTGAACATTTTCTAAATGCTTCAGTAAGTTCGGAAGCCCAGTTTCAAGTGCGGACAAGTTTTCATGGTTCAGCTCTGTTTTTGCTACGCCACCATGCATCTTTAATGCACGAACTGTTGCGACTACAACAACTGCAGATGGTTCCAAACCTGCTATACGACATTTAATATCCATAAATTTCTCTGCGCCAAGGTCTGCACCAAATCCAGCTTCGGTTACAACATAGTCTGCGTATTTTAAGGCTAATTTTGTCGCCATAATACTGTTGCAGCCGTGGGCAATATTTGCAAATGGTCCACCATGAATTAAAGCAGGTGTGTGCTCAAGTGTTTGCACTAGATTCGGCTTTAGCGCATCCTTTAATAAGGCTGCCATTGCGCCATGTGCATTTAATTGTCCTGCCGTAACAGGCTCATCCGCTGTAGTGTAGCCAATGATAATGTTTTTTAGCTTTTCCTTCATTTCCGAAATGCTATTCGATAAACAAAGGACTGCCATGATTTCCGATGCAACGGTAATATCAAAACCATCTTCACGGGGAACACCATTTATCTTTCCGTTTAATCCATTAACAATAAAACGCAATTGTCGATCATTCATATCAACAACTCGTTTCCAAGTTATTTTCCTTGTATCTATATGTAATTGATTTCCTTGATGGATATGATTATCAATCATTGCTGCAAGTAAATTATTTGCCGCTCCGATTGCATGAAAGTCACCAGTAAAATGTAAATTAATATCTTCCATCGGTACAACCTGTGCATACCCGCCACCAGCTGCTCCACCTTTTACACCAAAAACCGGTCCAAGTGATGGCTCTCTAAGTGCAATAAACGCATTCTCGCCAATTCTTTGCAGTGCATCACCAAGTCCAACAACAGTTGTTGTCTTTCCTTCTCCTGCAGGTGTAGGGGAAATGGCTGTGACAAGAATTAGTTTCCCATCCTTCTTATCCTTTAGCTCGTCCATTACATTATAATTAATTTTTGCTTTATAATTTCCATAAAGTTCGAGATCTCCTTGAGCAATCCCTGCCTTCTTCGCAATTTCTCCGATTGGTTTCATTGTTACCTGATGGGCAATTTCAATATCTGTTAAACTCATTTTTTTCCTCCAGTCCTAGCGTTAAGATTAATCAATTTAATAGTTGGATTAAGTTTACCTAATTTACATTTTATAGATATATGCTTTTTCATAAGTATATCAGTTTATTCTGTTTCTACATCACGATTTCCCTTAAAACAGTAAACAAATTTTTCTCCGATTAGTTTGTCGAATATCGGCTTAAACGGAACAGATATCGGCGAATTTTTTCAATATATCGGCCTGTTCATTAAATATATCAGCGTATTTTCAATTATATCGGTATCAGCCCTGCCCTGCCTTCTAGATTGGCATTTTAATCAAGACTATAGCTAGAGGAATTCAATATAAACTGAGTCAAGCTAACAAACAGATTTCGTTGCTTAGGGTTTGACCAATCTTCTTCTACTTCAGCCATTAGCCACATTACTTCATCTAAAAATACGTGCTCAACTGCGCTCTGCCAATTTGAAAGTTCCGGTTCTGAAATGGAGACATTCTCTATATATCCTGATAAAAATGTCTGCCATTCAGTAGTAGTAAATACTCTATCTGGAGCGGTAGCCATTTCATTATGAAATAATAGTAAAGCAAGCGCTAAATCAAATATTCGTGGAACCCATGCTGCATTGTCTGGATCAATTAAAAATGGCATCGGCGTATAGATTAAGTTATTTGCTTTATAATCATGTGGCGTTGCTACAAGCGGTAATCGACAATTTTTCAATATTTCTTGTGTCTTAACGGCCTCCATTAATTTTGCTTCCAGTTGCAATATGTCGATTGAAACATTAAAACCAGCTGCATACGTTTTGATTTTCTGAACACTTTCCTCAACTTCTTCCTCATTGAAATCAAATACATCATACGTATCAAGATTATAAGTGTTTTCTAGAGGCGAAAGATAATGGATTTCCCCTAAAAGTCTTCCTGCCTCGATAATTTCTTGATCTTTTCCAGTATATGAAGTCCCATCGATAAACGGATAAGTGACATATGTTTCATTGCCAATCAGTTGCGGGTTTTCAGCTTTTAATGGCACAGGCGTCACGACATTTACTCCATTATCTCTTAGCATCGTAACATAATCCATAACTTTTCGTTCTTGATTCTGCGTACGTTTAATAATGAAATCATTTGTTTCTCCCTTTACTTTAAAGACTGGAGAAAAAGGATAAATACTTACCGGCTCCTCATCTGTCGCAAAACCAAAACGATGTAATATTTCTTTTTCAGCCATTTAATCCCCCACTTTCATATTTCTAAAAAGCTCCCTCATCTTCGCTAGTTAACTCAATTAGAAAAGGGTAAAATCCAATCATTAAAATACACCCAACGATAATAAATCCAATGGTGATTTGCAGAGACAAATCAAATAATAGTAGTATGATTAACATAGCTGGCAGATAAGAGATTCGATTTAATTTTTTCTTTGATTTAGAAGTGACATATTGTTTTTCCCCACAATTTGGACACTCCATTCCATCGAGTTTAAAATTCACCTTTAATGTTTGAGACCAACTCCATTGTTGGCCGCATTTCTGACAATTTGGCATAGGTCATTCTCCTTTCGAGTGTTTTCTAGGTTGTTTTCAATAGTATTTAGACGAAAGGATATAAAAAACTTTCTCACTTAATTCCGTGACAATAGAGATCATGCCCTGCTCTACTGCTAGTACGAGTGCTTACGTTATTGTTCCATCCGATAATAATCCTGTGCATGGAATGATTGAAAACCACATGATTCATAGAGCTTTAACGCATGATTGTTTGTCGCCTCAACATCAAGGAAGATATTCTTTCCCTGTTGATGCTCTGCTAAAACTATTTTCTTCAAAGCTTTCCTGCCAATCCCTTTACCCTGATGTTCTGGTAATATAGCAAACCCGTATATCCAAGCATCGCTCTTCTCATGAGAAACTCTAATTTTCCCTACAGCTTCCTCTTCAAATTCAATGATGTAAAATTGTTGATCGTTTTCCCGCCTTATTCGGTTGTTATAATCAACTGCCTCTCCTTCTGAAAATCCAAAACAGCAAACATCTAGTTGGACTTCTAGCTGAAGATCAGCTTTAGTGACTGACGGTCTTATTCGAACATCTTTTTCTTCTATCAATTCCGTTTCAAACCATTTCATTTGATATTCTGTATTAGCATAATTGCATGTTAATGATTCGAAAAATTTCTTTGCCATAACAGAGTTTGCAGGAGCATTCAATAATATTTCATCATATTGCCGTTCTTTACAAACTTGAATTGCTTTCGAAAATAGATCCGAGAAGATTCCTTTTCTCCGGTGCTGTGGATGCACCATTCCACATATTTCTACCTTGTTACCAAAATCATATAATGCTAAAAATCCAACAAGCAGACCATTACTACTATAATGGAAGAAATCATTTGCTTCCCCTTCCTCCCTTTTTCGCAGCATGTCCCAATTCAGTTTTAATTCAAAGTCCTCTCCCGCCTCACAGATAAATTGGAGCGATTTAATTTCTTTTAATTGTTCATATGTTAACATCCCTAAACTCCCTCTTTTTATTTTCCGATTGTAGCCTCTTGTTCCTGAGGGATAGTTGCAAATTCAAGAACCCTATCCCCATCATAAACAAATTGATGTTCATATGTACGATCATCTTCTAACATTGTATGTAGATAATATTTCAGATTCGCGATGCCTTCATTTTCAGGATGCAAAATCCAGTCAATCTTTTTCCAATCCAAGATCCCTTCCACTGTTTTCAATGGCGTAGGATATTGATAATTTTCAGCTACTTCTGCAATATACGCATACATGCCACCTTGAGAAACATTCTTATCAATCCAAGTAACCATGCCTTTATATGCCACCTTAGCTACTTCAATCCCTGTTTCTTCCTTAATTTCACGTAGTATGCATTCCAATGGTGTTTCACCCAATTCTAACTTGCCACCAACACCATTCCATCTTCCCATCCAGCTCGATTTTTCACGATTCAATAGTAATATTTCATTTCCTCTTTTAATGAAGCAAATGGTGTATTTAAACATCATCTTCTTCCCCCTACCTTATGTAAATTCAATTGTTTTGGCGGTTCTCTCTGCCGCTTCACTTCCAAGTACTTGTTCAACCAAGTATAGTGCCATATTAATTCCAGATGACACGCCACCACAAGTAATAACATTTTCATCTTGTATAACTTTTTCAGAAGCTACTTGAATAGATGGATACTTTCTTTTAAGTATATTCGAAGCTAAGTGGTGTGTCGCTGCCTTTTTTCCGTTCAACACACCTGTTCTTGCAAGAATAAATGCCCCTGTACAAACAGAGCACAAGTAGTCAACTTGCGAGTGTTCCATAATCCAATTTATTATTCTTTCATTTTTGCTTATTTCCTCTACAGCTCGCAGCGGTCCTCCAGGAATGATTAATATATCAATTTTGGGTGCATTCACAAAACTAAATTCCGGTTCTACTTTTATCCCTGTATGTGTTTTTATTTGTTCACCCGTTTCGGAAACCGTAAAGACACGGAATGGATTGTTTGCCAACATTTTCTTTTTATATAGATTTACAGATTGCTGTAATTTATTTATAGCTGCAAGTGATAACACTTCGGCTGGTCCAGAGAAGTCCAAAATGTCTACATACTCATACAGCAATATCCCCACCTGTTTCTGTTTATTCAATGTTCCAACGTCCTTCCCAATTATTTTAAATGCTCAGCACTTATCACTCTCTTGTATTTGACTCACTAACTTTTTTTCTAAAAAGCTTCCCGATACCTCCGTATGTAAAATCACGTAACCTCGCTCCTTTATACCATTTTATCATAATTACATAGGTAGTTTTGCTGATATGTGTCAATTTTCAGTTAAAATATTAAAGAATAATTATCGAAAAATTGAAACCTAACACTTAATTTATCGTATAAGTACTATTACATATTGAAGGAGCAGATTATATTGAAAAAAATATTATTAACAATTGCAATTTTGCTGCTTGTTATACTTGTGGCATGTTCCGATGATGCAAATCCATCTGCAAAGATAATATCTGAATATCCAGAAACAATTATCCAAGATATTGAAGTACTGCCTGAAGATTTCAGAAAAAACATCGTCGTTCCTTCAAAACTTCCAGATACTTACGAAACGATACATT
Source organism: Oceanobacillus chungangensis (assembly GCF_003369565.1). Lineage (GTDB taxonomy): Bacteria > Bacillota > Bacilli > Bacillales > Amphibacillaceae > Oceanobacillus > Oceanobacillus chungangensis. Next base: position 118,324 of record NZ_PIOD01000006.1, on the reverse strand, counting down.
TTGGATATTCTAGTGAGCCGTACAACGACCCAACAGGTAATATTATTAACACAACCTTTATTTACGCAGATGAAGCTACAGATTATCAGCTTATTCTCAACACGATGTATGGCGATGTAACGTTTGCAAATGAAACTAGTAATGAAACGGTAACCTTGGAAAGCGGCATAGAGGCTAAAGTGACTGGAGAGTACGAACTACATTGGCAGGGAGAAGATGGTAATTATCAGGAGTTATCGTTACTAGTACCTCCTGATGTCACAGATGCTGATTTCACGATAGATGATTTAGTTGAGATTGCTAACTCGATGTTGGAATAATTATTAATAAGCTAAGTTGCTATAACATTTGGGCTAACAATCTTACAAATAGCTGCATAAAGGAGTCAAAATACCTAGGTTTCTCGAATCAGTTATTCTAATACTTTCTGCTGTAAATATTAAGGCACTGCATACATGCAGTGCATATTTTTATTATCGTATATTTGAAATCTATGACTGCCTCCATATGACGAGCATTATTATCTCTAACGATTAATTGTCCCGCTTATCCTTCTCCATATATTCTTTTATTTTTCTTTCTTCCCAGTCTGCACCCATGAATCCGTCAGAATAGACAGAGAGTGCATGCGCGATTAAGCCAATCCCCCACCCCATGAGTGGATAGATAAACCACCAATGACTTGCATCGGTTACCATATTAATGATAAATAGCATGATATTTACTAAAATATAGGATAGTAGATGTTGATAAAACCCTTTCAGATTTTGTACCCGCTTCTTCGCTCTTAAGTACTTTTCTTCGTTCTCCATTTTTATTTTGCTCCCAGTAATTTAATTTTGCCAAATGATGATTAAATTAACTTTCGCTCCAGTCGAATCATGTCTCGGCAAATAATTCCGTTCTCGATAATCTGTTCTTCATAATTTCTCACGAAGAAATCAGGCTCAATTCCAATGATACGAAATCCACACTTTTGATACAGAGCGAGCTGACCGATACTTGAATTTCCTGTACCTACTTGAATGGCAGAATACCCTTGCTTTCTAGCATATTCAATGGCATGATTGATTAATTCCTTTCCAATCCCTTTTCCTTGTTCTTTTTCAGCTACAGCGATATTCATTAGCTCAATCGTAGTTGCGTTTATTGGCAATAAAACATAAACTGCGATAATCTCATCTCGATTCCTTGCAATAAAACAATTTCCAGCAGCTAAATATTCCTCTACAAGCTCACGTGATGGATCTGCTGATAGGAGCAATTCCATTGGCGCCGCTTCTGTCGACTTCAAATGTTCGATAATCATAACTTATACTTCCCCTGTGATTTTATTATTTTAGTTCCTAGAAACAAATCTTTTTTAAATATATTATGTATGATAATTGCACTTCTCTCCAAATTATTTTCACTAAATTTTCTATGAAGCTGATTCATTAAATTTATGGTGTATTTATTACTCACACCCTAATTCTAAATCTTCTATTAACAAGGTCATTTTATCTTAGGCAATCAAATCCTGCAAGATACACACTGGAAGCTAATAATGACCCAGCCAAAAAAGATGCCTATTTCTAGACATCTTTTTCACAATGATAATAACTTAATAAAATACTTCATGCCAATTACTTACTGACACTTTTCTCCTGCAAACTTGGTCGATTAATTCTAAAAATATTAATATCGTGCTCTGTTTCACCTTTCACAGCTAATTGAGATAATATTTCACCTACGACACTTGCAAACTTGTAGCCATGTCCAGCAAATCCTGCTGCGATAGAAATATGTGAATGCTGTGGATGTTTATCAATGATAAAGTGCCCGTCCGGGGTTCTTGTATACATACAAATGACCCCTTTCTTTAACGCTCCTGAAGCTTTCGGCATGAAATTATCCAAGAATTCACGAATATGTCCCTCATCATTTGGATCAGAACCAAATTCACGGTTCATTGTCTCAGGTTCAATGATATCAACGAAATCATGCCTTCCCACTTTTACGCCGCATCCGCCGAACGTAGGAAATCCGTAATAAATGGCTCTAGTGTCACCACTTGGAACTTCAACCATGAAAGTAGGAAAATTATTTACATTAAATAATGATTCTTCTGCTTCAAACCAAGCAACAGGTTGACGTGTCGGTATGAGTGGCAAATCCAGGTCCAGTTTGGCAAGAATCTCCTTATTCCAAGCTCCACTGCAAATAATTAGTTTGTTTGCTGTAAATGTGTCTTTGTTCGTAACGACTTTCACCCCATCTTCATATGCCTCGATATCGACAACGGGATTGTTAACGGATAATTCAGCACCATGGTGTTCTGCAAGTTCTCTATAAGCCTGAATACAATTTTCACTATATAAAAATCCGGAATTAGGTTCATAAAAGGCATTATAATCATCCGGAACATTTAACCCTGGAAAACGGTCTTTCATTTCTGCCCCTGAAAGGTGATCGACTTCTAAATTATATTCTATCCCACTTGCAATTGCCTCATCAATAAATGGCGCATTCCCTTTAGGACCAAAGCCCATTGCACCAGCTTGGGTAAATATTTTTAGATGCGTTTTCTTTTCTAGCTCATTCCACAGCTCTTGTGATCTAAGTGCTAGAGGGACATACTCTCTTCCCTCACCATACGCATGTCGGATAATTCGTGTTTCACCAAAGTGACTTCCTTGATCATGTGGCGGATCAAATGCATCGATTAATAATGTTTTTACTCCTTGTTTCGCTAAATAATAGCCTGCAGCCATCCCCATTGAACCAGCACCAACAACAATTACTTCATAATGTCTTGTCATTCATAATCCCCCTATTAGATTTGAAGTTTTTTGGGTAACTTGTTTTTTCCATTTTTTCTCCGTAATCGCTTTCAACGTTTTACATTGCCATCTAGCTTGTTTAAATAAATTATATAATGATTTCACCTTCACGTATAATGATGGAAAGAGATGTCTTCCATCTGAATTAGTGAATGCTCTATCAGGCTTAGACTGTTAATTTTGAGGTGATAATTGATAACTCGTAGTCGATAAAATCTGCTTGAAATGGAAATTGCTCACGGGCTAGTCGCTGCGAAAATACACTACGCTTTCCGCGGGGGGCTGGTGAGCCTTCTTGTGCTTTCGCACTTCAAAGTCTCACCTAGGCCCTTCCTCCCGCAGGAGTCTTCGTGTATTTTCTCCGCTGGAGTGGTGCGAGAAGAAGTTACTATCTTTCTATAAAGAGAGAGCGCTTCCCTTACACATAGCTGAATATTGGAGAAAAAAACAAAAGACTCTTTTAAAGCAGCATTATCCAACGAAAATGCATTACTATCAATTTTTCATACAGTAACCCCTACTATACAAGGAGCTATTCGGAAGCAATAATCAACATCGCACTTAATATAAATAGCGGAAGATTTTTTGATAAGAAGCGTTACCTCAGTCTCAAATTTTAATTATAAGGCCTAAAGGGAAAAAGTGATGCCCACCTTTTGATACAGGTGGGCACTTTGGGAGCTTCATTAATAGAGTCCGTTCGTGATTAGTGATCCGAGTTATTACTTCTTAATAATATTATGTTCTGGACCATATGGGAATTTAGTGATATTTTCAGCACCATTTACTGTTACAACAAGAATGTCGTGTTCACGATATCCGCCTGCACCGGGCTCACCTTCTGGAACCATTATCATTGGCTCCATAGAGATAACCATTCCCGGCTCGATGACAGTTTCAATGTCTTCACGTAGCTCAAGCCCTGCTTCCCTACCATAATAATGACCTAGCACCCCGAAAGAATGCCCATAGCCGAATGTACGGTTTGCAAGTAGGTTATGCTCACGATAAATGTCATTTAATTCTAAAGCGATATCCATACATCTTACACCAGGCTTGATCAGTTGAAGTCCTCTTTCATGAACTTTTACATTTATTTCCCATAGTTCAAGATGTCTCTCAGGAACTTCTTCTAAAAATAACGTACGTTCCAGTGCTGTATAATAACCAGCAATCATCGGAAAACAGTTTAAACTAAGTATCTCACCGCGCTGTACTTTGCGTGAAGTCGCCCAGTTATGTGCCCCATCCGTATTTATCCCGGACTGGAACCATATCCATGTATCTCTTAGTTCTGCGTGTGGATACGTACGGGCAATTTCGCGGGTCATCGCTTGTGTACCGTGAAGTGCGACCTCGTATTCTGGTACACCCTCTTTGATTGCTTCAACAACTGCGGCACCACCGATATCGGCGATACGTGCACCATTTTTAATCAGCTCGATTTCTTCCTCAGATTTGAACATTCGTTGACGCATCGTTATTTTTGAAACATCAATAAGTTCAGCATTCGGAAATGCATCCTCTACTTTCTTGCGCATTTCCAGTGTGACATGATCATCTTCCACACCTAATCGTTTCGGTATCGTTCCTAATATCTTTTGAATGCTATGCAAGTAATTATCCTTTTGCCAATCCGTATATACAATGTTATCGCCAAAACTGCGGCGCCATGGCTGCCCGCCATCAATATTGGCACTAACAGTAAAATGTTTATCCTGGGTTACTACAAGAGCATATGATCGTCCGAATGAAGTATAAAGGAAATCACTATAGTAGTTTATATTATGATATGAAGTGAATAACACTGCATCCAAATCCAATTCAGCCATTTTTTGACGTAAAATAGCATTGCGATTTTCCATCTCTTGCTTTGAAAAGGTTGGTTGCACCTTTTCTCCATTTTCAATTATTTTTATTCTTTCAAGATCATTTACTTTTTGCATTTGTATAACCCTCCCATTTTTAATCTTCAATCTACCTTTTTAATAGTCAGCTAAAGATTGTTCTACTGCTCCTATCGCCTCCTGCAACTTTTGATTAAATGTTCCAACCCTCGAATGTATGCGTTTACATAATGGTGATTTTAATGATTAATATTAGTATAATAGATAGAAATGTTCCTGTATAATAGCTAAAACCAATGAAACATATCTGTTTTACAGATTGCTATTAATGTTTGATTGCATCTTTTCTATAGAAATTCTGATTATGAATTAATATGATGTGTAATGATATTTTTTCTTTGGGGAGATTTTGTCTTTTGCATCATATATAGCTTTATACATCCTAGCCCACCCATAAAACAAACGATGGAAGAGACGATAAAAGCAATAAAATAAAATCCGGTAAAATCCACGATGGAACTAATAACAATAGGTGAGATAAATTGTCCAATACCAAAAAACAGTGTAATGAATCCAATTCCAGTTGGCACGTTAATCGGATGGATGAAATCACTAATAGACGCAGCCATCGTCGTCGGTATTGCCCAAAGTGTTACGGCATAAACAATCGCATTAATAAGCAGCAAAACTGGTTGATGAACGAAACCAAATAGGATCAATATAACAGATTGTACAACGAGAACAATGAACAGTGTAGAAGTTCTTCCGATTCGATCTGATATATGCCCCCATATATATCCGCTTATAATACTGCCTAACCCAGCAAACGCGAAAAAGCTGCCAGCAGCTTCTTTATCAAGATGTATCTCCTTCATCAGATAATCCACTAAAAATGTTGAAAACATGATATAACTAAATCCCCACGCCATGTAAATCATGCCTGTCATCCATATTGTTTTATTTTTGTATACGTTTTTTTCCTTATTATCATGCTGTAATTCGGTATTTGCATGAAGCAGTAATTCAGTATTATTTTTCGCATCTATTGGCTTCAGACCGACTTCCTCGGGAGTGTTATTTAAAAAAAGCAAATTAATCGGTATAATGATTAATACAACGGCTCCCATTGTATACCAACTAATTTGCCATCCTTTGTCAATATTTAACGAAATGATAATTGGAACAACGAAACCGCTAACCGCCATGCCAAGTCCCGCACCGGAATAAGCGATTCCGATTGCCATTCCTTTACGCTTAGGAGAGAACCAATTTCCAATAAGACTAAGTGTAATTGTATTTCCTATCCCTGCCCCAATTCCAATAAGAAAACAAGCGCAGAACGCAGACAAAAAATTAAATGATAATGCGCCGGCAAACATCCCAGCGCAGGTTAATATGAGTGAGAATACAATCATTTTTTTAGCGGACAGACTGAAACGGACTGAAATATTTCCGGCTAGGGAAGCACTAATCACATATCCCAAAAAGATAGCGGATGAAACAATTCCTATTTCACTGTACGTTAGGTCCAAGCCTGCTTTCATAAAAGGAAAAATGGTCCCGAGTGAAAAACGCCCCAACCCAAGAAAAGCTAATAAGTTTAGGACACCTATAAAAAGTACAAACCACCCTTTATGAAAAGCTTTCATAATTGACACTTCCTACTTTATAATTTAGTTTTCCATTTATCTAAACATATTTCACTTCGGATACAGTAAATTCCTTCTTCAAAATTGAAATTATATTATTTACTACATCATCAACGATTAGGCGACCTTTTTCAGCTGTGCTAGATTTTCCAGTATAAAGACAACCTGAAGATGGAATCAACGTTTCAGATGGCGGGAATCTTTGATATGTCGGCGGATTTTCAATCGCATCATCTGTGATAAGATTTTCATGGACAAGATCTGGTGTAAAATACATCATCATTGATGTCTCTGTAATAGCAGCATGCTCCATTGCCCACCCCTTAAATTCCACCTCATCAAATATCACAGGCAATATTTCCTGCGAGATATTATCCCACCAATTGGTTAGTAGAATTTTAGGATATGCTTCCTTTTGATTCCTTAGTAGAAGATCACAAGCTTCAGCAAGAAATGCATCATTTTCATAATGTCCGCTCATAATTAAAATTTTCTTCCACCCATCATCAATAAACTCCTTTAGCACATCATAGATCAGAGAGGTCAGCGTAGCCCCATTTAAATCAACCGTGCCGGGGAACAGTGGACCTCCTCCACTAGCCGGTTGTGATTTATAACCAAAATTTATTGTTGGAGCAATAACTGCTTTAACTTTCTGTGCTATCGCATGGCTGTACCTTTCTGAAATAATTGAATCAACACCTAATGGTAAATGCGGACCATGCTGTTCAGTCGAACCAACAGGCAAAATAAGTATATGATCCTCCACTTTAGAATGATATTCCTTCCAAGTCATATTTCTAATTAGACTACTCAATACATTCACCCTTCCTTCCTATTTTGTAAAAAAACAGTTCCTACATCTTAGCTACATCAACATCAATGTCTATATCATCTTTACTGTTAATAAAATCCGCTTCATTCTTTATCTCATGATTGTCATCTATTCCTAATTTTCCAAAAATAACCTTCATAACATATACTAACCCAATTCCTAAGAGAATACCATTAAGCGGTGGAAGTCCTATCTCAAACACAGAACTCAGATAGGCACCCAATGTTGCCAAAATATAAGCGGATAAATTGGAGTATCGAACCATCCTGAATTTAACGTCTTCAATTCTAGGTAATGATTTTCTCCAGTTAAATAGATAATCCCCTATAATTAGCCCTCCAAGTGAAGGTACAAACACTCCTAATATTGTTAGGAAGGAGATAAACACCTCATATATACCTGTTGTTGCCAGTATTGTAGCGATAATAAGTCCCCCAATTACAAACGGGACTTTATTCGGTTTATTAAAGAATTCGGCTCCCGCAACACCAAAAGAATACGCTGATGTTGTATTTGTTGTCCATATATTAAATATTAAGATAAGCATGGCCATTACAATGATTCCCATTTTAATCAAGATATTTACCATATCCTCTTCTTGCATCACTAATCCACCTAGCATACCAGATATTGCCATAACAACATTTCCGATTAAAAAGGCCATAAATGACACAGTAAATGCTGTTCTAGGTGTTTTTGCAAAGCGTGCCCAATTCGGTGCTTGTGTACCTCCAGAAATAAATGCACCAATCACTATCGTTATTGCTGCGGCAAAGGTAATCGTTGTTGTCGGTTCAATTGCAAAAAGTTCTCGTATTCCTCCAGCTTGTTCGATACTTACTGCTGGAATTTTATAGGCTAAATATAGAAATGGTGGTATCGAAGCATATGCTACTATTTCCATCCCCTTCGTACCCCATATAGCAAAAGCACCCATGAAAAGCGACCAGAATATTGTAATTGGGATGAAATATGCTTCTAAACCAAGCGCTGCTGTAAACACTTTCCCCATATAAGCGGCCTGGAATGCATACCAGAAAATTTGCGTTCCTCCTAGTATAATATCCGTCCACTTTGATCCTAGTTTTCCTAAAGTGTACCGTGCCAATAATATCGTATTCAATCCTGTTTTAGCTGAAATCCAACATAGAATCCCTACGTATAGGGATAGGATTAAATTACCGAGTAATAGTACTTTAATTAAATCACTTAGAATCATAGATGTTCCAAGACTTGCCCCGGCTGCCATCGTTGTGACAATGAAAGTAAATCCTAGCAATATTGCAAATATAGAATACCAAGTCTTTCTTGCATGCATAGGTACATGGGTCAAGGTATAATCAACATCGACATATTCCTTCGTCACTTTCCCTTTCATAACATGGACACATCCCCGCTTTAATATTTTAAAAACAATTGCTACATCGCTTTTGATTTTCTATGGATGCTAAGTGATTCCCGCCGAATCCACCCCCTTTAAATAATTTTTTCAAACATACTTATCTTAATGGTTGGTTCGCAGTTTCTTTCGTCCAGAACAATGCGATGAAAGCAACAACTGCAGCACCCATGAGATAAAAGGCTGGAGCAAATGTATTATTTGTTGTAGCAATAAGGAATGTTGCGACAAATGGTGCAGTGCCACCAAACAGTGCATTACTCGAGTTAAATGATAGTGCAAAACAGCTATATCGAACATTTGTAGGAAACATTTCAGATAAAAAGGTAGCAAGTACACCGTCATTGCCTGCCAAAATTGCGCCTAGAAGGATTTGCGCCAATATGGCATACACGCCACCCCACGAAAGCATTACAAAAGTAGGGTACGTCAGCAAAAGAAATAGCACACAAGCAGTAATTAATACCGGCTTTCTCCCAACCCTGTCGGCAATAAAACCAATCAATGGCAGCAAAAGAACATAAGAACCAAGTGATAAAATCGTCGTCAAAATAGATGATGCAGCATTGAATCCTAATTCCTGTGAAAGATAGGTAGGCATGTATGTTAATATAATGTAAAACCCTACAGCGTTAAGAGATACTACACCTAAAGCTGCTACAACTTGCCGAAAGTTTTGCTTTATCCCTTTTAACATAGAGGTGTTTTTCTTCTTATTAGAAGATTGCTCTTTCTTCTCCATTTCCTTGAATAGTTCTGCATCTTCTAGTTTTAGTCGAATAAACAATGCGAATATACCTAGGGGTGCAGACAAAAGAAACGGAATCCGCCAGCCCCAGCTCTGTAATGCCTCTGTTGAAAGATTAAATTCTAGTAGTGAGGCAATTATTGCCCCTAATACAAGCCCTGCGGCAGTACTTGCTGGTACCATACTAACCAATAGACCCCTTTTTGAATCTGGAGCATGCTCTGCAATAAAAGCAGCTGCACCTGCATATTCTCCAGATGCCGAAAAACCTTGAACGAGGCGACAGACCAGGAGCAAAATAGGCGCCGCTATCCCTATCGATGCGTAACCAGGTATGATTCCTATCATAAACGTTGATAAAGACATAATAATAACAGTTAAAACCAAAATACGTTTTCTGCCAATCCTGTCACCATAATATCCCCAGATCACACCTCCAAGCGGCCGTACTATAAATGAAGCTGCAAATACTGCAAATGTTGCTAGTAACGCTGCAGTCTCATTACCTGGAGCAAAAAACACTGCTGCAATGACTGTCGCCAAATAGCCATATGTAGCATAGTCAAACCATTCTATCAAATTACCAATTGCTGCACCGAATACTGACTTTCTTAACCCTGCTGTATCTACTACTCTGGCATCCTCTCCTAGACTTTCCATTGATTCCCCCCTCTTCCATCGCTAGCCCACTTTCCGATTGCTTACCATGTATTATTAATTTAGGCACCTCTTTAAATATAAATTTAATGAATAATATTGTAAGCGTTTACACAATTATAAAGCTTGACAGTAATGATGTACAATAATTAGAAATGATGATTGTTATTCCTAATTCAGATGCTATGATTTACTATCTGTCCTTCTCATTCCTTGAAGAGGTTAGTTAAGCAGTATCGAACATTTAGGCATTCCCCCACACTTAAGCGAATACTTGAATTATACTGCCCCTCGATCTTACGGCCAGTAAAAAGTGGTATAAACCTTATAACAGGACTTTTCCCACTTGTTTATATTTTTAGACTATTATAAAATATAGTTATTCATAATGAGAAAAGGTAGCCAATAATCAATTCTATCATCATTGCTGAGTGCTTTAAGAAAATATTACGGCTTTTTAGGGGGGTTCTAATGGAGATTAAAGATTTGCGTATTTTTCAAAGCGTTGCCCATCTTAGTAGTATTAGCAAAGCAGCAAATGAATTAAACTTTGTTCAATCACATGTCACTGCCAGAATTAAATTGCTGGAAACAGAATTGCAAACGCAATTATTTCACCGGCACAGTCGTGGGACAACCTTAAATTCTGAAGGTAAGAAACTTCTAGCCTATTCAGAAAAGATACTCTCCATGATTGACGATATGAAAAAAGCCTTCCAAGATTCCGATAGCCCATCTGGTACATTAGAAATTGGAACAGTTGAAACGGTTATTAAACTGCCAATCATTTTATCTAGCTACCATAGAAATTATCCAAATGTTGATTTATCCTTAATAACCGGTGTGACAGAAGAACTTATTGATCAAATCTTAAAAAGAAAGCTAGATGGTGCATTTGTTACAGGTTTTAGTCCACATCCTGACATTGAACAAATTGAAGTTTTCCAGGAAAATTTAGTTTTAATATCCAACGATGAAAGAAGATCTATTGATGAACTGAAAAATAAACCACTTCTTGTTTTCAACACGGGTTGCAGTTATCGCGCACGCTTAGAGAGATGGCTAAGTGAGGAAGGTATTATTAATGGGAAGATAATGGAATTCGGTACATTGGAAACGATCCTCGGCAGTGTTATATCAGGTCTTGGAATTAGCCTTGTCCCAAAATCTACCGTGAGGCATTTAGAAATGGAAGGAGCCATTCAATGTCACCCGCTTCCAGATAAATATAGTAAAATATCTACAGTATTTATTATACGGAAAGATGCCTATTTGACCAATACACTCAATAAGTTTATTGAGACGATCGATAACTTTACAACTATTGCTTATCCACCGTTGTTGACACCATATTACAAGGTTGCAGTAAATGAAATCTAATGCCAGTATTAGTTTTTCTGATAGCTATTATCTTTACAGGTCATTTTACTAGATAGAAAATCCAGTTTATGATATTAGTAAGCTAAAACATCATAGAAAATGTTAACCGCACTTAATTCAAAAAGTAGTGTAGTTATTCTCCGAGAAATGAATGCGTTTCAGAAACATAAAATTGACTAATATGTTAGGAGGAATTTATGATGAGTAAAATCAATTTAGAAATTGCAAAACAATTAATTGAAGGTGCAGAAAAGGAAGCACAAAAGATTGGCGTTCAGATGGTTATTTCAGTTGTAGATGAAGGTGGAAACCTCATTGCCGTTCATCGTATGGATGATGCATGGCTTGCAAGTATTGAAATCGCTCAAAACAAGGCATGGACTTCTGTTGCGCTAAAAATGCCAACATCAAACTTGGCTGAGGCTACCGTACCTAAAGCGGAGCTTTATGGTTTAAACACGACAAATAATGGACGCCTTGTTGTCTTCGGTGGTGGCTTCCCACTTGTTAGAGATAATAAAGTTATTGGAGCTGTAGGTGTGAGTGGAAGTTCTGTAGAACATGATGTTCAAGTAGCACAGGCAGCTGTAAATGTTTTTGAAGGTTTGAATGTTAGCGTATAATAATAGATTAGAAACTAGCGTGTGAGGTCGGATTATTCCCCCACATAACAGGTAAAAGGACAGATAAAGGTAGAATATTGCCTTTCCTGTCCTTTTTATTTCGACTATATTGAAGGAGATTTTTCGTTGGATAGAAATGATAATAAGCTTTTTCAATAAATAAAAGACTGCAGCCCGATGACCATGAATTAATTGCAACTGATAACTTACTTGGTCACGAGCAGCGCTTTGAATAGTGATAACAACTATTATGCAAGCGAAAAGATATTATGGTGGTTGTGACTGCCCGTTACACATGGAATAATCGACTGAATTTAATATTATTCATGTTTATAATCATCCTGATTTCCATTGGATTCTTTCTTCTTTCTATCATCTTGTTCCAACAAATATTCTGAAACAGATACAACTAACGCTGCAACTAACTCCACTGTTAAAGGAATGTTCAGACCTGTCAGGAGTTCATCTGCAGTAAATATCGCAATCCAAGCAAAAAAAGCCTCGATCATGATTGTACCGACAATTAAAGCATATTTTCCTGGTGAAAAGTTGGAAAATATGATTAGTGGAATTTTCGCAAAAATATCCGTAAAGATGCCGATAATTAACACAAATAATATAAAGGTTAGAATTGTTAGCAGGGAATCATACTGAACACCAAAAAGATTAAATAACCCTGCAAAACCAAAGAAATAAATCCCAACTACGAATCCGAGTGCAATCCCGAGCAGGACTGTTATTGTCGTTATTGCTATTACTTTTTCTCTCATATCCTTCTTTTCTGATACTTCCTCTAATTTCCCCATTTACACATCCCTAACTTTGAAGACTTCTCTAGCTTTTACTCATGATTTTATTAACTTTTAACACCATTCTTACCGTATGTAAAATATGTCCACCGAAGTTATCCTCGAACTCCGAAACAACTTCAAATCCTTTTGCATTATAGAAATTCATGCCAATTTCGTTGTTTTTCTCTACATTTAAGTGAATTTCTTCCACATTACTAAAATGATTAATTCCATGCTGTAAAAAACCTGTTCCAATTCCTCGCCCTTGAAATTCTGGATGCAAATAAATAGCTCCTAGTTCTGTTGTCCCTTCTGAAGTAATCGGTGAATAGTTGGCAAAACCAACAATTCTCCCATCGACCTCGGCAACGAAGACAATCGAATGTTTTAATCTGCTTTTCATATTTTTGTCGCTATACGCAGCATTTAAAAAGTTCTCCTGAATATCACGGGGAATAATACCTTCGTAAGTCGCATTCCAGCTAGTTCTAGCTACATGCTGAACCTGTGGAATATCCTTCTTCTTCATGTTCCGTATCAAATAATCCAATTCTATCACCTCAGATAGTTACTTGATAAAATATTTCTAACATTATAACATTTATTACTTTCAGCGTAACTACTTTTTCTACATTCCCCTATTATTTTATACGGATTATTTCGAAAAAGGTTTCTATAATTTTATAAAATTATTTGTAATGGTGCTGAGAATAAGCTTTTTATCTTAAACAGCCATAAAAAGCAAGTGACGGAGTGCCATCACTTGCTTTCTATTAGGTAGTGAAGAAGGTATAAAAACTTTCTTTTTACATAAGTGCAACTTAGGATTTCACCGAAGGGCTTGGTGACAACTATTAATACTGGTATTGTACTTCAACCGCTGCATGCACCATTATTTGCCCCGGCTCGATTGGTGTTGCAAAGCTTTCCGCTGAAGCTGCCATCACCTTATATGTAGTTGGGGGTGCTCCTGTAGTTTGCTCGATAATTTTAATTGGGGGTTGATTTAGATTAAGCTGCATTGTTCTTGCAATGGCTTCAGCTTTTCCATTCGCATTTTCAAGTGCAGCACTTAGCGCCTGCTGATAATATATGTCCTTATCACGAACAGAAAACTGGATATTTGAAACACGATTCACCCCGTTTTTCACTGCCTCATCAATAATAGCACCGGCTTGATCAAGCGCACTTATCTCCACAGTAATTCCATTCGTAACCTCATATCCCCTGAATACTTGCTTGCCATCAACAAAATCATACCTTGGAAATACTGTAAAAGTAGTAGTATGAATATTTTCTCTCGAAACTCCCATATTGAGAAGTGCTTGAATTACTTGATTCATCTTACTCGCATTTTCCTGCTGTGCCAGACGGAGGGATTCATTCTCCGTGACTACTTCTAACTGTACCGTTACAATGTTTGGCTCCACCGAAATCTGTCCATTCCCCGTAACTGTCATCACACGACGAGCTTGTGATTGGTGCTGTGCTTGCCTATATTCAGTATTTGTTGGATATTGATATGGATAATACATCGTGATTCCACCTTTCTAAATTGCACAGTTCCGTTCTTTTAATGATATGCGCATTGAGGTGAAATAATTAATGTAAATGCGACGGTTGCGTGAAGGAATCTCAACTATCAGCAGTATTTTGTCGAATATCGGCGTGAATGAGGCGGATATCGGCGACTTTGACCATTATATCGGCGTGTTCACTGAATATATCGGCGTATTTTCAAATATATCGGTATTTGACATTATCCAACCAATATCACCACTAATTATTGTTGCCAATTAAATACTTACGGCCTTTGTTTTTCCCAATTTGATCAAAGTTTTCATTCTTTAATAGTCCTTTAACCATATTATCTGATTTCATCTGCAGAAAATCCCTTGCCTGCTGATTGCTAACTCGTTCACTTATCAATAATGCATAATCTTCAAGTGCATTCCGGTGTGCTATTTTGGAAACTGTATTGCAATAGCTGCATACCCACTTGCCTGCTCTCCACTGCATTGGTACTGCATTACATTCAGGGCAAAAAACACCCTTAATCAGTTCCTCATAGGAAACGTTATATTTTCCCAAAACATTTTCGTCTTCAGGACTATGTGCACTGACCAATTGGGATGACAGATTCTTTAACTGTTCCTCCGACAAACAAACCGTTTGATATTTTCGTTCTATTTCAGTTATTTTAGTGAGAATTCTTTCCGTCCGCATGACAGTGTCTGAGATTGTTTTATCATTAACTAAATTTCTAAGAATTGTACTCGTCCCACTATAAGCTACAATTTTTTCAATTGGGATTGGCATTTTTGAAAAGCCACCTTCTCTTAGCCACTGCAGTAAACGCAAATGCTGCAAATTAACTTGTTCAATTGGATTTGTAAATATGTCCACCTTTTCATCTGTGGAACGAATTGCCTGCCCCATATCATCAAAGGAAATTGTGCCATAAATATTCTTTGCTTCAATAATTAGTATGAATTTGCTTGTGAGAATAAGTGCATCCATTTGAAAATAGCCGTTATTATCAGGAATTCGCAGGTGGTAAAAAATTAAATTATCGTCATGTGGTAGAAAGCTGAGAGGATATTCAAGGCCAAGCTCACCATTATATCCAGCGCGCATATTTTTGGCACTGATATTAGCTATTTCTTTTTTTGGATGAGTAGAGGGCATTCTGCGGTTTAGTGCTTCTGTTTGAAGAAGATTCCTGGGGACCTTGAGCGGCATTACAATCAATAATTTGCACAACCTTTCTATATTAAATTATTCGTCATACAATACATTCGTTATCATACATGCCAACTCCTGCTTAGAAGGAAAAACAGGGCTTATTTTGTCGAATATCGGCGTGAATGAGGCGGATATCAGCGCCTTTGACCATTATATCGGCGTGTTCACTGAATTTATCGGCGTATTTTCAAATATATCGGTATTTCCGCACTCGTCCGCTTGCCCAAGGTCACACAAGCTCTGCAAATTTAGTCAGCTCCAATAATCCGGATCCGCCATTCGCATTTCTTCTACTATATCTTCTAAATCCATTGGCGTTATTAAGAAGATTGGATAATTCGCTTCTGCCTGTTTGGCAATGTCATAAAAATATTTCGTACTCCCTGGAAATTGATCATCCATTAGGATTAGGCAGCCATCGCTTTTTTCAATAAGCCACATATTTTTCGCTCTAAATTGATATGGCGCTTTATAATCGCCGTTATAAATTGGTTGGTAAAAATCTGCAATCATTGTCAGCTCTTCGTATTTAAATTTTAACGCTTCTGGCCAGCGATTGTCCTGATTCTCAAATGGTGGAAAGATACCGAGATTGATATCATATGTTTCCTTCAAATCGAGAACGACCTCTGCTGTCCATAATTCGACACCCATTTGTCCGGAAACAAGCACCCACTCGAGTCCTTCCTCAATAAAACCGATTAACCGTTTTTCAATCGATTTCTTAATAATTTGTACTTTGGGATCATCTTCTTTAAAGATACCTAATTCTGTTGATTTGTATCCTGTCACCGTTAATATTTTCATTTGTAATCACCGTTTCAAAGAATAATTCACTCCATACCATTATATACCCTTTCATTCTTGTATCAAATAGAAAAAGCCGACAATACACATGTCAGCTCCTCTATCATTAGTTTTTATTTTACCATTTATGGTGAGATGGATTACCACCACAACCACACTTGCAGCCCTTATGCGGTCCAAAACCTGGCTGCATTGCACCCGCCACTTGACCTCCTGGACCAAACGGCATATTTGCACCTGGCATCATCGCTCCTGCCACTTGACCTCCTGGACCATAGCCTGGCATCATCGCTCCTGCTACTTGACCTCCTGGACCATAGCCTGGCATCATCGCACCTGCTACTTGACCTCCCGGACCATAACCTGGCATCATCGCTCCTGCTACTTGACCAGGTGATGGCACTTCAAACGAACCACCATATTGATCCACACTGTTAGTTGTATTTTGCACAGATGTTGAATGCGGAAATACATGATTATTCTTCACTAAATGGTGATTCATAATCGTAGTATGGGAAGGATGCACTTGATTTACTACACTTTCAGAACAATTTTCAATACAATTAAACTTTGTAGGATGGACAATTGTCTTTTGACAAGTATGACATCTACAATGTCTTCCATGGCGAAACCTCATTTGATTATCCCCTTTCTATTATAGGTTCACTATTAACCTATGACAGTTACCATGGGGATGCATGTGCAGCTACCTATTTTCAATTAAGTTTCCATTGCAAATTTCAGTTCATAATTCAAAAGAATTTCAATTTCCCCCGTGTTATCAGGATGGAATGTATGTGCTGATTGTTCCAACCAAATAAACTTCTTACCCTTTTCTGCAACAATTGCTTCAAAATAAACTTCGACTAATTGTCCATGAGTGTGAAAGCACATGTAGGCACACCAGCCGCCCCCGGAAAGCGCAATGTATTTCCGCAGTGGTTGGCCAGGAAGCAATTACTTTCCTAACTAGTTCGCACTTTATTTATTAATAGTAACAAACTCATGAAACATTATTAATAGTGCGCAAGCAACCCTTTCTTCATCGCAACTCGTTCACAAAGCAAGAAGATACCTAGACCAATAAAAAAATAAAATACAGCATTAAATCCTAATATCATGAAATCTTCCATTCTAATTTGGCTCAATGTAACGCCATCAATCATGACAGCCCGCACTAAATCCACCCCTTTTACAAAGGGAAAATAAGCTAAGAACGGTGCAACAGTCAACGGAACAAAGGTTAATCCTGCTAGAATAAACTGTAATATTTGCAGGAATGCCTGAATTTGTTTCAAAACGACCGACAATCCAGCAATAATAAATCCAAGGCCAAACATACTAATTAAGGTCAAGATTAATATTGGCAATATCGTGATAATGTCGATATTTAGCCATTGGCCAGTCGTCAGCATCGATAAATATAGTAATGCAACAATAATCAAAAAGCTCACAATCGTAGAGGATATCAACCTTGCGAGCATAATGCGCCAAATCCCCATCGGTGACATACTTAATTGTTCAAGCGTTCCCTGTGTCGCTTCATTTGTAATTTGCCAGCCAATCGCATTCACGACAATCATTGCTAAATACCAGAAAATATAGTTTACAATCACAAATTGAACATTTGAATCCTGTGTTGTTGGGTCACCAATTAATTGAATCCCAGCAAACATACCAATAAAGATAATATAAAACGTAAGCAGCATTGCGATTGTATTCGGTAAGTACCGCTTATACTCGATATATTCCATACGAATGTTTGCTTTAAGAAGATTGAACCCTTGCATCATCCATTTCCCCCTTTACAATTTTCATGAATATTTCTTCAAAATTAATCGACTTGCGATCAATTGATTCAACCGGCGTCTCTTCTAACTTAAAAATATCAAATAAATCATAGATTGCTTCGCTTTTTTCAAGATCCACACCAACTGAAGATTGATTAATATCTTCCTTATACTCTGCTCCTGGAAACGTAAGCTTCAGTAATTTCTGCTGTTTTTCACTTAATACCCCACCAAGCGTTATCGTATAGGCGCGAACTTCAAACAATCGTAATAAATTATCTACCTTATCATCTGTGACAATCTTTCCTCCATTAATAATCACGGTCCGTTCACAAATGTCCTGAATGACATCCATATCATGGGAGCTAATAATAATCGTTCGGTTATAGTCATTCGCGATACTTCGGAGTAAATCACGTACCTCATAACTTGTTTCGACATCAAGTCCAAGTGTCGGTTCGTCTAGCAGTATTACGTCACTATCTGCTAACATCGCTACTGCGATTGCAAGTTTCTGCTGCATTCCTCGTGAAAGACGATTGACAAGTTCTGATGCTTTCTCCTGTAAACGAAACGTTTCTAATAATTCGTCGACCTGTTGTGCGACCTCTTTCCTTGAAGCGCCACGATTTCCAGCAAAATATTCTAGGTTCTCCCTAACAGTCAAGCGCCAATATAAATTCCGATTTCCTTCCAGTACTGCACTAATATGGCGTAGTGCTTTCAAACGTTTCTCTTGATTGTTAATTCCATTAATTGTAATCGTCCCAGAATCTGGAATAAGCAAACCACATATCATTTTAATTGTCGTTGTTTTCCCTGCCCCATTTGGTCCAAGGAGACCGACAATCTCTCCCTGATTAACTTTGAAAGATACATCTGTGACCGCATGAATATATTCCTTTGACTTCCGCTTTCGATAAGACTTCTTAAGATTCTGAACTTCAATAATAGTTTCCACCCTATCCATCCCTTTCTATCCCAAGCTACTTCCAATCTTATATTGAAACAGAATTAACCTCTACATTCCGTAGAACGAAAAATTCTCAGTCTAGAGGCTGAGCGGAAATTTCTTGAAATTGAACACTGAAGTGCTTAAGATTACTGATTCCTAAGTCCAATATTGACCCAAAAGAAGCATTTATCAAATCCATGAAAAAATGCAGCAAATTATGAAGCGGCGACAACGACGATTAGCGTGGAGGCAGCTCTCCACGATTTACGGAAGAAGAGGAGGTGTTGTAAGACATCATCAACGGCGGAGAATTTGAAGCAAGAAGTAGAGTTGATGCTACAAACGGAAAGCGATATTACTGGAGCGTTTATCCCAACAAATAAAAACACGCCAAATGGTCACTGTTTCAATTTGTAATTCGGCTTATGGTATTTGCTTTCAGGAGTAGACAGTAAATATTTCATGGAACCTGGAACGGACGTGTAGCCAATCGCGTAATATCCCTTGCTTGGATTCCACGTGTTATAGGACTTAACGCCAGCTACCAATTTCGGTTTGAATGCTTTGTTGTATTTATCGTACGTAATCATTTTATACTTTGATTTAAACTGCGAGGATTTAAGATAAAACCGCACGTCTTTTACTTCCCCGTTATTATACATCTCCTGCAATGCTTTTCCAGCGTTCGCGTGGTCTGCATGCGCATCATAGTAAGACATCGTTTTAAACCTTGCCTTCAGGTATTTTTTCTGGATTTCCTTTACCATTTTTTTCACGTCACCAACTTTCAGTTTCCCGTCTACGTAGTTATAAAAATGCAAGTTTTTTTCTGGAACGCCAAGGGCTTTTGCACTTGCTTTAAATTCTTTTGTCCTTGCTGCACTAAACTCTTTTTTTGTAAGATTTTTTTTTAGCTTTTTATTGACACTTTTAATCGCTGCACTGCTTTGCCCATCTGTCATGAGCACAAGATGAACATCGTGTCCTACTTCCAAATGCCTTAGGATGCTAACACCAAATGTCAAAAGCTCATCATCCTGATGTGGCACGAGGTAAAACGTTGAACCCGCGTTTGCTGATACTGAAACTGGAAGAACCATTGCCAAGCATAAGATGACAGATAAAAAAACAGTCCTTATTATTTTCATATTAACTTAACCCCCCTAATTATTTATGAAGTATTTTCTTCATTATTCCGTTCTCGGAGGGATTATAGCGCTGTTTTTTTATCTTATACTGTCGTCGGTTTACTTAAGCAGTCAGGAATAATGCATGCATTTTCACAGGGGAAACATAGTAAAAATAATGAGATTCATGGCTTATTTTTCCGTAAACAACCATCCTGTTTTGTCCAGGAAAGGTTACTATGCATGACTTGCGTTCTTTTGCTTCTTTATTTCGGATGCTGCCACAATTTCAAAGTCCTAGGTAGGTTCGATATGTTTCCTCCCCATAAACAGAAATTATTTAATTCTCGTTCCGAGTTGGATCTCCTAATCTTTCGCGTTATAATAATTTATATAAAACTTGAAACATTTAAAGTCATTAAAACGTATGAACAAAATGAACACTAATTTTAGATTTAAAGGAGGTGAATACAGATGTTTCTAGAATTGCTAAATGAGCTATTGAGTGATTTTTCACCAATCTATCTATACTTAAGCTTTCTATTGTCCGTCGTTTATTTTGATTATATTCAACTAGATTTTCGCTGTAGCATTGATAAGAACCATGCGTTTATTCGAAGGAGTCACGCATTAAAGGTAGATTCGCTTCCGATTCAGCAACCAATCTCAGGTGCTATCGAGATCCATAATTGGCTGACGAATAAAACGAAACGAATCGAAATCCCTGACGATGATAACGATGCACATTCCAACTCGACTTTTTCAATAGATAAAAATCGAGGAGGACAAAAATGGAAAAAACATCTGTATTCACGTTCTTTAAAAAATATAAAATTGGATTTCTGCTCCTGTTAATTGTATTTCTAGCAGGGTGTCAAGGCGCAGTAAATGAACCGATTGATGCGAACACAACTGGCTGGTTTGATCATTACTTTGTCTATACATTTTCACGGTTAATTAAAGGAATCGCTGGTGTATTCAATGACAATTATGGTTTATCAATCATCATTATTACATTAATTATCCGTCTCGCACTAATGCCATTCTTATTAAAACAAACGAAGAGCAGCATGCAAATGCGTGAGAAAATGAGTGTCATCAAACCAGAAATGGATGCACTTAAACAGAAATATGAAAATAAAAAAGATACTGCATCACAAACGAAAATGCAGCAAGAAATGATGCAAATTTATCAAAAGCATAATATGAATCTTCTTGCATCACTTACCGGATGTTTACCAATGCTTATTCAATTTCCAATTCTCATCGCATTTTACTATGCGATTCGGAGAACGCCTGAAATTGCAACCCATTCTTTCTTATGGTTCGATTTAGGGCAAACGGACATTATGATGACTATCATAGCTGTGGTCGTTTATTACCTGCAATTCAAGGTTTCACAAAAGAGCATGGAGCCGCAAATGCGCAAACAAATGGCGTTCATGGGATTACTATCACCAATTATGATTGGCTTCATATCGCTTAACGCGCCGGCTGCATTACCATTATATTGGGCCGTTGGTGGAATCTTCATGATTATTCAAACGCTAATAGCGCAGAAGATGTATGCTCCGGGCCGGGAGGGATAAAAATTCATGACGGTTGCATTTAAGGTTTGGAGCTGTAACCTTCTATGTATATGTGAGCGCAAGGAATGAATGTGATTGGGGATCCAACTTTTTGCGAAATTGCTCTAACATAAAATAGTTGACCACTACATTACACTCAGTAGCTCGACGCACCGCCAACACCAAAAAACACTTCCAAATTAAATTTTGGAAGTGTTTTTTGATTTCATATATTTTTTTGGTTTTGCTCCTTTAATAAATCCCTAATTTCGGTAAGGAGTTGTTCCTGTGCATCGATTTCTTCCGCTACTTCCTCTTCTTTTCGTTTAAATTTATTTATAAAACGAATAGCAAGGAAAATAGCAAATGCAACGATTAGAAAATCTACAAATGATTGAATAAAATTACCATATAATACCTCTGCATCGCCAATCGAAAACTTCAGCCCAGTAAAATCGATGCCGCCCAGCAACATTCCAACTAACGGCGTAATGATATTTTCAACAAATGATGTGACGATTGCACCAAAAGCCGCTCCAATTACTACCCCGACAGCTAAATCGATAACATTTCCTTTAAACGCAAATTCTTTAAATGCTTGCCACATGCCTTAACATCCCTCTTTCTTAAAATATAATTCCCGATTAATTATACGTTAAACAAGTAAGATATGAGGGGATTTACTCAAATAAAAATAAGGAGCAATATCGGTATCGACTATGCTCCTATCCACAACTATTACAAGCCATGGCTTTTGTTCGTATTTTGTCTCGAATGATTTGCGTTTTTCACTTTTTTCGAACCACTTAATGGTTCACCATACGGTTGTTCAGGACTTTGAGGTAGATTTACACGTTCCTGTTGTTTTGGTCCTTTAGGTTTTCCTGCCATAATAATATATTCCTCCCTTCATTTCGATTTTAGTTTTCATCACTACACCATATTTATGCAAAGTTGCCACCCGAATTTAAATGCTAATCACCACAGTTTTTGTTAAAATTAGTATTATCTTATGACACTGATGCTTTTTCAAGAAACAAAAATTTTTTTTAATAAAAAGGGTATACTTTTTTGTACTTTGGTGCTATACTAAGAATAATTATTGTTGTTCGTGAGCGATACAAGATATAAGTTTTGACTTTTAAGTGATTATTCTTGATTATTATCTAGAACAAAAATAGTAATAAACGTGCAAACAGCACATGGAGGTTTTTTTAATGAGCAAGGGTACAGTAAAATGGTTTAACGCAGATAAAGGTTTCGGTTTCATCGAAGTTGAAGGTGGAGATGACGTATTCGTACATTTCTCAGCTATCCAAGGTGAAGGTTTCAAATCTTTAGACGAAGGTCAAGAAGTAACTTTCGATATCGAAGAAGGTAACCGTGGACCACAAGCAGCTAACGTTGTTAAAGCGTAAGCTCTTTAATAGAAAAAGACTTCTCATTTGAGAAGTCTTTTTTATTTTGCATTAATTATTAGAGGTACATCCGTTTCCCAGGTGATGTATATTTAGTGCCGTGATGTCATTTCTCATTGCTTCCCCCTGTTTATATCACATCATTCACTTGATATCTCTATACAAAAAAGGCCAAGGAAAGAATCATTCCCTCCTCAACCTTTACTTCACTTATTTAGTAAATTCAGTCGTCAATACTGTCACAATTTGTTTCTTACGTGACACAACACCTTTAAGTAATGCACGATTATTATCAAGCGTTACATTAAATGCATGCTCAACCTTGTCTCGACCGTTCCCTAATGCTAATGCTTCCGAATCATTGTTAATGATATCAGTTACTGCTAGCAAGAATAAATCAAGCCCTTTTTCATCAATCACTTTTGTAATTTCTGCTTCTAATTCTGCTTGGTTTTCATAAACCTTCGCAATATCTACTGCATTTACTTGCGCAATTTCAACTTTCGCGTCACCCATAGCAAATACTTTGGAATCTAAAGAAATAATATCTGCAGCTGTTTTATCACTTAAATCTGCACCAGCTTGCAGCATCTCTAAGCCATATGTTTCCAGCTCAATACCAGCAATTGCTGCTAACTCATGTGCTGCATCAACATCTTCTTTTGTGCATGTTGGTGATTTCAATAGTAGTGAATCAGAAATGATTGCAGAAACTAAAAGTCCAGCAACTTCTTTCGTAACTTCCACACCTTTTTCCTTAAACATTTTATTTAAGATTGTTGCCGTACAACCAACAGGTTCAGCACGGAAATAGATTGGATCCTTCGTTTCAAAATTAGCAATGCGGTGATGATCAATTACTTCTGCGATTCGAACGTCTTTGATATTATCAACGCTTTGCTGGAATTCATTGTGATCAACTAAAATTACTGCATCCACATCTGCTTCGACTTTTTCAATCAATTGTGGTGCTTCAACACCGAAATAATCTAGTGCAAATTGTGTCTCTTTATTCACAACACCCAGTCTTGCAGGCTCTGCAGTTTCACCAAGTTTATTTTTCAAATCAGCGTATGCAAGTGCTGAACAGATTGTATCTGTATCAGGGCTCTTATGCCCGAAAATTAAAGTTTTTGACATGTCCATATCTCCTTCTATGTATAGCATTTCACTATATAAGATTATCATACTTTCGACTAAAAAGAGTAATATTTTACATTACTTTTCCTAGTGTAGCTGCACTATTTATTGTACCATTCGATTATTTGTTTTCTTCTATCTAAGTTTTGTACTTCTTCTGGGTGAATGCCATTTAGATCAAGTACTTTCACGAACGGTTTTAGTGGCCCATCATAATCCTGCAATTTTACAATGCAATAGCCTTTTGTGATATATGGCGTGATTTCCAAAATAGCCTTATCTGCATATAACTCATAAATCTTTTCTTCTTCTGCTGCACTTATTTTCCACACCTCTGGTTTATCATTGCTGAAAACCTGAATACCTTCATTATTTTTCATTTGCTCGCCTGCCGTTATAATCGTTGGCGGCTCCTTGCGATTGATTGAGTCTAATAAACGAATTACTTCAGATATTCCAATCAATATCAATCCATTAAAAAATGCCGATGAAAATAAATATAAAAACTGGCTCCAGAAAAATT
Organism: Oceanobacillus chungangensis; assembly: GCF_003369565.1. Classification (GTDB taxonomy): domain Bacteria; phylum Bacillota; class Bacilli; order Bacillales; family Amphibacillaceae; genus Oceanobacillus; species Oceanobacillus chungangensis. Next base: position 93,500 of record NZ_PIOD01000006.1, on the reverse strand, counting down.
TATATTCCTCTCCACCATAGCCACCCATTTCATAGCTCAGCTGATATGAATTAATGATTGCAGTAATAGTACCAATAATGATTATTGTAATTCCTAAATAATACAATATGCTACCAATAATATTTTTCTCTTTCACCTTTATTTTTCCCCCTTATCTTATTTAATAATTCTGCATGAATATTTCATTTTCCTCTATAATAATGCAATTACTTTCAATGTTTAACAAAATAATTTATACTTTAGATTATATATTAGAAAACTTGGTAGTTACCAAGTTTTTAGGTAACTACCCTAGTTGCACTTATGTAGTAAGAAAGCTTATACTTTCTTAACTACCAAGGAGGAATCATAATTGTCAAGAAAACAATTTAATTTAACAAGAACGTCATTAATTACGTTTATTCAGGAGTTAAATGAAGATACAGCCGATATTCAGGCAAAATATTTTAATAATACAATTCGCTGGCACCTAGGCCATGTACTAGTTGTTACTGAAAAGTTACTATTTATGTATCCAAAAAAATCAGAGCATATCCCGAAAGAATATGCTGCATTATTTAGTTCGGGTACAAAGCCTGCAGATTGGACAACAACACCACCAACTCTGGAGGAGCTAACAAACTATCTATTAGACCAGCAAGAGAGAGTCAATCAGTTTGATGATCTATTTTGGAAAACGAATGTACCTTTCAAAGCACCATTCGGCCATATTGAAACATATGAAGATTTGCTGATTATGCTCGGGTTCCATGAAGCAGAGCATGCTGGAAAAATAAAAGCAATGAGACAAGTAGTGGAAGCACAGTAAAATGCATAAGAAAATAATTATCATTGGCAGCGGGATATTAGGTGCAAGTACTGCGTATTATTTAGCAATACAAGGTACCGAGGTCGTTATCATTGATAGAATGCAAGAGGGACAGGCAACAGACGCTGCTGCTGGAATTGTTTGTCCATGGATTTCACAAAGACGTAATAAAGCGTGGTACCATTTAGCCAAAAACGGGGCAAGTCTCTATCCAACTTTAATCGATCAGCTGGCAAAAGATGGTGAAATCGATACGGGTTACTCACGAGTTGGTGCGATTAGTTTACATACGGATGAAAAGAAATTAACTGCAATGCGAGACCGTGCATTAAAACGCCGGGAGGATGCACCTGAAATTGGGGATGTAACTATGTTAGATATAGAACAAACAAGAAGCCTGTTCCCTATTCTTTCAGATGCATATCATTCTGTTCATATTAGTGGCGCCGCACGTGTCGATGGCAGGAAATTAAGAGATTCATTACTTCGTGCTGCCTCAAAGCATGGTGCAACTACAATTACTGGTGATGCCAGTTTAGTAAAGGATGGGGCAAAGATTATCGGCGTTTCTGTTAATGATTCAATTATAGAAGCAGATACTGTTATCGCAGCAACTGGCGCTTGGATGAACGAATTATTTGAGCCGTTAGATATTACATTTGACGTTATTCCCCAGAAGGCGCAGATTATGCATGTCAAGCTTCCTAATACAGATACTTCAAAATGGCCTGTTGTAATGCCACCATCAAGTCAGTACATGCTGGCATTTAATGACAGAATTGTCATTGGTACAACACATGAAAATGATACCGGATTTGATCACCGTGTAACTGTCGGCGGTACTCATGAAATCGTTAGCCATGCAATGGAAATCGCACCCGGATTAAGTGATGCTGCCATACTTGAGACAAGGGTTGGTTTTCGACCATTTACACCAGGGTTTCTGCCAGTTATCGGCGCACTGCCTAATTATGATGGCCTATATCTCGCCAATGGACTCGGATCATCAGGACTTACGATGGGACCCTTTATTGGTAAGCAGCTAGCAAATCTTGCACTTGGTAATGAGCTTGAAATTGATTTATCTGATTATGATGTTGCAGGAGCAATTAAGTAATAATGTAAAGATGGACTATTTGGTCCATCTTTTTTTGTGGTAGGAAAGTTAAATTTTTGGTGATCGATGCCAGGTGTGTGTAAGGTTCTCTGCGAAAGGATTGTATATCGGCAAATACGTGGGTATATTGGCAGGAGAAAAGTTTTATTAGCGGGAGAGACGGGATATTAGCACGAAGATTATTTTTTCAGCAGGAGCGACAAAATTTCAGCACGAGATTTATTTTATCAGCAGGAGCAACGAGATTTCAGCACGAGAATTTTTTTATCTGCAGGTGCGACGGGATTTCAGCACGAGAATTTTTTTATCAGCAGGTGCGACTAGATTTCAGCACGAGATTTATTTTATCAGCAGGAGCAACGTGATTTCAGCACGTGGTTTTTTTTATCTGCAGGAGCGACAACATTTCAGCACGAGAATTATTTTATCAGCAAGAGCGACAACATTTCAGCACGAGTTTTTTTATCAGCAGGAGCGACAACATTTCAGCACGAGGTTTTTTTTATCTGCACGAGCGACTAGATTTCAGCACGTGGTTTTTTTTATCAGCAGGAGCGACGAGATTTCAGCACGAGATTTATTTTATCAGCAGGAGCAACGTGATTTCAGCACGAGGTTTTTTTTATCAGCAGGAGAGACAACATTTCAGCACGACAATTTTTTTATCAGCAGGAGAGACAACATTTCAGCACGAGATTTTTTTTATCAGCAGGTGCGACTAGATTTCAGCACGAGATTTATTTTATCAGCAGGTGCGACTAGATTTCAGCACGAGATTTATTTTATCAGCAGGAGCAACGTGATTTCAGCACGAGATTTATTTTATCAGCAGGAGCAACGTGATTTCAGCACGAGAATTTTTTTATCAGCAGGTGCGACTAGATTTCAGCACGAGAATTTTTTTATCAGCAGGTGATCCAAGATTTCAGCACGAAGATTATTTTATCACCAGGAGACCAAAGATTTCAGCACAAAGATAATTTTTTCAGCGGGAACACAGAGATATCATCACAAGTACAAAAGCATCACCTAAACAAAAAAGATTGCCTCAAACTCACATTCGAGACAATCTCATCATTTTACCTTGGTGTAACACCACTGATCCGATTTTTCAACTTCTGACTTTCTTCGTTCAATCCGGTAAATTGCACCGTGATACCATTTTGTGCAAACTTCATTTCAATTTTATCAAGAGCTCCTGTTGCGGATCCATCCCATAAATGTGCATGCGTTAAATCAATATCCACCTGCTTAACACGCTCAGCGAAATTAAATTGACTAATAAAATCACTGACGGAAGCGAAGAACAGCTGCCCCTCTACATGATACACTCGCTTCTCTGCTTTCGCATCCAGCACACTCTCTACCTTAACTTTCGAGATTTTCACTGCAAAGAAAATAGCACTCAGTAAGACTCCTGCAAGAACTCCTAAAGATAGATTATTCGTTGCAAGAACAATAGCGACAGTAATAATCATAACTGCTGCATCTGTCCTTGGCACCTTTAGAATATTCTTCACTGATGCCCAATCAAACGTACTGATTGATACCATAAACATCACACCTACTAGTGCTGCCATTGGGATTAGAATAACGAAATCACCTAGCACGACAATTAAGAACATTAAAAATGCACCAGCAACTAAGGTTGATAATCTGCCCCGACCACCAGATTTTACATTAATAACGGATTGGCCAATCATTGCACATCCTGCCATACCGCCGAAGAGACCAGAAACGATGTTTGCAATCCCTTGTCCACGTGCTTCCTTATTTTTATTACTTCCCGTATTTGTCATATCATCAAGTAAATTAGCTGTTAATAAGGACTCTATTAAACCAACTATCGCTAAAGATAAGGAATACGGTAAAATAATCATGAACGTTTCAAATGAAAACGGAATCTGCGGGAAGAGAAACACAGGTAATTGCTTCGATAAATCTCCCATATCACCAACATTACGAACGCCAATATCTCCGAATATAACGATAGCTGTTATAATAATAATCGCAACTAATGTTGAAGGAACAGCCTTTGTAATCAGTGGGAAAAGATAAATAATTACTAAGGTCAACCCCACAAGTGCATACATTACCCAGGATTCTCCGACAAAATGCTGTAATTGCGCAGTAAAGATAACAACTGCCAATGCATTCACAAAACCAATCATTACTGAACGTGGAACAAATTTAATATATTTCGCTAATTTAAAAATACCAATAAGAATCTGAATCAATCCTGTTAAAATGGTAGCTGCAAATAAATACTGAAGCCCATGCTCTGCTACTAAATTTACCATTAGCATTGCCATTGCACCAGTTGCTGCTGAAATCATCCCTGGTCGTCCGCCTACAAAGGCAATCACAATTGCGATACAAAATGAGGCATACAATCCGACCATTGGATCTACTCCAGCTATAATTGAAAAGGCGATAGCTTCTGGAATTAGTGCTAAAGCTACTACAATTCCAGCCAAAATATCACCTTTCACATTTCCAAACCATTCCTGCTTTAATTGTTCTACTTTCAACTGTATTTTCTCCATTTCTTCTATAGTATTATTAAGCAGTCTCACTGCTTAAACCGATAATAACTACAGAATTTTATCATATTCTGATTGATTAAGCAAAACAGCAGGAAAGCGAAAACATTGGTTAAATAGTATCACTACTAACGATTTACTCTATTTATCACTATATGTTAAGTTCTCTTATATTTATAAAAAGATGACCTACCAATATTTAGCTTTTATTAAGGAGAACAATATTTCCAGTTCAGATAATAATCAAATCTAAAACCATCGAGCGAGCAAATTAGGAAGAACACTGTGCAAATTACTCCAACCTCAATTTCTAGCGATTCTGATTTACTCTTTACTGCACGAACGATTTAATAAAACTAGCCTATCATTATCAAGCTCCTCGACAAAGACAATTTTTATTTTTCGAACGGTTAGAAGTTCAATCAATTCGGCAACCTGTTTCGCTTCCATTAGTTTCACAACCATCCTATTTATCACTTGCCATTTGCTTGAGCGCAATAAGTAGTAACACAGGATAAAGCATTCTTCTGTTTTCCAGACTCGTGCCTAAACGATGTTTTATTGCATAAGCAATCATTTCATTAACTACGTGTTCTATATTGTTTCCAGGTAAGTGAATAAGCCCACCCAAAGTTGTATACGTATCATCGCCCATCGGCATTAACAGTCCCGAAATTAATTCCCCACGCTTAGGCGCTTGAAACTTTCGATTATAGATACAAACGATTTTCGATTGCTCATTGAATACATCAAGTAAAACAAATACCCTGCCACTTAAACTGTCACTCTTTTCAACATAATAAAAACTTGGATTAAGATGCAGCCAGCTAGCAAGCACTTCGCGAACCTTTAAGCTTCTGTATTCGAATATCTCCTTATTCGCTTGTAAATAATGTTGATATATTGTTTCCTTCTTCGCACCAATTGGCAGGCAATATGTTGACCAATAGATCAATTGTGAAAAAATTTCATCCTCTAACTGGCTAGAAATCTTCATGCCTGAAAATAACGATTCAATAATCGAATTAATCTGCTCTTTAAAATAAGTAATGGCGTAATAAAAAACATCGTCTAAAGTTTCAAACAGCTCCTCCTGAACCCTATCAGGAAATAAAACAATGTTAGTTGATTTTATCGTCATAACTCTCTCCCCCTCTTAATTTCCATCATTTTAGCATGGAATAAAAAGGATTGCAGAAGCTAAAATATCATTTCCACAGTACTTCAAGACATCATAATTCAATTTTTTCCTTGGCAAAAAATAATTTATCACAAAGGTTAAGCGATACAATTTTATATTTTGGACAAAAAAATAGACAATACAAGATTGTCTATTTTATGGTTGCCAATTCTTAATATCATCATCCTCAATAATTCCAATCAACACATCTGCCACTTCAGGCTCCCGAAGAAGCATATCCTTTAACCTAAATTTAATATCATCCGCTTCTGCAAGCGTTAAGCCCTTTTTCAATTCAACGGTGCCCTCGATATGAAATAATCTTCCTTCTTGAATGATTCTAATTCCATAAATGTCTACAACTGCTTCGTCCGCAAGCAATAGACCGGTAATTTTATCTTCTACTTCTTTCGGAGCAGCTACCCCTATTAATCCAATCATATTATCATAGCCAACCCGAAAAGCAACGAACAACATAAGCAATCCAATGATTATGGAAATAATTCCATCTGCTTGAAGAATACCAAATGATTGTGCGAGTACAATACCGATAATCGCTAAAACAGCACCCGATGTTGCAACCAAGTCTTCATAAAATACGAGACGTGTTGCTGGAGAGGCTTTCCCTACGTTTTTGAATGCGGTGCTGAATATCCCACCAGATCCTCCACCTGTTTCGTGAGCAATTTCCTTCATTGCCTTAAACAGGATAAAGCCATCCACTATAAACGATACTAATAAAATAATGATATTAAGCATAAAACCCGATGTTTGAACTGGATGTTGAAATAGATGCCAGCCTTCCTTAATCGTTTCATATGCCATAATCGTCACTACAAGAACAGCCACCATACAAAAGATATTGATCACTCGACCAAATCCAGTAGGAAACCGTTTGGAAGGAGGAAATTCCGCTAGCACACTTCCTAAGTATACGAATCCCTGATTAATAGCATCTGCTAAAGAATGCATTGCAGATGCAAACATTGTCCCATTTCCACTTAAGCTTGCAGCAACACCTTTAATTGCTGCAATAAATATATTCCCGAGTGCCGCAATGCCTGACGATGTATTTCCCTTTTTAAGTTTATCAACGAATCCCATATAACGCCCCCCTATTTAACCCTATCTTTCCCAGGTGGAAGCATTTTTAACCTTTTAACCGATAAAATAAAGGAATATTACGCACTATTACTAGGTAGCTCCTTATTTGAACGATGTTGCTCAATCAGATTAATTCGCTTTCCTACTTTCAAATAAAAATACTGGAAAATCGGACTTTGAATAAATGTAAAAATAAACGTAAATACAAATACAGGACCACCTAGTATCAGACCGATTACTAATACCAAGCTTTCCGAGATAATCCTAACTCTGCCAATCGGTGCACCTAGCTTATCGGAAATCGACAGCATAAAACCATCACGAGGACCAGAACCAACTCCTGCAGCATTATAAATTCCTCCGCCAAAGCCCATAATCACAATTCCGATAATCATTAGTACAACATCAATCCACGTATTGGTTGGTGCAGGCAAGAAATCCAGCCACATATAGAAATCAACAAATGCGCCAACTAAAATTGCATTAAAAAACGTTCCTAACTTAATGTAGCTTTTATCAAGCAGCCAGGAAATGATGATAAGTATGATGGAGATAATAATATTCCAGGATCCTATGGAGAGGCCGACCTTTTCAAAAAAGGAAACATTGAGCACATCCCATGGATGAAGTCCAAGATGCTGCACATTAATTGTCATTGTTATACCAAAACTAAAAATTAAGAGTCCAATAAAGAATATGGACCAACGAAGGGAACTTAACAGTTTAATCAGCCTACTTTCGTCAATATACTAAATATTATAATAGCAGATTTTTGAGTAAACTTTGCACTAAATTTATTTTAAATATTATTTTAACAATGGAAAATTAAAAGGAAAATAAAAGAACATTGTACTTGTAAAGGATAATCCTTCAGTACAATGCTCCTTAAGTGCTTTTAATGGCCTTCTTACAATTCCTAACTCTTACCTTTTACTTTATTACCGCTGTTATGCCCTGGTGCTTTCCAGATTATTGTTAAAGTTATCCCTGCCACAAGTACTACTGTAGAAAAATAGTAAGGATAGTTAATATCAATATCAAATAGCATTCCCCCGAGAATTGGTCCGAAAATGTTAGCTAAACTTGTAAACATAGAGTTCATACCACCAACGAAACCTTGTTCATTCCCGGCAATAGTGGAAAGATATGATGTAACGGCAGGTCGGAATAAATCAAAGCCTACAAAAACAATAAATGTAACAAGTAAAATTGACCAATAAGATTGCACCACAGTCATTAAAGATACAAGTACGGCTGATAATATCAAACAGTATCGCATCAGTTTAATTTCTCCCCAAATACGAGTAAGTTTATCAAAAAGGATAACTTGTGCAATTGCACCAAATACAGCACCACCTGTAATTACAATGGCTATATCTCTTGGAGTAAACTGAAACTTATGATCAGTAAATAGACTAAAGAATGAATCAAAGACCGCTAAACCAAATGAGGTAATGAAAATTAAAATAAATGCAATAAAATATTTTGGCACAAAAACGCGCTTAAATCCAACATTATCATCTGCAGCTTCTTCATTATTTTCTTGTGATCGATTTGGTTCAGTTAATATAATCATTGAGAGAATAGCCGCAATTGTACCAAGTGCTCCGGCAAAAAAGAACGGTACTCGTGTTCCAAATTCAGCTAAAAACCCACCAATCCCCGGTCCAATAATAAAACCTGTACTTATTGCAGCCGACATATAGCCGAGTGCTTTTGGACGAGTATCTAACGTTGTGTTATCTGCAATAAAAGCTGTAACACCTGGCATAATGAAGGCAGCACTAATTCCACCTAATATACGAGAAATGAATAATGTTTCGATATTCGTACCTAACCCAAATAAAAATTCCGATATACCGAAAATAAATAAACCGATGACAATGATAATTTTCCTGCCTAACTTATCAACGGCCTTCCCTGAAATTGGCGAAACAATCAATTGAGCAATAGCAAAGGCTGCCGTTAAATAGCCAATCGTTGTTCCAGTAATCCCTAATTCGTTCATCAGGGTAGGAAATACAGGGATGACTAGACCAATTCCCAAAAATGCAATAAATAAATTCAATAATAGTAAACCCAAGGTGATGTTAAAAGATTTCATTTTCCATTTTCTCCTAGATAAAAAATCGTGTTGTCCTATAAATTCTATATAATTATACTAAATTAGAAAGATACTAGCTATTTTAACTATATGATTATACCAATTCACGTAGTAAAATATCCAGCCTTCATGCAAAAAGACGCGTTCCTAGACTAAACGCGCCCTGTAATTTATTTAGAATTGGATAAGATTTCAAATTTCGCCTTTCCTTTTACTACTGTTACCCCACTTACAATTCCTCTGATTTCAACCCAATTTGAATTTTCTCTTTTCTCTGCGATAAGCTGAACCGAATCATTGACAAAAACAGGATTCACGAAATTCAATTCATATTCCGAAATAACACAGTTCCTTCCAGCCAATGCCGCAACAATCTCCGCGCCAAATCCCATCACGAGCATGCCATGTGCAATTGGTTTCTGAAAGTGGTACTTTTTTGCTTCTTGCGGGTCCTGATGAATCGGATTATTATCTCCTGAAAGAAAAGCGTATTGCTTTACCATCTCTTCTGTTATGGTAACCGTATGGCCAACTCGGATACACATCGAAAACACTCCTCTCCCATATAGTCGTAACCAATTAGAGATTGGGTATAAAATGAATTTTTTCCTCTTTTTACTTTTCTATCAAGCGTAACTTCACAACGATAAGTTTCACCGATGACAAGTTTTTTTTGACAAAAACATAATTGTTTTCGATGAATGGGAGCTCCCCCGTATTCCCATGGCAACGGGATAAACTGGTAAAATAGCATTGGAAAAGACGGAGGCAGTGACTTTTGCTTTCCAAAAATCTTTTCATAGTTTACTACCATCTCTTCTGTAAGTGTCACTGTTACCCTATCTGATTTCATATAGCCATCTCCCATAATACGGCAATACCAAGACCGCCGCCAATGCCAATCGCAGACAGCATGTAGCGTGGCTTATAACGCTTTGCTTCATAAAACAATCGTGTAACAAGAATTGCTCCAGATGCGCCATATGGATGACCCATAGCAATGGCACCGCCTTCCGGATTTATTTTGCCATAGGAAATAGAAAACTCACGAGCAAACAGTGCGATCTTAACAGCAAAAGCTTCGTTTATTTCAATGAGATTAATATCTTCAATTGATAAGTTATTTTTGGCCAAAATCTTAGAAACAGCTGGAATTGGACCTGTCGCGGGATAATTGGGGTCTGTCCCAATTACAACACTATCGACAAAACGAAGAACAGGGTTCAAGTTTAGCTCCTTTGCCTTTTCCTCTGACATCACTAAAACAGCGGCAGCCCCATCATTTATTCCACATGAATTTCCTGCTGTCACCGTTCCATTCTTCTTAAAAGATGGCGGCACTCGCTTCAGCAGACGTTCATAATTCATATTTTGCTTTAACCCTTCATCTCTCATCGGAATGCCTTCTATCTGTACCAGTTCGTCAGAGAAAAAGCTTTTTCTTAAAGATTCTTGCGCCCTTTCATAACTTAATAGTGCAAATTCATCCTGCTTTTCTCTAGTAATTCCATATTTTTCAGCAACGTTTTCAGCCGCAATGCCCATATCAGGATCGCCAATATGTTCTGGTGAGAAACGAGCGCGATACTCAAATGGTGAGTTGCTTGTACTTTCCACACCTCCGGCAATAAAGATATCCCCTGCACCACCTTGGATGAGATGACAAGCAAGCCGGATTGCTTCTAGTCCTGAACCGCATTGTCTGTCAACCGTTATCCCTGATGTTGCATAAGGCTGGCCGCTTTCTAAAGCAGAAAGCCTGGCAATATTTCCGCCAGGGCCAACCACATTTCCTAATATAATATCGTCAACTTGCTCATCCAAGTCTTTTACAAGATCATGGATGACATAGGCGGCTAACCTTTCTGGTGAGTAATTCTTTAAAATACCATTTTTCTTTCCAATTACTGTTCGCTTCGCATTAACAATCACCGCTTTTTTCATCACTAACTCCTATTAGTTTTTTCATTTGTTGGCGAGAAATTTTCCCACCTGTTGTTTCCGGAAAAGAATCTAGCTTTTTCCAAATTCTAGGTATCTTATAAGCAGTTAAATTTCTAAGACAATAGGATTTTAAGGAATGAAGATTTACATCTCCCTTCACAAAAGCAGCCACCTTTTCTCCCCAATAGTCGTCTTGAACTCCGATGACAGCAGCCTCTTCCACTCCATCATAACTTCGAATTACTGTTTCTATTTCCTGTGGATAAATATTATATGCTCCATATAAAATCATGTCATTTTTCCGTCCAAGAATATAAATATAACCATTTTCATCCATTTTTGCGATATCATGAACAGTTGCCCAATCCCCTTTTTTTACTTTGCCTGTTTCCAGCGGATTATTTATGTAGCCGTCAAATATCATTCTGCTCTTTACATGTAGAATGCCCTCTTCTCCTATTTCTGCTTCACTGCCATCTTCAGTCCTGATAGAAACCTTTACATTATGAAAAGCTCTGCCAACCGATGCGTCATATTTTTTGACGTCTTCATTCTTTAAAACAGAAACATAGCTAAGCTCTGAAGATCCATAAAATTCATTAATTAACGCCTGCGGAAACAGCTTACGAATATTACCCTTCACACTTGGCAGGAGTTTTGCACCTGTAGAAATAATTGACACTGGCTTTTCACTTTTGTATCCTTCACTAACTATTGCCTGGATCATCGTTGGCACCACATATACAACAGATATCGGATATTTCTCCAAGACTTTCATGAAATTCCCTGGAGAAAATTTTTTAAGCAAATAAACCGTTCCACCATCAAATAGTGTGCTCATCGCCCCATATACAAACGTAGAGCTGACAAATGAACCTGGAATTAACACATGCTCGTCCTCATTCATGCCAAGATCTATCTGGTTGCATTTAAATGATTCAATCCAAGATTCATGCGATCGTATAAATGCTTTTGGAGTTCCTGTTGAACCGGATGTAAACCCGATATAAAACGGAACATTGTCCCTCTCAGTCCTTCTTTGCTCATAAGTCTCCTCTGTTATCCAGCCAACAAGTTCATCTGAAAAGAGAACGGGATAAGGAATATCCTGAAAATCGTTTTTCATTCTTTTATCCACTATGATAAGATCAGGTGAAGTCTGCTTCATCCGAGCGGTTATCTCTGTCTTTTTCCACCTCATATCTCCAACAATAACCGCCCAATCAGCTTCATTGGCACCTGCAAATAGCTGCAAAAATAAAGTATCATTCGGGAGGAAGATTGCCACTCTTTTTTCCTTTTGTGGCTGCTTTACAAATGCAGCAGCTGTCTGTTGTACTAATTTATTCCACTCCCGGTATGTAAGCCGCTGCTCGGCAGTAATAATAGCTAACCTCTCCGGATGGCTCTCCTTATGATTTCTATAAGTACTTGTCACCTTCATGCTGCTTTGGCTTCCTCCTTAAAAACTGGGATTGCTTTTTGCAGTTTAACAGCAAGCAATGAACCAACCATAACTTTTATAAAATCCCCTGGCAAAAATACAAGGTTTACGATAAATGCATCCAAAATCGTAATATTCATCATCATTGCCTGAAATGGGATCCCAAACAAATAGACAACAATCATCCCGCCGGCCACATTAGCTAGAACCAGCTGTAACAAATTCATTTCTTTCATTTTGTAACATACCAAACCAATGACGTATGCACCTGCAATCCAGCCAAATAGATAGCCACTTCCTGGTCCCGCAAATACCCCTAAACCACCGCGCCCTCCGGATAATAGTGGCAAACCTGCTGCAACTAATAAAAGAAATAATAATTGACTGTACGCGGCATATTTAGGCCCAAGCCGAGCACCGAGCACAGATCCGGCAAGCATTACTCCTAGCGTTTGCGGCGTAATTGGTACAGGTGTAAACCCTAATGGAATAGCAGGCATTAGTCCAAGCACCCCCATAATTGCAGCAAATAAAGAAACATAAGCTAGTTTTTGAATTTTCATTGTCAACCACCTCATTGTAATAGTTGACATTCATTTTATAATATTCGGCAGTTTTTGTAAATGGTTTATTATTTTAAATCGTTAGTCTATTTTAATTTTTATTGGAGCTCAATAGTATCGCCATATAAAATATACATGTTACTCGGGTCATACTCAATATGATAGGCAAGATTATTACTTGATTCTTAAGTAGAAGTAGGCTAAAGTATTTTCTTTTATCTTCCACTCGTTCCAAATCACTTTCATGCCGTTCTTTTTTAGGTAGGGGTATTACGTTATTAACCTAGGATAAAACATGGAAATTTCTTTTAATGAAAACTTACAAAATATAAATAATGATAAAAACAAATGAAGTACCAGTCGCAGTAAAAAGGAATTACCGTAAATGGAACTCAACATAACAATTACTCAGCCAAAACATTCCTATTGAATATACAATTATTGACATTGCCCATAATAGCAGGCACCCCCCTTTCAATTTATATGTATACTTTTTGAGCCCAAAAATAAAAGACAGGAATTTAATCATCCTGTCTAATCTCTTTCAATAATATATTCATATTTTCGCGTATTACTAGTATTCCATACATTGAATAACCCCTAATCGAATAATAGGGATTCAATTCCATTCCTCAGCATCTGATAATTCTCCTTACAAATCCCTACAATGAGGATTTAAATTAATATACATTTCCTTCTTCTGTTTTCATCCACTTCTCGTTCGAATAAATACTGACTTGGTCCAAACTTTATACGGTATAGCTGCAATATTTTCATCTGCAAATTATATTTGCAGCCATCTTTACTGGAAGTCCACGGACCCGGTCATTTATAAACAAAGTGTCCTGGTGTGACTTCTACCATTTGACCGTCTGCTTGTATGCTTTCTTCGTCATAAGTTAGGATTTTCTTATTTCTTTCATAAATGGGATCTGGTACGGGAACAGCTGACAGAAGAGCCTTCGTATAGGGATGAAGGGGATTTTCAAATAATTCTTTTGCCGGTGCCATTTCCATCATTTTACCTTTAAGCATAACGCCGACTTTATCGCTGATAAAACGAATAATGGAAAGGTCATGCGCTATAAAAAGGAATGTAAACCCATGTTTCTTTTGTAACTTCTGGAATAATGTCACAATTTGTGCCTGAATAGAAATATCAAGTGATGCAATTGGTTCATCGCCGATAATCAAGTCCGGGCTCATGCCAATACTTCTTGCAATTGCCACTCGCTGGCGTTGTCCTCCTGATAATTCGCTTGGATATTTTGATTTATAGCTCGTATCCAAGCCAACCTCTACTAGCAAGCTATCTATTTTCTTCTTTAACTCTTCTTTCTCATTGATTATATGGTTGATTATTAAAGGCTCAGCAATAATTTTTTCCACTGTCATTCTCGGATTAAGGGCCGCGGCGGAATCCTGAAAGATAAATTGCATCTTCCTTTGAATCTCTTTTTTATTCTTATGATATATTTTTTTATCAGAAATCAGCTGGCCTTTAAAATACACTTCCCCATCAGCAGGAGGATATATGCCCATAATTGTGCGTGCAGTCGTTGATTTTCCTGATCCCGTTTCGCCGACTAGACCAAATATTTCACCCTTATCAATCTGAAAACTTACATCATCTATAGCCTTAATTGTGAGATGTTTATTGACATGAAAGTACTGTTTTAAATGACGTACCTCTAGAATGCTATCTGAGTTCATATACTTATACTCCTTTTTAGCGAAAGGGGGACTTCAACCTTTGGTGCCCTTTCATCAAGTAGCCAAGTTGCCGTAAAATGTGTTGGACTGATTTGAAACATCGGCGGCATCTCTTCATAGTCGATTTTTAAAGCATATTCATTTCGAACAGCAAAGGCATCACCAGGTGGAGGATCCATCATAACAGGGGGCATGCCTTGAATGCTTCTAAGATTTTCCCCTTCTGTTGTATTAGATGGAAGAGCCGACAGCAATCCCCATGTATACGGATGACAAGGATCATAAAATACCTCCTCAGCGGTACCAATTTCAACGACTTTTCCTGCATACATAACAGCAACTCGGTCTGCAATACGCGCAACAACACCCAAATCATGAGAGATAAAAACAATCGATATACCTGTCTTATCTCTAATATCTAAAAGGAGATCCAGTATTTTTGCTTGGACGGTTACATCCAGTGAGGTCGTCGGCTCATCTGCGAACAATATTTTCGGATTGGAAGCAAGTGCGATGGCTAGAACACATCTTTGCCGCATACCACCTGAGAAAAAGTGCGGCTGTAAGGAGATTCTATATACAGGATCATCAATACCTACTAAATGCAGCATTTCAATAGCTATTTTTTTGGCCTCTTCCCTGCTGACTTTATTATGCTTTAAGATCGATTCTGTAATCTGTTTTCCAATAGGAATCGTTGGATTCAATGTCGTCATTGGGTCCTGAAACACCATTGATAGGGCTGGCCCTCTAAGATTGCGCATCTTTTTCTCTTTGTAATTCGTGATATCTTCACCATCAACTATGATCTGTCCTTCCTTGATCCTTGAATTTTTCGGGAGCAGCTTCAGAACAGATTGACCAAGTACTGTTTTACCACAGCCTGATTCACCTACAATAGCTAAAATTTCACCCTTCTGAAGAGATAAATTCACATCTCTAACAGCTTCTACCTCACCATTAGCTGTATCAAAGCTAATAGATAAATTTTTTAGTTGTAAAATTGGTTCCATAATCATTAATACCTCTCTGAATATTATTTAAAAAACGACCGGGTATTCACTAAAACACCCGGTGATACAATTATTTATTGAGTGTCCAATTTTCAATGTTCCACATTACACCTACAGCATGGTGTCCAAGAACTCTTGTAGTGTCAAGGCCATCAAGTCCCGATATGCTTACGTAGTTACCATCAAGATAAGAAATTAAAACGATTCCCGGCTGCTCTGCATATGCAACTTCGAATTCACCGTATATTTTTTTCCTTTCATTCTCATCAGAAGTAGATCTTCCCGTCTTTAATAATTCATCTACTTTTGGATTAGAGTAGTGCATGGTATTGCCGCTAGCATTGGTTACAAAGCCAACATAGCTCATATCAGGATCAAACTGAGCAGCACTGCCATAAAGGAAACCATTGTATCCTGCTTCCCAATCAAACTTTGTCACAAGTACAACTTCCATGTCAACGCCTGCTTTTTTCAGCATCGTTGAGACAATATTCGCGATATCTACACGCTCTTCCTCGTAGTCACGAACTTGAATGGTGAAATGGAATTTTTCCTCATCTCTCTCGTAAATACCATCTTTATTTTTGGTCCAGCCAAGTGCTTCCATCTCTTTTGCAAATTTATCAAGATCATAAGGATAGATATCCGCAGCCTTATTGCCGCCATAAGCATTCAGCTGAATCGGACTGTATGCCACAAATCCTCTACCTTTTAACACGCTGTCAACGATTTCTTGTTTATTAATGGCATAGTTGAGTACGCCAATTGAATCCGCATTTTTCTTCCAATAGTCTGATTGTAGATTCATAGACATACCACGAAAATCGGCTGTTTGAAAGTCGATATTTTTAAATTGATCTTTGTCACGGAAATTTTCAGCATAATTCGCATTGAGCCATGCAAGGTCTGCCTCACCTGACTCAAGCATTGTTGCTTTCGTGCTTTCAACAGAAACTGTTTTATAAATAACTCTCTCAATATTCGGAACCTTTTCATAATAATCTTCGTTTCTCTCAAGCGTGATCATGCCGCCCGCGGTATCCCAATCAACAAATTTATAGCGACCTGTACCAACAGGGTACTGATTAAAGGAGGCTGTATTAATATCTTCCCCTTCGAGTAAATGCTTCGGTATAATGCCCATTGTAAAATAATCAAGCATTGCCGCATTGTATTTAGAAAGTTTAATGACAACTGTATGGTCATCAGGTGCAGTAACACTGCTAATATCCTCATAATTACTAGTGATACTTGCTGATAAAGTTTTGTCTTTTGTTAAAACTTCATAAGTATAGACAACATCGTCTGCAGTGAAATCTGTACCATCATGCCATTTGACACCTTTTCTTAATTTGAAAGTATAAGTATTTGCTTCATCATCATATTCATAGCTTTCAGACAGATCCACAACCGGTTTGCCGTTTGCATCATATTTCATGAGTCCAGAGAAAATGATATTCGGCAATTCATCATGTGTGTTAAGAATGGGGTTAATGGTATCTGCACTTTCCCCTGCGTATATTAACGTGTTGGAGAGGTCTGACTCCTCCGCCGTTTTTGTCTTACTATCATCTTCCTCATTCATACCGGAACAAGCAGAAAGGCTCAGACAAAGCATTAATAGTATAATAGTTATAAGCTTTCTCCTGTTGTTCTTAATTCTCATCACTAATTGCCTCCTAGAATTTATTATTTGGCTTTGTTTTGTTAATAATGAAATGTGTCAACAGCAATAATTAACAGAGACTTTTATTTAAAGAGCAAGAGCTCAATAAAGTGAAACTTCATTCAGTGGGGGATTTATTCATCCCCGACTGAATGCTAGTTGAACAGAATCGGGATTTTACTTGCTGTTGATCCCCACTTATAACTCTTGATTTCCCTCATTTTTTAAAGTGAGGGTCTTACAGCCAGTTAATTCGGGAAAAATATATATATTTATAGATTACTGGCCCTTCTATTTGTTTCTTTTCTAAAATAATTGCCGATATTGGTTATTACCAATAAAGTAATGACTAAAAATACACCAGGTATAATAATGACCCACCAAGTATTTGATAATAGTGCTCTATTTGCAAGTGAAAGCATGCTGCCCCAGGAAATAACATCTATAGGGAGCCCAAGTCCAAGAAAACTTAGAGTGGATTCCATAGCCATACTAGTACTGATGCTTGATATAACAACGAATAAAATGGCAGAAACAACGTTTGGAATCAAATGTCTATACATCACATGCAGGAAGTTTGCTCCCATACACCTTGCAGCAAGCACATATTCATAATTACGTATCTGTCTAACTTCGCTGCGTACAATTCTTGCCAGAGCAAACCAACCGGTAACACCGATAATGAAAGAAATTTTCAATATGTCTTGCTTTCCTATAATCGAAACTAGCAATAATAAAAGCAATAATGATGGAATACTGTTTAAAATCTCTACAGCACGCATCATAGCTGCATCAATTTTGGCATTCGCTGTTCCACTGATACAACCATATGTAACACCAATGACCGTAATAATGACCATACTTAAAATGCCGATAATAATGGATGCTCGACCACCGTACCAAATCATAGAATAAATATCTCGCCCCAGTGAGTCCGTTCCAAAATAGAATTCTGAATTTGGTGGTTCGTTGAGATTCTTTAGATAAAAACTGCTGGGGTCATGATTGATTAAATCCCCTGCAAAAATACAACATAAAACGATAGCGGCAAGAACAATCACGGAAATAATAGGCTTTCCCTTTAACCTTTTCGAAAAAGACGGTATCTTTTCCTTTGGGATGTGCTCCTTGTAATTAGCACCTACCATGATGAACTGTTCTTCGTTGCTTTCTTCCACGTTGCTGCCTCCTGTTCCTTCAACATAGGGTCTATCATCTCATTAATGGATTGTGCAATAATACTACTAATAATAACTAATACGCCGGTAATCAAAACTAACAGCATTAACAGATTATAATCGTGATATTTTGCACTCTCAACAGATAACGCACCAATTCCGGGATAATTAAATACCGCCTCTGCAATATACGTTCCACTCAATATGTGTGGCGAGGAAATGGCCATAATACTTATAATGGTTGGAGCAATATTGCGAAGACAATGTTTGACAATGATCTCAACTTTTTTCAAGCCCTTTGTTTTTGCCAAAATGATATAATCCTTGCGAAACTCATCCAAAAGCTTATTACGAAACATATAAGCGTAGTACCACAGATGACTCAGTACCATGACGATTAAAGGTAAGACTAAATGTTCAAGACGATTTAGAAGATCCCCAGATTTCCCAAAATCATAGGCACCACTGCTCGGCAACCAGTTGAGATTAATACTAAAAATAAGTACCAAGACAACACCCAACCAGAATGCAGGTATATAATAGGCCGCTGTTCCCACTTTGCAGATGATGCGGTCAAATAACGTATCTTCAAACAACGCACAGGATATTGCTAGTAAGATTGCGAAGATGAAAACCACTAGATAGGATATACCGCCTAATATTAATGTGTTTCCAATTAGTGGCGAAACAACTTCCATCACAGGTATTTTGTATTTCAGGGATAGCCCAAACTCTCCGTGAAATGCATTGGTAATCCATCTGATATATTGAATATGGTTTGGTGCATCCAACCCTAAGCGCTTTCGAGCTTCCTGCAGTTCTTGTGTGGTCATAGACTCAACAGCATCACCGTAAAATGATTGCAGCGGATCACCTGGTGCTAAGCGTGCTATGTAAAATACAATAATAGATAACAACAACATAGCAGCAATAAAACCCATTAATCTTGTTAATAGCTTTTTTAAGATTACAGTTCTTCTATCCAAATGAAAAACGCCTCTTCCCATTCAATTTAGTAATCTTTTTACTAATTCGTAACAGAAGCTGTTCGGGTTCCAATATTCCAAAGAAGTTTATCTCCCAAATTTTTACAGAAAGAAAGATTATTTCCAATTAATATCGTGTTACCTTTTTAAACATTCGTAACACGATCGGTCAAAAAAAAGCACAATTAATATTTATATATCAACTGTTACGATTTGAAAACGTGTTACTTTTTCTTAAAAACGTAACACCGTTATACAAAAATAAATAAACTAGTGTTTTTGTACTGATGATTATCCCTATATAATAGGTATTACTTTTTACTTAAAATAGTACGGATAAATAAAACTTTCCAGACAGATCGTCAAAGACTTGACATGTAAACATATCAATTACAAATTTATTTACTCTACTGGTGCTACTGTAAACTTTCCATACTGAACACCCTTTAAACTAGTTAATTTATTACTGAGTTGCTGGATGTCTCTGGCTTTTCCCTTTACGATGATTAGTTCTAAACAATTAGAGTGATCGAGGTGAAAATGTGTGGTGGCCATAATATTATCGTGCATAGAATGCTGGGTGTTTGTAAGTTCTTCTTGGAGATTTCTCTTGTGATGGTCATAAAATAATAGGATGCTACCTGCCACTATTTGCTCATCTTTTTCCCATGAATGTTGGATAAGTGCGTCACGCACAAGGTCTCGAACGGCTTCAGAGCGATTTTCATATCCTCTTTGTTTGATTAAGTTGTCAAACTTCCAAAGTAAATTTCCTTCCATGGATACCCCAAATCTTCTTAACGATGAATCTTCCATT
The DNA here is from genome assembly GCF_003369565.1 of Oceanobacillus chungangensis. Taxonomy (GTDB): domain Bacteria; phylum Bacillota; class Bacilli; order Bacillales; family Amphibacillaceae; genus Oceanobacillus; species Oceanobacillus chungangensis. The sequence goes on along the minus strand of NZ_PIOD01000006.1, from coordinate 73,320 downwards.
ATTTCCTCCTTAGTAACACATATTTATTATTAGTAACACTAATATATACAATTTTTATTGAAAAAATGCATTTTAATTACATCGTGATTAATTTAAGTATGCAGGCTCCAATGGGTCACCTCATCATTGTCCCGTAGTTAACCTAAGAGCTAATTGGGTTTCACATCAAACCTTCCCCCACGCTCCCCGGTGCTGATCACGACTTGGCATAGATGCTTTCGTCTGCTAAAAAAAGATTGGACCTGAAGCGAACTGTCATTATTATCCTCTGCGTCTATAGTTTTTAACTATAGCTAACGATACATTTTAGGGATTACCTTATAACCTTCACCTCATGATAAGATTCTACTTAATCACTTTTCCGGATTTGTAAATGTTAATACCATGGAAATTTTGCAAACAAGAATAAAAACTACTAGGAAGGAATGAAAAACGTATGACGCGAACCATTCAGACATCACAAGTTTTGGCAAACAGTAAATTTAACAAGTTTCACTTGCTCGTATTTCTTTGGTGCTTTTATGTTATTGCCTTTGACGGTTTTGATGTTGCCTTATATGGCATCGGATTGCCATTGATGATGGAGGATTATAATATTACTGTTGTGGAAGCAGGAGCAATAAGCAGCTATTCCGTCATTGGTACGATGACTGGCACGTTTTTATTCGGTTCTCTATCTGATATTATTGGCCGGAAAAAAGCTATCGCAATTTGTTTAATTTTATTCAGTGTGTTTACATTTTTATCGGGATTTGCATCAAATGCTGATATTTTCCTGATTATGCGCATTGTTGCTGCATTGGGGCTTGGTGGAGTGATGCCAATTCTTGTAGCTGTGATGGCAGAGTACTCGCCCAAGAAAAAACGGGCATTAACAGTTGCAATCATGTATTGCGGTTATTCTATCGGTGCAATCCTTGCTTCATTAATTGGAATGTACTTGATGGAAAGTCTCGGGTGGAGATTTTTATATTGGATTAGCATTATCCCATTCCTAACTTTGCCATTTTTCTTGAGACAGTTCCCGGAATCTGTTTCCTATCATCTTCAACGTAAACAAGGGGATAATATTGCAAGTATTCTCAATAAAGTTGACCCTGATGGCAACTATCAAGCAACAGACAATTTTGAATATGAGCGTTTTAAAGAAAGTACAAAGAAATTTCCTATTAAGAAAGTATTCTCGGATAATAAGCTTCTTAGTACATTGGCCTTTTGGCTTGCAGTCGGATGCTCGATGTTAGTAATTACGGGTTTAACAACATGGCTTCCAAAAATCATGCTAGAATCTGGACACGGAATCGCTTCAAGTTTATCCTTTAATCTTGTTCTCTCAGTTGGCCAAATTACCGGATCTATCTTTGGAGGTATCTTAGTTGGACGCGTCGGACATCGCAGAGTGTTAATATCCATGTTCTTCATCGGGTCCCTTAGTTTTGTTTTCTTAAGTTTGACCTCCAATACGCTATTATTATATCTATTGATTGCTTTAACCGGTGCATGTACAGTCGGCACACAGAATTTAGTCAATCCATATATTTCGGAATATTATCCTAGAGAAATTCGGGCAACAGGACTAAGTATAGCAGTTGGAGTTGGGAGAATCGGAGGAATACTTGCTCCTGTTGCCATTGCCCTATTGCTTACAACGAACCTAGCTCCACAGCATGCATTTATGGCATTCGCGGTTCCAAGTTTACTAGGGGCTATTGCATTTATGATTGTTCAAGAAAAATATGCAAGCTTTGATCGCGTGATAGAAATAAATAAACAGAAGACGGCTTAATGAAGTCTTAATTCAAATTAATCGTTCCGCTGCAATAAGAATAATGTGTCAGTCCCCTACTTCACTATCACTTTTGTGCAATAAGGGACTAGACACTAGACATATCGAATTATCTCAAAGAGAAAATATAGATTAATAAACCTATCCTCATTCCTATCTAAAAAGACAGTTGATATCTCGTTGTATTCTCATATACTGATGCATTAGTCTAGCATGTCGTCCCTCTTCGGTATAAGGATTTTGAAGCTTTGCAAGCCGGTTAACGAATTGATCATCACAACGGCAATAATCTCTTGTTTTCTGGTAGCAAATGTCATGTTCTTTGCATGCAGCATCTACAGCATTAATAGGGTTACCAGGCCCACTGCAACCTGGGCCACACCAATTATATCCTGGAAAAATACAAAAACGTGGGGACCTCCTTCTTCTACGATTCATCTCCTCTCACCCCCTAACAGAAGTAGGTCTATATTAATAATTTATGTTTTTTTAAAAAAATTGCGTAGATATTCGTGCTGATGTTCTTGCTTTAGCTATCAATTTTTTGCCGCTTATCGATATTGAATCTTTAAACCTAAAAAGACCAACACTTAGAGTTCACTAAAGTGCTGGTCTTCATTAAAAATATATTTCCTGTCCCAGATCCTTCTATTTCTCTTCTATTTTATATATCCATTAATATAGGAACAATCATTGGCTCTTTCCTCGTACGTTCTTTTACATATTGAGTGATGGCCCTTTTCAATTGTTTTTTCATGACATTCCATGAATATCGATTTGCTTCATGCAGCTCGTTTATTGTTTCTATTGTAATTCGATTCATTCCTTTTCGAAGCTCAGAGAAATTCTGATCGACGAATCCACGAGAAATAAATTCGGGATCTGCGAGGACTTTATCTTCCTGTTTATTCATCGGTATGATAATCATGAGCATACCATCCTCTGAAATCTTTTTACGGTCACGCAATACAAATTCCATATCGCCTACATCCACACCGTCTACATAAGTGTTCCCATTCGGTACAGTTCGATTACTTCGGGCGATAGAATTTTCAATATCAACAACATCACCATTTTTTAAAATAAATGTGTTGCCTTCTTCTACACCTACAGATTCTGCAAGCATTCGGTGATGATGCAGCATTCGATATTCACCATGAATTGGTATAAAGTATTTCGGCTTCATCAGGGTAAGCATGAGCCTTAAATCTTCTTGATAACCATGACCGGAAACATGCATGCCGGAACTGCTTCCCGAACCATAAATGACATGGGCTCCGAGTTTATATAAGTTGTCGACGATACTAGTTACATTCTTTTCATTCCCTGGAATTGGGCCTGCTGCAAGGATAACCGTATCCTCCGGTAAAATCTCTACATCGCGAAAGTTTCCAGTGGATAGTCGACTAAGGGCCGCCATTGTTTCTCCTTGGCTTCCAGTACATAAAATAGTCACCATTTCTGGTGGCAATTCATTTATATCACGGGGCTCAATTAACATATCTTTAGGAATCGTTAAGTAGCCACGATCCATCGCAACCTTTGCTACATTCACCATCGACCGGCCAAGTAAAGCCAGCTTACGATCTGTTTTTTTATTTGCATTGACAACCTGTTGGATACGACTAACGTTTGAAGCGAAAGTAGATACGATCACTTTTCGTTTTGCCTTCATAAGAATCTGTTCCAAATTTTTACCTACCATTTGTTCCGAGGGAGTGTAACCAGGTCGCTCTGCATTAGTACTTTCCGATAATAGAAGCAGTACCCCCTTGTTCCCGATCGCAGCCATTTTATGAATATCTGGTCGCTCATTGTTCTCAGGGGTCAAATCAAACTTGAAATCCCCAGTATGTACAATCGTTCCATCTGGAGTGTTAAAAACAATACCTAAACAATCGGGGATACTATGAGCCACTTTGAAAAAGCTAATATTCATTTCACCGATTTGAACCACTGAATCTGAGTTGATATCAATAAGTTCACTTTCTCTTAAAATTCGATGCTCTTTTAATTTGATTTCAATAAGTCCAAGTGTGAAGCTCGTTGCATACACTGGAACATTTACTTGTTTTAAGAAGAAAGGAACTCCACCAATATGATCCTCATGACCATGTGTAACAATTAAGGCACGAACACGGTCCTTATTTTCGATAATGTAAGAAATATCGGGAATGATTAAATCAATTCCTAATAAACTCTCGTCTGGAAACTTATTTCCACAATCAATAAGCACAATATCGTCTCCATATTCAATCGCGTACATATTTTTCCCAATTTCATTTAAGCCACCAAGGGCAAAAATCGATAGTAAATTATTTTCTGTACTCATATGAATACCCTCCTGCTATAAATATGGTTTAGTATGCCCTTTAGACCCGTTTTTATTAATATGTAACATTTAAGTATAATCTAAGCAGCAATTTAAACATGCTACTAAAAAAATAAGCCGGATATTTTATCCGACTAAAGAGAATTGTTTTTTTAATACATTACAACTTTTATTCGTAAGTGATTTTATTACTTATCAAAGTGGACTACGCAAATAATTAATCCAAATTAATCCATACACTCTTCGTTTCCGTATACAAATCAATTGATTCGGCTCCATTTTCTCTTCCAAGTCCGCTTTGTTTATATCCGCCAAATGGTGATGCAGGATCTATTAGATTATAAGTATTTACCCAGACGGAACCCGTTCTTAACCCTTCTGCTACAAGGTGGACCTTACGTATGTCTGTGGTGTTAACTCCACCTCCCAATCCATACTCGGTTTGATTTGCTAATTTAATTACCTCATCAATATCTGTAAACGGTATACCAGAAACAACTGGACCAAAAATTTCTTCTTGAGCAATTCTCATACTATTATTTACGTTGGCTAACACGGTTGGTTTAACAAAGTATCCATTTTCTAATTCATTTGCTACTGCATTACCGCCGACTAGTATTTCTGCTCCTTCGTCCCGCCCAAGGTCCAAATATCCTAAAACTCTTTCTTTCTGTTTAGCAGAAATTAGCGGACCTAGATTAGCAGATGGATCAAAACCATTCCCAAGCTTGTAGTTCTTTGTATAATCCGCTAAATCACTCATGAAATTATCATATATTTTCTTTTCTACAAATAACCGGGAACCGGCAACGCAAACTTGCCCGGAATTAAGTAAAATCGCATTTGCTGCATTTTGGAGAGCTCTTTCAGTTCATCGTCCCACAATTAACACCCCAAAAGTTAGAATTGTCCTCCAACTTTTGGGGTGCACTATATACCTGACCCCCACGATCTACTTTTGTCGAATATCGGCGTGAAGAGTGCATATATCGGCGAGTTTCCAAATTATATCGGCGTGGTTGCTAAATATATCGGCGTCTTTACAAATATATCGGTTGTCTCATCCTTTAGAAGATTAAACATGATAAATTAACTTTTTACCTAAAATTTATCCATGATTAAAATGCACTTTCATCCATATAAACCACTTCCCAGATATGACCGTCTAAGTCCTGAAAACCCCATCCATACATAAATCCATGATCTTGTGGCTCATTATAAGTTTTGCCGCCAGCTGAAATTGCCTTATTTACCAACTCGTCCACTTGCTCTCGACTTTCAGCCGATAAACAAAAAATTGCTTCAGAGGCAGTAGCTGTATCCACAATTTCTTTCTTACTGAACTCTTTGAAACGATCCTCATTCATGATTAAAGCAAATATATTGTCATTGATGATAATACTGGATGTGTTCTCATCGCTGAATTGCGGGTTTAACTCAAAACCGATTTCTGTCAAAAATTTGGTGGAGTTCTTCACATCTTTTACTGGTAAATTGATAAAGATATTCTTGGACTTAAATGCCATTTTATTCATCTCCTCTTCAAATTATCATAGACATTCTAAATTATCTATTTGAAGCCATATTCTAATTATACATTAACTCTATTTAATCTTACTGCCAAAATCTACAATTGCCATATACATATGGTCAAAAATCTTCATTAATATCGTGTCATTTTTAACCATTTTTATTCAGTTTGTTTTATAATCATACTTATTGAAATTTACTTCTCCTTATAACATCTCTATTATAGATAGGAATGTATAGGAGAGCTAGAGAGTAGGAGTGCCAAGATGAAACAATATATCGGAGACGGAATGCTGCTTATTACAGCTATCGTTTGGGGTAGTGGGTTCGTTGTAACCGCAATTGCTTTACAATATTTAACAGCCTATCAAGTGATGGCTGGAAGATTCGTTTTAGCTGCCATAATCCTTTCACTATTATTTAGAAAGAAATTCAAAACATTTACGAAGCCAGTTATTTGGAAGGGAGCCATTTTAGGAACTATTTTATATATTGGGTTTGCATTACAAACGGTTGGTTTAGAATACACCACACCATCTAAAAATGCCTTTCTAACCGCGGTAAATGTTGTGATTGTACCATTAATTGCTTACATGGTTTATAAACGCAAAGTTGATCGGTATGAAACAGTCGGGTCCATTATAGCAATTATCGGTATTGGCTTCATTTCTTTACAAGGATCTATGACAATCAATATCGGGGATGTATTATCGCTTGCCTGTGCGGTAGCCTTTGCTTTTGATATTTTTTATACGAATCATTTCGTTAAAAAAGAAGATGCGCTTTCACTAACCATCGTCCAATTTATCACCGCATCGCTCATAGGTGTTGTTGCTGTTTTCATTCAAGGCGATATTCCAGCAACCTTTGAAAAAGAAGCCATGTATTCTATTATCTACTTAGCAATATTTTCAACAACGATTGCTTACGTTTGTCAAAATATTGCTTTTAAGTATACAACTGCAACAAAGGGTGCGATTATCCTTTCATTAGAATCCTTTTTTGGGATGGTATTATCCGTCCTGTTTTTACATGAGGTGCTTACAGGGCAAATGATTACAGGCGCCGCTTTAATTATGTTCGCAATTTTAATAACGGAATTGAAGCCAAGCTTGTATAGGAAACGCACCGTAAAAAATACATAAATATAGAATAGCGATAGAATAGCGTTCCAGCTAGACTATCGCTATTCTATTTTTTATTCTACAATTACTTTTCCTACCATTCCTTCATTTTTATGGAAGCGACATATGAGTTCATATGTACCAGTCTTTTCTGGTTTTACGGTAATGGTTTTCTCTTTACCAGGCTCGATTTCAACGTCAATACCAAGCTTTTCTACCGTGAAAGTATGTTCTTTTTTGCCGACATTTTTGAGTAGCAGCTTTGTCGATTCTCCATTTGAAATAGTAATTACATCTGGATTAAAGTAATCATCGTTTAACTCGACCACTATCTCATTTACTATATCCATAGGCTGCGCTTCTACTCCAGGTTTTGCAAACACATTTAGTGGCCCTGGAATAGACATAAATATAAACATTGCAAGTAAAGCCGCTAGTCCTGTTAACCAATTTTTGACAGACATTTGTAATCCCTCCTTTCCTCATCCTATTTTCTTCCATTTGCAATAAATTATTACGATAATTTAATTTCAAGCGATTCAACACTGGATTCTGGTGATAAACTAAGCAATAAAAAAGAACCCATTTTGAACTAAGTTCAAAATGGATTCGTTATCTAATATCAATCTATTATTGTGCTGTATATCCACCGTCAACAACTAGACTGTTACCAGTCATGAAAGTAGAGTCATCACTTGCCATAAATAATACTGCTTTTGCCATTTCTTCTGCTTTACCTAGACGTTTCATTGGAGTTGCATTTGAGAGGAATTCTCTATCTGTTTCACCTAAGATTGGTGTTTCGATGAATCCTGGGCATAGTGCGTTTACACGGATATTGCGCTCAGCATATTCTAAACCAAGAGAACGAGTTAAGTTAATAACACCGGCTTTTGCTGCGTTGTACGCTGCACTGCCAGGTGATCCCACCCAACCGTACATTGAAGCTGTATTAACAATAACACCGCCGCCAGCTTTCAAAAATTCTTTAATTGCAGCTTGTGCAACTAAGAATACACCACCCAAGTCAACTTCTACTGTTTTTCTCCATTCAGCATAAGTTAATTCTTCTGTTGGTTTAACAGCACCAATTCCGGCATTGTTAAATAGAACATCAACTTTACCAAATGTTGATAGTGCTGTATCATAAATATTTTTAACATCTGCTTCACTAGTTACATCCGCTTTTACGAAAACAGCTTCCGTACCTTGAGTTTTTAATTCTGCTTCAAAAGCAGTACCTTTTTCTTCATTAAAATCTACTAAAACTAATTTTGCCCCTTCAGCAGCAAATAAACGCGCTGTTGCAGCACCGATACCAGATACTCCTCCAGTGATGACTGCTACTTTATCTTGTAGTTTACCCATTGTTGTTTCCCCCTGTATAATATAGTTAGACAACCTATTATTTAAATAGTTTGTTATACTTATAATAGCTGGTTACTTTTAGTAATCCAACCATCAATATTTCCATCAATGTCTAGCAGATAGACATTTGATGTATAATCGTCTATTCACTATACATTTGACACATAAATGTTTATCGGGGGTATCCAAATGATAGAACAACTTTCAACTCCACGTAAAAATCGAACAAAAGAGCACTTGAAGCTAGCACTCATTGGCTTAATCAAAGAAAAGGGGTTCCATTCTGTCACAGTCAAAGATATTGTCAATTATTCCAAATACAACCGAAGCACCTTCTATACCCATTACCAGGATAAATATGAATTAGCGGAAGATCTGCTTTGCACTATGCTCAAAGGAATTGTTGAAGCTGTAGGAAAACCATATCAATCGAAACAAAAGGTCACTACAGATCATCTGACTGCAAGATCCTTTAACATCATTTCCTATATTTATGAGAATCGTAACTTTTTTGAGTTGATAACTTATCAAGATACCATTCCAGAATTACACACAAGATTTCCACAGACAATCTTAAAAATCTATCAGGAAAAGTTTCAATTTGAGACGATTAATAATTTACCAGTCGATATGAATTACTTCACACGTTACACTGCATATGGATTTTATGGTCTGTTATCTAATTGGATTAATACCGAGTTTGAAGCTTCTCAAGAAGCGTTTATTGAGGAGGTTATTAAGTTGTCGCGTACACATATTGCTTCGTTTAGGTTTGTTGGGGAGGAATAGCAACATGTATTTTACCTGCAGTTGCCATGAAATTTGCCACTTACCGCCAACGCGTTTACCAATGGGGAAACTTAAAGACTTTGGAAAATGAAAAAGCCTAATCCCTCTTTATTTTTACTGAGGAATTAGGCTTAATTTCTTCCGCAATCGCGCCCGATGGCGGATTTTAATTTTTTCTTGTAGCAGTGGATTCACGGTGTAATCCCAGCTTTAGATTCCTATTTTACAGGGATCCATATTTCTGAATATAAATCAGGACTGGATGGATTTTCATCTGAATATACCTCTAGTTCTGGTGTCCCTGCGTGTTTGTAACCACTTGAAGGAAACCATTCTGAAAAAATTTGTTTCCACGCTTTTTGCATAGCATCCGGCATCGGTCCGTGAACCTCAAATACAGCCCATTTGGATGCGGGGATTTCCAAATTTGATAATCCATCAGGCGCACTGCCCTCGTGTGCTGTACCTATCCAATATTCAATGGACCCGGAATCTTTCTCAACGCATACACCTACAACACCTTCAACCGGACCATTGTTCAATTTAAACAATCGCTCGTCAGTACCCTCTCCGTTTATCTTATCCCACATTTTTGGGATGCCCACTAGGTTCTCCTCATTAACCAGTGAAAAATCCCGTTTAACCCCTACAATTTGAAACCCATTACGTTCCACAATTTTGACTTGCATCGGTTCTGCTCCCTTCATATTCACCTGTACTACCAGGCGGTTATAAGATTTTAGCGTTCCCGTGTACTTTCGTGCTTCACTTGGTGTTACACCATGTTGCCGCCTGAAAGCCTTTGAGAAAGCTTCGGGAGAATCGTAACCATATCTGTAGGCCAGATCAATAATCTTTGTATTTGATCTTGTTAACTCATAGGCAGCTAATGTTAGGCGACGACGTCTAAGATATTCACCAACAGAGATATCAGTTAATATCGCAAAAGTACGCTGAAAGTGAAAAACTGAAAAATTAGCCTGTTGGGCAATATTTTCTATCGAAAGGTCATCAAGTAAATGATCTTCCATGTAGTCTATTGCTGCCTGTAATGATTCAACCCACGTCATGTCACTCACTCCTTATTTAAATCCTAACAGAGCATCATCCATTAATCCTGTCTTCCCGTGCTTTGCTCGGACAGTATTTTTGAGTTAGTTAAGACGTTTCTTTTGTTTTGTTCCGTTAACTGGTCCTATTGGGAAAAACTGCTTATATTGAAAATCAATCAATTTTTTACAACAAGTATAACATTTTTGATTCCAAAACCATGGATTTTTAGCTTTGATCATCCAGAAATTATGTCAAGGATGGTGCATCACATTGGCTGTAATCCATTCAATTATAAAATACCATTCCAGTTAGAAACAAAATAGCTCGTTGTAAATAACCTCTAAAGAAATTTGGAAAATGGGGGAACAGGCAAACACACAGACTAATAAAATAATACAGTAGAAATAACTCTGCATTATAAAAGTAAATGGATATGGGAGTGTTATTATGGGAGCTATTAATGGGACGGATTTTATTAATCGCATAAATCAGCTGGATACTGAAATTTGGCTGGATGGCAAAAAGATTGAGGGGAAAATTTCTGAGCATCCTGCATTCAAAGGAATTCTTCAGACAAAGGCTTCCCTATATAATATGCAGCATGATCCTGAAATTAAAGATGAGATGACTTTCCATTCACCAGAAACAGGGGATTCTGTTGGTCTTTCCTTCTTGCAACCCAAAACGAAGGATGACTTAATAAAAAGACGAAAGGCAAGTGAGCACTGGGCTAAACAAACAGGAGGCTTGTTAGGAAGAAGTCCCGATTACCTCAATTCCGCTTTAATGAGTTTCGCCTCTTCTTCTCCCTTATTAAGAGGAAGAGCCAATTGTTTTCCGGAAAATATCCAGTCCATATATGAATTGGCGATGAAAAAAGACCTTTCATTCGCCCATACATTTGTCCCACCCCAAGTAAATCGTTCCGATTCATATTTAGAATCCTCTGAAGAAGAACCTATTGTTGCCCGCGTGATTGATCGAAATGAAGAAGGAATCGTAATTAAAGGCGCACGCCTCTTAGCTACTCAAGGCGGATTAACCGACGAAGTATTAGTTTTTAGTATTCCTAAATTTTTGTTAGATGAAGATGAAGCTTTTGCTTTTTCCATTCCATCAGATACGAAGGGTTTAAAATTTATTTGCAGGGAGTCATTTGTTGATGGAGATTCTCTTTTTAATCACCCCCTAAGCTCTCGATTCGAAGAAATGGACACCATCCTCGTTTTCGACAATGTACTCGTTCCGTGGAATCGAGTATTCTATTATGACAATGCTCTGGCAGCCGCAGATTTCTCATTCCAAAGTTCTTTTCAAAGTTTTACAGTCCATCAAGCCGTGACCAGACAAATTGCCAAAACTGAATTCATTTTAGGGCTAGCTGAGCTTCTTGTACAGACTATTAATGTGAGCGAGTATCAACATATTCAAGAAAAACTGTCAGAGATCATCATTGGTATTGAAACAATGAAGGCTCTATTGGAAAAGTCAGAAAATGACGCGACATTGGACCAGTGGGGAACAATGCGGCCGAATACTGTTCCGCTTCAGGTTGCCAATAACATCTTCCCCAAAATTTATCCTCGCTTCACCGAAATTATTCAATTAATTGGGGCTAGCGGACTCGTTGGTTTGCCTACTGAAAATGCATTTAATTCCCCTATTCGAGCCGATCTCGATCAGTATCTTCAAGCAGCAACCAAGAACGCAGAGGATCGAGTGAAAATATTTAGGTTAGCCTGGGACCTGACAATGAGTTCATTCGGAACGAGACAAACGCAATATGAAAGGTACTTTTTTGGAGACCCCGTCCGATTATCGGGCCGTCTATATAAATCTTACCCATTTACTGATTATGTAAGAGAAGTTAGCAATTTCTTAGACTTGGAAACGGAAGAAAATGAAAATCCATTTTGAATTTAAGAACATATTAAAGGCTTCTAGCTAAAAAATTATTTCCTAGCAATTTTATCACTAATTATTTGAGGAAAAATTTTAAACCAACCTTTTTCAATTGAGTTTTCACATAACACAAAAGCCTATAAACGTTGACATTCCAATATTTATAGGCTTTCCTTTATTGCTCTAAATACTTTCAAAAACCACTAAAGATACCGGTGGACCGTTCTCTACATCATATACGCTAAAAATCCTTTGTATTAAGAGCTGACAAACCACCTAACATGTTAAGTCCATTAAACAGAATAAGTTAATAAACGAGATAAATTCAGGAGGCTGTTCCAAAAGTAGTATGGTCTTCCCTTTTTGGAACAGCTCCTTTTAGCTTTGCACTCGCTATTTTCCGAGTTCTTTTTGCAGGAATTGAATTTCCTTCTGGATACTTGGAAAGCTATCTATTTCTGGGATCTCTATTTGCTTTGGCGAAACATTCCGTGATGCAGAATTTGCCATTGTTTCAAACGCAAATAGTATTTGAGCTAACTTGTCATCGGAAAGTATTGGCCTAGTAGATTCCTTTGAACAATTTTCTAATAAATATGCTAAATGCTTCGCCCGAAATAAAACTGGCCAGTAATAATCCAACACTTCACGATTAGGCGGAATCTCACCAGAGGCAGTGTTATACAAGGTTTCTAAATTACTTAAGTTCGTCCTCATCTTCATTCTTTCTTTGCTCATTCTTGCATTAAATCCTTCTCCTTGATTCGAAAAAAGTACCATTAGAAATTGTGCCTGACTTCGAAGTGTTTTGCTCAATAGGTGTGGAATTCTGCTAGAAGCTGATTTTCTACCTACGATATAAATTCCTAATAATCCAATGGCACTACCGATTACAATGTCAATAACTCTCGCTTGTGCAAAATAATTAAAACTAAACATATCTTGTCGGCTTGTACTTTCAGCCATTAAAAGTGCACTTGGTGTAAAGAAAAGTGCTGCTAATCCATAATTTTTCACGATAAACAACTCAGTAATAAATGTTAATACTAAAATAAACAACGCTATAACAAAGCCAGTTGGATGAAAAGATAGAATGAAACCGGCAATTACTATTCCAATTACCGTTCCTAAAAATCGTTGAATCGCACGATGAAATGTTGCTACAATCGTTGCACCCGACATCACCGCTACACAAGATAACGGTATCCAATAGGAACGAACAAATTCAAATTGATAGGCAATAATTGCTGCAATGGCCGTAATTACTCCAAAGCGTACGGATGAAATAAACACGATTGAATTTTTATCAAACGCACCCATAAAAATAGTTTTTAAGGAAGCTTTATCAAATTGAATCGAGTCTTTAACTTTACTAATTGGTTCATTTAGAATTGCATCTGCATTATAAATGGTGGAGAACAGCTGACTTACCTCTACTTCCATCTCCTTAGGTTGTAAGACACTTGTCTTTTCTCTCTTTTCACGCTTGTTCAAGGAATTCGCAAGCATTCGAGTAGATTCTCCTAACGCTTTAGGTAATGGAGCATCCGCATTTGAAAAGTTCTTAACAACCGTAATAAACAACTTATTTGCATCTATATTTAATAGATATAATCGATTGAACATGTCTGTTGTTCGCCATGGAATATAGCTTGCCGAAAGTGTCTCTTCAGATTCTTTTAATACTTCCATCACTTTATGCTTAGCTTCAGTGAATTTATTTGTTCCAACAGAATCCAGAAGTTCCGCTAAACGCAAATATACCCTAGTCACAACATCAGTTTCTGGACCATGTGGATTAAAAAACCAACCGATCATCGAAATAATCCACGATAAAATTCCGCTAAGAAATACTAATCCAGCTCTTAGGAATGCTTCATCGGGATTTACCGGCATTCCAGTTGTCATAGCAAAAACCAATACAAAAAAGATTGCAGAAGGACCGGCTATTTTTAATGCGCCAAAAACAAAAATTGCTACTGCTCCAATGATTCCCATCATAATTGCAACTGCTAGCGGATATGGTGCACTAATCGTCCCCAAATAGGTAACAATCGTTAATCCTATAACTACCGAAAATATTTTCTTTGCTCGCTGGGCGTAAGGGATATTAAAAACATATAAATAAGTAAAGCCACCCAAGCCTGCGATTAAACCATATTGAAAATTGCCAAAGAATAGTCCTATCATAACAGGCAAGGCAGCCGCTAGCCCCGCACTAAATGCTTTTAACCAAGGAAATGGTTTCTTATTTACTTGTAGAGCTTGTTTAATAATTATGCTACCTGCGTTTGATCGTAGTTTGTCATTCATCATATTTTCCTTCTTCACCATTATTTCCTCTCATTTTATTATCTATAGATGATCTAAAATTATGAGCAACTAGTTAATTAGTTCAGATAACTAGTCATATTATAGGGAATTTTCCCTTTCCTATTACGGTAAAGTTGGAACCGCTATGGTCCCTTCTAATCGGGGTTCTCGCTATTATGATTTTGAATGTGAAAGATTATAAATAAGTTTATCCCTTCCATCAATGATGGGTCAAAAGGTTCCATAATGGCGATTTTCCGATTGATTATTTCGGAACAACGCCAATGGCAGGGCCTGTCATCGGCATTGTCACTACTTTAATCATGGCAGTAGGTGGTTATCTTTGGTTAGCATATCGAGAAAAGAAACTTGCTGCTAAAGGAGACGTTTTTACAGAACCAAAAGATCAAAAAACTCCCGAAAAGGCTACGGATGAAAAGGATCCAAACTGGATTTTGTCACTCGTTCCGCTCGCCATTGTGGTCGTATTACTTAATATTTCAGGTTTTGAATTTGAGGTGTACCCGGAGCAGAAGTCATGGTGAAAGTAAATGCACCAAGAGCAAATGTCGGTACGAGCAATTTCCTTGAGATATCTGCTTCACGGAATAATCCAAGTGCAATTGGATATAGAGCAAATACAACTACGAACAAGCTAACACCACCATAAATCAGTAGTGCAGCAGCTATTAATACGCCAAGAATGGCACGCTTTTTGCCGATTAATTGGGTTACTTTTTTTGCGACTGACCTAGCAGCACCCGTCTTTTCCATTAATTTACCAAATACTGCACCTAATAAGAAAATCGGAAACCAGGCCTTCACGAAGTTGACCAATCCGTCCATATAAGTGCCTGTATATGTTTCATAAACATCTAAACCGCTTAGTAAAGCAACAACTCCAGCTGCTAAAGGAGCCACCCAAATAATGGACCACCCTAGATAGGCTAAAGCCATCAACATTACCAAGCCAACTAGAATACTTAACACACGAAATCAACCCTCTCTTATGTTGTCAGTTATTAGTATTTGTAGTGATTTGGTTGTATTTCGACTAATAAACTACTTCCTTCAATTCTGTTATCATGAATTAAAGATTATTTAATTCATGATATTATCTCGAGTTGTTCTCCATGAAATGTAACTACTTCTCCATCTTGATTTTATGTTGATTTACTCAGTAAGACATATTCCCTGGAATCATTCTATTAAACATAGGAATGGGAAGATGCCCCCAGCATTGCTTGTTATGAACAAGCAGAATTTTAAAAAGAAGAATTATTTAGAGATTATAGTAAGATAATGAACTTTATGGGAAATGAGTAGAAAATTAATGAGATCTTTTGTGTCCTAAACCAATTTATAATTTACCCATCTTGCACTAACTGCAAGGAAAAAATGTGGAGAAGTATAAAAGGAAAAATAAGGGGTTGCTCATCACATATTTTGTGGTATAATTTCTTAAAAAATATACGAGTCTAATTCTTTTCGTTAGTCTAATTTTAAAAACAAAAAAAGAATGAAACTAAAATAAATATTAGGGTGTGAAATAATGCCATTGGAGAACATTGGGCTAACCGTAAGTGCAATTGGCTGTATCTTAGGGATTTTACTGATTATTTTCGGAGTTTCATTCTTTCTAATCGAAAATAATAATAAGGTTATGCTTGCAAAAGCTGCAAGAACAATAGGGATAGGAGTTTTAACGATAACAGCAAGTATTCCGTTTTCCATTCCGAACCACTTATTAGCAGAATCCACTTCAGATGGAACAAGCATATTAGGTGTAATCATTTTGTCGGTCTTCCTAGGATCCCCGTTATTATTTATGGGGCTGGCTTGTTATATAGGCCTAAACGAAAAAGCTAGTCAGATTTTAAACTCTTCTACAGCCCAAGAAAAAATAAGATACTACTCTCCAATACAGAAAAAGAAGATACTTTAATGTAACAATTTAAAAGCCTAATTTCTCAATTAATACTGAGGAATTAGGCTTTTTATATTAAAATCCTTAAGGTGGTAGTTGATGATGCAATTATTTAACTAATGGTGCATTACTCAATAAGCAATAATAGCCTGGATCACCAAGCTGTTTTTGTAAGATTATTGTGGAACATCACTGAATCCTGTGAATTTGTTTTGTTTGTCTCACACTTCAGATTACAAGTCTATCGGCTGTCCGCCTGTCACCCCATAGATCTGACCGGTAATATAACTTCCTTCATCGGAAGCCAGAAGAACATACACCGGCGCAAGCTCTACCGGCTGTCCTGCACGGCCGAGAGGAGAGTTTTGGCCAAACTCAGGGATTTGTCCTTCCAATTTTCCGTTATCCAACTGCAACGGCGTCCAAATTGGGCCTGGCGCGACACCATTGACACGCACACCCTTCGAAGCAAAGTACGAAGACAGAGTAACCGTGAAGTTGCTGATCGCGCCCTTTGTAGCGGCATAATCTATTAAAGGTACGGACGGATCGAAAGACTGAACCGATGTCGTGGTGATAATCGCGCTTCCTGATTTCAGATGTTCTTCAGCAGCTTTTACAGTCTCAAACATGCTGATGATGTTAACTTTGAATGTGTCATGCACTTGCTTCATCGTAAGATCACTTAGGGATGGCTGCGCGATTTGTTGTGCGGCATTCAATACGAGCGTGTCCAATTCGCCGAAAGCTTCCACTGTTTTTGTAACAATCTCCGTCGCTGCGCCGTCTTCCCGCAAGTCATATGGCAGCAGCAATGCTTTTCTGCCTGCTTTTTCAATTAATGCTTTGACTTCGTTGGCATCTTCTTCTTCCCCAGGGAAGTATTGGATGGCGACATTGGCACCTTCGCGCGCATAAGCAATGGCGGCGGCACGGCCAATCCCGGAATCGCCACCAGTTATCAAGGCATTACGACCTTCCAGGCGATTATATCCTTTATACGATTCTTCTCCGCTGTCAGGCTTAGGTCTCATTTCATTCTGTAACGCTGGAGTGTTCTGTTCTTGATCCGGGAACTTGTCCGTGTAAAACTTCTTACGTGGGTCCGTCAGATGTGAGCTTCCCATCAAAATCATCTCCTATCTTGTATTATTCTTAGATCTTAAAGATTAGAAAACTAAGGCATTCACCTTAGCCTTTGGCTGAATTCCTTTGTTGCACTTATGCAGATAAGAAAGTATATATTTTCCTATCTGTAAAACACTTTGCCGGGTTGCAATAACCACTCCCTGTGTTCTTTATTGATTTTCCCTGTGACATCTTCTTTAAACATCTCCAGATGTTACCCTCTTCAAACCCACTCTTATTGCAAATCCCTCCTAAATTAGCATCGAAGTAGAAGTCGAAGAGGGACTATTAATTTATAAATAATTAAGAAACCGAGCGACTTTTCTCATGGAAAGGTCGCTCGGTTTTTTAAAGTTTTTGTTCAAAATAATTCCTAAATAACACCCGGTCAGAGGCTATTAAATTCAGCTGCCGTCAGGTTGTGTCTTTCTCCACCCATAAAGCTGCATGACGTCCTTGTAACATATAAATCATTTTCATTCCCACCTTTCATGTTTTTTAAAGTAATAAAGTTAATAAGGACGCATATAATTAGCTGCTCTATCTCGGTGTTCTTCATAGATTTTTTCAACATTTTCATTATGAATTGCTTCCTCAGGAGATACCACACGCTTGGTAATCGTTATCGTGAAAAAGATAATGTTTATCGTCATTCCATATCACCTCCTTAAATTACCCAAACAGAAAAACCGCAGAGAGACTCCTCCCCTGCGGTAAAAAAAGGCATAAAAATACCACAGGGACACACTTCTCCCTGCAGTATGGGTATGCTTAATAATTACATAAAAAACTTAAGCGATCCATTCCGATCTGGTCGAATGCGTGACTTTCAATTTTTTTGAAGTTGTAGTTACTTGTGAATTTAATTTAACGAATACCATCATTTCATTCGACCTCCTTAAGAATTTTTTAATTTACCTGGCAATTATATCCTTATTTCAACTGTTTGTAAACATGTTTTGCGTAATTTTCTAAATTATCTTTCGACACAAAGCAACATTCGTATTAAGATTGGTGTTTCGATACACCGTGGACATCGTGCGTTTACGCGGATATTGCGTTCTGCATACTCTAATCGTAGAGAACGAGATAAGTTAATAACAACAGCTTTTGCTGCGTTTTATGCTGACTGCCAGGTGATCCAACCAAACCAGTTCTTCAGTAAATTTTACAGCACCGATACCAGCATTGTTAAATAGAATATCATCTTTACCAAATGTCGATAACGTACTGATCGATTGAAAAGTAAGTGTATTTCTTTAGGTGGAGTTCACCAAATGACAGGAGCTTCCGATATAAATAATACAAATGTTATTTAAGGAGAGGTTCTATTTGGCAATTCAACCTAAGTTCCAGATTGGACGTAAATCCCAGCAATATATTGCCTCAAAGAAATTTACAAATCGTGAAGGACCAAGAGCAGTATTTTCAAATACACTTAAAGATATCAAAATGAGAGGATTAACGGATGATAATTTTGATGTCATCATGTATTACGGTGTTGGTGGAATAGGAAAAACAAGCTTACAGAGCCAATTAAAAAAGGATTTATTGGAACTTGAGCCGAACGCACTATATTCTACCGTTGATTTTAAGGATACAGCGCTACATTAACCTCCTAGGGCACTTCTCGAGCTTGTACGAGAAGTCAACTATAAGCATCGTATCCAATTTCCGCATTTTGAAATTGCTTATTCTATTTATTTTTATAAGCGGAATCCAGATATATCCTTTAATGAAAAGAAGCTTCCATTTGAAAAAGAATTAGGAATCATGGCAGATATTATTGGCCAACTAGATGGTCTTGGAATGGCTGGAATCGTTTCAGGTATTGTTGGAAAAGTGTATGAAACAAAGAAAAACTGGAATTTGGATAAAGAAGTAAAGGTTTATTTAAAGGAATTGGAAAATGCTTCTGTTCAAGATATTGAAGAACAGCTTGTTGCATTCTTTGCTTTTGATCTACAAAAGGCAATCGAAAAGCATCAGATTCCTAATACAGTGATATTCCTAGATACGTTTGAAGCTTTATGGTCAGGATTAAGCAATAAAGCAGTGGTTCACACTAAAGATAAATGGGTTCGGGATTTGATTGGATCTTCACCCAATATTTTGTTTATCATTTGTGGTCGCGAGTATTTAGAATGGGAAAAATATGACGCTGACTGGAAGAAAATTATTAAGCATCAGATGGTACACAATTTTGATGAAAAGAATGCTTCTCAGTTTCTAGAACAAAGCGGCATCAAAGAAGAAGCAATACGTCATAAAATGATTACATCAAGCGGCGGTTATCCATACCATCTTGATTTATCCGTTGATACCTATTTTGAAATGAAAAATCGCGGTGAGCAGTTAGACCCTAGTCGATTTGGCTCTAATCACCGAGAGATTCTTGATCGATTCTTGCAATATTTATCAGATCAGGAAATAGAAACATTAAAAATCATGTCTATCGCTCGATTTTATAATAAAGATCTTTTTCAACATTTACTTACCGAACATCCAACCGGATATGCGATAACAAAATATGATAATTTTAATAAATTTTCATTTATCACATGTGAAAATGATAAATTATTCATTCACGCTCTTATGCGTCAAGGAATGTTAGATTACTCGAGTAAAGATTTAATAAAAAGTGTACATAAAACATTGGCTGACTACTATGCGAGAAAATTTACATATGAAGAACTTGAAATGGATCAGGAAAAAGATATAGAAACGTTAAGTGAACAAATCTATCATCAAAAATCCTATCTAACACAAAAGCAATTGATCGACTGGTTATCAGAAGAAATGCTTCCAACCTTGAAGAAGTTGCAACTCCGCGGAGAATCACGTTTCCTTAGAGAAACATTATCCGAATTATATAGTGAGCTAGGTGCAAAAGGTTTAGGTATTTCTCTTATGCAGATTTTAGTTGATATGGTGCATTTAAATGGAGAATATGAACAAGCCATTGCAATGATTGATGAGCTGTTTGAAGGTTTGGATACGGAAGAAATTTTAGAATCACAACAAGCTTGCCACCTATTCATTCGAAAAGTCCATCATCAAATGTTTTCACATCCAGTTGATGCCCTTATTCAGGAACTATTGGAAATTGAGCCTATTCTTGCTAAAAAGAACTGGCCAAAAGAGTATAATGAATTGATCTTTATGCTTGGTGGAAATTTAGGCGTTTTATCTGGCAATATGACTTTCAGCAGGAAGTGGCTAGTAAAGGCGATTCGTTTTGCTGAAGAGAACAATCAAATGAATTATTATTGCCGCGCTTTAAGGAAATATGTTGATATTCTAAAGATAAATGGACATGTAAAATGGGCAAAGGAATTTTGCGAAAAAGGAATTCGTATTGCAAATGAAAATGGGTATGAGCGATACGCTGCGATTTTAGTTGTAACACTTGCAGACCTTTACCGTATGGAAAATAATAATTTACTGTGCGAAGAACTGTTAGAAAAAGGAATGCAAATGATTAAGCGGGTTGGGATTAAAGGATGGATTGGACATATCCATGGGTCCTATGCAGAAATGTATTTTCAAAAAGGAGAATACGAAAAAGCAGCAGAAAAATGGCAGGAAGCTATTACGATCTACCGTAGCATTAATCTAAAATGGGGCTTGATTGTTGGTGCTATTGGACTTGAAAGGTGCAGGTTACAGGGTGCCGCAATAGAATCCATGGAACAAATGGAAAAATCGCTTGAATTGGCAAACGCTCTTCATTATCGAAGAGAACAGGAATTTATTGGTCGAACAATTAATGGTGAAAGGGATATTCTTGCTTTGCCGTTTCTTTAAAGCCAAGATTGAGAGGAGAATGAAAGATGAATATAGATATTTTAGGATATTGGGGCGGCTACCCGACGAGGGGCGGAGCTACTGCGGGCTACTTGATTACGACAGATGAAGGACGTATCCTCTTGGACTGCGGCAGTGGCGTGATGAGCAAGTTATCATTAATTTCAAAAGCTGAGGAACTATCTGGCGTTATTTTATCCCATTTGCATTACGATCATATGGCAGATATTGGTATCTTGCAATATGCAATGAATGGTGCTTTACGAACAGGACGAGCAGCTGAGAAGATAAAAATATACTCCCCTGCCGAACCAATCAATATGTGGGAACAAATTCAAAGTGCACAATCGGTCAATATTCCAATTGAACAAGAAAAATCATTAGAAATAGCTGGAGTACAAATCGAATTTCATCACGTAAACCATACGATCCCTTGCTATGCTGTGAAGTTTACTTACGGTGATAAAGTATTCGTTTATTCAGCTGATACAGAATATATCGAGTCATTAGTGGATTTTGCAAAGGATGCAGATATTTTCATATGTGAAGCTACCATTTGTGAAGGAAGCACCCATACGGTTGGAGCTGGACACATGGACGCAAAAGAAGCTGCACTCATTGCAAAAAAAGCAAATGTTGGCAAGCTAGTTCTAACGCATCTTCCGTCGGACGGAGATTTCGATTTAATGAAACGTGAGGCAAGGGAAGTGTTTGGAAAAGAAGTATATTTGGCGATGGAGGTTGGGAGGCTTAAGGCGTAGGCAGGTCTTTACTTCTTGATGGAGTAGAATAGTATTAAACATAAAATTATCGGAAGTATTATATAAAGAAATAGTAATAGATGTTTAATTAATTCGTTTTAGTCGGCACCCCCCAACGTTATAATATGACCGTGGGGGGTTAGTTTATTTTAATGATATAAAACCTAAACCTAAAAAAGTGAAAGGAAAAAAGTGGGTAGTATAGTAACATTTAAAAATCAAAAGATAACATAGTGTATTTTCAAAAAGTAATGTGGTAGTGAGGATGAAGGAATATGAAGCAAGACCCACAAACGCTAAAACCAGTAATTTTGCTAAACAATGTCATTTGAGTGATATTTTTAAGAAATGCACCTCAAAACGGAACACTTTATTATGCAAAACGGTACTTTTTTTGTTGTGGGATACATGCTTCCTCAATCCCATTTCTTTTGTTCCAGAAATTCAATTACATCTTCTAGATTTGTGGTATAAAGTAGTGTATTTTTAAAATCATACATCGTATTATGTTCCACTACAAGATATTCATCAGGATGAATGGTACCGAATAATTTTTTCCATTTGAATTTCTTTTCCATCTCTTTTGTCTCCTCATTGACTCTATCCATATCTATTTTTAGAACAGCAAAACTTGGAGCTTTAATTCTAGTATTTGGAAACTTACTCTCTAAGGACACAACTTTTACCATGGTCACCCATAACTACGTCGGAATGTCGCGTTCAACTCCCATATTGATCAAACATTAAAAACATCTCCAATTATTTAAGACAAGGAAAGTATTCTAGAATTCCCCCTTTTATTTTACCGTTTTATAATATTACCCTTTGTTTAAATATTAGTCTAAGTGACCACTTTAGGCATAATTTCTGTGCCTTGAGGAATAATTAACAATAGACTAAGAAAGATAGGTGAGAGAAAATAGATATCAATCAAACGTATAGACCAGGCGAAGTAGTGTATATCATAATTCGCAACCCTCACGCTCAAGATGTTGCCCAAGTTCAACAAGCAGCTGTCGTTGAAAATCCGGATGCCCCCAATGAATTGGCTCTTTTTTTGCACGAAACTTATTTTCCTTTATCTGATGAATTTGCGATATATAGATTGGAAAATGATGCGGAACAAGCATACCAGGATGCATTTGGGAATCCAGAAATAGGTGGAGAGTTCTATGGTTAAGCCATTTGTTCCCCAGCTTGTGTATGTTGAACCACGTGCAATGGAATATCCGTTGGCAAAAGAATTGGTCTCCAAATTTGAAGCAATGGGAATAGAGATCCGAGAAACGACATCCCATAATCAAATCCGCAATTTGCCAGGAGAAAATCATTTTCAAAAGTATCGCACCGCCAAATCGACACTGGTGGTGGGTGTGCGAAAAACATTGAAGTTTGATACATCGAAACCTTCTGCTGAATATGCGATTCCATTTGCTACCGGCTGTATGGGCCATTGCCATTATTGTTATCTGCAGACAACGATGGGGAGTAAGCCATATATCCGTACATATGTGAATGTGGATGAAATTTTTGAAGCAGCAGATGGATATATGCGGGAACGAGCACCAGAGCTGACTCGTTTCGAAGCATCCTGTACCTCCGATATCGTTGGGGTGGATCACTTAACACATACATTAAAAAAGGCGATTGAATACTTCGGACAATCCGAATTTGGCAAGCTTCGGTTTGTGACAAAGTTTGCCCATGTCGATCATTTACTCGATGCCAAACATAACGGCAGGACCCGCTTCAGGTTCAGCATTAACGATGATTACATTATTAAATACTTCGAACCCGGCACATCAAGATTGCATGAACGCATAGAGGCAGCAGTTAAAATAGCTGAGGCCGGATATCCATTAGGGTTTATTGTTGCTCCTATCTACTTACATGACGGATGGAAAGAGGGATACAAAGAAATGTTTGAAAAGCTGGAGGCTGCTTTACCTGCTTTTGCAACGAAAGATCTTACATTTGAAATGATCCAGCATCGATTCACCAAACCAGCTAAACGTGTGATCCAAGAAAATTACCCAATGACCAAACTGGAGCTTGATGAATCCAAACGTAAATGGAAATGGGGGAGATATGGGATTGGAAAATATGTCTATCAGAATGAGGAGCAAGAAGATATAAAAGACACGCTGGGAGGCTATATTCACCATTATTTCCCTGAATCTAGAATTGAATATTTTACGTAAATTTTTTCTCTTCTATAATGATACAAATAATTTAAATCCTTAGCATAAGCTCATGTGTATCTTTTATTTAAATAATTTTGGTCCACGGGGACAGGTTCATCGTCCCGTAGTTAACCTAAAAACTAATTGGGTCAAGGAACCTGTTCCCACGGTCCATACAATTCTCGGTTTGTCGAATGTTCTTCGGTAAAATGCTCGTCTATTTTTTCATTTGGAGCATACAATGTTTTCGAGGTGGAAAAATTGAGAGAAGCAACAGCAGATAAATTACATATTTTTGTCATGATGTTTTTAATCAGCCTGATCATGAGTATTCAAGCACCGATTTTCACTCCTTATGCTGCAATGATTGGAGCGTCCAGTATATTGATTGGAATTATGCTTAGTGCCGCTCAGCTCGCTAATCTAATAGGAAATTTAATTGCAGGTCCACTTGTTGACAGGTTTGGAAAGCGATTATTTATTACGCTCCCATTGCTTGTATCGGGTAGTCTATTTATCTTTCATGGCTTAGTGGCTAACACTGCAGAATTATTAGTACTGCGGGCATTAAATGGATTTTCATTAGCCTTTTTGATTCCAGCAGCAATGGCACTACTTTCAGGATATGCAGAAAATAGCCGGCAGCAGGGAAAAAACATGGCTGTAAATGGGATGCTTGGTACAATCGCAAGTATTATTGCCCCACTGATTGGAGGAAAGCTTGGTGTTATGGTTGGATACGCCAATTCTTATTTTGTTATTGGGGCAGCACTGATAATAACGTCTGTTTATACGATGGTTTTTCTAAAAGATAGACAAGCAGTCACTGTGAATAGAAAAAATCAGTCGTTGGGACTTATTCATGTTTTGGCAAATCCGGGTTTGCATGTTGTTTTTCTGGTAGGCTTTGCCGTGATGTACATTCATGGTGTGATCATCTATGAAGTCCCTTATTTATCAGTGGAAAGAGGACTATCTACCGTCACAACAGGGAAATTGTTCAGTTTTATGGCTATTGGAACATTCTTTTCCTTATCTCTGTTTTTTATTAATCGCTTTGCTCCTGTGAAAAGGATGATGTTCGGATTATTCGGGATGTGTATGACTCTGTTTGCACTTATCAATGAGTGGACTACAGCCTTATCACTTTTATTATTTTTAATGGGGTTCTTTTTTGGGGTGATAATGCCAGCAATGGCCGCAGCAGTAACAGATGCTGTAGCCAGGGAAGGACATGGCCGTGCATTTGGGGTGATGTCGGCGGTCTATTCATTAGGAATGATTTTCAGTTCATTTGTAACCGGGCTTATTCGTGAGGTTATCTCTCCATATTTTATTGCCTTTTTAATAGGTATGCTGGTTCTGTCATTTGTCGGCTATTTGAAATTGCGTATCCCGCGATCTGCACATACAAAAGTTACTACTTTACGGTAAAAGAGGAAGGGATGACGATGAAAAAGATACTTGGTTTCATTGGAATTATTGTCGCATTGGGATTTACGGCATATTTAGAATCTCCTGAAGAGAGCTATTTTGGATTTAGATCAAGCTTTACAAATGAAACGAATGAAGAGTCAGAGGAAGTAAGTGCTGAAGTGGAAGAAGTCGATCCATTCGAAAGCTATTCATCCATAGAATATGAAAAAGTGGAAACCAAAATTGAAGATGGATATAGAGTGGAGTCATACCGTCAATATAACATTACTAAGGATGACGAAGGGAATGTTGTAAAAAAAGTACCAACAGATAATTATGATTACTTAAGATATAAAATAGAAGATGAATAAGCAATGGCTGAAAATTTCTAAACGGTTCAGCCATTTTTTCTTTTTATTGCCAGCTATGTTAATTTTTTTTCACTTTCAAATATTTATAATGACCTCTCCCCCACAGCCGCAGACGTGAAGACAATCCAGTCCTCTTCCAATTGCCGTTTACCTTAAACTAATTTCAAAGAATTAACCCTGATAGTGATCTGATCGTAAAGAAATGTATGTAGACTTATCAAAAGATTCTTCAAACCACTCTGCTGGCTAATAGATGCTTCTTTTATTTGCTAGGAAACAAGGTATAAGACCATGAATAAATAAAATCTACGATAAAAACTATACCCCAGATTACACCGATTGCATAAAGGGTTTCATTTGGATAAGGTGACTCCTTTACAGTTCCTTCATCCAGCCAAGAAAAATCGGTTAAATAAACTATAATTTCAGCAATACTATCCGTCCCCATAGACCAAAATATCGTTTGAGCTATAACAAAAAGTACTAAATGAATTAATGAGAATTTACGATATTTCTTCGCAATATATTTAGGATTACTATTTCGTTTCATAATTTCATAGTCTTTTTCCGATAATAACTCAACACCACGTAGTCTTCCTATTTTTTTCCTCATACAACGATCTAATCTGATAAAATCGAATATACCAAATGTGCATGCATAAATGACAAATACAGTAATAATTAATAAAAACGTTGAAAATTCGCCTGTTTGACGATATACATAGATTCCAAGCAGCACTTCCAAAATTAATAATAAAAGAAAGGTGAAAATAAAAACCATGCTTAGTCTTGGTTTACTAAAGAAATATCGAAATACGCCAAACAATAAAATTGAAATTAAAGACAACACCTCTGTTATGATAAATAATTCCCAATTATATTCAACGATAATATTCATAAAATGCTCCTTTACCTTTTTATGGGGAACAATTGATTTCGGCAGAGGTTTTGAAGAGAAGGAAAATCCTCTGCCTGATAGATATGAAATTTATATTAACGATTTCGATTTTCAACTTGAACTATCCAGTTCAAATCTGCTTCTAAATGTAATAACATACCAGTGATTAATAAATATTTATTTTCGTCACCTTGAAGTAGTAACTCCGTTTTTAAGTTAGTTAATTCCATTACTTCTTTTATAATCATTTCTCTTTGTTGTTCAAGCATATTCTTTTCTTGTTCAAAGTGAATTTTACGGGCACAATTCCATTTAAAGAAAAAACCCTCTTTTGATGTGTAGTAAGGCACAGGTTCTAGTAACCATTTTTCTAACTCATCTTTGCCTTTTGGCTCTATTTCGTATAGTTTTCTTTCCTGATCATCCGATCCCGGTGACGAGACTAAATTATCACGTATTAAGCGATCGAGAGTGGTATATATCTGACCAGGATTAATTTTACCATTGATTCCAAGAAGGGAATCTAATTCTAATTTCAATTCGTATCCATGATGTTGTTGCTGGAATAATAACGTTAAAATCCCATGTTTTACTGACAATTTATCAACCTTCTTTAAGTGATGACTGAATATCCAATTTACTCGCAGTTTTGCTGGAAATCCAGGCTGCACAGAGACTTAGAGTAACTCCGGCAATCATCGCAAGTATAATATTACTAATAGGAAATTGGAAAGAAATAAATCCTTCCATCAGCTCAGATTTACTTGTTACATAAATTAAAACTATACCAGTTGCAATACCACCTATTACTCCTGATAGTCCAATAAGCAAGCCTTCAGCTAATATCATATTTCTAATCTGTTGTTTAGTAAAACCAAGCGCTCGCATCGTTCCAATCTCGAACTTTCGTTCATACGTATTCATCAATAGCGTATTAGCTGTACCAATGCTAGCTAAGCCGATGATTATCAACAACATAACTAAAATAAGTTCATTCATACCAGAAATTGCTGAAGTGGTAGATTCAACTTCATCTTCTACCGTTTGGACCTTTGATAGATGATTGCCAAAATCAGACCATAACTGATCACGTGTGGAATCAATCGCTTTACTGTTCACGGTAAGCAGCAAATCAAAGCTATTTGTCCATCCAAATTCATTACTAAGATTAGTAGCATCCATGAATGCAACATATCCAGAATGATGCGATGTTTTGACGACTCCAATAACTTCAAAGGACTGTTCACCACTTGGGCTATTCATTCGTATGCTTTGCCCAATATTCCCACCCCATTCTTCAAAGGCTCGATCTCCGAGCAACACAGTAGATTTCTGTGTTAACGCTTTGTACAAATCCTTCTCTTGAAGATCCGCAAATAATGAGGGGCCATCTTCACTTACCGAAATAACGGAAAATTGTCTTTTTCCTTCATTAACTGTTTCCCATGTAATTGGTGCTGCTTCAGCTAATGGCTTAACGTCTGTTACCGCAGGATATGAAAGAAGTTTTGTGATATCTTCAGCAGACCATGATAATTCAGACGTAACCCTCATATCTCCCCCATACGTACTTCTTATTTCTTTCTCATACCCTTGAGGTGCTGATTCTACCACTGCACCAAGTAATAATATAACCGATATACCAATTGCTAGAATAGCAGCTGTATTTGCATTGCGGTTTATTTGCTGGAACAGATTTTTTGTAGCCATGATGCCAGGATAATTGAAAAATGATTTTAAAATAGGTGTAAATATTTTACTCAAGCCTATCAATAGTAAAGGAAACAAAAGAATGACACTCGCTAATACAGCTGCATATGTAACAGGGTGATCTATAAATACAAAGCATAGAAGACCCACTCCAACCACAGCTCTAAGGATGTGCAGTCTTGTTGATCCATCCCTTTCATTTGCCATTTTTAATGTGAATAAAAGTGATGTCTTACCTGCATTGTAAATAGGAAAAAGAGAAAAAACGATAGGATATAGAAATCCAATGATAATAGCCACAAGCGTTGGGAGCTCCCAATTTAAAGTGTAGACCATATCAAATTCAAATACACTAAGAAGGGCTTGTATAAACATGTCTCCAAACCATATGCCAAGTGGAACGCCAATTGCTGTACCAATCAATGCTAAAAGTATCATTTCAATAAGCACAAGCTTAGAAACAGCGCTTTGTGTATAACCAAGGCTTTTCATTATTGCAAATTCCTTTTTTCGTTCGATAACACTTGTATAAATCATATTAAAAACAATAAACCCACTGATAAATATTGACAATCCGGCAATTATATAGAAAAAGGTATAGATACCACCTATATCATTGCTCTGAAGATCATCTGCCACTACAGGTTGGATAAATACACTAGAACCTAGGAAACTTTGCTGAAGTGAGTGAAAGAGCTCCTCACCATCACCTTTGGTTTGAAAACGCATATAGGAAATCTCGTTATATTGTCCTGTCCACTCTCTTAACATATCAAGTGGAGCCAAAATGCGAAAACTGGTTGATTCAGCACGTTCCCAATTACTCGGACTTGCAAGCAATTGTGTATACTCAACAATGGCCGAAACTTTCGCTTCTCCCATATTGGTAAACCGAACGGTATCTCCAACCTTTTTACCTAAAAGGTTTGCGACAGCTTCTGTTATTACTATCCCTTTATTATCTAAGCTACCTTCAATAACTGGCAGTTTTAGCAGAGGGCTATTCTGATCGTTTACACCTGTAATTCTTACAGATCTTTCATTCAGAGAATGATCGCTTTCTAGTTCAAAGAAAGCTTGCTTATCAAGGGCGAGCAATGTACCTGTAACAGCTGAATCGTTTTGAATAGATGAAATCATTTCTTCAGAATAGCTATGTTCATCACTTAAAACCCAATAATCAGCATTAGCTACATACATTTGCTCATAATAGTCAAATACGTCTTTTGTTGTTTTGTCAGCTACCAGCATAGCTGTTACAAAAGACGTCCCTAGTATAATAGCAAGCAGCGTAATGAAAAACCTCTTTTTGTTATTTGTTGTTATATTACGCCATGAAATTCGCCAAATACTTAGCATAGTCACTATCCTTTCTGGATATAACTTTATCTATAACCCCGTCTCTAAAAAGAATGATACGATCTGCAAAACCAGCTGCAAAAATATCATGTGTGACCATCACAATCGTTTGCTTGTTTTGACGATGGAATTTCAAAAACAATCCAAGAATCTCCTCTGCCATAGCCCTGTCTAAATTACCTGTTGGTTCATCAGCTAATAAGACAGTCGGGTTATTAACAAGTGCCCTGGCAATGGCTACACGTTGTTGCTGACCACCACTGAGCAGATTGGCTCGTTTATGATTAAGTCCCTCTAATCCTACTGAATGTATTAACGCATTGATCATTTTACTTTTTTCATTCGTCAATTTTCCATCTGCATGGAGAGGAAATGCAATATTTTCTTCTACAGTTAAAGTAGACAGTAATTGATAATTTTGAAAAACAAATCCTAGTTTTTTTCTCCTGAAAATCGTTCTTTCTTTTTCATTCATTTTATTTAAAAATTTATTATTAATTTGTATGTCTCCATCGGTAGGTACATCAAGTCCTGCCAATAATTGAAGTAACGTGCTTTTCCCAGAACCACTCGGACCCATTATAGCCACGAATTCCCCTTCTTCGATGGCCAAATCAATACCCTTCAGTACTTGAGTTCTTTGCTGCCCTTGCAAAAAATCCCTTTTTAGATTGTTAACTTTAATCATATTAATAACCCCTCCCGTTCTTTGCCATTTTATTATATACTAAGTATATAGTGAAATAAAGCATATTTTTTTATAAATACCCTTTTATATTATATTCAAACTCAATACACATATAAAAATACGTCTAAAATATATACTGAGTATATATTTTAGACGTATCATTATTTAGCATTTTTTTAATATACCAACCTATCTGTTCAATTCAGATTTCTGGTTGGTTATAATAATAAAGAATAATCCTGTGTAGGGCTGTTTTCAGAACATCCACATCCTCTTTGATCCATATACCATTTGTAAAATTCTCTCTTTGGTCTAAGGTATCTCCTGATTGAACAATCCTGTTCTTTAATAAATTCAACAAGAATTGGTACTTATCCTTCTTTGATAAGCTCCCTTTAAAGTAGACAGATATAGAAATAAAAATAGCCTGCATCTATCATGTGATTGGTACCGAGCTCCGAAAGTTAGAGTAATAAATCTAACTTTCGGGGGTGTTTTAAATATAGTGTGGAATTTAAGATGAAGCTTGTCACCGAGTATTTAGATGGCAATATCGGCTATAGTTCATTGGGCAAAAAAATATAATGGGCAGCCAGACACCTATATGTGATTGGGTAAAAGCCTATGAGTCACAAGGAATGGATGAGTTGATACGAAGTAAGACTAAAAAGGAGTACTCTGTTCAATTTAATTAGATACGATACATTTTATGTTAAATACTGCTGCTTCTTATTTAGATACTAGAAATAGGAAGAAAAAAGGTAAAAACGTTTAAAAACGAGTCTCCATGTCAAACCACATAATTTTCTAATATTACAATTAGAAAGTAAGTTTTTGACTTACTGTTTTGTGTCCGAAGTATTGGCGTAAATCCAGTATACTGACTGATATGAGAAAGAATTTCCTTACATATTAGTTTATCATGATTTAGAATAGGGAAATCATTAGTAAAAGGTTAATAAAGGAGACGAGACTATGCCGTATAATACGTTAAGTGATCTTCCAGAATCAGTAAGAGATAACTTACCGCATCACGCACAAGAAATTTTCAAAGAAGCATTCAATTCAGCAAGTGACGAATATGACGAAGAAGAAACTGCTTTTAAGGTTGCCTGGAGCGCCGTAAAACAAAAGTACAAAAAAAATGACAATGGCAATTGGATAAAAAAGTAATCGTTTTATACAGGTAGTTGATTGATACTGTTTTATTAATTAGGATTGCTATTGAGGAAAATCAAATATCTAGCTGTGAAGATTGTGTTGAAAAAAAGAATATGAAATGAATCTAGCACAATATAAATGGAATGGAGAAAAGACAAAGAAGAATCATCTCCCCAATTTAAAACAACACTATATATACAACCTATTACAACAGCAAATGACACATATTTTTCTCGCCATTTTTCAAGTTTAGAAGTCTTTTTATTACTCAAACTTTGTCCCTCCACAAGAAAAAGAGGAGCGTTTCAATGATTGCCTTGTGTAGCTATTGCATCCGTTAGCGAAAGAACTCAAAGCCCTTCCAACTCGTTCAAAAGGTGTTCACAAAGAATTTATGAATTGATTGCGCCGAAATGCAAGAAAAATTCGTTCTTTTATGGTAGTTTAATAGCTTCAACAAAAAAGTGCATTAATCCTTATTGGATCAATGCAACCGACTGATGAAGATCACACATAAAGGTAAATCAATACTTAATCACTTTTCTTTAGTTCTAATTATTTCGCTCCAAATCTTTTAGCTGATCTTATGCGCGCACGCTCAGCTTCTACCTCTCGATTACGAGGCTCCGCACTGGTCTCCAACGTATTCAATAAATTACTTGTGACTTTAGCTATTTCATTGATTGCTTGATTAAATGCCTCTTCGTTAATCTTTGATGGTTTGTTATAGCCTGTTATCTTTTTGACGAACTGTAGAGAAGCCGCATAAATCTCTTCATTGGTAGCTGGTGGATCAAAATTATATAATGTTCTAATGTTTCTGCACATAAGATTCTCCTTTTTGTTTTCGTTCTAACCATAAGTCCATATCCGTTGATTTCACTATTTCATTATGTAGGACACTTTGATATTATCATAACACCCCTTGTTCTACTAAACTGCCCGTTACTTTAAGTACAATATTTCACAAAGTTATTTTACCATATATATTTTAAAATTAGCTTCTACCTTGTCATTATAATATAAAACCCCTTTAAATTCAGACGACTTTTATTTACCATAATAACGGATTGTTGCATACACTTGAGTTAGTACTAAAGAACAAAACCTTGAATGGTAGTAAAAGAACTAGAAGATTTCGCTGTGATAAAATTTATCAAGAAAAGCAATCGGATAGGAATTTAAAAGAACGTAACACTAATAATGAAATACGTTCTAAAATGAGATTTGGTGACATCCTTGTCGTCCATGACCTTAGCCATTTTGGTCGAAATAAGGTGGAAATAAAAACGGGAGGGCTAGTCTCTATCAAACTAATACATTAGAATAATAGAAAGCCAGCCCTTTTTTCCTGTTTTTATCTTATCAACACAAAACCCCCACCTCCTCCCTCACCACACCAAACTCTCTCAAAAACTCCATCCTCACCGTTCCTGTAGGTCCATTCCGCTGCTTCGCTATAATTACCTCCATCTCATTCTTCTGTTTACTCCGTTTATCGTAATAATCGTCACGATACAAGAAAGAAATGACATCTGCATCCTGTTCGATATTTCCTGACTCACGCAAGTCAGACATGAGTGGTCGTTTATCTTGCCTTGAATCCACACTTCGTGACAGCTGAGAAAGCAGTACGATTGGGATGTTCAGCTCCAGTGCTAACAATTTAAGTTCCCTTGTCATTTCACCGATTTCTAAATCACGGCGATCACGGTGGGAGATGGCTGGTTTTATCAATTGAAGGTAATCGATGAACACCAAATGATTTTGTTTGGGATTCTGATGGACTTGTTGTCGAATTCCCGCTCGAATTTCGGAAAGGCTGTACTTCCTGTCAAAGATTTCTAATTCCCAAGTTGTCATTTCTCCGATTGCGCGCATCGCGTTTTTATAATCATTTGTTGTAAATCGATTGCTGATATCATGCCATTTACTCGCATTTACCCTCCCTTCTGCAGAAATCATTCGTTTCAATAGCTGCTTCGTCCTCATTTCTAAGCTATAGATGAGGGATGCCCCTCCATTCTTACAATGTCCTGCTGCTAGATTAAGGGCGAATGCTGTCTTTCCAACGGATGGCCTTGCAGCAAGGATAATCAAATCCCCTCCCTTGAGCCCTCCTGTTATTTGGTCAAATGATGCGAGTGAAGTGAGATAGCCTAGGTTCTCAGGACTGGGCTTCAACAGTTCTTCACCTATTTCAACCAAGTTATCATAGGTACTTTTTTCTTCTTTATCTATAGTTAAATCCCTGCATGCCTGTAAATCCTGCAGCAAACGCTCTATCGATGTGTTGGAAGGATTACTCAAGAACTGCTGTATGGCATGTTGGGCCACGCGTAGCTGGTATGCGTCAATAAGAATCTGTTGATAATGTTTAAATGTTGCAGTGCTTGGTACGGATTCAGCGAGTTCGGTGAGATACGTGACCCCACCAACCTCCTCAATCTTATCTCCTAAAACCGTTGTTACAATGACAATATCAACAACCTCTCTTTCTTTATATCCCTGCTTCATCGCTAAGAGAATTTGCCGATGTTTATTGTGGGTAAAGTACGACTCATTAATCTCTAATTCTTTAAAAAGCGTGCCCTCGATTAAAATCGATCCTAGTATACTTGTTTCCGCATAATACGTATCCATCCCTATTTTCCTGCCTTCTTCTGTACTAATTTGTCGAACTCTTCTAGAAATTGTTTCTTCACTTCTGGAGGAACTTTTTCCGCTTCTTCATGCCATTTCATCATTTCTTCTATATGCGAATCTTCCACTTCAGGGTAAGCTGCAATTTCACTAAGCATGGGCGGATAAGGATTTTGCATAATAAATAGAGAAAGATTTCTCATGACCCCCGGATAATCCATTTCCTTCAAGTTAGGAAGTAACATCGCAGCCTTGCGCTTTGTCAGATTAAACTTTGGATACATTTCATTAATCGTCTTTAACACTTCGATTGCTTCTTGATGTAACATTTAAAATTCCTCCTTTAAAAGTTCGGCAAATATATCTTCTTTTTCTTTACTATCTGGCTTACGAAATGGAATGAGCTTATTATCCTTTTCTAATTCTTTTTCCAGTTCATAGGATTGAACAGCTTCAATTGTCTGTAACCCAGCATGCTGCCATTCTTTCAATATTTTTTCAGTGTAACTATACGTTCGGCCGCCTTTTTTCACCGTTATAGCAATTGCTTCTTTGACTATCTCAATGCCTGTTGTTTTGGTCCATTCAATCAACGCTTCTCGAATCAATGGGGTTAGCTTGTTTATATTTTCTTCATAGATTTTAAATAGAGGATTCATGTCACGCTCGCTTCCTCCTCCTCTTCTCTCTTCTTTACTTTTATCTTTATGTATGGGCAACTCTTGGGTCGAGTAAGAGGTCAAGTGCAGGGTAAAGTCCTGGGTAACATCTTGGGCCATCTCCCCAGTCAAGTCCCGGGTCAACTCCTGGTTTTTAGTAGTAGAAAAATACTGCCCGATTGCTTGAGGTAATGGAATCATTTCATAAACAGGTGCCTTGTTTTGATGCCCCTTTTCATAACGAATAAAGCCTCGTTCAAGCAACTTCTTCCTCGCATTGATGATCCCCTGTTTAGATAGACCGGTAAATTTCATTAATGTAGAATTAGGCGCATTGAAAACACTCTTTTGCCCGAGTCTATTTCCAATGTTCATCAGCGTGTGCCAAAGTACAATTTCTCCCGTAGTCAGATGATTTAGCATTAACCAATCCATTAAAAAGTTCTTATCCCTATGAAAATTGAATGTTGTCATGTTTATATCTCCTTAAGATTTTATTTTTTTCACGTGCGTTTTTCCCTACCAAAGTCTTAATAGCAATGCCAAATAGGCAAATTGCAATTCGAAAGTTGACCTTCCGAATGCAGCAATTTACCTTATGTTCTCTAGCATCCATCTTTCCAGGACTTCTTCCAGGAAAAAGATTCTCCCGCCAATTTTTATATGAGGAATCTTCTTCTCTTTTACGAGATCATAAATCGTATCTTTATGCAGTCCTAAATAGATTGCTACATCTTCCACTGACATTGTTCGTTTTTCCATCGTGTTTCCCTCCCTTCACTTCTATAATCGAAGGAAGTTGGGGATTGGGGGTGGAAATGGTGAAAGTTTTTTTAATTTGGTGGTTTTTTGGGGTTTAGAAGGGATTTTTTGGAGGAAAAAATAGGTGCTATACAAAACCCACTATTAGAATTATACTATTATAGATATTATTCTAACAAATCAGAGGGGGCAAGGAATGAAACACTTAGTATCACTACTGTTGGTTGTTGTTATTAGCTTTGGAGTATCACCAGTTTTGACTTTTGCAATTGAGTCGAAGGAACCTGAATTTGAAGTATTTTTACAGGAAATTGGCTGGAATAAACAAGATTATATCGATTATCTTGAAAGCAAAGATTGGTACTTAGAATATTTTGATTCGGTGGATGAGCTCGGCACACCACTTACGGAGAAGTCTATTCAACCTGTACTTGATGAATTTAATTTGAGTCGGGAAGAGTTAAATGTACTTCTTATTGAAAACGGTGATATAGAAGAAGGACAAGATGTATTAGATGGCACATTTATCATTTTTGAAGAAGAACTACCTGAATTTATTGACTTTTACTTAAATGGCTGGGAAGGTACTCCGATTGATAATGAAAACCTTCAGCAGCTTCTTGAGGATTATGGCTTTGATTCAAACAAAGCACTAGAACAGTTTTTGAATCAAAATGGTGATTCTATTGAAAACTATGAATTTATCGAAGACCTTGAACTAGCCATCGATTATTATATGTATGGCGATGAAAATTTAGACGGAATTTTTGATCTTTTCACAGCGATTGGACTTACTGATGCAGAACTTGAGAAGCTATTTGCTCATCTTGAAACGCTTGATTTTGAAAATCCTGCATTTGAAGAAAAGTTATTTGAACTTAGCGATAGAATGATCGCATTGGAATATTTTGAAACTGCCGAAGAACTCTCTGCTGAACAAATCGCGGAGCTTTTGGATATTTTTAGTGACATGCTCAATCTTTTCCAAGTAGAAACAAAATATTATCTTGTAAAAGACGGCGATAAACAAACCATATCACTGGAAACTTTGATGACTATAGAGACAACAAATGGGTATAATCTGTTAATTGAAATATACAACAAGCAAGGGGAATTTCTTGCTGATATACTGTTGACAGCTGACATGTTTGGTTCAGAGTTAATACAGGAAACTGGAAAAGACCTTAAGAAGGCAGAAAAAATCGTGACGGAAAATCAAAATGCAATAGCCCCACCTGCCAAAACAGTTAAAGGAGGCAAGCTTCCAAAGACAGGTTCCGACTATGTTCCAAATACATTAGCTGGACTTGCACTTACTTTAGCTGGTGTTGTGTTATTCCGCCGTATTAGGGCTAAAGGGAATTAATCAATGATAAGGACTAACAAAAGAAGAAACAGACGCGGCAAGCGCTTGGTTCTTCTTACACTATCAATTATGGTTATTGTATTTGGACTATGGTTTAGTGGCACGAATGCATATACTTATTTAAAAGGCTATATGCTCTTTAAAATAGGTCAAGTAAACGCTGAGGACTATAAAGTAGAGCCAGATTTGAAAGCGACTGACGAGACAGAACAAAATGATGAACACCAAGAAGATCCAGATCCACTTTATTCTAAGCGTCCTGAAAAGGGAGAAAATATTGGTGAGCTTATTATTCCAAAGTTAGAGGCAAAACTTCCAATTTATCACGGAACAGATGAAGAAGAGCTAGATATAGGGGTAGGCCATTTTGCTGGGAGTGTTCTGCCTGGTGAAAAAGACAATTCAGTCCTATCCGGGCATAACGATACCGTGTTTCGCAAACTAGGTGAGGTTGAAAAAGGAGATCTGCTTGTTGTTCAAACATCTGCGGGGGAATTTACGTATAAAGTAAAGCAAATCCGTATCGTAGACAAGGATGACCGAACAGTAATTGTTCCGAAACCGAGAGCAACATTAACACTCTCTACATGCTACCCGTTTGATTTGATAGGAACATCACCGGAACGTTATATTCTGGTGGCGGACTTAGTGTCTTCTAAATAAAGTGTAGTTCTAAAATATCATGGAATTGCTCAGGCTGTCGACAAAGTTGATAGCCATTTTTTTATCTCAATCAGAGTCAATAGACACCAGTATACGTATATATTTTCGTCGAGTAAACAACTCTTTTAACTTGGTTCAGGATATTAGAAGAATGGTTCATCTTTATTTCCATATAGAAATAGTGAGATAAACAGTACTTTTGCCTTAAACAACTTCTTCCGGCTAATAGGGTGTCCAAAAGTGTCACTTTAGGAGTTATTTTACACTTACTTTAAGCGATAACTAGCACTATAGTTAAGAAACCCAGCTTATCTTCTCATGAAGATAAGCTGGGTTTTAAAGTTGAAGATGCAAAATAGCTTTCAGAGGAGTATATATAGTATATTTAGCAAATAAGCATAGTATATTCGCTGTATATTTTCATACATGATCTAAGAATTATCGTATGGAGACTTAAAACGTTCACTTAGTTTTCATAAGTAAATTCTCCACCAATTGTTCTTTATCGTTTTATTTCTTTTTTTCGTTTCTTAACCTTAAACAAAGAAAAAATCAACAGCGCTCCTCCAAATGCTATTAGTAAAGCAATAGATAAGTGATAAATATCCTTAGTTACTTCCAATAATTCCATTGCATAAAGAACTATGAAAGTCCAAATAGCTGTAAGTAATATTCTCATTTTTACCACCTTTATTTAACAAAGATCTAACCATCCATCATTTGGTCTTTTATCGCGTTTATCAATCTGTTTTGCAATTTGCCCTCCCACATCTGCATATTCAAGAGCAAATGCTACAGCAACTCCAATATATGAAGCTAACTTTGGTGCCCCCCATACTTTTATTTTACTTGTTACAGTTTTAGTAAAAACCCTTCCTGCTTCTTTTTTCCCCACTTTAATAACTTCTACAAATAAAGGTAATTCCCTTTTTCTTGTTTTAGGAATAAGAGCATTTTTCAGAAAGGAAGTTAAAAAAGAAGTAATTTTCACTATAAATCACTTCAAGTAAAAGTTTCAAAACTCATAAATAATGGTGGTTACTCCCAAACATACTAAGATTAGTAGTTTAGGGGTCGGTCCCACCCGTAATAGATGGCTAGGCTACTTGAATCAATCCTCATACTTAACAATCCTATAAATCTTGCCATTTATATTAATCTACTTTTATATTAATTTACTTTTTGCTCTGATACGAGAGGTTCACGGGGACAGGTTCATCGTCCTATAAACCTAAAAACTAATTGGGTCAAGGAACCTGTCCCCACAGTCCTTTCCTCCCATCTTTCCAAACCAAGAAGGAATCCCCCACCTCAACCTTGAAATAACCTATTGTAATACATAATCTAAGGAGGATGACAGATGATCTTATCAACTGAACAGACTGAGAAGCTGCTTCCCGTATCAATGGAACCTGAGCGTATTCAGCAAATCCTTTCAGAAACAGCGAACGCAAAAGCCCTTATCCAGCTGGATCAAAACGCTTATTATGATGTAGAAAAGGACGCACAGATCATCTCCCAGTACTACCAAAACATTAATTTTATGCAGCCAGGTATCCTGGACTCTATCCGTCAGCTGCTGGAAGCAAGCCATACAAACATTGTCCGTTACGATCCATCTGAGTATGTATATCCTTGGGTCGACCTCCAGCCAGATGGCAGATTAAAAAGCATTTACTCGGGAAAAATTAGACAACCCGAAAATGTCATTAAAGAAGATGCGAATACTACAAGGAAACGAAGGGAAGCAGCAGAAGCATTCCAAGCTTCCGGGCAAAACGAAGAGCAACGTCTAGCGCAAATTGAATCGAACTTTAAATATAATTGTGAGCATGTCGTACCACAGTCCTGGTTCAATGAGAGGGAGCCAATGCGCGGGGATATTCACCATTTATTCACGTGTGATCCAGCCTGTAACTCAATGCGGAGCAACTTCCCATACCATGATTTCAGCGACTACAATCCAGAACTGATATCCGTCCAGGGTGTAAAGGAATCCTGCGGCAAGTCATTGGATGAACGATTTGAACCGGAATACGGAAAAGGTGCTGTTGCCCGAGCCATGCTCTATTTTTTACTAAGATATCCTGATGAAATAGAAGCTTCCCATAAAAAGGAAATAGATGTATCTCTACTCCTGAAATGGCATGAAGATTTTCCACCTGGCATTTATGAGAAGCATCACAATCTCGCTATCTATGAAATCCAGGGCAATCGCAATCCATGGATCGATTATCCGGTTAATCTGATGCGTATTTTTCAATAAAATGAAGAAGCGGCTGGGAGAAAAGTGTATTAGGCTAAGAAGAATCCGAACTATATTTCAAAATTTTTTAATTAGAATTCGTTCGGATTTTTTTCTTATTATCCGTTTTCTAATCTCCTGAAAGTAGATGTTTATTCTGTTGCATTACGGGAATTTAAAGAATAACCAATAAATAATATCTATATTATGAAAGGGAGTTTTTTCATTGGATATGACAATAGAAAAACATAAAAAGGCAAAAACAGGATTGATTGTTGCTGGAATAATTGCAGGAGCTTCTTCATTAGTTCTTCTGAATAGTAATGCTCGCGAGAAAGTAAAAGATACTTCTAAGAACATGAAGGATTCTGTAAGCAAATATGCAACAACAATTAAAGAAGATCCAAATGGTACGAAGAATGCTATTATCACTCGTATTCAGAATGCAACAGAGATTTCCAAAGAGGCAATCAATAAAATACAGGCAATTTTGGATACACAAGTTAAAGATATTAAAGATACAACTAAAAATGTAGTTGAGGAATCAAAAGAAGTTGTGTCTTCAGTGAAAGACGCACAAGGTGAATTAGTCGATGTAAAAGATAGAGCAGTAGAGCCAAAGGATCAATTATTATCCGCTAAAGACGACGTAAAGTCTAAAGCTGAGTCCAATAGCAAGGCGACATCCGTCAATTAATAAACATTTAATAATTAGTAACCTTTTTCAAAACCATCTATTCATTTTCTATTTAACAGGATTTTCAACTACTACCTTTGAAGAGACCAGATTAACCTGATTTGCGTTTGCATCCCCAACAGCTCAGGGAGCTTCACTAAATTCCTTGTATTTTTCAATCTTCTCTTCAAAGGCATCTGTTTCTATATGGAACGAATATCTAATATTGGAGAAATTGAATATGATTATAAGAATATACCTCTTCTGCGATGTTTTTTAACAGCAATTCTCACAAGAATTTACCACTTGTTGCCAACATGCTTACCAATAGTAATATCAAGAAAAGTGG
The DNA here is from genome assembly GCF_003369565.1 of Oceanobacillus chungangensis. Classification (GTDB taxonomy): domain Bacteria; phylum Bacillota; class Bacilli; order Bacillales; family Amphibacillaceae; genus Oceanobacillus; species Oceanobacillus chungangensis. Next base: position 32,351 of record NZ_PIOD01000006.1, on the reverse strand, counting down.
ATGTATAACGTTAAGGATTTTGGAAAGGTAAAAAAGTCTAATTCCCCCACATTTTATAGAGGAATTAGACTAATGGTCTTGCACAATCGCACTCTTCAATGAAAAATAGTTCAAGCAGAATTAATAGCCTTCTAGCCACTTAATTAATAACAATCGGAAACTCACGAATTAAGAAAACTTTTTACAGCAGCCATAAAGGCTAATAAATTATCATCGTGCACAAAATGCCCAGCATCCTGTATCGTTACCAATTCACATTTCGGAATAAGCTCAGAAACTTCCTGCAATTTGTTTTGAGGAATGTGACTGGATCCACCACCTATAATAAGAGTCGGCATCGTAATGCCGGTAAGACGCGCCCACCATTCGGGATTGGGTTCATTAAGTTGACTTAGAATCGATGGTACAACCTCCCAATCAAACGGTAGAGGTTCAGAAGGGCTGGAAGGAATTTCAATCGGCTCATCCTGAAAAGGCGGTGGAGTGTCTTCAATAATCAACCGTTCTATCCTTGACGGAAATGTTTCCGAGAAAAGATAGGATACTGTTCCTCCCATTGAATGACCAATTAGGGTAAACCTTTCAAGATTCATAGCATCTGCAAAATGAAGTAAGTCATCACACATTAGTTCAAAAGAGTATTTGCTAGTTCTCGCGCTCCCACCATGCCCCCGCTGGTCTAAAGCTAAAACACGGTATTCCCCTCCTAATTCAGCAGCCACTTGGTCCCATGTTTCTGCACCTGATCCCATTGCGTGAAGTGCAACAATCGGTGGTGAAGAAGGTTCCCCAGTCTCGCGATACTGAAACGTGAGTCCATTTAATTCAATTTGTTTCACCTTTATTTCCATCGATTCCATTTCCTATCATCTCCTTTGTTGGATTTCATTATTAATGACCTATAAATACAGCAAGAGCACATTTAAGCGCCATTTTCTGAAATAGGGTAGTAAAAGAAGCAACATACTATTCATCATCTCTAGATTTTTTACTGGTAAATAACCAACCAAATATACCACCGACACTTATCCCAAAAATGATTGATGAAGTCATATTGTCAAATACTAAAAAACCAACAACTGTCATCATGAATATAAATAAATAAACTGGGAACCAGCTTACGTTACGCATTCATATCCCCCCTCACTCTTCCGCTAAATGGCCCTGTACAAAAGAACACAATCCCTTTCTTAAAATGCTCGTGTTGAGGATTTTTGTTTAAACTCTACTAAAGATAAGCTCGTTTTAAACGATAGGCTAGTTACAAAATTCCCTTATAATCTGCTGCTTGAGTTCTTCTATCGGAAACTTTCCTGGATAGGTAGAGATCATCAACATCATACCTTGTAGTACAGTTGAAAAATATAATGATCGCCTTCTTGAATCTTTTTCTCCCATTTTTTCAAATATTTTACATTGCAACTCAAACTGTCTAGTATTTTCATCAATAATGCGATGACTGTATTTTATCAGCTCTTCATCTGCTTCTGGCTGAGTTTGCAAGTGCAGATAGAATCGATGGACTTCCGGATTTTTATGGATATTATCAATCGCACCATTGACAATATATTTAAGCTGCTCAGTAGGTGTCTCCATATCGACTGCTTCTGCCATTACGTCAACCACTTCCCTAATTCTGGCCTCAACCATTTCAGATAGCAACATTTCTTTCCCTTTATAATAGCTATAGAGTAACCCTTTCGAAATGCCCGCTTGATTGGCAATATCGCTTATAGAAGTAGCGTAATATCCTTGTTTAATAAATAACTCCATAGCTGTAGCACGAATTTTTTCTTTGGACGCTTGGCGGATACGGTCATTCTCTTCGGGTGTACGCGGCATTTAACTTCACACCTCCATAAATGCAGTGATTTCTTGATATAAATCTTCAGAGTGAGTAAGCGGTAACATATGATCGGCATTTTGCATTTCAATGAATCGGATGTTTGCAACCTTACGGAAACAATCGGCAACCCGATAATTATCTGCCAAGTCCTTATCGCCGATAATAAATAATGTTTCGGGATTCAATTCTTCTAATCTTTCATATGCTTTCGGCTGAGGCCATTTTATGCGGAAATCAGCGGGCCACTCAAGCACTCGCTCGAAATGCTGCCTAAGCATTTTAGCCGTGAGATCTTTTTGTGGACTGTCGATAACGACTTGATAAGTTGGGGAATTAAGTGCAAGTTCTAACATTTTATCTATATTTGGTGCAGCTTCCGATATTTTGATATGATAGTTTTCAAACTCTTTTGAATAAGAATAACCAGTTAAAGCAGGAGCAATTAATACAAGTTTTGATACTCTTTCAGGGTAATTTAGTGCAAAATCCGTTGCAATCTGCCCACCCATCGAGTGGCCAATAATCGTTGCCTGTTTAAGCTCTAGGTAATCCATAAGTTTCCGTACGTCTTCAACATAGTTTGCATGTTTTAAAGGAGATGGTGATTTACAAGCACCACGGCCATCAAAAGTAATCACGTTGTAATGCTTCGATAAAAGAGGTGCTAAAAATGTCCATAGCCTCAAATCAGCCCCTCCACTATGGATAAGAACAACAGGATGCCCATTGCCAGTGCTCTCGAAATATAAATCCAATGCACTCCTTCCCGATTTAAATGAATTTTCTGTTATATTTTATTATTGAATGAACGTTTAGTCAATAGAAAATATGTATTAATATATTCATTTAATTTATTAGGAGTTCTAATGTAAAATAATTGTGATAAAGTTAGATTAATATTATTAGAGTGTAAAGGAGTATTGTTACTACATAAGTAGAAATTAGAAGTACTCAAAGGTAAATTTGAAGATGATGGGGCAGCTGAGATGAAGGACGTTGAGAGCATAATCTGAAATGAGGTAGCTTGCAAATTGGATTGAAAAAGTGGTGCATTACATATTAACAGTCCAACGATATATAGTATAATACACGGAAATAACAAATCTTTGAGAAGGAAAAAGTAAGGACATATGCTAAATGACCTTACTTTTTTGCTTTTTTGCTTTTCATTTTTTTTGATTCTTTTATATAATTGATATAGTTCCCTGTTCCTTCGATTGCTGACACAGCAACAATGGCCCATTCAAGCGGGGAAAGCTCATCCAGCGATTCTTTACCGTAAAGCATTGTAAATACGATGATGATTCCGTAGAGGAGGGATTTAGCGAAATACTCCCAAAGTGGGGAGTAATTATCTATATTCACTCTATCGTATATCTTATTCACAAGTGAAGCTATTCCTAAAATAATAACCAAGATTATAATTTCCATCGTCACAAAACCTCCATAACAATTCTACCATAATGCATAGTAGTTCTATGTAAATGAGTCGAATCCAATACTTAGATAGTTGATCAATTAAAAAGGACGAGAATAGTAACATTATAGAAACGGATAAGAATTACACTTTCTCGCTTCGATATTATAATAGAATAATCATCTAGGTTCAATTTTAATAGATATCCGTTACCTGTTACCATAAAACATATGAAATCGCTTGTCTTGTAACTTTCATGAATCAATTCTAGTTCAGGCTATATAACGATTCCTGATTAGTTGTCATATAGTCCTCAAATGCTTCTACCTTCAATGGTCTACTGTAAAAGTATCCTTGTCCAAGTATACATCCATCTTTACTGAGTTCGTCCACATGTTCCTCAAGTTCGATTCCCTCTGCAATCACATTTAATCCAATAGAACTGGCTAAGTTTATGATAGCCTTTGCTATTTCTTTACTTTCTTTATTCGTATGTATATCTTTCACAAACGATTGGTCGATTTTCAAAGTATCAATAGGAAGTTCTTTAATATAACTTAGGGAACTATAACCAGTTCCAAAATCATCGATAGAAATCTGGATGCCCAGTTTCTTTATTTCTTTTAAAATGGGAATCGTACTTTTGATATTTGCCAAGACACTTTCCGTAATCTCTAATTCAAGCCTTCTAGGATTTAATCCTGTTTCTTGTAAAATTGTTTTTAGCTTATCGACAAAATCTCGGTCCACTAACTGACGAACGGAGATATTTACAGATAAAGTTAAAGGTGGAACGTCCAAGGCTCCCCAAGCCGACGCTTGACGGCAACTTTCTCTAAGAATCCATTCTCCCAAAGGAACAATTAATCCCGATTCTTCGGCTAATGGAATAAATTTCCCTGGAGAAATAATCCCTAACTCTGGGTGATTCCATCTAACCAACGCTTCCATTCCCATTAATTTATTTGAAGTCATGTTAACTTTCGGTTGATATTCTAAGTAAAATTGTTGCTCTCTGATCCCTTGTCTTAATGCATTCTCAAGTAAACGCCTTTCTAATGATTGATGTTCCATTTGTTGATTGAATATCATATAATCATTTTTACCGCGTTCTTTTACATAATAAAGAGCAGTGTCCGCATTCTGGATCAGATCCTCAGGAGATTCTCCATGATCAGGATAGTTTGCCACACCAATACTGCAGGTAAGTGGATACTCTTGATCAGATTCGCCTATAGGTTTTTGAAACTGTAATAACATCATTTGGACAATATTGATAGCATCTTCTTCACCGTGCACATCTCTTAGCATGACAACAAATTCATCACCGCCTAATCTAGCTACTATATCTGTTGGACGTAAAACTGATTGAATTCTTTCTGCTGCTTCTTTAAGTACGAGGTCTCCTGCATCATGTCCCCATTGGTCATTAATCTGCTTAAAATTATCCAGATCAATAAAAAATACAGACAGTTTAGACCTGGAGTATTTTCGATCCATAACTTCACTACGAAGCTGATTCATAAACGAACGGCGATTAGGAAGATTGGTCAGATGATCATGAAATGCTAATTGGTAAATCGCTTTTTCTGCTTCTCTTCGTTCACTTATATCACGCATGACGACTAAAATTAGTTCATTTTCATAATTTATAAATGAAGGATTGTTTATACTAACGATATCTGCCTCTACATCCAGATAATATCCTTCTGAATGAAGAAATCGGAATTCCCTTTTTAATGACTTTTTTATCGTTCTGCCAGAATATGAAATAATTTCATTTCTTACGTTATCCTGTTCATCAGGGTGGATGTTTTTATAAAAATTACTCTTTTGAATTGAAGGAACGTCACCATTTAACACTTTTTTTAGTGATGGATTGACATATTGAATGACCCCATTTCTATTAATAATCAAAATAAAGTCCGTTAAGTTTTCGGCAATCATTCTGTGAATTTTATTGCTTTCTGTTTCATGCTCCAAATACTCACTTTTGCTTAAAGATGGCTTCTTGATAATGGTTGCATTTGATAAAACATGATTTGGATGATTTAATTCTAATTCAACTAAAATTTTAACCTCTTTACCAACCAGTACGCCGCCAGTTTCTAAGGCTGCATTCCAAGTTAGACCAAATTCATCTCGGTTAATTGTTGCCTCTGCTTCATAACCGTAAACTTCTACTCCCCTTGGGTCTGTAGCTTTACCCCCGAAAGCAACATCAAAAGTTATTGATTTCGTTATAGCTTTTATCGTTAAATCACCTGTTAGTTTATAACTATCGCCATTTTTTGTAATTGTAGTCGATTTAAAATCAATCGTTGGGTAATTATTAACATCAAAGAAATCAGCTGATTTTAAGTGTTTATCACGTTCTCGGTTGCGTGTGTTTATACTATTACCCTCAAATTTGAATGCAATCTTTGCTGTTGTTAAATCCGTTAAATCATCAGCCTCTACATCCGCTGTAAAGGAATCAAATTGACCTCTTACCTTGGAGACCATCATATGTTTCACTTCAAATCCAACTGTTGAATGTATATGGTCTACAATCCAGTTTCTCATCTATATATACTCTCCTTGCATTCTCTTCCTAATAGGCAAGCTTTTTAATTGCATAATACTTTGGTACTATAACTTTACAACCCAAGGAAGGAATAGGCAAAGAAAATAACTCGAATTAAAGATATATTAGTGCCCGTCTATCTTAGGAAATATAAAAAAGACAGAGTATAATACTAAATGGCTCTGTTTTGTGGTGCATATTAATTTAATGACAGACCAAATGACGTAAATTGCGCTGTCATTTTAGATAGTATACCGTTAGTTATTTAACACAAAAAGGACTTTATTAAGAGATCCTGGTCAATTTTCTTAATCAACTAAAGTACCAATTAGTTTCAGTAAAACCAATCACGTACCAATTGTGTTCGTTAGTTTGATATTTAATATACCTTACTATTGGTTCCAATCTCTTTTTAACAAAGAAAAGGAATAATGGTCATAATATTTACCCCTAAATAAATGCTTATCTCTATATACTCCTTCATTTACAAATCCAATTTTTTCTAATAGCTTCATAGAGTTAACATTATCTAAAGCAACATAAGCGTTAATTCTATTCAATTTCATATGATTAAATCCACTTTCAATTGCACTAATTAATGCCTCTTTCATATATCCTTGTCCCCAATATTCGTGCCATAAATCATAGCCAATTTCTGCAATATTGTTCATTCTGTCCCAATTATCATATCCACAGGTTCCAATCTGTTCTTGGTTAGCACCTTTTTTGACTAATACCCAACGATTGTATCCCTTTTCTTCTGGATCTTTATTCCATTCAACAAACTCTATTGCATCATTTCTACTTGTAAATAATTCTTCATCATATAAAAATTCACATACCCTCTTATCACTAAAAAGCCTATAAATAAAATCAACATCCTCATTATTTACATTTCGCAATAATAACCTATCTGTTTCTAAATTCGGAAATTTTCTATGTTCAATCATTTAGACAACTCCTAATCATTTATTAAATTATCCTGCCTCGTTACTTCAATATCTGTCACCTCAATATTAACACAATATTCAAGAAATAATTACGGAATTTTGCAATAGAAAAAGACGATCAATTATGATCGCCTCGTTTAACAATCGCACCATTTACTTTAATAATAAAAATTAATCTTCATAGGCTTTATACCAATGATATGGTTGTATTTCTTGTAATGTTTTAAACTCCAATTTACCATTTGGATTAGTTACAGCAGCTTTTACATTTTCTCCCCAGTAAAATAGCCTTTCTTGACATACACCACATGGAGTTAAAACGGTAAATTCGGAATCCTCATCTTCCCTAACAACACAAATAGTATGAGTGACCATTGTATTTAGTTTATGTGCTTCAAGAATTGCACCGGTTTCAATACATAATTCTGTCGAAGCATTGATAACGTCTGGTGCCACACTGGTTAAGATTTGCCCGTCTTCCGTATACATTGCTGCGGCTCCACCCCAACCTGAAGGATATCTCTTTTCTATCAAATCTATTGCTACTTGATAAAGCTTTTGTTCGGTGTCCATTTACTTTTCCCCCTATTTTTTCTCTATAATAATATCTTAACAGAATTTAGTTTCTTCAAATAATCTGCCCTGTTAGCACAATAGCTCCCGTTCGATTTCATCTTCAACACTAATGTACCAGTAGCTTAACAAGCTAGGCATGTATATTACAATAAACAGGCACCTTTTTTAATCATGTGAATAAGATTATCTTGAACAATGAGAAGGAAGGTGTACAAATGTCAGATAATTTACGTCAACAACCTGGAGGAACTGCGCATCACCATTATCACCATCATTATCATCATCATTATTATTATCACCCACAACATATGATGCATCATGGGCAACATATGATGCATCATGACGGTTATCACGGCTCCCAACAAAGTCAATATGGGCAACATATGTCGCATCATACAAGCGATGGCTATCATCGACCTGGGGAATAAGACTAAACGTATTCATATTTTAGAACAAATATTCCTCTGAAATTATGCAAATAAAAGTATTGAAAAAAATATAGGGATAAATTCTATTCCCTATATTTTTTGAGACATTTAGGGACAACCCCAATTTATCTAAGAACCATTCCCATATTTTCTCTTTAACTTCCCCATCACCAAACTAAAAGTTTTTTTATTAACAAGCATTGCTTCTTCAACTAATCTGCCCAGTTAGCTTAATAGCTGCCGTTCGATCTCATCTTCAAGTAACGCACCAATTAAATTTAATTATTCAGTATATTGCTCTTAATAAAATAAAACCCGTGTCCATTTTCTTGTGGTACAAATCCTGATAAAGCTGATGAATTCTCTACTCTATTTTGTTCTTCTACTGTTATAACTGTTTTAAGGTCTTTCCCTTCAATATCCTCATTTTCACGCACTTCTTGTTCCTCTACTGTTACAACTCTAATTTTATCTCCATTACTAACGTCAGTTTGTTCTTTTGCTATTACATCTGTAAATCCAATTGATAATGCAAGAACTCCTATTAAACCAAAAACTAAACCTAATTTTCTTTTCATAAAATACCCCTCCGTTTTCAAAAAATTGTATCTTCTAATAAATATATTACCATAGATTAAATATAAAACCTTCTTCAACTCTACTGGCCCGTTAGCCATTCATGAAGCGCAAAATCAGCGCTACACCACAAGGAATGAAAGTTTGTTTCTATGTCTATAATGACTTTTGGGTGCATTCACAACAATCTTGTCTCAGCTTTTAAAAATCATAAAATGCTGGGTCTAGTTTGTTTTTGTCTTTTTTAGGATTTTCGGATGTAAACTTTCATGGTAGCTCAATATCTGTACATCTGAATGATAACATAATATTCAAATCAGATTGAAATCCAATCCCTGAATTAGAAATAGCGATCAATAAATTGATCGCTTTATTGAATTCTTGCACCATTTAGTGTGAGAAATATTTGTTAATCCGAAAAAATTTTTCCTTTATTCAGGTTCAACGTATGATTGTTAATTGTGATGGTATGGTTATTTTTCCATTCAATATCAACTTTGTCCATATTGTTATTCATGATAAATATTTTTCTTAAACCAAAGGGGACATTCTACTATTCCTAATACACCGATGGAGGTAGCCGCTCCGCCATTTACAGTATAAAAGTCAATAGTGATTTTAGAATCAGGTGATTGTGTTGTTACAATGGGTTCTCTCGCATATTGTAGTTGGTTGGAATCCACACTATATGTTTGCTTCTTATGATTTGAAATATTTAGAGGATCCACAAGGTTCATTTGGTGAAGAGGATAGCATTCATACAATGGCAAGAATAGGTTTAAAAGAGGATATGCCCAATGCCTATGAAATTCTTGATCGTTTCAACTGGGAATCAGAAGATATGGAAACAGTCATGCTTGACGCGCAAAATATTTCAATTGAGGAAGCAGCAATGAATTGGGGCGATGAGAATCAAGATAAAGTAAATGAGTGGACAGAAGGCGTAGAGGCGGTCGACGGAGATGAAAGGACCCGGCAATAGCTAACGGCGAAGCTGATGCATCACTTGCTCCTTGGTTACCTGTAACGCATGGTGCTTTTTATGAACAATACCAGGAGGACATTGTTATTTTAGGTGAAAACTTAACCGGTGCAAAAATTGGTTTTGTTGTACCTGAATATATGGACATTGATTCGATTGAGGATTTACAACCTAAAGAATAAGAATATTTTAGGGGCAGATTTGCTTGTTTATCAATTGGTCTGGCCCTTTTTCATTTGTACGCTTCAATATTTTTATTTCAATAACTTCTTCTTACGTTAGTACAACAAGGAAAAGGCAGCTACCGTTCGAATTCATCTCTCGCACTCGTTACTTTATGTACAATACTCCATAATCTTCTATGTTAATCAACCAAAAATGGCGATGCCCTATTTAAGTATCGCAACAAAGGGCTTCACTATAGTCATCAAAATGAAATAAGCCTAACATCATGATCTTTAGCTAGGAAGTAATGTCTATTTCCACCTCTCCAATTTATGAAGGTTTTTTACAAACATTCCTGCCAAAAACTTCGGAAGCCCCATCTCGATGCATTTATCTTTTACAAATATTTTCATTTCATCTACAGAAAATTCCTTTTGAATGAATTCTCCTTCCTGAAAACAATGCTTACAATACATTAAACTTTTATCTAAATCCTTTTCCGTACCACGGTCTTCCATCTTCTTTAATGGCATGGCACAGCTTTGACATTTTTTATATCTTTTCATACTATCACCCCATATTATACTTCAATACAGCTTGTACTGTTTGATATTTTGACTCTTTTTAGTTGAGGAGCTATAAGATTTTTTCTCTTGCGCTCTTCATCGATTCTACCTAACTGAGATGCCAACTGGTTTATTACTGACACGATTATCCAACATTTATCAAATTTAATACTTGTTCTTACAACTAACTTGAATATATTGGTAGTTTTATTAGTAAACTTTTTCTTGTTGAGCGTGACTCTGCAGGTTGTTCTGCGAAGTCTAGACGAGAGTGCCATTTCCAAGCAATCCTTCTATTACTTGAGTTAATAAAACCATTAATTTGAATATATGTCAACAAAACATTCCGAAAATTCCCTTTTTAATTAAAACTAGTGACTGATACAATATCTTTCACTCAACAATCACGAATAGATAAAGCCTTTTTACAATATACAGCTTTAAGTATAGTTCTTGAGAAAAGTGTTAATTACTTATAGTATTCACTTGAGTTATAAAGATGAGGAGTTATAATGTTTAATTCATATAATTACAAAACAGGGATATTCTATTCCCAACGTATTGTAGAAAAAAATTATAATGTCGCAGCAATAGAAAATAAAATTTTAGAACGTTTAAATGAGTACAATATTGATATTGTAAAGAAATTTTCCGATCTTGGATATTTGAATTTACAGCGACCAGGTTTAAATGAACTAATAACATATCTTATAAATTTAGAAAGTAACATTGATGTTGTTGCTTTTTATTCTTTTGATTTTCTAGGTAGAGATAAAAGAAGGATCAGTTTTGTAATGCCGAGAATCAAACGATATGCCAAGGAAGTAATTTTTATCGAAAATAAAATTCTGCCTCATAGTAATGGTATAAATAAGGATTTTATTGATAATAAGATTGCTTGGAAGTTAATTAACTAGCAGAATTACTCTTAGGGGCATCATAAAAAATCATATTACTAATTAATCCAAGCTGTCCCCCTAAAGCCATTCCTTTCACTCCATGAAAAATGGATCCGCTTTCTTAAGCAGATCCTTTATCTAGTTGCTCCAAATCCACCAACCCATTCTGGGGTAATTCAATTTGAAAATGTGTTCCCATAGCAGTGCTTTCAACAATGCTGATGTTTCCCAAATGCTCGATTAATACCTTTTTAACAAAAGGAAGTCCTAATCCCATCCCGCTATCTTTATTAGACATAAATGGATTAAAAACACTTTCCCAATTTTCAAAAGGTATCCCATTTCCAGTATCCCAAAAATGAATTAAGATACTCTTGTCGACAACTTCTGTTCTAATCGTTATTTTCTTAATTTCCTTACCCTCTGGAATAGCCTCTACACTATTTTTGATCAAATTAATAAACACTTGTTCCAGATAGGTTTTATTTATGTAAGCCTTTAATGGTTTAAAATGATTGATGAATTCAATTTCCACATGACGCTCTTTCGTAATTTCTTGCGACATTTCTATAGCATTGTAAATAACTGACTTCAAATCATCTACTTTAAGTACTATTTTGGACGCTTTCATATATTCTTGGTAATTGTCTGCAAGTTCTCGTAAATGCTCTGAAGACTTCATGATCATCTCTATAGCACCATTGTCTCTATCCGTCATGAATTCTATCTTGTTTAACATTTTAGAAAAACCTTTTATTATCTGATTAGTGTTTTTAACCTCATGTATTAAACTGGCAGTTAGGCTTCCTGTATAGTCTAACTTTTTTTGTCTTTCCATCAACTCATGGTAATTTAACTTCATATTCGTGTTCAGCTTTACAAACTCTAACATAATTAACGTAGAGAATAGTATGACTCCTATGCTACCAGTTATCATGCCCGTCGCTGGATGAAAGTTTAATAAACCAAATGTATAAAAAAGCACTGCATATATAGAAAATCTCATTAAAAAGTTTTTTGTATTCGCATTCAGAAGCTTTGGCAAAATAATAAATGCCATTGTTAAGATAAGCACAAAGCTAGCCATATGAATTTTAAACAACAAGCCTAACGTCCCATAAACTGGGTAATAAAATTTAATAGAAGAAAAATCTAAACTAACAATATTTAGTTTAGCAATACCTAACGTTGTCCAATCAACAAGATAAACAAATACACTCCAAGCAAGTAATAGGTAGAAGTTTTTTTTATTAAATACTGACTTAGAAATACCTTCTATCCATCGATTGTTACCCTTTCTCATTGGCTCATCCTGTATGATGATGGATATTAAATAAAAGAGGGTAGGTATAGTAAAGATTGGACCGAAGCGGAACATACGAAAAAGTAATAAAACAACATCTTCATTCCAAGACTCTTCAAAGTAAAGAACTCCTATGTAAAATTGCCAAAAAGCTAGTAAACACATCCCTATGAATAACCCTTTGGACAGTTTAGATCCTTTAAAAATTTGACTAATAGCAAAAGCTAATACAATAGGAATAAGACCAATTGTAATAATTAATATTCCAATAAGCGAAGCAATTCACCTCTCTTGACCAAGAATTTACGCCCTATAAATTATAGCATAAAGAACCTCTCTTAATGTAGGGAATATGAGGGTTTGAAAAGGAGTTTATACTTTTTTAGTTGAGTTGATGAGAAGATATTTCCCCTAGTATAACTGCATATGGAAATGATAAAAAAAACCCTCCTATTCGAGATTTATAATAATCCCAATAGGAAGGTTTTCCATAACTTTATATAAGTCAGACCCTTAAAGAGCCACGGAATCCCCTTGCAGCATAGTAGGAATCTGCTCCATTATGGTACATAAAGACCGTGTCGTAGCGACGATCGCAAAAGATAGCCCCGCCTAGTTTTCTAATATCAGAAGGTGTCTCAACCCAACTAGACGTTTTTAAATCGAAATTACCTAGTTTCTGCAGTTGTCTGTATTGTTCTTCCGTTAAAATTTCGATACCTATGGAATTTGCCATATCAATAGCGCTATTTTCTGGTTTATGTTTTTTCCTTGACTCTAGCGCCTCGCGATCGTAACAAATACTTCTGCGGCCTTTAGGACTCTCCGCTGAACAATCGTAAAAAATATATTCATCCTTCTCTTTATCGTAACCAACCACATCTGGTTCACCGCCAGTTTTTTCCATTTCACTGAGCGACCATAGCTTTTCAGAATTAGCATCCAGCTTTGCTTGGATTTTCTCCCATTTCAGGCCTGGATGACGGTTCATATTTGTCTCAAAACGAGCTTTTAATGATATAAGTAATTCTTCACGTTGCAGTGTTAACTTCTTATGATTACTGTTTTTATTATCCTCTGTCATATCAATTCCTCCATTAATTTTTACTCATAATGAAAGTATATATAAATATTTGTTTATAATAAATCATTTTCTAGAACTAATTAAATTAAATGACGATATTGCATTAATTATTCATCCACTCGCTCTATTCTGTAATCAATCCATAAGCAGAAATATATTTAATTCTTCGTGATACGAGCAATGACACAATATAGGCCAAAATAACGATGCTCACACATAGTATTAATATAGTTGGTAAATGAATAGTAAAGTCCAATCGTTTAACCCCTGCGCTTGAAAGTAAAGCGGAAAGCATTGGATTCGTGAAAAAATAGCCCAGCACACCACCGATTGCAACACCTGCAGTAATTACAGGCAGGAAACTGATGGAAATTTGGCTCATCAGTTGAATGGTTGAATAGCCTATTGCTTTCATTACACCAAACTCTTTTTTGCGTTTAATAATCATCGTTTTAATTACCAAATACAGTATCATCACTACGATTAGAACGGTAATTGTTAGCACCATCACCATAATAGCAAACACTGCAGCTGTATACATGCCCGTCTGGCTTTCAATATTTTCATCAATATCTAACGTTTCAACAATATTATCTCCATACTGCTCCTTTAGATTTTTTATAAAGTCTTTGTTCTTAATATCATTTAAGTATACATATAAGGTCGACCCTTGGTAATCTGATTGTAATTGCTGAATCCCATCCATTGTCAGTGCTGCTATCTGTCCTAAGTTACCAATAGATTGGCTCACCCCCGTTACTAAATAACGCTTTGTCTCCGCTCCATATTCAACTTCAACCGTATCACCAATTTCTTTATTAATTTGATTTGACACTACCCAGGAAATGGATATTTCGTTTTCATGCGTAGGCTGTCGTCCTTCATAGACGACATTATTCTCTAAATCGTCATAACGATCTGTAACATTTGTATATACGGTTTGACCATCAACTTTTGTCGTAATCAAGTCGAAAATATTCACTTTCTTAACATGATCCATTTGTTTTATTTCTCTCAAAAATTCTCTTGTATCAGCTTCCGGCTTAACATCAATAAAAACATTCGCTGGTTCAGATCCAAACATGTTAACAAATGCTGTTTTATCTGATGCAATGTTGTAATATAGTACCATTGAAAAGACAGATGCAAAAGTTAACGCAATCATGATTAAAAGAATCATCGTATTTTGTTTTGCATTTGCCAGCATTGATTTAATCGCAAGCAAGAAGTGAAGACCACCTGTTGCTTTTTCCAGCGGGAAGTGATTTTTTCTAAAACTGTGCGTTCGAATGCCTCCCCGCAGTGCCACAACAGGCAAAATTTTTCGGACACGAAAGGCAGATAGTAATGTCACGATTACAACACTTAAAACAACAACAAGAATACTGACAATATTAATGGTAATATCAAAGCTTTGTTCCCATACTAAACCATTTAAAGCTGAAACAACTCCTCCAATAAAAGGCATTAAACCATATGACAATGCTATCCCCGCCATACTTGCACTTAAGGCTATTAAGATAAACTGCAAAATAATGGAAGAAACAATTTGCAGGCTCGTATAGCCTAACGCTTTAAGTGCTCCTATATTCGCCATTCCATCTTCAATGCTGTTTGATACACGGAACTTAATGACAATTAGTGAAACTAGTACAATAATGGCAGCAAAAGCTACTAAAATGGTAGCCACAATATTAACCGTTAATGTATTCACACTTTTCACCATTTCAATATCTAAACCCAATATATAGGAAGTCGTCTCCCCAACAACAGATTGTGGAAATTCTTTAGTAAAATCATTTAACAGCTTCGTTGATTGGGTTTTATCTTCCATCACTGCAGATAAGATCATCGCATCGGATTGTTCGTCTAATTTATCAGCTAAAGCTTGATAGGGAGTGTCCGGCAGCATAAATTTCATAACGCCAACGTTATTTGTACCCATCATCGTTGTTTCTAAGAATCCAGCAATTCGATATTCATAGTCCTTATTTTGATAGTGAATAGTAAAGCTATCACCTAATCGATAATTTCCACTTGTTTTAAAGCTGTAAGGAATATAAATATCATTGGCACCCGATGTATTTAGCTTTTCAATTAATTTTAACGGTCCCATCATACGACTGTTCCCTGCATTAAAAATAATGATACTATTATTTAATTCACTATTGCCAAAATCAAATTTGGCTGAGCCCATCATGATAATTTCTTCTGTCTCGGTATTTGTTATTCTAGAATAGTTCGCTAAAAACGCTTCATAATCGGCATGGTAACTTGCTTTATCCATCATAATGGAAACATGGGGATCGCTTAATTGTTCCACTTTGTTATCAAAAAATGAATTTATTTGAGTAATGACCATTAGACCAATATTAAGCAGAAGCGCGGCAACCAAAATAAATATAAATAGCGATACACTCGCAGATTTATTTTTCCTAATATTAGCCATAGCTAGATTTATAATGTTCACCTTACCACCCCATTTCTGAAAGGAAAGTCCTTAGCTTCTCACGACGGTTTGCATCCTCACTCTCACTGTATGCACCTAACTTCAAATCACCGCAGATGACGCCATCTCGCAAATATAAAATTCGATTTCCTCTCAATGCCGTTTTAATATCATGCGTTACCAGAATAATACTTTGCCCTTCGCGATTTACATTTGTAAATACATCTAAAACACTACCACTAGACGAAGAGTTCAATGCCCCTGTTGGCTCGTCTGCAAATAATACTTTCGGACTGTTGATTATCGCTCTAACAATTCCAACTCGCTGCGCTTCACCGCCTGAAAGCTGAGTTGGAAATTTAGACCAGGAGTTTTCTGTAATTCCTACTTGTATTAATAGTTCCTTTGCTTTTGATACGAGTTCACGCTTATTCTTATTGACTAAAAGGCCACTTGCCAGTACATTGTCCAGTACGCTCATATTATCCAGTAAATAAATTTGCTGGAACACAAAACCACAATTATTTCTTCTAAATATCGCTAGTTGATCATTGTTTAATTGAGATATTTCTTTCCCTGCAAAGTCAATTTCACCTAATGTCGGTTTATCCATACCGCTAATAGCATAAAGCAAAGTGGATTTTCCAGAGCCTGAACTACCCATGATGATTGTAAAATCCCCTTGTTCTATACTGATATCCAGATTTTTCAAAACATGCTGCTGAATTCCACCGCTGGAAAAGGTTTTACACAGCTTCTCTGTTTTAATAATTGTATTTACCATGATTACTTGCACTCTCCCCTTATTAAATAATGTTTTTGTTTTTTAACATAAAAAAGACTGTAATCAAGATTACAGTCTAATCATACAAAATCAATTCTTATTAAATCTTTATGTAATTCTTAATTAATCCTTAATTAATATGCTAGCCTTATCTTCAAGACTACAGTAAAGCCATCACTTCGATTGTAACAGCTAATGTCACCATACATATTCTCCATGAAGTACTTTGATATATAAAGTCCAAGCCCTGAACCATTCTCTCCTCCGACATTTTCCCCCCGGAAATATTTATTGAATAGTAAAGGTAATTCTTCTTCACTTATTCCCGGTCCAAAATCTTGAATATGCAATTCTAGATACCCCTGATTGATCTGAGACTGGATAGTCACATTTGTTCCTGCATACTTATATGAATTGCTAATAATATTGTCTATTACCTGCTGCATGCGCAACGGGTCAGTTAATATGATGCATTGTGGAATTGGGTCATAATCGATTCGATGATCATAGTTAACATTCTGAATCATATTAACTAGTACTTCACTCGATTCTTCAATTACCGTTAATTTTAACTGCTGCAGTTCTTCTAACGTCGCATGAAACATATCTGTAACAAGTAAATTAATTTGCTCTGCTTTCGAATGAATTGTATTTACTTGCCTAATCAGCTTTTCATCTTTTGCTTCCAAAAGCAGCAATTCGCTAACCGCTTTGATTGAAGCGACAGGCGTCTTAATATCATGACTTAATGTAGCAACAAGTTCTTTCTTACTACGGTTGGATTCATACTCTCTTTGGCGCGCAGCACCGAGTTCCTCACGCAATAAATCAAAACTTTCCGTGAACGCCCCAAAGGTATTGTTCTTGTCCATATTTAAAGGTATATCCAGATTACCTCTAGCAACATTCGATGCGAAAATCTTAAGCTTTCGAAAGGGTTTCAATAATGTTCTATAAATATAAGTAATATAAATTATACTAACCAACATTAATAGGCCGAATATCAAACTTATCGTTATAGCCAGTTCACTCTTCGCTTGTTGAATCATTTCTTGCTCGTTATTACGGATAATTATTTTCCCTGCAATCCTATCGTTATGCTTCACATCCAAAACGGTATCTCTATTTTTTATTGCATCGTATATATTGATATAATGATAGCCTCTTGTTTGATAAATAGCGTTCTCCAAATCATCATCTATTATAGCAAAGGCTTGCTCTATATTGCTGTTATTAAAGGTTTCTTCCGTGATGTGTCCCCAATTTTTTTCAGTGGTTTTAACCACATCATTAATGGCTGCAAGATCCACTTCTGAAATGTTATTATTCTTAATAACGATTACGGAAAAGACTATACCTGAACTAAAAATAAGCAATATCGTTATCATTAGCCATCTTATTCTCATTGGCTTGAATCCTCTAAAACATATCCCGTACCCCATACCGTTTTTATCCATTGCGGTTCTTTGGATTACTTTCAATTTTTTCACGCAAATGCCGAATATGTACGTTCAAGGTTCCATCCCCAACAAAGGAATCCCCCCATACATTACGAAACAATTCATCTTTTGTGATGATTCGATTTTTATTTTTCGCCAAATAAGAAAGAAGTTTATATTCCATCGTTTTTAGCTGAATATCAATGCCATTTACTCTTACACGATGCAGCATTGTGTCAATTTGTATCTGTCCAAACTCTAAAACTTCTTGCTTAATGCTAGAAACACTTCCATATCTTTTGAGCACTGCTTTGACTTTAGCTAGTAAGATACTTAGTGTATAAGGCTTTTGAATATAATCGTCACCACCAATGTTAAGTGCAATCAGAACATCGTCATCGCTAGAACGTGCACTGATAAATAGAATAGGAATCTGTGTCGTTTGTCGCAGTTTTTTGCACAAATCAAACCCCGAGTCATTTCCGAGATTAATGTCCAGAAGAATCAGCGATAGCTCATTCTCTTGTAAAAAACGTTCGCACTCAGCAGCACTTGTCACAAATGCTGTTTCTACTCCAAACATATTAAAGTATTCACAAGTTGTTTCAGCTAAAGCAATTTCATCATCAACAATCAAGCAATCTAATTTCATCGTAAATCTCCTAGAAAGATACTTTCCTACATAGTCGGCAGGATATCTACAGTATACAATACATTTGATAAGCAAATGTATAATTATGGATTTGAGTCATGCAACGCTATAAATTAATAATTAATTTATAGCAACTGCTGAATATGATTAGAAGACTAGAAAACCACAATGTTAAAAACCCCATTTACGAATCTAACGTTTGTAAATGGGGTTATTTTATAAAAATAAAAAACTATTATTACTCTTCGATTTTTCGCACGAAAGGAGGTACCAGTCTTTAGGATTATTGAATTGGAATCCCTCTTATGTCTCACGTTCAGTCGACATTATTATCCACAAACTGATCAAGCAATGCACGGACTTCGTCTGTTGACTCTGTGCTCATCAATTGATTTCTTAATTCACTTGCCCCTTTAAAATCACGGACATATATCTTAAAAAATCGACGAAGCGGTCTGAACTGACGGGCTTCCAATTTTGAATATTTATCATGGAGATCCAGCTGCAGCCTTAGAAGATCAAGCAATTCCTTATTACTATGTTCTTTCGGCTCTTTTTCAAAGGCAAATGGATTTTTAAAAATACCGCGCCCAATCATAACTCCATCAACACCGTATTGTTCTACAAGTTTCAAACCAGTTTGACGGTCAGGGATGTCCCCATTAATTGTCAAAAGTGTATCTGGTGCCACCTCGTCACGAAGTTTCTTAATCTCTGGAATTAGTTCCCAATGAGCGTCTACTTTGCTCATTTCTTTTCTTGTACGTAAATGAATAGAAAGATTAGCAATGTCTTGTTCCAAGATGTG
The DNA here is from genome assembly GCF_003369565.1 of Oceanobacillus chungangensis. Lineage (GTDB taxonomy): Bacteria > Bacillota > Bacilli > Bacillales > Amphibacillaceae > Oceanobacillus > Oceanobacillus chungangensis. Next base: position 12,861 of record NZ_PIOD01000006.1, on the reverse strand, counting down.
CGTTAGCCAGTCACGCCATTCATCTACATTTGTGTAGCCTAATCTTGTCTTCACACTTACAGGTAATCCTCCTGCTTTTGCTGCTTGGATAATTTCTGCTGCAACATCCGGCCTTCGGATAAGCCCGCTTCCCTTCCCATTCGCTGCAACATTAGGTACTGGACATCCCATATTGAGATCCACACCGCGAAAACCTTGTTCCGCCATCCCAATACTCATTTGCCGAAAATGCTCGGGTTTATCCCCCCAAATATGAGCTACAATCGGTTGTTCATCCTCTGTAAAAGTCAATCGTCCACGTACACTAAAAATCCCCTCTGGGTGACAATAACTCTCTGTATTTGTAAACTCTGTAAAAAACACATCAGGTTTGGCTGCAGTGCTCACTACATGGCGAAAAACAACATCTGTTACATCTTCCATTGGTGCTAGTATAAAAAACGGCCGTGGTAAATCAAGCCAAAAATTTTCTGTCATATTTAAATTCAAATCCTTTCATTTTGGTTCCCAGATCAAGCCTGATCCTTAGAAAAACTAAGGTTGCAATGATGTAGTAAGAAATATGTCTTAACTACTAAAATCAAAAAGCAAAAAAACTCTGCTTCCTTTACACTTTATACCATGTTTAAGCACTTTTTATCAAACTGATCTAACATTTTTATTTTTACTAGATACTTGCTGTAAAGTCAAAATAAACTCTTCCGAAGACCCCAACCAAAATACTCATTTTACTATTGGACTATGCGATTGGCATGAAAAAGAACCGGAAATCGGAAAAGTTTAATTTCACGAAATCGGTGTCTGAGTCGGTAAAATTTATTATCTTTGCGGGATGTTTATTTTTCACTAAATATAGTAGAAAAAAGAAACACTAACACTACACTATTCTACCATATTTAGTAGCAAACAATTTGGTAGAATTTAATATAGGTGTTTCAAATCGTTGACAGCCTTATTGGATAAATACGCCCTAATGTCTCTTGCACTTTTTCAGCATTCTATAAATAATTCTAAGTACCCTTTACATTTTGCTAATCCATTTTTCTTTACCTAAAGTTTTAAAATAAATATAAAATCGCACCTGAATTAAGTCTTTAACTTAATTCAAATGCGATTAATGATAAAAAGCTTCCTATTTGCGATTTTTTAAAATCGAATAGATTGGCTACTTGATATGATGATGTAACTTTGAGAACAAAATCCTAAATGGACGCATTTTACTCACCTCTAAAATTCCATTTATAATAACGTATTACAATGTATATTTCAATAACATTTAACTTTTCCAGAGGTGATTGGCCTCCTAAACAAACGCACTAGAAAGTTGAATTAGCATTAATATCTATTCAGCTAAATCTAAATCAAAATGATAAAATTGAGAGTCCTTTTTGTATCCATTTTTTTCATATAATCTTTGAGCAACGTAATTATCTGGCGCCGATTCCAAACTAATACTTTTAGCACCTGTTTTAATAGCAAAATCTTTTGTTTTATGCAAGAGCATTTCTCCTATCCCTCGGTTTCTGGCTTCTGCATCTACATACAAGTCATTTAATATCCATACTCTTTGCATGGATATTGATGAAAATGTGGGGTAAAGTTGAGTAAAAGCTACATACTCTTGTTTATCTTTAACAACTAATATAACAGAATCTTTGCTTTCTAAACGATTTTTTATGTAAGTCTTAGCACCTTCTAAATCTGATGGTTGTTGATAAAATATACGATACAAATTAAATAAATCTGATACTCCTTCTAAATCTTCAATGGTAGCTTGATAGATTTCCATTTAAATTCCTCTCCACTCATATATAATTTAATTTTATTAATTTCAATTTTATATGGTATATTATTCTAAATACATAGCTATTTTAAGGTTTTTTTTAATATTACTTAATTTTACACTTTAATAATATATATCTACTTTTAAATTTAAAGGAGAGACTACTTTGGACGAAATTGATCAAAGCATTCTTATTCAACTTCAAGAAAATGCACGAATATCAATGACAGAATTAGGTAAGAAGATTGGACTTTCAACTCCTGCAACAAACGAAAGAGTAAAAAAACTTGAAGATAAAGAAGTGATAAAAGGGTATAGGGCTATCATCGATCCTGAAAAACTCAATAAAAATGTAACAGCATTTATTTTATTCGATACAAAACAAGGGAAAAAATTCAAAGATTTTTGTAAAGGTCAACCTGTAGTAGTAGAATGCCACCGTTTAGCAGGCCAGTTTAGTTATTTAATAAAGGTCGTAACGGAATCAGTGAAAATACTTGAAGAATTTATTGATGCTACTTTACCTTTCGGAGAACCGACTACCTTAATAAAATTATCTTCTGTTGTGGAATATAAACCATTTATTTACTAATGGTGCTGTTGTTTTAGGTAGACAAAGGCATACGAATAGATCTATTCGTATGCCTTTGTCATGATCCATGCTCTTCTTCCGGGCAATGGATAGAGAATGTATATATTAAAGAAATTGCACCTTTAGTGAAGTTTCAAAATTCCGTTTCCGATTATTACACTCCTGCTCCTATAATATTCACTAATCGAAAATTTCTTGTTTAACAATCGCACCAATTAGAGAAAGGAATATATTTCTATAAACTAGGTACTGCTGGACAATCTTGGTTTTCAACTTCTACGCCAAAAAACTGATAGTAGAATTCTTTTTCTGTTTTCCCTTCTTCGTAAATACCGCCACTTCCTCCAAATCCTATTTTTTCTTCAGGTAACTCTTCTATAATTTCTCCTTTTTCATCTACATAAAACGCACGTAATTGATACGCTCCAGAATGGTCCTCGTTAACCCAACCAAAATCAGAAGGTGACGAGGTATTTATAATTCCACTTTGGGAAAATTTATAAGCTATTTCGTTGTTTTCTATTTTAAATGGTTGTGCACCTTTCACATTGTAGTTAATTACTACACATCCCTCATATCCCAAAGGCAATAAATATGTTTGGTCTACTCCTTCTTGTTGATAGCTGAATGGCCAAAATAATAATCCCACTATAATAATAAAAATTATATATGATATACCTAATATAGTTTTATATATTTTAGATTCTTTATTCCTAATAACAAATTCCTCGATTAAAAAATATATAATGATTACTATAACAGCAAAAAAACTCATACCAAATAATCCAATAAAGAACATAAGACTAAATAATGTCGCAACGAACATATAAAAAATAAATTTATAAGTCCAGTTATTTCCGGGTATTTTATTTATTATTAATTGGATTAATATAGAGAGCGGAAAAAAATATAAAAATATACCTAGTAAAATTACAAAAGCTACCATTAGAAAGCTACCAGCTACAAGTTCAAAGCCAAAAATACTAACTATATTAAATATAATCAAACAGGAAATCCAATATGTTATTATAGATGCATTAAATTTATATTTTAACAATTACTCACCTCAAAATAGTAGCGTAATTTTATGCTCTTGTTTATGAACCCAATTAACCGAGTCATTTATGCGTTCGGCCATTTGTTTTGCAAATTCCAACCTTTTTGGATTTATATCCAGACCGGTAATAACAAATCCACACATAGCTAACTAGAATTATCATTTATAACTCCATTTTTAATAAGGGCTAATAGTAAGATTAGCCCTTATTAAAACTTTACTTATTCTCTATTAAACTTTCTATTTCCTTAAGCATCTCATAAGCGCCTTCTGATTTATTTGAGCAAACAACAATGGTAAGGTCTAAATTCGGATAATGCACAGAACGGTAATTCACGCCTGGATCATATCCCATCTGAATATATTTCACAACACCTTGTTCGTTTAATTCCATATATCCACCATAACCGTAAAATATATCTTCTACAACATTTTCGCGAGGAGTCAACAAGATTCGAGTCATTTTTTCTGACAATAGTCTGCCATTCATTAACGCCTCCCAAAATATCCCCATATCCGTTGCAGTAACATAGGCACCACCATCTGGTCCACCCTTTGCTGGCAGAGAAAAAATATTTGATTTCCACGTACCATCCGGTTTTTCCATATACCCAATTGAAACGCTTTCAGGTAATTCATCCATTGAAAAATACCCTGATTCAGTCATACCAGCTTTTTGAAATATATTTTCTTCGATATAATCAGCAAAATCCATGCCACTGATATGCTCAACAATAAGTCCTAAAATAATATAAGCAGTATTATTGTATTTGAAAGAAGTCCCTACTTCTGCTTGCATTTTTTCATACTGAAACATTGGCAAAAAGTCCTTTGCACAGCGAACCCGATACATTGGCAGGCTTTCCCATAACACCTCAAAATCATCCATTTCATCTTCGTCGAAATAATCAGGAACCCCAGATGTATGCGTTAGCAAATGATGAATGGTGATTTTTTCATCAAAATACGGAAAATCAATATCCAAGCAGTTGATAATTTGATTGTCAAATGTGATTTTTCCTTCTTCCACCAACTTGCAAATCGCAATCGATGTAAAAATCTTGCTGCCGGATGCAATCGAAAATCGAGTGTGCGTTTGATTTACAATCTTTTCCGAGTGGATTGCATAGCCAAAGCTATCTGATAATATTGTCTTACCGTATTTGCGCACATGAATGCTTCCAGAAAATTGAAGTTCCTTTTGCTTTTTGGCCAAACGATTCCAATTCATTTGTTTATCCATTTTAACTCCCCCTGAATGTGTTTTTTTCAAAAAAATTTCATGCTTATTATTAAACACATTCAATTAACCTCTTCACATTTGATAACGAGTCATTTTGCTCTCCTCCTTTACTTTTTTGAGTTTAGCATTTCAAATAAATTCTCTCAATAATTTGTTATTTTAGCTCACAGATTTTTCAGGTTACTTTATCATTTTTGCACACTAACGATTGGCTTGTTTAATTATTGCACATGAAATAATTTAATCATCCTAGGAAGCGTACAAACTTCACTACGAATTACGGCTAAATCATAAATTATTTCTTTAGATGCTGTTTTCTTTATGTAGTAATCATTTAAAAGAGGGAAGTGAGATTCAAGCCTTTTTAGATAATGGTAAACCCTTCAGGGTAGGAATAATTGCATGTTTGAATAAGCTCTTGCTGGTTTAGTTAAAGATGCATTGCTAGACAACAAAAAGATAAATAAGAAAAATGAAAACAAATATTGTATCTATGACAGCCAAGTAAAATCCAATTTTCGATTTCCTTAACTTCTCTAAACTATTATTAAAGATGCTATCGTATAAACCTATTACAAATAATACTAATGAAATAATAACCACAAATATATTCTCAGTGATTAATATTGCAAGTAAATAAATCAACCATCTACGAAAAAAATTAAACAATAAACCAAAAAACATCAATGATATTGCATTAGGATTTATTTCTAACTCATCTTCAGACGATATTTCACCTAATCCTCTTTTAATATTTTTATAATCTTTTATGAAGCTAACATTAACCCATAGTATTATTAAAGAATATATGAAGATGAATATTTCTTGATTATTTCTTACAAGCTCCATCACTTATGAACAACCCCCTTAATATTATCAACGATCAAAATTATTATGGTTAAATCACTATGTATCAAACTTCCAGTCAGTTCAATTTCAGAAACTCTATCTTATTCAAGAAACCTGTCCAGTTATATGAATAACCACATCCTAATATTAACTAAAGAAAAAGACGATCGTTTGATGATCGCCTTGTTTCACTCTTGCACCATTTACTTTAAACAAAATAGTGTTAAAAATTATTATTAATTTCTTGTTCCAAACATCACTTTAAGGAATGGTGGTGTAACAAGTGTTGTTACAATAATAACTATAATCATTGAAGTATAATATTCTGCTGGTAACAAACCGCTTTCTAATCCCATTGCAGCTAGGATAAGTGCCACTTCACCCCGTGATACCATCCCTGCGCCAATGCCCATTGATGATCTAGTGTTAAATCCAGATAAACGAGCACCAATTCCCGAGCCAATAAATTTTGAAAGAATAGCAATAATAGAGAAGAAAATCATAAACCCAATTTGACTACCAATCCCTTCAAATGATACGGATAATCCGATACTTACAAAGAAAAATGGCACAAATATTCCATATGCAATTGGTTGAACCTGTTTTTCAATTTCATGTCCGTAATTCGTTTGAGCAATCGCTATCCCAGCAAAGAATGTACCAATAATTCCTGCAACACCGACATATTCAGCAAAATAAGCAAAACTAAAACAAATAATCAGTCCTGCACTTAGTACTGCTTCTGTAACTTTAAAATTAGAAAATATTTGAATAAATTTTGGTACAAGCCATTTCGAAGCTAAAATTATAATAATAAAGAATAATATTTTCTTCCCAATCAATAACGCTATGTTCGTATCAGCTCCTGCAAACACACTCATAGCAATAGCAATTAGAATAACGACAATAATATCATCTAAAACAGCAGCACCTAATAAAGCTGAACCCTCTGTACTATTTAACCATCCTAACTCTCTTAAAACTTGTACAGAAATACTAACGGAAGTTGCTGATAGTAATAAACCACTAAAAATGGATTCTGCCATTGAAAAGTCGTAGTATTGTGCAACAAGATAAGACATCACAATTGGTGCAATAATCCCACCTATTGCTACAAATAAAGCCGACTTTTTATTTTCATTTAAATCTTTTAAGTTTGTTTCTAACCCCGCTAAAAACATTAAAAGTAATACACCAATCTGACTAAATACAGTGACTAATTCAGTATCATGAACCCATCCAAGAAGTGCGGGTCCTAAAATAATACCAACAATAATCTTACCAAGAACAGAGGGCTGACCAAGTTTAATACTTAACTGACCAGCTAATTTAGTTGCTAATAATATAATTACTAATTGCAATATGAACATTCTCTACCTCCAACAATATTTGAACACAAAAAAACACATAGAGGAGCCCTTAATGACAGGCTCCTCCATGTGTTTCGTTCATAATTTAATTATGATAATTGTAACAATAATTTGCTGTCTTGTAAATGGTATTTTATGATAAGATCTGTTTCCTTCTTCAACTAATCTGCCACATTAGTGAAGAAGCGATCGCTCTAATCGAACAATCATAAAAACATAATAAGGTCTGATATCGTCAACAAACATGTCCCAAATGCATAGTATAAGGATAAAACCAATAATGAGAAGGGGCATAACATACATGATGTATCCTCATACGAAACTTTACTATATCAATGACCAGATAGGTTTTGGAGTTTTTGCAACTAAATTTATTCCAAAGGGAACAATAACGTGGGCGCTCGATGAATTAGACCACATACTAGAACCAGAATTTGTCGCTAAATTGGATAAACATAGACGCAAATTTCTCAATAAATATACTTATCGTAATCGAAACGGTCAATATATACTTTGCTGGGATCTTGGCAGGTACGTAAACCATAGTTTTCATGCGAATTGCATGGGAACGGCATATGATTTCGAAATTGCTATTCGGGACATTCTTCCTGGTGAGCAATTAACAAGTGATTATGGAACATTAAATATAGGTAAATCTTATAAATGTATACCAGAGGAAGGGACAGACCGGGAGAGGGTTAACCCTAATGATCTTTTACATTATTACAAAGAATGGGATCAACAAGTGATTGAGGCTTTAAAACATTTTAACGACGTTGAACAACCACTAATTCACCTCATTCAGCCTGATTTCAAGGAAAAAGTTATGGTTGCCGCCAAGGAGAATATACTTCTCGATTCAATCAAAAGTAACTTTTATGATCGTTCTTCTAAGAGAAAATAGTGTGCAGTACATTACGAAAAAGGATTTGATACAATTCAAGACAGTGGTGAATCTTTTAGAGATTTTTTACTATCATTTTCTAATTTATAAAGATATTAGTAATAATGAACATGTAGCGGAAGATAATATTTTAATAGCTATAGATTAATTTTGGAAAATTTAATATATTTCAGTTAGACAGTTTTCTCTTCAGCCAACAAACTGTCTCTTGTTATAGAGTGCTATTGATAGACAACCAGTAACAAGAGCATTGGAATTCCCCTTAAAATTCATAATTTACATTCTTCGCCCTCCCCAACTATGGTTTATATAAACACTAACAATTTTTATAAGTTTAATTGATATATATCCAATCATTCCACCAAGTGTATTTAAAATCAAATCATCAACATCAAAACTTCCGAATCTAAAAATAAGTTGAAGCAATTCAAATGCCAAACTTAAACAAAACGTTGCTACCGTAATCTTTTTAAAACTTTGAAACTTACTTGACAATAACGGAAGAATAAATCCAAATGGTATAAACCCAATGATATTTCCAGTTAAATTTTCAACCCGTATGTTGAAATTTATATCATTTGCCAGAAATAAATAATACGTTATCGTCTTAAAAGGAATAAAGTTATAACTATTCCAGTAATAACCATCAAAACTTAAAGTTAAAAGGCTTATTATGTCTTGAATCGTAAGGTATTTGAATAGAATTAATTTTGAAAGCACTAATAAATAAAAGCATAATGCAATTGTTAATCCTGCTTTTATTACAATTTTCATAAGCAATATCTCCCCCAATTCCCAACATTCTATGTATCTTAAAAGGAGCAGCTACATGCTCCCTATTGAATTTCATTAGAATCAATTTGTAATTTCCGATAAAAAGTTATGACACTCTTTATCATTTTTAAAAGTAAGAAACCAATGATTCCGCCTATAACATTCAAAATGACATCATCAATATCGAATCGGCCAATTTTTAAAACAATCTGTAAAATTTCAATTGTAAAGCTGATAATAGTTGAAGCAACCATTACTTTCATAAATCTACTGCATTTTTTAAATAGCAATGGAAGAAAAATTCCCAGCGGCAGGAAAAGTAAAATATTTCCTAATGTGTTATTGATAATTATGTCCGTATTAACATGGTGAGTTCCATTTAAATATCCAATTGTATTTTTAAATGGAATGAAATTCGAATTGTACTTTAAAAAATCAGATATCCCTTCTGAATCAAGTGGAGTTGTAATATATCTGTTATATGTAATTCCATTTATATAATAATCAGTCATTCGGATAATGATTCGTTCAAATAGCAACATAAATAGAATGATAAATGAGTATAGACTGAATAAAATCCATGTCCCTTTCTTAGATACCTTATAAAATGGAAACAGTGACGCCTGTAAACCTTTTGCTAATGGTTTTTGTTCTCCGAAACTAATCAATGCCTTTTGTGTAGCTTCTTCTTCTGTAAAACCCTGGTCTAAATATTCATTTTTCAATAAGGTTAGATGATCTTGCATTTCATCAATGATCTCTCTTTTTTCATCCTCGTCACAGTTTAATTGACTAACAATTTGATTAATATAGGTTTCGATTTTTTTATCCAAGCCATTCCCTCCGAACATACTTTAATTAAATTGCTAATTTGATTCCATTCTTTTAATTTCTTATCTAACTCTTTCTTTCCATCTTGTGTAATACTATAGTATTTCCTTCTCCCCCCACTCTCTGAACTCCCCCAATATGATTGAAGCCATTCTTTATTTTCTAAACGCTTCAAAGCGGGATAGAGCGTCCCTTCACTCATGTTGTATAGTTCATTACTATTTTCTTTTAACTTTTTTACAATTTCATAACCGTACATGTCCCTTTTATTTAGCAGGGATAAAAGCAAAATATCAATACTGCCTTTCATTATCTCTTTATCCATAACTACACCTCATCTTTCAAACCAATCCTGTTTACATCGTACACCATAGTACATCGCATTACAAGGTTTAGAAATAGAAATTCTCTCCAAATTTTTCATGAATAAAAAGGAACATTTCATTTTACATAATTGTTTAAAATTTATATTCAATAAATGGTTTCATAACTTTAGCACTATCAACTTCCATAAAAGGATGAACATATAGGAATTTATGTAAATATAGGTATCTTGTTTCTAACATTTCTTTTAGTTTAATTGTAAGTTGATGGTTGGGAGGAGAATTCAGAATTTATTTCAAATTTTTACATTAATTACATTCAGTTTCCCAACAAAACATGGTAAATTTAGGATAGGAAATATGTCAGAGTTATTAGAAGAGTATAGAAAATCAATTTAAAGCTAGTGACCAGCTTATCACCATATTTGCCATAATAAAAGAGTATGCAAAAAGCCAGGATTGGGAAAATGTTGAAAAGTGGGTTAAAAAGGGATTTAAAAAATTCAAGACAGTGGTGAATCTTTAGGAGACTATTACTATCATTTTCTATTTTATAAAGATATTAGTACGAAAATACAGCCTTTTATTAGGTGATTCAATGTATTAAAAAGGTAAGTATAAACATAGTGCTACTTATTATCAAGAAGCTCAACATTTTTTACTCAGAACTATGAAAATCAAACACTTAGAGGAATCTAATAAAAAAAATGCATTAGTTTAGTTCTTTTCTCAATTCCAGTTTCTTATTCTAATTACAACAGTTTAGCATAAGGAAAGTATCCAATCATGATTGTAATAGCAGACTTAGTTTTTGGATATTTTTTAAAATCGAAAATATTTATATATAATGTTCTGAAGATATAGTATTTATTGAATTTCTATTTAGGAGAATGAATATGTTTATTTATTGGATCCAGGTTGGAGTAGCTATTGTTATGCTTCTTCTCTCTACATTAGCTGCTTTGTATGAAGGAAGCGGAGTTTAGCAGGATATATTTAGAAATGAGTATGCAATCCCGTTCTCAAAATTAATAAATGGGGAAGTAACTAATGCTACTGATATTGTAGTTCTTGATTACTTTGTGTATGCTACTAAATTTTACCCAACTTTCCCTATAATTATGACCTTAAGTGGAATAGATTTACTTGTTTTGATTGGTTATTTTATTTTTAGAATGTCAAGAAAATTTATTAGCTATACTTTTATTATCGGAATTCTATTGGTTCTTTTAAGTACTTCCTTAATAAACCCACGTACTAGTGGTGGAAAATCATTCTTTTATACGTTTTTAGTGAGTGGTTTATGTTTAATAATTCCATTGATTATAGATTTTGTTTCATCATTTAAAAACAATAGACACACGGCCTGAGTTAAAAGATCATCTGTCTTTTGTTCTTATAAATAAAAAAGGTGGAAAAGGTGATTTATTGAAAAAACTTATGGAGAGTAATTTTGATGAGAAACTGGTAATTTCTATTTTGTTGCTCGCACTTTCAAGCTGTATTGCTATATCAAGCTCCCAGAAATATCAGCAATATGAACAGAACTTTCTACTAAGTCAAATTATATGGTTTTGTTTAGGGACCATCATCGTTCTATTCATTTTTGTGTTTGATATGGAACAAATTAGGAAACTAACACCATACCTCTACGTATTTGGAATCCTATTATTAATTTTCGTTCTATTCGCACCCAATACTATTGCACCTATAAGAAATGGAGCAAAATCATGGATTTTATTTCCTGGTATTGGTCAAATTCAACCATCGGAATTCATGAAAATCTTTCTCATATTAATGCTGGCTTACATAACAAAAAACCATAAAGAGAAAATTGGAATGGGAAGTGTATCTCAAGATGGTAAATACTTAATAAAGATTTTTTTTGCTTCAATCATTCCTATTTACTTGGTGTATCTTCAAAATGATTTCGGTACATCGCTTGTTATGCTCGTGATTACTATATTTATTATTTTTGTATCAGGTATCAATTGGAAAATAATAGTCGGGTTTTTAGGGATGGCGATTTCGGTCATTGCCCTTCTTGTCTTATTATTTCTTTATAGTCCAAACACATTGCTTCTTTTCATGGATACGTATCAATTAGACCGGATCTATTCCTGGTTGAATCCATTTCAATATGAAGCAGGAATAGGGTACCAACTTAGCAAGTCAATCTTAGCTATTGGTTCTGGAATGATTAGTGGAAAAGGATATTACGGTGGCCAAGTCTATATTCCTGAGGCACACTCTGATTTTATATTCACAATGGTTGCCGAAGCATTTGGATTTATTGGAGCATGTACGGTCATATTTTTCTATTTCTTTCTTATATATCGTATTGTTGCGATTGCTATCAAACAAAGAGAAGAAACTTTTGAAATTATAATTTGTATTGGAATGATTGGGATGATTGGGTTTCACACATTTCAAAACATAGGAATGGTTTCCGGGTTACTTCCTATAACTGGAATCCCGCTTTTACTTATGAGCTATGGGGGAAGCTCTGTACTAGCTACCATGTTTGGATTAGGTATCGTTTTAAACATCTCTTATCGAACAAAGAAATATTTATTTTCATAGGAGGTTTCCTAGGGATGGATAAAGATTATGAAATACTAAAGCGAAGAGTTTCCCTTGTATATGGGTTGATTTATATCCTATTCTCAATTTTAATGGTAGGTTTAATCTTCTATCATTTCTAACCATCACATGATCGACATTTCTTGTCTTTTAACAAGTAAAAATAAAACCTACTTTCCACCGTTTCAGTTAAAATAAAGTTTACCGACAGAACCCTAATCTTCAACTTTTTTGCATTAAAAATGCCCTTTTTCCGCCACTTTTCTCCTGTTTTTTTACCTATTTTTCAAGAGTTGGAATAAAGTTCTCCGAGAATGTTGCATAGTGGAAAGAAGAGAAAATCGAGTAAAGACAAGGACTAGACACGAAAAAGACCCGGAAATCGGAAATGTTTATTTTCACGAAATCGGGGTCTGAATCGGTAATGTATATTTTGTTTAGGTGATGTTTATTTTAGTTAGACAAATTTCTGTGTAATTAAAAAAAACTCACTAAATCCACACCCACCTCAAACCCGCATTCCACCGTTTCAGTTAAAATAGAGTTTACCTA
>NZ_PIOD01000005.1 GCF_003369565.1 Oceanobacillus chungangensis | reverse complement strand
TGGATTAAGTCCAGTCGAATACCGAACTCAATCCAGCCAATCAGCTGCATAATAAAACTCTAACTTTTAGGGGTAACCACCTGTCTTAGGGAGCTGTTTTTCAACATTTTTTTGATACTGCAACTTCTCCGCCGACTACAATTGTTTCCTTTGCACCCAGCTGTTTGATTTTAGTTTTAGTTGCATCTGGAAGCTTATTCGCCTGTGTTAATAGAATTGGCATACCGTTCTTCGCAGCATGTGATGCTACAGATAATGCATCTGGGAAATCCATTCCATTTGCTACTACTACTTTTTTAGTTCCCTTAGGTGCTACTTCAGCAGCAATTAATGCAGCTGTATCGAATCGTGAATGTCCCGAAATTCGTCGTACTTTAAGTCCGGATTTTTCCAGTGCATTTGAAACATTCTTACTTACCGCTACTTCTCCACCGAGTATTACAATATTCTTCGCGCCAAGTCGTTTAATCTCTTTCAATGTATTATCCCAGAGCTTATTACCAGGCGTCATAAGGATTGGTGCTTTTAATTTATGTGCGAGCGGCACTCCTGCCAATGCGTCTGCAAAGTTATCCCCACGTGTTATGATAACTGTTTCTGCAGATGTCCAACCACGTTGACTAATTTCAATGGCAGTGTCATATCTGGAATATCCTGATACGATCTAATTGTGCTTTAACAACCACTTTCGTTGCTTGACTCACATTTCCTGCTTTATCTCCCGCAGTTACTGTTATTTCATTTTTACCGTTTTTAAGTGTGATCGATTTTGAATAATGTCCCTTTGCTACATTTGCTGTCCTTATTAAATTTTATAAAAAATTACAACAATATCATACTATATATCTACTATTAAAGGAACATGCATATCTATAGAATTATTTTTTGTTTAATCCGCAACATTGTTAGGTCAGAGGTTTGATTAGAAGATAGGATGCATTTACTAGATTGGCTTGATAAGGGAATAAGAATAGACTAAATCAATAAATCGAAATAAGCGTTAAAAATGGTATTTTTATTTATAATTTTTAAGTAGATTCAAGCTAAGCGTACCCTAAGTCTACCATTTTAAGTAATCAAAGAGACATAATTTCATCCCTAAATTAACAATTTTCAGAAAGATAACACTAAATTACTATAAATTTATAAATATTCATTCTATTGGCTCATTGATTCAATTTCGTTAATAAACTATGATAAGTCTGAAAATAGTATTTAATCCCTTTTAATAAACTTCACGATATTCTTCATAAACTTCATCATGGAATTTAACCTACATTAACCACTATCAAGTTTAGTACAAGACTGACTAGTATTTTCCTTGCTGTAATTTTACCATATCAATCTTTTTCAGTAAGAGTATCTGGTCAATTTATCGTTTGTTCTCATCCTTATGGATGTAACAATAAATTACTTAGTTGAGCTCCCAGTTAACTCGGAAAGACATAGAAAATCGGAACCCTCAATTAAGAAGAAAGGAGGTGAAACAAATGACTGCTGCTGTAAATAAGTCATCCATAGTTTTATATACTGCATTATTGTCTTTTATTAATAGAGTTATAAACGTACATCAAGAAATAACGTCTTCTAATAATGTGCAAAAAAACGCAGGCTGGTGGGTTGTTGTATACCTAGTTGTTGCTATTGTAGGTATCGCCTTACTAATGTGGGTATGTCAAAAATATGGTAATGGTGCCGAATATGGTGGAGATTTTAAATTAGGGCCTTTATCACTTTCTGTTTATTGTAAGTAAAAATGTGTGGGCTTAGGATTGTCTAGCAATCCTAAGCCCTAAATAATAGCATTTGTACCTTTCAAATATTTACCTTACATAAACACTGTGTTGCAGATTTCCCCTGCATCTACTATTAAGCTAAGCGAGGATCTTCAGATGCTGAAAAATTAAAGCAGCATTATAAACTTGCTTCGAGGAGCGTAAATATGATTTCTTTATATATTAAACATAAAAAATATAATTCTTTTGAACTTGCTGATATTCCAATAAACATAAAGCCTGGAACGATTAATCTTCTATTAGGTCATAATGGTGCTGGTAAAACAACAATTATTAAATCGTTGTTTGGACTTACAGAATTTGAAGGAGATCTTAATTTAAATAATCGTAAAATATCTTTTGAATCTCTAGATGATGTTGATTTTTTCAAAAATCAAATTGCCTATTTACCAGATAATATTTCTCTATTAGATTATTTAACGCCAACAGAATATTTCCAGCTGATAAAATATACTAACAACAGCGAAACAAATGATACTTATTTAAATCATTTGATCCAAATTTTTAATCTTGATAAGTATTTAAATGTGCCTATCAGGAACCTCTCACACGGGAATAAAAAGAAAACCCAAATTGTTTCTCAATTATCCAGAAAAACTAATTTTATGGTTTTTGATGAACCTACAAATGGGCTAGACCCTGATATGATAATTACTTTAAAAAGAGTATTAGAGAAGTTAAAAGCCCAAGGAGTGGGAGTGTTAATTTCCACACATGACTTAAATTTCGGTAAAGGCTTATTTGATAATATTATTATATTAAGAGACGGATCGATTAAATTAAATAGTACGAAAGAAGAAGTGAAAAGTAAATTCGGCAATATTTTGTTAGAGGATTTATACACCCAAGTAAATAAAGATTATTATAAATATATTGAGGGGTTGCTAGATGAACTTAATATATCAAGCAGTTAAAAGAGTAGAATTTTCCAGATTTACAGCAAGAATAAGACATCTTTTAATTAATAATCTATCCCACTCTATCTTACTGTCATTAGGCCTATTGGCCATCTATGTGATAAGCGGAGCGCTAACAATCCAGATGATAATAAATATGGAGTTAGATCTAAGTGAAATTTATATAAATTTGGTTAAGGTTAGCATAATATTTAGTACTTTTTTTGTAATAATGTCAAGAAATAGTTTTAAAGCTGATGAATTTGTGTTTTTCTATTTAAATACAAAAATAAAAGCCCACCAAATTATTTTTAGCAGAATCGTTTTACCCTTCACTTTTTACTTTTCTGTTCTGGTTTTAATAGCAATACCGATAATGGTAGGTATTCTTGTAAAAGGTTACACTGTTAATCTTTTTTACGTATTATTATTACTTATGTCATTTACTATTAGTTACTTTTTATCATTTACTTTATGGATGGCCATTAACATTTTTACAATAAAATTTACGGGTGTGAAAGAAAAGTTTTGGTTAAATACAATAATTAAAATAACGATAGTTGCTGGAATAATTTATTTGATTGATTTTCTTGGAACATTTTTAGTGGGAAGAACTCTACTGCATGTACTTGCAGTTTTATTACTTGGTATTGCGATTACGTATGTTTTTGTACGATTTTCAATAGAATTCCTCACTAAAACATTTATGCAAAAGGATGCTGGTAACCTTTCACAAAAATATACAAGTAAGAAATTAAATTATAAGAATAAGTTTCTGCTTCAAAGTAAATTAGAATCAATCTATTTTTTTCGTGATCAAGTGTTTAAAGAGCAAAGCTTTTTCTTCATCATTTTATTAGTTATTGTTATTTGTCTCTATTATTATTTAGATTTAATTAATTTTACTATGATTTATTCAGTAGTAATAAACTTTGGTCTAAAAGAAATCATTTTATTATTGCCCTTAAGTATTGGTATTCATTTTAGAAAATATAAGGAAGCAATCTATACGATGAATGTTGGGAAATACCACTATTTTCTTTCAAGAATATTGTTCATTTATATCTTAAACTGTCTCACATACTTTTTATTTATAACGATTAGTTACTTTTTAACTGGAATGGAGATATTTGGGATACTGGAAACTTTTATCGTTATAGGGTTTGTTACAATGGTATCAACATTGGTAGGTTTCGTAATTGAAATTACTGAATTAAATAAGATATATATACTCATTTTCCTTCTACTAATCATAAATACTTTTGACATATTAATAAAACAACTATTTAATAACCAGATACTTGTACAGTTTACTTATATATCACTCTCAGTATTAATGTTTTTAATCATTGAAACAATTTATTTAAGGAGACCAATATTGAAATGAGCCTATTAACGTTTATGGTTATTTTAATTTCAGCTACATTACTTGTTCTTATTGTTCATGAAATAGGTCATATTATTCCTATAATAGTATTTAATGTCTTAGAAAAGCGACCGTTCTATTATTTCAGTATAGAAATCAATGCAAAGTACTTTTATGTTAATCATGAAAAATTTGATAAACATTATAAGAATTTAATAGTTGCGATTTGTGGTTCTTTATTTCCGATCTTGGTATCCGTGATAGTGGTTACTATTATTGATAATCAATTTACTAATTTAGTTACATTATTATCTTTTGGGAATCTATTAATGCTACATCCTAAACTACCTGATGGAAGGAACATAATAAATATATTAAAAGAAATGAGGGAGCGTAATGGCAAAAGTATTTAAAGCTATTTCAAGTGGCCTAAGTGTAACATTCTTATACGTACTGGCAGTATTTATTGCACCTATTATTCTATTGTTATTAGGTTTTTCAAATTTAATAGCAGCCCCAACACTATTTGGGCTCAAATTATACAACATCGAGGTCAAAGATACGGTATTTACTACAGAAGCAACCTTCTTTGGGTGTTTATTAGCCTTTATGGTGGGATTAATCATTCATTTTACGATAAGGTTTTTGTTGGGATTAAGGAAGACAGTTTCTGAAGGAAGCAATTAAAGCAAGGGAAAGTGTATAAATTATTATGCAAATGACGATTAAAAAGGAAGGCCTTTTCCAGGTAAAAATAGTCATACAAGAGGTCTTCCCTATACCGATTTACAGTAGAAAATCGTGAATGTACTAGAAAACAAGATATTACTGAAGTTTTTCGTAATTATCTAGAGTAAATCAGGTTATTTGTTATTTGATTTCTATACTATATATTCACTCCTTCAGTGAAAATCCAGCTCACTAAGGAATTGAAAATAACGCGGCTAATTGATTCACATTTCCCCCACTCACTGCTCGGAGATATTTTCTTCCTATACAAAAACCCTTTTGAGAATTCATCGCATATGTAATAATACCTCTCATAATTAAACTGCACCTCCAATTGATAGTTTGTTAACAATTCGAGGTGCAGATTGGTTCTATTTGAGTTTATTAAAATGTTATGGCAATAACTTTCTTAATGCATTCCCCACATCTCTACTTACAGCTACTTCTCCACCAAAGATGGAAAGACTATCTGCTTTTTGTTTCTTAATATAGTTTGATAGTGCAGCTGGAACTTGGTTATGCACCAATAATATGGTACTCTCTTCCTTCGCTGCGAGTACTGCTTCAGTCGAGGAGGAGATTTGCAGCCAACTGCCTTCAGATACTAGATCACCCTTGACAACCTTGTCTTGAGCTAACCACTACTACTGCTTTCGTGGTTCGGGACTTCAACCCTAGAGAATATGCGCATGCCTGACACACTTAAGAAAATAACCGGGATGTTTATCCTCCCTGTTATATTTTACATTCCCTTTTTTCAACATATCAAATAATTCAAACCAAAAACTTTGTAGCTACAATGGCATTCTGCGGTAAAAGACAAGGAATTCCTTGAATCACTGGATAAGCAAGTAAACTTTCAGATGAAAAATAAGCACTTTCTGTCTTAATAATGTCAGTTTTAGTTACTGGACAACATAACGGCTCTAACACTTCCTCATCACTTTCTTTTCTAATAATCATTAACCCAGTTGGATTTAACGGATTTGAACTAACTTCAAACAATCGATGTTCAATAATTTCATAACCAAGGTCCTTTACTGTGGCATATAATTCTGTAACGTAACCGTGTTCACGCATTCTACTTTTCCCTTCTTCATTTGCAAATTCAAATGAAGGTTCCAATAGAATTAAATATTTGTTGGTAATCCGGTATAACTCCTCCAGTGCTTCTTTTTCCCTACCTCCATTCGGTTCTACGGAATGAGAAGAATAAACAATATCAATTGAGTTATCTTTTAATGGAATATCAAACATATCCCCTGTAAATAATTCTACATTTTCATATCCTAATTCACCTAGAAAATTATTAGCAAATTTTACCCTGGACCAAGATAGATCAAATCCGAAACATTTATCAGGAATTACTTCTAACCTTTGAAGTAACGGGCCCAGTGTAGTCGCTTCACCAACTCCTACTTCTAATAAAGACCTATATTCTAATTGATTTAATATTTTGGCAAGTTGATTGCAATACTCATCCTTCTGAATAGGATTAGTTTTATAACTCTCAATATAAGTACCTGATTGGAAATCATAACTGATTAATATATCTTCTATTGCATTACGCTCATTACCATCTAATTCCTTTAAATATTTGATTATATTTTGGTTATTTGCATATAACTCGTTTATTCTTTGTAATATTTTTAGCTTCTCCATTTTCATCCTCCAATTATTTAGTGAAATGAGATTACAGTTTTATATTCCTTAGGATTAAAAATATAATTAGCAGCTTTTAACCATTATATTATTTAAAATCATTAAATCCATAACTCCTATCAAACGTTTTCGACTTCAAATCCAACCATTTCCAACCGATAATAAAACAGTAACCTCGACAAAATCTGCTATACTAATAATACATATAAATATAATAGAATCCAAGATAAAGAAGGTAATCAGAATGAATGAATTCCAAGGTAAAACGATACTTATTACTGGTGGCACTGGATCTTTCGGTAAAAAATTTATTAAAAAGATCCTTTCCTATGATGTAAAGAAAGTAATTGTCTTCAGTCGTGATGAACTGAAGCAGTATGAAATGAAGCAAGAGTTTACGGATAAGCGAATGCGTTTTTTCATTGGCGATGTGCGGGATAAGGATCGTTTATATAGAGCGTTTGATGATGTTGATTATGTTGTACATGCTGCCGCTATGAAGCATGTTGAGGCAAGTGAATACAACCCATTAGAAGCTATCAAAACAAATATTAATGGTGCGCATAATGTTATTGAGGCTGCAATTGACTGTGGTGTTCAGAAAGTAATAGCATTAAGTACAGATAAAGCTTGTAGCCCAATAAATTTATATGGTGCCACTAAACTGGCGTCCGATAAATTATTTATAGCTGCAAATTCATATACAGGAGATAAAAATACATCTTTTGCGGTTGTGCGCTATGGCAATGTGGTTGGTAGTCGCGGAAGTGTTGTACCATTTTTCCAGAAGATAAAGGAAACTGGCACAATTCCAATTACAGATGAGCGCATGACACGATTTTGGATCACATTAGACCAAGGTGTGCAATTTGTTATTGATAATTTCCGTCGAATGCATGGTGGGGAATTATTTGTACCTAAAATTCCTAGTATGAAAGTGACAGATCTTGCAGAAGCAATTGCTCCAGAATGTCAAATGGAATTCATCGGGATTAGACCTGGCGAGAAATTACATGAAGCGATGATTACAGTGGATGATGCAAGAAGGACTTTAGATATGGGTGATTACTATATTATCCAGCCAGAGTTTCCATGGTGGAAATCTGAGTTTGGGCATGGTGGAAGAGAGTTAGAGGACGGATTTAGTTATGAAAGTAATACTAATGATGATTGGTTATCTGTTGAACAACTAAGAAATCTTACTGACACCATGTAATAAGCTTTCCCTAATTGATAAATCACTATAAAATTTTGAGGTGGGATTTAATGAAGGTCATAGGTATAATACAGGCCAGAATGACTTCAACTAGATTACCTGGCAAGGTAATGAAAACAGTAAATGGTACTACATTACTTGAATATCAACTTGAGAGAGTGAAGAGGTCTAAACGACTAGATCAAATTATTGTTGCAACCACTAATAATGGTACAGAACAACCGATTGTTGATTTATGTAGAGATTTAAACATCACTATTTATCAAGGTTCGGAAGAAGACGTATTAGAAAGATATTACCAGACAGCCAAAAAGCATCATGCTGACATTATCGTTCGGATGACATCTGACTGCCCCCTTATTGATCCTAAAGTTATTGATAAGATCATTAAATTCTATTTAGATAATAATTATGATTATGTTTCTAATACACAGATCAGATCATTTCCAAGGGGAATGGACACCGAAGTCTTTTCAATGGATAATTTAGAAGCTGCTTACTTAAAAGCAAGTGAGGATTATGAAAAGGAACATGTTACACCCTACTTTTATTTGAATCCTAATCTTTACAGCATAGGGCAGTTCGTTTCTAAGCCAGATACTAGTAAGTACAGATTGACTGTAGATACCGAAGAAGATTTCGAACTTATTTCTACTCTTATCAAAGAACTTTATCCTGTTAATCCTTTATTTACATTGAATGACATTATTGAAGAAATGCAAAATCAGCCACATTTAATAGATATTAACAAACATATTGTTCAAAAAGAATTAAGGGATAATTTATGAAAATTTTACTAGTTGGAGCAAATGGAATGCTTGGAAAAGCATTATTTACTCACTTTACTAAAGAAAAACTAAATATCATAACTGTAGCTAGAAATAAGAGTGATTATGAACTCGATCTACTATTTGAAGGTGAACAGATAATAAAAATTATTGAACAGGAAAAACCAGATGTAGTTGTTAATTGTGCTGCAATAGTTAATCTAAAATATTGTGAAAAAAATCCAGGTGAGGCATATATTATAAATGCTCGTATTCCTGCATTTATCGCTTTAGCCTGCAAGAATGTGAACAGCTATTATATCCAAATATCAACAGATCATTATTATACGAACGATAATATCAAACAACATAATGAGTTGGATCAAGTTAGATTATTAAACGAGTACGCACGTACCAAATACGCTGGCGAAATATTCGCTCTAAATTATGAAAATAGCCTTGTTATACGCACAAATATTTTAGGGTTCAGAAATAAACTCAATCAACCAACCTTTATAGAGTGGATAGTAAAGTCATTAGAGACTAATCAAACGATTACTGGTTTCGATAATTATTATACATCAAGTATTGATATATACAGTTTTGCTGAAATTCTTAGAGAATTAATTGATTATAGAGTCACAGGAATACTTAATATAGCTTCTTACGATGTAATTTCCAAATATGAATTTATTCATTCCTTTGCTCGACACTTAGGATACAATGATTTAGTCATCAAGGGTGAAATGATAAATGAAAAAGAAATTACTAGGGCAGAGTCTTTAGGATTAAATATTGGCAAGCTAACTTACTATCTTAAAAATCATACAATCCCCACATCTGAAGAGGTAATACTAAAATTAGTTAAAAAGTATAAAGAAGGTGCATTTTATGAACTACAAAAGTCAAATTAAAATAGGATCTACAAAGGTTTCGATTAATGACCCCGCATATTTTATTGCTGATATTGCTTCAAACCATGATGGGGATCTATCGAGGGCCAAAGAATTAATTTGGTTATCAAAAGAATCGGGAGCTAATGCAGTAAAATTCCAGCACTTTAAAGCAGATAAAATTGTTAGTGATAAGGGTTTTAAGCAATTAGATAATCAAAGTAGTCATCAATCAAGTTGGGGAAAAAGCGTGTATGAAGTTTTTAAAGTCTCTGAATTTAATAGAGATTGGAATAAAGAACTGATTAACGAGGCACAGAAAGCAAAAATTGATTTTTTCACAACGCCATATGATTATGAAGCTGTAGATCAGATTAATCATTTCTTACCAGCTTACAAAATTGGATCCGGCGATATAACTTGGACTGATTTCATAGAATTTGTATCCCAAAAAGGTAAACCTACCTTACTAGCCACTGGTGCATCAGACTTTCCCGATGTTCAAAGAGCTGTAAAGACTATATTAAGGCATAATAAACAAATAGTTTTAATGCAATGTAATACTAATTACACTGGTAGCCTTGAAAATTTTAAATTTATAAACCTAAATGTCCTAAAAACATATGCTACTATGTATCCAAATATGATTCTCGGACTATCAGATCATACCCCAGGACACGCTACTGTATTAGGAGCGCTAGCACTTGGTGCAAGAGTAATTGAAAAACATTTTACAGATGACAATGATCGAAATGGGCCAGATCACCCCTTTTCAATGAATCCGCATAGTTGGCGAGAGATGGTTGAGAGATCTAGAGAATTAGAATTTTCACTTGGAAATGGAATCAAGACTGTTGAGAAAAATGAGCAGGAAACTGCTATTATTCAACGTCGAGCAATTTATTTAAAACGAGATATGTCTGCTGGAGATATTATCAATGAGCTTGATATTGAATTCCTAAGACCAGCTCCACCAAATGCTTACTTCCCATACGAAAAAGAACAAATTATCGGAAAGCCAGTAAATAAAAACAAAGACATTGGAGAGGTAATATTCAAAGATGATATTGGAGGCAAATAAGTATGTTGATTGGAGAATTTGTTGGTCTAAGAGCAATTGATAAAAGCGATTTATCAACTTTATTAGAATGGCGGAATAAACCCGATTTTCGATTATTTTTTAGAGAGTACAGGGAATTAAATTATGATAATCAACTTCAATGGTATGAGAAATATGTTCTAAACGATCCGAACACAAGAATGTTTGCTATAACAGCATTAGATACTGGTGAATTAATAGGTGCATGTGGTCTATGTTATATTGACTGGATAAATAGAAATGCAGATTTCTCAATATATATCGGTAAAGATGGTAAATACATTGATGAAATATTTGCAGTTGATGCAGCCAAAGTAATGGAGAAGTATGGATATGAGGAGTTAAATTTACATAAACTATGGGCAGAAATTTATTCGATAGATGATAAAAAGAAAGCATTCTTTCAAAATTTAAATTTCAAGCTAGAAGGAACTTTGAAAGAAACTCACTGGACTGAGGGCCAGTGGGTTGATTCTTTGTATTTTGGGAAAATTAATACATCGGTATTACAATAGTCTGTTCGATTAGTTTGACACTATTTTAATGTCCTATAGAAGTTATATTAAAGGAGTCTATATAATATGAAGCAGCAAAAGTTAGAGTATGAAGTAATTTCATCTACATAAACCGCCTGTGCATACTCCTCAGTAAATTATTCAGAAGAAGACAAGCAAAGTTATAATGAAAGAGTAAATAGGATTTATCCACCAAAAGCTAGCTTTTTAATTGATTGTCTAAAAGATAAAGAAAACCTCACAATTATCCTTTTTTGACATTGGTACAGGTTCAGGATATTTCTTAACATCTATAAAGGATCTTGACTTTGATAACGTTAGGAGATCTGAATTCTCTGAAACACGAATTTTAATTGAGTTTACTCAATTAAATGATCTACCAGACATTTTAAGAAACTGTTCAGCTAAAGTTTTTTGCATGATTGGGGTTTTAGAACACTTATTTAGATTTACAAACCTAAAATAAGGAATAATACTCCACAAGTAACTGAGTAGTATTTCAATGATAAATTTCTCCCTATCTTAGATTAATTGCAATTAGTATTTGACGAAGCAAACTTTCCATCTGAAATTCATATTTTACTCGAGAAATAAATGGTTTTCGATTTTTTATAAGCATGCTCTTATACAATAGGTATTTGAGCATGCCTATAATAATATTTATCTTATAAGGTGAAACTGAAAATTATCTCCCAGTAATCATTTAAGAAACAGGAGTTGATTACTTTATAAGGCAATTTCTTATAAAAGTTCACTAGAAGAATTCAATTTATAGCTATATTCAACACTGGAAGTCCCTGGCGAAAATCCACTATATATTTAATATTTCTATGCACTATTGTTGTAGGTACAATATTGATTGAATTTATCTTAGGCATAAAATTCAATTCCACATTTCTCATAGTGTAATCAAAAAGATTTAAAAAGTCCGCATTCAAACCGTGTCCGGCCGAAAAGTACTTTATATTATCCACTTTTTCTTCATCGATGAGGTGAAAAGTAACATTATCAATACTACTACAAAATCTTTCCTTTTCCCTATAGTCAACTAAATTATCTGCTACACCCTGATAAGACCAAATCACAGCTTTATTTTGAAACCCATCATACAATTTATGTAAATCCAGAATACACTTATCATAATCAAATTTCCTAGCAAAATAGTCAAAACGTGTTTGCAAAACCATTTTTCCATAAGTCTGATTTAAATAACGTGATGAAGTTAAGTAGACAGGATTTAGCCAGGCAGAATTATCAACTATGAATGTAAAATCATTAGGTGCCAATCTATTACATAAGTAAGCCAAATAAGCACCGTGTGAATGACCATAAGCGATTACTTTATTTTCATCATAGACAAGCTGATTATCATCTAAAATCAATTTAACGGCAAATAACGCAGTTAATAAATCCATTGCTTGCATAAAGCCCATATCATTAAACTGATGTTTATTTTCATTTAATATCTCTGTTGCTTGTAGCATACTGGAATACTTTGATAATATGCCAATGACCGTATTAAAATTTTTCGACCCATTCTTTAAAGTTTTAAAATCACCTTCCGAAAGCAAATTACGGTAATTATTAATATCAAAAGATAAATTTATTTTATTTGATGTCTGCATAAACTCACTGCCAAAATAATCGCACTGTATCACAATTAAATTATATTTATCCGCAAATTCTAATCGCATTTTCTTATAAACATTTGACTGTGAATGTGCACCATATCCAGGTATCAACAATAATAAACCCGTTTCTTTATTCACACCATATTCAGGTTCTGAAAAGTAGATATCTAAATTACGATTGGTATTCTCACCAGTGTAAATATTATAATGTGCGGGGATATTGATATGATTTTCCTTTGCCAAAATAATAAATTCCCTTCATTCTTATTTACTGATTACCTCTTCAAGACTAGAACTAATCAACTTCTCTAATTCTAAGCTTTCCTGCTCACATTCCCTCATAAAGTTACTAAACAGACGTACAATTTCCTCACCCTTCACGAACATATCTGGCTCTCGATTTAGCCGCCTAATTTCATTTCCCAAGAACTCTACGTAAACACGAATATAAAATGAGAGGAAATTTTGATAGTAAGAGTTATCTAATAACTTATTATACAAGCCATCAAATTGAGTTAATGATATACTGACATTCGATTTACTTCGTGATTTTGTATGATTTGAAATAGAATGGATAACTTTCTTTAGTTGTCTCATTAAATCTTGATATTGATTGTTGCTTTTCTTTAGGCTCTCTCTTTGTGTTTCGATTACGCTATAATCATAATCGTTTTGTGCCTTCCACCAATTAATTTTTTCAATTGGTTTGGTCAATATCTCCTCAATTACATTTTCAATCGGTTTAAAAGGTACCCCTTCAATTAGTGCCCCACCCTTCGTTGTATTAATATAATTTCCATTATACAACTTGGCAAAGCTCTCAAGCCCAACACGCATACTATTAAATCCTATGTTGGTCTTAATATCATTACCATATACATCTTTTGTCGTGATTGCTTTTTCCATTTCTTGCTCAGAAACTTCAGATTTAATAAAGTCATAATTGATACCTTCTGAGTATCTTCTATCATGCAAATAACCTAAGTTCTGCCCAGCAAAAACAATTGGACTAGCCCCGAGCTTATTTAACACTTGAAAAGTCATCACAGCAATTGAAGGCGAATCTATGATGAGGTCTTGCTCTACATCCAACTGTTCTTTCAGGAAATA
The DNA here is from genome assembly GCF_003369565.1 of Oceanobacillus chungangensis. Classification (GTDB taxonomy): domain Bacteria; phylum Bacillota; class Bacilli; order Bacillales; family Amphibacillaceae; genus Oceanobacillus; species Oceanobacillus chungangensis. The sequence goes on along the minus strand of NZ_PIOD01000005.1, from coordinate 505,616 downwards.
AGTCGAAGTCCTATCCTGTGACGTTATAAAGTGAACTTTTGGTCCATCATAATTCTTTATTGTCTCATACCCAACACTCGAGCCAAACAACATTGGAATCGTATCAATTTTCTTATCAATCATCTTTTTATATACTTGATGATTATTCGAGCCAGGGTCATATGTACACACCGCATCTGGAAATACATCATACTCAATTAAACTATTAATTGCCGACCCAACCGCAAATAGATAGGCCAGATTATTGTCCTTAATATACCGAAGATGCTCTATATCCTCTGCAAGTGAAGGACCCGCTGAGACAATAACCGCGGGTTTTCCAGCAAATTGTTTACGATCGATATCTCGCAGCATATTTGGAGTGTTTAGTACTTCCTTAAAATTAAGCAAGCTATTCATTACCCATAATTTTTGAAAGCTTGTTTTTGTACTTAAAGATATACGTCTACTTTGTACAGCATCCTTCACTCTTTGATTAAAACTGATAATTTTACCCTTTATTAAGTTCTCATAACTAGGTAAATAGATGATATGAATTTTTTTATTACTAGTATAAAACTCTTCTAAGTAGTCATTATAAATCGCTATATGTGTATCAATGTACAGATTTTGAGCTTTCTTTGTAACGAGGTATTCCAGTTTTCTCACCTCAGTCATCGCTAAAAAGATCTCAGAAATCGGCTCATATAAAGAGTAACTATTGTCAGGAAACAATTCATGAAACAATTCAATATGATAGCCCATGCCAATTCCATAGAAAAAAACATGAGTGTCCTCTGTTATTTTTCCCTTGTGAGATGAAATAATCCGCTCCGCTTCTTTCATAGGATCGTACATACTATGAACCATAAAATGTTTATTATCTTCTGATTCATAGCGAATTGTTTTGACCCTTGTTTTCGAATCTAATACAGTAATTCGTTCAGATTCTATCTCTTTTTCATATTCACGAAAGTATTCTCGAATTTCAGGAAATCTTTCTCTTAAGAACAATGTATTATCAATTAACATTTTTTAAATACTCCTCATTTTTAAGCGATAAGACTAATGCGTCTCGTAAAGTTTCATAGGCAGGAGTTACTTCATAAGACAGAATATCTGAGATGAGAACTGTATCCATGACTTCAGAGGCTTCGAGTAGCTGTGTAAAACTCGTTTCGCATTGCTTCAAGCCTTTTACCATTTCATCCCATTTAGCAGGCTTCTGTGGAGCTCTTTCTGCAATAATCATAAACTTCAAAATCCACTGCATTCCCTCTGTCAATTGGGCCAGCCCTTCCCATGATTTTCTGGAAAAGAAACCCTCATAACCTTCATCAACTAGCTCCGTTAATGCTGGAATGGAACGCTGTAAATAGGAATTAATAGACTTCATCGCCTCCCAAATTGTTTCTTTCACACTTCTAGTAATAATTTCTACTAGAGCTATTTCATTCAGATGCTTCTTTATGTACTCTTCATGATTCTCGTATACTTCGATGTCATCTATGAGTAAATGACTAAATACAACCGCTTGATCTTCAACTATTTGATTTACCCTTTCAATAATAATATTGATTGCAGATTCATTGTTATCTATTTGGAAATATTCATTTTTATATTTTAATTGCATTTTCCTGCCTCCAACTTGCGATTTGAAATGATTAACCTACTAATAGTATCGGTTTATTTGAGTGATATTTCAATAGAAGATTTGTGCTATACTTTAATTGTAACTATTGATTTTGATGATTGCTATTCTAGTAATCTAAGGAGATAAAACGATGAATATATCTATTATCGAAACAAGAACCGTACCTACTGTTAAAGTAGACGATGATAAAAATAGTATTATTTTTCATAGCAAATATGATCCACTTCGCGAGGCAAATGCATGGTGTAAATATGCATTAGAAAGTCTGAACGATGATGAAAAAGTTGTCATTGTTGGACTTGGCGCAGGCTATCATATTAAAAAGCTTGCAGAAACAATCCCTGAGAAAAAAATAACAGTCATTGAATTTAATAGTGATTATTATCATTGGTTCATGGAAAGCCCCTTATTCGCGGAGATAAAAGTATATAGCAATGTTGTACTCAAGCTCTTTAGTAACCTTCCCTTGAATCAGCAGAAAGAAGTATTCACTACCATTTCTCTAGAGAATCTATGCATACATAAAAGCGGATTAGATATGATGCCATCACATTATGAAAAAGTTAAGGAAATAGTAGAGGATATCCAGTTCAGAAAGAATTCTATCAAGAACCAGATAGGGAATATCAGAGGAAATTTCGCGAAAAATATTGCATTACGTGATGAAGGCATTGGAAGTCTGGGAAATACCTATCAAGGAAAACCGATGATTCTTATTTCTGCAGGACCTTCACTGGATAAGCAAATGAACTTATTAAAGCAAATATATAATGAAGATAAAGTCATATTGGGTGCAGTGGCTACTGCGATTAAGCCTTTGCTCAAGAATGGGATTATTCCCCATTTCTTTATACTTATTGATCCAAATATAACAACATATACTCAATTAACCGATATTAATTTACCAGAAACGCCAATGTTTTATTTGAGTTCGGCCTTTCATGATACGGTTCTACTCCATAAAGGTCCAAGACGGATTCTCTGGCAGAATGGTCTTACAGAAGCAGAAGAAATGGCGCATAAATTAAATGAGCCATTAGTCCAAACAGGAGGTTCTGTTGCCACTGCACTCCTTGACCTCATGATTATATTAGGAGCTAGCAATGTTGCATTGGTTGGGCAGGATCTAGCCTATACAGATGGACTAAGTCATGCAAGCCATGCCCATGCCCAAAAGAGTATTACTGAAACAGCCGTAATCCATTGGACAATGAATTATTATCAAAACGGAGAAGTTGCCACTGCAAAAAATTTAACAATTTATCGAAAATGGTTTGAAAATTATGCAGAGGCACACCCAAGTTTGGAGTTATATAATTGTACAGAGGGCGGAGCATATATAAACAATTGGAAGCATATTAGTTTAAACAGTTATTATGAAACTATTAGGTAGTTTTTAGAAGACTAAAGCTGTCTCCTAATGTCTTGGTGTCAGCTTAGTCGCACTATTGCAGTGAAAATACTTTCTCTTGAACAAACGGAGGCTGTATTATTATATTTGATGGAACTACTTTGCATAGCATAGTGGTTCCTTACCTGCAAAATAAAAGGTTACGAATCGAATAGTGATTCGTAACCTTATTATTATTGTAATAATTGTAAAACACCCTGTGGTTGCTGGTTAGCTTGAGCTAACATAGATTGAGCTGCTTGAGAAAGAATATTATTCTTAGTGAATGCCATCATTTCTTTCGCCATATCAACGTCACGGATACGTGATTCTGCAGCAGTTAAGTTTTCTGCTGATGTTCCTAAATTATTGATAGTGTGCTCTAAGCGGTTTTGAACTGCTCCGAGATTTGAACGATTTTCAGAAACTTTATTTATTGCATTTTGTACTTTTGTTAAGTTAGCTGTAGCCGTGCCATTTGAACCATCTAGTGCTGCTAATGAACCACCCGATACTATTCCAGCCATCTTATTATTGGATAATGTTAAAGTAATTGTTTCACCAGAATTAGCACCAACTTGCAGTGTAATATCTGCAACTGTTCCATCTAACAAATTCTTCGTGTTAAATTGTGTTTGATCTCCAATACTGTCAATTTGTGCTGTTAGTGCAGTAATTTCAGCTTGGATTTTATTGTTATCATCAGTTGTAAGTGTTTCGTTGGCAGCTTGTGTATATAATTCTCCCATACGTTGCAAAATAGCATGCGTTTCGTTCAATGCGCCTTCAGCTGTCTGAATTAGAGAAATACCATCCTGTGCGTTTGTAGATGCTTGTTCTAATCCCCGAATTTGTCCACGCATTTTTTCAGAGATTGCTAGTCCTGCAGCATCATCTGATGCTTTGTTGATTCGAAGACCTGATGATAATTTTTCTAACGAACCTTGTACTGAATTTTGGTTTGCTCCTAATTGACGATGTGCGTTAAGAGCAGAAATATTGTGATTGATAATCATTTTCCTAACCTCCATGTTTTTATTTTACTAGCAAGACCTATCCTTGTGAAATGCTAGAGTAGAAGAAGACACTAGAAACAGAAAGGTCTCCTTCAAGTATTCAAAAAAATTATTGAAGCAATTGTAAAACGCCTTGAGGCATTTGGTTTGCTTGAGCTAACATTGATTGCGCTGCTTGTGAAAGGATATTGTTCTTAGTGAATTCCATCATTTCTTTCGCCATATCAACGTCACGGATACGTGATTCTGCAGCAGTTAAGTTTTCTGCTGAAGTTCCTAAGTTGTTAATAGTATGCTCTAAGCGGTTTTGAACTGCTCCCAGATTTGAACGGTTTTCAGAAACAGTGTTGATTGCATTTTGTACTTTTGTTAAGTTATCTGCAGCTGTGCCATTTGTACCATCTAGTGTAGTTAATGTACCTGAAAATAATGTAGCAGCTTTATTATCACTCAAAGCTAATGTAATAGTTTCACCAGAGTTAGCTCCAACTTGAAGTTCAAGAGAAGCATTGGTTCCATCTAACAATTTCTTTGTGTTAAATTGCGTTTGATTCGCAATACTATCAATTTGCGATGTTAAAGCAGTAATTTCAGCTTGAATTTTGTCGTTATCATCAGTTGTAAGTGTTTCGTTGGCAGCTTGTGTAAATAATTCTCCCATACGTTGTAGAATAGCATGTGTTTCGTTCAATGCACCTTCTGCTGTTTGAATTAGAGAAATACCATCCTGTGCGTTTGTAGTTGCTTGTTCTAATCCACGAATTTGTCCACGCATTTTTTCAGAGATTGCTAGTCCAGCAGCATCGTCTGATGCTTTGTTGATTCGAAGTCCTGATGATAACTTTTCTAATGAACCTTGTACTGAATTTTGGTTTGCTCCTAATTGACGGTGTGCGTTAAGAGCAGAAATATTGTGATTGATAATCATTTTTCCTAACCTCCATGTTTGTATTTTACTAGCAAGACCTATCCTTGTGAAATGCTAGAGTAGAAGAAGACACTAAAAGCAGAAAGGTCTCCTTTAAGTTTTCTAAAAATTTATTGAAGCAATTGTAAAACGCCTTGAGGCATTTGGTTTGCTTGAGCTAACATTGATTGCGCTGCTTGTGAAAGGATATTGTTCTTAGTGAATTCCATCATTTCTTTCGCCATATCAACGTCACGGATACGTGATTCTGCAGCAGTTAAGTTTTCTGCTGAAGTTCCTAAATTATTAATTGTATGCTCTAAGCGGTTTTGAACTGCTCCGAGATTTGAACGGTTTGTAGAAACAGTATTTATCGCATTTTGCACTGCTGTTAGGTTAGTTGCAGCTGTGGCATTTGTACCATTTAAAGCCGTTAAGCCACTCACTCCTAAAGTACCAGCCGTGTTATCACTCAAAGTTAATGCAATAGTTTCACCTGAGTTAGCTCCAACTTGAAAAGTGATAGTACTTGTACCATTTAACAATTTCTTTGTATTAAACTGTGTTTGGTCAGCAATACTGTTAATTTGATCAGTTAAAGCAGTAATTTCAGCTTGAATTTTGTCATTATCATCCGTTGTAAGTGTTTCGTTGGCAGCTTGTGTAAATAATTCTCCCATACGTTGTAAAATAGCATGTGTTTCGTTTAATGCCCCTTCAGCCGTTTGAATCAGAGAAATACCATCCTGTGCGTTTGTAGATGCTTGTTCTAATCCACGAATTTGTCCACGCATTTTTTCAGAGATTGCTAGTCCTGCAGCATCATCTGATGCTTTGTTAATACGAAGGCCTGATGATAATTTTTCTAACGAACCTTGTACTGAGTTTTGATTTGCTCCTAATTGGCGGTGTGCGTTAAGAGCAGAAATATTATGATTAATAATCATGTTTTCTTTACCTCCATGTAAAAATATTTTTTGCAGGTCACATCCTTGTGTCCCACATCTATAACAACTCTGATTTAGAGCTATTAACAAATTAACTTGCAGTTCTCCTGAAAGAACTTGAAATCTATCTTTGGATTCACTCATGTTTGATGAATCCCTCAGACTTCGTTGTATCTTCTCACATCTGGATTGATGATACATTATTTATATCGGCAGATTTCGATAATGTTTAACGTTTTTAAAAAAGTTTTATAACTTTTATATTGAACAATAAAAGAAAGCTAATAAAGTACAGAACGCAATAAATCAAGATAAAAATTCTGAGTTAGCCCAATCAACAGCTAACTCCATAATCAGCCGAAGTTAGTCAGATAGTCACAAAACAACTTAGTAAATCATCCCCAAATATGATAGAATTCCTTGATGGATTAATAGATTTCATATGAGGATAATAGTGAAAAAGTTATTATTTATTTTAATAAGTATCGTATTTGTATTAGCTGCTTGTAGTGGAAATGAAGAAACGAAGGACTCATCCAGCAAAGATAAAGCTGGTGATCATATTGAAACCACAGATAGTAATGACAGTTCGAAAGATGAAGAATCCCTTAACGTAGATAAAGGTCTTCTAAATGTTGAGGTCACAATTCCCGCTTCTTTCTTTGAAGGAGAAGATTTGGATCAGGTGATTGCAGATGCTAAAGAATCCGGGATTAAAGAAGTTACAGAAAATAGTGATGGATCTATAACATATAAGATGTCTAAATCACAACATAAAGACATGATAAAGGAACTTGGAGATGAATTGAATAGCACGATGGAAGAACTCGTTAATAGTGAGGATTTTGTTTCTATCCAAGATGTAACTGCTAATAAATCATTTTCCGAGTTTACAATGAGCGTGGATCAAGAGGCTTTTGAAAATAGCTTTGATGGAATGGCAGCATTAACACTGGCATTCAGTGGCATGATTTATCAGTTATTTGATGGTGCTAACCCTGATGATTATGAAGTTACTATTTTAGTAAAAAATGCAGACAATGGCGAGATATTTGATACACTCATATACCCTCAAGATTTAATGGAAACTGAAGTAGAATAATAGGACTAAAGCCATCTATCTATACTGGATGGCTTTTTATATACTGTTATATTTTTATTTTCCATGTTAAATATAGGAGCTTAATGCAAAAGTTAATCTCCTCTTCTATCTTTTTATGATGATTGGACACAAACTATGAGAGTTAATTCACTAACACCTATAAACAAAGGAACAGCCCCCATCCACCCCCATTCAATTCAATGGCAGTCAATGCACCTGTCCCTTTTCCACTTAATAATTACAATTTAAAAACTCTAACCAATCCATGCAACTCTTCTGCTAATTTAGCAAGTTGCTCCGAACTTCCGGCTACCTCTTCCATAATGCTGCTTGTTTGTTGAGACGAGGCAGATGTTTGTTCAACTCCTGCAGCAGACTCTTCTGATATGGATGCAATCTCTTCTATTGATCCATTCATCTCCTGTGCACTGGCAGCAATATCCGCTAAGTTTTCTGATATAGCAGTAATGCTTTCTACCGTTTCTATTACTGCTTCACTTATATTCCCAAAAGTTTCGCCTGTAGTTTCTATTTGTGCCGTTCCTAGTTGAACTTCTTTATATCCATCTTGCAATGAACCTGTTACTAAGGTTGTTTCCTTTTGAATATTTGAAACAATGTCTGTTATATTGGTTACTGAGACAGAGACTTGATCCGCAAGTTTTCTGACCTCATCAGCCACAACAGCAAATCCTTTTCCATGTTCGCCAGCCCTTGCAGCTTCGATTGCAGCATTTAGCGAAAGAAGGTTTGTTTGGTCAGCAACATCTTTAATAACCGTTACTAAATTAGAAATCTCTTGAGACTGTTTGTCTAAACCTTGCACCTTTTGTACAGAATCTTGTACAATTTGATCAATTCTACCCATTTGTTGAATGGATTTATTCATCAACTCTGAACCATCTTTAGTCATGCTTAAGACAATCTTAGTATTATCTCCTATGCGTTCCCCACTTTCATTTGCCTCTTGAACTTTCATTGTAAAGGAACTCATTACAGATGCTAAATCACTTGCGCTATTTGCCTGAGTCTCAGATCCAGATGCTAATTCCTGCATGGTTGTTGCAATTTGTTCCGTGCCAACTTTTATTTCATTTGCAGATTGAGTTAGTTCCTCACTTTGACTGCTAACTGTTTCAGAAACTGTATTTATTTGGCTTACAATATCTCGAAGTCTATTATTCATTTGATTTGTAGATGTTACCAATTGACCAATTTCATCTTCTGATTTTGCTTGTAAATTTAACTGACTTAAATCACCCAATTCAAGTTGCTTCATGATATTTGTTACAAGAGGAATTTCCCTTAACATCCGCTTTAACAGGAAGATTACTATTACAATAAGAATTAAGCAAGAGATTCCAAAGTATATCATCATCATTTTCGTAAAGGTACTTAAACTGCCTAATGCTTCCTTCTCTGGTAAAGATGTACCCACTGACCAACCAGTTGTAGTAACTGGTGAATACCCGATATATTCCAGTCCATCATTTACTTGAGTTAGTTCAAGTCCCTTTTCACTCTTAACCATTTTTTTACCAATATTTCCGATTTCTCCAGAAAGCGATTGAATTTTTTGTTCAATTATTAGTTCATCTTTTGGATGATACAGGAATGTTCCTTCGTTGGAGATTAAAAATGAATACCCACTCTCCCCCATCTTATATGATTGCATTAATTCCGGTAATCCATCCAAAAATATGTCAATCGCAACGATACCAACCGTATTTCCATCCATTTTAATTGGTTTCATTACACTCAAAATAATCTTTCCGAATACCTCATCCATATATGGCTCAGTAAAATATACATCATCTTCTACTAAGGCTGGTTCATACCACGGTCTGGATTTTATATCAAAACTGGAATCCGATAAAACATTATTACTTCCAATTAAAAAATTTGATTTATTGCTGGCAACCCAAGTCATTGCGATAGAATCATCTGACTTAACAATTTCATCAAGTGATTTCAAAACCCCATCATAATAGGAATTTGTCGTTGCTTCCTCCCTTGATCCTGCTGTATTCAAGTACTTTACTATTTCTTGGTTTGTTGCTATCTGTCTCACGATTGTTCCTTTTTCTGCGAACATACTATTAACTTGATCTGCAATTGCAACACTTTTTGTTGATAGGGTTTCTTCTACATTTTCAACTAATAATGATTTAGTATAAGAATGGATTAGACCCCCTGTAGCAGAAAATACAATTACAATAGCTATAAACAGAACAAGAGATACTTTTGTTGAAATACTTTTTCTTATCCAATTAAACAAATTTGTCTTCCTTTTTTTATCCCCCATGTAAATCTTCCTCCCTATCCATTTGACTGGCTTTCTACTTATGCCATTAGGTTGATTGTGCTTTTACTTATAAGATCTTTTCCACTGCCTTTTTAAGTTTCATTAAAAAAACTTCAATATAATAATCTACATCCATCCGATAGTTCTTCCGATTATCAATAAAGCAGCAAGTATATATCCATTCCACCAACTTTATCGAATTCTGCAGTTATCTGAATGGCTTTCTCATAGCCTGATAATGTAGTGTTCCCCTGAAAAATTGTTGGAGCCGTTATATCTGTTTTAATGCCATTCTCTACTATAGTAGTAGATATTCTACCCGCAAGCATATTGCCCAATTCACCACTAAATGATGAAAGCATTTCTCCTTCTAAAGGCATGCCAAACATTGCTTCCCCAATATAACTAAAAACACTTGCATCACCAGATAAAATTAAACTACCCTTTATATCTCCTGTGACTGCAATCAATACTCCAAATTGAAGTTCTAATTGCTTTCCTAATAATTGAGGTTTACTCATTTGATAATTAATCGGCATTATCGACTTTAACGATACATTTGTTCCGTTCAATAAATTCGTAATGATTCTGTTTCTTTCATTAATTTCTATCGTCATTTTATAAGCTCCTTCCTTTATCTTTAATTCAATCAATCTTTATACGTATATATCTAGTAATTCAATAAAAGGTTTAATATCGCCATTGACATTTAACAGCACTTCCACAAAGAGTAATTAAGTCAAAAGAACTAGCACATATCACCTAACATATATCGGTTCATTATTTTGACATTCAAGTAAATAATAAAAAGAAGTAATTTTATAATTATTGAAGCCGCATGCATTAAAAGGGACGGAGGGACAGGTTCTATGACCCATTGGCAGACGATGCACCTGTCTGTATCCTCTTTATACTTAGTAAAAATGCATCAAAAGATTGCTCTTTACATAACAGGACAAATGTCCTAGATTAAATATAGAATGATTTGCGTTTTAGCTTACTTTATGTCGATTCTAAATTTATTTTCAACTTCTCACACCCCCTTTCTACAATCCGCTTCGAATATAAAAATGAAGAGATTTTCTAATGAGGAGTGACATGCTAATGGTAAAAGACAAGTTTACATTTGAAGAGATATTTGAGCAGAATGAGCGCAGAATTCATTACCACCTTCACAAATTAAACATCCGAGATCCCCATCAGGAATTTTATCAGGAAGGAATCGTCGCAATGTGGAATGCTTACGAGAACTATCAGCCAGATAAAGGTCCACTTTCCACATACTTCAACTTCACAATTCGCCACCGCTTGATCGATCTTATTCGAAAAGAAAATAGAAGGCTAGAAATGGAAGAGTTAGCGCCAAAAGAGGAAGACGCCGCATTTGAATCCGATGTGTATCATAAGGCAAGTCTCCCTGCTTCATCTGAGGGTAACCCCGCCGAGCATATCACGAATGATTTTTACCTTTGGCAGAAAGTAAAAGAATTACTGACCGAAAAACAATGGAAATGGGTACGTTTTTATATTATTGAAGGCATGACATTAAGAGAGATTGCTGAACAAGAGGGAGTTTCTATTGAAGCAGTTAAGAGCTGGGCCAAGGAGGCTAGGAAGAGGCTCCGGAGTTTAGACGACTTTGGGAAGCTATTGGTGAAAGAAGAATATCCTTAGAAATTGAGAAAATAAGTTGCTTTTGTTTAAGATATGGACAGAGGGATGAGTTCTCTGTCCATATCTTCCTATTAGTAAAGGAGAGAGGTAGTTGTCCCTGTATCCTTAGGTATTTCCCAAGAAATACAGACAATCAATAACACTAATAAAAACGAGGCTTTGATTCCCCATCAAAGCCCCAATTCCATACTTAAACAAATTTCACTTCTGTTAAGCTGATTACTTTTTCTTTCTCCTGAGACTCATTCGCCAAAAACGTAACTCTCAAAGTTTCAAGACCATTTTCATACAAAAATTCCAATTAATGAGGTAAGATCATTTTATCCCAATATAGGCTGGCAAGAAATACAAACCTTTAGGTAATAAGCTAAGGCTAACTTGGTGATAAATTCCGGCTGTCCTTTGATGGAGCTGACTTGATCATTGCATAGGAAAGCGGTATCATATCCTATCGCTCAAAGGAAGATTTTTATTTTATAAGAACAAGTTAATGCTTGTCTAGAGGCGGTTCGTACAAATGAGAAAGTGCTTAGTCTGGATATAGACGAAAAATCCCGCTCCCAATAAATCCAGACCGATACCTCTATACCTTCCCCACACATTCTACTACTGACTATGACTGCTGCTGGATATTCTATCATCATGTACTTTACATAAAAGCCTATCAAAGCGATACAAATCCTGATATTCAATCGATGATTACTTTTAAAGATCTTAACCAAGTGCCAATGAGAGTCTCTAGCTATATATTAAATAAACAAATGCAGCGGACATTAGCGCTTATAGATAGGAATTCTGTTCTTGTAAATAACTTATCATAATTGAATAAATCAAAAAATCGCCCTACATTAATTAATGCTGAGATTGGTATTCTATAAAAATATAATTACCATTGATACTTCTTTAGGAGCATCAACGGTTAAATATGAAATGTACCACCATGTTTTAAAATAAGGGGGAAATGACAAATGATTTTTATCGAATTGCTAGGCTTTATTGCTATTATTTTTTCACTTTTCTATCTCACTTTTCACTTTATTAAAAAAGAAAAAGACAAAGAAAGAAGGATTTCAAAGAAAATCTTTTATCTTACTTTAATAGGTGGCCTCGTCGTGCTCATACTTGGAACCATATTATACGATACAAGTTTTGAAGCTCAACTCGCTGAGAGTGTAGAACAAAATGAAAGTCTGGCGGCTGATAATGATACGTTAAAATCAGAAAACCAGGAACTCATCCAAGAAGTTTCAAATCTTGAGTCTGATATAGAAGAAATGACTACAAAGGTTACTGAATATGAAGGTAAAATAGAATCACTCGAGGAAGAAAAAACTGCATTTAATACAGAAAAGGAATCGTTGAATGTAGATATTGCTGCTTTGACAGAAACCAATACCAATCTCAAAGACGAAGTGTCTAGTCTAGAAGCAAATTTGGAATCTACGGAAGCAAAATTAGCAAGCGCAGAAGCGAATACTGTGCGTCCAAGTGATAGTAGTTCTACTAGTGGTGTCACAGACTCTGGATCAAGTTCAAGTAGCGAGGCTGCATCAAGCATGAATGTATATTATGAAAATTGTACAGCGGCAAGGGCTGCAGGGGCAGCTCCTGTTCGGAGTGGTGATCCGGGATATGCTAGTCATTTGGATAGGGATGGAGATGGGATTGGGTGTGAGTAGGGTTTTAGTAAATAAAATATTTGACTCTCATTTTTAATTTAGAGTAGATTAACTACTCTTATCTTTAGAATATGGCAGGAACTTAAGAATTTAAATTTCTAATGTGTCAAAACGTTTTATTAAAAAGATAAAATTACTTTTCAAACTCCAAGAAGAGTTTTGACTGTAGGTCTTTTTGTCATTGAAATTATCATCCAAACTTCTTAGTTCAATTTATCGATGATGAAGCACTGTTCAGGCATAACTACTGCATTGTAATGCTCTGCCATTTTCCTATATGTAGGGTTTAATACCAATTCACGTGAGGTATATGTTTTGTTGTTTTGTTACAGTTGCTTTAAGATTGTCAGGCACAATAATCTGTGTAGTTCCTCCAAAATACTCAAATGCATGGTTATGAGCAGTAATCCATGCTTGTAAATCCATTGATAAAGTCGCCTCTGTGTAGAATAATTGACTAGAGGGAAGTGTTGAAACAAAAATATACTCCTTTAACTTCTCGCCAGTATCTCTATCAATGATGAAGGCTGTCGAACCTTCCCAATCGACTTCCAAAATTGTTCCTGGTTTCCTACCTATTCGCAGTGTTGCTTTGTACTTATTTGCATACGCACTGTAATGACGTAAAAAGCTACGATAGGAGTATGGAATCTTTTTATTGGTAGTACGACATTCTGCCTCGTACTCATTATGGCGAAGCGAAAGTGCTACGTTTGGTTTTGCCAATTCTTTATGAATATAATCGAATTTCAGTGGCTGTCTTCAAGAAGCCTCTATAGACTTTTCTGGAAAAAGAACCCCTCAATCCACTTGTTCGTCATTTCATCCTCTAACGGACATACTAATTCTTCTTCTCCGCAAGGCGAATAATCTCTGTCACTTGCTTGAAGCAATTCCTCTGAGACTGATTCCTTCATAGTTTAACTCCAGATTCTACCGATAATGAATCATAAAAAAATACCTCCTGTATTATAAATGTCACAGAATTAAGTGTGCTCATTAATTATCCAAAGATATGAAAGTGAAGTCGTAAACATCCTGTCGTTTACCGGTACATTCTTTGTCACCGTGGTTAAAAACATGTCACAGGTGGTACATTTTAGTGGCGGTAATCATTAAAAAGAAATTAACCAGCCATTGGAATGTACCAATCCAATGGCTGGTTATTATTTTGCCCTTCACAACCAAGTGGCTCTATCCCGCACTCACTAGCTCTCCAGTCCGGCAAACGGTGGCTCAAAACTCCGCACAACTGGCTCAATTTGATATCGACAAATACACTTAATCGTGTTCCTGGAATGACTACTGATTGGTGCTATCCCCCTTTGTGTTTATTCCTGTGAAAGAGAATTTAATATTTCTCGATACCTAACCACAATAAAATCTCCTATATGTAAATTTGCACCAATTGGCTCATTCATTGTACAGGAAGTGAATTAGCTATGTCTTAAAGGGTTCAATTTCATGCAGAGATTATCAAGATAGCACACTCTTTAGTCTTCAGTAAACTTATACATATGCAACCAATAGCCAATCAGTTTCGTCCATTCTCGAAAAACAAGATTTCTCTCACTTTCTTCTGTTAACCATGTTCTTTCCATCGAGGGCGAGGCTACATAAGTAAGCTCAATACCTGTTCCTTTATATAATCTATCAAAAATTAATTTCGATCTTCTCATGTGGAAATCTGACGATACGACAATTGCCGATTTTAGATTATTTTTTTCCATTTCTTTTTTTGTATAAAGAGCATTCGTATATGTACTTGTTGCTTCTTCTTCAGAAATTATTTTATTGTAAGGTATTCCAAGGTCAGTTGCTTCCTGTATTGTCGTGCCTAATACACTCGAATTAGAAAGCATTAAAAACTCTGCATAGCCTTCTCTAAAAAGTTCTGCTGCTTTTTCTAACCTTCCCATTTCTCCACTTAATACAATAATAGCATCCACTTTCTTTGGTTTTTCATTAACAATTAAAAATTCTCTACCTAAAATTAATAGAAAATAAAAACATATTAACAGGGTTACAATACAAGTTAATTTCTTTATTAATTTCATTCAGTTACACTTCTCTCTGTATAGTCACATAATCTTTATCGACCTCTTATTTATTGTACTATATACAGTGATTACTAAGTATAAACATATATATTTCTTCATACTTATATGATAGTTTATTAATATCAGTTTAAACAACAGTAATACAAGTTAACTCGTTCTCTCTCAATAAATTCTGCAAGAAAGTGTATAATTTTTTATCACTAGAACCAAGACATAACAATGTTAACTTAATTTTTTTATTACTCTGGCTGGATTTCCAACAATAACACAATACCCTTCCGGAAAACTCTTAGTTACTATAGAGCCAGCTCCAACAGTTGTATTAGGTCCTAGGACAACTCCAGGCAGAATTACACTATTCATACCAATCCAACAATTTTCTCCTATTATTATATCTTTACCTTCCACATGTTTACTTGGATCTTTAATGTCATGATTTGTAGTTATAAATCCAACATTATTTGCAACATAACAACCTCGACCAATAGTGATCTTAGCATCTTGGGCTTGAAAGTACTTTCCAGTTCCTTGAAATATTTGTAAATCATTAGGATCAAAATTTAAATTTTTGTAATTATTTATACGATTACCAATCGATATTGGTAATCGTATATCTTTATTTATCCCTAAGAAAACTCGTCCTTTAAAGTCATTTACTACCCATTGCCACCCTCTTGAATAAATTCCAAAATACTTTCCTTCAAAATATCTTCCCTGTATATACTTGCTTTCATATAAAAATAATGCACATATGTTACCGACAATAAAATACCAAAGCATTTTAATAGCTTTAAATAACATTTTCTATCCCCTTATGTTCTACTTTTTAATTTTGTTAACATTTGATTTACTAAATGTTTTATTCTTTTTATAAAATCGACAAATTCTGGAGTGTTATGGAAAACCAATACTATTATTATGTTAGGAATTATTATACATAGCATAGCTAGTACTATAAACATAAGTAATGTACCATCGAAAATAAATTCTGCTATAAAATACATTAATGTTATATTCAATATCGTTATACTTATATATATGATATATCTGATCCAATACTCTTTACTACCTGTTTTTAAAAAGTGTTTATAAAGTACATATGGTTCTATCCAAAGTCCTGTTGTAATATAACTAATTGTAGTTCCTAGTATTACTCCTACTAAACCAAATTGTTTTAATAAATAAATAGATGCAACTAAATTTATTATTGCTTCAAATATAGGCTTGGATTTTGCGTACTGATACAAACCTAATGCATTTCTATAAATCAACATATGTTGGTGAATCCCATATAGATAGAAATTCAATACTATTGCCGCTACTATTAATTGTGAAAATAAGTACTCCTCACCTATCCATATTGTAATAAAAGGATTTAGCAATATAAAAAAGCAAGTAGCAAAAAGAGAGTAAATCCAAAATATAATAAAATACAATGAGTTATATATTCTAAATACCGTCTTTCTGTCACTTAAGGCAATACTATTCCCCACACTAGGCGTTAGAGCAGTAATTAAATATTGTATCAACGTTCTAGCAGAGTTTATTACTAATAAATAGTTTGAATACATCCCAACCGAACCGATTCCGATAAATTTTGATATTAAAATGTTATCTGTTCCATGTACAATAGTCGCACCTATTTTATACAAAAACATAGATTTTATTTTTATTGTCAAATCTTTCTTTGTATCTAGGTCTAAACTTAATACATTCTTATCTCGAAGATATGGATACATTTTATTGGCTTTTCTTGATAGAAACAAATTGATTAAAAGTGTAGTTACTACTTGTATAATTAAGGTTGGCAAAAATGTATTAAATATTAACAACCATATAATTAATAGTACGTCTCGGACTAAAAGAAAACCATTTCTATATACTGTTATTATATAACCTTTTTGATCTGCCATTATCAATGCTTGCTTATGAGCACTAATATATGACACTAAGGAATTGAGTAGATATAGTATATATATTAGTGATAATGGTTCTGAAATATCCAAACTACCTACTATAAAGAAATCCAAAAAAGGCAAAAGTGAAAGACCTAATACTGCTACAGCAATAGCAATAATACGATATAATCTTTTATAGAAATGCATTAAGCTTTTAATCTTTTGTATATTTCCCTCGGCGATTGGTTTATATAGACTAAAATTTATTGCACTGCCAATTCCCAATTCTACAATCGATAGTAACATTAAAATGTTAGTAAATAAACCTGAAATACCTAAATATGTTTTACCTAAAACATAAATAAAAATAGTACGATATACAAAAGTAGTTAAATAGATTAAAAATTGCCCCATAATACCGGAAACAGTGTTTCTTAATGTGTTTATAGTACGACTATTACTCATTTAATATTACTCCAATATCCATTTTTTATTTCGTATAGTCCCTTTATCCATCTTAATAAGCTTAAATGATATATAAGCAATTAATAAGGTCAAAATTATATTAAATAAATAATTTACCCCTGAAAGCATATTAGATAAAACTGTAACTCTAGCCATCATTATAGTCCCCATATAAAAAATGAATTTAAACACGATATTTGATGTATCTCTTGCTCTTTTTTCAAATGATATTGCAATCCATACAGCTAAACAAGGGATTATTGGTGCTAGAAGAAAACCAAAATACGCATAACCTTGACCAACACTTGGAATGATTTGACCAATATATCTTCCTTCCATAGCAGCATATGCTACATTAAAGATGGTATTTGTTGTTTCCTTAAACATTGGCTCAAAAAAACTGGATAAATACGGTATTTTCATAAAAATGTCTGCAGGTATCATAGCAATACCTAGCGAACTATAATCTTTAGCTGCTCCAATAGCAACTGCAACATTTTGCGGTCCACTAAAGTATGCTGTTAATGTTTTACTCAATTCTTCAAAGCTAAATTCCATTCCGCTTTTTGCAAAAAGACCAGAAATGGTAATATATACTATTGTTATCATTAAAAGAGGAATAAATTTTGTAAAACGTCTACCATATAAAACAATCATTATAATCACCAATGTTAGAGCAACCTCAATTGAATGTGCTCGTGTTTCAGTTGATATAAGCATTACAGCACTTAACAAAAGGAGTGACAGGAATAGTTTGTAAAAATATGGCACTTTCATTTGTACTATTTTTAACATTATTATTGGGGGTAAAAGTGCTTGAACTAACCAAAACACTGTGTTTAATAGTGTTACCAAAATTCCTAGCGTACCAGAGCCACCACCACTTAGTGATGCATAATTTTCTTGAATTTGCCAATCTTCTGATGTTCCAATTAAAAACAGGAAATTTGAACGCAGTAAAGTTGGATCAGAAAGTATTAATAAGATTATAAAGGATATTAAACCAAAAACAATAAATTTAAAAAGAATTGGCAGTTTTATTTTATGTCGAACCTTCGATTTATTGTTAATTTGTATTATTGGATTATTACTATTCTTTAAATTAGAAATTTTATATATAAGAAAGGTAAATACAACAATTGCCTCGTAACACATTAAAAGTATCGCATTATCTAGATATGCATATAGATAATACCCTGATCCGAATGTAGAATAATTCCCCAAAAACATAACTAGAGGGGAAATAACCATTCTAATAAAATATACAGAAATCACTAATAGACTACTTATACGGTAGAATAGTACATGACCCTGATTTAATATAGCTATACAAATTAACGCAAAGGTAAGAGGCAACATCCAAATTAGATTATAAATACTAGGTCTTGTATTATCAAATATTAATATTAAAGAAATGCATAGACTAGAACTAATTATTGATAATAATAAAATAAGTATTGTGTAGTTTATTCTCTTTTTTTTAGGGTATAAGTCTTGATTATTTGTTAACATGTTAGTTACCTTTCTAAACCAGTAGATATCTTTTTAATAAATTCATAGTATCTATTAGCAATTTTTGTTGAACTGTGACTTTTTCGAATTAACAAAGCATTTTCGGATAAATTTCTTGCAAATTCTTGATTTACCGCTATCCTATCCATTGCCCTGGCAATAGCTTCTACATCACCCACAGGAACTAGTAAACCATTAACTTCATTCTCTATCATCGCACGTGGTCCAAAATCACAATCAGTAGATATACTTGGGATTCCACAAGATAAAGCTTCCATTAATGCATTCCCCCAGCTTTCACTTTTACTAGTTAAAATGAACATCCCAGAATCGGCAATATGTTCTACAACATTATCAACAATCCCTTCGAATGTGACACTCTCACTTAAACCCAAATCCTGTACAAGTTTTTTTAACTTATTAGATTCGATTCCATCTCCGTATATTTTTAACTTGTAATTTGAATGCTTTTCTTGAAATAATTTAAAGGCTTTTATCATTGTTACATGATCCTTTACTGGATGTAACCGACCAACAGCAGTAATTATATTCATTCTTCTAGTTTCAAAAGGTACAGTTTTTTTAGGAATATCCTCGGCAAATAAACCATTAGGTATTACAGTACTTTTTCTTTGTAATGCTCTAGAATAATACTCCTTTCCCTCTGATGTTAAGAAAATATAACCATTTGCTAATGGAAGAAATAATTTTTCAATCAATTTAATTAACATATTTTTATTTGCATAATATGGATTTGATCGTTCTGAACCAATTACTCTCGATTTTCTCGGACGAGCTAAGAGGGCATAAAAAACATTTTTCATAGAAAAGCAAAGAACTACGTCAGGTTGTGTTTGTCTTAAATTTTTTTTTAATAAGAACAACCTCTTTACCATGCTAATAATTCTTTTGTTTTCACCTGGAAATACAGATAAAAACTGGATATTTTTATTTAATGAGTAACTCGGCGGTGCTTTATCAAGACAAATAACTGTAATGTTATCTCCCCGTTGGTAAAAGTCATTAGCTAATGCAGCAGCAACTCTTTCGGCTCCACCACGATTCAATGAAGATATTAAAATGCTTATATTCACCCTTTACCACCCCAAAATATACTTTATTGTATAACAAAAACATGTACATTATTAATATAGGAAGCGCTATTAGCCCTATAGTTTAATACAACTAATTTAAATAACACATAAGGTTATCCTTACACTATAGCAAATTAAAAGAATTGCATGTTATAACCACTTTTAAATTCATAAACTGATAATAAAACCTTAAGTCTTGATTTTCAATCTTATACTATAGTTAAAACAATTGTCTATTAAGGTTATGAATATAATATATTGCTAAAAGTCTTTAGTTAGCATTTTTCAATGCTCACCTAGTGCACAAGTTAAAGATAGTGACTTTCTTTAAATCGCCAGTCACTATCCTTCTAGAGTGTCTTATTAATTGTACAATGGAATAAGAAATATAATTCCAAAGTTCCATTTATAGAATACGGAGATTCCGATAATTTAAATTATTCAAGTCTGTATTTTACGGAAATCCATTAAGATAAAATAGCACGTTTAATTCTATAGAGAATTTGATTCGAATTCTTTGTTCTGATTACCGAAAATAATTTTTCTCCCTATACTCTGTTACAATATTCTTTCACTGAATTTCAACAGATAAATATCTATTACTATTGATAGTTTTCGATAATTGATTACTTAAAGAATACTAGCCATCTAAAAAGTAAATACGATATACCCAAGAAAAAATATTATTTTGAGAGCAAATTTAATTAATGTTTGACTCGTCAATTCTATCTAGAATGTTTAATATTGCTTGCTTTCGATTTTCAGGATTGCTTTCCATAGGTATAAGTGTCATTTTAGAATTAACCTTATCTACAAACTCATCAATTGAGCAAATAATCTTTGCAGGATTCCCTGCAACTACTACCCCCTGCGGGACATCCTTTGTAACAATAGATCCTGAACCAACAATACTATTCGGTCCTATACTTACACCCGGCATAATGATACTATTTACACCTATCATACAGTTGTCATGAACTTTTATCCTAGACATAATTTCAAACTTTTTATTCTCTATTATTCGATCTTTATTTAAATATTTTAGGACTACTGCTACCGAAGCATCATGAGTAATAAATTTAACGCCTGATGTAATTGTACAATTACTTCCTATTTCGATCAGATAAGGTTCAGAACCAAAGTTACTAATTTTAGTTAGTATTCTAGTATTGGAACCGATATTTATATTTCCTTTTATAAAAAAATAATTCCTTATTTTTCTGATTATCATTTTAATCATCGATAATCCCCCGTATTTATTTCAGTTAAAAATTCTAAATCATTTTAAAGATAACTGATATCTAGTTAGTAATTATTTCATTTTGCTGTTTTGACCATTGTAAATAATCAAAATCACTTACTCTTTGAATAGATTTAGATGCATACTTCAATCGAGTATCTTCATCTTTCAATAAAATCAATAAGGCTTTAGCGAGATTTTTATCACATTCTTCAATAATATTAGGTTCATAATTCTCATCTTCATTCATTTTTTGTACTAAAACTCCAAATTCGCCCATCTCAATTGTTTCTGTTGATGAGTATATATTAGTATTAGGAGCAAGGATCTCTCGGGGACCTGTTTTACAATCTGAAGCTACTACAGGCAAGTGGCAAGCCATAGCCTCAACCATAGAATTAGGGAATCCTTCAAATGTTGAGGAAAGTACATATATTGAGCTTTTAGAAAAGTATTTAAATGGATTAGATTGATAACCACCATATATAATATTATCTGATATATTAAGTTCCTTTGCCAGCTTTTCTACTTTTTTTCTATTCCCACGGTAGTCTTGTCCTAAAATAACTAGTTTTAAATCTTTCTCTCTACCTAATACTAAAGCGAAGGCTTTTAGTAAATGCCAGTAACCTTTTTCTGAACGGTAAGTCCCAGCGGTAACAATAACTCTATTCTGAGAAATATCTTTTAGAAACTCTTTTGGTACTTCTTCCTTTGAAAGCTTTTGTATATTTTCTACATCATAACCATTGTAAGAGGTATTAACCTTAATAGAAGGAATATCATATTCCTTAATAATAGTTTTAGACATTAACTCAGAAACACTAACAATTGCATCAGACTTATTAAAAATCTTTTTTAAAAGTGGTTTAATTATAAACCTATCTTTTTTTCCTTTACCTGTCCTAATTCTTTTAAAACCTCTTATAGAAACTATCTTTTTATCTCTTCCTAATGAAAATACATTAACAAAATTCGCAGTATCGCCAAAGCTATATGTTGTTTCGATATTATTATTTTTTTTATATTTACTATATAAATATATTCGTTTAAATGTATTATAAACTTTTTTTATTATGTTGCTGCTTGGATCAGGTTTAGCATTTAATGATATTATCTCACAGCCTACTTCATATGTTATTATTGAATCATCAAACACAACAATTCTAATATCATATGCATCACTCATTAAAAATGAAAGTCTAGATACAACCCTCTCTGCTCCTCCATGTCTCATTTGAGGAATCATTAGTACAAGCTTTTTTTTTTCATTAGCCATTACAAATTCTCCTTATACCAATCAATTGCTGCTACAATTCCCCGTTCAAAACTCCAATCTGGATCATATCCAAGCAAATCCTTTGCTTTACTTATATCAGCATTACTATGCTTAATATCACCTTTCCGGTCTGGTCCAAAAATTGGCTCAATGTCTTTTCCTAATGCGTTTGCCAATTCATTATATATATCAATTAAAAACTCTCTACCGCCATAAGCTATATTATAGGCCTGCCCTGCAGCTTGATGGGATGAGTTACAAGCTTTTAGATTAGCCTCAATTACATTTTCTATATAAGTAAAATCTCTACTCTGTTTTCCATCACCATTTATCGTTGGTGATTCATTATTAAGCAATTGCTTAATAAATTTTGGAATAACTGCAGCATAGGCACCCTCAGGGTTTTGTCTTCTACCAAATACATTGAAATAACGTAACCCATAAGTATCGAGACCATATAATTTTGTATATAATTTTCCATATTCCTCGTCTACCCTTTTTGTAAGAGCATAAGGTGATAACAGATTACCTTCCCTACCTTCTTGTTTAGGGAGATTTGGTTCATCACCATATACAGATGAACTTGATGCATAAACGAATTTCTTCACACCATTTTTCCTCGCCGCTTCCATCATGTTTAATGTTCCTTTAATATTTACCTCTTCATAAAATAAAGGCATTTCAATACTTCTTGGAACGCTCCCCCACGCTGCTTGATTTAATACGTAATCGACACCTTCACAAGCCTTTATACAAGTGTCTAAATCACGAATATCCCCTTCTATGAATTCATAGTTAGGGTTATCTATAAACTCTTCAACATTTTCCTTTTTTCCAGTGGAAAGATTATCCAGGCCTCTAACTTTATATCCTAGCTTTAGTATAGCTTCTACTAAATTGGAACCAATAAAACCTGCTGATCCAGTAACTAAGAATTTACTTCCAACTGGAAATTTAATATCTTCATATCCCATTATTATAACCCCCAATATACAAAACCAGTATCTTCTGCTTCTTTTCTATTAAACATTCCTTTAAGATCTATCAATACACTATCTTTTCTTTCAGTTACTTTTTCAAAGTCAATTGTTGCAGCTACTTCGTTCATAGCATCAAAATTATTATTTTCTGCTGATTTAAACATCTTTTTAACATCCTCTAGTTGAATTCCTTTGAACTCGTCGTGCGGAACAGCAAAGATAGCTGCATCAATTTCCTTTATATCTTCCAGTTCACTTAGCTTAATTCCATATTCACGCCATAAATCCTCTTTGTCTGCTGTAGGATCAACAACCTTTACTTTCACACCGTACTCTTCTAATTCATTTATTACATCTACTACTTTAGTATTTCGAACATCTGGAGTGTTCTCTTTAAATGTAACGCCGAAGAGAGCTACTTTTGCACCATTTATTTGTGTATTTGTTTTGATCATTTGCTTTACAGTACTCTCAGCTACATATTTTCCCATATCATCATTTATTTTTCTCCCTGAAAGAATAATTTGAGAATGGTAACCCATTTGCTCTGCTTTGTATGTTAGGTAGTATGGATCAACCCCTATACAATGCCCTCCTACTAGTCCAGGAGAGAATTTAAGGAAATTCCATTTCGTTCCAGCTGCTTCGAGCACAGCATTTGTATCAATTCCCATCTTATTAAAAATAATGGATAGCTCATTCATAAAAGCAATATTAATATCACGCTGAGAGTTTTCAATTACCTTTGCTGCTTCAGCAACTCTAATATTTTCTGCTTTATAAACACCTGCTTCTACAACTAATTCGTATACTTTTGAAATAATATCTAAAGAATCATCATCTTGCCCGGATACTACCTTTATTATTGTCTCAAGTCGATGAACTTTATCACCGGGATTGATTCTTTCTGGGGAATAACCAACTTTAAAATCAACTCCGCACTTTAGTCCAGATTCTTTTTCTAAAATCGGAACACAAATATCTTCAGTTACACCAGGATATACAGTAGATTCAAAAACAACTATCGAACCTTTTGTTAAGTTTCTACCAAGAGTGCGACTTGCGGATTCTACTGGTGTTAAATCAGGTGTATGATCATCTCTCACCGGTGTAGGAACTGCCACAATATGAAATTTAGCTTCCTTAAGCATTGATTCATCTGAAGTGAATTGAACAGTTGTATTCTTGATTACTTCATTCCCAACTTCTTTTGTAGGATCTATTCCATTCTGATATAGTTCGATTTTTTGTTTATTCACATCAAATCCAATTACATCAACTTTCTTAGCGAATGCAACAGCAATTGGCATACCAACATAACCTAGTCCTACTAATGAAATTTTCTCTTTTTTATCAACCAACATCTCGTATAAATTCATTATTATTCTCCTTGTCCATAACCTTTTTTATTTCTTGTAAGTAAGCATTAATTACAAGATTTCTATCAAATTTAATCTCCATCTTTCTACGTCCAGCTAATCCCATTGCTATCTTCTGATTGTAAGGCAGATTTATAAATTTAATTATTGCTTTAACTAGACCCTCAACACTTCTCGCTTCAAAACCAAAACCAGTCAAACCCTCATCAAAAGTTTCGATACAGCCAGGAACTTTTGAAGCCAATACCGGTCTTCCTGATGATGCAGATTCTAGTAAAACATTAGCTAAACCTTCATGATAAGATGGTAATATTATTGCATGAGATTTTTTAATAAATGCATGAACTTCTTCCTGTTTTCCGTGGTAGTTAATAATATCTAGACTATCCAACTCTTCTAATTTATCATTATAGATTTCTTCAATACCACCAACTAAATCAAATTGTACATTTGGATATTCTTTTTTAATAATTACAGCTGCTTCAAGCAGTTCTTCTATTCCCTTTGCTTTCATAATTCGCCCAATGAAAAGGAATCTCAACTGCTCATCTCGTATAGGATATTCTTCATATTTATGCTGGTCTAAATTTACCCCTGATCCGGGGATTAACCGAGAATTACTCTTAACAATTTTATTGTCGGTAAAAAATGTTCTATTAGATTCATTTTGAAAAAACACACATGATGACTTTTCTAATCCTAACCTATAAAGTGTCAGTGTAACCTTTTGAATGAAACCCTTATTTTCAACAGAAGTACCTAGACCAGTTATATTTGTTATATACGGGGTTTTTGTTATTGCACAAGCTATACCCCCATACACATTAGGCTTGATTGTGTATGTTAAAACAAGATCTGGCTTGATGTGTCTCAGCATTTTTACATACTGGAGGGTTAGCCTAAAATCTGTAAAAGGATTTGTTCCTCGTCTATCTAAATGAGTATCTATGAATTTACATCCCAATTCCTCTAACTTTGGTACATATTCATCATTTGGTAAAGAGATATAAACTTCATGGTTTTGTTCTATTAATTCTTTTAGCAATTCTCTTCTAAAGTTATATAAACCCATACCAAAATTAGCTAATACAAGAATCTTCATACTTTAAATTCTCCTTACTGGAACACCAATATAAGTACCAGCTTCAGTTATATCACTAATAACAACAGCCCCTGCACCAATTTTACAATCGCTGGAGATGTTTAGGTTATTACTTACTATGCTTCCAATCCCCAACCACGATCTGTTTCCTACTTTTACTGCTCCTGCGAGATGTGCACCTGGTGAAATATGAACATAATCCTCAATATAGTTATCATGATCGATGGAAGAGCCGGTATTGATGATGCAACCTTTACCTACTTTAGTACAGCTGTTAATAACGACCCCTGCCATTACAACTGTTCCATTTTCTATTTTCACTTTTTCACCAACTACAGCATTTGGGTGAATTAAAACTGGAATATCGGCATTAAGAGTCACCAGCCTCTCATAAACCTTTTGCCTCGTTGCATTATTACCAATACCGACAAATATCTCATACTCTTCTAAGTACTCATAGACTTTATCTGAAGTTCCAATCACATCTATACCTATCGATGTTTCGATACTCTCGTCATCATCTAAAAAAACAATGCATTGCCACCTATTCATTTTCATCGCAATATCAGCAACAACTTTTCCGTGACCGCTAGCACCTATAATTAAAAGTTTGCTCTTCATTTTCTCATTCTTCCTTTTCGCTTCCCTTAAATGCTTCCATCGTAGCAGCTGTTTCCGAATTAATACCTTCCCGCTCAAATACCTTTTTAATGGTTAATAAAATAATCTTCCAATCTCTGATAAAACTTACATTGTCCACGTACTCAATATCAAGATTAAATTTATCTTCCCAACTAATTGCATTTCTCCCGCTAATCTGTGCTAAACCAGATAGTCCTGGTCTTACTTCATGTCGCCGTTTTTGATGTTTATTATAAAGAGAAAGGTACTGTACTAATAGGGGCCTGGGACCAACAATGGACATATCACCTTTTAAAATATTTAAAAGCTCAGGTAGTTCATCAAGTGATGTCGAACGAAGGAATTTACCAAACTTTGTCAATCTAGCACTATCAGGAAGTAGTTCGCCATTCTCATCTCTCTCATCCGTCATTGTCCGAAACTTATACATCATAAAAATCTTCTCATTATACCCAGCTCTTTGCTGCTTGAAGAGTACCGGACTACCTAATTTAGATTTTACAAGTATCGAAACAACTAAAAATACTGGACTCAAAACAATAATAGCAATTAAGGATAGTATAAAATCCATAGGTCTTTTTAGAAAATTTCTATAGATACCACCTTTTGCACTCTTCATTAGTTATCCCACAACCTTCTAATAATCTTACAAATTCTCATTAATCCCTCATCAGTCATTTTCGTATCTGAAGGCAAACAAACTCCATTCTCAAACAACTTTTCCGCTACATCTTCACCGATAAAATCATACTTTTCAAAGAACGGTTGCAAATGCATCGGCTTCCAGACGGGTCTTGACTCAATATTTTCTTTTTCAAGAGCTTCCATAACATCAATAGGTCTGACCTCTCCAGTCAGTATCATACAACTTAACCAGTAATTAGGCTGATCCCACTCATTACTCGGCATGAATTCAATACCTTCAAGCTGATTAAGTTCTTGCTTATAAAATTCAAATATATAGTTTTTCTTAGCAACCCTTTGATCTAATACCTTAAGCTGACCTCTACCAATCCCAGCAACCACATTACTCATTCGATAGTTAAAACCTAATTCACTATGCTGATAATGTCTCGCTTGATCTCGGGATTGAGTTGCCCAAAAACGAGTCTTTGCTACTCTCTCCTCATTGTCCGAAACAAGCATTCCACCACCTGAAGTGGTGATAATCTTATTCCCGTTAAAAGAGAATATACCATAGTCACCAAATGTTCCGGTATGCTTGTTCTTATAATATGTACCTAGAGATTCTGCAGCATCTTCTATAATAGTTACATTGTGTCCCCTGCAAATCTCCAGAATCTTATCCATATCTGCTGACAGTCCATATAAGTGAACGACAATTATCGCTTTTACCTTTGGATACTTTTCAAAAGCTTTTTTAAGAGCTTCTGGACTTATGTTCCATGTTTCATAATCACTATCAATAAAAACTGGAGTTGCATTTTGATAGATTATTGGATTAGCAGTTGCTGAGAAAGTAAGTGTTGGACAAAAAACAATATCTCCTTCCCCAACTCCAGCTGCTTTAAGTGCCAAATGGATAGCAGCAGTTCCAGAAGATAGAGCCGCAGCAGATTTCGAACCTACCTTTTCAGCTAATTCTCTTTCAAATCCATTAACGTTTTCCCCCAAAGGAGCAATCCAGTTTGTATCAAAAGCTTCTTTTACATATTGCTGTTCAAAGCCTTCATCACTCATATGTGGTGAAGAGAGGAATATTCTATCTGTCATTTTCTGAGACTTCCTTCCATACAAAATTGCTTCAAATAATATTAATACTTTTTTGCATTCTTTGATTGATTTTAATAATATTCTTATGATTCATGTACCGCTAAAAGTGTTCTCTCCATATAAACAATTGCCATTAGTGCATCCTTCAATTCAATAGCGTCATACCTTTCAAAACTATCAATCAAGTTAATTATCATCTCTGAATCAACCTCAACCGTTCGTCCAACATAAATCTTTTCATAAACCTCACCAGGAAGAACTTCATTCTTATTCAACAGTTCTTCAAACATCTTCTCACCAGCCCGAATTCCACTATATTCAATTGGAATTTCGTCTTCAGTATATCCTGATAGTTTAATAAGATTCTTAGCAAGGTCAGAAATTTTCACAGGTTCACCCATATCAAGCACAAAGATTTCTCCACCTTTTGCAAGAGTTCCTGCCTGGATTACAAGTCTAGAAGCTTCCGGAATTGTCATAAAGTAACGCGTCATGTCAGGGTGGGTAACCGTAACTGGCCCACCCTTCTCAATTTGCTTTTTGAATAACGGAATAACACTACCTCGGCTACCGAGTACGTTACCGAATCGAACTGCAACAAATTTTGTCTTACTACGCTGCGACAAATCTTGGACAACCATTTCCGCAACGCGTTTTGTAGCTCCCATAACATTCGTAGGGTTTACCGCCTTATCGGTTGATACCATTACAAAGGTCTTCACACCAAAAGCATCTGCGGCTTCTGCCACATTTCTCGTACCAATAATATTGTTCTTAACTGCTTCATGTGGATTATATTCCATTAATGGTACATGCTTATGTGCTGCTGCATGATATATAATCGCTGGATTATGCTTGTCTACTATCCAAAACATGCGATTACGGTCTTGAACATCGCCGATTATTGGGACAATTTCCGTTTCCGTATCACCATATTTTTGTTTCAATTCCATATCAATCGAATAAATGCTGTATTCCCCGTGTCCAACGAGTAAGATTTTCTTTGGTTTAAAGCGCATCAGTTGGCGACAAATTTCCGAACCAATTGATCCACCTGCACCGGTTACCATCACTGTACTTCCTGTTACATATTCAGATATCGCTTCAATATCCAATTTTACAGGTTCACGTCCAAGTAAATCCTCAACCTCGACATTCTTCAGATTGCTTACCGATACTTTCCCTGTCATTAGATCCTCAATCTTAGGAATCATTTGCACTTTCACATTCGTCTTATTACATTCTGTGACAATCTTCTCTAATGCCCCATTGCGTAATGAAGGGATTGCAATAACAATATGGTCTATTTTCATTTTTTCGACGATTTGTGGAATATCCTTCACTTCACCCAAAACGGGAAGATTATATAATTGCATCTTTAGTTTCGTAAAATCATCGTCAACAAATGCTACTGGTAATAATTCATTATTATGATGATCATTTTGCAGTTGTCTAGCAATCATTGCTCCAGCTGAACCTGCACCGACAATTAAGGTGCGTTCTTGATCTGTAGGATTTTTAATATAACGATCACGGAAGATACGCCACATAAAACGTGACCCACCAATTAATAAAATATGAAGTAGCCATGTGACAAGCAGTGCACGACTATACAGAGAGAAACCATTTGCGAGGTATTGTATGATTCCAGCAGAGATAATCGATAATGTTACAGCTTTAACAATAGTAATCAATTCTCCGACACTTGCATAGGACCATACTTTGTTGTACAGCTTGTAAGCAAAGGCGAATATATGATGAAAGATTAATAGTGCGACTGCGCTTATGACTAGTGCATCTGTACGAAAAATATCTACTTGTGGATAGACAATCCATGATGCAATGAAAATTGCTGTACTAACAATCAGAGAATCTAGTAAAATTAATAATGTTAACCTTCTTCGGTAACTCAAATTGTGTGCTCCTTTCTGGGTGTTTAGTATTTATAAAAAATTATGTAACACTAAGATAATTTCATGTAGTAGATAGAAATATTCTGCAAACACTTTTAAACCATGATGATTATATTACTAAAGACCTAGTCATATTATAAGTGACTTTAAACAAATAAAGTCACTTCTTATCTCTTATTGTAATTAAATCTTTAAAATAAGAAACAGCATTCACTCGATTGCGAATATTTACCTTATTATAAATCTCACTAATATAATTTTTCACGGTACCTTCACTTAAAAATAGATGGTTAGCAATCTGATTATTTGTGTTACCTTCCATTAATAAATAAATGACATCTAATTCTCGATTCGTATATTGATACCCTGATCGCTCCAACCGAAGTGCAAGTATTTGCTTTTTATCCAATGTTAATTCCCGTATTCGATTAGCAAGAATACGAGAAACCTCCCCCGAAAGCACCATTTCACCAAGATAAGCATCACGAATACAGTTGATAAGTTTATCTGCATAGAGACTTTTTAGCAGCAATCCATCAGCACCAGTAATAATTCCACTTATGACAAAATCATCGTCCGCATTGGTTGTTAGCAATACCACTTTTATCTTAGGATAGTTCGTTTTCAATTATCTTGTTGTCTCAATTCCATTCATTTCTGGCATGTGAATATCCATGATAACGACGTCTGGTTGTACTTGTTCTATTTGTTGGATTGCTTCTTTCCCATTTTCCGCAATTCCAATCACATCGATATCATCTATTTGCTCGATAAGCGCATTTACACCTTCACGAAACAACCGTTGATCGTCAACTAACAGAACACGAATCATACTACCTGCCCCCAACTGTACGTTTTGTTCCTTGTAGTGGATTCTAATACCAAAAAGAATTCACTACAAGGTATGCAATCAAGCGAAGATATCTTCCGGCTTGAAATTGATGTCTAGTAGGGTTAAAGGCTAAAATAATCCTAAAAACTTCTTCTTTTTCTTTCTGATGGACGAAGGTTCGAACCGATTGACATTTTGATTGTCGATTAGAAGCTGACCGTTCTCCATAAACATGTAGAAATAATCCGTTCCAAATTCACTTTTCACTTCTTGTAATGCCTCTTGCATACAAAATCCCCGTGAGGTTGTATTGTGTGCATCCGAAGCAATAAAATGAGTCAAGTTTGCCTCGATTAATTGCTGGGAGAAAGTCTTAATATTCTTCCCAAATTTCCCAACAATACTTGCTGCAGTAACTTGAGTTAATGCACCATTCCGCACAAATTCATACAGCTTATTTGGATGCTCGATTAACTCTTGGTTTCTTTCTGGATGAACAATGATCGGCGTATAGCCCGCCACTTGAATATCAAATAGCATCTGGCTCGAATAACGCGGCACATGTGCAGATGGAAATTCAACAAAGAGATATTTCGTATCGTCTAGCGATAATAGCTCTCCATTATTAATATCCTCCACCATATCCCCGTTAATTCTCGTTTCTTGACCCGGTAATACGTTTAGCGGGATATCTTCTCTTATCAACAGCTCATTTAATATATTCACATCTTGAATAATACTACTTCGTTTATTATCATACTTGCCGTTTCTATGATGAGGGGTTGCGATAATAGTAGTTATACCCTGTGCTACGGCCTCTCTCGCCATCTCAAGGCTATCTTCTTCCGTCTGTGCTCCATCATCGATGCCAGGCAGAATATGCGAATGGATATCAATCATACTACATACATCCTCTCTAATAATTTGTACTCGTAGTCCGCTACGAGTAATGTCTGATAATAGAACATATTATAACAGAATACTAGCATTTTTTCATTCATCCACATGCATAATAGTGTATTATTATCCATTGTTTAATTTTAGACGTTTTACGACAAAAAAAATACCGGTAAAAAGTAGTATTTAATAGAGAATCGATTGTTTCGCTCATTCGTTTGAACTAGCACTACAAAGATAAAACCCCCTACATCCTATCTTTGCAAGGGGGTTATTACTTTTTAGTTCGTACCATAGTAGTAATAATAATTAGACGCAGATTTCTCACGTCCATTTAATACAGTACCAAGTAATTTGGCTTTGGCAGGCTCAAGCGCTTCTTTTGCTTTTTTCGCAGCTTCGAGATCAGTATGCTTACTGCGAACGACCAAAATAGAGCCATCCACAATATTCGCTAAAATTTGCGCATCTGTCACAGCTAATACTGGTGGTGTATCAAAGATTACAATATCATAAGTCTGTTGTGCTTCTTTTAAAAAGCTTTCCATCTTCCTTGATGCTAATAATTCTGAAGGGTTCGGCGGAATTGGTCCACATGAAATAACATCAAGATTCTCTATGTTTGTGCGATTTACCGTTTCATCAATCGTATGCTCACCAACAAGAATATTGCTCAACCCCCGTAAATTATCCAAGCGGAACGTATAATGTACGGTCGGTTTTCTTAAGTCAGCATCAATCAGCAATACTTTCTTTCCTGCTTGCGCATATACAACCGCAAGATTCGCAACCGTTGTCGATTTTCCTTCTGCCGGTCCTGAAGAAGAGATAAGCAATGATCTGATTTCATTATCTACAGATGAGAATTGGATATTCGTACGAACTGTACGATATTGCTCAGAGATAGGCGATTTCGGATTCACCTGTGCGATTAAATGTCTGAATTTATTTGTTGTATTGCCTTTAGATTGTTTTCCTTTGCGCGCCATCTAACCCACTCCTCCTCATTTGTTTCGATTGGAACGTAAATTGATTTTCTCGTACATCTTCATCACTTACTCTTGAAATTACTCCAAGTACAGGTAAGCCAAGTTTCTTCTCTACATCATCTTCTGTTGTAATCGAATTATCTAAGTATTCAAGCAAGAATGCTAGACCAACACCAACCATGATTCCAAGAACAGTTGCGATTGCAATGTTTAATATTGGATTCGGTGCAACAGGTTTTGGATTCGGACTTAATTGTGCCTCTGTAAGTATATTCACATTATTAACATTCATAAGTTCTGGTATTTCATCATGAAAAACCCCTACCGTTGTATTAGCAATTTTTACTGCTTGTGCAGGGTCTTCATCTGTTACCGTAATCGTAACGACTTGAGAGTTCTCTGCGCTGGAAACTGCAATTTTTGAGCTTAGTGCTCCAACTGAATATGGAAGACTTAATTCTTCGATAACTTTATCTAAAATTGCGGGTGTTTTAATAATGACATTATAAGTATTGATTAATTGCAGGTCTGTTTGAATATTCCCTGTATTTAATTGTGTATTTGGATCTTGTCGCTCCTGATTAACGATAAACTGCGAGCTCGCCTCATATGTTGGCGTTAATACAAAATAGCTGATGACTGCAGCTATAATCGCGGCTCCAAGCGTGATTGCTGAAATTAGTAGGAGACGCTTCTTAATCACCTCGAATATCTCTTTCAAGGATATTGTTTCTTCCATGGTGTAACCTCCGGATTCATTGTTATTCTTCTGAAAGCAACAAACAAATAAACTCGTTCACTACTATTTCAGATTACAATAACGAATTATATCATAATACTTTATAAATGTGACGATGAATTTTGTAAGTCTTTGTAAATTTGTAAAAAAATTTGGTGATTGAAAACGCTGGATTAATAGGATAATAATTAAATTATCATAGGTATATAGTACCGATTTTATTGATTTACAGCAGTTACTATCTATTTGATTTTTCAATAATTTCAACGGGGTATAGTATCCATTTCCTCCTATTTTTGGATACATTACAAATATATTACAAATTACTTATCAATCTATCAAAATTTACCAGAAAAGGATATAATATATTGTAATTTGTAAGAATTGTAGAAAATATGATAATCGATATAGGGGGATTTTTACATTGGCCAACAAGAAAGTTATGATGTCGGTAACTGCAAGTGCCGCAATTGCAGCCGCAATTTTCGGTGCGGAACAAGCAGAAGCAGCCTCGTACAAGGTACAGAGTGGGGATTCATTATGGTCCATCGCACAGAAACATCAAACATCTGTTTCTAACTTAAAAACATTAAATAAATTGACGTCTGATGTAATTTATCCGAATCAAGTTTTGGAAACTAGCACGAATTCTGGTGCACAGCCTGGCAATTCAAACAAAACACCAAAATCCGGTACAACGACACCTACTACTAATCAAACTACATATACAGTAAAAGCTGGTGACACACTAAGCGGTATCGCCTCAAAACATAAAATTTCACTTTCCAACCTGATGAAATGGAACGGATTAAACACTACATTGATCTATCCTGGAAATGTGTTAAAGGTGAGTAACACAGGGAATAGCAGCGCACCATCTACACCTTCTAAACCAAAGGAACCAGCAAAGGCTCCTGCAGATAACGGTGGCGGATCAGTCTACACAGTTAAATCTGGAGACACGTTATCACGCATCGGTTCACAGTACGGCGTAAGCGTTGCTAACCTGAAACAATGGAACAACTTGAAATCCGATTTAATCTACATCGGACAGAAACTAAACATCAAAGGTGGAAATGCACCTGCAACACCACCAGCGAAAGAAACACCAAAAGCACCGCAAACTGACGTTAGCTACAATGTAGACAAGCTAATCAGTACAGCGAAAAGCTTTAACGGTGTAAAATACGTATGGGGCGGATCATCACCAAGCGGATTTGATTGCAGCGGATTCATCTATTACGTATACAAACAAGCAGGCATGGACATCAGCCGCACATCATCAGCAGGATTCTTTGATCGTTCATACTATGTAAACTCACCACAACCAGGAGACCTAGTATTCTTCTCAGGAACATACAAAGCAGGCATCTCCCACATGGGAATCTACTTAGGTAACGGCGAATTCATCCACGCAGGATCTGACGGCGTTGAAATTACTAGTGTAAGTAATTCATACTGGAAGAAACATTTTGATAGTTATAAACGTTTTTATTAAAATAGACTTATAGTTGATAGAGGAAGAACCCCACTCAGGGGTTCTTCCTTTTTTGTGGTGGGAGGATTGATGGATGGATGGATTCGTGGAGCCATCATGTGTGGGGGCGGAGCTCTCTTTGCTTTTCTTGAGCTCTTAGGCGCGAGGTCGGAGCTTTCAATTTAATCCATGAGCACTTTGAGTACCGGAGAGAGCCTCTAAATCCGCCTAGTCCATTTTTTCTTTTTGACGTTATAGATTAAGTTAGCTTGTTTCAATAGATTTTTAACGACATGGCGTGAACCCACTTGAAGGAGGTGCATCATTTCCTTATTAGTTGTCCATGGATTTGTAAGAAGGAAGTGGTCATTTATCGTTTTAATATGTGCATTTTTTGATATATGCTTGCATTTATGACAGTGCCAGTTCCGCCGTTCACGATTCATCCTAAACCGACTGCAATTGAGACATCGCACGCCTGGGAGCAGATCACTGATTTTTAGTCCGTGAACTGCCATTATATTCCGGTCATAATCGATACTCTCTCTTAAGAGTGCATGTCCAATTTTCTGATGTGGTATAGAGATTGATTTACTTACTGCTAGCTGCTTTTCGTTGTCGATTATCTTCTTCGGGATATTTTCGCCATGGGCAACGATGTTTGCAATCAAATGCTTATCGCCTTCTACCTTAATGATTGTAGCTGGTTCACTTATCGCGATAAAATAATAAATCGGAATATCCTGAAAACCATGGGAATGGAGCCAGTTTTGAAGTTTATACATTTGAAGTTCGACCTGGGTAATGGGGTAGCTGAATCCAGTTTCTCTTTCGCCGTCACTGCGGATAAATTGATTGAAGTTCGTGTCGAATGTAACGGTGCCATGATAATTTATGACCTCTATTAAGTAAATCGCCCTTTTTGTAATCACAATATTATCGATTTGAACGGTTTGCCCGTTAACATTTAAGCATACATCCTGGAGAATGGTTCCAATGCTCGCCAGAAAGTTTAGATGATAATCAACTCTCAACTCACCAGCATAGCCTCTATGATACTTCGCTAATTCTCGATCAATCTCTGCCCGTTTCGGTGAGTTTATGGCAACTCTTGCCGCTAACACTTCATACTTTTGCAATACAAGTGGTTTCATTCGATTTTTCATGCCATTAAATTACTCCTCTTTTAGTATATTTCATAAATATAAGTATAGCTTTCTCTATCACTTGGTCAAAAAGCTAAAATTTGATTTCTATGTGAATAACTTGATTGAATTTTATTTATCTCTGTCGGTAATGTACGTTAAATAAGAAACCTATGCATAATCCAAAGTATTCGACAGCTAAAATAAGATTTCAACCTTTTTTTCAGACGTTTTTTGCTTATTTGCATTTAATTTATATATGCTATAATGGACTCAAAAAGGAGGTGAACAAGTTGGAAAAGGAAGATCAGATTATAGGGATGCTGGAGAGGATTATGGAAAAGCAGGATGAACACTCGCGAATATTGGGAGAGCATTCTCAAAAGTTGGATGAACACTCGCAAATTCTTCATGAACATTCTAAGAAACTGGATGAGCATAAATCCCAATTAAATGAACACAAGCAGATTCTTTCAGCACTTCTTACTGGACAAGATTATTTAAAGGCAGAAATTGATGGAATGAAATTGGCTAATGCAAAAGAGTACGGCGATATAAAAGAGGAAATTAGTATTATATCGACAAACCAGGAACTTGTGCGTAATGACACTTGGGCAAACAGAGTAGACATACATCGAATTCAAAAAACAATGGGGATGTTCTAAAATCCACCTCACTATCTTATCCTGTTCCACATAATTGATTAACCTCGAAGAATATCACTACTGGTCATTTTCTTATACTTCTATTAAAAATTAAGAAAGCATTCAACTCCTCATGAGAGTGAATACTTTCTTTTTTATTTGGAGATTGATTAGGAGGATCGGCGTGAGCGCTCCAAATTTGGTGTAAATGCTCTGGATTCCAGCACGTGCGCTCCAGATTTTATTTTAAGAGCTCCAATCCTTCCACGTGCGCTCCAGTTTGCATTTAAGAGCTCCAATCCTTCCCACCAAAGCTCCAGATTACATTTAAGAGCTCCGACCCTCCGCACATGCGCTCAAACACTACTAATAAGAGCTCCACTCACCTGCCCTTGAGCTCCTGCAGATCAAGTCCTAGCATCTCACTTCTACTTCTTCCTCTCTCCCCCACGATAATTCAACGCAACAATCCCAACAGCCACCAATGCAATCGCACCAACAATATAAACATTGATTGCTTCCCCCGGGATCAACATCGCTGATAATAAAGCTCCAGATACAGGGGTGATAAATTTATAAATCGCTATTTCTCCTGCTTTGTTATATTTCAATATAGAATACCAGAGTGCGAATGCGACAGCTGATAGAAGTGCGGAGTAGATGAATAGCCCCCATCCTAGAGGTGTTAAGCTCATTGCATTTTCGCTAAGTTGTGGCAGGCCAATGAGTAGCATTACTGCCGCACCGATCGACAGCTGCCAGCCTGTTAATGTAAATGGGTGAATTCCAACAGCGAGCTCCTTTGCCATAATCGTTGCGATGGCCGCTGCGACAGCAGAGAGAATCATGAAACCTTCCCCATCTAATTGGAAGCTTAGCTCGAGTCCCTGCCCCCAATTCGCTACGATTATTCCGGCGAAACCGGCAATTAGACCGATTGATTTTTTCCAATCCAACCGATCATTTTTATAGAAGAAATGCGCTAAGATTACAACAAAAAATGTTCCTGCAGAGGATAGGATTGCACCTTGCATTCCTGTAACATTCGCGAGTCCATTATAAAAGAAGTAGTATTGCACGGTCGTTTGGAAGATCCCTAGTAAAATTAACACAGGAATTTGCTTGCGGGTTACGAGCAGTCTTTTCGGATTTGTTATAACAAGCCCTGCCAATATTATAATTCCAGCCAAGAGGAAACGCATCCCTGCTAATACCATTTTGGCAATCGTATCGTCAGGCGCCATTTGCAACTCCTCATAACTTATTTTAAGGACAGGAAATGCGCTGCCCCATAATACCGAACAAAAAATGGCAATCAGAATGACTGCCCATTTCTTCTCATAAATACTTTTCAAAACATGTCAGCTCCTAAACTATTTCATCAGGCGCAATTTGGAAACACGCCAAAGGAGATTATACTATATTTATAGTTTAGGTCCAAATTAAGGGCAATCTTGACCCTCTTTTCAATCCGATTAAGAAGCTGTGACAATTAATTTCCTAGTAATAATCCATCCCGCCTAACATAATATTTATTAGATAACTATTTTGTAGTAAGAAATATTTTATACTTTCTTACCTACTAATCAAGCTATTTGGAGGGATATTATGAGCGGTGCTTCACTAATTACGTCAGAAATGATTGCTAGATACTATGACCTGAGTAAATTAAAGAAAGAAATCGATTCGGAGATGAGTCAATTAAAGAAACAATTTCACGCCTATTTTGACGAACAAGTTGGAGCCAACACAAAAGGAGAAGTAACGAATGGTGAATTCAAGTTGCAGCGGCAAATACGGAAGGTTGAGAAGTTTGTGGACGACCTGACCGTTACGAGATTAGAAGAGTTGAATATGGATGAATTAATTTATGTTGAGAAGAAGCCAGACGACGAGAAAATCAACGCGGCCATTAGTCTAGGATTATTAAATGAAGAAGATATTAGTGATTGCCGGGTGAGCAGCTTTTCCGGGGCGATATCGGTGAAGGAGATTATTTAGAGATGTGCTGCAACCCCAGACTTTATGAAAAATAGGTATGTGGGGGGAGCCTTTATTCTGGTTCTTGATCGCTTAAAGCATGAGGTGGAGCTCTTATATAAATTCCTGAGCG
This sequence comes from Oceanobacillus chungangensis, assembly GCF_003369565.1. Classification (GTDB taxonomy): domain Bacteria; phylum Bacillota; class Bacilli; order Bacillales; family Amphibacillaceae; genus Oceanobacillus; species Oceanobacillus chungangensis. The sequence goes on along the minus strand of NZ_PIOD01000005.1, from coordinate 466,829 downwards.
CTTAGATCATGGGTTGGAGCTCTCATTCTATTTTACGAGCGCTCAAAACAGGATTTGGAGCTCTCATCATATTTCACGAGCGCTCAAATAATGCTTTGGAGCTCTCATCATATTTCACGAGCACACAATGCTTTCGAGCTCTTATCCTACTTCACGAGCGCTCAAAACAGGATTTGGAGCTCTCATCCTTTTTCACGAGCGCACACAACATGCTTTCGAGCTCTCATTCTATTTCACGAGCGCACACAACATGCTTTGGAGCTCTCATCCTTTTTCACGAGCGCTCAAAACATTAGAACTCTCACATCATCACAAACCAAAAAGGCTAATCACCTTGATATGCAAGTGATAAGCCTCTTCCCTATACCTCTATCCCTCACGCATCTTAATAATACTCACCGGGACAAGGTTTCTGTCCCCCCGTCCCTCAATAAGCCTTCTCTTAAAATGGTCAATCGTGATTAATCTGACCGCTTTTTCAAAAGTAAAGTAACCTACTTCCTTCGTTTCGCTGGAGGTGGCCAGTTCCCCATTAATGGTTCTCCCTTTATATATAAATACGATTACTGATCTTTCTATATCCTGTTCCACTGCAAGAAAGGTTTCCAGTTTTATTTCAATTCCTGACTCTTCTTTTACTTCTCTGATTGCAGCTTGCTCGATTGCTTCCTTTTCTTCAATATAACCGCCTGGAAATTCCCAGCCTCTTCTAGTCTTCACAAGTAATATATGACCTTCATCATTCACTACCATTACCGCAACAGCTACTTTATATTTTTTCACTTTCGTTAGGCTCCTTCAGTTCGTTTAAAAATTCTTCTAGAAGGTCAATGAATTTTTCCATATCAATCGAGCTGATATTGCCAATATTTGCTACACGGAAGGTTTTTTGTTTATCGACCTTTCCAGGGTAAATAGTAATCCCTCTTTCATAAAAGAAATCATGCATTTCATAAAAATTATAGTTAGGATGTGACGGTTCAATAATCGAAGTAATGATTTTTGAATGATTTTTTCTATCAACCAAATGCTTCATTCCTAAACGGGTGATTCCCTCAATTAACGTCTCCCATGATTTCGAATATCTTTCATATCTGCCTTCAATTGTTTCCCATTTCGTTTCAATAATTGCTTGTTTTAAGGCATAAAGTGTTTGAACAGGTGGAGTAAATTGCATTTGTTTCGTTGCTTTAAAGTGGGCGTATTGGTTATATAAGTTCAAATATACATTTCGTCGTCTTGCATTCTTTAACGATTCCACTTGCTCTTTATTCGCGACAACAAAAGATACACCAGCCATCCCTTGAAGGTTTTTATTGGAACTCGCTGCAAGATAGCTAATATTCATTTCCTTCATGTCGATTGGAATTGCAGCGAAGGCGCTCATTGCGTCAACGATTAGGCTTAAGTGATGCTTCTCGCATAACTGCCCAAGTGATTCGATATCATTTAGCAGACCTGTCGATGTTTCACAATGTACGACGGCAATGTGGGAGATTTTTAATTTGCTATTTTGAATAAATGTTTCCAGTAATCTTAAGTTTATCGCTTGATCAGCTGGACTGATGAAGTTGTAGAATTTTAATCCATATGCGCTAGCAATTTTACACATCCGCTCGCCATATGCCCCGTTATTGATAATCAAGAGCGCATCGTCACGAATAACAGAACTTAAGATTGATTCAACTGCAGCCGTTCCAGATCCGCTAAAAAGGACTGTCGTATAGTCTTCAAGGTTGGCAACAAAAGCTGTTAACGCATCGGCGACAAATTCCATTACATCACTAAACGCTTCTTCTCGCGGACAAATATCTTCTACAATTTGGGCATACTTTACCGTATCTGTCGTTGTTGCGGGACCTGGGTTTAGTAAAATTTTTCGGTTTACTTTCTGTACAACATTTTCCTTCTCTTTTATAAGTGGGTAGATAAAGTTGATCGCTCGCTGCCAATGTTCCTCCATATCTACTTCACACCAAACAATATTACTTTCCTGTTGAACGAAGATAGCGATCTCTTTTGCAATGGAAACCAATGCCTCTTCATAATGCATCTTATGAAAATCCTTCACAGTCTTTTCCAGATAACTGCACAGCTTATGAAATGTAGCATTAGCGAGCTTTGTAATGCCAACGAGTTCACTGGAAACATGATTCAGGACTTGTTTATCTTTAGACATATTGATGAGATATTGGTTATCATCTGCCTCAATATAAACCTCGTCACCTGAATTTGTGAATTTACTCGCTAAAATTACATTTTCACAAGGATGGCTGATTACAATATTCAATGCCTCTTTTTCATAAATTAAGTCAGACTCCAGGAGTAAAAAATCTTCCTTTATGACATCCTTTAATTTGTATAATGTGTACATACTTCCTGTTGTTTCATAATCGGCATTATAAACACATTCAATTTCTGGATATTTCACTGCCAATTCTTCGTAAGCTTCTTTCTCATATCCAGTCCCAATAATAATGGACTCGATCCCTGCATCTAACAATTTTAAGATTGAATGCTCAATAAGTGGTTTTCCATCTAAAAGTAAAAACCCCTTCGGATGATCTCCTGTTCGCTCCCGTATTCGCTCGCCCATGCCTGCTGCTAAAATGACTGCTGTCTTAACCATTTAAGAACACCTGCAATCGTTCTTTAACTTCAAACGGTTTAACCTTTGGGCGTCCGAGGTTCTTCTTCGATCCTTCTGCAATTTTTACATACAAAAATGTTAATCTCGGATTTTCTTTCCACTCTTGTATCCCTTCCTCTAATTCTTTTAGATTATGAACATAGATCGATTGCTCATATCCACATGCAAACGCTGTATCAACGAAGTTCACATTAGGAGATACCGTGAATTGCCCACCGGTTGAATCATGCGTATGGTTATCTAACAGGATGTGAAGAAGGTTTTCAGGCGCATAATAACCATTTGTTGCTAAATTCCCCATCCGCATCAGCAATGCTCCGTCACCATCGAGTGCAATAATCGATTTGTCCTTTCTAGTCAGTGACAAGCCTAACCCTATCGAACTGATACATCCCATGGAACCTACCATATAGAAATTATTAGCGGCATCCTCCACTTCATATAACTCCCTGCCAGTCTTTCCAGTAGTCGCTAAATATACCGTGTCATCATCTCTTAAGGATGAAATTAGCGCTAATACTTCAAATCTATTTGGAACTTCATCCTCCTTCACTTTTTCTCGCTTTTCCTTTTGAATCGGTATTTTTTGTTTCGGTTTTTCAATCAATGCAATACTATCGAATGTTCCCTTTCTCACTACGAAGAAGTAAGCTTTATTTTGCTCGATATAATTGTTGGCAATCTGAAGCTGTTGCTTTGCCTCTTCAAGGTCAGTGGATAAATAATCCCATTCGATTTGCATTGACGTTAGTAATTTAGGAGTGATCTGCCCCATTAGTTCATGTTGCGGTTCATCTGGAAAACCAGGCTCGCCGCGGAGGCTGACAAACCCTAAGATTGGAATCTTAAATGGATGAATGAGCGATGTTAAAGGTGAGATGGCATTTGTCAGTCCCGAATTTTGCATTAACACAACGGCCTTTCTCCCACCGAGAAAAGCCCCTGCAGCAATTGCAATCGCATCTCCTTCATTATTCGCCATGACATATTCACATTCATTAATGGAGAAGTTAATGAGACTTTTTAAATAAGAACAAGGAACTCCACTATAAAAGTCAAATCCCAATTCCTTTAACACTGCACCGAATTGTGACGTTTCCATTATTAATTATCACCTGCTTCTTGAACCTTCTCATACGTCTCCCTATCTAACCACGAACTTTTAATGTAGTGTACAGCTACTGGGTGTAATGCTAACGTACGATTTAGTAAATCCGCCAACGTTAGCTCGCTTTTCCGATCGCTGTTCATTAAATCTTCTAAAGCCTTATTAATAATGGCTGCACCTTTTTCCGAGACCTTCCATAAGCCGATAAACTCTCCATGGACATTTGCCTGATTTCCAATAGTTGTCATAGATTGTAAGTTTACTGTTTTGTTAAACAATAACTTGGAATGGGCTTCAGATGTGATAACTGGATTTCCATTTGCTCCTCGACCATCTGCATCGACGACAATCGTAATATCATTTTTATCTTGCAACAGTTCTTTTAAAATATAAGGTTTATAGAAAATATCATTGTAACTAATAATCGTATCTCCACCTAGTTTATCTCGATGCTGATATAGCGAAACTAACTCTCCAGTTATGCTTTCCTGTACAGGGATTGTTACGATATTATTTACTCCATTTGCTTTCAGCTGCTCCAGTTGCTCCGCCTGTATGGCTAATGCCTCCGGTTTCCTTACTAATATCGTTCCATTTTTATTACTGCTTTGAGGGAGGTATAATGTCTCCGCATGCCCTAACTCTTCTTCGTTTTGGAGGTGAAAGACTTCCTCTAATGGGGATACCGTCTGTTCAACATGCAATAGACTTTGATCTTGATAAATCTTACCTGATGTTTCTTTCATCGCCTTGATGGAGGCACGTAAGTTATGATTCGCCCAAATGACAAGACTAACCCCTAACTCTTGAAAAAGAGATGTGGGCGTTTTGTAATATTTCGTTGGTACGATAACAACTGGATGCCTATTTCCCCATTCCTTCATAAATGCTTCGATTTCATTACTATCGGATTGTTTGCTATGGATAAGAATCGCATCGGCTCCTGCTTGGCGATAGGCTTCTGCACGTTTGAGTGCCTCCTTTACTCCCCACCCTGCAATTAATGCTTCGACTCTGGAGACTACGACAAAGTCATCATCCTTTTGAACATCCTTCATTGCTTTAATCTTTCCAGAGAACTCCTCTATATCTGCTAATTGCTGCACCTCACCCCTAATAAAGGAATTCGTTTTCGGAAATAATTTATCTTCAATACAAACACCGGCAATATCACGTTGTTCCAGTTTTTGCACAAGTCTTCTCGCATTATTAAAATTCCCATATCCTGTATCCCCATCGAGAAGAATAGGAATCGTCGTCGCATCGCTCATAAACTCTAACACTTCTAAAATCTGTGTCCATGAAGCCTCATTGTTATCACGGACACCGAGGGCTGCAGATATTGATAACCCACTTGCCCAAATCCCTTTAAAACCTGTCTCTTCTACTATCTTAGCTGATAATGCATTATGTGCTTCCATAATTGTTTCTAGCTGGTTACTCCTAATTAGATTCTTTAGTTGTGTGGACTTCTTCATACCCATACTCTCCCCGTCCTATTCCTTATCGATTGGAATGAGTTGTTTCCTTAGTCTTTGAAAGCTATCTCGCTTCATCACACGATAAGTAATCTTCATCAGTATATTCGTATCGTTCGATAAGTGGTTTCTAATTACATCAAACACTTCATCGCCAGTTTCACAGTAATAGACTTTACTTTCTGCCATCCCAAGGTTAATCGCACTCATTCCGATTTCTCTCGCCTTTTCTCCAACGATAACGAGCATATCTAGATTTGCCTTTGCCGCTTTCTTTCCCATTTTTTCATATTGTTCGGATGCATACTTTCCTTTCCCAAGTTGTGGCATATATCCGAGCAAGGCAATCGACTTCTTATTCTTAGAGAGCGCTGTTAACACTTTCAACCCGGTTTCCATTGAAAGTGGCGCAGCGTTCCACGTATCATCCAAAACAGTACATCCATCGACACCTTTTTTAATTTCTAAATGTTCTTTTACCTGTTTAAAGGATGAAAGCACATCAATGGCCCGACCTATATCCACTCCGACAAAGGATACCGATGCTATTGCTGCAAGTGCATTGTATACATTGTGTTCGCCAAACCCCGGTACGAAAGCTTCATATGTTTTTCCTTCATGTACCAGATCGAACTTCATCCCAGCCTCTGTGTAATGAATATTCGTTGCTCTAAAATGGCAATGTTCACTTTTTCCAACGTAAATTACCCGTTTTAAATGACGGATGTCTACTACTTTTCTAATGTTTTCGTCATCGGCATTTAGGATTAGCACGTCTTTGTCTGGATCCATTCCAGAGATAATTTCTGCTTTAGCTAGCATATAATCTTCTGGTGAATTAAATCCTGTAAGGTGATGGACATCAATATTTAGCAGGACTCGTATTTGCGGCTTGAAGTAATCACAAGCAACTTTTAGATACCCTGGATATGCAACAGGCATTTCATAAACAGCTACCTCTGTTTCCTTTTCTAGTTTCATTAAATATCTTAAATTTACTGACATGGAGTTCATACTCATCCATGTTCCTTTTACATGAAAATCTTTCTTTAGTATTTGCCGTATCATTTCTTTTGTTGTGGTTTTCCCACATGTACCAGTTACACCGATTACGGGGATATCAAAGAGTCCCCGGTAATAGGAGATAAACTTCCAGTAAACATCTTCCAAATGATTGCACGTAATAAGCGTGATAGAGTCGCCAAGATTCTTACACCGATCAGGGCGATTTGTAATGAGGATAATTGCCTTATTTTTCCTCCAGTACTTTCCATTAATTTTCTCACCGTCCATATGAAACACTAACGTATTATTATCAATGGATCGCTTCGATACATTCATTACGTAGTGAATCATCGGATCGTTACTCTCTTGCAGAAGTTCATCCTCACCGATTGCTTTTAGAATCGTACTCAATCGTATTGGTATCACATTTGTTCACTTCCCTTTTCATCTTTCTTCGTTACGATATTCCGTTAGCGATGCAGCATAATCAAGCAAACGATTAGCCGCTATTGTTCGCAACTTATATGCTTTGATTTGGGAAAATAGATTATCAGGTTTCGCATTTACTTCTAATAGTTTGATAGACTCATATTGATCAATACAAAGATCGACAGCTATCTCACCAAATTCTCCAATTTCTTGTTCAACTGTCAGCACGATTGCTTTTGCCGCTTTAGCCAACTCATTTGTCCGATAACGACGCTTATTTGCATTAGGATACAAGACTTCCATTACCTTACTCAATCGAACATTCTCTTCAAACTCTTCGTTCATCACTTCTTCTTTAGTCAAACGAGTAACCATCCCTGTTCTGAGCCAGTTTTTCTTTTGGCTTTTTTGCATATAGACACGAATCTCAATGTTTTTACCGTCGATTCTTTTTCTTCTAATCCCTTCTTGGACGAGATATGGTGTCTTTTGGATGAGAGAGGAGGTGAATAAAATCAAATCATCCATCTGTTTAAACTCCTGCACTGTACTGGAATTAAATTCATAAAGACTAATCCCGGAAGGCTTCCGAATAACTCGAATTAACCCTTTACTTAATGAGCCGTCCAATGGTTTTAAATACACTTCGCCATAGAGATTCAGCATTTCTATTAAGTTATTCGCCCCCGTTAGAAGTCGTGTCTCCGGTAAATATGCTTCATGTTCTTTTGATAGTAATTGGAATGTTGACCATTTATTACCTGTTAATTGGAATAATGCCGGTGGATTGATAAAAGGAATGTGGTGGATGGTTTGCAGCTTTACTCTTATTTCGTCAATACTATAACCAAGTTTCTTTTTACCACGAAATAAAAAACGATCATATATGACAGCTGGAAATGGAAACGTCCCTTCGCCATCTAGTGTTGTACCCCGAATGACTTGTTTATCCCAGTCAATATCCAAGGGCTCAAAAACATAGACGAACATTTGCTTTTCCTTTGCAAGTTTAAATAAATGTTGAAAATAAGTTGTTTGCCTGTCGAACGGTTTTTTCGCCAATATCCCGATAATCGGCCCTAATGTAATTACACTACCTCGTGCTGTTAGTTTTGGAATCCAATTATTCGGAAGGTTTAATTCTGACCGTAACGATTTAGACAGCTGAATCGTATCCGCATTTCGAAATGCGAATGGATATGCATGAATCGTTGCAGGAGAGATATTCTTACCCGCACTGACAAACGTCTGCTCCCCTTCTTTTAAGTGAAACTTCTCCCTCATTTTCTTTGGAATGTTAATAATAAGACCTGTATCATAGGAAGCATTTGGAACGGTGATGTCCCAATTTTTACGAATATCACTGGACTCTTCAATTTCCCTTCCATGTTCAATCATCTCAATTAAATAATCGATTTCCTCCTTAAACTTCAAGTAACTGGAGGTCGCTAGAAGTTTTGATTTTATTTCTTGCCATAGCTTTTTTAATACAGGGATATTCGCATGATAATATGCGCGTTGAATATTTGGATGAAACAAGAAATCGGCTTGCAATTCATGATGATGCCGAGCTACCAAATAGGCTAAACAAAGAATTGACTTGGTAAGCTTTGACTCCAGAATCATCGAACTAAGGGAAATATATTCAAATCCATATGACTTCACACGAAAACGTCCGATTCCCCCGTGGGTTGTTCGTCTTCTCTTCTTTGCCGTTCTTGGTTCCTCAATCATCGCAATCGGAATTGCAAGATAGTGATCTAATGCTCGTAACAAAGATAACGATGGGGCTAATCCAAAATGAAGATGCCCACCACATTGGTAACCATTAAATGGCATACTTCCTGAACGAAATTCAATATTTTGATATGGGACCATTGTTGATGCCTTTTCAATTAGCTGTTTTATATGATGATGAAGTTCATCAGGTGAATCCGCCTTTTCCGGTCTTATTTCCACTAAAGCATATTCTCCACTATCCTTTTCAATCTGCCGATCATCACAGCCTATATCTCCTTCGATCGGAAAAAATGTGGAGGCAGGAAGCAGTTCTTGATCGCAGCTCAGCATAAACTCAATATCCGCACCAATCGTAAATGGGATCTTTGGCTCCTCTGTATCATCAACATTTTCCATGCTTACAGGATTTATATCTACAACGATCGCACGTTCATTTGCCAGAATGCCTAATTTTACATACCCTTTTGTATACCCTGTAACATAAAGGGCACGAATTGCTACCATATGCCATTCTAATGGTACTTGGTCACCATCAACCTCTTCCCACTCCCATCCATAGGCTGCTGTTCGAATTGAAATTTCTTCAAATATTGCCTGCTGAGCAACAGCTCGTTCTATTTTTTTTATTGACAGGCCATCTACATATAGTCTGTATTCCTTGTCAATGGAATACAGTTTTGTATAAAAGTCATGCTCACTTTCAAGCGTTTGTTCCATTAGATGGATGACAGAAATATCTTTTCCATTATGGTTACCGAACCTACGCCCTACTATTGGATATACACATGTTCTCGGATCCATTACTTCAATAACGGGAACATTATTTAATTTTAGGATTTGTAACATTAACTCTTTATCAGATTCAATCCAGAATCTCTCCTTCATCAAATCCACAAAAAAACCTCCAATACAAAAGATCCATCTCACTTCTTTATTTAATAATATTCCTGCACTCCCTAAGGCTTTAAGAAGAAAGTGCATATTTAATGCAGGAGTAATCATAACTTTTATATAATATGCCTATCTACAAAACTTTCTACCTTGTTTATTCCATATTTCCCGCCCATTTTCTAAAATGTAAATTTAGCCTAGAATATGCAGGGTTAAAATCTAATTTCGTAATGTAAAAATTGACTTCTAGACACAGGAGGTTTGATGAGTAGTTTATCTTATGCTGTAATTCAAATAGAGACACAAATGTTGTTAGGTTATTGTTTTCGAAGATCAGTGTTCGAGTGAACAAGCTTCTGTGATATACATTAGACATAGGAAAAGTGTTAATGTTCCAGGATGTTAGCTGAACGAATTGGATATTTCATTTGGTACTCAACAATCTTCCTAGGATTGATACGGTGGAATTTTAAAGTGAATCTGGAATGGGAGCAGTTCGTTAGGTGATTGACGATTTTTATGAAACAAAGATGAATAAATCAAGCAACATTTCATTATTCTGCATTAGTTAATATAGAGTAATAGATGGACCAGCATATGTAACACAAGGAGCTGATGCGGCAATGAAATATATTCAAAGAGACTATATAAAATATAATCTAGGCAATGGATATATGTGCTCCCTTGTCGAAGCCTTACATGCCACACCACCAGCAGCAGATATATTTACAAAGCAAATTGTAGAGGAGATCATGGAATCTACCGGTTGCGCAGGTATTATTAGTACTGTGTCAAGAAAGCTTGTTGATCTAAACCGGATTCCGAATGAAGATAATGCCAAAGCGATTATGGAGCATCGAAATGTACTAAAGGAAACATTGGAGTTTCTAAATATTTTAAAGCCTATTCAAAATCAACTCAACCATCCATTTTTACACCTGTCATTCCATGGAATGAAGGATGAACATTATGGTCCATTTGCGATAGAAATCGGAACGGTTAAAGGCGAATCCTGTTCACCAGAAATTAGTGATTGGGTCGAGGATACATTAACAAGGAAGACAAAAGAAGTTTTACCAAACATTAGCTTTATTTTTAATCGAAAATTTATTGGTAATCCATCCATTTCCTTTCATCGAGTAGGAGATAAAAAGGATTATCAAGGATATGGTTCTAATTTTAATACAATCCAAATTGAAATATCTAAAACCATCCGTAAAGAATATCGCTTTCAAATAATAAAAATATTTACAGAAACAATCAAAGAATTTCAAGAAAAATTTGTAAACCCATCGAGAAGCAATTGAAAAGCTGATTGTTCGTTTGGTGACGGCATGGAGAGAACTGAAGCATCTGGACATAAGGCTAGGTCCAATAGGATGTTAGTGCTTAGTGGACCTAGCTGTATAATTCGGATGGAGTTGCAAAAATTTCAATACAAAATGCTGAGACAAAATAAAACATTAAACTATGGAAGCGAAGAATATACTAATTTAGCGTAGGGAAGATACTCCTACGGGAGAAAAGGCCTGGATGAGACTACGTAGTGCGATAGCACGGAGGAGGCTCAACAGCCGCCCGTGGAAAGCGAAGTATATCCCCGGAGCGGCTTAGCTTCCTAACAATCAAATTAAACTTTTGTTAAACCACTTATGCCCCAGCCACTTGGTTATGATTCTAAAATTTCCTTTACATAATTCGGCAAAGCAAAGGATGAAAGAAATAATTCTTTATTAATATATTTTGTATCTTCATCCTGAAGTCTTGATAAATCAGCATCGAGAGGGTCATATTTCTTAGAAGCAATTATTAAACTCCAAATACCTGAAGGGAAGAGTGGAATGGTAATTAAATACGTACGAACAATTGGAAATAATTCTTTTAAAGACCGATATGTTTTCCGCAATGTTGAAGTATTATAAAATGGAGATCCCGACTGAAAGACCACTATACCATCATCGGTAAGTCCATCATAAACGTCTTTGTAAAATTCAGATTTAAATAGATTTTTAGCTTGGCCAACAGGATCTGGACGATCGATAATTAATACATCGTACTCCCGATTTTCTTTAATCCACTCAATACCATCTTGATGTACGACACGAAATCGACTATCCTTATCGTAATATGAGTCTGGTGTTAACCATGTTCTGCAGACGCTTGTAACTTGAGGATCAAGTTCAACTACAGTAATTTCTTCAATAGAGGCATATTTCATCGCCTCCCTTGCCTGACCACTGTCGCCCCCACCTATTGCTGCCACTTTTTTAGGATTCGGATGTGTAATAATTGGAATATGACTAATCATTTCATTATAGATAAATCCTTCACCAGTAGAAATCTGTGGTACACCGTCAAGTACTAGCAATCTTCCAAAACCCTTCGTCTCAACAACACTAATCTCTTGGATAGGAGATACTTCGTAATGAAGTAAGGATTTTACTTTATATTCGGTTTTCATTCTTGCATTTACAACATAATTTGAAATCCACAATTGATCATGGATTTTTTTATAATGCTTTAACTCCCTTTCTTCAACCACTTTCATCACCTCGTGAATATGCTATGCTAGGACAGGGGGACAGGTTCCTTGTCCTAGTGGTTGATGGTGTGGTTAGTGACTGGAGTTGGATGATTTATATGAAAAAGAGATGAGATCCTTTTTCCAATTTTCCCATCTCATTTTCTATTTATCCAGTGGTAGTTTGCCAGATTTTAACTTAACTCTCCAACAATCTCTTTCACTTCAATCCGACGACCCTCTTCATGCGACAAAGCTGCCACTTCATTAATCAATGTTAAATTCACTATATCTTCTTTCGTAATAAAAGACTTGACTCCTGTGTTAATTGCATTAGCCCATTGTTCCATCGGCATGGGTACAGTCGGCAGCTGTTCTTCTAGAGTCACCCACTGATTATCTGCTACATGAATACTTTTTAGCTGAATTTGATCTTTGTTAATTAGCAGCGTTCCTTCCGTCCCATATAACTCTAGCTGAAACTGGCTTCCGTGTGATAAGAAACTTGTTTCAATAATGCCGAGCGCTCCTGATTCGTACTCGACCATAACTGCACTACTATCATCCACATCTACACTTGTTTGGGATTGCAGACGTGCATAGATTGCCTGTACAGGTCCTGCTAAACGATTTGTAAGATAGATTGGGTGTGCCCCGAGATCAATTAATGCCCCGCCACCCGATTGTTGTTTATTAAAAAATCTCTCAGGCAACCAGCCACTGGGATTTTCTTTGCTTACTACTGCTCCATTATGTGCCGTTCGACAGCGAATCATTGTTAAATCGCCAAGCCAGCCATCTTTTATCGACTTTTCCGCGTATAAATAATTATTATCGGTTAATCGTGGCAAGGACACCATTAACTCAACTTTATATGCTTCGACAGTGCTAATAATCTCTTTACAATCTTCGAGAGAAAAAGCCAAGACCTTTTCAGTAAAGATATGCTTTTTCTGTTTTGCAGCTTCAATGATAATTTCTTTATGCAAGTTAGTAGGTGTTGCTACAATAACGGCATCGATATTTGGATTCGATAAAACCGATTGTAAGTTTGCTTCAAATGGAACACCTAATTCATCTGCCCATTTTTCGCCGCGTTCATGATCTTCATCCCACACAAGTTGAATGGAGATTTGCTCATTATTTTTAGCTTCTCGAGCATAATCATCAGCATGTACATGCCACCTACTTAATAGCGCAACCTGAATCATTACTTATCGCTCCTAATTATTCCATTAGAAAACTTTGCATTTCCTTTACTGCAAATATAACATTTTCCACGTTTTGGCACAGTCATAGGCTTCCTCAAATTTCCATTTTTTCCTAATCGATATTACTCCGCTTCTTGACCACGATGACACTACTCCTTCACAGATCCAGACGTCAACCCAGACACAATCCTCCTCTGGAACAGCAATACAAGCACGACAATTGGAATCGTCACAATCACAGTCGCAGCAGATATATCTCCCCATGGAACGGAGAATTCACTTTGGAACATCGATATTCCAACTGGGACTGTTCGCCACACATCATCACTATTAATCGTAAGGGCGAATAAATATTCATTCCAAGCTGCAATAAATACTAGAATTCCAGTTGTAAATACACCTGGTGCTGCAAGCGGGAAGATGATTTTTCGAAACGTTTGAAACGGTGTTGCCCCATCGAGTTTTGCCGACTCTTCCAATTCAAATGGAATTTTTTGAAAGAATGTCGATAAAATCCAGATTGATAATGGCAGACTGATTGTGATATATGGGATGACCAGTCCTAGATAGCTGTTGCGCAGGCCAAGATCAGTTACTAAATTAAACATCGGCGAAATAATTGCGATTTGCGGAAACATCGATGATGCCAGGACGATACCAAGGATGAGTCCTTTTCCTTTAATCGGCAATCTTGTGACCGCATAGGCTGTGAGCGATGCAAATGCTAAAGAAAGAATCGTTGTTATACCAGAAACGACGAAGCTATTTAGCATATAGCGCAATAACGGGCGATTGGTTAGTGCAGCTTCGTACGAGTCAAGCGATGGATTAGTAGTAAACCATCTAAAAGTCGAGAATATTTCACTCTGCGGCTTAATTGATGTTAGGAACACCCAGATAAACGGGAACATCACTAAAAATACGAATAAGACTAAAAATAGGTAGAAACCGATACCTGCTCGTTTATTCATTTCGTAATCCTCCTCATTTTGTCCGACCTGCGAATAAATCCGAACCAATGAATTTTACATAAATAAAACTAATGATTGCGACACATAGGAATACGATTACAGACAGAACGGAACCTTCGCCGAAATTTTGCTGTGCGAACAATGTTTTATATGCGTACACAGAAATCGATTCTGTCGCATTTGCCGGTCCCCCGCCTGTCAATACATAGATAAGGTCGAACACACGGAATGCATCTAACGTTCTAAATAATAAAGCAACCAAAATCGATGATTTCAGAAGTGGCAGTGTAATGCTCCAAAACTGCTGAAATTTATTCGCACCGTCTACATCTGATGCTTCATATAAGGATTGCGGGATTGTTTGTAATCCAGCTAACAATAAGAGTGCCATGTATGGCGTTGTCTTCCAAACGTCCGCTAAAATAATCGAGAACATCGAGCCTTCTGATGTTGACAATAACCATGATGCATTCGGTATGATATTCCATGCTTCTAAGTAATGACCGACAATTCCTGACTGCCCATCATAAAGGAATCCCCACATCATCGCGGCAACTGCTGTAGGTATTGCCCAAGGAATAAGTACCGATGCTCGGATAATTCCCCTGCCTTTAAACGCACGGTTAATCAATAAGGCAATTGCCAAACCGATTACTAATTCAAGTGCGACAGATATTACGGTAAAAAATGCAGTATTGCCGATTGATTGCCACATACGCTGATCCTTAAAGTACTTCCCGTAATTGGCAAAACCGATGAAGTTAGATTTTAAGATCGTTTTCCCTGTTGCGCCGAGCAAGTCTGCAGTTTGCATGAATTTCATACTGTTTGCTTCATCATCAATAGATTCAGAGATTGTCGACAAGCTCTGCTGATACGATTCGAGCGCCCCGCGATAATCGGCTGCGAAGTCATTATCAACTTCTGAATACTTCAATTCGGAATCAGTAATCGGGGTAAAATTCATCAGAAGCTCATCAATTTTTTCTACCTTGCCTTTAATCTCCTCGTCGCTAATCAAGGTTGCATGATAGGATTCAACCCCATGCTTTATCTCCGCAATTGTCTCCTTTGCTTCCTCACTGTCAGTTATCGTCGCCAAATCATCGAGCTGTCTATCGATATAAAAATGATTATCAACATAGCGTTCGAGGTCAATGTTTGCATTCATCATTAACTGCGAACGAGCTGGATCATTTAACCGATAATCAAACATACTATTCCAGAAAGATTGGGCAACCGGCCACAGAACAACAATAAATACGAGAATAAGAGATGGCAGCACCATTGCATATCCGAGCTGTTTTTCGCTTAATTGAAATCCCCGCTTCTTCTTTTTCATCTTTACACCCCTCTTGCGTTTATGTACTGGGAAATATTTTTAAGGAAAAACAAGATGGGAGTTCTCACCCATCTTGTCCTCACAAACTATGTTTCAACCAATTATTCATTCATTGCTGCTTCAATTTTCGTTTGCATATTAGTTGCTGCTTCTTGCGCTGATTGGTCACCAGTCAGTACTTTTGAAATTTCAATTTGCATAATATCAGAAACTTCCGGATAAATTGGTGATACTGGTCGTGATACTGCACTGTCCAATACAGCAATAAAATCTGGGTTTGCGAATAACTCACTCGCATCTTTTACTTCTTGATCATCATAAAGTGCCTTCAATGTTGGCGCACGTCCACCGTTTACCGCAGTGATTTTTTGCCCTTCTTCGCCAGAAATAAATTTAACAAATTCCCAAGCTTCTTCTGGATGCTCAGAATAACGATTAATCATCGTCATCCAGCCACCAAGTGCAGCTGCATTCCCTGCATCCCCAGCTGGAAGTGTTGTCATAGCAACTTTTCCTGCAATTTTTGATTTTTCCTCATCATTGGAAGAAGACTGCATATATGGCCAGTTACGTGCAAACACAGATTTACCTTCTATAAATGCATTTTCCGTATCAATCTCTTGGAAATTAAGGATATTTCCTGGAACGAAGTCCGATCCAACAACTTCCTTCATTTTTTCAATTGCCTTCACCGTCTCAGGACTGTCAACAACGACATTATTCTCTTCGTCGATTACTTGTCCACCATATGAAGCGATGAATTCAATCGCATTCGTAATTAGCCCTTCATACTGTGCGGCCTGCATAATATACCCAAACTCTGTGCCCTCTTGCCCTTTCAAGGCGTTCGCCTGTTCAATTAATTCGTCCCATGTCGTTGGCGGCTCTTCTATAATATCTGTCCGATAATAGAACACACCTGCGTCTGTATATTGCGGCATTGCCCACTGCTTCCCATTAAAATTAGCAGCAGCAACTGTGCCCGGGAAATATGCATCCATATCAATCCCGTCTCGTTCAATGAGACGATCTAGCTCTAATGCATAGTTTGCTTGTGCAAACTCCGCCGGCCAAATAACATCTGCGTTAAACACATCAATTTCCGTACTTTGTGAACTAAAGGCAGTTACATATTGATCATGAGATTGCCCTGTATCTGCTGGCATTTCACGAGATTCTATTTTAATATGTGGAAATTTCTTCTCAAATGCTTCAATCACCATGTCCGTCCCGGGAGTAGTATCCACACCACGTGCATAGACGATTGTAACCTGCTCCTTCTCTTCCCCTTCATCTGTCGCTTCATCTGAAGTGCTACCTTGCTCTTCTGCTGCCGTGTCTGTATCATCCTTCTTATCTTCCTCTGTTGATGATGGACTATCACTCGAACATGCAACTAAAAATAGTGCCAAAGCAATTAAAAATAAACTACACAGTGCATTTCTCCACAACTTCATTTCATTGCCCCCTTTGTCATATCGTGTTCATTTTCCTGTTCTATGAAAATATGAAAACGATTACATTTTCTATTTTATTATACGATAAATATAATTGTTGTCAATACAATTAAAATATTCAGTTTTATAAATCTCTGTTACTTCCTGTTTTTTATCGAATGATGTCGTTGTGCGAATGGTCTTGGAGTGGAGCGCTTAGTGCCTTGAGTGGAGCTCTCACCCTAGATATGGAGCTCTCAATGCCTCGGATGGAGCTCTCTTCCTAAAAATAGAGCTGCCAGAGACATTCTCGGAGCACTCCCTGCACCTTATCTTCTCAGAAACCCACCTTCTGAATTTATCACTTGTCCAGTAATCCATTGAGCCTCACTACTTGCTAAAAATGCAACGAGTCGTGCGGCATCATCTGGAACACCGATTCGTCCCATTAAAAATCTCGGCAATAACGCTTGCTTGATTTCCTCAGACATCCATCCCGAATCAGTCGGTCCCGGATTCACTGCATTAACCGTAATCCCGAGCGGTGCGAGCTCTGCAGATAATGATAGTGTGAATGCAGAAATAGCACCCTTTGTAGCAACATAGGCTAATTCTCCAATCATCGGGCCTTGCGCCTGTCCAGATGTCAAATTAATAATTCTGCCCGAAACCTTATCTGATTTCTTGAATCGTTTTGCAAATTCAACGCTAAGTAGAATCGTTGCCCTCATATTTACTGCATAATGATCGTCTAGCAGCTTAGCATCTAGATTCATATAGCCATCACTTAGCGAATGTGCGGCATTATTTATTAATATTGTCGGCTGTCCTAATTGAGATTCTGCAGCATCTAGTATTTTCATAGGGGAGTCTGGATCAGATAAGTCAATTTCCAAATACTTGGATTGAACCCCTAACGCAACTAATTCTTTCTGAAATTGTACCGGCCAATTTGGGTCAGCCTGCCAATATGTGAAAAAGATATTCACACCCTCTGATGCTAGTTTTCGGCAAATTGCAGCGCCAATGCCTTTATGATGGCTTACTCCAGTGACTATTGCTGCTTGATTTAATAGTTGGCTAATTTTGAACACCTTCCTTTGATTGTAAACGATTACAATTATAGTATTGGTTTGTGGAGCCGTTGTCAAGAGAATGGCGGCTGAAGGGCCTGCCGCTCGATTTTGGACGGGCGTCGCTCGATTTCGATGATTGACGCTCGTTTTTGGACGTGCGTCGCTCGATTCCAAGCGTATGCCGCTCGATTAGGACGTTTAGAGAGTGCCTGTCACTCCCCGTGTTTTGTCGAATGATAGCATTTAGGCTCTTTTCCCTTTATGTAAGAAGTGATAGAATAGTATTATACATAACTTAATGTCAAAAGGAATGGAGGAGTAAAATGTACAGTGAACCTATCTTTTTACAACCTGTCTTCCAAGAACGAATTTGGGGTGGACAAAAGTTAAAGAAGGAATATAACTACGATATCCCATTTGAAAAGACTGGGGAAGCTTGGGTAATTTCAGCACATCCACATGGACCAAGCGTCATTATGAATGGACCTTTAAAGGGGAAAACCTTGGCTGATGTTTGGCAGAATTATGGAGAACTTTTTAATAAAGAAGCAGGTAACAAGGAGGAATATCCATTATTAATAAAAATAATAGATGCTGTGGATGATTTGTCCGTTCAAGTCCATCCAGATGACGAATTTGCTCGAAAAATGGAAGCGATCCCATTCGGTAAGACGGAATGCTGGTACATCTTAAGCGCGGAGCCTGATGCAGAAATTATCTTAGGTCACCATGCCAATTCCCGCGCGGAGCTGGAACAATTGATCGACAATGGCGAATGGGGGACTCTATTAAATCGAGTCAAAGTCAGTGCTGGAGATTTTTTCTATGTTCCAAGTGGGACGATTCATGCGATTGGCAAAGGAATTGTAATTCTGGAAACGCAGCAAAATTCCGACATAACCTACCGTGTTTACGATTATGACCGGACCGATGCTAATGGTGTTAATCGAGAATTACATTTAGAGCGCGCGAAAATGGTGACAACGGTCCCATACCAAGCTGTTGCATTCAATCAAAGCAGGGGAACAGTCGGAGATTTAAAGTTCAAGAGATTGGTAGAGGAAAAGTACTTCACCGTTGACCATTGGCATTTGAATGGAAACGTTTCACTAGAGTTAGATAAAGATTTCTTGCAAGTAAGTGTAATTGCGGGAAATGCGGTCATCACGGTTAACGAAAAATCTTTTGCTATTAAAAAGGGAAGTAATTTCATCTTGCCTCATACTATAGATAAATATGAGCTTTCTGGTGAAGCTGAATTTGTAGTTTCTACCGTTTGATAATATAGGCGGAGTCGGATCCTTTTAAACAGATATTTAATAGGATCCTTTCCGCAGTTTGGGTAAATAAATTGCTAATCATTCACCGCCAATAAAATAGCACCCTTCACGCCCTGTTCGTCATCGAGCTCAGGGGCGACAATTAAATCATCTACATTGTCAATCTTCAAATAGCCATTCATTTGCTTTGTAAATTCCTCGCGGATCATCGGATACAGCTTCTCCTGCTTCATCACTCCGCCACCGAGGATAATTTTCTCCGGTGATAGAATCACATAGTAATTCACAATTGCTTGTGCTAGATAATAGGCTGCCAGTTCCCATACCGCTTTATTATCTATAAGCTCTATCCCCTTTTTCCCGTAGCGCTGTTCGATTGCCGGACCGGAAACGAGACCCTCAATACAAGCACCGTGACTTGGACAACTTCCTGCAAAAGAATCATCCACATGCTTCTGAACAAAAATATGTCCCATTTCTGAATGGTTTTTACCTTGGAATAGCTTTCCATTTTGTACGAGCCCTGCCCCAATTCCTGTGCCCACCGTAATATAAAGGCAGCTATTCACATTGCGACCTGCGCCATATTTGTACTCACCAAGACAAGCTGCATTGACATCCGTATCCAAATAAACTGGAATCGAATATTCATTCTGAAGCCTTGATAGTAAAGGAAAATTCCGCCACTTCACCTTAGGAGTATGTAATACCTGGCCATAGGTACCGCTCTGTTTATCCAAATCAACAGGTCCAAACGAACCTACCCCAAGCGCCTCAATCGAATATTTATCAAAAAACTGCTTTGCTTCCGAAAGTGTATCATCTGGATCCTTATTCGGGAAAATTACCTTATCGAATATTTCCCCTGATTCATCGCCTACAGCACATACAAACTTCGTGCCGCCAGCTTCAATTCCACCAATTAACATATGCGTGCCCCCTTATGTTTATATTCTTTAGAAAGGAAAGCTTGTAAACATTTGCAAGTTTCCCTTCCTAGTAAACTATTATCAATTTTGGACTTTAAATGACTAGATTTACTGGAGAGCACACACACCACAGAATCCTAGCCCTTCACAGACCCAGCCAACAATCCCCTCACAAAATACTTCCCTAAGAAAATATAAACAAGCATCGTTGGCAAGGCTGCGAGCATGGCTCCTGCCATTTGCACATTCCATTGGACAATCTGGCTTCCGGATAGATTTTGTAATGCTACCATAATTGGTTGGTTATCGGACGTTGTGATCGTCACGGCGAATAGAAACTCATTCCATATGTTCGTAAACTGCCAGATAGCGACGACAACAAAACCAGTAATCGATAATGGAACAATCAGATGCCTAAATATCGCGAGAAAATTCGCACCATCTATTTTAGCTGCTTCAATCATTTCATCGGGGATATTTGCATAAAAATTCCGGAACATCAACGTTGTGATTGGCAACCCGTAAACGACATGAACGAGAATTAAGCCTGGAATCGTATTGTACATTTCAATATTACGTAAAAACTGAATCAATGGGATTAGAATACTTTGATACGGAATAAACATACCAAATAAGATAAAGAGAAACAGCGTGTTAGCCCCTCTGAAACGCCATTTCGACAAGACATAGCCATTCATCGCCCCTAATAATGCAGATAAAATTGTTGCTGGGACGACCAAATAAATGCTATTAAGAAAATTCGGTGCGAGTTTCGCAAATGCCTCTGAGTACGAGCTAAAATCGATTGTCGATGGTAATGCCCACATATTTTCCAGCGACACCTCGTCAAGCGGCTTAATACTTGTGACAATAATGACGTAAATCGGCATGATGAAGAGGACCGCAAATAAGATTAAAATAAAGTATTTGATGAACTTCCCAATTGGAAATGACGCCATTATTGATCACCCTTTCGACTGCTCCATAAATATGGAACAATAAATACTGCAACAAGGAGCAGCATAATAATCGCGATTGCAGCACCGTTTGCGTAATAGTTTCCTCTAAACGTCGTTTCAAACATATACACGCCGGGAACGTCGGTAACAAAGTTTGCCCCGGAACCTGTCATCGCATAGATTAAATCAAATATTTTAAGTGAAATATGTGCCATAATAATGATGACACTTATCGTAATCGGCGCGAGCATAGGAAGTACGACCTTCCAGTACACCTGAAATTCAGTTGCTCCATCCATTCGAGCCGCTTCCCTTAATTCATCGGGAATTCCTCTGAGTCCAGCTAAATACATCGCTAACGAGAAGCCAGTCATCTGCCAAACCGCTGCGATAACTACGGAAATAATTGCAACTGGCAAGCCGAATTCGATGCTTCCCCATTCAAAGCCTGCAAGGATGTTTGTGTCGGTATACCATTTCGGCTGAATGCCAAAAACACTTAAGAACTGATTAAATCCTGTTGACGGATTTAACAGCCACTGCCAGACGACCCCTGTTACAACAAACGATAGTGCCATCGGGAATAAGAAAATATTTCGGAAAATGCTTTCGCCTTTGAGCTTTTGATCAATTAAAATCGCTAGGCCCATGCCGATCACAATGACAGCGCCAATGAATAATATTGTGAAAAATAGTGTGTTTCGTAAATCCGCTTGGAAACGGAAATCCTGAAATAGGTAAAGATAGTTTTTCAATCCTGCAAAAGAAAAGTCTGGAATAAGGGAATTATAATTACTTAAGGAAACATATCCTGTCCAGCCAATAAATCCATATACAAATACGATAATTAAGATAATCGATGGAATCAGGAATGCAATTGCTGTCCACTGATCCTTGGAAATTTTTCGTTTTGTTTTTAACTGTACGTCACTCGCCATCGTAATCCCTCCATCTGAGGTACATCCATAATATGAATAGGCTGCCTGACATGAGGCAGCCTATTTCCTAAAGCCCTACATTTCTGGTGCTGCACTTACCAATGCTTGAATGAAATTATCTACGTCTCGTTGCGTCACGAAAATATTGACTGCCTGATTCGCTTTCGTTAAAAATCCTTCCGATGCTGCAGAACCGTGTGCAAGGCTCGGCACTAATCTCGAATTCTTGAAATCTTCCATTGTATCCTTCCCGTACTGATCATATTTTTCCGGGTCTGCATCGATTCGTGCAGGGATAGAACCTTTCAATGGATTAAATGCATCCTGGCCCTCTACAGAAGCAAGCACTTTTAGGAACTCCTTCACATCATCCGGATTATCGACTCCTTTTGGTAAGCCAAATGTATCGGTAATAACTTGGAATTCACCATCTGTATCTGGGAATGCAAAGTAACCGAAGTCTACATTCGTTTCCAAATCTAAGTCATTAGCAAAATATCCTTTTGCCCAGTCTCCCATGTTCAGCATCGCTGCTTCGCCATTTGCAACAAGCTGTGCTGAATCCTGCCAGTTACGAGAAGCATGGTCCTCATTTACATAGTCGAGGATTTTGCCGAATTGCTCTGCCGCTTCTGCAACTCGTGGATCATCAAAGCCAATTTCGCCAGCAAATAGCTTCTTATAATCATCCGGACCTAATTTTCCTAATAACACATTTTCAAAAATTTGTGTCGCTGTCCATGACTCTTTATCCCCAAGAGCAACTGGAATAGTTCCCGCTTCCTGTAACTTATCAGCAGCAGCGAAGAATTCATCCATCGTCGTTGGTACCTCGATTCCATTATCCTCAAACACTTGAATATTATAGAAGAAAACATTTCCTCGGTGAATATTTACTGGTATCGAATAAATATTGCCGTCACTGCTTACAAGATCAATTAACTCCTCTGGGAACTTATCCATCCATTCATTTTCTTCATAAAAATCGTTCAAAGGCTCCATCTTATCCGCGGCAACCCAGCTCTTATTCAGCTCTTCACCACCATGAACCTGGAATGTTGACGGTGGATCATTCCCTTGCATTCTTGTCGCTAGAACTGCTTTCGCGTTTGTTCCAGCACCACCTGATACTGCTGCATTATCAATTGCAATATCTGGATTCTTCTCCTCGAATAATTCAATCAATGCGAGTAGGCCATCCTCTTCCCCAGCACCTGTCCACCAGCTGAAGATTTCCACTTCCCCTTTTGAATCTGAACCGCCTTCGCTATTATCCTTCCCTGCATCATCCGTTTTCCCATCTGCATCTCCAGATGACTCCGAACTACAAGCTGCGATAAATAGCGCTAGTACAACGAATATAAAAAGTCCAAATATTTTCTTCTTCACTACATCTTCCCCCTTTTGTTTGATACCGCTTTCATAATCCATTATAAAGGACTTAACACCTACTTATCCGCAGTATCTCCTGTAATTTTTTACGTTTTCCTTCACTTTCTTAAGATTGCTTGCTGAAACTGCTTCGGCGATTCCTTATAATATTTTTTAAATACACGACTAAAATAATTCGGGTCCTTATAGCCAACCATGAAACTGATTTCTTTTAATGAATAAACATTTTCCTCAATCAATCCCTTTGCCTTCTGCATTCGAATCATTGTCAAATACTCGATAAAATTCATCCCAAACTCTTGCTTAAACACATTAGAAAAATAACTCGCACTTAAATTCACAGATGCCGCAGCATTTTCCAATGTAATCGCCTCTTGAGAATGTGTATGAATAAATTTCTTCGCTTGCTCCATAAACGACTTCGACTGATAATATTCCCTCATTTTGCTAGAGCATAAATGGAGGTATGTGTACCAATCTTGATTCGCTTTAATCGAAGAAAAGGAAATAGCTGGAGGGGCAATATTACGTGATATAAGTCCATTTTTTAACCGTATATACAAATCCTCTTTATCGGCTGATGTGAGCTTGTCCTGATACTTTTGAAACAATCGGCTTGTCTCTTCCTGCTGTCCTTTTTCAACAATTGCTTCGATTCTGGTGATGACATCTTCGTCACTTTGCTGGAATTTCCCCTTAGTCAAAAATCCGTACTGGCGCTTGCCATCTGCCGCAAGCTGCATACATGCTTCATATGCTTCCTCATAGGATTTCGGCATCTCCACAAAAAGTGCCGTTGGTGAGCCAATGCCAACATAGACAGCATCCCCTAATTTTTGCTGTAATCTTCTTGCAACCTGCGATATATCTGAGCGCTGAAGTATTGTAGATGCTAGAAAACAGACTACAATAATATCTTCAACTTGATGAGTAATAAATTGGGAGTCTGTTTCTTTTTCAAAGCTTTGCAGGCTATTTTCTACTGCCAATTTTGCCCCATGCTTCACGACAAAAAAACAGCCGCTTTGTATTTTAGGGAATAAATCTTTTTGCATCATTAAAGTCGACTCCTGAAGTGGCGCATGCATAAGCTCGGTAATAAATCGTTCATTCCTTAAGCCGAGTGCTTGGATTCTTTCTTGCTGCTGCATTTTCTCTGCTTCGATTTCTTTTTGCACACGCAATATAGCCTTAACGATTTCCTCCTTCCTCCCTGGTTTTAAAATATAATCCTTGATACCAAAACGCATCGCTTCTTTTGCATAATCGAAGGAATCATAAGCGGATACTAGGATAAACTTGATTGCAGGATTTTCCGTGTTAATTTTTTCAATTGCCTCCAATCCATTGATTCCTGGCATCCTGATATCCATGAACATAACGTCTGGGCTTTTTTTCGCAGCTAATTCAATTGCTTTCCTGCCATTTTCTGCTTCTGCAACCACCTCGATGTCCGGAAAATTTTCCTCGATAAATTTTCGCATTGCTTTTCGCTCAATTAATTCATCTTCAGCTAACAGGATTCGCATCGGTATCCCTCCTTTTCGGTATTCGTAAGCGGATAGTCGTTCCTTCATTGGGTGCAGACTCAATTTCGACTATTTCCTGCAGATGATAGTGGAGCTGGAGCCGGCGGATGACATTCGTAAGTCCAATTCCGGTTGAATGGCCGACATGTGCTTCCTCTTTAGTAGATAGAGATAATAAGCTTGCGACCCTTTCCTGCTCCATTCCAACGCCATCATCCTGCACTTCGATAATGACCTCTTGTTCTGTTTGATAGATTTCTAATATAATCGTCCCACCGTCTTCCTTTTCTTCGATTCCATGGATAAAGGCATTTTCAACTAGTGGCTGCAAGGTTAAACGTGGAATTTCGATATCCAAACAGGATGCATCAATCTTAAGATTAAATTGAATCCTCTCAGAAAAACGCACTTTTTGAATATGAAAATAATCCTTCACAATTGAGACCTCTTCTTTTAGTGGTACAAGCTTATCAATCTGTCCCAAGCTGTGACGAAGCAGCATCGCAACCGAATCAATTAATCCTGATGTCGTCTTCGCATCCTCTAAGTACGCCATTTTCGAGATAGTGTTTAGCGTATTAAATAGGAAATGCGGGTTGATTTGATTTTGCAAATGCTTCAATTCCATATCCTTCAATAGTTGGTCAAGCTCCGACTGGTCCTTGATTTCACTCACCAGCTCATGAATGCTTGTCCGCATATTATTAAACGTATCTCCAAGCAATTTCAATTCATCATTTGACTTAATTTCAATCTGCTTTCCAAGCAGGTCACCATTCGAAACCTCCTGTGCCGCATGGGATAACTTAGCAATTGGCTTCGTAATCCCTTTCGAAAACCATAATGCAAAGAAAATCGCCAACAGGATTGTCGAAATGAAAAGGAAAATAATGAACAGGAAGAAGCTCTCATTCCGCTCTTGCAAATCATGATAAAACGACTGATAATCGGTTAACTCCATATCTAGTATTTCTAGGGCAGACTCCTGGATATAGGTAGACGCAATTCTTGTTTCCTCAAGATGTGATGTATAATTTTCAATGTCATCCCTCAAAACAAATCCAACTGTAAGCTCTGTTTCATATATGAATGTTTCGATAATATTGAGGTAATTTTTAATTTCGATTTCATTCGCATTTGTAAAGGTATTGGCCAGCCGCTCCTTTTCTGCTTGTAATGCTTTTCTCGTAACGTAATATTCATCCTCATTTTCCGCATCCCGGTCTGTTACAATTTTCATCGTGTGCTCATAGAGCTCAGACGATTTTTGTGAAATGGCATTCAATAATAAAAATCTTCCAAAGCTATCATTATAAGATTTCATTAACTGATTAGAACTAATAAAAATCGATACTGCCGTAATTTGAAATAGAAATACAAAAACAAAGAAGTAGACAACTAGTTTCCCACGAATCGTTCTCATCTCGTAACACCGCTCGACTGCTGTACATCGTCTTTTTCCAGTATTCTCGTTTCTGTAAAAACTTCC
The DNA here is from genome assembly GCF_003369565.1 of Oceanobacillus chungangensis. Classification (GTDB taxonomy): domain Bacteria; phylum Bacillota; class Bacilli; order Bacillales; family Amphibacillaceae; genus Oceanobacillus; species Oceanobacillus chungangensis. The sequence continues at coordinate 440,455 of NZ_PIOD01000005.1, read as the reverse complement.
TTATTTAACAGCACCTGCTCCTGCAGTTCAATCATTACCTCAACCGATTTACTGCCCATTTCTATCGGATACTGTGCAATTGTCGCATCGATTTTATTGCTGCGAATCAGGTCAAGCGTCCTTGGCAGCACATCAAAAGCAGTAATATACACCTCTTTATTTGGAGCAATTTCTTCAAGCCCCTTTACCATACCAATCCCATCTAGGGAACTCGTGCCAACTAACGCATTAATCTCCGGATGCTTCTTCAAGAGCTCATATGTAGCCTGGGTCGCACCAATCCGGGTAATATTCGATTCCATTAACGCAACGATCTCGATACGAGGATGGGACGCGATTTCCTGCTTCAACCCTTCGATCCGCTGTTGCTGATTAATCGCATCCAGCCTTCCAGTCACAATCCCCACATACTGCTCCCCCGTCGTATTCTCAATAATTGTCCGTCCTGCAAGCTGCCCCGCATAGAAGTTGTCTGTCCCAACATATGCATTCCGTTCACTGCTTTTCACGTCAGTATCAATCGTTATTACCGGTATCCCTCGCTCTACCGCCTTATGTACTAGGTCAACAAAACGCTCACCTTCTACCCCTTGTGTAATAATCCCATCCACCTTCGCAGCAATAAGTCTGTCCATCAGCCGAAGCAACTGCTCATTATCCGCCCGTTTTGGTGCTACATATTCTAGGAAAATAGCATTCTCTTCAGCAGCCTGCCTCGCCCCCTGCTCGATTAAACGCCAATACTCATTCTCCGATTCCTCAGCAATTAATGCGAAATGATAGGTGTAGTTATTTGACTTAGCAAATTCGCTTTGGATATAGAATGTTTTGTAGCCATAATAGAGCATAGCTGTGAAGCTCGTTAGGAAAACAGCGATGGATATTGTGTAGAGAACCCGCTTTTGAATGGCAGACATTTGGATCACCTTCTTTCATGGTAGCGCTTTCCGTATATTTTATCATGAAGTGGGAGTGTGGGGGTAGTGCTTTTGGACTGTCGCTCGATTGCGCATGAGAAACGTTCGTTTCGCTCACTACATTTATTCTTTCCGAACGTTATAGACTAGCAATCTCAAACTATAGCATGATAAATTACCGTTGATATCGTATAATGGAGCTATCAGATGGAGAATGGAGAATAAATATGTATAAATTAATTGCAATCGATATGGATGGGACCCTTTTAAATGACAACCACGAGGTACCTGAAGATGTAAAATCGACTTTAGACGAAGCAAAAAGACAAGGAATCAAAATTGTACTCTGCTCAGGTCGCCCGATTGGCGGCATGCGAAACTATATTGAAGCTCTTAACCTTGACGAAGAAGGCGATTTCGCTATTGCATATAATGGTGCGTTCGTGCAAGATACGCACACCAACGACGTTGTAGCTCAATTATCGCTAGGACATGATGATTTGGTAAAGCTGCACGATATAAGTGTTGAATTGAATTCACCAATGCATTTCTTTGACGTAAATGGCCTGTATACGCCAAACGCGAATATTAGTGAATATACGGTTCTAGAATCGTATTTAAATAAAATCCCTTTAGCTTATCGTCAGGTGAGCGATGTACCGACTGATTTATCTATTCCGAAAATCATGTTTATTGATAAGCCTGTTAACTTAAATCAGACGATAGAAGCACTTCCTGAGCACCTAAATGAACAGTATACGATTGTTCAAAGTTCCCCATATTTCCTTGAATTCGTTCATCCAGAAGCAAGCAAAGGAAACGCAGTAAAAAGATTAGCGGAACAGCTTGGGATTAAGCAAGAGGAAGTAATGAGCATCGGTGATAATGGAAATGATTTATCGATGATCAAGTACGCAGGATGTGGTGTAGCAATGGGTAATGCTATTCCGGAAGTTAAAGAAGCAGCTGATTTTGTAACTCTTACCAATAATGAGAGTGGAGTTGCTTATGTGATTGAGAAGTTGGCGTTGGAGCCTTTGAAGGTTCTGTAGTAGCGCCTGACACTTCCCGAGATATTTTGAAATTTGTAGGATTGTTTGGATGGATGGAGTGCTTGTGACTGGAGTTGAAGCATCTAAAAATCAAGTGGAGCTCTTATAGCCAAGGCCGGAGCATCCAACAATCATAGTGGAGCGTATATGTCAGAGTCGGAGCGTTCACAAGTAAATTTGGAGCTATTATCCATTATTTGGAGCTCTCCTGACCCCAAATAGAGCTCTAACATTTCAAAGGCAGGATTTTATCACCCTGCCTTTTTATAATGCCTATTAATATTCAATCATTTATATTTAGGTAACCAATCTCCATGCGCTTCGATTAAATCATCACATAATGCAACAATATCATCGATTGAAAGTTCTGCTGATGTGTGCGGATCCAACATTGCTGCATGATATATATGTTCTTTCTTCTTAGTCATTGCAGCCTCAATCGTAAGCAGCTGTGTGTTAATATTTGTTCGGTTTAAAGCTGCTAATTGTTCCGGTAATTCTCCAACGTATGTAGGAGTTACTCCACTTGCATCAACTAAACATGGAACCTCTACAACTGCTTTTTCAGGAAGATTACTAATTAACCCGCCAGTATTTAATACGTTACCACCAATTTTGAACGGGACATTCGTCTCCATTGCTTCCATGATATAGGAACCATACTCATGTGATCGGCTATGCGTTAAATTCTGGTCATTTAATAGATCATCACGCATCTTTTTCCAGTCCTCTATTTGATTAATGCATCGACGCGGATACTCATCAAGAGGAATATTGAATCGTTCTATTAATTCTGGGTATCTGTTTTTTATGAAATATGGATGGTATTCGGCATTATGTTCGGAAGACTCTGTCACATAGTAACCAAATCGTTGCATAAGCTCGTAACGAATCATATCATCATGTGTACGCTTCTGTTTCTCCAACGCTCTTCTTTTGATTTCTGGATACAGATCTTCTCCATTTCTAGTAATCTCCAATAACCATGCCATATGATTTATTCCGGCAATTTTCCACTGTAAATTATCTGTCGACATATCCAAATCTCTTAATAAGTGATCTGCGCAAACCTGTACACTATGACATAATCCTACTGTCTTTATCCCGCTGTATCTTTGCATCGCTCCAGACAAGGCAGCCATTGGATTTGTATAATTTAAGAACCATGCGTCTGGACAAACTTCTTGCATGTCTTTTGCAAAATCCAACATGACAGGGATTGTTCGTAAGCTCCTAAAAATTCCACCTATACCTACTGTATCTGCAATTGTTTGGCGCAGACCATACTTCTTAGGGATTTCAAAGTCAATAATTGTACTTGGATCATAACCGCCGACCTGAATAGCATTAATAACATATTTTGCATTTCGTAGCGACTCTTTACGATCTGTATATGAGACGATATTGACTGTAGACCCCAGATTCTTCTTGATATTTTTCAGCATAGTCTCTGATTCTTTTAATCTCTCATGATCAATATCAAATAAAGCAAATTCAAAATCCTGTAATGCGGGAACTGTCATCGCATCTCCTAAAACATTTTTTGCAAAAATAGTACTTCCTGCACCTAGAAATGTAATTTTTGTCATGTGTTTGCCTCCGTTTATTTAATAGAGCCCATCATACCTGCAACAAAATACTTTTGTAAGAAGAAAAAGATTAATGCTGTAGGCAATGTAGCAATTACTATCGCAAGCATAATCACACCATAGTCTGGTGAATAACTTGATCCTAAGCTTGATATTAACAATGGTATTGTTTGGTTTTTAGGCGATTGTAAAACAACTAATGGCCAAAGGTAATTATTCCAGCTGCTCATAAAAGTAATGATTGCCGCTGCGGCATAAGTCGTCTTCATCGTAGGGATGTAAATACGAAAGAATAGTCCCAATTCAGATACTCCATCCATTCTTCCTGCTTCTAATAATTCTTTTGGAAACATTTTAGTGTTTTGTCTAAAGAAAAAAATAAGAAAAGCAGTTGTAATTGTTGGTATAACAACAGAAGCTAACGTATCAATCCCTATTACAGGAGCTATTTCGGAAATAGTCCCAAACATTCGAAATAAGGGAACCATTAAAGCAGCAAAAGGAATCATCATAGAAAGAAGCAGTATATTAAATACGATATCCTTTGCTCTGCTTCGATATATTTCAAATCCATAACCGGCTAAGGAAGCAACTAATAATGCAAGAACCGTAGTAGTAACCGCGATGATTGCAGAATTCAGTAACGCTTGACCGATTTCAACAGTTGCCAAGAGATTTTTAATATTAGTAAATAAATTTGTTCCAGGGAGAAGTTTCCCACTACTGACATCCACTGATTTGTTAGTCGCACTCACTATCATAAAGAAAAATGGAAAGATAGAAATAATTGATGAAACTATTAATATGCCATATACGGATATCTGTTTAAGCTTATTCATTTTTTATCACCTGCTAACTTAAACTGGATGATTGAGAAGAAAACGATCATAACAACAATTGCAAACGAAACTGCTGAAGCATATCCGAAATCTGGTGTATATTCAAATGATAGATCATAAATATACTGGGATATAGTTAACGTTGCATTTCCTGGGCCACCGCCAGTAATATTCATCGGCTCATCAAATAATTGAAGTGTACCAATTGTAGATGTTATGGAAGTAAATAATATTATTGGCTTAAGCATTGGAATTGTAATCTTGAAAAACTGTTGAAATGCAGATGCACCATCCATCCTAGCTGCTTCATAAATAGACTCATCTACATTTTGAAGTGCAGAAAGATAAAATATCATATTGTAGCCTACCCAGCGCCATGTTATCGCTAGAATAATAACTATCTTTGCCCAAAACGGATCTGACATCCATAGAATAGGTTCTGATATGATTGATAAATTCATTAGAATGGTGTTAATAATTCCGTTATTGCTAAACAGGTACTTAAAGATTACAGAGTATGCAACAAGAGATGTTACAGCTGGTAAAAATATTGCTGTTCTAAATAGCCCTTTAAATTTTAACTTTTTATTATTCAACATAACAGAAAACATTAGGGCCAGAATAATCATGAATGGTACCTGAATTAGGAAAAAGATGACTGTGTTAAATAAAGCTGCCAGGAATGTAGGGTCTGAAAACAATCGAGTATAATTCTCAAGTCCAACAAATTGTAAATTCACACCTGCTCCTGATTGAAATGACAACAATAATGCTTGAAGCATCGGGTAAAAGTAAAATAAACAAATCAAAATCACAGATATCAATATAAATATCCAACCAATTAATCCCTTTTTAGGTTTAAATTTATATTTTTCACTTTTTTGTTTTATGCTTTTATTTAAATTAGTGGTTTCCACAAAGCTCTCTCCTTACTTTTTAGAAAAAACTATGGTTTAGCCAAGCAGTTAGTTGACAACAATATTTGCAGTTATCTACAAATAAAAGGACTCTGAAAATCTAGCTTGTATACTAACTAATAGATAATATTAAAGGTTTTCAGAGTCCTTACTTCAAAATAAAAGCCAGCAATAATAAGGCTATTTTATTTGTGTTTCTGCCTGTTTTTGAGCATTCTCTAATACTTTATCTAAATCCCCACCATTTAAATATTCCTGCATGGATACAATTAATATGTCATCAATTGCATATGTGTGAAGACCATAATTTACTTCTGGAATTTCCCCTGACCATTTTGTGAAGTCGTTATAGATTTCCTGACCACCAAAATATTCATCACTTATTTCATAGGCTCCAGCTTCCATTGCAGGGATGTAAGTACCAATCGCACCCATTTCCTTTACAAGTTCTTGATAAAACTCTACATTTGAACCAAATGTACTTGTGAGAAAGTCAACGGCTTCTTCTTTACCATCGATGTTTAACACATACCATGAAGAACCGCCCAAGTTTGATGCATGTGTAGCACCTTCTACACCTGGAAGGCTTGGGATCGGAACCACTGCCCAATTACCAGATTGTGATTCTTCCGCTTTAATAGACGGCGTAAACCAATTTCCTGTTGGTAATGAGGCTACACTCCCGCTGTTAACCGCCTCCAATAATTGGTTCCAATCAGAATGAACGGCCATTAGATCTGCTTCTACCAGATTCTTGTATACTTCAAATGCCGCCTTTAAAGCCTCATTATCGGCTATATTTATAGTTACACCATCGTCCTCCGTATACCATGAACCAGCAGATTGAATCAATACTCGGATTATCCCGAAATCATTATGGTCATTAGTTATCAAATGCTTACCAGTTACCTCTTTAACCTTTTTACCAATTTCAATATATTCATTCCAATCGATATCCTGTAAGTCCTCTGTCGTGTACCCTGCCTCTTCTAAATAATCTGTTCTCACATATAATCCTGTTGCACCCGTATCAAAAGGAACACCATAGTTCTTATCGTCGATACTAGTAGCCGCAACTTTATAAGGAGTAAAATCATTTACGTCGATTGAACCTGTTACCTCGTGAAATGAATCAGGATAAGCCTCTAAAAAACTTTTCACTCGATAGTCTTCTATCAGTACTATATTTGGCAATCCTTTTGTAGTACCCGAACTTAAACTAGTATTAAGTTTTTGAACGATGTCATCCTGCGCATTTTCAATCACATTTAGTTCGAAATCAGGGTTTTCTGCTTTATAGGATTCCTCAGCTATCTCCAATGCTTTAATATTAAATTTAGGATCCCAAGCCCAAACTGTGATTCCATCTTCATCATTTCCATTTGAGGTGCCATTTGCTTCATCAGAATCACCAGAAGAACAAGCCGCTATAAATAATATGGTTATTAAGCTTGCTAGTAACAAAAGTCTTTTCTTCATCTTTCCACTCCTCCTTAATTAGGTAAGCCTTAGTATCTTGATATTTAATGCGCTTTCATAAATGCTGTAAATAATAGAATTTAAATGTATAGTTCCTGAGATTCCATCTGCTGCTAAAGGGCAACAGATGGATTTAATTTAAATCATTCTACAGTGACTTGAATAATTCATTAGGTGAAGATTCATTTTTGGAGTAAGCTTTCAGCTTAGCTGTAAAATGAAAATCGTCATTTACAAGCTTGTACTTGTCAAGTACTCCTGGACCACAGCTCGCCGAACCTAGCCCTTGCTGCTGATGATCTACATTCAGTACAATAAAATCTTGCTCAATCAGATCAAAAGTATGGCGGGCGATTTGAATATTTTCTGTTGTATAATGATGTGCACTAAAATTAAAGTCATCACCTGCTATAAATAATCCAACACCCGATTCATTCGTTAGCGATGCCCACTTAACATCTGTACGATTTCCATTTTCTTGTGGTACCACATATGGTGTATACATGTCTTTTACTGATTTAGACCATATGCCAAATCGATTAGCCTGTTTACTATCACTATATGACTCGCCCGGGCCACGGCCGTACCAATCAGCCTGATTATATTCCTTAACTAATTCCATCTGTAAACCAATTCTCGGTAATGTAGCTGATGCCTGTCCTATTTTCTTACCTGCTACATCAATATTTAATACGCCATCATTCGATATTTGATAAATGTAAGTTGTATTGAATCCCCAATTAAATCCAGGCGGAGACACTTTGGCATGAACAGTAATCGTAAGCAGTTCTTTCATCGAAGTTAGTTCATAGTTAGTATCTATAATTCGTTGCTGCATCATATGAATACCTTGATTTTTCCAGTTTCTTTCTTCTACCGGTGAACCGAATTCATCTGATCCCAATTGGTCATTATCCGTTGTAGCTCGCCAAAAATTCAGTGAAGGTCCCTTTTTCAAGATTTCCTTTCCATTAACTTCCCATGAATCTATTATTCCATGGGCTTTATTAAAGGAAATTCGGAAAGTATCACCGGTGACTATTAAATTACTATCATTTTCAGAATCTCTTACAAATAATGGGCCCGTAGTATTTAATCTTTTGATTGATTTAGCGTCTTCTTTTGCAACCGGCAACAGAAACTGTTCCCAAGCCACTTCATGACCAGCCTTAGCCCATATTGTGTCCAATTTTTGGTTTAGTTGAATCGTTAACCAGTAATCTGTCTTATATTGAATTTCTTTTGGCAGCGTAAATGGTACGCTTATAATTTTATCTTTTCCTGGTAAAATATCTGCTAACTCTAGTGATCCAGAATCAATTATTTTACCGTCAGCAATCAGTGTCCATGAACTTGATAAATGTTGTAAGTCTTGGAAATCATAATGATTGTATATACGAACGGTGCCATTTTCTAAATCTACAGCTTCCATTTTAACTGGCTCAATTATCTTTTTATATTCAATTAATGCTGGTGACGGCGTTCGATCTGGCATAACCATTCCATCAATAACAAAGTTTGAATCATGAGGGATTTCCCCAAAATCTCCACCATATGCGAAGTATTCCTCACCATCTTCTGTAAATTGCCGAATTCCATGGTCTAACCATTCCCATACGAAACCACCCTGCAGCCGTTCATGCTTATAAAATGTTTCAAAGTATTCTTTAAATCCACCTGGTCCATTCCCCATTGCATGTGCAAATTCACATAAAATATGTGGCTGCTTCAAATCCGTTCTACTGCCCAGCTCGTCCATCAGCTCAACAGATGAGTACATTGTCGAGAACATATCAGCTGCAACGTTTAGCTCTTCTGGCTTATTATTGGTTTTCTCCATAATGAAGCGTGTTTCTCCCTCATAGTGAATTAATCTTGTCGGATCTTTCTGTTTTGCCCACTTTGACATTTCTAAATGGTTCTGTCCAAATCCCGACTCATTTCCTAAAGACCAGATTATAATGGAGGGATGATTTTTGTCCCGTTCTACCATTCGCTTCATACGATTAACATATGCTTCTTGCCAATCTGAATCATCACTCAATTGATGTGCATTACCCGTCAACACAAATCCATGACATTCAATATCTGTTTCATCAATTACATATAACCCATACTCATCACAAAAATCATAAAACCTAGGATTATCTGGATAGTGTGCCGTCCGGACTGCATTAATGTTATTCTGTTTCATTAATTTGATATCCTTTTCCATCCAATCTATTGGAACAGCTCTTCCTAAATCTGGATGATGTTCATGACGATTTACTCCTTTAAACATAATTGGCATGCCATTTACTTTAATTAAACCATCTTTAAGCTCAACCTGCCTAAAGCCTACCTTTGTAGGAATTACTTCAATTACTTCGCCATTTTCATCCATTAGTGTAATAAGCAGATGATAGAGATAAGGCGTTTCTGCTGTCCACTTATTCGGATTTGAAACTGGTATGTTAATCGTTTTTTCTATTTCTCTCATATCACTTAATTGTAATTCCTGATATGCTTTGTCCACTTCTTGATGCAGAGTATCTAATAATCGAAATTCTAAATTGTATTTTTCTAGATTATCTAATTGTGAATGAATTACTGTATTTATTTCTAAGACAGCGTTCTCATAATTTTCATCAAGTGTTGTCATTACAAAGAAATCATTTATGTGTACTTTAGGTTTTGTAATTAAATATACATCACGGAATATGCCACTTAGCCACCACATGTCCTGATCCTCAATATAACTTCCAACAGACCATTGATATACTCGTACAGCAATTGTATTATATCCTTCTGTTAATAATGAAGTAATATCAAACTCAGAAGCAAGTCTGCTTCCCGTTCCGTAACCCGCAAGTTCACCATTTATCCATACGTGAAAAGCACTATCCACTCCTTCAAATCGGAGTATTACTGATTCCTCAAGCATATCCTTTGTAACATGAAAGTTCCGCAGATAAGATCCTGTCGGGTTATCCGATGGTATAAATGGCGGCTCAACTGGAAATGGATATTGCACATTTGTATAATGTGGCTTCCCATATCCGTTCATCTGCCAATTTGAGGGAACCTGGAGAATATCCCATTCATCAGCACTATAATTTCTCTTGTAAAAATCGCTCGGAGCTAGTTCAGGTGTTTCTGCATAATGGAATTTCCATTGGCCATTTAGTAATATGAATCCATTTGATTTCCCACGCTCATAGCTTAAAGCATCATCGGGATTCCTATATGACATAAAATAAGCACGTTCTTTAAGACGATTTTTTTCTAAGACTGCTAACGTTTGGTAATCCTTTTTATTCGACATTGTAACCTCCCAAAAAATTTGATAAAGTTTCTAACACACTATCCTTTAAACGCTTACAAAATTTTTGAATCGCCTATGATTCTACTTATCTACCCATTGCGAATAATATAGAATCATAGTACACTAAACTTAATAAATTAACTTAATTAATATTCATATTATCAGTTTTATTTCTATTTAGCAATAGAGAAAACAGAATAGGGAGGCATATTTTTGAATATTTTAGATTTGACTAAATACTACCAGCAAGCATTCACCAACACCCAAACACCTAGAGCCTTTTTCGCCCCAGGCAGAATCAACCTGATCGGCGAACATACGGATTACAATGGCGGAAATGTGTTACCCGCCTCGATATCTTTTGGAACCTATGCACTTGCCCTAGGGCGCCAGGATAGAAAGTTACGTTTTTACTCAGTGAACTTCCCTGATGCAGGGGTAATTGAATGCGATTTAGACGATTTATCTTATCAGACAGCACATGATTGGGCGAACTATCCAAAGGGTATGCTCCTATATCTGCAAGAAGCAGGCTATCAATTTGACCACGGTATAGATGTTTTATTTTACGGAAATATCCCGAATGGTGCAGGTCTTTCTTCCTCTGCATCAATTGAAATGGTAATGGGTGTTTTATTAGAAGAATTGTTTGAACTGAATATCGACCGGATTGATTTGATCCGTATTGGACAAAAGGTAGAAAATAATTATATCGGAGTTAATAGTGGAATTATGGATCAGTTCGCGATTGGCATGGGAAAGCAGAATCATGCGATTCTCTTAAACTGTCAAACATTGAACTATCAATATGCTCCGCTAGTTCTGAAAGATCATCTCATTATCATCATGAACACGAATAAACAGCGGACACTGGCAGGCTCTAAATATAATGAACGCCGTGCACAGTGTGAAGCAGCACTCTCTGATTTACAGACTTTATTGCCTGTTCAAACACTTGGGGATGTAACAATCGATGTATTTGAGAGCAACCAATTGTTAATTAAGAATGAAACAAATCGAAAACGCGCGAGGCATATCGTTTACGAGAATGCTAGAACAGTAGCAGCTCTTGAAAAATTAAATCAAAATGATCTTACTGCGTTTGGAACATTAATGAATGAATCACACCTCTCCCTCCAGCATGATTACGAGGTTTCAGGAATTGAACTCGATACAATTGTCGAAGCTGCATGGGAGCAGCCAGGCGTACTTGGTGCCCGTATGACTGGTGCAGGGTTTGGCGGCTGCGCAATTGCCATTGTTGAGAGCGAGAGTGTGGATGATTTCAAAGAAAATGTAAGCGTAATCTACAAACAAAGAATTGGCTATGAACCAACCTTTTATACAGCGGAGATTGGTGATGGAGCAAGAGAAATCTCAGAGGGAGTGTTGAAATGAGCGTATTAGTTTTAGGTGGCGCAGGTTATATTGGATCACATGCTGTGTATCAATTGATTGATCGAGGCGAAGAAGTGGTTGTACTTGATAATTTGCAAACTGGACATAAAGAGGCACTACATCCAAAAGCTACATTTTATCATGGCGACATCCGTGATGCTGATTTCCTTCATGATGTCTTTACAAAGGAAGCTATCGATGCTGTCATCCATTTTGCTGCAAACTCACTAGTTGGTGAGTCAATGGATAAACCGCTCGACTACTTCGATAATAATGTTTACGGAACACAGGTACTCCTTCAAACGATGGTGGAGCATCAGGTGAAGCATGTCGTCTTCTCCTCGACTGCTGCAACGTATGGTGAGCCTAAATCGGTACCAATTACGGAAATGATGCGAACCGAGCCGACAAGCACATACGGGGAGACAAAGCTAACGATGGAGAAACTGATGAAGTGGACAGCGCGTGCTAATGGGATATCCTATGTTTCGCTCCGTTATTTTAATGTTGCTGGGGCAAGGGAAAATGCGGAAATTGGTGAGGACCATCAGCCGGAAACCCATCTTGTACCGATTATTTTGCAAGCAGCACTCGGACAACGTGACCAAGTCACAATCTTTGGTGATGATTATGATACACCAGATGGCACTTGTATTCGCGATTATGTACACATCGAAGATTTAATCGAGGCACATCTTTTAGCTTTAAATTATTTACGTACTGGTGGATCAAGCGACATTTTTAATCTTGGTAGTAATCAAGGATTTTCTGTTAAAGAAATGATTGAAACGGCAAGAACTGTAACAGGTAAAGAAATTCCTGCTGTAATTGGCGAACGTCGTGCGGGTGACCCAAGTACTCTAATCGCTAGCTCGGATAAAGCAAAACAAGTACTGGGCTGGAATCCGAAACGTACATCGATAAACCGAATTATTACCGATGCGTGGAACTGGCACAGCAAGAAACCGAATGGCTACAGGAAGGTAGTGAAAAAATGATTTTTTCTCATATTGCAGGGCTTATCGAAAAGGCTATTGAAGCTGGATTAATCGAGAAAGCAGATGTAATTTATGCTCGGAATCAAGTAATGAATCTTTTGCAGCTTGAGGATTTTCCAGAAGAAATCACACAACCGACAGATGATTCTATCCCGAATATATTAGAAAAGTTGGTTGCATACGCAGTTGAGCAAAAGGTTATTGAAGATGTTTTCGATGACAAGGAAATTCTCGCAGCGAATATAATGAATTGCTTCGTTGCTCGTCCTTCCGTCATTAACTCTATTTTCAAACAAAAATATGCGGAATCACCCATAGCGGCGACAGATTACTTTTATCAACTTAGCAAAAACAGCAATTATATTCAGATGAACCGAATAGAGAAAAACATTGAATTCAAGGCAGAAACGGAATACGGTCAAATGGATATTACCATCAATCTATCGAAGCCAGAGAAGGACCCAGAGCAAATAAAGCGCGAACGGGAGAGAAAACATGCATTAGTAAACTATCCGAAGTGCCTGTTATGCGTCGAAAATGAGGGATACACAGGCAGGATTGGATATCCTGCCAGGGCAAATCATCGGGTTATTCGAGTTCCTCTTCAAGGTGAAAACTGGTATTTCCAGTATTCTCCCTATGTTTACTATAATGAGCATAGTATTCTGCTTGCGGAAGAACATCGAGATATGAAGATTGATCGCCAGGCATTCGAACGATTGCTTACGTTTACGGAGAAATTTCCGCATTATTTTATTGGTTCAAATGCTGATCTGCCAATCGTTGGCGGATCGATTTTAAGCCATGATCATTATCAAGCGGGACGCTATGAATTTGCGATGACTCGGGCGGAGGCTGTATTTTCATTTGTTCTCCCTGACTTTGCTGGAATTGATGCTGCCGTATTAAATTGGCCGTTGTCTGTCATCCGCTTGAGAAGTGAGCAGATTGAAGACCTTGTTGAAGCAGGCGACTATATTTTGCAGAAATGGAAAAATTATTCTGACCCTGCAGCCAATGTGCTTGCCTTTACTGACGAAACACCGCATAACACGATTACACCAATTGCGAGAAATCGTGGTGGAGTCTATGAGATTGATCTCGTTCTGAGAAATAATCGGACGTCAGCTGAACATCCGCTTGGAATTTTCCATCCCCATGCAGACGTTCACCATATCAAGAAGGAAAATATTGGTTTAATTGAAGTAATGGGGCTCGCCGTTTTGCCACCGAGATTGAAGCAAGAAATGGCTGAGATAAAGCAGTTCTTAATTGGTGAAACAGATCATGTTGAAGAATATCATCGTGACTGGGCATTACAGTTGCGAGAAAAATATGGCAGGCTAAATAATGCTGAGCATGTTGAAAAAATATTACAAAATGAGGTTGGCAAGAAGTTTGTCAGGGTTCTCGAAGATGCCGGGGTATTCAAAGAGCCTACAGCATTTAAGCGTTTTATTGATCTTTTAATTCATGGATGAGGAGAATTGGGCGATGATAGAGACAAATGAGATTTTAGGGAAATGGCAGGAATTTACGTTAAAGAATAAGAATGGAATGAAGGTTAGTGTACTCGATTATGGTGGAATTATTTCGCAAATTCTAGTTCCTGATCGAGATGGTTTGCTGGAAGATGTTGTCCTCGGCTATCAGGATTATGAGGACTACACAGAAAATCCGAATTTTTTCGGTGCACTTATCGGTAGGGTTGCTGGTAGAATACAAGATGCTGCGTTTGAATTGGATGGCAAAACCTATGAACTTGAGGCCAACGAAGGGAAAAATCAGCTGCATGGTGGTTCGGGTGGATTTCACCAAATCATTTGGGATGTGGAACCGTTTGAAACAGATGGCGCTGTTAGTTTGAAGCTCGGTCATCAAAGCGCTGATGGCGATGGTGGGTACCCGGGAAATGTTGCAATTGAAGTAACCTATACGTTGACCGATTCGAATCAGCTTATACTAGATTATGTGGCAAAGAGCGACAAGACAACGCCTATTACCTTAACAAATCATTCCTATTTCAATTTAAGTGGAAACTTAAAAAACACCGTTCATCAACACGAAGTAAGAATGAATAGTAATCATTTCGTCGAGCTTGATTCGAAGTTAATCCCAACTGGCAGATTGCTAGATTCTGCGGGAACAGTATTTGATTTTCGGGACGGTCGCTTGCTGCAGGATGGCTTTGTGGATGATTCCTTGCAAAATCGTCTTGCTAGCAGTGGCTACGATCATTACTTTGTTTTTGACTCGGAACAAGAAAATACGATAGTTGTTCATGATAAAGACTCTGGAAGAAGAATGGATATTGTCACCACTCAACCAGGTGTCGTCATGTATACATCCAACAGTTTAGTTGCAGGAGAGAAGCTTCGGAACGGGTTGTCACGGAAATATTTAGGGGTTTGTTTTGAAACACAAGGATCTCCAGCATCCTTACAGCATGAAGGGTTTCCAGATGTAGTATTGAATGCAGGCGAATCGTATAAGAAACAGACAACATTTTCCTTTTCAGTAGAAGAATAGAATATTAAAAAGCTGAATCTATGTGCTAGATTCAGCTTTCCTCTTTACACTTCTGCAAATAACTCGACAAGGAATAGTGATACTGCTCCTAATAATGTTGCATCATCCCCTAGACTTGTCATCACAACGACTGTCCCCTTCGCTTCAGGTGTGAGTGCTCGCTTCTCGATTGTTTGTTCAATCGCTGGCAATATGAATTTCTCACTCTTCATTACTCCGCCACCGAGGACAATTTTACTTGGATTAATCAGATGGATTAAATTCGTTAGGCCAATCCCAATAATTTCTCCTGTTTCCTGGAGAATTTTGATTGCAGCAAGCTCGCCATTTTCTGCAAGCTCAAGCACTTCTTTTCCAGTCAATTCTCCAGAACTGTTATCCGAGAGTTGTTCACTTGCCCTTCTTGCAATCGCTGCTCCACTCGTAAAGGTTTGTAAGCAGCCACGATTGCCGCATTCACAGGTTTCGCCATGGATATCAATTGCCATATGACCAATTTCACCGGCAATATCCTGTGCCCCATGGTAGAGCTTTCCATCAATTACAAATCCTGCACCAACACCCCTACCGATATTAACTGCAACCATACTGTTTAATTCACCATGACCACCAAACCAAGATTCACCTAGTGCCATCGCCCGAGCATCATTTTCAACCTTGATTGGCAGGTTGAATTCCTGTTCAAGTGCTGCTTTTATTGGGATGTTTTTCAGATTTAAGTTTGGAGCAATCCGTGATGTTCCTGTTTCAACATCTACTACGCCATGCATTGCCACCCCAATACCGATAATCTTCTCGAGTCCAATCGTAGATAACTGTAGGATTTTTCCAATATTCTCTTTTAAGACTGCAATGAATTGGTCATTGGTAATCGGCAGAGTCAGTTTGCTCTCAATTCGATTATATACTTCCCCCGCAAGATCCGTCAGCACACATTCCACCGTCTCCGGCCCAGCATCGACACCTATCACATAAAAAGCACTGCTATTTATATGCAGCATCGTCGGTTTCCGCCCGCCATTCGACTCCCCAAGCTTGCTCTCTGTAACTAGATTTTCCTCAATCAGTTCTTTTACAATACTGCTGACAGTTGGGGGCGTAAGGTTCGTCTCCTTCGCAATTTGCGCACGGGAAATCGGCTCAGATGTGCGAATTTTATTTAATATATTTGTTTTATTAACAGATTTCATTAGTTGAAATGAGCCATGTCGCATGAGATGTTCCCCTTTTTAGTTGTTATGGCTCTATTGTATCATAGTTAGTTAAGTTAATTAATCTTTATATTAATGTAATCGAGCAGGGCCAAATCTCTTTTTTTCCCCTATGAATGGATTGGTATTCTTTATGCTCATAATCTAGTAAAACGTCAGTTAGTCTAAATTATTATCACAGTGGAAGTTAAATAATTCAACAGTGGCGGGAAGTTTTATGCTTGTCAAAATATCCAGTTCTTTTACACGATCTGTATTATAAGAAGAACCATTTAATATTGCATTATCTAAATAGCCAGGATGTGTCATGACTTCGACGGTAATGCCATCTTGCACACGATTCGGCAAATCTTCAAAGTAATCATAGGTGGCAGTTTTCCCATAAAAATCATGCAAAAATTGATTTGAAAATGCGGGTACACCTTCGATTGCATCATTGTCTGCGCGTCGTACTGCAAGGTTGTATTTTCTAGATAATTTCTGAACGATTGGAAGCAGTTCTGCAATGGCATGAACGTGATGATGGCTGTCAAAATGTGTCAGCCGAATGCCACTATCAAGGAATTTCTCAATTTGTGCTGTCCATTCTTTTTCAACGTCATCAAGATTGAGATTATTACCTTTTAATAGTACTTTCAAGCTTTTAAAATTTCCAGATTCGTCGACCAGCGAAGGAACATCATCTAATATAGGACGTCCACAAGTGAGCACAAGATGAATTCCTACATGAAGATCTGGGTTATTCCTAGCTAGTATAAAGGCATGTTCCGCACCAGGCATATTTGTCATGAGCGTTGCAGAATTTACAATACCATGCGTAAAAGCGTCAATTATACCAAAATTAACTGCTCTTGAATAACCAAAATCATCTGCGTTTACAATGAGCTTAATCACAAACTTACCTCCAATAATAACTACTTCGTTTTATTTTTTTGTAAATCTTATCTATTAAAAAACTTCGGCAGATAATCTTTGTGCGCTTCTAACATTTCATCCACAATTTGTTTTGCAAGGACATCTGATGAAACAAGCGGATTTATTGTCAGCGCAAGAACAGCTTTATCATAGCTACCTTCAACCGCTGCTTCACTTGCAATCCGTTCAAATGATTTTATTTGCTGGACAAGTCCGCGGGCTGCGATAGGGATATCACCTACAGTAATTGGTTTTGGACCATCTTTTGTAATTATACTACTAACTTCTACTGCTGAGTCATTGGGTATACTAGCAATTGCACCGTTATTCATTGTGTTAACAGGCTGAATATCACCTTTGTCATTATAAATCGAAGTAATTAAGCGAACAGCTGCATCGCTGTAATAAGCCCCACCGCGTTCTTGCAGTTGAGGTGGTCTAATGTTTAAGTTTTCATCCTTATAGAGCTCAAATAAATCTTTTTCTAAACGCTGAACAACTTCAGCACGAGTTCCTTCCTTTTCTGCAGATTCCATTGTTTTCTTAAGCGTTTCAGGTCTTTTGTAGTAATAGTTATGATATGGACACGGCAGGGCATTTAAAGAACGGATAAATGCAGGCTCCCACTCCTGTCCTTCAATATTCTTCACGAAATTCGTATTATCAGGATCCGTCATTAATTCTATGACCTCATCCTTCACACTTTCACCATCAACATATATATCCAGTCCGTAGATCATATGATTAAGCCCAGCAAAATCGATGCGTACTCGAGAATGTTCTACATCAAGCAACTTGGCAATGCCCATTTCCATACCAATTGGTACGTTGCAGAGTCCAACGACTTTTCTAAAATCACTATGACGAAGGACTGCTTCCGTTACCATTCCCGCTGGATTGGTAAAATTAACAAGCCATGCATCTGGGCAGAGCTCCTGCATTTCGCTAACGATTTCTAAAATAACTGGAATCGTACGAAGGCCTTTAAATAAACCTCCAGGACCATTTGTCTCTTGGCCAAGCACTCCATATTTTAGCGGTATTCGCTCATCCTTTGCCCGCGCATCCAGTAACCCTACCCGAAACTGCGTTGTGACAAAATCAGCGTCTTTTAAAGCTTTCCTTCGATCAAATGTTAAATGGACTTCTACTGGAAGATTTGCCTTTTTGAACATACGCTTCGCTAGATTACCAACAGTTTCAAGTTTTTCTTTACCTTCTTCAATATCGACAAGCCATAACTCCTTGATTGGCAATTCATCATATCGGTTGATAAACCCTTCTACAAGTTCAGGAGTGTAACTTGAACCTCCACCGATTGTTGCAATCTTCATTGGCTTTTTCTTTGCCATTGTAGATATTACCTCCTAATTGTTAATTAAATGAATCATCTCTTGTCTAAGATCAATGATTTCGTTTGCTAATTCTTTAAGTGTCAATGCTGTCATAAAATGGTCTTGTGCATGGACCAGAATTATTGGAATATCAAAATTCTCTCCTTGAGCCTCTTCCTGAATTAATTTAATTTGGAATGTATGTGCTTGATTTAGTTCCTTATCAGACTCTGTAATTTTCTGCCTTGCTGCTTCAAAGTTTTTCTTCTTTGCTTCGTAGATCGCTTCTATTGCGGAACTTCTTGCATTCCCGCTGTGCAGTATTAATTGGAAGCTAATATTATATAATTCATCCTTCGTCAAAAGAAACCACGCCCTTATATTCAGTTATTAAAGATTAGGAGCCTAATGCTGGATGATTGTTTTTCTATTAATTCTCTTTATCGCTTTCCGTTCCTATTTCTAATTGTAAGTTTTGTTTATCCCATACTTTAAAGAATGGATAATAGATAGCGAACGCGATGACTAAATTAATAGCCTGCATCATTCCACCCCGCCAATTCCCACCGGCCGCTAAAATTCCACCAATAATTGGCGGTGTTGTCCATGGAACAGCGACACCTGTTGTTTTCGGTGCAAACCCTATATGCATCAGAACGAATGTTGATATAACCATTACAACTGGAGCTAAAATAAAAGGAATCATTAATATTGGGTTCATTACTATTGGAGCCCCAAAGACAATCGGTTCATTTATATTAAATATTCCTGGTCCTATGGCCAATTTACCTAATTGCTTTGATTGCTGACTTTTTGCAAATATGAGCATCATAATAGCAAACATTAAGGTTGCACCAGATCCGCCCATAAAAATGAAAATGTCAAAGAACTGCGCATTTACAATATTGGGAATCTCCGTTCCAGCCTGAAGAGCTAAACGGTTCTCATCTGTTGCAGCTAACATGATTGGCCCCATAATACCGCCAATAATTGCTGCACCGTGGAGACCACAAACCCAAAGCAGGTGGACAAGCAGCACATAAACAATGGCACCAATTAATGTTGTACCGAAAACACTGAGTGGCTCCTGCAGCAGTTGGCCAACAATATTATGCAAACTCTCAAATGGTGTCACTTCAATAATCAGACGAAGCAGCCAAACAACGATAATCACTATTGCAGCAGGAAAAAGCGCGACAAATGATTTGCTTACACTTGGCGGAACTCCAGCAGGCATTCTAATTACCAAGCCCTTTTGTATAATGTACCGGAATATTTCAGTAGATAGAATAGCGATTAATATTCCTACAAATAGTCCTTTACTTCCAAGTAAAGCAATCGGAAGAACACCAGTTACCTCAATCGCTGCTTCCGCACCCGCTGGGGTAAACATCGTAAAATAAGGTGTTGCTAAAATAAAAGCAGATAACGAGATAGCGCCAGCACTCAGCGGATCGACCTTATAGTGTTCTGCTAGACGGTATGCAATCCCAAATGTCGCAACAAGTGCCATAATATCAAACGTTGCGGTTACTGGATACGTTAATTTTGTCAGCCAAAGTTCACCGAATATGCTTGCCATCCACTCGTTATAGCCGGGAATTGGCAGAAAACCTAGAATGAGGAAAAGAGATCCAATAATAATGAGCGGCATTGCTAAAATAATACCATCCCGCAGTGCTTGTAAATGTCTTTGCGCAGCTATTTTACCAGCAACAGGCATCATTTTTTCTTCTAGAAAAACATTAATTTTGCTCATCGGTAAGCCCCCCTGATAATTATGAAACAATTAAGCTCTTAGCGAACTTTACAACCTCGTCACCTTTAATCAAGCCGTAATGGACAGAGTTAATCAGATCAACTGGAATTCCTTTTTCCTCGCCAATTTTCTTCATTTTAGGAAGTAAATATCTCACTTGCGGTCCTAAAAGAAGAACGTCTGCATCGTCGACATGATCATTGACTTCGTTTGCAGACACCGCCCAAATCCTGCATTCCAATCCCTGTTCCTTTGCATAATCTTCCATTTTCGTTACTAGTAAGCTCGTACTCATTCCTGCTGCACAGCATAATAAAATATTCATATAATCTCCCCCTTTATTTAGGTAAGCGCTTCCATTTTTTATGGCCGCCAAATTACCTATATAAAGTATATTGTGGAAGTTTAGTATTATTCATGCAATTTTGGGTGCCTGTCGCTTCCCAAAGTTTGTCGAAAGCGGTAAGTCCATTTGACTTTTCTTAAATAGAAAAAAAGATAACCAATTATTCTAGGTTATCTTATCTATCTTACAAATATTTATATCTATAAAAATTATCTCATTTAGAATAATTAGAAGCTACTAGAATAAAGTAATTTAACGTGAAAGAATTTCTGCCAATCGATAATTCTCTTGCTTATCCTTCACTTTAGTATGCACATCACTAAAATCAACATTGATTATCTTATTATCCCTAATTCCAACAGCCTTGCCTGAATGACCATCCTTTAATAGCTCTACCGCAGCCACACCCATTCTGCTTGCTATTCTTCTATCAAATGCCGATGGATGTCCCCCTCTTTGCAAAAGACCTAATACGGATGTTCGTACACTAATGTCTAGCGTTTCTTCAATCCCTTTTTGCAGCTCGTCAATATCATGCAGATTTTCACTTACAATAATGAGATTATCCCTTCTCCCATTACTGATTCTTGTACTTAATTTAGCGCATATCGCATCTAGATCCAATTTATTTTCCGGAGTAGAAATGATTTCTCCGCCACCAGCTAGAGCTGAGTACAAAGCTAAATCTCCACAATTTTGTCCCATTACTTCAACAATTGATGTCTTATCGTGTGATAAATTCGTATCTTTAATCCTTGCTATACTTTCCAAAATTGTATTTACAGTCGTATCGAATCCTATTGCATATTCTGTGTATGCAAAATTATTTTCAATCGTTGCAGGGATTCCAATTACTTTTACACCTTGTTGATGCAATGTATTAGCCGCTTTAAATGATCCCTCGCCACCAATAATTACTAAAGTACTGATATCATATTTATTTAGCGCATTTAACGCTTTCTTTTCTTCTATCGCTTCGTTAAAATGTCGGCTGTTTGATGTTTTTAATATGGTGCCACCTTTATCAGTAATGTTTTCAAATTCATTAGAATCTAGTGGATAAATCTCTCCATCTATTAAACCCTGGAATCCGTACTGAATTGCCATTACTTCTAGCTCGTAGTAATTGGCAGCCTTTACAACAGCATTAATTGCAGCATTCATCCCAGGCGCATCTCCGCCACTTGTCATAATTCCTAATTTACTCATTCATAAACACCTCAAAATAAATTTTATGTAATTATTATATATTTACTGCTAAAATCTTTGAAAACGCCTTTTTATTATACACTGTTTTTGTGAAAATTTCAGAGAACCATTTATGATTTATTGGTAGCTCGCAGTAATATCCTATTAACTAGATTGTAGAATCACATTTTGGGAATGATATTAGTTAACGATTGTTGAAACATAGAATTGACAGCTAAATAATTCATTCTTGAGGGTCCCACTGAATAAAGTTTCACTATATCATATACAACAAATGGTTTTCTTTATCTGACACTTTTTTCGTGCTAAAACTGACTACAGTCATAAAAAGAGGGTTACCAATATCCAATAAATTCATATGGGTAACCCTCTTTTTCATTAATTTATTTTTCTTGTAGAACTACGTATTATAACTTCTGGCTCATAGACTACTGATTGTGCCTTATCTTTCTCTTTGTTCAGACCCTTTTTTTCATTAATAAGGTCTAAAATTAATTTAGCCGCAACTTTTCCCATCTCACTCTTTGGATGTTCAATAGTTGTTAGCTTAACTTCTGTGACCTCTGCTAAAAAGGAATTATCAAAACCGACTATCGAAATATCCTCAGGTACAGTTAATTTTTGTTCGCGAATAACATCTAATAACTTAACAGCTAGTTCATCATTATAACAAACAATTCCAGTAGGGCGTTCACTGGTAGAAGAAAGAATTCTACTGAATTCCTCAACAGGCTTTTTATTTTTCTCATCTGATCTATAGGTTACAATATTTGCTGGATTTATTGATTTACCAAGATCTCGATGCGCTTTTAAATAGCCCTTCATTCTTTTTGATCCTTGATTATCATCTGTTTTAAAAAAGCCAACAATATTGTTATGTCCTAAATTAATTAAATGCTCCGTTAGAAGATAACTTCCTTTTTCATCATTCATAGTAACACTAAGTGGCTCCAACTCATCATAGTAAGCATTGATCATAATATACGGGATTTTTTGATTTTCTAAATTCAAATAATAATTAATATTAGGGTTTGATATTGCACTCTTCGTTGGCTCAATGATTACGCCATCAAAATTTTGAGTAAGAATTTTTTCTAATACCCTTTTTTCGTTTTCATGATCGTTGTTTGTGCTGAATATACTTACTTGGTATCCATTTTTACTAAGATATTCTTCCGCACCTCTAATAATAGAAGGGAAAATATAATCCGAAATATAAGTAGCAATAATTGCAATCTCTTTATTCCTTGCATGACTTATTTGCGAGCCATTTTTTTCACGGTCAGCGCAGAAAGTTCCTGACCCCTGCTCCCTATACAGCCATCCTTCTGTCACCAAGTCACCAATTGCAAGTCTTACAGTATGTCTACTAACTCCAAATATTTCCATTAATTCACTTTCAGATTTTATTTTTTGGTTTGGTTTATATGTCCCATCTAATATTTTTGATTTTATAGACTGTTTTACAATACTATATTTTGTTTTCATCCATACACCTCTATGATACATAAGATAGCAAGCCACTATAATATGAACGTATAAGTTCTACTAATATTTTAACATGTTATAAATAATCTTACTAACAATGTGGGCACTAGCAAATAAAACCTGTTATATGTAATCTCTATTATTTAAAGCTATTTTCCTCATAGAAAGAGAGTATACTAATTGTTTATTCTTGTACGTAAGTTTTGCATTATTAGCTCCCAACAATTTTAAGCAAGTTAATGAACAATTAATTAACTTGCTTAAATCAAAATCATTTATTCCTATTTAGTACATCGAATGCAACAGCTCCAAGTAAGACAAGCCCTTTGATTGCCTGTTGCCAATCAATTCCTATACCCATTAATGACATTCCGTTATTTAACACACCCATAACTAGAGCTCCTATCACGGCACCTAATACTGTACCTATCCCTCCAGTCATTGATGCTCCACCAATAACGGCTGCTGCAATAGCATCCAGTTCAAATAAATTACCCGCCTGAGGTGTTGCAGCATTTAATCTACCAGCAAATATTAGTCCCGCTAAAGCTGCCATTGCCCCCATATTAACAAAAACCAAAAACTTCATTTTCTTCGTCTTTACTCCTGATAATTTTGCAGCATTCTCATTACCGCCCACAGCATATATATGACGTCCTAGGATCGTCTTGTTCATGATAAATGTATATCCAACAATTAGAACAAACAAGATAATCAAAACATAAGGAATTCCTTCATATAATGCGAGCGTATAAGTAAAAACATTTATTACTATTATTAACGTTGCTATTTTTGCAATAAAAAGTGGCAATGAGGTTGTATTGAAATTATTCTTTAAATCTATTCTTCTTAGTCTTAATTCATTAAACAAATACAAAAATGATAATACTATCCCTATTACTATTGTAAATAACTGAAGTTCTCCTCCGTTAAATATTTGCGGTAAAAAAGAAGAGCTTATACTTCGAAAACCATTTGGAAATGGAGCCAGTGTCTGCCCTTGAAGGACCACTAACGTTAACCCTCTAAATATTAGCATTCCAGCTAAAGTTACAATAAATGCAGGTATGTTAATATATGCTACCCAAAATCCCTGCCATGCACCTATGATAGCTCCAAGTAATAAACATAATATTATTGCTAAAACTACTGGAATATCAAAAGTTACAAGCATTATTCCAGCAATTGCTCCGATAAATGCTGCTACGGAACCAACGGATAGGTCAATTTCACCTGTAATTATTATAAGCATCATACCAATTGCCAATATGATGATATAACTATTCTGCATAATAATGTTCGTTACATTTAATGGAGTCAATAAAACTCCATCTGTTAGTATTTGAAATAATACTGTTATACTAAATAATGCAATAATCATTCCAAAGCGGCTCAAATTATTACTAATTAATTGCTTCATACCATTCATATCCTACTCCCTCCCCTGTGTCATATACGTCATTAATGTCTCTTGATTTGCATCAATCTTATCAATATTCCCAGTGACTTTCCCCTCACTTATCGTATATATCCGATCACACATGCCGATTAATTCTGGTAATTCAGATGAAATCAAAATAACGCTTTTTCCTTTTTCCACTAGTTCATTGATTACCTTATATAATTCAAATTTTGCACCAACATCTATTCCTCGTGTTGGTTCATCTAGTATGAGAACATCTGGATCAGTAAATATCCATTTTCCCAAAACTACTTTTTGTTGATTTCCTCCACTAAGTTTCCCTACTTTTTGTTGAATTGTTGGCGATTTTATTTTTATTCTTGATTTCAATAATTCTGATTCAGCAGCTTCTCTGTTCTTATCAATTACGTTCTTGTTTGCTACTTTTTTTAAGTTTGCAAGTGATAAATTATTCTTAATGCTATCATTTAATATTAGCCCGTATTCCTTACGATCTTCAGATACATATGCAACACCATTTTTAATTGCTTGATCGACACTTTTAAAGGATACTTCCTGTCCCTCTTTAATAAGTTGTCCAGTGATCCTTTTACCATAGGATTTTCCAAAAACACTCATAGCAAGTTCTGTTCTTCCAGCACCCATTAACCCTGCTAATCCGACAATTTCCCCTCGTTTTACATTCACATTAACATCATGTAATATCTTTTTCTCTGAATCTCGCGGATCATAAACTGACCAATTCTTAATTTCAAAGACTACTTCATCGGTAATATTATGCTCACGTTCTGGATATAAATTGGATAAGTCACGACCAACCATATCCTTAATTATCTTGTTTTCTGTAATTTCACTTATAGAATAGGACTTGATTGTTTGGCCATCACGTAGAACCGTAATACTATCAGCCACCTTAAATAGCTCTTTTAATTTATGAGAAATAAGTATTGAAGTCATTCCCTGCTTTTTAAACTCCAATAATAACTGCAGCAGATTCTCACTATCTTCTTCGTTTAGAGCGGCTGTCGGTTCGTCAAGAATCAAGAGCTTTACTTTCTTAGAGAGAGCTTTTGCAATCTCAACTAATTGCTGCTTACCTATTCCTATATTTTTAATCTGCTCTTCGGGATCTATGTTTAATCTAACTTTTTTAAGTAACTGTCGTGTTTCAATAATTGTTTTTTTCCAATCGATAATACCTCTATTTGTCTGTTCATTCCCTAAAAATATGTTTTCTGCAATTGACAGGTGTGGGATTAATGCAAGTTCCTGATGAACAATTACAATTCCAAGATTTTCACTGTCATTCGTATTTTTGAATTCGCAAGTATCATCTTTAAAAATAACATTTCCAGAATACGTCCCATGAGGATAAACTCCGCTTAATACCTTCATTAAAGTAGATTTACCAGCACCATTTTCACCAATAAGGGCATGTATCTCTCCCTCTTGGACTTTTAAATTAACATTATCTAAAGCTTTAACACCTGGAAACTCTTTTGTAATTTGTTTCATTTCCAAGATTGTTCCACCCATACCTATTCACACCTTTATCAAAGATTTGCAGGATGATTCAGCAGGTTCAGCACTAAACCATCCTAGAAATACTAAAATCCTATTGCAACTGATCTTCCGAATAATATTCAGTATCCACAAGTTCTTTGACATAGTTTTCAATATCAATAGAAATCGGTCCTAACAAATTAGAAGGGACAACTTTTTCTCCATTATCATATGTTTCTGTATCATTCAATTCAGGCTCTTCACCATCAAGAATGGATACGACCATATCTACTGCACTTTCCGCTAATAAACGGGTATCTTTAAAAATTGTTTGTGTTTGTTCTCCGGCAATAATCGATTTGATAGATGCCAACTCTGCATCTTGTCCAGTAACAATTGGCATTGGTTTATCGCCTGAACCATAACCTACAGCTTTTAATGAGGAAATAACTCCACGACTTATCCCATCAAATGGAGAATAAATCACATCTATCTGCTCATTAGCATAATGAGCACTTAATAGGTTATCCATCCTTTCTTGTGCCTTTGCTCCATCCCAGCGCAAGGTTGCCCCCTGTTCAAAACTCATTTGACCACTTTGTACTTCTAGTTGCCCCTTCTCGATATAAGGTTCTAAGATAGACATTGCTCCATCCCAAAAGAAATATGCGTTGTTATCGTCTGGCGACCCAGCAAACAACTCAATATTGAAGGGTCCTTCCCCATCAGCTAGTCCTAATTTCTCTTCAATGTATTCACCTTGTAATACTCCAACTTGGAAGTTATCGAATGTAGCGTAATAACTAACATGATCACTATTCATAATAAGTCGGTCATAAGCAATTACGGGTATATCTTGATTTTTTGCTTTATCTAGTACATCTGTTAAGGCCTCACCATCAATGG
Source organism: Oceanobacillus chungangensis (assembly GCF_003369565.1). Classification (GTDB taxonomy): domain Bacteria; phylum Bacillota; class Bacilli; order Bacillales; family Amphibacillaceae; genus Oceanobacillus; species Oceanobacillus chungangensis. The sequence goes on along the minus strand of NZ_PIOD01000005.1, from coordinate 413,339 downwards.
AGGCGATTACTAGAATATCAACACCCTTTGTAATCATGTTCTCAATTTGAGAAACTTGGTTCTCTACAACATCCTCTGCGTATTGTAAATCCGTTTTGTAACCCAGTTCTTCAAATTGATCCACCATGTTCTCTCCATCTTTAACCCATCTTTCAGATGATTTAGTAGGCATGGCTATTCCAACAGTTTGACCATCTCCATCTCCACCACTTGCGGTACTGTTACATCCAGCCAGAATAACAGTGAGTACTATGATTGATAGAAAAATACCGACTTTTTTCATTATAATTCCTCCTTGTTATATTGCTTAGGCTTATTTCGTATAGTTTATTGCTTTCTTATATACCGCGATGGCATGAAAACTTATTGACCGTTGCGGAAATCAGCATTGCGTTCATCATCTTCCATCACTGAAAAAGCAACAATCCTTTAGAAAAGAACCATTTTTTATTACAGTTATTATTTGGCATCGCTTTCAAAAAGTTTATAAAAAACTTCTTATTACGGTGATTATGCGCTTACTCTTTACTTAAACGAAACACTACATCAATCATATATTTTAACTATTAAAATGGCTTAAAGTTACTGCGTCAAATTGAATGTTGTTGGTTATTTGTTCTTACTACAAGTATTTCTATCATTTAGGCATGCTGGAGGTTAGAAAAAAAACTCTGTTAAGATAATAATAGTTTCAATAATTTATCCCCAAATTCCCTGACCTATCTTCAACTCACTTCTTAGTTTCCTTGGATTAGTATCCTTATCAATCACGATACACTCGATACCTGTCATTTCAGCAAAGTCTTCCAATTGGTCTGACGTTACCTCAAAGGAGAATACAGTATGATGGGCACCACCTGCATATATCCATGCTTCCGTTGCTTTTGTTAAAGATGGCATAGGTTTCCATAATACCTTTGCAACTGGAAGATTTGGGGTTTCATTTCTAGACTTCTCTCCGATTACTTCATTAATGACAAGACGATATCTTCCGCCTAATTCAATTAGTGAGGCCACCACTGCCTCTCCTTCTCCGCCATCAAATACCAACCGAGCCGGGTCTGCTTTACCTCCCATCGATAACGGATTAACTACAATTCTAGGTTTGGTTGTAGCGATTGTAGGACATATTTCCAGCATATGTGATCCAAGAATCAGTTCATTATTAGGTTCCAAGTGGTACGTATAATCTTCCATGAACGATGTACCTTTATTATTAGCCATAATTTTCATCATACGTAGTAATGCAGCTGTTCTCCAATCACCTTCACCCGCAAATCCATATCCTTCCGCCATTAACCGTTGTGCAGCGAGCCCTGGTAGTTGCTTCATACCATGGAGGTCCTCAAAATTAGTTGTAAATGCATTATAGTTTCTCTCTGATAGAAATGCTTTCAAACCAAGTTCGATTCTTGCTTGTTCCATAATAGAGTCCTTAATTTCACCTGCATTACTACTTGTCTCGGGCAGTTCGTATATCTCTTTGTACTCTTGATAAATTTCTTCAACCTCAATTGAAGATACTTTTTCTATTTCTTCTACTAAATCTCCGATTCCGTAGTAATCTACAGTCCAACCAAACTTAATCTGGGCTTCTATTTTATCTCCATCTGTCACAGCAACGTTTCGCATATTATCTCCGAATCGTGCAACTCTGATATTTTTACCTTCTGTAACGGCAGCAGCTGTTTTCATCCATTCCGCTATTTTAGTGGTGGTTGCTTCATTTTGATAATGTCCAACAATTACCTTTCTTGGTACATTTAATCGGGTACCAATAAACCCATATTCACGGTCACCATGTGCAGATTGATTTAAATTCATAAAGTCCATATCAATTGTTTCCCAAGGAATATCACGGTTATACTGTGTATGCAGATGCAATAATGGCTTTTGTAACGCCTTTAAACCTGAAATCCACATTTTTGCAGGCGAGAAAGTATGCATCCAAGTAATAATTCCTGCGCAATTTTCATCACTATTTACTTTTAAAATCAAATTATGAATATCACTTGCATTTGTTAATACGCCTTTAAAAGTAACTTTAAATGGTAGGTTACTAGATTCATTTAGATGCCTAGTAATCTCTGAAGAGTGCTTTTCTACTTCTTGCAGTGCTTCATTTCCGTACAAATGCTGACTTCCTGTAACAAACCAAAATTCATAAGGTCTAATTGTTAGCATATATGATTCCTCTACTTTCAATGTTAGTTTCATTAATTGATCTAATTTTTTTTAAACGCTTCATAACATTATTGTCTCCACGACCAAAATAATCATGTAAAATTGAATATTCTTGATATATTTTTTCATAAATCGCTACATTATCTGGAATGGGTTTAATTACTTCTTCTTTTACTCTAGACATTTTTCTCGATGCTTCCACTATGTTGTCATATCCACCCATAGTTTTACCAGCTGCTACCGCTCCAAACATTGCTGCTCCTAATGCAGGTGTTTGCAAGGAATCAGCTACCTTAATCACACGATTGGTTACATCAGCATAGATTTGAAGCAGCAACTTATTTTTATATGGTAATCCGCCACAAACATAAAGCTCCTTTACTTCCAAACCATTATTATGAAATGCATCTACAATTTTGCGTGTACCAAACGCTGTTGATTCAAGAAGTGCTCGATATATTTCTTCAGGTTTTGTTTGTAAAGTCATTCCAATTAGCAATCCAGTAAGATCCGTATCTACAAGTACGGAGCGATTACCATTCCACCAATCCAATGCTAAAAGTCCACTTTCACCTGGTTTATAGGTTGTTGCCTTCCTTTCTAACAATTGGTGAACATCTATACCAGCTTCTTCGGATTCTTTTTTAATGTATTCTGGAGCTGCTTGATCAACATACCATGCAAATATATCCCCCACAGCTGACTGCCCAGCCTCATAACCGTACATTCCAGGAATAATCCCGTCTTCAACAACCCCACACATTCCTTCAACTTCAACTTCTATTTCTCCTAAAAGCAATGAGCAAATTGAGGTTCCCATTGTCATTACTAATTTTCCAGGCTCGGTTACCCCCATAGCAGGTACAGATACATGTGCATCCACATTACCTACCGCTACAGCTATTCCAGCATTTAATCCAGTAAGTTCTGCCATTTCTAATGAAAGTTCTCCAGCTTTTGTTCCTAATGGTACAATCTCACCACGAAGTTTTGTTTCGGTTAGATTTTCTAATCGTGGATCTAGAGTCTTAAAGAAATCCTTATCCGGGTAACCATCTTTTTTATGCCAAATCGCTTTATAACCAGCTGTACAACTGTTACGTACAAAACTATCCGTTAGCTTTGAGATAACCCAATCAGTTGCTTCTACAAATCGATCCGTTTTATCGTAAATATCAGGGGCTTCATTTAAGATTTGCCATATCTTTGCTATCATCCACTCTGAAGATATTCTCCCCCCGTATCTTGCTAAGAACTTCTCTCCTCTTTGTTCTGCAATTGCATTTAATTTATTTGCTTCCTCCTGTGCTGCATGGTGTTTCCATAGCTTCACCCAACTATGTGGATTATTACTTAACTCTGGATTATCTGAGAGTGGTGCACCGTTTTCATCAATTGGCAACATTGTGCATGCAGTAAAATCAATTCCTATTCCTATAACATCATTTGGATTAACTCCTGAATCTTTTAATATTGCTGGTATTGAGTTTCCCAATACCTCTAGATAATCTTGAGGATGCTGTAATGCCCAATCGTGACCTAACTCAAGGTTAGAACCGGGTAATTTTTTGTCAATGACTCCATGTCTGTATGGTGTTACATGGTCAGAAATCTGCGCTCCATCCTCTAATGATATTAGAACTGCCCTACCTGATTCTGTTCCGTAATCAATTCCTATCGTGTATTTATTAGTCATTGGATGCACTCCTTAATTTTTTTGACCATAATAAGCCTTCGAACCATGTTTCCTTAAATAGTGTTTGTCTAAAAGTAATGGATCCATCGAGGGAACATTTGGATCTAGCTGATATGTTTGTAAAGCAATTTTTGCTACTTCCTCTAGGACAACTGCATTTTGTACGGCTTCGCTTGGGTCCTTCCCCCAAGTAAATGGTGCATGGCTATAAACTAAAACACCCGGCATCTGATTTGGATTAATGTCTTTAAACGTTTCTACAATTACATTTCCAGTTTCAATCTCATACGCACCATTTATTTCATCTTCCGTCATCTCTCTTGTACAAGGTACTGTTCCGTAAAAATAATCTGCATGTGTTGTACCAAGTGCCGGCAAGTTTCTTCCAGCTTGCGCAAAACTTGTTGAGTAGGGTGCATGTGTATGTACTATGCTACCAACATTATCGAAGTGTTTATATAAAACCAGATGTGTTGGTGTATCTGAAGATGGATTTAACTCCCCCTCTACTACTTTTCCATCAAAATCAACTACAACCATATCCTCTTTTTTTAATTCATCGTACGGTACACCACTAGGTTTGATAACAATTAACTCATCCTCTCTACTGATACCGCTTACATTCCCCCACGTAAAAGTAACTAAATTATGCTTTGGTAATGCTAAATTTGCTTCTAAAACTTTAAGTTTTAAGTCATCTAACATGTTCTTTACACCACCCTTATTATAAATATGTACGTATAAGTTGTAATATGAATCAATAATAATATATTTTGTACGTATATTCAAGTGGAAATAATAGAATTTATTAATATTTTAGTTAATTCCATAATTATTATCCATTTCATGGTAAGAGATTTAAAACAAGAAAAAGAAGCACCTCCCAGAAGTCTTCAATAATGGTAATTGACCAAAATACCAAAAAGACAGTAGGAGTGCTTCTATGATTAACAGAGAATAGAAATCTTAACCTTGTACATCGCGATATTGTATCATTTTACTTATCAAAATTACTTTCACTATAATAGAAATTCTACCATTCGTTCTATTAGTCTTCTTTTATTATTCCTCAAACTAATCCAATTACAAACCTCAGCTATAATGAATTCCCTTCCCCATCCAAGCCGCTGCAGCCTCTGTCAATGCTTCGGATACAGTGGGATGCGGGAATACCATATTTTCTAGTTCTTCGACAGTACCTTCTAAATGCATGAACGCTGTTCCTGAGCTAATCATTTCTGTTACATGTGGACCGACCATGACAACACCAAGGATTTCACCATATTTTTCCTCGGCGATTATTTTCACGAAGCCACTGTTTTCATTAGAAGCAATAGCTTTTCCATTAGCCGCTAAATCAACTTTTTTCACTTTTACCTTATAACCGGCTTTCTTTGCTTCGACTTCGGTAATACCTACGCTTGCGATTTCCGGGAAGGTGTAGACACAGCGTGGAATTAGCATATCAGATTTGTCTTCCTTTCCAACAATGTGCTTCACGGCTTTTATTCCTTCTTCACTTGCTGCATGTGCTAGCTGATATCCACCGATTAAATCACCAATTGCGTAGATCCCTGAGAGGCTGGACTCCAAATCTTTGTTTACCTTAACAAATTTCCCATCAAATTTGACAGGGAGATCTTCTATTCCAGTAAGATTCGGTGTTCTTCCGACAGCTACTAAAATACTATCCGTTTCTAAAGAAATCTTTTCATTATTCATTTCCATTTCAACGATAGCTTTTCCATTTTCATTTTTAAAGCCCGTAATTTTCGTTCCAGTGCGAATGCTGATTCCCTTTTTTGTTAATTGCTTTGTCAGGAATTTTGTAGCGTCCACATCTTCATTCGGTATAATACGATCTGCCATCTCGACGATTTCCACTGTTGTTCCAAAACTATTAAAAATACAAGCAATCTCTAGACCAATAACACCACCGCCGACAATCACCATATGGGATGGGACTTCCTCGATATCAAATATAGTATCGCTCGTATGATAGGAACCCTCTTCCAATCCGGGAAACGGAGGTACGAATGGTTTGGATCCATTTGCCAGGATAATGTTTTCAGCTTGGATTTTTTCTTCTTCATTGCCTGTTGTAACTGTTACCGTTTTATCTTTCGAAACAATACCATATCCTTCTATCATTGTAATTTTACTTTGTTTAATTAATCCTTTAATACCGCTCTTCAATGTATTTATAACTTTATTTTTTCGCTTTATCATATTCTCTATGGAGTAAGAAAAATCATTTACAGTAATACCAAATGTTTTGGCATCCTTAATCTGTTCAATAACTTCAGCATGCTTAAGCAATGTTTTGGAAGGAACACATCCTCGATTTAAACATGTTCCACCCAAATCTCTGCCTTCTATTAAAGCAACCGACAGTCCTTCTTTCGCTGCACGAATCGCGGCAACATATCCTCCTGGACCGCCACCTATGATTGCTAAATCAAACGTCTTCATCTTAATAACCTCCTACACCAATAGTGCCCATGGATTTTCTAGACATTCTTTTAATTCTGTTAAAAATGCTGCGGCTGGTGCACCATCAATTGCACGGTGGTCAAAGGATAGACTTAGAACCATGATTGGACGTACGACAACAGAACCATCAACAACTACTGCCTTTTCTACAATACGGCCAACACCTAAAATCGCTGTCTCTGGTGCATTGATAATTGGAGTAAATCCATCGATTGCATACATCCCTAGATTACTGATAGTGAATGTACTACCCTTCATTTCATCTGGTGTTAATTTGTTATGTCTAGCTTTGGCACCAAGTTCCTTACTCACCGTCGTTAAATCCGCTAATCCTAATTTATCAACATTCGCAACAGAAGGTACGATTAATCCATCCTCGACTGCAACAGCTAGACCAAGATTGATTGATTTATTTATTATAATTTCATTTCCAATAAGCGATGCATTGACCCGAGGGTGTTGCTTTAATGTGCTTGCTGTTGCCTTCATAATAATTTCTGTATATGACACTCTGTAGCTTGTTTGTGATTCGATAACTGGAAGTAAGGCTTTACGCAGCTCTATTGCCCTAGTCATATCCACATCTGTCGTTAATGTGACATGTGGAATTGATTGTGCATTTTGCAGCATCTTATCTGCAACTGCTTTACGTAGACCTTTCAACTTAATCCGTTCGACTTCTTCGGTGACTTCAGTTTGTGGTTGTTGGTTATTAAGGATATCCTGCTTCACTACTTTCCCTCTTGAACCTGTTCCATGAACCTCAGCAATATCTATGCCTTGATCTGCCGCGATTTTAGCTGCTAAAGGTGTTACGAGTTTATTAGATTTATTGTTAATTGCATCTAGGATGTCTTGTTCGTGGATTCTACCTTTAGGACCTGAACCTTGAACCCCATTAAAGGTCGTGTTATTTTCACGCGCCACTCTTCTAGCTGCAGGTGTTGCACGAACCTTTTCATTCGTGTCCAGGCTTTCCTCATTAATCGCGTTTTCAGCGATCTCTGCCTCTGGAGCGTCCGCCGTTGCAGCTGTTTCATCCTCAGCTTCAATTGCAGTCGGAGTTTCTGGAGCTACATCATTTTTATCGCCTATATATGCAACAACTGCATTTACTGGAATTTCATCGTCAACTTCATAATATTTTTTTAATAAAATCCCTTCTTCATAAGATTCTACTTCGATATTGATTTTATCGGTCATAATCTCGAATATTGGTTCACCTACGTCAACGGTATCTCCCTCTGCTTTAAACCATTCAAGTAGGGTACCAACCTCCATGGTACTGCTCAATTTCGGCATAAATACTTCCTTCAACATGTCAGTTTCCCCCTTACTTGTTTAACGTTTCTTTGACTGCATTAATAATATCTGGAACTTGTGGAACTGCAGCTTTTTCCAATTCTGGATTGTATGGAATCGGCGCGGAAATTCCACCTAAACGTTTAATTGGCGCATCTAAGTAATCAAATGCTTCACTTTCAGCTATCATACTAGCAATCTCTCCACCAAAGCCCCCACGCTTCACTGCTTCATGCACTACTACTAAGCGCCCTGTTTTTGTTACCGATTGAATGATAGTTTCTGTGTCCAGTGGTACAAGTGTACGTGGATCAACAATCTCTACACTGATACCTTCCTTCTCAAGTTCTGCTGCTGCCTCTAATGCTTTATGCACCATAATTGCTGATGCAACAATCGTCACATCCGTACCTTCACGTTTAATATCTGCTTTACCTAAAGGAATGCTGTACTCTTCTTCCGGTACTTCTGAACTCGTTTTATAAAGCAATTTATGTTCGTAAAAAATAACTGGATTATCATCATCCATTGCAGCTTTTAAAAGTCCCTTTACATCGTATGCTGTTGATGGCTGGACTACTTTTAACCCTGGAATATGTGCTACCCAAGCTTCTAGGCTTTGTGAGTGCTGTGCAGCTGCACCGGTACCTGAACCACTTGGAGTTCTTACTACCATCGGCACTTTTCCTTTTCCACCGTACATGTAGCGCAATTTAGCAGCTTGGTTTACGATCTGGTCTAGTGCAATTGTAATAAAATCCGAGAATTGTAATTCCATGATTGGTCGCATTCCAGTAAGTGCTGAACCTACTGCTGCCCCAGCGATTCCTGCTTCACTAATTGGCGTATTTCGAATGCGTTCAGGTCCAAATTCTTCAATCATTCCCCGAGTTACCCCGAAAGCGCCACCATATACACCAATATCTTCACCCATCAAAAATACATCATCGTTTTTACGCATTTCCAGACTCATTGCTTCTCTAACCGCTTCTAAATATGTTAACTCTCTCATTATTTATCCCTCCCCTTAGGCATATACATCCGTTAATAAATCATCAAGTGTTGGCATTGGACTATCCTGTGCAAATTGAACGGCATCATCTAAATCTTGCTTCGCTTCTTGCTTAATCTTCTCGGCCTCTTCTTCTGTCACAATTCCTGCTTCTATTAGTTCTTCCTTAAATTTCTTGATTGGATCTCTATTTTCACGCCAATCTTTTTCTTCTTCACGTGTACGATATTTCTTCGCATCACTCTTAGAATGACCTTTCCAGCGATAGGTTTTTGCTTCAATCAATGTTGGTCCTTCACCACGTCTTGCTCTTTCTGTTGCTTCGTAAGTTGCATTGATTACTTCAATGATGTTATTTCCATCAATCACAACTCCTGGAATCCCATATGCTGCGGCACGTTCCGCAATATTTTCAATATTCGTCATTTCTTTTACATTCCCTGACATTCCGTACTGATTGTTTTCACAGAAAAACACGACCGGTAAATCCCAAATAGACGCCATATTTACCGCTTCATGGAAGCTCCCTTCATTCGAAGCACCATCACCGAAAAAGCAAACGGTTACATATTCAAGCTTTTTCATATGTGCAGTAAGTGCAGATCCAACGGCTAAAGGAATACCACCACCAACAATTCCCATCGCACCAAGATTTCCTTTATCTAAATCAGCGATATGCATTGAACCGCCTTTTCCTTTACAGTAACCCGTTGTTCTACCGAATAATTCAGCCATCATTTTATCTACACGGCCACCTTTAGCAATACTATGACCATGTCCTCGGTGTGTACTCGTAATCTTATCTTCATCTGAAAGTAATGCACATGCACCAACCGCTGTCGCTTCCTGACCTACAGCTAGATGTGTTGTCCCATGAATCATCCCTTTAGCGAAAAATTGGTCCACCTGTTCGTCAAAGTAACGGATTAGCCACATTTGTTTGTATAAATCCTTTAACTTTTCATCCGATATTTCTGGAACGAGCTTTAGTGATTTCGTTTGTTCCATTTTGGTCACTCTCCTTTTAATATATATAACCTAACATTTTTTACAAATGTTCTTATACTGAACTTATGTAAATATAATATCGTTAATCTTTAGAAAAATCAAGTATATTGTAAAAAATAAAATCCCCTCTCAAATGAAATCGGAGGGGATTTTGCTATGTTAAGCATTATCTTGCATCGAACGTAACTTCCAAATAGTTGATTCCTTCGTTTGGATAATATCGTCATACGTAATTATTTCGCCTTTTTTAATCGATCTCGTTAGCTTTACATTAGAATCTACTAATCCTATTGGAAGTGCGCGGCTCTCTTTTGCTTCATCAGCCTTAAGCAATTTTCCGTAGACCGTATATCCTCCGATAGTATCTAAATGATCACCCTCATTTAAATCCTTTTTGGCAACAGTGACCGTTTCAGCTTGCAATCCATAATATGGTGCAATTGTTGCTTCATGGTCAAAGTACGCCTTTGCTATTGATAACGGTGTTTCCAGACTCGTTAAGTGGTACGGACGATAGAGAATATAATTTGGCCCATCACCCATTTTTAGATATTTCATCTCAGCGTTTACTTCTTCTTTATCAGAAGCTATGATAGCAAATACTCCTGGTGCTACTCCATTTACAAAATCTACTACTTTTCTACCATTAAGCACCCCACCACGTTCCTTCTCTAGGAAAATTCCTGGAAGCTCAGATACCGTGCCCTTGAATCCGTGCATGCCGGGTACATCTGGCAAAAATCCTGTAGCATTTGCAACCGCGTTCATTTCTACCATTGTTTTTGTTCCATCTTGAAAAGATGCAAGCATTTTAGGACTGGAACCCTTGGATTTAGCTTCCTCTTCTGCCGTGGTTGGATTCGCTTCCAAATTCAAAGGATTGTTTTTGCCCTTTCCTAATGCCACAATTTCAAATCCCATTGCATCAGCAAAATCATATAGCTCCATAATTGCACCTGGTTCATCCCCAGCAGATCCTGTATATACTACCCCACTAGCATCAGCCACTTTCTTTAGGATTGGCCCGACTGTAACGTCCGCTTCTACATTAAGCATTACAATATGCTTTTTATTTAAAATTGCATCCCATGCAATCTCAGCTCCGATATTCGGTACTCCAGTCGCATCTACTACAACATCTACTTCTGTTAATGATGTAACGAGCTTCATATTTTTAGTAGCAATAACCTTGTTTTCTTTAATAGCATTTTCAGCTGCATCTGAATCTTCTGTGACAATAATATTAGAAAAGTCAATTCCAGCATTCTCATATGCGCTTGTAATGTTATCAACATTCAAGTCTGCAGTTATGACGACACGCATTCCTTTCATGCTTTCAATCTGGGAAATCATTCCTCTTCCCATTTGTCCTGCCCCTACAAGTCCTACTTTTATATAAGCCCCATCATTTTCTAGCCTAGCTAGTTTTCGATTTAATCCGAGCATCCCCTTCACCCCTACTCTAATAGATTAATTTCTAATAAACGAAATAATAGAATCTTTATTTATCTGTGGAATTTCTTTATTTTCTAAACTAACCGTTCCTGGCATATCCGAAGAATCCTCTCCACTAAAGTGAAATGTGGCATGTCCAAGCTCCTTCATTGTCTCACTAACTTTATTCCCAACATGCAGAATCTTGAATGCTTCGCCATCGATTTCCATTTCGTCCCCTGCTTTTAGTTCTGCTGTGATTGATTCATTATCATGCACAACCGCGATACTCTTCAATTCAAACGGAACGGTATCATTAAATAATATTATCATTCCATCTTCAGCCATTAGTGATGCTTCCTCACCGATCTCTGTAACATTAATTTGTAAATAAGGTGACTTTACCATCTCCATGTTCTACCTCCTCAATAATAAACCCTATCTTTTTACAAATGTTCTAACTGTTTACATTTGTAATTATAGAGCGCTTACTTTTATTTGTCAATATTAGACAATTTACTTAGCTGTATAATCCAAAACTTGCGAAATAAGCAATTACTACTGCTGCAGGTCCCGTGATCAAACGTGAAAATAGTACAGCAGGGACTCCAATTTCTATCGTTTCTGGCTCTGCTTCTCCTAACGTTAATCCAACAGGAACAAAGTCTGTTCCAACTTGAGGATTAATTGCAAATAATGCTGGTAACGCCATTTGCGGAGGAATATTTCCTAATCCAATTTCTATCCCAATTAACACACCTACTACCTGTGCAATAACTGCTCCTGGTGCTAGTAGTGGAGAAATAATCGGTATTGCTGCAATCAGTGATAGAATCAGCATTCCTGTTAAACTTGTTGCTAAAGGAGCTACAAAATTGGCAATCCAGTTCCCAATACCCGTATAGTTAATAATTCCGATTAGCGCACTTACAAATGCCATAAACGGCAGGATATTTTTTATAATGGTATCAATTGTATCTCGACCAGATTGGAAGAATATACTGATTACATTACCAACCTTATTGCCTAAAAAATCGATTAAAGCCATAATCGGATTCTTTTTCTTTTCTGTACCAACCTGTTGTTGTGCAACCTTTTCCTTCGCTTCTTGTTTTAATTGTGTCGCTACATTTTTATTTAATAACGAGTCGTTGTTTTTATCTTTTTCTTTTGCTTCATTAGTAGCAATTTCAGGTTTCTCTACAGCTGCTGCTTCCTCAGTCACTAAAATATTTTTGACCTCAACACCCGAAACGAAATTTGTTTCTTTAATATACTTCATTAAAGGGCCAGACGGTGAATTACTAAATGTGTTGATCGTCATAATGCCCATTCTAGGATAGACTCCACTTCTTGCTGTACCTCCGCAGTTAATGACAGCAGCAGCAATCTCTTCTTTTGGTACTGATTTTTCAAATCCATCGATAGCAATACCACCTGTTAGATTAGCAATTTCTTTAGCAACCGGATGAATCCCTCCACCAGTAACAGAAACGATATATTTCTTCTCTTCACTTGGCGTGATTTCTAGAGGTCCTCCCCAACCAGATGACCCTTTTGTAACCTTGACAGAACTAAAATTACTCATCTTACTCCCTCCCCGAATATGAACGATTAAGCAACATTTGCTTGCGTATTTTTCTGTTTACTTTTTATCATGCGGTCAGTGATAAACTCAGTTACCAATCCTCTAAGTAGCATCACAACTAGCCCAACAAGTAAGAACCTTAATGCCAATGGTCCAAGCGAAAGTCCAAGCTCTGTAATACCTGCTGCTATTCCCATATAAACGAATAGTTCTGCCGCGTTTGCATGCGGGAATAATCCAGTTACCGGATGAACAAATGATACTGCTGAATCATAAAATGCAGGCTTTTGTTTTTCCGGTAAGAAGCGACCAAATGTGTAACACATTGGATTTGTTAAAAAGAAAACTGCTAAAAACGGGAATAATGTATATCTGAATATAAAATACTTGGTACACTTTTGTGCAAAGCCATAAACCCTTTCCTCTCCAATAAATCGGATGATAGCATTAACTGCTGTAATTAATACTACTAGCATTGGAATTATCCCTGTGACCATTCCCATGAATTGTTCTCCACCAGCCTCGAACATACCAATAAAACCTTCAGCTAGTTTAATTAAGAAATCCATAACTCATTCCCCTTTCCTTTATTAAATTCTTTTTTTATCATTTCTATAGAGCCTTTTAACGCATTTTTTTCCCTCTTATTTAAAAATTCCGACTCTTTACTTTCCGATAAACTCAATCCGATTAATTCTTTCTTATCTTTAAACCTAGAAAATACAGTCAGTCCTTTCATTATCTTTGCTTCAATTATTTCTAATTCATCATCACAAACTAGTAAAACAACTGCCCCAGCACCAAAAAACTTTTTATAATAACCTGTGCCTAAATAGCCTGATTTCCTTGATATGAACGCTTTAATATTTGATCGATAGTGCCTTACTTGCAATTGGGTTAAAAAGAATTGTAATGCCCAAAGTGATGCAAATATTATTATAAATGTCCCCATGAAATCATCCTTTCGTTTACATTTGTTTTGTAATGTTACTCTTGTAAAGGATTATAAAGCGCTTACAAAAATATGTCAATACGTATTTATTAATTTTACAAACTGCTTGTCATGCCAGATTAATAACTTTCAATTAATGCAGTAGCAGTAACATCATCAATAAACAATGTCGTAATATATTGTTTCTTTAAGGCTACATGAAGTGCTTCAATTTTGTGCACACCGCTTACAATTGTCATAACTTCTGGTATTATCGCTAAGTCCTTTAAGTCCAATCCAATAATCCGATCATTTATTTGGTGTTCTAACTCCATACCTTCTCTGTCATAAAAATTTGAATTAATATCTCCGATTACGTTTGACTCTTCTAAACTGAGACGGTCCTTATCATTTAGATAGCCCATCTCTGTCATCGTCGATTCTAAAGGATTTCCAACACCAACGATTGCTAAATCTACATTTTTACCTTGATTCAATACTTCTGAGACATCCTTTGATTCCATGATATTGTTTCTTAGACTAACTGTTTCGACCATTGCTGGAGCATACAGGTAAGAGCTGCTAGTATCCAATTTTTGTGCCATTTGAAAGGTTAAATGGTTTGAATGCAGATGAACATTATTTTGTCCCAATCCTCCAATTAATGGAATTACATGTATATGTGGTTTGTTTTGATATGTAAAAGCATCAACCAATGCATGTACAGACTTCCCCCATGATATTCCAATTGACTTGATATCGTCGATTTTACTGGAAAGGTAAGTAGCTGCTGTTCTTCCTAAGTGGCGCATAACCATTTCCTGATTATTCTTATTTGTTGCAATTACCGTCACTTCGTTCAAGTCATACTTATTTTCTAGGATTAACTCTAGCTCTACTGTGTGTAGTGATTCATCTTTGATATAAATTTCAACTATTCTTTCTTCCCTTGCTTGTTTTAACCATCTTGATATTATTGGTCTCGATTTACCAACTTTTTTACAAATTTGATTTTGTGTCCATCCTTCTAAATAATATAGCTTAGCTACTTTTATCATTAATCGTCGTTCTTCAGTTGTCATTTCGTTACCCCCAATTACACTTGTAAATATTAAATAATTATATAATAGCATAAATACTCCATTAGGGAAACGCTTACAAAAATATCATCTAATCTTGTCATCTTCATGACCTATTAACAAAGGATTACCTTAATTTAACCAAGCTTTCAAATGTAAGCACTTTCTTGACGGTAGTGAAAACAGTAGATATACTGTAGATAATTATTTTACATTCGACATCACCGTGAACAAATGTAATTAATCACATAGATAAGGGGCTGCTGATAGAATGAATTCAAACACATTTTCAACGCTAAATCGTGATTTATTATTAAATCAATTGGAAGAAGAAACATTTGATATCTTGGTTATTGGTGGCGGGATTACAGGAAGTGGAATTGCATTAGACGCAATAACAAGAGGACTAAAGGTTGCATTGGTCGAGCGATATGATTTTGCATCAGGCACAAGCAGTCGTTCAGGGAAATTAATTCACGGTGGATTAAAATACCTCCAGAATTTCGATATTCCTGTAGTCAAAGAAACGGGACGTGAACGCGATATCGTATATAAAAATGCTCGTCACCTCGTTTATCCAATTAAAATGAATTTCCCTATTATAAAAAAGGAATCTTATAACCTAGTAACATTAAAAGCTGGGCTTACACTATATGATCGACTAGCAGGTGTTAAAAAAGAGGAACGCCATACTATCTATGGTAAGAAAAACACATTAGAAAATGAGCCGCTTTTTAATAGCAAATTAGTTCAAGGAAGCGGCGTTTATGTTGAATATCGAACAGATGATAGTCGCTTAACGATGGAAGTAGCAAAAACTGCAGCAGAAAAAGGGGCTACTATCCTAAACTATGCAGAAATGACAGATTTTCTTAAAGATGCGAATAACCAAGTAAAAGGAATTGTTGTGAAGGATCATATCGATAATAAAACGATAACGATTCGTGCAAAGCATATTGTCAACGCTGCAGGTCCATGGGTTGACAAAGTTAGAGAGAAGGATCGTCCAGTCACAGGTAAATATATGGTACTTGCAAAAGGGATACACATTGTCTTTGATTATCATTCATTACCAGTTAATTCTTCCATTTACTTTCAACATAAAGGTCGAATGATAGCAGTTATCCCGGTAGGTAATCGTACTTATGTCGGTTCAACCGAATCCCTATACACAGAGAATATGGACAATATTATGGTGAATAAATCAGAAGTAGAATACCTACTTGGTTGTCTCCATGATATGTTCCCTACATTAAATCTTAATATTCATGATGTAATTTCTAGCTGGGCTGGGATTCGACCATTAATTGGTGAAGATGGTAAGTCTCCGTCTGAGCTATCCAGACATGATGAAATCTTTGAATCAGATACAGGATTAATAACAATTGCAGGCGGTAAATTAACTGGGTATCGTAAAATGGCCGAACGAATTCTGCAATATATTGAGAAAAAGGAAAAGAAAGCGATAACACCATCAAAAACGGACCATATCAAATTATCTGGCGCACAATTCAATTCAGCAGAAGATATTACGTCATTAACTACGCTCTTACATGGACGTTATATCGAGTTAAATCTAGCAGAAGAAGAAATCTATCAGTACGTATTACGGTATGGATCCAATACTGAAAAATTACTGCAAACCATTAGTGAATATAACGCTAAGGACTTAAACTTAGAAGAAAGAAATATATTAGCTGAATTAGCCTATACCATTGACAATGAAATGGTAGCCTCATTGTCTGACTTTTATGATCGCAGGACAAGTTATCTTTTATTTGATCTTGATAAGGTTAAACGATCACTTGAAATCATTACCAGTGAGATGTCGACAATTTTACGTTGGGATAATAAAAAGAGAGAAGAAGAAAATAGGGCGATGCAATACTTAATTAAACGAACATTAAGCTTTAAAGATTAAGAAAAGGAGATGAATTCCATGTATGCAGTGGCTCTTACAGGTAAGAACGCGTTAACACTACAAAAACGTGAATATCCAACGATAGGCCCTGATGAAGTTCTATTAAAAGTTCATGCAATTGGTGTATGCGGTTCTGATCTAAGAATCTATCAAAACGGAGATGATAGAGTACATTATCCCAGAGTTATTGGTCACGAAATAGCTGGTGAGGTTCTCGAAATCGGCAGCCAAGTAACAAGATTCCGAATGGGGGATAGAGTAACCTTAGGTGCACATATTCCATGTGGAGAATGCTATTTCTGTCAAAAAAACGAAGGGCATTTTTGTGTTCTCGGAAGATCCGTCGGTTATCAGATCGATGGTGGGTTTGCAGAATATGTTGTTTTACCTAAGGAATTTATTGAAAACGGATCCATTCAAAAAATAGCAGATAATACTTCCTATGAATTAGCAAGTTTATCAGAGCCCTTTTCTTGTGTGCTCAGTGGTCTCCATGAGGTAAAAATGGAAGCTGGTGATACGGTTGTTGTATATGGTGCTGGAGCAATTGGTTGCATGTACATCGCAGCCGCTAAAAAAATGGGGGCTGCAAAGGTAATTGCAGTCCAACGCTCAAAACCAAGACAGAAACTAGCACTTGAAGCTGGAGCTGATATCGTAATTGATCCTACTATAACGGATACCGTTCAAAAAGTACGAGAGGAAACTGAGGGGCTAGGGGCTGATACGGTGATTATTACAGCACCATCAGCACAAGTACAAAAGGAAGCACTAGAAGTTGCAAAGCAGCTAGGCAAACTCCTTTTCTTTGCAGGCAATAAAAGCGTAAAAGAAACCTCTTTAAATACAAATCATATTATTTACAAACAATTGCACATTGTTGGGACACATGGTGCTCCCCGTCATTTGCATATAGAAGCTGTGAAATGGATTGATGAAATGCTAATTGACTTTTCATTCTTTGTTACACACACCTTCCCATTAGCAGAAACCGAGAAGGCCTTCCAAACAGCACTAGATAAGGATGGACTGAAGGTTGTCGTTATTCCAACACAGTAATATAAAAAAACGAACTCCTAGTAGAGAGTTCGTTTTTTATATTACTTATAATAAGGCTTGGGCTGTTCGATCATCAGTAATAAGTACATTTAAGCACCCACCAAGGAGTGCTCCTTCAATACTTTCCAACTTATGGGATCCTTCAACAATTCCGATTACTTCTGGGATTTGTTTAATTTCTTCGATATTTAAACCAATAAAGCGATCATTTAATGGATGATCAATTTCTTCTCCAACTTCATTAAAAAAACATGAGCCTATATTTCCTACTGCTCCAGCTTTATGAAGGGATACTAAATCACTGTCATTCAAATATTCCATTTTTTCCAATGTTGATTCTTTAAATGGATTACCAATTCCAACAAGCGCCATGTCTACGTTCTTACCTTCTTCAAGGACAAGAGAAACATCTTTTGTATTTACCAGTCTTTCCTTTAAGTCATCATTTTCTACCATTGCAGGTGCGTAAAGGTATGAACATGTTGCATTCATTTTTTGCGCTAAATTATATGCTAACTGATTAGAATGCAAATAAACATGTGAATTTCCCATCCCGCCAATTATCGGGATTATATGGATATTCTCTCTTCTTTCAAATGGATATTCATCAACTAAAGATAACAGTGTGCTTCCCCATGATATTCCTAGGCTTTTAACATTCGATAAGTTCTTCGATATATATGAAGAAGCTGTTTTTCCAAGTTGTCGTTTTGCCATCTCTTGTGTAAATCCAGAAGTTGAAACAACTAGAACTTCTTTTAAGTCATATTTCTTTCTAAGCTTCTCTTCTAATTCGACTGTATGTACTGTCTCGTCTTTTATGTAAATTTCTACGATACCTTCTTTTTTCGCTGCATTTAACAGTTTAGATATAACAGGGCGAGAAACACCTTGTTTTTTTGCAATTTCCGCTTGTGTCAAGCCTTCAAAATAATATAGCTTCGATACTTTCACCATTAATCGTCGTTCTTCCCAATTTAACATACTATCTCTCTTTTCCTGCATTTTCGCTACATATGTTCCTTATAGTTACATTGGTAAAATCATAAGGTTTTGAGCGGATTTTGTCAAGTATGGAGAAAGAATTACAGTGAAGGGATAGTATTATGTCAGGTTTCTGTGAAAATCAACATTACCTTTTGTCATCGATTATTTTTATACTTGAATTAAATTAAATCAAAAAGACGTTCAACAAACGTCTTTTCAAATAAAATAATAATTAATCTAACCTATATCTCCTGTCCTACCGCTTCCCCAGCAAGCTGACCCGATACTGCCGTTTCTTCCGGATGGAAGATAACTTTAACAGAATCTATCTCTCTATTAATTACCTTTTGAAATGCTTCTGGTCCTTCTTGTAATGATAGCTTGTGAGAAATCATTGGTTTAACATTGATTTGACCAGTACTCATATAATGTACGGTTGATATCCATTCTTTTCCTGGGAATGGCGCTGAAATCGCGTTCCATGAACCGTATATTGTTAATTCATTTCGGACGATTTTCTCAAAATAAAAGCGTTCGATATTAATATCCGCATAGGGAATCCCCATGAATACGACTTCACCACCTTTTCTTGGTAATGCAAATACTTGTGAAGAAGTGATTGGAGATCCTGCTGATTCAATTGCTAAATCTACACCACGTCCATTTGTATATTCTAAAATTTGTTCATGTGCTGGTTTTTCTAATGAATTGATTACTACGTCAGCACCTAGTTCTTTAGCAATTTGGAGTTTCGTATCATCGATGTCGATTGCATAAACTTTTTTCGCACCGAAAATCTTTGCCCATTGTACTGCAAGAAGACCAATGCTACCAACACCCATTATTGCTACTTCTGAACCTGGTTGGATTTTTGTTCGATAGAAACCATGTGCAACTACGGAGGATGGCTCAACTAATGCTGCCGTATCATAGTCCACATTATCTGGAAGGGGAATGATATGGGTAGCAGGTAATTTAGTATATTCGGCGTAAGCACCTGGATGGCGCGCGCCAATTACGCTTAGCTTCTCACAGCGTGCTGGCTCTCCAGTACGGCAATATTCACATTCACCGCATACAAATGCAGGACATCCTGCGACACGATCGCCAATTTTAATCCCTTCAACGCCCGGTCCCACTTCTGTCACTTCACCAGCAAACTCATGGCCAAACGTCATTCCCTCTATATACGGGCCTAGCTTTTTGTATCTAGATGTATCTGATCCACATATTCCAACAGACTTTACTTTAATAATAACGTCATCATCATTCTCAATTACTGGAACTGGTGTGTTATCTTCAAAACGGATATCTTGTATGCCATAAAGATTTAAAGCCTTCACCCTTATCATCCTTCCAATGTCTATATACTTAAGGTTTTTTCTAAAAGTTTGTAGCTATAAGTGCCCAATTATAATTAGCTGTTGATATATGCGACCTTGCGCAATGTTGATTACAGTCACTTTCCGTAAGCAACGTCAGCTACAATTAACGGCCATATTTGGGAGCACAGAAACGATTCTTATCAGTAAATTTATAACAATCCCAGCGGAGGAAATACACGAAGACTCCTGCGGGAGGAACGGCCTAGGTGAGACTCCGAAGTGTGATAGCACAAGGAGGCTCACCAGCCGCCCGCGGAAAGCGCAGTGTATTTCCGCAGCGGCATGCCAAAATGAAAATTTCATCCTAAGCTAACTTGCAGATTCATTATTTGTTTCCTTTTTTTTACTGAAATATAGTTTATAAGCTGCAAACCCAACAATAAGTGAGTTAAATATAAGCTGGTATTCGAAATAAAAATCACTTATTCCTCTCATAGGCCCCAACATGAAATCTAAAAGTGCATCTACCAAAATTTCCCCTTCTCTCCTGAAAAGTGGTAAACGATTAAGCAGCATACTTAACCGTTTCTCACTTTATTATTTAATAAGATGCTGTTGATACATCGCCGTTAATTATTGCGATTGCTCCACTTGCACCAATACGGGTGGCACCTGCTTCTACAATATTTACTGCATCCTCAAAGATTTTAACCCCACCGGCAGCTTTTACACCGATTTTATTGCCTGCAACGGAACGGAGTAATCTAACATCTTCAACCGTTGCGCCGCCACCATTGAATCCTGTTGCTGTCTTGACAAAATCAGCTCCAGCTTCAATGATCAATTCCGTTACTTTTACTTTTTCCTCATCTGTTAATAACGCTGTTTCAATGATAACCTTCGTTGTTAAGCCTTGAGATGCTTTCACAACTTCTTCAATATCATGTTTTACAACATCATGTTCACCGGATTTTAAAGCACCTAAATTTACTAACATATCAATCTCTTCTGCACCATTTTTTATGGCTTCTTTCGTTTCTTCTACTTTTACATATGTAGTTGCGCCTCCGAGCGAGAAGCCTATCGGAACTCCGACTTTAATGCCATGTGGCGATAAGAGGCTATGCGCATAGGAAACATAGTAAGGGTTTACAAAAACTGTTTTAAATCCATATTCGATTGTTTCTTCACAAAATGCTTTAATATCCGCTTTCGTTGCAGTTGGTGATAATAATGTATAATCAATGATTGAAGTTAATTCCTCTTTGTTCATTGTAAGTATCCACCTTCCCTGAATACGTGCAATACAGGGCTGTAGCATATCTGAATTAGCTAAAGCCCTTGAATCGTTTATTTTACTGGAGTTAACAATACTTTTATTGCTTCCCCGCTTTTAATCGCTTGGTATGCCTCTTCCCATTGCGTTATGTCAAATTCATGTGTTACAAGTGCTTTTGCATTTACTTTTCCTTCATTCATTAATGCGAGTGATGGCTCCCAGTCTGCAGGTTTTTGACTTCTGCTGCCTACAACACGAATTTCTTTTTGAATGATTTTTTCTAAATCAAATTGTACTTCTGAATTTGCGAATATACCTACTTGTGCGTACTGCCCTTTTTTTCGTAAAACATCTAAGCCTTGTTTTGCAGCTGGTATGGCACCTGAGCACTCAAGAACAACATCTGCTCCATAACCATCTGTTAGTTTATTGACAAATTCTTTCAGATCTTCTTCTTGCGTATTAACGGTATAATCAATTCCTACCTCTAAAGCTTTATCTAAACGTACTTTATCATTTGTCAATCCGGTTATAATCACAGTTGCTCCACGGCTTTTTGCAACTTGAGCTGCTAATAACCCGATTGGTCCTGGTCCAATGACGACAACGATATCTCCATCATTTATTTCAGTTTTTGCTACAGCATGATATGTACATGCCAATGGCTCTGTCATTGCTGCCGACTGATAATCAACATTTTCAGGAAGATGGTGTACACTCTCTTTACGAGCGATTAAATAGTTAGTAAATCCACCATCTTGCTGCGTCCCTAATCCTTTACGATAGTTACATAGGTTGTAATCACCAGACTTGCAGTATTCACATTCTCCACAAATATAGAAGGTAGTCTCTGATGTAACACGATCACCAATATTAAATTCTGTAACACCTTCTCCAACCTCGACAACTTCTCCCGAGAATTCATGTCCTAATGTTACTGGTGCTGCAACTTTATAATGTCCTTCATACGTATGAATGTCTGATCCACAAATTCCTGCGTATTTTACTTCTATTTTTACTTGGTTTTCTCCTACTTGTGGCTCTTCTCTATCTTGTACTTCTAAGTTTCCAAATCCAAGTTCTGTTTTTACTAACGCTTTCATTCCTGTTTCCTCCTGTTGAATTTAGATTCATATAATATTAATACTTGATTCAAACTAGATTTCTTCACTGAATGAAATATCACTAATCTTGGGTAAGACTTGAGAACAGATTAGTTAAAGATTGCAAATATCTTCCAAATTACCCAGTTCACTAGGTTACCGCCTTGGTCAATACTTGATACCATTGCAGATCCTTCAGGCAAGTTAATGCTTGCTGTAGCAGCCATATCAGTAAATAATGGAGCGATGTCTGTTGCTAGATAAAGCGATATCGCAATCATGATCGTACCAACAATAATGGAGTGAATGATGTTCCCACGAGCTGCACCAACTACAAATGCGATTACAAAAGGAATTGTAGCTAAGTCACCAAATGGCAGTACAGCATTACCAGGTAAAATAACTGCAAGCAGTACAGTAATTGGTGTTAGAATAAGTGCAGTTGAAATTACTGATGGATGTCCTAATAGAACAGCAGCATCCAGTCCGATATAAATCTCGCGATCGCCAAAGTGTTTATTTAACCATGTACGTGCGGACTCTGATACAGGCATTAGGCCTTCCATTAAGATCTTAACCATACGAGGCATTAACACCATTACAGCGGCCATGGAGATACCGATATTGATAATATCGCCAACACCATATCCTGCAAGTGCTCCAATTGCTGCACCAAGGATTAATCCCATTACCATGGAGTCTCCAAATATACCAAAACGTTTTTGAATGGTATCTGGATCAGCCTTTATTTTATTTAGTCCAGGAATTTTTTGAATTAATTTTACTAAATAAATGAATGGTGCATATGAAATCGTACTACCTGTTGCAACAGAAACCCCAGGCATTTCATAGAAATCACTTACCATTGGTTGTGTCCAGTCTGCAACTTTAAGACAGACGATTTGGAACAGCAGTGCTGCAATTAAACCTTGAATAACACTTCCTGAAATCGTATAGACAACAGCAGCCATAAATGTATAATGCCAATAATTCCAAATATCTACGTTCATCGTTTTCGTTGTCTTCGTCAATAACATTAAAACGTTTACAACTAATCCTAGTGGAATAATAAATGCTGCAACGACAGATGCCCAAGCAATCGATGAAGTTGCTGGCCAACCAACATCAATTACATTTAAATCTACTCCTAATCGATCCACCATTCCTTGTGCAGCTGGTCCTAAGTTAAGC
The DNA here is from genome assembly GCF_003369565.1 of Oceanobacillus chungangensis. Classification (GTDB taxonomy): domain Bacteria; phylum Bacillota; class Bacilli; order Bacillales; family Amphibacillaceae; genus Oceanobacillus; species Oceanobacillus chungangensis. The sequence continues at coordinate 389,747 of NZ_PIOD01000005.1, read as the reverse complement.
GTTAACAAATCAATTACTAAGAATATACCTACAAATGCTACTCCAATTGTTAATCCAGAACGAAATGCTTTCCCTGGTTTTTGACCAAATACTAGTCCAAGGATAAAAATCGCTACTGGCAAGATTACTGTCGCTCCTAAGTCTAGAAAAGCTTGAATAAAATCTACAAATCCTTGCATAGGTATTTCCCTCTCTCTCTAGATATACCTCTCGATTTCTCTTTATGCGAGAAATCGAGATTCTATTTATTTTTTAAGTTCATCCAAAATTTGTTTTTTTGTATCTTCAATGCCAATTCCTGTTAAAAATGCACGTGCATTAATAACTGGGAATCGATATTCTTTCTTAGTCATTGCTGTAGTAACTAAAAGATCTGCTGAATCTTCATACGCACTAACCTCAGCGATCTTGATTTGTTTAATGTCTAATTTAATGTTATTTTCTTTTGCCATTTCTTCAATTGCATTGTTTACTACTGTTGAAGTCGCAATACCTGCGCCACATGCTACGAGTACTTGTTTCATTATCTTTCACCTCCTTCAAAAGCTAAAAATCCTAAATTTTCTTCTAATACGTTTTTTATTTCCGTTTTATCTGCAAGACTTACTAACCGTTTTAATAAATCCTCATTTTGAAACATTGCCATCAATTTTTGCAGCAGACTAAGCTGTGAATGCGCCTCATCCATTGCAAGCATAAATACGAGTTGAACAGGTGTTGTCTCTATATCGTCACCCATAATTACGAAATCAACTGGTTTCTTTAATATAGCGACACTGATTGTTTTATTTATGACATGTTCCACATCCGTATGTGGAATTGCTACGGAAACACCGGCAGTTGGCAGTCCAGTTGCAAATTCAGCTTCCCTTTGAATGATTGCTGGAATGAAGCTTTCCTTTACTAAATCTAAGTCTACTAGGTTACTTCCCATTTTATTTAAAACTTCTTCCTTGGAATCTGCTGCTAAATCTAATAGAATGACAGATTCATCAAAAAATAATTGCCCCATCGATATCTCCCTTTCTGAACTAATTCGTAGTTGCCATTTCTTTTATAGAATATAGCTTTAAAATTTTATGAACTTCCTCAATTGAATCAGTTTCAATTGCATGTTTACGATCAATTTCCGAATTCGCAAACTGCATCAATTGCATCAATGCGCGAATATGCTGCTGCTTATCGACCGCAGCAATTACGACTACAAAATTTATCGCAAATTCCTCGGTATATTGTACTGGTTCCTTTAAACGCAATAAGCTCATCCCCACATCATTTACTCCATCTTCTGGTGCAGCATGTGGAATTGCTATATTTGGACCGATTACAATATAGGAATCTTCTTTAGAACTTCGAATCATTGCATCCACGTAGATTGGCTCAATAATTCCGCTTTCATTTAATGGTTGTGCCGCTTTACGGACTGCCTCTTCCCACGAATCAACGGAATCCAACAATGTAATATTCGCCGGTGTAATCATGTCATCTAAGTTAAGGTCTTGTGGTGGATTCTCTTTCTTCACAATCGCTGTGTCGTCTGCATGATTCAAATAGCTTTCTAATTCTTCTTTTAAAGCCCTTTCATTATTAACGGTTGAATACTTATTTATAATTTCTAGTAACTGATTAACATTTCTATCATTTGGTATATATCCATGGATTTCTAGCATTACCTGTTTTCGCAAACGATATTTCTCTTCTTCTCCTAAAAATACCTTGGAAATAAATAGTTTCTTATTCGTTTCTAAATATGTCGGAGAAAATACAATGTCATATTCCAACTTATAATTTAGAAATTCACGTACCGATAAGGAATCCAAAAATACGAACTCTGGAAATAATTCACTTAAATCATTAAACATTAGTCTTGAAACCGATACTCCCTGTGGGCAAACAACAATTGCTTTCACCTTACGATCAATACTTTCGCCCTGGCGATTCATCCACCCACCAATTAACATGGTAATATAGGTCGTTTCACTAGCTGGAATTTCAGAGCCAATTAACTCTTTAAGTGGCTCTATGGATTTACTTACAAGATGGCGAATTTCTAGGAATTCCTTACTTAGCGAACCTTGAATTTGAATCGTATCTGTAAGGTGATACTTAATTCTGTAGTATGCCGGTTTAATATGCTGCAGCAATTTATCCATCAGCTGCTCCCGTTCCTGGAAATAGATACAAGCACTTTTTTCGAATAATCGTAGCATCGTATCAATTGCTGAAACTAAATTTGGTACAGTATCTTCAGTAAAATCCTCAGCCCAATAAACATTCGTTGTCAATAGATGCAACGTAATGAACAATCGTTCAGAAACAGGGATATCTTTTTTATCATATAAAAGTTCTTCTGTCGCCTGATATTCTTTTGTATCTGATAATTCATCATATTTAATAGAAAAAGCTTCTATTTCACTGCCCTTTTCTATTCTTCTAAGAATGAGAATCAAAGTAAATGGCATCGTTTCTAATTTCTCATCGGTGAACTTAATATTTAATTTATTTTCTACTTTTTCGATACGCTGTTTAAACTCATTGATTTGTTCATTCTTTATTCCTGTTAACGTCATTAATCTTGATTCACCATTACTCATTAGAAGAACTTGTTGTACGACATTATTTAGTAGTTTGCGAATTTGGAATTCATCGCCTTCTATCAAATACCCATGCTTTCTCGAATATCGATTAACTAAATTGTATTCATCTAGAAATACTTGTACTTGCTTCATGTCACTTAATATCGTATTCTTACTGACTTCCAATTCAATTGTAAAATGATTTAGAGACAGCTCTTCTTCTGAACCTAATAGCATTAGGAGTATTAATTGAACACGTTGCTCCTCCGCTAAAATCGTTGAATCCATAATGAAATTCTCATGATTTCCACTAAGTTTTGAAAAAACAGTTTGATCAATGATAAACTGACCTTTTCTCGTTCTTTCTATTAATGGAAGGTTATTGGTATAAAGCCAATCGTTAATTTTGTTAATGCTATAACCAAGCTGTCTACGAGTTAAATTATATTCTTCTTCAATTGTTGTACTAGTAACACTTGGATTATTAATCAATTCATCCAAGATTCTATTGTCTCGTTCATTTAATACCACTCGTAAACCTCCTCCTGAATTTATTGTACCACCAATTATACCATAACTGAATGCGGTTTCATCACAAAATGTTGGAATATTCAAGTACATCACAGTGATGTACATTTTAAAATTTAGAACTTTCTCCATTACCTCACAATAATGTACAAAATAATTAGTTTAACAAATAAACTAATTAATACTTGTCTCTGAAAACGGTTTATAATAGAATATAGAAGTGAAGATAGAATAATTCATAAACAAAGGAGATTACACAATGTCAACTAATATCGAACAGTTATCCATTAATACGATTCGTACATTGTCGATTGATGCAATCGAAAAAGCGAATTCTGGTCATCCTGGTCTTCCAATGGGTGCTGCACCAATGGCATACACATTATGGACTGATTTCATGAATCACAATCCTAAGAATTCAAAATGGTTTGATCGCGACCGCTTCGTACTTTCAGCTGGTCACGGTTCTGCACTTTTATATAGCCTACTTCATTTATCTGGATATCAAGTATCTATCGACGACTTAAAATCATTCCGTCAATGGGGTTCAAAAACTCCAGGACATCCTGAAGTACATCACACAGATGGTGTAGAAGCAACAACAGGTCCACTTGGACAAGGGATTGCAATGTCTGTTGGTTTTGCAATGGCAGAATCACATTTAGCAGCAAAATACAATAAAGAAGACATTTCTGTTGTTGATCATTATACTTACGCACTTGTTAGTGATGGCGATCTAATGGAAGGTATTTCTCATGAGGCAGCATCATTAGCAGGTCATTTAGGATTAGGTAAATTAATCGCATTATATGACTCTAATGATATTTCATTAGACGGTGATTTGAATAAATCATTCTCTGAAAATACGGAACAACGCTTTAAAGCATATGGCTGGCAAGTACTTCGTGTAGAAGATGGTAACGATGTAGATGCAATCCGTGCCGCAATCAAAGAAGCGCAAGCAAATACAGAGCAACCAACATTGATTGAAGTTAGAACAATCATTGGCTACGGTTCACCTAATAAGTCAGGTTCTTCTACTTCACATGGTTCACCGCTTGGTACCGATGAAGTGAAACTTACAAAAGAATTCTACAAATGGACACATGAAGATTTCTCTGTTCCAGAAGAAGTTTATGCTGATTTCAATGAAAAAATCGGTAAAGACGGCGAAGAAAAAGAAGCAGCATGGAATGAATTACTTGCTACTTACAAAGAAAAATACCCTGAATTAGCAAACGAATTCGAAACAGCTATCAGCGGCAAACTTCCTGAGGGCTGGGAAAAAGAACTTCCTGCATTTGAAGTTGGAGACAATATGGCTACTCGTGCATCTTCAGGTAAAGTACTAAATGCTGTAGCTAAAGCGGTTCCGAACTTCTTCGGTGGAAGTGCTGACTTAGCTGGTTCTAACAAAACAACAATTAACGGTGAAGGCGACTATTCACGTAATTCATATAACGAGAGAAACATTTGGTTTGGTGTACGTGAACATGCAATGGGAGCAGCACTAAACGGTATGGCATTGCACGGTGGATTGAACGTATTCGGCGGAACATTCTTCGTGTTCAGTGACTACCTGCGTCCATCTATCCGTTTAGCATCAATAATGAACGCACCTGTTACGTATGTGTTCACACATGATTCAATTGCAGTTGGCGAAGATGGTCCTACACATGAGCCTGTTGAGCATTTAGCAGCATTGCGTGTAATTCCTAACCTATCTCTAATCCGCCCTGCAGATGCTAATGAAACTGCAGCAGCATGGCGCTTAGCGGTTGAATCAACAGATCAACCAACAGCACTTGCATTAACTAGACAGGATCTACCTACTTTAGAAGGTACGAAAGAAAATGCATACGAAGGCGTTAAGAAAGGTGCTTATGTTGTAAGCGAATCTGATAAAGAAACTCCAGATGCATTAATCTTAGCTACTGGATCTGAAGTACAATTAGCAGTATCTGCACAAAAAGCATTAAAAGAAAAAGATATCGACGTTCGCGTTGTCAGCATGCCATCATGGGATCGCTTCGAGCAACAAGACGAAGCTTACAAAGAATCTGTTATTCCTTCTAATGTTAAAGCACGTGTTGGTGTTGAAATGGCATCTTCATTCGGCTGGAACCGTTATGTAGGTGACGCTGGAAAAGTAATCGCAATCGATACATTCGGCGCATCCGCACCAGGTGAAAAAGTAATGGAAGAATACGGATTTACTGTAGAAAACGTTGTTAAGCATGTTGAATCTGTAGTTAAATAAGGATTGATTGGAGAGTGCTCGGGCTTCGGCCTGAGTGCTCTTTTTTTATGAGATTTTAGATGTTTCCGAGGTTTCATATATACAAACAAACTTCTATTTACAGGGTTAGGGATCCATATTTTCAATATTGATATAAGATTCTGAAATGTCAGGGTTTTATTTGACATAAATATCTGCCTGACATTATAATAACAGAAGAAATATTCACCATTTTCTTTCAAAAAGGAGGGTAATTCCATAAAGAATGTTAATTAACAAACATTGAGGGACAAAGTTTCTGTTGTCAGTTCCACGGTAAAACTATATCTTTGGGAGGTTAACATGAAAAAAATTATTTCCGTTATACTTATTTTGTTACTGTTGGTTGGATTTAATACAAGTCTGTATGCAGAGGTAGCTGATGATGAGACGAAAGTTCAGCCATCTATTACCTTATCCGATGGCAGTAGCTACATTCTTACCGGTGTCGATAAACCAATAATAACCGATTCTCTTATCGTCTACACAAATGAAAGCGGTTCCTCTACAGAACCTTTTGATAGTACAACAGTCCAAGCTATCATCGTTAATGATATAGTCGTTGAAGTTGTGACTGATGGTGCAGAAGGCGCTAGTATACCTTCAAATGGATATACCCTTTCTGGAAGTGGCAGTTATAAGGATTTGGTAGAGAGTCTAACAGTCGGGGAAATTGTGACAATGAATAATCTGGACATTACAATATTACCCGAGAAATACTTCACATTTAATGGTAACATTTATCCAATTGATCTAGTTAACGGAGCACGTGGTTCTGCAATGACCGTCCTTTACGACAGTTCGTATGGTGTGGTAACAGATACGAATGAATGGGGACTTGAGATAGCCATTAAAAATGGTCAGGTAACAGATATTCGTTATTTGGGAGAAAAAAATCCACTGGCAATCCCAACAGACGGTTTCGTTTTATCTATACAATCTGACAGTGAATATGATAATTTGCTAGGTCCAGTTGTTAAGGTTGGGGATCAAATAGATATTTCTTTGGAAAACGTAGTAATTTATAACGGAACACGTATTAAATATGATGCTATGAATCCAAAAACAAAGGAGGATAATCCTAATGGATGGGATGAGGCTAATAATCAACCATTTCCAGGTTTCCGTGGTGCAAATCAAGTAATCGTTTATGACAGTTCATATGGAAATGAGACTGGTACCAATAGTTTCGGTTACGAATTTATTGTTGATGCTAACGGGATGATTGTTAGTACTGGTGGTAATAATAGCGTTATTCCTGAAGATGGCTATGTCATTTCAGCACATGGAAGTGCCATACCAGTATTAATGTCAGCTGGAATCTTGGCATCAACTGTGAGTATAGATGAAGAAAACAATGAAGTTGTTGTCATTTATACTCCTCAATCGACCATAGATAGGGCTGCCATGTTAATTGAAAAAGAAACAGCCAATCTAGAACATTCGAAGATTACTTATAAAGATGTAGACTATGAAAAGATTCAAGATTATCTTTCTATTTCAGAAGTTTATCTTGAAAAAGCACAATCTGCTTTAAGCGTTAAGGATTATGTTGGTATGAAGTCAGCAACAGATAAAGTAATAGAAGAAACATCTAATGCACATTTCACAAACTTTGAATCGAGAAATGTGGAAATGCGAGCGGTATGGATGCGACCTACCGAAACAACACGTGAAGCTGTTCAAGCAAAAGTGAATGAATTAAAGGAAGTAGGCGTCAATGCTATTTATCTTGAAACTTCCAATGATCGTTATACCATTTACCCTAGCAGCTCACCATATGTATCAATAAACCCTGCTTTCAATGGCCAAGATATGTTAGAAATTTATATTGAAGAGGCACATGCAGCAGGAATTGAATTGCATGCATGGTATAAGGCCTTCATGGTCGAACCATCTGTTATAGAGAAAGCTCCCGATTTGTCACTTGAAACTCGTGACGGTTTAAAATACGAGCCGAAAACAGGCTATTCATGGATAAGCCCAGCTAATCAGGATGCTCGTGACTATACACTCATGATGGCCACAGACTTGGTAGAGAAATATGACATTGATGGACTGCAGTTAGATTATATTCGTTATCCAGACTATGACATGGGTTATGAGACTTCATCAATTGATCCATTTATTGCAGAATATGGCGTTGACCCACGTACATTAACAGAAGATGATGAAGCTTGGATGGATTGGGCAATGTACAGACAAAGCTTCGTAAACACGATGGTATATGAAATCTTTGAATCTGCACGTGAGATAAATCCTAAGATAGAGCGTTCCGCTTCCGTTTGGCCGCAATATGATCTTGGACCGATAGAAAAAATGCAAAATCCTAAAGATTGGATTGACAAAGGTTATTTAGATGCTTTGTTCCCAATGTCTTACAACATTGATAAAACAGATACTGTTCGTGATTTGAATAATACAATAGACATAGTGAAAGATAACGCATACCAGATCTTTGGCGTTGGTTCTTACTTTGGACTGAGTCATGAAGCTTTATTGGAACAAATGGAAGCCGTTAACAACGCTTCAGAAGGTACTGCTATTTTCGAATCCAGTTCATTCTTAGAAATGGGCTATGGGGATAGAGCTTCACAAGGAATTTACAGCCGTACTGCCATTACGCCGGAAAATAACCCTAATCTTTCTGTAAAATTGATTTTAAATGATATCAGCCGTAAGATTGATGAAATCTATTTACCATTGGGCGGAATAGATCATCGCTCTGCAAAACCGCTACATGCACAGCTAGATAGTCTTATCAAAAAAACAGATGATCTTGACAAACTTGAAAAGCGCTTGAATCAGTTTTTGAAAAAAGTACAAAAAGATGCTAAAATCAGTCCAGAAGTTGTGGCACGAATTACAACCGATATTCACTACGCACAGCGTATCACTAACAAGGCACTAAATTTAAAATAGGATTAGAATGCTCCAACGAGGTTAACACTTACAAGCATCAAAATGGCTGTCTCTATTGAGACAGCCATTTGTTATTAAATATTCAGTTTCAGGATTTCTAATTAGATGTTGAACTGTGCTTCGCTCGTGTATGGTTTTCCTACTTAACTCGCAGTCATAAAAGGACTCTGTCCAATCAATAAATTTTGTTTACAACTGCTTTGGCGGTTTTGTTTTTCATTTCTAATGTTTTATCTTTTGTTAGTAAGGCTAATCCAGTACAAAGCAGGTCTACAACATAAAGTTGGGAAATCTTAGCGGTTAATGAGCCGCCTTCTAAAGGTGATTCTTTAGCACCACCGAGTAAGACGATATCTGCAAATTGGGTGATTGGAGATCTGGAGTAATACGTAACTGCAATAATCTTTGCACCAGCTTTCTTGGCAATTTCAAGTGATTCAAGTGTATCTCTGGTGCTTCCCGAAATACTTAGTCCGACAACAACATCTTCTTTAGAAAGAGCTGCTGCTGACATTGCTTGTAAATGTGAATCAACAATGGCTTCAGTAGATCTTCCGATTCTAAGTAACCTGCTTTTCGCATCCTGAGCAGTAATTCCGGAAGTTCCAACACCAAAGAAATGAATCGAGCGTGCGCCATTTAATAAGTGGATTGCTGCGTTTAGATCCTGCTCATTAATCATAGATGCAGTATTTTCAATTGCTTTTACCGTATTACTGCAAAGCGCCTGAACTAAGTTCGTGGATTCTGATTTGACTTTTTCCTTTTCCTCTTCTGATATATTTTGTGCGATTGTTAGTTTAAATTCTTGATAACCCTTAAATCCGATTTTTCTACAAAACCTCAGGACGGTCGTTTCACCGACGCCAGCCTCTTCCGCTAAGTCCGTTACGGAATAATACATCACTGTATCTAAGTTCGCTAACACAAATGATGCTACTTTTTGTTCAGAGTTTGTCAATGATGGATAGTAGCTATTAATTATTTCAATCATAGGTTTCTTCATTTCTAATACCGCCTTATTTTGACATTATAGCTTTGGTAAATTGCTCTGTTATGAGCTTTGGTCTGGATATAGCTGAACCAACGATAACTGCATGTGCTCCGATTTCTAATAGAAGGACCGCTTCCTCTGGTGTTGAAATTCTACCTTCAGCAATAACCGGATAATTGCTTTGTTTACAAAGCTCGCGGACAAGCTCTATATCAGGCCCCTGATTTTTAGACTTTGTATATTCCGTGTACCCCGACATTGTGGTAGAAATAATGTCAGCGCCTAGCTGCTGTGCATTTAAGCCTTCCTCAACAGTAGAAATATCTGCAAGCACCAATTGACCACGGCTATGAGCATACTCAATTAAATCTTCAAGTTTTTCACCATTAGGCCGCTTTCTTTTAGTAGCATCTAATGCGATGAGGTCTACGCCTACGTCTATTAACGCAGCAATTTCTTTTTTTGTCGGTGTAATATAAACTTCGCTATCATCGTAGTTACGCTTTATTAATCCAATGATAGGTAAGCTAATTTCCTTTTTAATTGCAGCAATATCTTCTACGCCATTTGCGCGAATTCCAGCAGCGCCACCTTGATCTGCTGCCAGCGCCATTTTAGCCATAATCTCAGATCCATAGAGTGGTTCATCATCAAGTGCTTGGCAAGACACAATAAGCTTTCCTCTTACCCTATTGAGGAATTCTTCTCTTTTACATTGTAGCACCTGGTGAACAGAATCACCTTCCACTGACATCTTTGTGTAGGCTTGCTCGTTAGTAATCATTTTCGAAAACCCCTTTATTATTTTCTCATGTTTAGAAATAGCCTTAGTAAAAATTCGCCTCTATACCTTATTAAACCCTTTTGATGCGTTATGTAATTTTGTGTATTTTATTTCTATTTTATTTCTGACAATTTGGTTCATACACGTTAGCCATAAAATGCCACCGCCGCCCGATAAAAATATTAGTGCAGCAGGATATCGAAACGTGATTAACCCAATAGCCAGTACACCGATAAGATTAATGATTGTTAAATGGATGTATGCAGCCCCAGTAAAAAATGCTTTCTGTATTAATTCTTTTAGCCCAAGCCCCTGCTCTATCATCATCGGAAGCATATAAAGATTAACAACTAAAACCAAAAAGAGTAAAATTGAAAAAGCAATGATCATTACATCCCAAATCAGATGATTATCAAAAGAAAGGAATAAGCGAATGTCAACAATTAGAATGAGATAGACCATCGCAAATGAATAGCCAATCACCTGTGATTTCAAAAAATACTTTTTAAATGCTTCTTTATATGTGTTCCAAATAGATACATCTGCATTTCCCTTCACCCATTCATTTGTAACAGCAACGGCCGCAGCAGTTGCTGGGAAAAGACCAACAACAAATAATCCAACGAAACAAGATAACAACCATAATATATTTAATTTCACAATTCTCATAAACCAATCAAAGCCTGCGAAGATACCTGATGTAATAGAATTCATGTAAAAACACCAACCTTCCGAAATTTGATCCAGTATTATGTAAGGTAGCAATAGGGGAGTAGTATTCTTTGAAAAGGAAAATGGTTTTTACCCTCAAAAATCCGATATGCTTCCCTGTTGTCTTGAGATAGTCCCCGTATCATGCTTTTTACCCTTTCACCGAGCTGGAATAGGCAGCTTCGATAAAATATCGCTGGAAGGCTACGAATACAATAATAACTGGAATTAATGCGATCATTGCCCCGGCAGCAACTAATCTTGTATTTGATGAAAATGCTCCTTGAAGTTGATAGAGTCCAAGTGTGATAGGGTAAGTATTTGGATCATTAAGTATAATTAATGGCCATAAGAAACTATTCCATGCCCCCATAAAGCTTAATATTGCAAGGACTCCGAGCATTGGTTTAACCATTGGGAACATTATTTTCCAAAAAAGCTGCCATACATTTGCACCATCAATGATAGCAGATTCCTCCACCTCTCTTGGAATTCCCATAAATCCTTGGCGCATTAGGAATATACCCATTACACTGATTGCACCTGGAAGAATAACACCTGTGTATGACCCCATTAATCCAAGTTTATTAATAATTAGATAGGTTGGAATCATTGTAACTTCACCTGGAATCATCATCGTTGCAATAACTAGCATAAATACGAGATTTCTGCCCCTGAAATTCATTCTTGCTAGCGGGAAAGCGGCAAACGAACATAGTATCAAAGGAAGTACAACACCAAAAACAGTAAGGATAACACTATTTAATAAATACCTTGGAATCGGCAATGTATTCCATACCGTAATGAAATTATCTAACGTTATAGTATCAGGTATTAATTGTGGAGGAATAGAAAATATGATGTCATTTTCCCCTTTTAACGCTGTTGATAAGGCAAACAAGAACGGGACAATTGTAATGACAGTAATCAATAGAAGAAAAATATAGGAAATAGATCCACTCAATAGCTTTCTTTTATTGAACTTTTTTCGCTGTGCAGCAACTTTTGACTTGTTATTATTATTTGGTTCTTTTAACTTTTGTAGATTATTATCTATTAACGGCTGCTCCATAATATTCCCCTCCTTTATTTATTGGGGTTTTGATCCAACAATTTTTGATTTATAAGTGTAATAATTAGGATAAGCGCAAATAAAATAAAGGAAATAGCACTTGCATAACCCATTTCAAGATTTGTAAATGCTTCTTTAAAAACGAGGTATACAGCTGTTGTAGAAGCATCCAATGGCCCACCTTTAGTCATCGTTAGCATCAAAGTAAATTCTTTAAATGCACCCATTGTTGATATTACTGCTACGAAGAAAATCATTGGTTTAATTATCGGGATTGTTATACTAATATGCTTTCTCCAAAAGCCAGCCCCATCTAATTCCGCTGCTTCATATAAATCTTTTGGAACACCTTGTAATGCTGCTAAATAAAACAGCATATAGTAACCAAATCCTTGCCAAATTGTTACAATTGCTAATGCAGGCATAACGGTTACTGTATTTGTTAACCAGCCAAAAGGATCAATTCCAAAAAAGCTTAAGAAATAGTTAATAATACCTTGTTCAGCAAACAACCAGCTAAATAAAATTGCTGTTACAACGACAGATACTAATGTTGGGAAGTAGAAAATTAATCTAAATAATTTTACCCCTTTTAGTTTTTGGTTAACAAGGATAGCAACAAAAATTGGTAATACTACTAATGCAGGTGTTACCAGCAACCAATAGTACACTGTATTAAACATAGCCTTCCTAAACGTTGCATCCTGAAATGCTTCAATATAGTTCGCAAAACCTACAAATTCTAAAGGACGGAATATATTGTAATTTGTAAAACTGAGTGCAAGTGCTGCAATACTAGGTATAAACGTAAATAGAAGTAATAATATAAGTGGTATGGATAAAAAGCCCCATGCATGTCTTGCTTTGTACATTATTTAACCTCCTTATAAGAGTGCGGGTCTCCTTCAATAAATAGGAGACCCTAATAAATCGTGATTATTGGAGAAGGCTATTCACTTCTGCTTCAGCATCTGCAAGTGCATCAGCTGGATCCACATCCTCTAATATCACTCTTTGGAAAGCGGTGTGAATAATCTCATTTACTGCAGATACATGTTCAGTTGCAGGTGTCATATTTACAGCAGCTGCTAGTGATTGGGCTGCATAATATCTGCCTCTGATTGTTGCATCTTCTGATTCTGCTCCTTCTTCAAAAAACGGATCGTTAACTGCTTCTTCAACTGGAGGTAAGACAGATGCAAGTTTACCAAATTCTAATTGGTTATCCGCATTTGTAACAAACTTAGCAAATTCAATTGCAGCTTCTTTTGATTCACTGCTTTCTGCAACTGCTATATTCATTGGATTTGCATGCTGTTTTCCTGCTTCTCCTTCAAGTGGTGGTCCAGCTAATGATTTCTCATAGACTTCTGGTGCAATGTCATTCACTTGACGGAATAACTGTGGTCCTGTACCCCACCATGCAACTTTCTCTTGAGCATACAATTCCGCTAGTGATACTTGGTTAAGCATAATATCTAACGGGTATAACCCTTGATCATAGTATTCTTTAAAGCTAGCCCATAATTCTGCTGCTTCAGGAGTATTAAAAGCTGCTGCCGTGTAGTCTTCATTTAAGATATCAATACCGTTTTTCGGAAATAATAGTTGCATATCTGGAGCAATTACTTCCCCGTATGCTCCTGTTTTTTCTAATATTGTCGCTGACATTTCCCATGCCTCTTCATATGTTGCTGGTGGTGCATCAAAACCAGCCTTTTCAAGTAGTTCAGGGTTGTAAATCAATCCACTTGTTGTTGTATACCATGGTAGTGCATATACTGTGCCGTTTACACCACCCGTTTCCCAGAGACCTTCATAGAAAGTATCTTTAACATCGGCAGCTGCTTCATCCATATTCACTAATGCCCCATTTGCACCGATTTTTTTAACAAATTCAGTATTTAAGTTCATAACATCAGGCATATTACCACTAGATGCTGATGTTAAAACAATTTGTTCCACTTGATCAAATGGTACATCTCTAAGCTCAACGGTTACCCCAGGGTGTTCTGCTTCAAAAGCAGCCTTTACCCCATTTAAGTACTCATCAAAGGTCGGGCTTAATGAAATTGTCATAAATTCTATTTCCCCAGATAGCTCGCCACTAGCTTCTTCATTTGTTCCTTCTGATTCACTTTCATTAGTTTCTTTAGAATTATCCGTATCAGCATTCGTATCCTCTGCGCCTGAGCAAGCGGTTACAATTACTAGTATAGATCCTAAAATAAGCAACAATAAAAATATCTTATTCATTTTAAATTTCTCCATCCGAATTCTCCCCTTGTTATAAGTATTAATGAAATAATAATGAAAAAATATGGAATTAACCTCCTTATTTTATTATAAAAGTGAAAATTTCCTCCTATTGTCATTATAGGCTTATTCCCAATAGTCTGTCAATATTATTTCTGATTATTTTAAATTATCTATGATAATTCTAGTAATTATCATTTCCCCCAACTAGATTGCGCCAACTTCTGGCCAATGTAGGGCTATGCCATTACGTTCTAAAAGAAGCTGAAGTTCTTTTATATGATGTGGATCATTAAAAACTTCCTGTAAACTAGAATTATTTTTCATTGTAAATGCTGCCAGTGTCCCTGCAGCTTCTCCAATATTCCATTCAACCGGATGAACCCTGAAACACCCATTTGTGATTTGGGTTGATCCAATATTTTTACATGCTGGGATTAAGTTTTTAATTCTTACTGGTATTAGACTTCCCAATGGGATTTCAAATGGATAGCTTTTTGCATAGAATAATCGATTCGTTACGGTTGTTGGATGTAAATCAATTCGATAAGCACCTATTCCTACAGAATCACTTAATCGCTTTATTCCTTTATCTTCTCTAAGATCAGCATTAATATCTTCTTCAACAACGGTATGTAATGCTTTAATTCTACGGGACTCACGGATATAAGGATGCAGTGCAAGTCCGTCATTAGTACCCACAATATCTGGTCTTAGCTTTAATTCAGGATATCCAATTCCTCCATTCCTTCTTGGTGCTTCTGTCTGCAGCCAATAAAGCAGGGATAGACTCAGTTGTTTTGCCTCAAATAAATGCTTCTCCTTTTTCTTTTCACTCACATCAATAATCGACCCACCCCAATAATCATTCTGTGGCCAATTAATCAGAGAAATATCTCCTTTGAAAAATCCTTGTTCAAATTGGTCTGCATCGATAATTCTTCTGTAATCCCATAAGCCTAAGGAATTACCATCGGGGAATACTGGTAAATACTTTGATTCACCTGTTGCTGCATCAGGAATGTATTCACTTAACTGATTATGTTTTAAAAATGGGGCACGGTAATTTCTCCAAAAGTCATACATCTCAGGCTTTTGAATGGTATGATTTTCCCCTTTTGCATATTCTAAAGCAAAAACATGTGTGATCGATTGCATATCTTCAGGATTTTTTTCAGCTAATGCATGATACTCACCTGTTTCATCCTTTGATTCAGCTCCGAGTGAATATTCCGCTCCTGCTAATGGCAGCAAGTCTCCAAGTTCTGTTGCATCAAGAAAAAACTGTGCCTCGATACTTTGTTCTTCTGCATTACGAAGGTTTTTTATAAATACTTTTTTTATTTCGTCATGTTCGACTTCAGCTCTGGTAATCTTATGTTCTAGTAATAAATGAATTTGCCCATTGGATAGGTAAGGTTGCAAAAAATCATAAAGTACTTTCAGCGCAACTTTTGGCTCATGTGCAATTCTTGAGACCCAAGCATTTCCCGGATTTAGATGATTACTTTTCATTGCTGTATCATTTAATGGATAATTTCGTTTATAATAGGCCCTAATTTCATTTCTAAATTGTCGATATGTTTTTGTACAGCCAAATTCCTCAATCCATTGGTGTTCATCTGGGGGAACAGCTTGACTTGTTAGCTGCCCCCCAATCCATTTGGTTTCTTCTGTCAGCACCACATTTTTTCCAAGCTTTGCTGCGGATAATGCTGCAAGACATCCGCCAATTCCCCCGCCTATAATTGCAATATCTTTCTTCAAGACAAGCCCTCCTTAAAAGAAAATCAGAAAAACTAAACGAACTTTTAATTTTGAGATTTTAACGTAATACCAATTTCAAATGTTCGATCCCATGGAAGATAAATATTCTCTATGGTGTGCGTAAAGCCAGTTTCCTCTATTAATTGTCCTGCTTTTTCCTGAAATAACTCTTTCACTTTCTTCACCAAGTCTCTTGATGATACATTTTCTTCAATAACAGCTTTTCTTACCTCTTGCCTAATAATGGTTTGATATAAATAATCATCTAAAAGGCGAATAAGCAATAGAGTTTCCTTTTTCTTCTTTGTATCATTACCTTTTTTATTTGCTAAATGGACTAATGCGGCTTGGGCAACTACCGTACCAATTGTATTTCCAGCTGTATTCCAGGCAGCATACCCAGCTAATTGTTTTAATGAAAAGGCAGATAATAAACGTGGTGTCATTGCTAGATCTGCCCCATTTGCATAGGCCACATCAGCAATTGCTATTTGCTTACCCTGCTTATAATAATGGTTAAGTCTGCTTATCCACTCACCAATATTTCGATCATTAGTGTCTACATCATGTAAATATAGTTGAAGTGCCAGGTCACCTTGCTTTCTCCCAGGAACATTCACCCCAAGAATCAGATTTGCATCTTCTGGTCCATCTACTGTATGACTGCCAAAAGCATAAATCTGCCCTTTTACAGACTCCTGCAGTGGTCGATCTTCATACATTGCAGTTGACAATGAGCCTTTAATCCCACTGTAGACTGGATAGAAGGTCGGCACTATTTCTTCTTCCAGTTGGTAGATCAATCTTGCAGTTAACACACTTGCTACTTCATCTGCTCCTGGATAAATATATATTTTCTCATGCAGATTAAGTCGTACAACCTTCTCCTGCAATTTTTCCTGTTCCATTATATTTAGACCATATTCACTCGTATCATCTTGAGGAAATACTAGTAAATCGATTATTTCTTGTTGGACATAGTCAATCAGTGATTGATTGATATGGAAGTTCCGTTCCCGTGTTTGTAAATAATCCTCTAAAATCCATTCTGGAATTTTTGCTTTCATTGATGAAAAAATTATTTCATCTTCATCTGACTGGTATTTTAAATAACGATGATAATGGTAGGAATACGACCATATCTCTTTTCCATACTGATCCCAGTAATCTTTTTCTTCTTGATTTACGTAACTATTGGATAAACGCATCGTCGAGCTGAAAGCCATGATTTCGATTGCTGGATAAATTTCTTTTATCTTGATAAATTGGCTTAGTCGCTCTTCGATGATTGACTTACTGTCATTGTTAATTCTTGAAGGTACTAAACCACCATATAAAATCATATCAATCGATACAATAATGCCTTCAACTTGTGGTGACACTGCTTGCATCCATTGAAAAAGCTCGGTGAAATCGGCTGGCTCCTTTAAAAAACCAAGTACCGATTTTGGCGGTGTCAATAGTTGCCAATCTGCTACCATTGCAAGTTCTTTAGGTAGATCATATGTCACAGGTCTTGCATCAACAGGAATTAAAGCTAGCTTTCTAGTCATGTGCATCCCTCTTAGCCTTTTTTAGCGGTGTTCAATTCATCATATAGAATATTCCACCAATTATAGTCTTCTAGATAAACCGTATCAAATAGCATGACACCATTTGATTTTTCTTTACACATTTTTATTGCCTTTCTAAATTGATCTGGATTACCTTTGTAATTCTTTAAAAATAAGCTCCCAACTACTGGTATACTTCCATTGATAACTTCGAGGCTTTTTTCAACTGCACCTTCAACACTATACCAATCCGCTGGTCGATTATTAGCTCTTGCTTCTTCGATTGTTACTTCCGGATAATAGCAGCCAGTCATAATGAAATCTAATTCTTCAGCAAGACCAGAAACAGAATACGTGTCCGCAGTCCACTCCAGATTCGGGAGGTATGTTTCACTGCCCCAATTAACCCCTTCACTAAAATAAAGTGGGTACCAGGAGCCTACATAATCAGCAAATAAAAGATTTTCATTATGGGACTTCACAACATTTCTCGCCTTGTTAACAAAGTTCTTGATATTAAGTGCTCGCCACTCCGCCCATTTCGGAAAAAGGGAACCAAACTGAACCTCTTTTGTTTCCTTTTCAATCGTGAAAATATCCTGTGGCCATGTTTTCACTTTTTCCCCGATATATGCTTCGAAGTTCGTTTTGCTTAAGTCACTGAAATCTCCATAAATATTGGGATAGCGGCACCTGTCAACGACAATGCCATCAAGGTTATATGTACAAACCTCTTTAATGATGTTAAGTTCATATTCGATTACTTCTGGGTGGATCGGATTCACAAAGATTGTATCAGCATCCTTGTATTCCGCAGCATTCGATTCATTGGAGACAGCATCATTGTAGAATGTAACTTTCCATTCCGGCTTATCATAGGCCATCCCACCATCACGTGAGAATGTCGTACCTTCTGAGAAAACGTCTACATTTGCTAAGACCTTAATATTATCGATGTCTTTCATTTTGCTTAAAAATTCACTCAGAAAATCGCGATCCTTCCATTCGTCGAATCTTCCATCAGACCAAGTACTTACATGATATCCATATTTGCTCTGAAACGTTGTTTGCCCAAATGGTACTTTTGCGTCGATAATCATATGTGTTATTCCAGACTTTACAGCATGAGTAATCAACTTATGCTGCTCGGCTTCATCCGCTAATCTTTCACCATTCGCTAAGAAATCAACCCAAAGAATATTTGCTTCCTTCATATTAGTAATCATCATATTTCCTCCACTATTTATTTGTCAGCCCATACTTGATAAGCTGCACCAATTAGTCCTGCATCATAGCCTAATTCAGATACTTTTATCTCAACATCCTTTACTAAAGAAGATAATCCAATTTCTTTCACTTTCTTTTGAACTTCTGTAATAAACCAACGATTCGATTCCGCAAGTCCTCCACCGAAAATAATAGTAGACGGATTAAATGTATGAATCACATTGACAACACCATATGCTAATGCTGTGATTGCCAGATTAATAACCTCTTTTGCTTCACTAAAATCGTGCTCATACCATTCAAATACTTCTTTACTCGTGAGTTTCTCTGGATGTTCTTTGTAGTAGGAAAATTTCTCTGATGTTACATTTTGTAGTCTTTCTCTCATTCGATTTGCAATCCCGCTCCCCGATGCGTATGTTTCAATACATCCTATAGAACCGCAGTTACATTTTGGCCCATCAAACTTTACTGTTAGATGGCCTAATTCAGCCGCACCACCCCATGCCCCACGAAGCACTTTTCCACCAGTTACGACGCCCCCACCAATTCCAGTGCCAAGTGTAATACTAATGATATCGTTTACATTCTTACCTCCACCAAGCTGATGTTCTGCAATCACGAAAGTATTTGCATCATTATCAACATAGATTGGCAGTTTCGTAGTTTGTGAGAGAAAGCCTCTAATATCCACGTTATTCCAGTCTTTAATATTTACGGTTCCTGAAAGTATCTTCCCATTCTCATAATCAACTTGCCCAGCTGAACCAATGCCTACACTTACTAAATGCATGCTTTCTTGATTAGCAATATCAATAAGATTTAAAACGTTTTCATTTAATAATTTCATAGTTTCCAGATTTGTTGTATTTGGCGTTGGATAAGTATTTTTATAAAAAACTTTCCCATTTTGGTCAACGATTGCCATTGCAATTTTCGTTCCGCCAATATCAACCCCTATGCTATACTCCATTAATCTCTCTCCTCTTGTTCGATGCATGATCTAGCAATTGAATGAAGGAAAATAATTTTTATTTTTATACTTTAGGAGGATTATTTCTCCAATTTAAATTATAAATTATTCCAAATTATTAATCAATAGATTATCAAATATTTATGGACTTTTCGGAAAAATTTTACGTTTTTTGGAAAATTCCTAGTTGCAATTATGTTCGTCAGGAATATTTTCATACTGTCCAGCTGCAAAAAAATCAAGTGCCTCAGGCAAATTCCTTCTCCAAAAATCCCATAAGTGGTGCTCTTCTTTTTCTACATATTTGATGTTCACCTGCTTGTCTTTAAAAATACAATACATTTCTTTATTTAACGTGGTTATATATAACCTTTCATTTGATATTGTCGAAACAAATTCGTCTTCAAATATGCCGACTGTTTGATAGACATTCCAATGGAGTTTTTCCTTCTTTCTTAATTCCTGCAAATCTTCCTTAGATACTGCTGCAGATTGAAGCAATAAATGTGTCCATATTTCTGGGTTACGCATTGCAATGTTGAGACTGATATTTGCTCCTAAAGAATCACCAAGCAAGCCTCTTTTAACAATCTTTGCATTAAATTCGGCTTCCAATTTAGGCATTAGTTCTTCTGTAAAAAAGAAAAGATAATTGTCAAATTCTTCTCCTTTACGATTATAGGATTGCCATCTTTCTTCCGATGTACCTGGTGAGATGAGGACAGCGATTAGATTCCTCGCTTGCTCTGGATATTGAATGGATAATTCTTTGAACGCTTCTTCAAATTCACCTAGCTCCAAATAATCTCCTCCGTCCTGGACATAGAGGATATCTGCCTCTTCTTTAAATTCATTTGCAGCTGACAGAAGATGAACCTCGAATTCTCGATTACAATAGTTACTTGTTATACGCTTTTTGATTAGATTCAATTTGTTTTATGCTCCTTCTATTTTTTTTCTAAGTAATTCTTATCACCAGTATGGACGGTATTACAGCTTGAATGAAAGAGTAGAACTAATTTACGTCTATTCAGGAGTATACATACTAATTCCAATGAGTCCCTACTACAAAAGCACTCCAGAGCATTTACATAAGCAGGGATTTTCCAAAACCCCTTTTGGAACCCCCCTGCCACTCTAACGTGAAACTAGTATTTCATTTAATAATCTGTCATCGTACGTTTTTCGATAATATATTGAAGCATGTTAATAAGCTCGGATGCATCTTCCTCATCAATATGCTTTCCAACATGGTTCTTAACTCGCTCCTTGATTTCCTCTAGTTTTCCATACCCATTATTTTCATATTTCTCTGCTTGCTTGTCTTTTCCTTCCTCCCTAAACTCTGCCGCTTTGCTAAAATCCCTCTCAGCATTACGCAATTGAACAAATAGAGAGTTCCGGATCCCCTCTGGATTTATCACAGAAACTTCCAGCAAATCTCTTACTGTTTCTAAAGTTGGTTCTGCAGCAGTCATTTGTACTACTTTATGATGCGTTTTAAGTCCATCAACGTAAACGACTATCTCTATTTCATTTGTTCCTGGCTGCAGTTCGACAACACTTGAAAAATCACCGTTTTCTTCTACATTAGCTGAAATTCCATTCACAGTAACTTCCGCTTCACCCGGACCAACAACTTTAACCGTCCCACGGAAATCAACACTTAGGCTATTAAACATTTGCCCTTCATAATTTAAAAATCCACTTAACAAAGCAGCTCTTACATCGTCACCTATATTGTAGTTATTGGCAACGAGCTGGCGTTTCTCTCTGGATCCAGATGAATCTTGAGCAGAGATAACAAATCCACCTTCTGGAATCAAACTATTATTATCTTCCTGTGTTCCCCAGCTCCAATCCATTGCCTGGCGTTTATTTACCATTTTTACTACTTGACCGGAAGCATCCACAACTGCTTCAACACCCCATTTATTAGTAGCGGTCGACGGTCCAAATATTTCTGTGAAGACATTAATATTTTCATCATTACGATTAATATTTAGGAAATCCCCTTCAATAAAATTTGATGAATCTTTGGGATTACTTATTCCTAATTGATAATCTTTGACATAATCCTCATTATTAATCGACGCTTTTATTACTGGAAAGTTTGCCTGTGAATAATCGAAAAGCATGAGACCATTCGTGTTTGTTAAACCAGCTTGGAAAACCTCTCTTTGAACAGCTGGATCCTGAACGTTCGCTAATGCCATCCCTGCATAGAGTGGAATTTGTCCATCGGTTAAAATATTTCCTTGCGTAATATACTTTTTCACTTCATTTGCTGTCGTTTGATAAGTACCGATCATTAAGAAATCTAAATCGTCCGTATAGCCAGTTTCATAGTATTCTTCTGTATATAAACTTTCCTGAGGGAATTGTAGTCTTTCATCATATTCGAATGTTGGACTAGCCCAGTTCACTCCATTTAAGTAATACGATTCATACCAAGAACCAACATAGGAAGATAGTAAAACATCTCGATTTTCTGCCTCATTATATTGATCAACTAATTCTCTTACCTCACTCGTAAAACTTTTGATCACACTTGATCGATACGTATACCATTCATCAATTAATGGACCATCAATTCGAGTGCTTCCTTCATACGTAAAAATATCTTCTGGCCAGTTGGTTAACTTTTTTCCTCGTTCATCCAAATATGCTTCAAATTGCAATCTGGATTCCTCACTGAAATCAGCAAAATAGTTATCGTATCTTCCACGGTCTAATAGTACGCCGTCAACATCATAGTTCTTAATAACCTCTTCGAACGATTTTAATTGAAAGTCTCGTACTTCAGGATGTGCTGGATTCACAAATGCTACTAATGCACCACTTTGGCCATACTTACTTTCTCGCAATCTTAAAATTTGCCCATTGTCCTCATAGCGATATACTTGCTCTTCCCAATGTAGATGATCATTAAGAACAGCATATTCATCATGCGCAATAGAACCTTCAGCAAATACATTCAAAGCTGCGTGAATCTCTAATCCTAGACTATGGCCATGTTTGATAAATTCTTCTAAAAGATCGATATCTGGATTTGCCCCTGCCCTGGAAGGTGAAGTCATTTCACTGATGTATGGTCTTCCAGTCAAATCATTTTCTTTATAGGCAGCAAATCCTTCCACACCTTTTACATCCAGTGCAATAGCAGTTACTCCTGCATCCTTTGCCTCCACAAGCATATGATAAATATCTTCTGACGATTGGAATCTACGCGCATTTGGTCCTTGCTCTACCCATAGAAATACTTCTTTTTCCTCCGCTTTCGCTTCCTTATAATACACAACTAAGGATTGGACTTCATGCAAGCTTCCATTTTTATAGATTTCTAAATCGATGTAGTTCGTACCTTTTTCTAATTCAGCTGAATGGCTAAATGTCCCATCGGTTGTGAAATCTACCTCTTGTCCATTCGCTAGCAACTGATAGTTCTCATCTTCTTCAAAATTTCTAATAGACCCTGTTATTTCAGTTTTGGCTTCGGTGACGGTATACATTAAAGCATTATTTAAGTTAATACCTGCAATTAACCCTTCACCTGTCATAAATTCAGTAATTGGAACAACTTCTCCATTTTTCCGTAACTTGATCACATCATTAACTTTAAAATTCGTTGCTAAATACTTTCGGAAGTCTTTATTATTCCATGAATCATCATGGGCTAATAAAACGTATCCTCCATCGGGCACTTCCAAGTACTGTTCATCCTCCCAAATAGGTGCCGCTCCATTATTTGATTGACTTACTACTCTTACCACTTGGTTATTATGATTTACCTGAACTGCCACCCAAAACTTTTTCACAAGAATTTCACTTGCAAACTCTTCTGTATATAGTGCGATGAAGTCTGCCTTTCCCTCAATACTTTCGTCAACAAAATCTATTTCATGTCTCGGGCCTTCTACGCTAACTGTCGGATCGATTGGAGCTGCTTCTACTTCAATAATGTCATCATCCGCTATCTCTGCTAACGTTGAATTAGGGAGCATTGAAAAAATTAAAATTATTGATAGTAGTAAACTTAATGGTCGGTAAAACTTCATGTGAACTTCCACCCTCTTTTGCATTTTTTAATTAATAGCTGAAGCAAAGTTATTTTCTAGTAATACCTTCTATCCTTTAATGTGTAGCGCTTACATAATAATTCTAAATAAAGAGAGATTCATTAAACCAATGTATTACGAATCTGCTAATCTACCGTTAACAGTTTCAATCTCCCCATGTTCTTGATAAAGTTCCTATTCTAAAATAAGGGGAATTTTACCACCTTTTATTTATCTGAATTTGAATAATTCCTTCTTTTCTAAAAATATACTAGCCTAATTTCAATGTCAATATAAAAATAGAAAGTTACAAATGATTTGATCATTTATTCCTACTTTTTGCTGTAATTGTAAGGTAAAAGTCAAATTATTATCATATGAATTTTTGAACGCTTGACTTATACAAGCTTTTAGCAGTTGCCAATCCTAATCCTTATGCATGGAGAAATCAGAATCCATGTTTATTAAAGTTCAATTACCACAATATAATCGCTACTATATTCACTCATAACTTCGATATAGACCAAATCAAGCTCCACTATAAAACCCCTGCCATCTTCAAACTCGACCGCAAAGGTATTTCCAAACCATTCGCCATATTCATGAACCCAAGATCATTAGGATGACTACCATCAACGGTACATTCATGCCATCTTTCACCAAGCAAGGTTGAACCATCCACAAACATAATCCGATCATCCCCATTACGCTTCAATTCTTCTACAGTTGATTCAGAATGATTCCTACGTTTCATAAAGTCATTATTGAGTTTTGGTATTATGTTCTGTGCATGATAAATTCGGGAAATAACGATGATTGGTACAAATGGGTGATATTCTCTAAATAACTGTATAAATGGAACTAATGTCGCGTCATACTCCTCAGGTGTTACATTTGCTTCATAATCTATTACAAAACAAGCAGGATTTTCGATTTCCCTTATTGTTAATACAACATCTTTCTCCCCTTTTCCGCTGCCAGAAAATCCTAGATTAATATGTTCCAAATGAAATCTTCTGCTTAAAATATTTGTATAAGACATACCTGGCCTGCTTGCACATCCCCCCTGTGTAATGGATGTACCATAAAATAGGACTCGCTTTTTAGAATCATAGGGTGTTGGAAGTTCGATGGAAGCATCTGGGTCCACTCCGATTAGCACCTTTGAAACACCTTGATAAAGTGGAAAATTAATTGTAACTTCCCTTAACTGATTGGGTTCTCCAGTAAAGTCCCACAAAATACTCTCATAAGATGTTTCTTGAATTGGTGGAATCGCGGAAGAAAAATACTGCTGTTTACCAGGTTCCCCTATATATAAATCAAAGCCGCACTGTCCTACAGCTGTCATATGCCCCATTGTTGCTGGTTCTGATAGCTCTGCTTTAATTGAAAGTTTAACAGCGTTTGTTTTAAAGCGAATCTGTCCACCAGAAGTATTATTCGCTAGTTCGTTAACTCTGCTAGGAAATCCTGGCACTAATTGTTTAGGGAGTCTGCGATACATATTTTCCTGTTTAAACCAGGCAAAACCATTTATCTGGAATGGATATTCTTTTGGACTGTACCATGTTAATTGGTTTTCCTTCATTAAACCTTTATTTCCCCCCACATCTATCCCTCTTTTACATTATTTGTTTGCATATCATTAGCCCATACAAAGGGTACCCCGCCTTAATGGCAGTCAGTTTTACTTTAATAGGATGATTAAAGAACTTCAGAGAGCCTGGATACCTATATAAAATATGATTGGATTCGGATGTTTAATCAATGTTTTGCGCTGAGTTGGTAAGCGTTATTCTACCTTTTAGAGCTAAATTCTTGTAACAATCAGATATACCTAAAGAAACATCTTAAAACTAAATTTTTTCTAACTCACACATAATTAATTCCTTCCAACCCTGGCAACGGTACAGGAAACACGCCATTTAACTCCCTAATATCACTTTCAAATCCAAACAACAACTCTACTAATATCCCATTAGTTAAAGTCTTCTCTATCTCGCCAATTTTTAGCAAGACATTTCCATCTTCAATTTGAGTTACCTCAAGCTCTTGAGTCAGACCTTTTTCCCGGAAGTAGGGGCCAAGTTGCTCAATCAACCTTCCAGCATTTACAATGTACACCGTTCCGCCATTCTTCTTTATCTCGTGTTTATATCCAGTTAATTCGCTGTTCAATTCATCCTGCCATGGCACACTAATTTCAATTCTTGAAACCGTGTTAGTCTGTAATAGGTCTGCCAATATACCATGTACAGCTTCTGGCTCACCGCCCCAATCCGTAACGATTCCATGCTCATAATTACTTGCTTCGGTCGGCAGTCCAATTACTGCATACCCATTTAAAATGCTATTTTTCTCTGCTACATACAATGCTTGTTTCATCTTAAAGATACTTGCAAATCCACCTGCCTCAAGTAACATTTTCCATTCCCAAATACCGTTTTCAAAACTTACTCTCTTATCCTGCCTTAACTGATCCAACCGAAAAATATCTGTATTTTTAGCCAGCCGTATTTTCTCATCATCCGTAACACCAATACTAACCCGATCAATAGAATATTTACTCACCCTGCCAAAATGATCGCATTGATTTCTTAGATATAACCCTCGATCACCAGAAACAAATAATAATGTTGCTTCCGCTTTGTCAATATAATCGTAAATTTCTTTTAAAATAGCACTAGATATCCCTTGATTACGATAATCAATTTCCGTACAAACAGCCCCGATTGAAAATACATTTAAAACGGATTCGCCAACATGAATTTTTGAAGGGACTAGACCAATAAAACTGACGAGCTTTTCTCCATCAAATGCACCGTAAGATAGTTGTAAATCATTTGAAAACACCTGAGGAAATGCTTCTCCCATTGAGATATGACCTTCTTTTCGAAATGTTTTATCCGCTAATTGAATTGCTTGTTCAAATTCATTTGCTTTTACGCGTCTAATTTCCATTTACATTCATTCTCCCTTCGAGTAGACTAATTTCTTATAAAAATAAAGCTTCGCTTAAAAATAGGCACCTTAATCTAGGTACCCATTGAATTTCTACAGTTTAACTGTTGACTCCATTTCACTTGATTTGTACGCAGCAAGTGCTACTTCTAGTGCCTTTAACCCATCAAAACCTGTGATTGACGGTACTCTTCCTTGCTCCACACATTCCACAAAATCCTGTATCAAGCCAAAGTCCATATCATTCCCGTAAAATACATGGCTTAACGATTTTGCATCATTCGCATACATTCGAAGATGTTCCTTATAAGCATCGACTTTAACGGTTTGTTTTGTGCCAATTACTTCAATTGTTACATCGCCCCACATTGGATATTCTGCAAATCGTGACCAACTCGCATCATGTGTAGCAATGACACCATTTTCAAAATCTAAAGTGAGAATTCCTGCGTCATCAACGGAAATATCGTGAAAATAGGAGTCAACGATTGCGTCAACTTGGATGATTTCCTCTCCTAGATACCAGCGCATGATATCCACCATATGTACCGTATGATCTAATACTGCACCACCACCAGATAGGTTCTTTTCTATAAACCAGCCACCTGGATTTTGCCCACGGTTTGTCGTGCGAAAAGCTACGATATCACCTAGTTCACCATCATCAATCAGCTTTTTCAACTCAACAATTGGCGAGCTAAAACGAACTGGAAAAGCAATTTGTAAAATTACGCCGTTTTCCTCGCAGGCCTCTATCATTTCTTTTGCATCTTTAATCGTTGTTGCAATTGGCTTTTCACATAAGATATGTTTTTTCGCTTTTGCCGCATTAAGTACCATTTCCTTATGGCGGATGTTTTCACTGCAAATAATAACCGCATCCATTTCTTCTTTTAGAAATTCCTCCTGGTCTTTGTAATGCTTTGTATGATATTTACCAGCTACTTCCTGTCCACGCTCAAGGTCGTCATCAAAAACTCCAACGATTTCAACAGTTGGTATTTTCTTCAGGCTCTCTGCATAGCTATATGCATGCATATGTGCAAAACTCATCATACCAATTTTCATTTCGTAACACCTCCAGATAACAGGGAGTTAAACTCCTCCAAACGATTTAATAAATCTTGATTTACTTTACGTGCGGTCGCTAAGATAGAATCAACTGAATAGGTCAATGGAAGCCTTGTATACCTTCTCGGATAAATCGGTTTCATTTCTTCACTATTAAATTCGATAATTTGCTTTATGCCGCTCCACTCAAACTCTATTTGCTCCTCTTTATAGAGATCGGATACTGTATACTCCAAATGTGCCATTGTCCCATTTTCAAATTTTATAGTTACAATCGTATGATTGGGTGTAGCTTTGGGATTTGTACGTTTCACCTGTACATCCAGTGGTTCACCAAGGAATTCTGAAAACACAACTAAATCACTAGCTATTAATCTCTCACTCTGGGTTATGGGTAACGTTCTTCTAAAACGAAGCACTCCCTGTCGATTTGCAATGACTTCTTTTGCCTTTTGAAAAAATGGATATTGCTCTAATTCGAAATAGACGTGGACATTTTCTTTAGTCGTTTCTATCATTGTTGAAGGAATAAATACTTTATCTGTATCATTGTTGACTGAATCAATTTCATTATCTTCTAATAGGTATACTCCATTTTCTTCAGTCAATCGATCTGTTGATTCAATAATTTTAGCCTCTATTGTAGATGTGGTAAAATCAATTTTATCTAGTTTAGTAAATATTATTGTGCGCATCCCTTAACCTAACCTCCCTCATTTTTTGTAATTTCTGTAGTTGATTCACTGCAGCAATGATTTTCTTACTCTATTCTATAGTGCTCTCTTCCGTTTTGGTGAGCATCTCAGGAACCTATTTACTTCAATAACTCTCTCAATCTATTAACTGCCTCTTCATTTGCCACCTGTGCATCCTCAAATCCTTCATACTCAATTGATAACCAGCCATCATAATTGCTATCCTTTAGGCCCTGTACGATATAAGCTAGATTTACTTGGCCATCTCCGGGAACAGTACCGACTAATTCCATTCCTTGGGTAGAAAGAAATCCTGTTACTGATTCACTTGCGGCCTTTTCACGGAAATCTTTAAAGTGAACATGCACAATTTTGTCTTTTAATCGATCAAAAGCAACTTTTGGTTCTTCATGAACTAATAAAAAGTTTCCCGTATCGAATGTTGATTTGACGAACGGACTTCCTACTTTATTAATGATTTCTTCCACTTGCTCACTTTTTCCTGCTAGCAGGCCGTGATTTTCAATTGCTAAGTAAATTTGTTCTTTTTCTGCAGATTCAGCACAGTTTTTTAACCCTTCAACAATCCATGCTTGGGCGTCTTCATAAGTTAGTTGGCCTTGCAGGTCACCAGAAAATACACGGACAATATTAGTTCCCAATAGTTTTGCAGTTTGAATTCCGTCTTTCACTTTGGCAATTTCGATTGCACGCTCTGCACTCGATTTCTTCACAAAATTATTCGTAACATCATAGGCGGAGACGGCTAAGTTATGCTTCTTTAAGACAGCAATCGTTTCTTTCAATTCTTTTCCCTTATCATTCCAGTAAAAATCAAGCAACTCTACTCCATCTAATGAAATGCTTTTTGCATAATTAATAAAATCTGCAATCGACCATTTTTCCTTCTGAACCGTTGAGTTTAAACTATACATGCTTACACTGATTTTCATAAATATCCCCCTTAATTTTCTAATTGTTTCATCAAGAATTCTATCTTCTTTTCCTCATGAAATGGATTAAACTCATGCGTGAACTGACGATAAACTTCAATTGTCTTATCGTCCGCTTTTAGATGATTAAATGCTGCAAATACTGTTGATGGAGGGGTTATCGCATCCTCCAACCCGACCGCCATTAACGTTGGGCAGGTAATCCCTTCACAGAAGTGGACACTATCAATATAGCCTAGCGTCTTCATCACTTTTTCGTAGGTTTTATATTCAGGATCATTCCATTTGAAATAGTTAACTATTTCCATATATGGTCCAGCTAAAGCAATATCTAACGCTCGTTCAAAATGAGCAATAAACGGCCAATCAGCAATACAAAAGTCGATATTTTTTTCCACTCCTGCTGCAACGAGTGCTAAGCCGCCACCAAGGGATGCACCCATCACACCTAATTTTGTCGGGACTACAGGTGACTCCTCTGATTGCAGCCAGTTTAATTGCAACAGGATATCACGATACACGTTTGTATAATAATAGTTTTCGTGATCCTGTATACCTAGAAGCATCCACCCGGGAATTCTGCTGCCGTTTTTATAGTTACTAAAATCAGGGGATTCTCCTTGTCCACGAACGTCAAAAGCAATAACTGCAATGCCTAACGTCGTCCATTTTAAGACATCCGCTGCTAATCCACGATTCCCTGTATAGCCATGAAAACTAAGAATGACCGGGCACTTCTCCATTCCTTTAGGCTTGACCAGAATTCCTGTTAGCGGTGTATTATCCCAACTCATAAACGTAATATCCGCTACTTCCACACTAGGTACAGCATAATCTCTCCACACAATCTTTACATGTGGGTGAAATCCATTCATTTTCATTTTCTGCTCCGCCCAAAAAGCATCAAAGTCATCTGGTTTATTACCTAAATTCGGACGATAATTGCGTAACTCTTCAAGTGGAAAATCTCCTATTTGTCTACCCACAGTGCTCACCTCATTGGTAAAATTCTTCTGGCCATTCCAGTTCAAATCCATCTTCCCTTAGCTCATCCTGAAATTGAGCCAACAGCTTTTCTTCATTCCGTACTGCTTTTGGCTCTATATTATTTTTCAAGCAAAAAGCAATTAACGCCCCACATGCTTCACCAATATTCCATTCGGTTGGATGTAGTCGGTAACAACCATTTGTAATATGGGTTGTACCGATGTTTTTACATCCGGCAAGCAGATTGTCAGCATCTTTCGGAATCAGTGCACCTAATGGTATATGAAAAGGGAGTGCAGGAATATCAAGATAACTTCGACCAGCCATACTTGGATGTAAATCGATACTATACGACCCGATCCCGACACGATCATGATATATTTTTCCAGTTTTCCCCTCATTGAAATCAGGAGAAACATCTTGTTCAACAACTGTGTACTCGGCTTTTATTCTCCTTGATTCCCTTATATATGGAGCCTTCGCCAATCCATCCTCTGTAGCAAAAATATCCTTTCTTAGTTTTAGTCCGGAATAGCCTTTCCCGCCATCTGGCCGAAGTGCTTCCGTCTGCAGCCAATATAATAAGGATAGACTTAGCTGTTTTGCTTGGTATTCATTTTTTCCTTTTTCTTTATCTGATACATCATAAATATTTCCTAGAAAGTAATCATTTTGTGGCCAATTCATCAACGTAACATCACCGTTATTACTGGGTGTTTCAAATTGATTCTTATCAAAAATTCGCCGGTACTCCCACAGCGGGAATCCTGTCTCTTCACGGAAAAGCGTATATTCTCTTTTTTCCTTTGTGATTGGATGCGGTGCATAGAAACTTAGAAATTTGTCTGGCCAAATCGCAGGATGGAATTCCTTCCAAAAATGATACATTTCAGGCTCTGGAATTGTATGGTCTTCTCCCGCTCGATATTCCATCCCTAAAACATAAGTAAATGCTTGAATATCATTGGGATTGGCAGTGTCTGGTGCATGAGCCTCTCCTGTTTCGGATTTCGCTTCAGCACCTGTGACATATTCTAAGCTTGCGAGGGGTAACACGTCCCCAGCCTCTGTTGCATCAATAAAATAAGGTGCATTCACTCGAAATTGATTGCCAGTTTGCATATTTTTGAACGTCATTTCTTGTATGGTTCCCTCTGTTTTTTTCACTGATGTAATTCTAGTGTTCAATTCTATTTTCAATTGGTTAGTCAAAACGTATGGCAGAAGCATTTCATTTAATACATGCAATGTAACTCGTGGATCATGGCAAATATTACTAACTAAACCGTTTCCAGGATTAAAGCATGCTTCCTCATTTTTCACGTTCATCGTTCGTAAATACGTTTCCCTTACATTATTACGATAGTCGCGATACCGTTTGGTCGAACCAAATTCCTCAATCCATTGATGTTCGTCAGGTGGAACTCCTTGCGATGTCACTTGACCACCAAGCCAATCTGTTTCCTCTGTTAGCAAAACGCGCAAGCCTTTATCACAAGAAGCTAATGCTGCCGCAACTCCACCCAGTCCTCCGCCAACAATGACAACATTTGCATTCATGGTAATCACCTACAAATAAACTTCCTTGCCTAGCTTAGCAGATTCATAGATAGCATTTAGCATTTTCATTACTTGCACGCCATCTGATACAGGTGCAATATTTTCTGTACCATCTAAACAGCTTGACACGAAATGGTTAATTTCATTTTGAAATGCTTTTTCAAAATCGAAGCTTAGATTATCAATTTGCGGGGTAACGTTTAGAATCGTATTATATTTTTCTGCGACTATTGCTAGTTCTGGCTCAATTTCTGCGCCACCTTTTTCACCAAAAAGCTTCACATATAATTCATCCTGTTTTGCATGTAATGTATAACTCACGTCAACCAAAATGGATGCGCCATTTTCAAAACGAATGATGGCATTTGTTAAATCTTCTACATCACTTAGGTGTGGATCGTAATCTGCAGCTTTGTAAAAGGATAGATTTTTAATGTTACTGCGGTTACCTAATTTGTTATACGTATTACCACTGACGGAAACGGGACGAGGTTTGCCCATAAAATACCAGCATATATCGATCATATGAACACCTAGATCAATTAATGGACCGCCACCAGATCTTGAGCTGTCACTAAACCAGCCACCAGGATTTCCTAGTCTTCTAATACAAGATGTTTTTGCGTAATAGATTTCTCCTAATTCATCATTATCAATAAATGTTTTTAGTAGTTTTGCATTATCACCGTGTCTCCTTACAAAGCCAACTTGCAGTACTTTCCCTGTTTTTTCTACTGCAGCTTCAACTGCTTCCGCTTCTTTCACAGTCATACTTAATGGTTTTTCAACCAATACATGTTTTCCAGCTTCTAATGCAGCAATTGCAATTTCTGCATGGGCGTTATTCCAAGTACAAATGCTTACCGCGTCAATTGCTTCATTCTTTAACAGTTCACGATAATCACTATATAACTCTGTCACTCCATGGAATGCACCTTTCGCTATTAATCGCGCTTCATTAATGTCACTCAATGCAAACAATTCCACCTGTTCATTTGCTAGATATGGTTTAATATGATGATCTGAAATAGAACCTACTCCGATTACTCCAACTTTTAACATACTTATTCGTCTCCTTTTGTTTATTAGGTTGCTGTCAGTCAATTTCTTGGTTGTTTTCCCGTCTCTCGATTTTCAAGCTATTAATAAAACTAAAATTCTATCAGCTTTGTTAATGTACTAGATTGCTTATTCAGCAAATCTCTGAACGCTCCGGGTGCATCTGCAAATTTGATCTCATCTGTAATAAATGTGCTTACGTCAATGCGCCCTTCGCTGACTAACCGAATGTATTCCGCTATGTTTCTTCCTTCCGTCCAGCGAACAAATCCATACGGATAGTCAATCGCATCTGCTTCGTAAACGCTGTCATATCTACCAGGACCACCAGCACGTGAAATTAATAACTCTGCTTCCTTAACAAACATCAAGTCCCTTGGGAAATCAGGTTCAACATCACCAACAATGACTACCTTCCCTTTATCACGTATCCACTTGATGCTTTGATGTGTCAACGGGGAACGTTTGCCACCTGCACATAATAATACTGCATCTGCACCATTATTATTCGTTGCTTGCGAGATTGCCGATTCCATATCTTCAAGCTGTGAATAAGCTTCAATTTTCGTTTCTTTATGAAGCATATTTGACCTGCTTTCTTGTAGATCAAATGCGATGACGTTATAGGCTGCTGCGTTAGCTATTTTAGCAATCATTTGGCCGAGTAGACCTAAACCGACTACAGCAACTGTTTCTCCAAATTGTAATTTCGCGGTACGCAATGCATGGATTGCAATCGCGCCAATTCCAGCAAGAGCAGCTTCTTTTGGCTCAACGCCTGAAGGAATTTTTGAATACAATGTTTTCGGTACTAAAAGATATTCCGCATGATGCACGTAAGGCGCACCGTAACATGCAACGAAGTCTCCTTTTACTACATCAGTTATTTCACTCCCACATTGCTCGACAACTCCCATCGCACTATATCCTAAAGGAATCTTCTTACCCTCGCTGCTGGCAATCGCCAATAATTCTGTACCTGGTGAAATTACCGAATAAAGCGTTTTAATTAATATATAGGAGGGTTTAATCTCTGGAGCTTCTTCCTCAGCTATTTCTACCTGCTTATTATGTGCGATGATTTTTTGCATTAATAATTCCTCCTTTCCTATTCTTCATTGAACCATTTTGCTAAATTCGTTTTGACAAATTCATCATCGTGTAAATGTGGATATTCCGCATAGACGCGATCAATTTCTTCTGCTTGACCAGGGCTCAAAGCCTCTCTCTCTAATAAACACCAGTTTCCCTTCAGTAATCCCTGTCTTGCGAGCACTTCATTTATCCCCGCAATACTGCCTTTAAATCCGTTACTAGGATCGAAAAAAGCTGCATTTGCATCTGTTATTTCTTGACCAAGTGTTAATAGCTCACTTGATATCGATTCATTTCCTTGAGCTTCTTTAATCTTTTCAAATATCTCTACAACACGTTTTGTCCAAACAGACCAATGTCCAAGCAGGCCACCGACGATTTTCTTTTTCAGCTTATTGTCACCAACACTAACTTTATAAGTAGTTAATAAGTCACTTACGATATTGTCATCATTCCCTGTATACAAAGCAATCTCTTCATTTCGCTCAGAATTGCATACCGCTCTAACTACATCAAAAGAGTTGTAGCGATTGAAAGGGGCAATTTTTATCGCTTGAACGTTTTCTATGTTTGCGAATTTTTGCCAGAAATCATAAGAGAAAACTCTTCCACCTACAGATGGCTGCAGATAAAACCCGAATACAGGAATAACTTCTGCCACTTTTTCTACTCTGTAGATTAACTCATCTTCTGTAAGATCTTGTAAACCGCCCATGCTCAGCAGACCTAGATCGTATCCAACCGCTTTACTAAACTTCGCTTCCGCGACAGCTTGATCAACGGGACCACAAATGCCAGCAATTTTTATAAAGGAATCACCTACATTCCAATTCTCCATTTCTTCCATCGCTAAATTAAGTACGGGCTCGAATAAATTAAATTGCCGATCCCTGATTTCAAATTGTGTCGTATGCACCCCCACTGCAATTCCCCCGACTCCAGCATCAATATAATAGCGGGTAAGTGCACGTTGACCTGTCTCATCAAGCTTTCTTTCAGCCGTTAATGCCAGTGGATGAGCTGGAATAACCGTACCTTCATGTAACTTTCTTTTCACAGCTTCCTTCAACATTTAAAACGCACCTTCTCGTTCTTGAAAATGTGTTGGTTTATTATGTGTAGCACCATCATTACTTAGCCATGCAGCAGTCATGTCAATCATTTGCTCAACTGAAACTTTCGGATAGCCAAAAAGTTTATGTGCATTTGCTGCATTATTCAGTAATGCTTTAGAATCTTCTTCATTGATAAAGATAGCTTCTTTATTAAATCGTTTACTAAACTCCTTCGCTAACCAACGTACAGATAACGTCTCTGGTCCTGTAACATTTAAAATTCTTGGCGGATGGTCTGTATGTAATAGGGATCGAATCGCATATTCATTCGCATCACCTTGCCAGATTACATTTACATTACCCATTGTTAAATCAATCGGTTTACTTTCATATACTTGCTTGGCAATTTCAAGCAATACGCCATACCGTAAATCGATTGCATAATTTAGCCTGAAAATCAGCATTGGTGTTTTATTTTTATGTGAGAAATAAGTAAGCACACGCTCACGACCCAAACAAGATTGTGCATATTCACCGATTGGATTTACAGGTTTATCCTCAGAACTATTATTTCTTACGACATCTGTTAATGGATAAACATTCCCTGTTGAAAATGCAACAATTTTCGAGTCACTGAATTTTTCTGCAAGTCTTCCAGGAAGATATGCATTCATTGCCCAAGTAAAATGCTCATTGCCAACCGTACCGAATTTATTCCCAGCCATATAAATAATGTTCTTCACGTTGGGAAGTGCTTGCAGATCGTCCTCATTTAACAAATCAGCTGCTATCGTTTCGATGCCATAAGCTTCCAGCTCATCCCTTAAATTTCCTGAGGAAAATCGGGAAACACCGATAACTTTTTTATCTAAACCCGCTTTATCAATTGCTCTTTTCGTCATTTTTGCTAGTGTTGGTCCCATTTTCCCACCAATACCCAAAATTAATATGTCCCCATCCAACTGCTTTAAATCATTCATTAACGCTTCAGTGGGTACCGTCATAAATTCCTCTAGTTCTGCAATCGTTTTCATATAATCGCTCTCCTTTTTATAGATAAGGTGAAACTTCAGCCAGTGGGATTTACTACCGCGATGAAATTTCTGAATAATAATTAATTTCATTGTATGTAGAGAGATTTTAAAAGACAAGTCTAAATAGTGTCTTTTAATACGTAATATTGTTAATTATTATATTTTCTAAATTTTGACAATCTCTTTTGAAAAAAGTATGATTAATAAAAATAACATTTAAAGACAAGTCTTTTAAAAAGTCTTTAAAGAATGCTTATTGAAGGAGAAGTGATCATGCAACTTAATAATTCTGAAATAACCATTGGAATCATTGGACCTGAAGCATTAATGAAACAAACTAGGGAAGTTTTGAAAGCGTTTCCTAATTTTAAACCTATTTACTCTACTACCACCCCAGCTAGTGTTACCAAAGCAGTTACGGAAGAATTAATCGACGAAGTAGATGTATTATTGTTCACAGAATTCCATCTATACTTCGAAGCTAAGCAGCACATCAATTTTTCCATACCTGTCCATCATGTGCCACTGACAGGAACAGGACTTTATCGTTCCTTATTCATAATAAAAAGTAATTTTGGATTAAAAAATCTATCGATTGATACAATCGAAGAAAAGTATGTTGAGCAAATCCTCTTTGAATTAGCTGAATCTGATTATAACTGCTATTCATTTAATCAACATACAAATCAGAACCTCATTGATCATATGACCCGATTTCATAAAAATAACTATCATAAAAATCAATCAATCGCAATCACTGGTATCCAAGAAGTATCTAACAGACTATCTGAGCTTGATATCCCGAATGAGTGGGTAATTCCAACACATCAGGATATGATTGTGTCTTTAGAACGTGCACTTTTGGCGGCAGAAACCCGCAGAAATAAAGAATCACAAATCGTCTTTGGTATCATTGATATCGACAATTTTACTCGAGTAATAGAAAAATATACGTCTGAGCATGATGTTCAGCTATTAAAATTGCAAATCCAGCAAATGCTGCTTAATTACACAAAACAGCTTGATGGTCATCTCATTAATTCAGGGGGCGAAGAGTATTCTTTTATAACCACTCGTGGCATTTTTGAACGAGAGACAAGAGGCTACAAGTTTATTCCTTTATTAAAAGAAACCAAGAGTGAATTAGGGATAACATTAAGTGTTGGTGTTGGTTTCGGCAGCTCCGCTGCTGAAGCGGGAAGCCATGCTCGTTTAGCACTGCGTCAATCGAAAGAATTAGGCGGTAATATCTGCTATATTGTCCGTGAAGATCGAAGCGTTCTTGGGCCTGTTGATATTTCTGCCAATACACAATATGAAAGATATGACTTAGCCATTACAGATACTGGACTACTGGACAAGGCTGAAAAAGCTGGTATGTCTGCAGTATACATGACAAAGCTTATGGCCCGAGTTGCAAGGCATAAAAAGTTTGATTATACTGCACAAGAACTTGCGACAACATTAGACATTACGATAAGAAGTGCACATCGAATCCTGTTAAAATGGATGGATGCTGAATTAGTCGACATCGTTGGCGAAGAAAAGGTAACACATAAAGGCAGGCCACGGCGGATATATCGCCTTAGTTTTATTGTTGATGACATCTCTTGAGTGATACTTTGTCTGTCGCTCGATTTGCCAGTGGATTGGCTCGATTCTGAACTGGCGTCGCTCGATTTGGTGCCGGAGTGGCTCGATTTTACACTGGCCTCGCTCGATTTGCTGGTGGAGTGGATTGGCCGTTGCTAATCTTAATAATTTTACACTGTAATAGAATATTGCTTTAGTTTTTTCTTATCCACTATCCATCCAATCCCGTTTCCCTTTGGGAGTTGAATCTTCCCTTCCTGAATGACGGCCATCTCTTTTGATGGATCATCAGCCAAAAATAGTGGACCATTTAGATCAACAGGTGTTGCGATATCTAATGCTTGAAATAAATGAGCACTGGCATACAAGCCTAATGAAGATTCGGTTAACCCTCCGCCAAGTAATTCAAGACCTGCCGCCTTTGCTATATCACCACATCGTTTTGCACGTGATAAACCACCCATTTTTGTTACCTTTATTACAATCATATCGCAAGCACTTAATTGAATCGCACGAACAACATCTGCTGGTGTCCAAATACTTTCATCCAAGGCAATCGGAATGGTTGTAAATTCACGGAGCTTCGCATGGCCAATTAAATCACCAGCAACCAGTGGTTGTTCAAAAACACTTATGCCAATTTCCTCCATTCCTTTACAAAGTCTCATTGCATCCTTTAAATGATAAGCTTGATTCGCATCAACTCGGAAATAAACATCTGGTAAAATTTCCTTTATCGTTTTCAAAATAGCTAAATCCTTGCCTGGATTTATTCCGATTTTGACATCCACTCCGGAATATCCTTCCGCTTTCGCAATTCTTGCTTTCTCAGCTGCCTCTTCCTCATTTGAAACACTTATTAAATAGGAAAGTGTTATCATGTTTTGTGGTTCGGTAAACCAACTATGAACAATTGGTTGATGAATCGTTTTTGCAATTGCATCCAGAACAGCCATATCAATTGCAGCTTTCGCAATTGGTTGCCCCCTTGTAATACCAGAAGCGATTTGCTTATCCATAATGTAATGAATTTCCTCCAGTGCAAAAATTGAAACTCCTTTTAGTGCATCGACGAAATAATTGTTAATCGTTGTTACTACCGTTTCTATCGTTTCATAGCTCCACCTATGGCTTGGTCGAGCTTCTCCCCATCCTTCTATTCCATCATCTGTCGTCACCTTGACATATACATGTGGTGCACCAGCATTTTTATCTCCCACTTTTCCACCTGATATCGAAAAGCTCTGTAACATTGGCAAGTGTACTGGAAAAACATCAATAGCAGATATTTGCATTCTAATAAACTCCTTTATTGGTAAACAGACTTAACTGCTGAACGGGTGGAATTCAGAGAGTTTAATTTCCCTGCCTATTTTTGCTGATTCATAGATTGCTAAGATAATTTCTACCGATTTACGTGCTTCGACACCAGTTATCATTGGTTCCCGATCATCTATGACAGCATCGACCATGTCATTAATAATAATTGCATGCCCATCGTGATCAGACGCTGGTAATGCTGGTTTGCTATTTTCATTGTCTATAACTTCCCAGATTTCTACATTTGTGTCACTCACTTTTAATGTTCCTTTATTTCCATTTAGTTCAATACTCGTCTCTTGTTCTGGAAAAACAGACGTTGCACCCTGAATCGTTCCAAGGGCTCCATTTTTGAATTTTAAAACCGCTACTGCTGTATCTTCTACTTCAATATTTTTTCGGGCAAGTGTTGCCGTGTATGCCATCACACTTTCAATTTCCCCGCCAATCCATTGCATAAGATCGATACCATGCACCCCTTGATTCATGAGTGCACCGCCTCCATCAAGCTTCCACTTTCCACGCCAGCCGGCACTGGCATAATATTCATCCGAACGGAAATATTTTAAATAAGCTTGAATCATCATTAAGTCACCAATTGCGCCTGAATCGAACGTGTTTTTAGCTGCTAGGAAATGTGGCAATGTCCTCCGCTGAAATACCGCACCAAGTTTCACTCCTGAATTATTGCAAGCATTAATCATTTCATCCATATGTTCAAACGTAATATCTAAAGGCTTTTCCGTCAAAACATGTTTACCCATTTCTGCGCATTTCACTGCTAGTGCTGCATGCATCCCGCTAGGAACACATAAACATACGACATCAATTGGTTCTAATAGCATTTTTTCATAGTCTGTAAATACTTTCTCAATGTTGAATTCCTTAGCTAATTTATCAGCTTTTTCAAGATCAATATCTACAATTGCTGCAAGCATCGCGCGCGGGTTCGAGTAAATCGCATTTGCATGAAGCGGTGCCAAGATTCCCGCTCCAATAATTCCAAATTGAATTTGCTTCACATTTACACCCTCTTTAATAAAATATGTACTAAATCAAGACAGACTTTCCAGAATCCCTGCTTTCATTAGCCGCTTCTATAAATCGAATAATCTCTTTTGTCTCACTTAAAGGAATCCTCGATACACCATTCTCAAAGAAAAGCATGATTTGTTCTAGTAAACTAGCGTAATACGGCTTCTGCTTAGAATGTATAGAAACAAATTCACTTCCTCCTTCAAAATGAACTACTGCCCCGAATTGAAAATTCCCCTTTCGATTTCCTCGGACCGTCCCAATCCGACCATCCTTCCAAACTCCGGTTAGTAGATCATGATCGTCATTTTTCACTGTTACCACACGGTCTGAACCTTCACCTAAAATCGTAAACAGCATTTCGACAGCATGAATTCCATACCAAAAGAAGCCCGGCTGCTGCTCCTGCAATTCCATCGGACCAAAACAATCTGCACCAATAATTTTTCCTCTTGTTTGATTATCTAATACACTAGTCAATCCTTCAGAAAATCGGAGGGCAGAAGTGCTCATTATTGGTGTTTCATATAGTTCTGAAAGACGAATCATCTCCTGCGCATCCTCTGTGCTCAAACAAAATGGTTTATCGATAAAAATAGGCTTCTTATAAGAAATAATTTTCCTTAACTGCTCCAAATGAACCCTGCCATCAACAGATTCTAATAATATAGCATCACTTTTATCCGCAACGGTTTCCATCGTATCGGCGATGGAAACACCAAAGCTATCACGCAGTTCGCTCGTAAAGCCACCAACACGGGACCTGCTTAGCTCAAAATCCTCCGTCCCACCTGGAAATGCAGTCTCCACCTTCGCCCCTTTTATATGATAAGTTTCATCGGAATCATTCAATAACCTCGTAAAAGCAATTGCATGAGAAGTATCTAAACCTATCATGCCAATCGTCAAATCCTCCATTCTTCTCCACCTTTCTTACTTCATTCCTGACATTTGAATTCCTTCTGTGAAATATCTTTGGAAGAACAAGAAAATCAAGAAAGTAGGAATAAACGAAAGGGTCGCCCCAGCCATTTCAATCCCAAAGTTCCCTTCCTTGCCTAGTAACGATGCTAACCCAACTGTTACAGGAAACATTTTTTCTTGTGTCATATAAATTAATGGTTGAAATAAGTCATTCCAGTTACTAATAAACGCAAATGTTCCAACCGTTGCAATGACAGGCATTGACAGCGGAAAGATAATTTTGAAGAAAACCTTAATATCATTTGCACCATCAATGCGTGCCGCCTCTTCTAATTCAACTGGAATACCTTGCATAAATTGCCTTACTAAAAACACTCCCATAATCGCCCATAATTCAGGAACAATCAATGCCCAATACGTATTGATCCAACCGAAATCAGAAAACATAATGTACTTCGGAATGATTAACAGCTGTTGCGGCACCATAATCACTGCCATAAATATCCAAAAGATTACTTCCTTCCCAGGGAATTGTTTTTTTGCAAAAATATAACCTAATATTCCAGCAAATAACATCTGACTAAAAACTGGGATAATCGTAATTACGAAAGAGTTATAAATCCACCTTAAAAACATTCCATCATTAAAAAGATATTGGAAGTTACTTAAGGTTGGATCATCTGGTATCCAAAAAAGTGGATCTAATTGTGCAAATTGTGTTTCCTTGAGTGATCCTAGAGCCATAATGATAAATGGCAGAAGGAAAGTAAAGCCTAGTAATATTAACGCCGTATATGAGAAAATTTTCTTAATCACTCCACTTATTCTCCCTTCCTGAAAGGCTTGAGATCAATAAATATTGTCCTCTTTACCAAGATATTTTCTTTGTATTAGTGAGATTATTAAAATGATAAAGAACAGTGCGTAAGACAAAACAGCTGCATAGCTTAAATTAAGCCCCGCAAATCCTTGTTGATACAAATAATAAACGATTGTTGTTGTAGAATGGTTAGGTCCCCCGCCTGTAAGTAAATAGGCAGAATCAAAGATTTGAAAGGAACCGATTGTAGTTACAATCAACACATAAAAGTGAATTGGTTTCAAAAGGGGAAATGTAATCCTCCAGAATATTTTAACCGGCGATGCCCCATCGATTCGAGCCGCTTCATATAATTCCCTAGGAATCGATTGCAGACCTGCAAAATAATAAATCATCGTACTGCCAGCTACCTTAAAAATACTTAATCCAGCAAGTACGATAAGCGCCTGACTAGAATCGGATAAAAACAATTGCGTATCAATTCCAATTAAACCAATTAAATAGTTAATTAAACCTGATTTTGTTCCACCGAATAACCATCCCCAAATACCAGCAATTACCACGAAGGATGTAACAACAGGGAGGAAAAATATTCCCTTAAAAAAGCCTGTAAATTTAACCTTTAAATTAATGATTAACGCTAAAATTAACCCAAGCGCCATTGTAGGCAAAATATAATAAATCGAAAACAATACCGTATTCCAAATTGCTTTCCAGGCTAGATCATCATTAAAAAACTGAATCCAATTTTTCAGCCCGACAAATTCAGAGTCTCCAATAATCTTCCAGTCTAAAAATGTTAAAACAAAACTATAAGCGAATGGAATGATTTGAAAGATTAAGAAGTGAATCAGTGCAGGAATTAGAAAGATATAGACAATTGCGTTTCTGTCCCATTCACGTTTTATTCTTTGTTTAAAAGGTAATTTTCTTTTGTTTGCATTTTTCTTCCTAGG
This sequence comes from Oceanobacillus chungangensis, assembly GCF_003369565.1. Taxonomy (GTDB): domain Bacteria; phylum Bacillota; class Bacilli; order Bacillales; family Amphibacillaceae; genus Oceanobacillus; species Oceanobacillus chungangensis. The sequence continues at coordinate 346,927 of NZ_PIOD01000005.1, read as the reverse complement.
TAATTGATCTTTAGATGCAAAACTATTATTCTCTTTTATATTCTCCAGTGTAATCACCTTATTTCATATGAAAGTTAGTAACAGAGAGTTTGATCTGAAGCTCTGACCAATGCTCTCTGTTAAATTCTAAAGTAATAGGCACATCTAGTTGTGTGCTTTCTTGCTTTTAGTCTATTTAGTATTTAGCTAGTTCCGCTTCAATCAATTCTGCTGCTGCATCTGCTGCTTCTTCTGGTGACTTCTTACCTTCCATCATGGTTTGTACTTCTGCTTGAATTAATGGCATGATGTTGCGTCCTATTGGATGTATTACGCCAGGTAACGCAAATTCCGTATATGTTGCAAGTTGGCTTAAATATTCTTGACTATCAAAGATATCCTTAGCAGATTCTCTTGTTGGGATATATTGTGTTACCGTATTAAATTCTCTCTGACTATCAGCATTTGTCACTACTTTCACGAATTCTGCAGCTGCATCAGGGTTATCACTATTTGAAGGAACAACGAACATTCCTGTCGTACCATAAGTTACTTGTTCTTCATTTTGTAATGGTGGTGCGATTACGAAATTAAAATCCTCAATTGCTTGTAAGTTCGTTAGTGAAATTCCTGACCCGAGGACTGCTAGCATTTCTCCACCTTGAAATAATGCATCATGCTCCATTGCAGTGATTGAATCTTCAGGAATATATCCTTTTTCATACATATTGTTGATGAATTCGAATGCCTCCACACTTTCAGGACTGTTTATCAAGACCTCATCATCCTGGGTAATAACATCCCCACCTGCTTGCCATATCCAAGGATATAATGTTCCATTCATCGAACCGCCACCCGCATAGCTAAGTGCATAGAAGTCTTTCTCTTTTGCTTTCTCAGCCCATGCTTGGAATTCTTCCCAAGTTGTTGGCAGATTCTCTGGGTCTTCACCAATTGCTTCAATCACGTCAGCATTATAGAAAAAAGTATATGCCTCTTGAAGGATTGGCAGGCCATACATTTTATCCTTCCATGTAGTTGATACTAAAGCCGAATCAACGAAATCATCCATATCATAGTCTTCTAAATAAGGATCAAGCTCAAGCAGCATACCTTCATCTGCATATTGTGGCATTTGGTCAGGAATTGCATAGAACACATCTGGGCCGTTATTTGCTGCAAGTGCAGTTAATATTTTTTGATCACGGTTAGACCATGGAATCGTTTCAATATTTACCTTAACTTCAGGAAACTCCTCATTATATCTAGCAATTATCCCATCCCACATTTCTTTTTCTGCTTCTGCATCACCTGTGTAAGGATGTACCCAAACAGTAATTTCTCCAGAAGCATCTCCGTCTCCACCAGTTCCAGTTGTCTCCTCACCATCCGAATTACAAGCAGCTAATACGAGTCCCAGCGTAAGTAACAGTACTAGAAATCCAATTCTCTTCCGCATAAACTAAACCCCCTTAATTTTTAGAAAACTTGGTTGTCACAAGACTTTTAGGTGACAGCATTAGTTGTACTAATGTAGTAAGAAAGTCGTTATACTTTCTTATCTACTAAAATATACAACCTAAAGTTATGAATCATTTTTATACGACTTTACACCTCCTTAGATCATACAGTTGCCTCCTAATATTAGAAATCCAAAGATAGGAAAGCGTTAACATTATTGTGTTATAAAGCTTTCACCTCATCGTATTTGCTAACTTTATATTAAGATTTTTTTGAACAAGTGACAAGTCTCTAAAGTGTCTTTAATAGGAATATTGGACAATATCAGAAAATAATACCGGTATGTTGCAGTTTAAAGATGGAGAAATATTTGCAAAATAAGATTAACTTAACGTATAGTTGATTTTTAAAGGAGGGGGAATTATTGGTAAGCTGGGACAAATTTAATACAATCGCATTATGGATGTTAAAAGTAGGTTATTTAAATTTAATTTGGATATTATTTACATGTATCGGAGTCGTTGTGTTTGGCTTCTTTCCAGCAACAGGAGCAATGTTCTCCATCGTGAGGAAGTGGTATAAAAAGGAAAATGACTTTCGCATCTTCCCAGCCTTTTGGAAAATTTACAAGAAGGAATTCTTTAAATTAAACGGATTTGCAGTACTATTTACGATTGTTGGATATGTTTTGTATTATGATTTTACTTTTTTACAGATAAATAGTGGGAAGCTATCTTTTCTATTTCCAGTATTGGTGTTGATTCTAATTGCATACGTCATCACATTGCTCTTTTTCTTCCCGGTTTATATTCATTTTGAATTGAAATTCTTTCAATATATTAAACAAGCATTTTTAATTGCAGTGACCTCTCCGGTAGAAACACTATCAATTGCACTGTCTTTCGTTGCTTTATACTTTATCGTCACTCTCATACCGGGCATTATTCCGTTATTCACAGGTAATGTACTAGCAGTTGTTAGCACTTGGATTAGTAATCGTGCATTTAGAAGAATTAAAATTCGAAAAAGTATAAGATAGTTACATAGGATCTTAGAAAAGGGTGCTGCCTTCAGGTTGCACCCTTTTCTACTGCACTTATTAATTTTATGTATAGGTCTTTGACCCATAAAACTTATGGTCTAATTAAAGACTTGTATCTTGAACAGAATTGATTTATGAATATTATTAAGAGAAAAATATATCGTTCTGTAGTTTTCATTCATCATTATTGAAAGCGTTGTCAAAGAGAATATCATCACTTGTAATTGAATCTTTAATATTTGAGAGGAGGTTTTTTAGGAATTGATCCAACCGAAACTGCAGCGAAAATCTTCGTTTGGGATATTGAAGAAGAAGAGAAATTAACTGAGTTTGTCCCTAAGATACCTGATGCAGCTGTTCAGCCAAAAATGATAAGCGGTATGAGTCTTGGACCTGATGAGTTATTATGGTCGGCAGCTGATGGAACGATCTTTGCAATGGATCCAGATACATTAGAAATCGTAAAGAGCAAGAATATCTATCCCGATGTAACAGATTATGGCAGATGGCGCCCAATTCATATCCGTTGGGGTGTGGATGGATTAATGTATACGACATTGGCAGGGAAGTTGACTGTGGTAAATCCGAGTACACTAGAGTTAGAAACATTAGCTGAAACGGAATTGATGACAATCGGTGACGATGGGAATATCTACTACGCTGACGGATCTGATGTGATGATGAAAATAGAAGTAATGGAAAAAGTGACACTGGAAATAATACTCGATTTAATCGAGCAGCAATCGAAGGATGGAAATATCCAACACTCCTTAAGTAAAAAATTAGTTCATTCGGTGAAACAAGCAATCCATCACCGTGACATGGATAGACTGCAACAAGCTGATAAATTTGTACAAAAAGCTTTAAGGCATTTGGAAGAAGCTCATCAATCTGAAATTACAGCTGATGCCAAAATGGAAATAAGAGGCTTACTTGAAAATCTAAAGTAAATAAAAACAATAGAGGTGAATATATTGATGAAGTATAGGTTACGAAAAAGCTTCATAATGACGTATTGTATAATTTTCATTGTCGGAATATTACTAATGTTCCCGGCGGTATCTCAAGCAGTAAGTAATGATATAACAGAAGAGGTTGTTAATCCCGGGTTTGAACTACCATTGAATGAAAACGGAGAAATAATTGGTTGGAAATCAGAAAATCGGGCTACTGGAGTTACCATCAGTCCAGATAAATACAACAATGGAGTGCAAAGCGTGCATTTTCATGATACAAGTGGCACTGCTGGACTTCGAGTTCTAAGTGATAAAATAGCCGTTGTACCTGAGAAACCGTATTTGGCAACCGTTCAAACGAATGTTGTAAATCAAACACATAATATAGTTTACGAGGTTCATTATTATGATAGTGAAAATAAAAAACTAGAAGTAAAACAAGAATTATTTGGCAATTTACCTAAAAACATGTGGTCAGAATTGAAAGTATTAGGTGATGCCCCTAAAAATAGTGCATATGCAAGAGTTGCCTTTTATTCTGGCGGTATCAGTCTTACAGAAGCATATTTTGATGATGTTACTTTTGAACAAACAGAAGAAGATGCATTATTAGAACGTGAATATTCGACGCCTGTTAATTTAGGTGAAATGGTAGACGTTCAACTAGGACAGGCCGCAGCTATCCAACAAAATCAGTTAGGTGAAAATGAAGTATATTACCACTCCAATGGTCTGCCAGGTACATTTTCCGTACTGAACGCTGAAACTGGAGAACTTAAATTTTCTGAAGTCATTGAAGGAACTGAAGCATTGTGGGCGATGACAACTTCACCAGACAAAAATGTGTATTTTGCTGGAACTGGAGATGGCAAGCTTTACAGATATTCACCTGAGAAAAAAATTGTAGAATTTTTAGGTGCAAATCCATCTGATGATTGGGTATGGGATTTAGAAGCTTCAGCAGATGGCAAAATTTATGGATCAACCTATCCAAATGCAAGTGTTTTTGAATATGATATTAAAACTGAAACATTCCGTGATTATGGTCCTGTCATTGATGATGAGGATTATGCCCGAGGTATCGCTGTAACAGATGAATATATTTTCGTTGGGATTGGTACAACAAAACACCTTTATAAAATTAATAGAGTCACTGGTGAAAAAGAAGAAGTTATGATTGAAGGCCATTCCGGAGAAGAAGGATTTTTTGAGGATATGTATGTAATCAATGATATGCTTTTTCTCTCTGTAGGATCTATCAACATGCTCGTTATTGATCCGGAAACAAATGAGATTATCCATACATTTAATTACAGCAATAAAATTTCGGAGCCCTCACCGGATAACCCAAATGTTATCTATTATAAATTTCAAACGAAGCTGTATCAATATGATTTTAGAACTAACCAATCTACAGTGATCGAAGACATTCCGTTACTCCCCGATACGGTCCGTGTAAAGGATATGGAATGGATCACCTTATCGAGTGGAGAGACCGTATTAGCAATGATTACACAATACGGGGAGTACATGCAATACGAGCCAGATAACAATGATTTATCCTTTATACCTTTAGATATTGCCTCTCAATCCGTGGCCATCCAAGCACTGGAAACAGGGCATGATGGAAAACTGTATATGGGTGGATACCAGCGCGGGATGAGCATTTTTAATCCTTTTACAGAGGAAATAGAAGTTAATATCCCTTCCTTTGCACAACCAGAAGGAATTGGCTTCCTAAACGACAAGGTTTACTACGGAACATATGTTGGTGCAATAATGTATAGCTATGACCCATTAAAAGAAGTCGATTTAAATAGTAACCCGAATTTTGAATTTGATATTACGAACCAACAAGATCGGCCATTCATGATTACTTCTGGGGACAATAAATTATTTGTTGGTACTGTACCAGATTATGGTGTTTTAGGTGGATCGCTCGCAATCTATGATGATAATACAAAAGAATGGTCTGAATTCCGAAATGTAGTAAAAGATCAAAGTATTATTGGCTTGGCATATCATGACGGAAAGTTGTATGGCAGTACGTCGGTTTGGGGCGGATTAGGTGTTGATCCTAAAGCAAAGGAAGCCAAAATATTCGTTTGGGATGTTGAAAAGGGTGAGAAGATAGACGAATTTACTCCTGACATTCCCGGAATTGATGAAACACCACGAATGATTGGTGAACTATCGTTTGGACCCGTTGGAAACTTATGGGGTGCAGTAGATGGAACAATCTTTGCAATGAACCCAGATACGAAAGAGGTTGTTAAGAGCAAAGTCATTCGACCAAGCTTGTATAATAGTAGTAAATGGAAGCCATATGAGCTTCATTGGAGTCCAGATGGAATGTTGTATACAACATTATCTAGAAAACTAATTGTGATAGATCCAGAAACATTGGCATATCAAGTAATCGTCGACGAATTTATGAACAACATGACGATTGGAGTTGACGGCAGTATCTATTATGCGCTTGGAAATAAGCTTTATCGAATCCCTGTACCTGAAACAGATGCAACGTTAAGCTCAATTACAATTGGCGGCAAACGAATAGCAGACTTCTCACCAGGTATTACTGACTACACCATAAACTCGGATGTTAATGATGATATTGTCGTAGAGACGACCCAAGCCAATGCACAAATCGAAATCGTCAATTTGGATAGTCCTGAAAGAGTAACCCAGATTAACGTAACTGCAGAGGATGGAAAATCTGTTAGACAATATAACATTCATTGGGCAGATGAAGCAGTTACCTTCTCTTCACTCACAAATAAGATATTAGCGCTTGAAGAAGATGGGGAAATCAAGCACTCCTTATCTAAACAATTAACAAACAGGTTAAAACAAGCGGAAAATCATTACAAAAAGGGTCATATGACTCAGGCTAAAAAGCATTTACAAGATTTCCGTAAGCATCTAGAAAAAAGTAATGCACCGACAGAAATAAAAGAAATGCTGTTAAACGATGTCAATACAATTGAAACTTCGCTAATTGATTAACCTGCTTTATAAGGAAGAAATCGGCTTTTGATAAGCCGATTTCTTTTTATAAGAATATAATTTGTTAATCAATCGACCTTTGGTGAGTTTTTACTTTATTCGTGATTGCGTCCACTTGATTTGAGCATGAGAAAGCTAGGTTTGGTGGCATCACATCCGCTCGAATCGTACTGCCTCTTAACTCAATTCAAGGAATCACTCCTTCCCAAACGTCTGCTTCATTCTCTCAACAGGATCATCCTCAATCGAATTATCCCATGCAAGAACTTGATTTTCTTTCATTAGCCCTTCTTTTAATTCATTGTAATCAACATCCTGAACAGCCAATTTATTCTTGAATGCTAAACTAACCGCCATCCCTACCGATTGCCCAATAATCATAAATACTGGCTCCATGCGAATAGAACCATATGCAATATGTGAACTGGATAAACAGACAGGTACTAGCAGATTTGTACATTCTTCCTTTCGTGGACGAACAGAACGGTAGGTTATTGGATAAGGTGAAATAGGGATTTCGACATCCCCCTCATTTACAATTCTGCCATCCACCAGCACTCTTCTTACATGATGTGAATCCATTTGATAGGATGCGAGTCCAATAGAGTCTTCAATTACAGTTTCTCCTAAGCAATTATTATCTGTCATCACATAATCAGAAATCATTCTTCTGCCTTCCCGAATGTAGAGCTGATGCGGCCAATTCCCCGTCTCTTCAAATTCATCTTTTGGCAATCCCCATTGTCCTACTTCTTGTCGGACATATAGTGGTACGCGCTGATCATTTGCTAAAAAGTATAGCATTCCCATACTATAATTCACATGATCCCGGAAAATTTTCTCTCGTGTTTCATAGCTGCCATCTGGCCATTCATAATTCATACCGATGTTGTCTGTCGAAAATCCTCCATAATTATTTAAATCTGTTTTGCCATTTGGCAGCATCGTATGAAGATTCATGGCATCCCAAACCCCTGCGCGAATATACCTTAGTAAAAGCAAGTATCTTTCTGGATCATATTTTGGTGGTTTTGGAAATGGAATAAGATTATCTGCATCCTTCGTTAGACAAATTCGAAAGTTATATGCTTGAACCCGGTTATCTCCTTGTCCTCTAGTTTCCTCTTCATTGATGATTTCTGTAATTCCTGGAATCAGACCACTTTCTTTGTTGCCCTCAATCACATAAGGATCTACTGCAACTTCAAATTTATGATGGGGATACCCAAATTGAATGCCATTATATGTTTCGTTATACGTTTCATTAGACTCACGCCCTACAGAATAGGAAACACCCGCCTTGGCCATCACATCCCCCTCATAGCTTGCATCCACGAAATATTCACCGATAAAAGCATTTCCATTTTCCATGATAATCGCTTTAATTTCGCTATTTTCCATGACCACCTCTTTTAGATGCTGGAGGTAATAAATCGGAATATCATGCTCTTTAACCCATTCCGTAAAAACCAGTTTCGCTACCTTTGGTTCAAACGTCCACTGTTCTTCTTTTCGATAATAGCTCCCAAGTCGTTGATAAAATTCCCTTGATAGTCCACCGATTGCTTCTTTCGCGCCTAAATCGGTAGCTCCTAATCCACTGGCCGTAATTCCGCCAATATGATTACTAAATTCTGCTATCGCAACACTTAGTCCCATTTTTTTAGCTTGAATGGCTGCAGTAATCCCTGCTGGTGTTGCACCGTATACGATTAAATCTTTTGTGATAACCTCGGAGTCTGCGCAACTTTTTGATGGCATATAATAGTTAAGGTCAATAAAATTCATTTAGTTACCTCCAACATCTTTGTCCATGCTTTCTTATAAAATTTTGCTGTCTCTTTCAAGTAGTAAAAATAAATCAATAGCATTTCCTGATTTGAAAACGAAACGGCATTATTTTTGTTTTGAATCATTAGCAGATCCTTATCTATTTCTATGTCTTGCTTGTTAAAGAATAAAATAATTTCATCTAGGAATTCGATTATCCCTGTTGCATCATTTGGATGGCTGACCTTCTCCGGATCCACCACTCTCGCTGGAAATAATGGGAAATTCCATTTCGTATGCTGGGAGACTATTTTCTCTAATTCTAATAAAATCTCCACATATCTTTCATTATTTGGTCCAAGCATTGAGCCAAACTGTCTCAAAAGTTGGTCTCCGTTTTTCCCCCAACTCAAGCCTGCATAGAAATAGTTATTCAACTGTTGAATCCATTTCCATGGATATTTTTTCGGCATTTCTGATGATTGCTCTTTTTCATGAATTGGCACAATTAGATTAAGTAAACCATCTATTTTTAACTTACGATATGCTTTAACATCTTCCTCTATCCGTTTTACTAACGGTGGAAATAGTTCACTTAACATGAAATGATCACTGTAATATTCTAAAACGGTGATTGATCTCTGTTTAGCTTCTGTTTGTTTTTTCCAGTCCTTTAAGGCGTTTATTGCACGGGTTTGCTCAGTTGAGTTGTTGTCGATGGACTGTGAATAATCTCTGCCCCAATATGCATAAAGTATGTCAACTTGATTGGTAGGGACTGTCTTTTCATTTCGCTCTAACATATTCCAAGCTAAACCTGCATTGTAGACAATATGCTCCACTTCAACTCGTAATTTCTCAGCTTTTAATGCGGTTTTTAATCGCTCTGCAAAAACAATGTAGATTTGCATAAAATCAGAAAAATGATCCTCTTCTATACCGATATCCTCCGGCCACAATGAGATTCTCGTTACCACTGGGGTCTTTTTACAGATGTTAACTATTTCTTCAATAACTTGATTTTGCAATGGCGATTCAGCTATAAAAAAACCGACACTTTCATTTGATGATCGCTCCGCTGCTACTAATAGAAAACGTAAACTATGTCCCCCTAACGTAACATTTACACTTCGCTTTTCCAGATCTTCTCTTATATATTCCCCTATCTCGTCCCAAAGAAAAAAGGTAAAAAAGAATTCATTAAGTCCATTCTTAACACCCCAGTCTATCAACTTACTAATATAAATTGGATCATTTATCGTTTCTAAAATATTTCCCCTTCTATTGAAAGCGGGTTCATTTATGTTCCAATTGTTAATACCCTGAATAAAATTAGATTCTTTTAAGTGTTCTTCTCCTATGCTAAACCAGTTGTAACCAAGTCTTTTCTCACAAAAATGGTACACGCCATATAATGTTGAGCGTTCTTCCTTTCCAATGATCCACGTTTCATTTTCGTTTTCAAATATGGCGAACCCATCTTTTTCAATGAACAGATCTCCTTTAGAAAATGAGGAGGAATTAAACTCATCCTGGAGCATGATAGAGATTCGTTTGGACTCCTTTAAAGTGTTTAGATCAGGATTCTGATAAATATTTACTTGTAATCCCGCCTTCTTCATTAACCGCCTTAATTCCTCTACAGCAAACTTTATTGTTACATGATTATTAAAATATATTATTGAGTTCAAGTGAATCTAATCCCCTCTATTTATTATTTCCACCTATATATTTAGAATATTATCATTACTAATACTAACTGTCACTTGATCTTTGGGACGTTAAATGGGCTTTAATGGATTTAAGATTTAGTGTTGATTGATTGACTAGGCTTTTCAGATTATTGAAAGGTGGGGTGAGCACTTATTCGGAATCACAAGCGTTTAAGGGTGTATATAAACTTTTAACTTTTCACCTATAAACATGATCTTATGTTAATTTTCGTTTTCATTTATGTTAAGAAAATTCTATATTAAATCATTTGGATTTTTACAATGAATAATAAAGAGAACCCCGATATTCTTAATCGAAGGTTCTCTCGTTATGCTTAATAATGTTAATCAAGTAACTAATCTTTAATTGGCTGAGCATTCCGTAAGCAACCACTTTCCTTCCAACTTTTTCATTGTAAAAGTCAAGTTAAGCTTTCCATACATACCACTTTCAATGGTTTGCATTAATTGATATGTTTCATCGTTAATCTTTTTTATTTGGTATGGATCACTCTGAACGAACCACGCTGGAATCTTATCCATTGGTATTTGGAATAAACCTTCCTCAGTTTCAGCTAGTCTTTCCTTCCAAAAGTACTCTGCCAAACCTCTTGACATATAATCACTTAGTAAAGCATATACCTGTTCTTTCGAAGTTAAAGTTTTATGTTTGTATCCTGGTGCTTCCTCACTATAGTCATTAGGATCAACATCTGCTAATACAACATCCTGCATTGAATTAAATTTATACATAAGATTAAGAAAAACACTTTCATCATCAATATTCGGTAGTGGATCATTTTCCCCTATATTTTCATTAGGGGTTTCTTGCCCTTCTTCTGTTTTCTCATTTTCATTCATTGGCTCTTCATCTACAGCCGACTGCTCTTTCTTTTGTTCTTTTGTATCATGCTGACCTTCAGTTCCCTTACTTTCTTCTTCTTTTTCTACTACTTCAGTTTCTGACTCTTTTTCTTCTGTCTCTGTTTCTGTTACTGTTACTTCTGATTTAAAGTCACTCTGAGACTGGTCCTCGTTTTCTTCCGAATCCATGCCATCCTCAGACTGATTTTCTTTTTCTTCTTTTAAATCTGCAACTTCTTCCCTTTCTCTATCTGGTAATTCTTTCTCCAATCCGCTCTTGCTCGAAAACGGGGATGGAGTCATTTCATATGAAACTTCCTCATCTTGTATCAGTGTTATAAAAAGAAGAAGGGATAATACTGCTGTTAATGAAAATATCGAATAGTACATGAAATTATTCCGTTTTTTACTGTGAATTGCATTCTGAATCTTCATCTTTTCATCACTGCTGAAATTGATGCTTTTATTCAAGTAAGTGTTTATTTCTCTTTTTATTTGCTCATCAATATTACTCATAATTGTATCCCCTCCTTTCTAAATCGCTTTTTAATAACATTCTTCCACGGGTTAGTCTTGACTTCACGGTATTAATTTTTATACTGCACACTTCACTTATCTCTTTCATCGTCATCTCTTGATAATAAAACATAATTAATACTTCTTTATATTTAAATGATAGCTGCGAAATAGCATCGATTATTTGATTTGAATCTTCTTCATTCTCATATACCGTTTGAGGGGATTCAGTAAAATAGTTCTTAACTGGTTTAATTAGAGGTTTGTAAACGATATTTTTAAAGCTCCACTTTTTCTGATAATCTTTACATTTATTAATCGTAATTCGATAAAGCCATGTTTTATAACTGGACTGATTCTTAAACTTATTAAGGTTGTTATAACAGGAAATAAATACTTCTTGAATGATGTCTTCACATTGCGTTAAATCATTGACATACAAAAATGCAATTCTTTTTAACTCATCTCCATACAGATTGATAAGTTCATTTAAAATAAGTTCATTCGCCCCTATAGAATTACTAATTTCAGGTTCATTAATCATTTATCGTCTTCCTCCTCCCTTCATTAGATTAGACGAATCTCGAATCATAAGTGTTTCAATTTTCTGTTCATTCATTAGTTCTTCTGCTTCTTGCGCATTTTCAAGCTTACTTGACAACAATTAACAATCCCGTATTTACCATCAAACTCTGATTAACAAACTCAACCAGCCCTTAGTACGTCACAGTGACTTGGAAGGTGAAGGTGGTGTTTGCTTTATTGCCAGCTTTGACTCCAGCAGTGACGGTAATGTAATGACTTCCTGGCTCCCACCGACCACTAATAACCAAAAAAGAGACTACCCTAAGATAGCCTCACCTAATTACTAATCCCGATATTCCATTAAACGATCATTCAAACCATTTGTATTCCCATAAACCTCTCTATATATACCAAATAACCCCTTATATCTCGCCACATTCTCAGGAATTGGCTCATATACTTTATCCTCTTTCAAGAACTCATCGGCACAATCTTTCAAGGAATTAAACCAGCCACAACCGAAAGCAGCTAGCATTGCAGCTCCCATACCAGGACCTTGCTCACTTTGAAGCTTCACGATGTTTGCATTGAAAATATCAGCTTGCATTTGAAGCCAAGATTCATTCTTCGCACCACCACCAATGGAAACTACAGTATCGATGGTTTTCCCATTTTCACGAAAGATCTCTACTGATTCATTTAGAGAAAATGTGATCCCCTCAAGTACTGCACGAGAGAAATGCTTCATTTCATGTGACGCATCCATTCCAATAAAGCTTCCACGAATGTTAGCATCTACATGTGGTGTTCTTTCACCAACAATGTAAGGGGTAAACAGTAATCCATTTGAACCAGCTGCTACACTTCCTACCTCCGCTAACAGTTCATCGAAATCGACATCCTTTGCAAAAGTATCTTTAAACCACGAAAGGCTGTAACCCGCTGCTAAAGTAACACCCATCGTATAAAATACATCTGGTGCACTATGGTTAAAATAATGAACCTTACCTTGGAAGTCCTTATCATCGTTAGCTTCATAAGACAGCACAACACCAGATGTGCCTATACTCACCATTGTTTTCCCTTCTTCTAAAATACCTGCACCAATTGCACCACAGGCATTATCAGCTCCACCTGCAAATACACGAGTAGACGTGCTCAAGCCAGTAGTTTCGGCAATTTCACTTGTAATCGTTCCTACTTCATCCTGTGAACCTACTAAAGGTGGGCAAATTTCCGAGTCAATTCCAAGTAACTCACAGATTTCTTTGCTCCAGGCCCTTTCTTTCACGTTTAACAACAATGTACCTGCTGCATCGGAATATTCCATATGCAGTTTCCCTGTTAGCATATAGCGTACATAATCCTTTGGTAAAACAAAGGCATTAGCTTTACTAAAGATTTCTGGTTCATGGTTTTTCACCCAAAGAATTTTCGGTAATGTAAATCCTTCTAATGCGGGATTCTTTGTTATAGCTAATAAAAGTTCTTCTCCAACACGATCATAAATTTCCTGACACTCCTGTGTTGTACGTGTATCATTCCAAAGAATCGCGTTTCGTAAAACTTTATTATTTTCATCAAGCAATACCAATCCATGCATTTGGCCAGAAAAACTTACCCCTTCAATATCTTCTGGATCCCCATCAAACTTATGTAGAAGATCAGACAATCCTGCAATTGTCTGATCCACCCATGCATTTGGATCCTGTTCGCTATATCCGGTTTTTTCCTGGATTAAAGGATAGGATTTAGAAACTTCCTCCGTTACCTCGCCATTTTGATTGACTAATAGAATCTTTACAGCGCTTGTTCCTAAATCAACTCCGATTACATATTTCATAGCAAACCTCTCCTACTTATAAGTATTACTCTCCAGCATACGCTCTTAATAAATATTGATTAATAGTAGATTTAATGCGTTCTAGTTTACCTGATTGATTTTTGATTTCGGTTAATCCTAGTGCATGTTCTTCTAGTTTGTGGAAGTCTGCTTTTCCTTCAACAATTTCAAGACCAATGCCATCTTTGTAACTGCTGTAACGGTCTTCAACAATACCATCCAGTACGTTATCATCGATTAATTTTTGAGCTACTTTTAGACCAACTGCAAAGCTATCCATTCCAGCGATATGTGCATGGAATAAATCTTCCGCTTCAAATGATCCACGACGTACCTTCGCATCAAAGTTTAGTCCACCACGGCCAAGTCCACCATTTTTCAAGATTTCATACATTGCTAGTGTTGTAGTATATAAATCTGTTGGAAATTCATCCGTGTCCCATCCTAGTAATGGATGTCCTTGGTTTGCATCAACTGAACCTAACATGCCATGGATTCGCGCATAGCGAAGTTCATGTTCAAATGTATGTCCAGCAAGTGTTGCATGGTTTGCTTCAATATTGAATTTAAGATGGTCTTGTAAACCATAGTTTTGTAAGAATGCATATCCACTCGCTACGTCAAAATCATATTGATGAGTAGTAGGCTCTTTTGGTTTTGGCTCAATTAAGAATTGTGCATCGAAATCAATTTCTTTCGCATAATCAATCGCCATATGGAACATACGAGCTAAATTATCCATTTCTAGTTTCATGTCTGTATTTAGTAGTGTCTCGTATCCTTCACGTCCACCCCAGAATACATAGTTTTCTGCACCTAGCTCCTTACCAACTTCTAAACCTTTTTTTACTTTAGCAGCAGAATATGCGAAAACATCTGCATTACTAGAAGATGCTGCACCATGAACGAAACGTGGATTACTGAAGTTATTAACTGTATTCCAAAGTAGTTTCGTTTTGCTATCTTTCATGTAATCTTTAATCATTGCAACGATTGTGTCTAGGTTTTGATTAGTCTCTCTTAATGTTGATCCTTCTGGTGCGATATCTACATCGTGAAACGCAAAAAATGGTACATTTAGTTTTTCAAAGAATTCAAATGCTCCTTCAACACGTGCTTTTGCAAGGTCCATTCCTGAGAATTTGTCCCATGGTCGAATTGCTGTACCTGTACCAAATGGATCGGATAGGTCTTCAGTAAATGTATGCCAGTACGCTACACCAAAGCGTAGGATTTCTTCCATTGATTTTCCGTTAATTTTTTCTTCTGGATTATAAAATTTAAATGCAAGTGGGGTTGTTGAATTCGGCCCTTCGTATTTAATGTTGCTTACATTTTTAAAATAAGTCATGTTTAGTTGCCTCCTAGGTTTTATTTATGATATTAATTCCCTGTTTTGTAAATGCTTTCATAAATGTATTATAGCACCACTTCGTTAGTTCGTCTATTGAATGAACAAAGTTTATTAGATATTTTTTCATTTATTAAGAATTTCACAGCGATGAACACTGTTGTAAGGGGTAAAACTTTTATACTTCCTTACTCTTTGAAGTTGAAGACAGAAAAAATCCTGTCTTTTTACTGTTACTGATTAGACTTTTGTAATCGAATCATATTCCAAGACATTTTCGGTAGTACTCCTACTAGTTTGTCATCTTCTATAAATGACAGACCTTGAGAATGTGGTTTAACTTGCTCATTACGAAGCGTATTCACAGCTTTCGCATCTTCATTTTCAAGCACCACATGTTCAACTATTTCAAACCCATCAAATGATCGAATATCTACATCAACTTTCAGCCTATTTTGCAAATGGCGGTTTACAGCAAAGATCACGAGTTCATCGTTTTCCTCATTATATACAACTGAACTATCAAGATAAGGCACGTCTGTATAGTCTTTACTATCATACTTTGGTGAAATAATAATCGGATTCAATGCAACGCCTCTGCCGTAAACGGATGTGTAGTAATATGGATAGAAAATCGACTGTTTCCAAATCCCCCCGCCCGTTTCGGTCATTATTGGCGCAATAACATTTACGAGTTGGGCCATACAAGCAATTTTTACTCGATCCGAGTGCTTAAGTAATGTGTTAAGCATGGATCCAACTAAAATTGCATCTTCAAATGTGTAAATATCCTCAAGTTGTGGCGGTGCAATTGCCCATGGCTCGAGTTTATTATCTTGATCATTAGAGTGGAACCATACATTCCATTCATCAAAACTCAAATTAATTGTCTTTTTACTACGTTTTTTTGCTTTCATATAATCACAGGTAGCAATAACCGTATTAATAAAATTATCCATATCAAGGGAATTTGCTAAATAGTTTGCAGTGTCATCATCACGATTTCCATAATATTGGTGTAAGGAGATATAATCAGCAAATTCATATGTATGCTCGAGAGTTGTTGCTTCCCATTCAGGAAATGTTGGCATTCCTGAACCTGAGCTACCACAACTAACCAATTCAATGGTTGGATCGACCTGTCTCATTGCTTTCCCTGTTTCAGCAGCGAGGCGGCCATATTCATATGCTGTCTTCTGACCAATTTGCCATGGGCCATCCATTTCATTTCCTAAACACCATGTTTTAATTTTATGTGGCTGTTCATATCCATGCTGTTTGCGAAGCTCACTCCAATATGTACCACCTGGGTGATTACAGTATTCTAATAAACTCCGAGCAGCATCAATTCCCCTCGTTCCCAAATTAACAGCCATCATCGCTTCAGAACCAACTGCTTTAGACCAATCCATAAATTCATTGGTTCCAACCTGATTCGTCTCAGTAACACGCCATGCCAACTCCAAACGATGAGGGCGCTCTTCCTTAGGTCCTATTCCATCTTCCCAATTATAAGCTGACACCATATTCCCACCTGGATAGCGAATGATTGGCACTTGTAACTGTTTTACTAAATCGATGACATCTTGTCGAAAGCCATTTTCATCTGCAGTAGGATGATTTGGTTCATAAATGCCACCATAAACCGCTCTACCTAATTGTTCAATGAAAGATCCGTAGATTCTAGGATCTATTTCTGAAATTACAAATTCTTTATCTAACATCATCTTGGCCGCGATAGTTTCTTTTGTCACACTATTTCTTCCTTTCTTAGTCTAAATATATTTTTGGTTGTTTGTAAATTGAATCAATTAGTTGCAGTATCCATCTTTTTAAATATACCTTGTGAAATCCATGACCAACATAGAGCCCCAATACTAACTGTAAAAAATAGAATCATACCTGGGAATTCTAAGGATACATAGGTAACACAGAATAAAAGAATTAATATAGTTAATGTATAATGAATGTTTACTATCCCCAGAATAATGGCATTCTTCATATGCTGGATTATTGAACCATTATAGTTTGAGAGTAACGGAAATGACCAGATTATTATATTTATATATAAGAAGGTTAGCAGGTAAAAGGCTATAATTATTATTATTGAAACTTCTCCATGACTTGTACTCATTACTAGAAAGTTTAAATATAATAGTAAGCCCATAAACATAATTGCCCAGCCAAGAATGTTTGATGCTAAAAATTCATCACGATAAATCCTTTTAAAGGTTTTCCAAATTGGGATATCCTTTTCCCCCTCTTGCCATTTTCTACATATAGTTAAGGCAGCAATCGTCGAGGGGAAAATACCAGCAATAAGTAGTCCTTGAATGGAAAAAATAATCCATAATACATTTAGTAATGCCAAGCGAGTTATCCAAGTAAGAATTGTATTCAGTGAACCAGTTAATCCATTTACATTCATGTGACTTTCCCCTTTTTCCAAAATAGTTACCTCTTACATTTATCCTTTTACCCCACCAGTTGAAAGTCCTGCCACAAAGTAACGCTGGAAGAAAGCAAAGAGAATAACAATTGGAATTACTGTCATTACAGCACCTGCAATTAAGATGTCATAGTTGTTACCATATGGAGTTAGTAATGTTGCTAAACCAATTGGCAACGTAAATAAATCATTTGATCTTACCACAAGTAGTGGCCATAAGAAGTTATTCCAGCTATGCAATCCTTGTAGAATAGCCATTGCAGCAAACGATGGTAACATCAATGGTGCCATAATCTTAAAAAATATTCCATACTCTGTACATCCATCAATTCTTGCAGCGTCCATAAGTTCTTTCGGTAGGCCAATTGCATATTGTCTAAAGAAAAATACTGCCGTTGGTGAAACAATTAGCGGTAACATAATACCAGTAAATGTATCGATTAATCGTGTATCTATCATTAATTGATACAGTGGTAACATTAGAACTTCAAACGGTATCATGATAATGACTAGAACAAATAAGAAAATCAAATTTCTTCCTTTAAAATTATAAGTTGCCAACGAATATCCGACCATCGAAGAGAAAAATAGAGATAAGATAATCGTTAGTCCTGAAATAATTAAACTATTTCCGTACCACTCCCAATACTCACCTGCTTGGGTAAATATATATATATAGTTATTCAAAGATAACTCATTCCAATTGATCGAAAAAGTTATTCCATTCCTCATTAGTTCGGTAGAAGGACGAAATGAGGAAATAATTAAACCAATCAACGGAAACAGCGCTATGAAGGCTACAATAGCAAAGATGATATTAAGAATCCATTTAGCTACCGTATTATTTTTCTTTTTCATTTATTCGTCACCTCTTTTAAATCCACCTGTTAAGAACAAGTAGAGTATACTTACTATAAAAATAAGTATTAGGACAATTACCCCAATTGCTGATCCAAATCCCAGATCGTTTTGCTGAATACCTTCTTGGTATAAATATCCTACTAGAGTTAATCCGATGTTTCCGGGAGAATTACCTTGCCATAATACATAGCTTTCTTCAAAAACCCTAAATCCACCAATTATACTAATTGTAGTCACAAAAATAATAATAGGTTTCAAAAAAGGAAGTGTTATATGACGGAATCTTTGAAATATATTTGCTCCATCAATTTCTGCGGATTCATAAATTTCCTTTGGAATATTTTGTAATCCTGCTAGGAAGTATAAAATATTAACTCCCATCCAACGCCAGGATGCAATTAATACCATTAGTAACATCCCAGACCACCCAGTATATTGCCAGCTTACTGGATCAACCCCAAATATTCCGATAATTTGGTTAGCTATAGAACTTTCTGACTCAGCAAATACTAGTCGAAAAATAATACCCGCTACTACCACGGATGTTAGCGAAGGAATAAATAAAGCCGAACGAAAAAGTGTTTTAAATTTTACAAATTTAGAATCTAATAGAATAGCTAATATTATTGGTACCGAAACAAGAACAACCACTGTTGAAATAGTATAAATCGTTGTATTTGTTAATGCTTTAAAAAACGAAGGATTAAAAATCCGCTCATAATTTTGAAAACCTATAAATGTAACTTGACCAGGTAAAATCCTTTGAAAACTCATGACAAAGGCTTGAATTGCCGGATAGAGAGTGAGTATCAAAAAAGAAATAATAAACGGTAAAACAAAAACATATGGGACAACCCTTTTTGAATTAAGAATTTTTAAAAACTTATTAGGTTTTTTTTGTACTGGTGGTTCCTCTATATTTTTCCCCTCAAAATTATACTCTTCAACATTTAGTCTAGAATTATTTATCATTTTATCCCTTCTTATAATTATATTTTTGGGAATAAGGACAGGTTATTAATCCACCTGTCCATTTTTAATTATCGATTAATTGGCACTCTTCATTTTTTGTCTTATAGTATCAGCAGATTGTTTTAAAGCCTCTTCTGGTGTTTGATTTCCTTCTCTTAGCACACTGTGCATGATATTGGAATCAATCTCCGACAAGACATCTGGTGTATTTTCTGATAGATTTATACCAGTAACATCATCTTTAATGCTTAGTAAGATATCAAATATATCATCATGGAAGTACTCATAAAATACGTTATCTTCTCTTACTTCTGGGGTATCCCATACATCCCACCGTGGAGGGTCAAACCCAAGTTCTGTCCATAAATGGATATTTCCCTCTTTAGATAGTTTTGCGTAATATAGGAATTCTTTAGCCAAATCTACGTGCTCAGATTGACTTATTACTGCAGTACCTGTCCCACCCATTCCAACAGATTTAGTATCTGAACCCGCTGCTAGCGGCATTGGACGGATTTGCATTTTTCCTTTTAAGTCAGGCATATATTCTACAAAATCTTTCATGTAAAACATTGGTATTACAATGGAAGCTTGTCCACCATTATTCATAAAACCATAAAATTCTTCTGAATGGTTCCCCCCGCCAGGTGTGACTTCAGCAATTTTATGTTCATTAACTAAGGAATTAATGAATTCTAGTGTTTCAACATTCTCTTCATTATCAAGAGTTAGTTCACCGTTTTCATCAAAGAAGTCTGATCCTCTTTGAGTAACATATGGCCAAATACCATACCAATTAGTTGGTATCGTCGTCATTGGTTTATCAGTAACTTCAACAAC
Organism: Oceanobacillus chungangensis; assembly: GCF_003369565.1. Classification (GTDB taxonomy): domain Bacteria; phylum Bacillota; class Bacilli; order Bacillales; family Amphibacillaceae; genus Oceanobacillus; species Oceanobacillus chungangensis. The sequence goes on along the minus strand of NZ_PIOD01000005.1, from coordinate 326,777 downwards.
TTGTTTACCAGCTTCTATATAATCATCCCAAGTTTCAATAGAGTCGATGTCAACACCAGCTTCATCCATAATTTCCTGATTATAATATACTACTGTAGCACCTACGTGTGTTGGAGCGCCGTAGTATGTACCATCTTTAGCATATATATTTAATCTATCTTCTACAAAGTTCTCTATTTCTGGTTCAATTAAATCATTTAGGGATTCTAATTGGATATCGCCTTTTAAGAAGTTAGGGAATTTGGCAAGTTCAATATCTGCCAAATCCGGTGCACCACTTCCAGATTGTAATGCTAACAATAAATTATTGTGCATTTGATCAAAAGGATATGTTTCAATGGATAATTTAATTGCCTTGTCAGGATTTTCCGTATTCCATCTTTCAGCAGCGCTTGCATAGAAATCAGCATGTGTCCCAGCAAAGGTCCAAAATGATAATTCCGTTGCATCTTCTAAATCCTCTCCAGCAATTGTAGATTCGCCACCATCCCCTGAATTAGTAGATTCAGAGTCAGCGTCTCCACTACATGCACCCAATATTAAAAGCATAAAAACTAGTGTACCAAATAAGGTAAGCCTTTTCATTTTTATTCCCCCTTAATAATATTTTGATAGGATATACAAAACTTTCAAGCCCATTCCTTCTAAACCGTTCACCTCTTTCGCAAAAGATTCAGCTATGAAACCGATTGAAACATTCCGTTGTTGACAACGCTTACAACAGATACCCTCTTAAAGAGGAGAATAAATCTTGTACGAATGAGATGTGGTTATTCAATATTAAATATCAATTCATACGTATAAGTATATTATAAATTATGCTAATCTTCTTTGCAATATATTTTAGGTACTTTGTCCAATAATAATAAAAATTTTCTGTCTACATATTTTTTTACCATTGTACCCATTTTTTCTTATGTATCTCCCGCTCTACGAATTTTTGAAGGGAATATATAGTCAGATATAAAAGTAGTAATATTAATAAAAAATATATAACAATGATACATTGGAACTCGTACGTTCAAGTTCAGTAGAATTATTTTATTTAGTAGTGATGGATGAAAATAAAATACAATATCGCAGCAGATTCAATTGGTCAAAAAAATTTCCTCTTTATTTCTAATGTCTATTAATATTTTTCAAGGTTGGATACCTTTATCAGATATAGCACATTCAATTCCACTCCTATCTAGGAGATCATACAATTTATCAGGCAATAACTCTAAATAAAAAATAGGTACGATGAGCTCTACCTGCATATATCTGCATTTTTAAGTTGGCACCGGTTTTCACTACTTTTTGTTACTTTTGTTATCAATTACTGTCAAAAATTTTTATTTATTTTTGAAATTCAATAGAAAGCTATATACATTTTTTTCATATTGTTATAAAATAGTAGTGAAAACACTTACATGGAGGGGTTACGCATGAAAGTAGGGTTTATTGGTCTAGGAATTATGGGCAAACCAATGGCAAGACATATAATTCACGCAGGCTATGAAACATATCTATTAGATTTAAATAAAGAGGCAGTTCGTGAGCTTACTGCATTGGGTGGACATGCTTGCGACTCTAATGTAGAAGTAGCAGAAAAATGTGATGTAATTTTCACCATGCTACCTGCTGCGAAACATGTAGAACAGGTATTATTTAATGATGATGGTCTTGCTAAAAATGGCAAACCAGGCACTGTGATTATTGATATGAGTTCAGTTTCACCTGAGGATTCGAAGTTTTTTGCTAAAAGATTACAAGAATACGGGATGCACTGTATAGATGCACCTGTTAGTGGTGGAGAACCGATGGCTGTTGAAGGTAAACTGTCTATCATGGCTGGTGGAGATGAGGAGCAATTTAACCGTGTGTTACCATTATTTGAAGCAATGGGAGAAAATATTGTTCATGTTGGGACAAACGGTGCTGGTTCAACAACTAAGCTTGCTAACCAAATCATTGTTAGCATTCATCTTGCCGCATTATCAGAAGCAAGTGTATTTGCAAGTAAATCAGGTATTGATTTAAACAAAATGTACGAAGCAATTCACGGTGGTTTAGCTGGTAGTGCAGTAATGGAAGCAAAAATGCCATTAATTATTGATAGAAACTTCGATCCAGGTGGACGAATGGAAATCAACTTTAAAGATTTGAATAATATTCAATCGTCTGCAAATGCTATAGGTATGCCACTTCCCATTACTAGTATGGTTAAGGAAATCTTTAGCTCAGAGATTGCTAACGGAAATGCGAAGAAGGATCATTCCTTTATTATTAATTATTTTGAAAGAATAGCTAATCATCAAACACCAAAGGGTGGTAAGTAAAAAACCTTGTAGAGCTAAGTAGATGAAAAAATCTACTTAGCTCTTATATTAATAATAAATCAAAAAAATAAAGCTTGTAAAAAGGCAGATTAACCTTTGAACAAGCTTTTTCGTATTCGTTTATTTTACTGATTCTACCTCTAAGACCTTTTGGAACGTTTCGATGATTAGATACGCAGATGTAGCTCCAGGATCTTGAACACCTAATGACCGCTCTCCTAAACGACTAGATCGCCCAATCTTCGAGATTAGATCTTTGGTAGATTCCATTCCCCTTTCCCCAGCCTGGACCGCTTCACTAAATGCAGCAAGAATATCTTGTGATTCTGCAAATTTTGCTTCTAGTTTTTTTGCAAAGGGATCTAGCGTGTCAACAATGGTCTTATCACCAACTTGTGCCTTTCCTCTCTCTTTCACACCGTTAACAAATGCTACCCAGAATTCAGCAATATCTGAGTCGGTTAGTTCTGTTTTATTTTTAAGTACTTTTGCTCCTTTAATAAATCCAGTTGCATATAATGGACCAACTGAAGAGCCAACTGCATTTAAAAATGTCATTCCAACAACAGAGCTAATTTTCCCACAATCCGTCTCATCCAATAACTCTGTATCAAGTTTTTCATTTACACTTTGCCAGCCAATAGACATCGTAACCCCATGGTCTCCGTCTCCTAGCTTACGGTCAAGTTCACAGAGGTAATCTTTTTCATTTTCAATAACTTCTGTTACCTGTTTAAAATAATTCAGATATTCTCTCGCACTTAAACTCATCATATATCCCCCTTATTTTTGTACGAACATAGGACAATCTACTGGATGATCAATTAGTTTCTTCAATTCATCATCTACTTTGGTAAGTGTTATTGAGCAGCCACCCATTTCTAGTGAAGTAATATAATCTCCAACATATGAGCGATAAATATGAATCCCTTTTTCCTTTAAGACTTGCTCCACTCTTCTATACATAATATATAGTTCCAAACGTGGCGTTGACCCTAGGCCATTTACTAAAACAGCTACTTCATCGTCTTTATTAAGTGGCATATCGGCAAAGATATGTTTTAACAGTTCATCAGCAATGTTATCAGCCTTATCCATTGGAACTTTTTTAATTCCAGGTTCTCCATGATGCCCTAAACCAAGTTCCATTTCATTATCACCAATTTCAAAGCTAGGTTCGCCTGTTTGCGGCAATGAACATGGGGTTAAACCAACACCCATAGATCTTGTAAATTCATTTGTTTTTCTAGCAATTCTTGCAACTTCCCCCAAATTGTATCCTTGATCTGCTGCAGCCCCTGCCGTTTTAAATACAAAAAACTCTCCAGCGATTCCTCGTCGCTTCTCTTTTTCTTCTATCGGAGCTGAGGCTACATCGTCCGTTGTTAATACCATTTCTACATGGATATCTTCCATATCTGCCAAATCAGCAGCCATACCAAAATTCATAACATCACCAGCATAATTCCCGTAAAGATATACAACTCCAGCACCTTTATCGATTGCCTTGGTTACTTCTAAAATTGGTGCTGGTGGCGGAGAAGCAAAAATATTGCCTACAGCAACACCATCTGCCATTCCATCTCCTACATACCCTAAGAAGCCAGGTTCATGACCAGATCCGCCTCCAATTAGTATTCCTACTTTGTTATCAGTAGTTTTTCTTGCTGTAACTAGTGATCTATCATTTTCCTCTAAACGTTTAATATATGTTGGATGTGCTTTAACATATCCATCTATCATTTCTTCAACAACATTATTGGGATTATTTATTAGTTTTTTCAATCGTTACACTCCTCTTTTAATAGTTATATAGGATAGAATGGAAGCTATAATTCTCAGTTGTTTATAGCGTTATGTTCAGTTCCTCTACTAATGAAGACTACCTGTTCTAGTCTAGTCTCCATTAACTATCGGCATTAACCTTTCACTTACATACTCACTAATTTCAATAATAACTTTCTCTGTTTGAGTTTGGGCTTCTGGAGTTTCCTCTTCAACCATTATCCAACCTTCGTAACCACCATCTTTAAGAACCTGTACACATCCTGCAAAATCGATGTCACCTTCGCCCATTTTCTTCCATTCACAGCCTACGGATGCATCTTTAAAGTGTACATGCTTAATCAAAGGTAGATAATCCTTAATTATCTGAACTGGATCCATTCCACCAAACATAATGTGACCAACATCAGGTGTATATCCCATGTATCTTGGATCTAAGCCTTCAAGAAGTACTTCATAATCCTCTTTGAATCTAAAATACGAAGTTTTATAGGAAATAGGATGAATCGATGTAATGATTCCATTCTCAAATGCCCGTTTCCCTAGTTTATTTGCACCTGCTATGATTTCTTTTTGACGTTGTAGTAAATTGTCACGATTTGGTCCGATTCTTGAAGGTACATTTAGTTTTGCACCTGGGAATTTTTTTAAGTAATTTATATAGAAATCGGTTAATTCCCTCTCCTTAGGAGATTCCTCACCACCTAAGAAATTCATTGGTAAAGTTAATGCTGCTAATTCTAGACCTCTCTTATCTAGTTCTTCTTTAAATCTTTCCGGTTGACTTTTATATTTACCTAATAAAGCAACCTGCATATCAAGCCCTTTAAATCCTGCTTTATTTATTGTACTCATCACTTGATCTTGAATATCTGCTTCAATATCATAATCCAATACCCATGTTGATCCTTGACATCCAAATTTTATTGTCATTGTATTTTCCTCCTTTGTTTAGAAAAATGATGTACATAAATTTAGATAAGCCCTTTACCCTTTAACCGATCCACTTGTTAATCCTTTAACTACTTTCTCTTGAGCAAGAATAAAGATTAATATTACTGGAACACTACTGAGCGTTAATGCGGCCATTATTCCTGGTACATTTACAGAGAACTCTCCATAGAATTTTTGAAGTCCAATTGGTAAGGTCATGTTTCCTTTATCTTGGATAAGCACTAATGCAAAGACAAATTCATTCCAAATGTGTACAAAGTTATAAATTACAACGGTAGATATAGCTGGCTTAATATTAGGGAGTATTACCTTAGAAAATATCTTCCAGTGACCTGCTCCATCCATCTTGGCCGCTTCTTCAAGTTCTACTGGTATATCAGACATAAATTGTGTCATAATAAAAATTGAAATTGGTAAGGCAAAAGCCACATATGGTCCTAATAAAGCAAATAATGTATCGTAAAATCCTAGTTCATTTGACATCATGAAAATTGGAATTAAGGACGCGTGAACAGGTATCATCATTCCAACTAAGAAAAGAACGAAAAGTGGACGATTCAATCTGAATTTCATTCTACTTAATGGATAACTAGCAAGCGCCGAAACAAATACAACAATTGCAACTGACGCAACGGTAATAATGATACTGTTTATGAAGTATGTATGTAATCCCATCTCAAAAACAGATGCAAACTGATCTAACGTTAAAGAGCCTGAAATGATAGAAAATGGATTATCGAAAAATTCCCCCATTGTCTTAAATGATGTGGAAACCATATAGAGAAATGGATAACCTGAAAAAACGAGTAACATGGCTGCAAAAATATATAGGGATGTTTTTTGAATTAGATTACCAGGTCTCATTTTAATCCACTCCTTTTCTGCCGATTGTTATCTGTGAATAAAATAATAACTGTGCTAAGCAGTGCTAAGATAAACATCATGGAGGCTATTGTACTACCGTAGCCCATATTAAAATTAATAAAGCTTTGCCTATACATATATGTCCCTAAGATTTCGGTTGCGCTTCCTGAACCTCCACCCAACATAATGAAAAACATATCGAATGTTTTAAGCGAACCAACTACTGCTAATATAGAAGAGCTTACAATCGTAGGCATTAATGATGGGAGTGTAATATAGAAAAATTGCTGAATTCCATTTGCCCCATCAATTTCAGCTGCTTCATATTGCTCTTCAGGAATACCAACCAGTGATGCTTTAAACAGAATCATATAAAAAGGTGCGAATTGCCAAACAAGTACAATTAACACAGCAATAATTGCCATATTACTTGAAGCCAACCAGTGTACAGATTCAATACCAAATATATTTAAAAATTGGTTGATTGGTCCTTTTACAGGGTCATACATGAATACCCATAACAAACCGATAGCAACTGAAGACATTAAATAAGGTAAGAAATAAATAACATTTAATACTTTCTTTCCTCTAATTTTACTTAGTAGAACTATTGCCATAATTAGCCCAAACGGAACTTGTACAAAAACAGAAACTAATACTAGATATAAGTTATTTTTCAATGCAGTCCAGAAAGTTGAATCTGATAATAATGTTGTGAAATTCTCAAGACCTATGAACACTTTATCTCCCATTCCATTCCAGTCATATAAACTGTAATTAAATGTTGCTAAGATTGGATAGAGAATAAACGCCAAATATACAAGTAAGGATGGTAAGAGAAAAAGTAATATAGTAAGAGACTTATTTCTTGTTCGCTTCTTTTGTTCTTCTAATAAGATCATATCGTTATTTATTGCCATTATGTAACACTTCCCTTACAACAATTTGTTTGAAGTAGGAGAAAGCTCTTTAATAGAGCCTTCTCAATATAAAACTTTTACTCCCCAAATATCTTCTTAGCTTCTGCCTCCATTGATTCAGCAGCTTCTTCTGGTGTCACTTCCAAACCAAACAAGTCAAACGTTGTATTCTTATGAAGTTCTCCTAATTCCGGGGGTAACGTTTGATCATAAGGAAACTGGATAGAATTTGCTTTGTTAATCCATTCTGTAAAGATACTTACATATTCATCTTTTAGTTCTACACCTTTAACTGCAACAGGCGTACTAGATTTATCAACATAACCTTGTGCAGTTTCTACGCTAGTTAATTCATCTATAAGTTCAACTGCCAGCTCTGATTGATCAGTCTCTTCATATATAGACCAAACCGGAGATACACCTGCACTTATATTAGATGGGTCACCATTACCCTCTTCTATTACTGGGAATCCGAATACGCCCATTTTTTCTTCAAATTCTGGAAATTCTTCACGTACATTATTTACAAATCCTGAAGTCATAAGCATCATTGCAGCTTCACCAGTGTACATTAATTGTCTACCTTGTCCTGAATCATATGGAATACCATTAAATCCAGGGTTAAATGCATCTCTTTCAACTAAATCTTGAATGTACTCGCCTGCCTGGACATATGCATCATCATCAAAACCTCCACCAGTTCTACGATATGCTGATTGGAAAACATCTTCTCCACCTAAACGATCTGCAAAATACATTAAGTAAAAAGCACCTGGCCATTTTGGTTGATTTGCTAAAGCAAGTGGATAAACGTCATTTTCTTTTAATACATCAACAACGTTAAGAAATTCATCATATGTCTCTGGAACTTCTAAATTATGTTCCGCAAAAATCTCTTTATTGTAATAGAATGAATAAGTCGCAATACCTAAAGGCAAACCATACACTTTGTCATCAAAAGTTGAGTTTTTAACCGCTACATCTATAAAGCGATCATAATCGATATCTTCATTCGTTAAATCTTTGATTTTATTAGAATCAACAAATTCTTCTAACCATCCACCGCCCCAACTTGCAAATACATCCGGAGGGTTTCCACCAGACATAGCTACAACAACGCGTTGTTTATAATCATCATTTGGAATTTGTAGTACATTAACTTTTACATTTTCATGTTTCTCTTCAAAGCGATCTACAGCTTCTTGATATACTTCCATCCTTGCACCTGGGTCAAAATGCCATAAATCTAAAACAATCTCCCCATCAGATGATGCATTATCGCCACCAGATGATGCATCATCTCCTTCATCACAAGCTGCCAATAGGAACAACACAAACAAACTAATTAATAACATATATAATTTTCTCATTTCATTCACCCTTTCAATTTTGTTCATTTACATTAGACCAATACGGTTTTAGATAACTTTTCTTCGAATACTCAGACTTTTGTATCTATAAGTAAAACGCTAAAATATAGGTAACTTAGTTTATCTAATGACTGTACTAAGTTTAGATATATTGTTAGCATATCATACATTTTAGTCCTTACAGAGAAGGGTCTATTCAGTGATCTCCTTGTAATTAAAATACGCAAAATCAGCATGCTTGTTTTGGCCACTTAAATCCTGTGCACACATACCTACGAATGTACCTGTAAATCGAATATAATCTGCATCATCATCGGAAAGATGGCTAATATCTATTTTATCTCCTACCTGTATCCAACTTTCGCCATCCATTGAATAGGAAAAATTCAACCATTGGTCCTTAATATGTGCTTTTAAATGATGCAATGACTGTCCTAGTAATGCTATGTCATCAGAGAGTAGTTCATCATAATTCCCATATTTTGATTCGATAATCCCTAAACATATGCCTTTGTCTTCATCATGTGTTACCCTCAGGTACACATAATCATCAGTATCATAATAAACAATTAAACCAGCCATTTGTTGGAAACTATCAGGTTGATAATCTAGTGATGTTTCTATCTCAACGTCAAAACTCTCTAGTCTCCTCGCTATTAAACTTTGATGATGTAACGAGCTCATTGATTCTTGCCCCTTCAATCGAAGATAACCTCTGCGCTCCGTTAGGGAAACCCAGTCCTCAGAAAATGGCCTTCTTAAGGAATTCCAGTACTTCTTGAATGAATCAGTATCAAAGTGATCGTCATTGCTTTCCATTTCCAATACGACAGGTTCTAAGTCTGGTGCTTGGACAATAACTTTTGGTTCATCTCCACCTTCGACCCTCAACCATCCATCGTCTGTCCAATAACATTTTTGAATAGCCGTTTCTCTCCCTAATATGCACTTACCGTCTACAACAGGTCTTCCGCATAAATGAGCAATGTACCATTCACCATTTTGTGTTTCTACTAAACTAGCATGTCCGGCTTTTTGTAATTCGTTATGCTCTTTGGATGTAAGAATTGGATTTTCCGGACCTACTTCATAAGGACCAACAATTGATTTTGAACGAGCCACTGTAACAGCATGACCGTATTTTGTTCCACCTTCAGCAACCATTAAATAATACATGTTGTCTTTTTTGTATATATGGGGCGCCTCTAAACTTCCAAGTTCTGTACCAGAAAATATATTTGTTATTGGACCAACTAATTTTTTCTCTTCTAATGAGAACTGTTGTAAAACGATACCCGAGAATGAATTTTTCCCTTTTCTATGATCCCAACGCATGTTAACGAACCATTTTTTACCATCTTCATCATGAAAAAGTGATGGATCAAATCCACTGCTATTTAAGTAAATCGGATCTGACCATGGACCTTCAATGTTCTCTGCGATAGATACATAATTATGGGTGTCCTTGAATGCACCTTTTCTAGATTTTACATCTGTATATATTAAGTAATATAAGCCATTATCATAGCTTAGGCATGGAGCCCATACGCCACCGGAATTTATATTTCCAATCATATCGAGTTGAGATTTTCTTGTTAAAGGATTTGTGAGTAACTTCCAATGAACCATATCTTTAGAATGGTAGATTTGAACTCCTGGAAACCATTCAAAGGTTGATGTTGCAATATAATAATCACCGCCAACCCTTAATATGGATGGATCAGGGTGAAAGCCCGGTAAAATGGGATTATTAATTTCAGCCATGTAATCGCTCCCTTTATTATGATTTGATAGTTTTTAACTTTAGAGATAACGCTTTCAATGTTTCAATAAAAAATTACACATTTCCGGATTAAGTTAGTTCATCTGTCGGATTAACTATAATAATAATACCTAGCATAATTTATGTCAACAAAAAAAAACAAAAAATGATACTATTCGAAAACAAAGGAAAATATGTATAGATAGAAGTTCCTACATACTATGTTTAAAGTAAGTTTTCACTTTCTATCTATTTCGACTAATATATTACCTTTATTTGATATAATGCTAAATTCTCTAACATTTCGGTAGACAAGTTTTGATCCGTTATAATTGTATCAATTTGTCTTGTTTCAGCAAATGAAGCGATTGAGCTATTACCTATTTTGGTATGATCAAGAAGTGCTACCACTTTACTTGCTTTCTCAACCATTAGTCTCTTTAAATCTACTTCATAGACATTAAAGTCAGTAAGTCCTTCTTCTACAGTAAACCCACTTGCTGATGTAAACATAATATCAATATTAATTTTGTCTAAAATTGCTTTGCCTAGATGACCTTCTAATGCCATGGATCCCATTCTCACAATACCACCTAGTAAAATTACATTAAGTTTAGGATTTTCCTTTAATTCAATAGCCGTTCGAAGACCATTTGTAACAACAGTCAATTTTATATCCATATCTTTCAAATTCCGCGCTAACTCTAGTGCTGTAGTGCTCGCATCCAATAAAATACTATTCTTATCTTCAATAAGTGTTATTGCCTTTTTTGTTATTGACTTTTTATTTTCTACATTCTTTAAAGCTCTTTCCGAAAAAAGGTTTTGTCGGTTGTCGTTATTATTAAGTACTGCCCCCCCATGTGTTCTGGTTAATAAACCTTCCTCTTCCATCAAATTTAGATCTGTACGTAATGTGGCTTCTGATACACTAAGTGATTTAGCTAACTCTTTAACAGTTAAGCGTTTTTCTTCCTGCAATAGTTTTAAAATTAAATTTCTACGCTCCTCAGCAAACATTTTCTTCAAAATATCACCTTCTATCCAATTTAAAATACAAACTCTTATTATTTTCCTTTATCATATCATGAAGATAACCGAAAGTAAAAAAAAGAATAAGAAAATATAATTAACATTTAATATTTAACCCATTGTATTATAGCAATAAAACTAATCTTTTTTATATAAATGAAAATAAATGAAGGTATATGTTGATAAAAACAAAAAAATACAATAAGATAAAAGAGTATAAAAAAATTGGAGGTGGATTATATATGAAACTCGCAATCGGTTGTGATCATAATGCATTTGAATTAAAAGAGATTATTAAGGAATTTCTTAATAGTACAGAACATACGGTGGTTGACTTCGGCTGTCACTCTCTTAATGAAGTAGATTATCCAGATGTAGCATTCGAGGTTTCCAAAGCAATTAGTGAAGGAAATGCTGACCGTGGGATTCTTATTTGCGGTACAGGTATTGGTGTATGTATTGCAGCGAACAAATATCCAGGCATCCGTGCTGCACTAGCGCATGATGTATATTCTGCAGAACGTGCCCAATTAAGTAATAATGCACAAATAATTACCTTAGGATCCCAAATAGTCGGACCAGAAGTTGCTAAGAAGGTAGTTCAAGCCTACTTAAGCGTTGAATGGAAAGAGGGTTCTAAAAGAAAAGTAGATAAGATTATTGAAAAAGAATCAATATTTTTAGCTGATGATTATAAAAAATCTTCATATGCCGGTGGTCATTGTGATTAAGATGAGACACTTAAAGGATGAATTAACATCCGCTTAACTCCCATCACTGCCATTATTTTATGTAAATGTTCCGTTCGTTTCATCTCCTTTTAAGTTTATACATGAAGAAGCACTGGCAACTTTTAGTGAGACTAATTCGTTCATGAAATAAAAGAAAGCGCATACTTAAAATATCGACACATTCCTATTACATAATGACGAAGGTAGAATATATTTCGTAAACATGTTTTAGGATCGCCGCGGGGGCATCATAATTTTCATGTATACTAATGCAGGAGTATAGTGTTGAACAACAAAAAATAATTGGCAAAAAGAAATTGGTTTCAATAGAGATGTGGTCTCAAGATACATCGGGAGAAATCTTATAAACCAAATGAATATAAATAGAAATGAAAATGATTTCATTCCATATTTGGACTGGAATCATTTTCATTTACTAAATATTGCCATTGCTGATTAATATGCTCCACGAATATACGGATGTATTTCTTCTTTATAAAAGATACTCAATCTTTTTAATTCCTCATCCGTATAGTCTCGGACAGACAATGCTCCTATATTATCTTCTGCCTGTTTTACGTTTCGGAATCCTGGGATTACACTTGTTACTGCTTTTTGATTAAGAATCCATTTAAGTGCAGCTCTTGTCATATTTCCTCTACCTTCTGCAATCCATTCAAGCTGTTTACTAAGTTCAACACCTTTTTTAAATTCAAGTCCGGCAAATGTTTCACCAACATTAAATGCCTGACCATCTCTATTAAAATTACGATGATCGTCCTGGTCAAATGTCGTGTTTTCATTAAACTTCCCTGTTAGTAATCCACTCGCTAAAGGCACCCTAGCAAGCACCCCTACTCCTTTATTCATCGCCTCAGGAAATAATTTTTCTAAAGGCTTTTGGCGAAAAATATTAAAAATTACTTGTAGCGAACTAGCATTGGAATTATCAAGAACATACAAGCCTTCTTCTACTGTTTCAACACTAACACCATAATAACGAATTTTTCCCTCTTCTTTAATTCTCTCTAGTACTTCAAAGACGCTTCCATCCTGTAAAATTTCTAATGGTGGACAGTGAATCTGATACAAATCAATTGTATCTCGGTTCAATCGCTTCAAACTGTTCTCACAATATTCTTTGACACTTTTCATTGAATAGTTATTCGGATCATGGATATCACCAGATCGGCAAAATTTGGTTGCAATATGAATATCTGCTTCCTTCCCTTTCGTTGCTTTCGCTAGTAATTCTTCTGCATGACCATTTCCATAAACATCCGCTGTATCAAAGAAATTCACACCCACATCCATTGCGTGCTCTAGACCATATAAAGCATCGGTATCATTCGATTTCCCCCAGTCACCACCAATGGCCCATGTCCCAAAGCTTAATTCGCTAATCGTTAGGTCTGTTTTACCCAGCTGATTGTATTTCATAAATGTTCCTCCTCCATTCCGAATAGATCACTTAATGCGACGAACTGATAGCCAAGAGCCTAAGTTCAGGGATAAGTATAAGAACTGCCTCTATTGTTTCTGAGCGGTCTCCGTAGCTATCATGATAGATGAAAATACTACCATTTATTATTTACTTTCGTTACTGCGATACGATATGATTCACTCCAGGTTATTCCTAATCATAAAGAAGGTAGCTGCCATTTTGGCTGACTAAGAATTTCTACAATGCTAGTCCCTAATCAACTCCGATTATATATTTCATAGTAAGCACTTCTTAACAATTACTCTCCCGCATACGATGTCCTGTCTATCTTTGTTACCTATTCGTTTATTCCTTCATGCCAATGACCATCAGTTTCAGCTAAATATCTATTCTATAAAAACTTTTTATACGTTTACCCACTGCTTAGACTCAGCAGATTTCTCAACAGCCACTAATACTTTTTGGTTTTTTAAGCCGTCTTCAAAATTTGGTGACGGTTGATAGTTATTTGCAATTCCATTAAGAAATTCATGTACCAAATGAATAAATGTATGCTCATAACCAATGATGTGCCCAGCTGGCCAGTATGCACCTGCATATGGATGAAATTCTTCTGTACAATTAATTAATCTAAACCCTTGTAATCCTGGTTCATCATCATGAAAATAGACCTCGAGATTATTCATATTTTCCATGTCCCAGCGAACAGAACCTTTTTCACCGTTAATTTCAAATTTATTTTTATTCCGGTTTCCACCTGCAAATCGAGTTGCTTCAAATGTACCAAGTGCTCCATTTTCAAATCTGGCTAAAAACGCGGTAGCGTCATCAACTGTAACTTCTCCTAAAGTACTATTATCCGATACAGCACTAAGTCCCTCCGTCATTTCCCCTACTGGTCGTTCTTTGATGAAAGTTTCCATCATAGATACTACTTCTTTGAACTCCCCAACTAAAAACCGCGCTAAGTCTATACTATGTGCTCCGATGTCACCAAGAACCCCAGAACCTGATACATCCTTTTTTAAACGCCAGACAAGAGGGAACTGTGGATCCATAATAAAATCTTGTAAATAGTTTGCTCGGAAATGATAGATTTTTCCTAGTCTTCCTTGATCAATTAATTTTTTAGTGAACTGAACTGCTGGAGAAAAACGATAGTTGTGACAAATCATATGGGTAACCTTATTTTTTTGAACAGCTTCATACATTTGCTGCGCTTCATCCAATGTTAGAGCAAGGGGTTTTTCTGTTATAATATTTTTTCCTGCCTCAGCCGCTGCTATGGCTATTTCTGCATGTGTATGATTTGGGGTAACAATATCAATAACATCAATATCTTCACGTTCAATTAAACGGCGCCAATCGGTTTCGTACGATTCCCATCCAAATCTTTCTGCTGCTTTCTTTACAGCCGATTCATTTCGCCCTGAAATTGCTTTTTGTACCGGTTTTATACCTGTATCAAAGAAAAAGGGCAAATCACGATATGCGTGGCTGTGTGCTTTTCCCATAAATTGATAGCCAACCATACCAATTCTAATTTCTTTTTGATTTACGCCCACCATATTTCACCGACCCTTTCTTTTATTAATATATTCTTCAGCAAAGTTGCACCTTTTTGAAATCCTTCTTCAACTGACATAAGACTATCTTCATGTTCGATACTAATTGTGCCTTCATAGCCAACTAGCTGCAGTGTACTAATAATCTTGCGCCAAGTTTCTTCGGCATGACCATATCCGACCGTGCGGAATATCCAGGATCGATTTAGTTCATCACTATAAGGTTTTGTATCGAGCACACCATTTGTTGCAGTATTTTGTACGTCAATTGCCGTATCCTTAGCATGAAAATGATATAATGCACCATGTTTGGCAATTTCTTTTATACTAGCGACTGGATCTATGTTCTGCCAGAAAAAATGGCTTGGGTCAAAATTAACTCCAATATTATCTCCACATTCTTTCCGAAGACGTATTGCTGTTTCGTTATTATAGACATTAAATCCTGGATGTGGCTCTATCGCTACTCGAACACCATGTTCAGCTAGAAATTTACTTTGATTCGTCCAGTAAGGGATAACTTTCTCTTTCCATTGCCATTCCAATACTTCTGTGTGGTCCTCTGGCCATGGGCATGTTACCCAAACAGGAAAACGGGAATGTATCGATTCACCAGGACAACCCGAAAACGTAATTACCGTATCCACCTCAAGTTTTTCAGCTAAACGTACTGTGTTCTGAAATTGTTCATGATGCTTTTGGGAAATTTCTTTATTTGGGTGAAGGGGATTCCCATGGCAACTTAAAGCACTTATTTTCAATCCTCGTTCATCAATGGCCTTTTTAAAACTTTCTCGTTTGTTTTCATTGGTTAGCAGTTCTTTAGGATCACAATACGAATCCCCAGGATAGCCACCTGTTCCAATTTCTATTGATTCTAGCCCCATTTCAGCAATAACATCCAATGCTTCCTCAAATTTTTTATCTCCAAATAAAACAGCAAAAACACCTAATTTCATTCATAACCTCTCCTTCTCTATTTTTAAAAATTATTGATTGAATAATTCATCAACTTACCATTCATTAAACCAGTGGAAGAGGTCTAGGTTGTTCGCATGTACTAACTGGCTCATAATGTTTGTTTGCTTCAGATGCATCTTGGAAACCGTGCATAACATCTAAAACGTGAAATGCAAGTTCACCATTTGCTCTAGGTGTTTCACCCCTTAAAATGGAATAAGCCATATCGGCTACACCTAATCCTCTACTATTATCCGTATATCCGTATGTTAAAGGTATTTCAGACCAGCTATTCTGATCATAACGTCTTAAAAAAACGGGTCCTCCGAATCTGTTAGGATCGGGTACAACTAAACTTCCCTTTGTACCATAAATTTCAATATTGGGTAAATGATGATACCAAGTATCAAAACTTGTAATGATGGAAGCCACTGCACCACTTTCAAAATCAAGCACACCATTGATTTGCGTCGGTGTGTTCACTTGAATTTTCTCACCATACTTAGGTTGACTTGTGATAGTCCTTTCTGGAAAAGTAATATTGGCTGACCCTGTTACACGCTTAATAGAACCCATTAATGTGATCAGCGCTGTAAGATAGTATGGTCCCATGTCAAACATAGGTCCACCGCCTTCTTGATAATAAAAGTTAGGATTTGGATGCCAACTTTCATGACCGTGGTTCATCATGAATGCGGTTGCAGAAACTGGGTCACCAATCCAACCATCATCGATCAATTTCCTACAAGTTTGTATGCCACCACCCAAAAACGTGTCTGGGGCACAACCAACAAGTAACCCCTTTGCCTTTGCAGCTTCTAATATTTTCTTACCTTCTTCTCGAGTAACCGCAAGTGGTTTTTCTCCATAGACATGTTTCCCTGCTTCAAGAGCTGCTAAATCAATCTTCGCATGTACTGCGGGTGTTGTAAGATTAATTACGAGATCAATCTCTGAATCTGCTAGCAGCTCTTCCGTGTTACAAGCTTTTGGGATATCAAATTCTTCTGACCTTTGTTTTGCGAGATTAATATCTATATCAGCACAGGCTACAATATCAAATGATTCAAATCTTTTACTATTTTTAAAATATATTTCACTTATATTTCCGCAACCTACAACTCCTGCTTTTATTTTTTTCATTACACCCATCCTATTCTTGTTTCATTTATATATACTTTTCTATCTGCTTGCCCAAACGAACCCTTTCCGCATCAAGTTCATAACTTCCGGCATTCTAACGATTTCTGCAACATGGCCTAATGAACAATAGTAGACTTTTCCTTTTCCCCATTTTTTTGTCCAAACTACTGGCATATCCACCTCACCATTTGTTTGGTGAGCACCTTCTGCTACTGGAAATCTAGTTGTAGCATGAACATGAACTGCAGGATCCACATGCATGTAATACTGCTCCGATACAACGGTAAAATTCTCCATACCTTCTGTAAGCGGATGGTCTGAATCCAAAATATGTACT
The DNA here is from genome assembly GCF_003369565.1 of Oceanobacillus chungangensis. Taxonomy (GTDB): domain Bacteria; phylum Bacillota; class Bacilli; order Bacillales; family Amphibacillaceae; genus Oceanobacillus; species Oceanobacillus chungangensis. The sequence goes on along the minus strand of NZ_PIOD01000005.1, from coordinate 309,589 downwards.
TGATATGTGACACCATCATTCCCTGGATGTGCTACCCATTGACCGCCAACCATAAATTGATACTCCGTCTCCCATCGAAATGAGTCTCCTAGTCCACCATGCAAGCCAGCTAAACCAGTACCATTTGCTATAGCATTAATGAGAGGTTGTAACTGTTCTTGGGTAATTGTTCCTTGTGTCCAGTTAGGAACAATTAAGTCATACGTGTTCAAATCATCTTCTTCGAGTGTTGTTAGTGTATTTGTAACTTTTACATGAAAATCTTCTTCTTTAAGAATTCCAGCTAAAATACTTGCTACTTCTTTGGGTTCGTGTCCATCCCAACCACCTTGGAAAATTAATGCTCTTTTCATAAAATATCATCTCCTAATAAGTTTGAGAATCGCTATATATATTTCCAATAATAAGCATGTACGTGTTACTTGAATTTATTTCTGAAGGTCATAATGTTGTAGCTTCATAACTAGTTTGCTACTACTCGCTGAGCAAATAAAGCTCGTTAATGTAAGTACTTTCATGTAGAATAATATTTATAAATTATTAGTATAGCTATCGAATGAACAAAGTTAAATTAATTTCCTAATGGCTTCATCCGGCAATTACACATGGAATTACTACTAGATCAACTATCAGGGGGATGTTCATGAATACTATTAACGCTGCAATTTACAATATATTAGAGTGGATTACGAGATTTGCTTATATTAACCTTCTATGGATTCTTTTCACATTATTAGGTGGAGTCATTTTTGGTTTCTTCCCATCAACGATTGCAATGTTTGCCATTGTTCGAGATTGGCTAAGAGGCAAATCCGATTTTCCAATCTTAAAATCTTTTTGGAAATATTACCGAGGTGATTTTCTAAAAAGTAATCAGCTCGGTATATTCATTTCGTTGATTACAGCTATAATAACTATCAATCTATTTTTCATCCAATTAAACACACTAGATTGGTTAACATGGACATATGCTCCACTATTCGCATTTATTCTAGTATTTGTTTTGTTTCTATTTTATATATTTCCTGCATTCGTTCATTTTGATTTAAAGATTTTCAAACTAATTAAAAATGCTTTCCTAATTATGCTAGTAAATCCAATCCAAACTATCTTAATGCTCCTAAGTCTTGTTTCAATCTTTTTTATCATGTATTTGATTCCACCGTTATTCTTTATCTTCGGCGGTAGTTCCTATGCTTTTATTACAATGTGGCTATGTTTAAACATCTTCAATAAAATAACGGAAAATACAGCTAAATAACACCGCAAACCACCTTCTCTATTGATGTAAGGTGGTTTTGCTGCCTATCCTTTTACAGCGCTCGATGTAATACCCTCTACTATTCGATCGCTAAAGAATAAGAAGGCTATTAAAATCGGTAAAAAGCTAATGACCAAGGTAGCTCCGATTGCTCCCCAGTCCGTCATGTATTGACCTATAAAGTTTTGCATCCCAACTGTCAATGTTTTATATTTATCTGAACTAATAAATGTATTTACAAAGACAAACTCATTCCAGTTATAGATCATGTTTATAATTACAGTCGTTGATAATACTGGTGCTGATATTGGCAATATAATTCGGAAAAACAATCGATGAATCGAACTACCGTCAACTATCGCCGCCTCTTCTATTTCACGAGGAATCGTACTATAAAATCCTAATAATATCATCATTGTAATCGGCAAATTATACGCCGTGTATGTAATAATAATGGATATAGGATTATCAATTAAACCTGCTTCCATGAACATCTTGAATAATGGTATTAAAGCGGAATGCATCGGTATCATAAGCCCAATTAGAAATAAACTTAATACTAGCTTACTCAATTTCCAGCGCATCCTTGTGATTACAAATGTAGCCATACTAGCGATTAGAACGGTTAACATTGTAGAAACAATTGTTGTCCAAATACTGTTCCAAAAATAAGTACCTATGCCGCCTTGAAATACACTTAGGTAGTTTTCCCATTTTACTGCTTCTGGTAATGCAAATGGATTTCCTGCAAATATTTCATAGTTATCTTTTAAAGAAAACAGAATTAACCAAAAGATAGGGAAAACCTGGAACACAGCTACGGCCGCTAAACATAGGTAGAGAAAAACATAACCAATGCGTCCCATATGCTAAACCTCCTATTAATATTCAATTTCTTCCTTTGTTGCAGTTACTTTTCTGATAATCACAGTAACAATTAAGGTTATGATTAATAAGAGGAACCCAATTGCACTTCCATAGCCAAAGTCATTGCTTGAAAAAGCTAGCTTATACATATATGATGCCATTACTTCACTAGCTCCATTTGGTCCTCCACCAGTCATTACGTAGATTAAATCGAAATATTTTAATGAACCGACGACAGCTAACACAATCGTTACTTTAAATACATTCATAATCAATGGTAATTTAATCTTTAGTGCTATTTGTAATGGAGTCGCTCCATCGATTTTTGCTGCTTCTATCACAGTGTCTGGGATATTTTTCAGTGCTGCATAATAAATCAAAATATAAAATCCAGCATATTGCCAGATGATTGGTATAAAGATCGCAAATAATACGATAGAAGGGTCTGCCAACCACTCTGGTGGATTCTCAATCCCGATTGCCATCAAAATACTATTTAACATACCATTTGTTGGATTATATACTTTAATCCAAAGCTGTGCGATTGCAACTGATGATAGCAGCATGGGAATTAAATATATTTTTCTTAATAAATTTGTCCCTTTTATCTTTGATGCCAAAATAAGCGCAACAGCTAAGTAAACAATTAGACTAAGCGTTGAGAACGCTGCTAATAAAAATGAATGTAACGCACTACTCCAAAACTTCATATCTTGAAGTGCTTGAATGTAATTCTCAAATCCGATAAACTGCATTATCCCTATTCCGTCCCAGTTCATTAAACCGTAATATCCAGACAATATTAATGGAATAAAAATCAATACTGCTATTAGGAGGAAAGCTGGTAGTAAATACAGTGTAATAATCCATTTGTTAGACATCACTTTATGCATCTTCTCACCCCGTTTTATTACAAAATGGGAAAGGAACTAACCACAATGAAAGGCTAGTCCTTTTCACTTGATTATATAAAGAAAATTCTACTTATCTATTCTTCTTTTGTCAGTGCATCCTCATGTTCCTTCGCAAATCCCTCTGGCGTTACTTCCCCACCAAATAATGCTTGGATTGCATTTAGATGAACTTGTGCCACATCTGGACTTAATTGAACGTCTGCAAATAAGGTAATGTTACTAGCAGAATTTAAATCACTTAATACATCGACATACAATTCCGGTAGATCTAATGCTCCAGCATCCACTTTTGTAGCAGGTATTACTCCCGCTTCTGTAACAGATTTTTCTCCCCATTGTTTTGCAAAATAGGCAGCAAATGCTTTTGCCTCTTCTTTAACTTCTGAATCCTCCGAAACGAATAATCCAACACCAGGTCCACCTACAAAACTATTCATATCCCCTTTTCCTTCAACAGTTGGAAAGTTAAAGTATCCTACCGAATCTCTAAATTCCTGTGGAACATCTTCGTTCGTAGTATAGTTTGGTAGATCCCATGTTGCGATTAAGTACATTGCTGCTTGCTTGTTCATAAACATACTTTTAGCTTCTTGATCTGAAAGTCCATTAAATCCTTTTACGAACGCATTCATATCTACTAAACCTTGCACTTCTTCAGCAGCCTTAACTAATGATGGATCCTCGAAAGAACCTGTTCGGTTAATCGCGTTTGTCAAAACATCTGAACCACCGATTCGATCTGCAAAATACATATACCAAAGCGATCCTGTCCATCGATCTTTATTCCCAAGTGCAATTGGAGCTACTCCATTATCACTTAATGTTTGAATTACATTCTGCATTTCTTCGTATGTTTCTGGTACTTCTAAACCATTTTCATTGAAAATTTCTTTATTATAAAATACGGTTGCAATATTTAATTCTAACGGAAGTCCATATGTTTTATTGTCAATTGCATAAGATTCTACTGTTCCTGATACAAATAAATCTTTCTCTATAACATCGTCTAATGCGGCAAACTTGTTCCCATTGACATATGGCTCAAGGAATCCGGCTGCCCATGTCATTCCCACATCTGGTAACTCATTCGATGCTGATAAAACTTTTAATTTGTCTTTATATTGTTCATTGCTTAGTACTTCGGGTTCAATTTTAATATCTTGATTTTCTTCTTCAAAATCACTAATGATATCGCTTACAATTTGATGATGCAGTTTTGAACTTCCTTCAGGCCATAAGTGCATAAACTTTACCGTCTTTGTATCACCAGAGTCAGACCCACTAGAACTTGTCTTTTCATCATTTGATCCTGAACAGCCTGCAAGTAATAAAACAGCAACAACAGCTCCAAACAATAATGCAATTGCTTTCTTTGCCTTCATCGTTAAACCCCCTATAATATTGTATCGGCTTATGTATCAAGCACATTTATAGATTACCAAAATTATCTTTGTTTGTCTAGTGTATGAACAAAGTGTATAATGTAATTATATGATCAATTACTTTTAAAAGATAGTGGTGAAATTGCAAATGGAAGTGAATAAAACATGGAACCAACACGTTGTAAAACAAGAGAACAAAGCATTAGTATTAAGGAAAATTATTGAAAGTTCACCTATTACAAGACCAATGATTGCTAATGAAACTGGACTAAATAAAGGTACAGTCTCCTCCCTCGTTAATCAATTGCTAGAAGAAAAAATTATTTACGAATCTGGTCCAGGGGAATCTAGTGGCGGAAGAAGACCTGTAATGCTCCTCTACAATCAAGTAGCAGGATATTCAATTGGAATCGATATAGGCGTTAACTACATGCTAGGAATAATAACAGATCTGCAAGGAAACATTCATCATGAAGAACTGATTAAATTCAGTAATCTTTCTTTTGAAGAAATTACTGGAAAATTATTTGGCATTATTGATTTATTACTTTCAACAGCACCCTCAAGTCCCTATGGAATTATTGGAATTGGCATCGGTGTACCAGGGGTAGTAGATAGAAGCGAAGAAATATTATTGGCTCCTAATCTTGGTTGGAGAAATATTAAGTTAAAGGAAATATTAGAAGAAAAATATAATCTTCCAATCACGATCGAAAATGAAGCGAATGCAGGGGCATATGGTGAGAAGATGTTTGGTGCCGGCAAGGATTTTAATAATATTATATATGTAAGTGATGGAATCGGGATTGGGGTTGGTCTTATTTTAAATGGAGAGCTTTATCGAGGTAATAATGGTTTCTCTGGAGAATTAGGACATATGACAATCGAAGTAAACGGGGATAAATGTAGATGCGGGAATAACGGCTGCTGGGAATTATATGCTTCAGAGCAGGCTTTATTAAAAAATGCGGAACGATTAGAAATAATAACTGCTCAAGATGGTGAGCTTTCTTTGGAAAGCTTAATCGAACTTGCAAACTCCGGAGATATCGAGGCAATCCGATTATTCGAAGACTTGGGGCATTATTTAGGGGTTGGAATTAATAACATTATCAATACCTTTAATCCGCAACAAGTAATCATTGGCAATCGAATAGCAACTGCTAAGAAATGGTTAACCGAAGCGCTTCTTAATCGAAGCAATCAAACACTATCGTTCAACCAAAAGGGTTTGCAAATAGACTTTTCCGAGCTATCAACTCATTCTACAGCGTTAGGTGTTGCTGCATTTTCAGTTGATAACTTTTTAGTCAAAGAGATATTTTCTCTCTAAAAATGAAATAACTTTGCTACTTATTTATCTTTTAAGTAAGTAGTTATCTTAATATGAAAGCGCATTCGAACAGATGAATGCTTTCTAATATATTCATTCAAAAAAATAAAGGGGAGATTTATCATGACTACGATTCAAAATCCAATTTTAACTGGTTTTAACCCTGATCCAAGTATTTGTCGAGCTGGGGATGATTATTACATTGCTGTATCTACTTTTGAGTGGTTCCCTGGAGTCGGAATTTACCATTCCAAGGACTTAAAAAACTGGCGTCTTGTTTCAAGACCACTTAAACGATTAAGCCAGTTGAATATGATGGGTAATCCTGATTCCGGTGGCGTTTGGGCACCTGCTCTTTCCTACAGCGATGGGAAGTTTTGGCTCATTTATTCCGATGTAAAAGTAACTGAAGGACGATGGAAGGATGTTCATAATTATCTTGTTACTTGTGAAACGATTGATGGCGAGTGGTCTGAACCCATTCCAATGAATAGTTCTGGGTTTGATCCATCCTTGTTCCATGATGAGGATGGAAGGAAGTATTTCGTCAATATGTATTGGGATCATCGAATCGGGAAGCACAACTTTAATGGAATTATTCTTCAGGAATACAATGCCAGTGAGCAAAAACTTGTAGGAAAATCTGAAATCATTTTTCGAGGTACAGATATAAAATTAACTGAGGCGCCACATTTGTATAAAATCAACGGCTATTATTATCTATTAACAGCTGAAGGTGGCACAAAGTATGAGCATCAAGCAACAATCGCTCGTTCTAAAAACCTATGGGGACCGTATGAAGTACATCCAGAAAATCCGTTAATCACCTCCATGATGGATCCGAGAAATCCGTTACAAAAGGCTGGACATGCATCTATTGTTCATACCCATACGGATGACTGGTTCCTCGTCCATTTAACAGGACGTCCATTACCAAAAGAGGATGAACCATTACTTGATCCCAGAGGCTTTTGTCCGCTTGGCAGGGAAACAGCGATTCAAAGGTTGGAATGGAAGGATGATTGGCCATATGTCGTTGGTGGCAATCAACCTTCATTAGAAATTAAAGGACCAAAGATAGAGGAAGTAATCTGGGAAAAGGATTTTGATGAAAAAGATGACTTTGATTCTGAACAATTAAATCAGCATTTTCAATCTTTACGAATTCCATTAGGGGAAGAAATCGTTTCACTCAAGGATAATCCTGGTCATTTAAGATTATATGGAAAAGAGTCTCTCACATCTAAGTTTACACAAGCTTTTATCGCTCGTCGCTGGCAGCATTTTAATTTCACTGCGGAGACGAAGGTTGCATTTAATCCAGAATCCTTCCAACAGGCAGCAGGTTTAGTGAACTATTACAACACACAAAACTGGACGGCACTACAGATAACATGGGATGAAGAACTTGGCAGAATTCTAGACTTAACCACTTGTGATAACTTTGCATTTGATCAACCACTAAGAAGAGAAAAAATTAGTATCCCGGATGAAGTAGATTATATTTATTTACGTGTTGAAGTTAAAACCAACATTTATCAGTATTTCTACTCTTTTGATGGTAAAGAATGGAGCGTAATTCCGGTTGAATTGTATGCTTATAAACTATCCGATGATTATATTCAAGGTGGGGGGTTCTTCACAGGTGCGTTTGTTGGAATGCAATGTCAGGATACTTCTGGACAGAATCTATCTGCTGACTTCGATTATTTTGTTTATAAGGAAACAAAATGACGAAAAGTAGACTATCAGTAAAATTACAATGATGGGTTACCCACAAAAGGGAGTGTAATATAAACTGTGTAAGTAAGAGAGCGTAGGGATCGGTACCCTCTTACTTCGCAGATTATGGTAGCGCAATTAGTAAAGAGATGTACATAACAAACGCAGTAGAAGTATTCATCACTGCTTCAGTAAAGTAATTAAAAAAGGAGCATTCCCCAATGTGAATGCTCAGTTTCGAGGAGGAGCTTGTTCCAAGTCCCTCCCCGATTACTATCAGATATTAACGCATTTTTTGTAGATATTTCCCAGGAAATGACGGAATAATATCATGGTAAATATCTTGTGTTCATGTCATATTATACCGCTATCCAACCATTACCAAAAACTACTTCAACAACCCAACCATCTTCAATCCATGCAGTATCCCATCATCACCAACATGCTTCGTCACGTACTTCGCTACCTTTTTTGCCTCTTCATGTCCATTGCCCATTGCAATGCTATTTGGAATATATTTAAGCATTTCAATATCATTCAACCCATCACCAAAAGCGTAAACATCCTTCAACTCGATGCCTAAATGGCGAACAAGCTGTTCAATTCCGTTTGCTTTTGAGCCTCCCATTGGAATTACATCTAATGAGTATGTATGCCATCTTACAAAATCAAGTTCGGGAAACTTATTCTGATACATAGAATCACTTTCTTCCGTGCAGAAAAGCAGTGTTTGATAAATTTCCCGTCCTTCAAAGAAGGTAGGATTATACGTCAGTTCACTATTTACCTTTAGTGAATCTATTGCTTCACTTATTTGTTCATGGCTCTCAATATTAGAATTCCATTCCGCTTCGTTCATATATACTAACGGATGTTCCTTTTCCACGGAGAAACTCGTCAATTCTGCTAATTTCTTGGGATCACAATCGCGTTCTTATAAATGACTTCGTTATTATGTACAACATATTGACCATTAAAACTTACATATGCATCAATGTTTAACTCTGCTTGTAGTTCTTTAAAATTAAATGGCGAGCGACCAGTTGCAATCGCAATTTCATGACCTTGATCCTGTAATTGTCCTATTGCTATCTTTGTTGATGAAGGCAGTTTCTTCTCATCATCAAACAGCGTTCCATCTATATCAAAAAATATTAGTTTTTTTGTCATGTTATATCCCTCGCTTTTTGATACTACTTTAGCATAGATAGTTAAAGATTCCTAAACTTTCATCTCACTATTTAAATTTTGAATTTCCATAGTTACATTTGAATTCGTTGATAACATAAAAACACCCGATGAAGTAGATCAATACAATTACTCCACAGGGTGTTACAAAGATTTTATAATTTCCTATTATCAATCATCGCACGGACTACGTCTGGGTTCGGTCCTCCAGTAATATTCCTTCTCTCAACAAAACGATCTGGATTGATAATTGCTTCCCAATCATCATTTGATAGCTGAACATCTCCAAGCCACTGGTTTACCAATTTTAGTGGAATCTCATACAATTCTTTGCCTTCAGCATCAGTTTTTTTCGCAATGACACTCGCCTTTTGATGCGCTTTTCTAAAGGAAATACCATAATCTCGTGCTAAAACATCGGCTAGTTCCGTTATGGTTATCATATTTTCTCTTGCTTGTTGGTAAGCACGTTTACTATCAAAATCCATTGTTAAAATTACAGCCCGCATTAATCTCAATACTCGAACAGATTTTTTAAAACCGCTGTACAAATGAGGTTGTAAATCATCCTCTGTATCATTAATATCACCGAATGGAGTATTGTGAATCATATGAACTACCGCCATTCCTTCTGCAGCTGCACTACTGGCGATAGCTCGAGAATGCTCAATGGAAACTGGATTTCTCTTTTGTGGCATAATACTACTTATTTGTACATATGCGTCCGATACTTTTATCAATCCAACTTCCTTTGATGTCATACGTAGAAACTCTTGAATCCATCTTCCCATGTTTGTCATTAAGCTTACAAGGGTCTGGGCTGCTTCGATTAAGTAATCCCCAGCACCAATTGCATCATAAGAGTTTTCTATTAACCCATCGAATCCAAGCAACTCAACCATTCTTTCCCTATTGATAGGAAAACCAGTAGTTGTTATAGCAGCCGCTCCCATTGGTGATTGATTTACAATGCGATACGCTTGCTTTAAACGGTCGATATCCCTTTGCACATTATCATAAATGGCGACTAAATAATGCCCGAACGTGGTAGGTTGTGCGGGTTGAGTATGCGTATGCGCTGGCATGGTCGATTGTACATGTTGTTCTGCTTGGTAAAGAATTGCTTCACAAAGATTCTCTGCATTTTCAATTGTCAGGTTCAGATAATTACGTATTACAATGCGATACATCGCTTCGCCCATATCATTCCTACTTTTTGCAATATGCATCTTTCCTGCCAAATCGTCACCAATGATCTCGCCAATCTTTGATTCTACTAAGAAAAATAAATCCTCGTATTGTGGGGAATACTCGATTTTACTTTGATCCAGTTGTTCTACTTGATTCACGGCATCTAAAATCTTTCTGCATTCCTCTTCCGTCAGTATTCCTTGTTCAGCTAGCATCGTTGTATGTGCTTTATGAATCATAAACATTGCGTCGAATAAGTATTCCTTTTGATCATGGAATACCGGCTTTAATAATTCATCGATATATGTTTTCCCTGGGAATGCGAATCCCTCCGAATTTTCAAATCGTTCTTTTAGCATGAACTAGCACCTCAATATTCTTCATAGTAAACAGTAACCCTCTTCTAAATACAGGATTACTGTTTGGTTCTTATATCAAGATTTATACAGAGAATAGCCTTACCTGGATTCAGTGCAACTAAGGTGTCACAAAGAAGATTGGCTACACCTTTTTTTCTAAAATTATAATGCATCCTGATTCCTCACTTTTAGGAACTTACTAGAAATAATCATGACAATTGCAATTAACCCAACTTGAATCATTCCATATGCTGCAGCTATTCCCATGTTAAACATACGTAATTGGTTCATTATTTCAATTGAAATTGGTCGATTATCCAATGTATACAGTAGAACAGACGTTGGAAATTCTCCTACTGCTTGAACAAATGCTAGTAACGTACCACTTAAAACCCCAGGCAATATAATCGGAATGACAACTCGTCTAAATGCGTAAAACCATTTCGCACCTAGATTTTGCGCTGCTTCCTCAAGCGAATCATCCATTTGTTCTAAAACCGCCGACGCCGAACGAACTACTAATGGAATAAATCGGACAAAATAAGCAAGTGGTAAAATCCAGAAAGAACCGACAAGCACTTTACCAAACGAGAATACACTCGGTTCATTAAATGCCAATACTAAATTCATCCCAACAACGGTCGCTGGTAATATCCATGGTAGCATTACAAGAATATCCAATAAGTTTTTACCGATAAATTTACGTTTAACAAGTGTATAGGAAGCAATGATTCCAAAGATAAATACCCCTAAACATGCGATAAAGGACATGATTAAACTATTTCTTACTGGATCCCAAACATTTGGATTTTCAAATAATAATCGGAAGTTTTCCAGACTAAATGCTGTTGGATATGTTTGCCACGTCCAAGCTCCTTCAGGCACAAGTGATAAAATTAATAGAGTCACATGTGGTAATAACAAAACAATCACAGCAAGAATTCCAAGTGTTACCATCGACCATTTTAGAACTGGATTACTTACCTCGCTGCGGTGGGCACCAATGCCTTTAGAGGACATTCTATAATCCTTTCGATTTTGATACCATCTCATGAACAATAAGAATGATACGGAAACGATTGTCAATATAACAGATTGTGTTGCAGCCATTTCCAAATCTCCATTCATTTTGGAGAAATAGATTTGTAAACTTAGTACTCTGAATCCTCCAGCTAGTAAAAATGGCGCACTAAAGGAAGCCATCGATACCATGAATACTAATAATGATGCAGCAACTAATCCTGGTGTTAGTAATGGGAAGGTTACCTTCCAAAATACTCTAAAGCGATTAGCACCTAAATTATTAGCAGCTTCCTCTAATGATGGATCAATATTATTTAGCGCCGATGCTGTAGTCATATAAAAATATGGATACATTGTATAAGCATGGACGATTAATATTCCGGAAATCCCCCCAATACTAAACGGAACTTCTGCTAAGTTAAACAAGTCTTTAATCATGTTTGGAACTAAGCCAGCTTCCCCATATAAATACATAAATGCCATTACACCAACAAGTGATGGTAGAACGATTGGCATGATTGCAATATTGGAGAAAAACTTACGTCCAGGGAAATCATACCGGTTAAAAATATATGCTAATGGCACACCGATTAATGCACTAAAAAATACGGATACGAGCGAAATCCAGACTGAATTCCATAATGCTTCAAAATTCGCTGCAGATTTTGCACCAAAGAAGTCTTGATAATTTTGTAAAGAAATAAAACCATCCTTTTTGAAACTCTCAATCATCGTTTCGATTAATGGATATAGCACATAACCTACTAAAACGATAATAATTGGAATTAAAAGTAATATCGTTTTTCTTTTTTCAGCATTTATCATGTCCTTCTCACTTCCTAGCCTTTGGGATCACTCGTATTTGATCAGGGGGCAGTAGAACATACACTTTTTGACCTATGCTTAAATATGTACTCGGACCTTTATTTAAATCTGTAGACCGAATAATTACGTCATTGTTCAACTTTATATATGTGTGGACAGATGCCCCAGTAAATTGCACCTCTACTACTTCACCCTGTAGTACATTCTCACCTTGTATTTCATTCATATGAATTTGAACCGCTTCTGGTCGAATTGACATGACTAGTTCGTCTGAATCTTCATAGGATGCGATGTTTAATGGGGAGTCATTGACGTGGAAAGAAGCATCCAGGTCATTATTACGATATAGCTTTTGATTACTAAGCGCTTTTTCAAACATGACTGGTAAAAGGGTTGTTTCGCCAATAAATTCCGCGACAAAATCATTAACTGGCTGATTGTATATTTCTGTAGGTGTACCAATTTGTTGACATACACCTGTATTGAAAACAGCGATCCGGTCACTCATCGACAATGCCTCTACCTGATCATGTGTAACATAAATCGTTGTAATCCCATATTCTCTCTGCAGTCGCAAAATTTCATTTCGCATTTCATCTCGTAATCTAGCATCTAAATTACTCAATGGCTCATCTAATAATAGAATATCTGGTTCAATCACTAATGCACGCGCTAATGCTACTCGTTGCTGCTGGCCTCCGCTTAATTGACTTACTTGGCGCTTGATAAATTGATCCAATCGAACTTTTTCTAATACGTCATGAACCCGTTTTTGAATTTCACTATAACTTAACTTTCTTACTTTCAATCCAAAAGCTACATTCTCGAAAACAGTCATATGAGGAAATAAGGCATAGTTTTGGAAAACCATGCCCGTATTTCTTTTTTCTGGTGAGACGGTAGTCATATCTTTATCATTAAACATTACTTTTCCTATTGTAGGATAGTAGAATCCAGCAATCATTCGAAGCGTTGTTGTTTTACCACATCCACTTGGACCAAGAAACGTAAAAAATTCGCCTTCATTAATCAATAAATCTAATTTATTGACTGCTGTAACACTACCAAACTTCTTTGTAATGCCTGATAAATTCACTGTTGACATGAAACAACAACTCCCTTTACTCTATTCTTCGCTTAAATCCTTTTCGGTATTTTTAATATTTGTATCCCAATACTCCATCCATTCGCTTTCTTTTTCTTGGAATAATGCCCAATCAATATCCATTGGTTTAATCTCTGTTTCACTAATCCAAGCTGGTAAATCTTCAATATCACTACGAGTAGGTATTCGGTAATATGTTTCCGCTAATAATTGTGCAGCTTCTTTTGTATTAACAAATTCATAAAAGGCTTCTGCTGCTTTAGGGTTTGGTGCATCTTTAATGATCGCGATCCCTTCAGTAAGGACAGGCGTTCCACTTTCTGGGATTACATAATCAAATGGATAGCCCTTCTCTTCTGCTAGCATTACAGTATCTGGCATATTCCAAACTGTTAAAGACCCTACACCTTTAGCTATTTGGTTATACATTAATTCTGGGTTTGCAGAATACTCTTTTGTATTTTCATCTAATTTACTTAACCATTCATATCCTTCAGTCGTATCTTCCGTTTCTTTATATGTTCGATATATCATTGCAGAATAGATTGTCCGCATTGTTCCAGAAGCTAATGGATAGCGAATAATAATTTCATCTTCCCATTTCGGATCTAGAAGATCGTCCCAATCCTTTGGTACATCTTCAGCGTCAATTTCCTGTGTATTATACATAATTACCTCTGGGGTAATCGATGTTCCAGACCACATCCAGTCTTCATCATGGTATAGTTCATCTAACGAATCAGCATAGGATGGCTTGTATTCAGCAAGTAATCCTTCTTCTTTTGCTTGATCAAAGTTCACTTGCGGTGCGCCCCACCACACATCAGCCTGTGTATTATTCGTTTCTGAACGAACTCGGTCTAGAATCTCTTGGGATCCCATATCTAAGAACTGCATATCAATTCCATATTCCTCTTCGAATTGTTTTTCAAATTCACTTAAAATATCACTTCCGTGCGGAGAATATACGACTACTTTGTCTTCTAATTCACTAGATTGATTGCCCGACGTTTCTACAGTTGTATCATCTGAGTCATCCGTATTCTCTTCTTCCTTATTGCCCCCACCTGCCATACAACCTGCAAGCACTACACTTACTAAAAGAACAAGTAAAAATAGCCAACCATTTCTCATCTTTCCCACTACAAATTCCCCCTTGCTAAATTTTATAAATACTGTCATATTCCTTTAGAAATAAAGCAACTGCCCCAATGACCCCAGCTTCTTTTCCAAAGGATGTTTGGACTACCTCGCATTTTCTTGGTGTGAATCGTGAAATGATGTCTTCCATCTTTCTACTTATAACAGGATACGATTCACTTACACCACCTCCTAAAACAATCAATTCTGGATCTAGCAGGGAAATATAATTAGCAATACCGAGCGATAAATTTTCAATTGCAAAATCAACCACTTCAACTGCATCTTTATCATTTTTTACGTAGAGATCAAAAGCATCCTTTGCTGTAATTTCCTTTCCAATACGCGCTGATAATTTGCTCCCTATCGATGATCCCCCTGACACACTTTCTAGAAAGCCATATCCTTCAAAAATAGGTTGGTAGGTTCGTGCATATTCTCTATCCGTAACCATATAACCTATTTCACCAGCACTATTATTACTACCGCGATATAACTCACCATTTATCATAATGCCACTGCCAATCCCTGTACCAATCGCGATATATACAAGATTTTTCTTGTCTATTCCAACACCTTTCCAATGCTCCCCAAGGACACTAATATTTACGTCGTTATCAATGTAAACAGGGTAAGCAAATTGTGAATGCAGCTTTTCCCCAACCGGAAAATCTCTCCATCCCATGGCCGGCGCTTCGTGAACAATCCCTGTCTCCACTTCTACAACTCCTGGCACCCCTACTCCCATTCCTAGAATCTTAGAATCATCTATTTGCAATTCTTTTTTCAATGCTTCTACTCGTATTTTTATTTCAGTAAATATATCCCCATCTAAATACTGCTGTGTCGGGAAATCAATAAGACCACAAACATTTCCATTTAAATCTGTTATTCCGATAGCTATTTTAGTACCACCGATATCAATTCCAATAATATATGCCTTTTTTGGATTGAATTTAATATTTACTGGTTTCCTTCCTCCACTAGTGGAAGAGACGCCATTACCAGTTTCATATATCCAGCCTTCTTCTAATAGTTGATCCACTATAGCTGATATGGTAGGTTTACTTATTGAAAGCGCTTTAGAAATAGATGCACGTGAAGTAGACTTTTCATTAATAATCCATTTAAGTACCAATTGTTTATTTATCTTTTTAATGTACGCCGAGTTACCTTTCTGCATTGCATAAGCCCCTTAATATAAAATTCCAATTCTGTTTGTATCTTTAAAAATTTTGTTCGTTAGTAAAGTTTACTTACTATCTTAATATTAACACTATTCTAATTGAAAGCGTTGTATTTGTAAAGTGCCTATTTTTTAATTTAATATTCATCTTTATTGCCTTGATACATTTACTTATCCCCCTTACGCTCGGGAGTAATTGCTCCTACTTTTTGACTATAAGAACATAGATAAATGGAACCTTTCGAATATTTACATTATAAATTAACATGCTATGTTATAAACTAATGACATGCATTCGTAGTCATTTTAATCCAGTTGGTTAGTAAACTTTACTAACTCAACATATTCGAAAGGAGGATATTTGTATCACCTAAATTTCCAACAATTTGAAAGGGGTTACAATTATGAAGAAGATTATTTATTTGTTATTAATCGTATTATTAATTGCTACAGTATCTCCAGCTCTTGGACAAGCAAAGGATGAACCTGACGTTGATTTATGGAATGCAGTTAAACCACTTGAAACTACAGTTACATTCTTAAATACTGGAGCACATCCAGATGATGAACGAAGTGATTTTCTTGCTTATTTATCAAGGGGATTAGGTGTTAAGACCTCTAGTCTAATTGCAAATCGCGGTGAGGGTGGGCAGAATGAAATCGGCACAGAATTAGGTAATGCGCTTGGGATTATTCGCTCCAATGAGATGATAGAAGCAGCAGAGATTACTGGGGTGAAAGCATACCATTTAAGTGAAACTACCTCAGACACGATCTATGATTTTGGTTTTTCTAAATCACCAGAGGAAACTCTTGATAAGTGGGGAGAAGAAGTAACCTATGAGCGATTAATTAAATTCATTCGAACATATCAGCCCGATATTGTGATGCCTTCCTTCCGTGATGTAGACACTCAACATGGGCACCACCGGACGATTTCTATTTTAAGTGAAAGGGCATTTGAAGATGCTGCAGATCCTACTGTATTCACTGAGCAACTCGAAAACGGTTTATCCACATGGCAAGTTAAGAAACTATACTTACCAGCTGAATCAGCAGAGACAGCAACTACTTCAATTGAAATTGGTGACTATGACCCTATCTATGACATGAGCTATCCACAATTAGGGGAAGCATCGAGATATATGCACAAAAGCCAAGGGATGGGTAATGATATTCCCATCGCACCGAGGCAAGTTCATTTAGAATTAATCGATTCTGTAGCTTCCACTGAAAATCCTGACCTTTTTGCAGGTATTCCTTATGATTTCAATGATTGGGGAAAAATTGTTCCAAAAAATGACTTGCGTGTCCAATTGAAAAAATTACAGAAGGATTTAAATTCGATTATTGAGCAATATCCTAATAGAGATGCTATCCAACCAAAATCTCAGAAAGCACTCAAGGATGTACAAAGAATAATAAAGAAAACAAAAGCAGCAAATCTAGATGTATCGTTAAAAAAAGATTTACTTCATAAACTTGAACTAAAAGAAGAACAATTAGAGGAATTAAGTTTTGTATCATCCAGTCTTTCGGTTGAAACAACAATTGAATCGAATGTTTTAACGAATGGGGAGCAAACAAAGGTAACGGTTAAATTAACAAATAACGGGAAATCCAAAATTCAAAACCTTGAAGCCACCCTTCTTACTCCTGAATACTTCCAACATGGTGGAGGAAGTAAAATAAATCAACTCAAACCAAATGAATCAAAAACATTAACATTTGATGTAACGGTTCCATCTGAATCAGATTTTTACCAACCATATGATGATGCGGTAATTCAAACAAACATAACGTTCAAACAAAAAGGTTATGAAACATCCAAAATCATAGATTTTGATAACACAGTATCGGTATTACCGGAACTAAGTGTTACGCCTGAACCTGTAAACATTACAATCAATACAGCCGATGTCCAAGAAACGGTCCCTGTTCAGGTAAAAGTAAAAAATTATTTTGCCGGGGAGAAGGACGCTACTGTTTCATTAAACCTCCCTGCAGGATGGACAAGCGAACCATCACAGCAAGAATTAACATTTACAGATAGATTTGAGGAAAAACAAGTAGCCTTTGTTTTACATCCACCTAAAAATGTAAATGAAGGAACTTTTTCAATTGCAGCTAATGCTATTTCTGATGGAAAAACATACGATACAACCGTACAGGAAATTAAATATGATCATATTGATGATTCTTATTTACTGTATCCAGCTACGATTAATGGTGTTGCATTCGAACTATTAAAGCCTGCCAATCTTAAAGTTGGTTACATTGAAAGTGGCTTTGACATGGTCGCTGATTATTTAGCAAATGCTGGATTTGACATCACGAAGCTTACAGAAGAAGATTTATCTTCTGCTGACCTGTCACATTACGATACAATTGTCACGGGAATCCGTGCAAATCTTTCTAGAACAGATCTTGTGCAAAACAACAATCGTTTACTAGAATACGTTGAGAACGGCGGACATCTAGTAGTCCAATATCATAAACCCGGGGATAATTGGGATAAAGTGAAAACACCAGCCTATCCATTAGAAATTGGTAATCCATCAATAAAATGGCGTGTTACAGACGAAAATGCAACCGTAACTGTCACACAACCAGAACACAAACTATTTAACTATCCGAATAAAATTACAGATAATGATTGGGATAATTGGGTACAAGAACGTGGGCTCTATTATCCTATGAATTGGGACAATCGTTATGAAACGTTTGTAAGTATGGCCGATCCAGGTGAAGATCCATTTACTGGTGGAATACTAATGGCTGAATATGGTGAAGGAACATACCTATACACGAACTTAGTATTTTACCGCCAAATTGATAATCAAGTCCCTGGTGGGTATCGAATCTTTACAAACTTAATTAGTTACGGTGCAAATGAATAAATATTCATTTTAGTGAACTTGGCTTAGCCACACGCCGTTTTCCGCAGTCTTGGTTTTCCTAATGAAATAAAAGTTTTATACTTCCTTACTAACAATAAAGCTACTACTCCCTAATGTTAGGAGTAGCAGCTTTTAATGTGGAAATTATTATTTAGCTTGGTGACTGCGGCTACCGGACTTGGAAGGAATAGTGGAGAACAGAGAATTATATCCTTGAACACAATTCTACTCTCCTACTCCATACCCTAAACTTCCCGCAATATCACTCCAACCAACGGATGATCCGCATCTAATCCTGATACCTTTTCAAGCGTTTTAACAATACCATGCTCAGCTATCATTTGCTGCAACTCAACAGCTTCTTTGTCTTCATCGAATTTGTAGTTTAGTGCTGCAGCAATAGTTTTCGCAAGGTATGTAGGCTCTTTTCCGCCAGTTACTTCCATATATACACTTGCAGGACGGATTAAGCGATCATGTGCTCCAAGCTTGCGGATTGGACCACGAGCCACCCTTGTTACCTCGTCCGAGATGTATGGATTCATAAATCTGCCAATAATTTTATTGATGTATTCTTGATGTTCAGCTCGATCAAAGTCATAGGTTTGGATGACTGCTTCACCGGATTCTGCTAATGCTCCTTTGATGATTTCTTGAACTTTTTCATCATGCATTGCTTCATTAATTGTTTTGTAACCCATTTGGCGACCAATATAGGCCGGGACTGCATGACCTGTGTTAACTGTAAATAGTTTTCGTTCGATGTAAGGCTTTAAATCCTGTACATAGGTTACACCATCAATTGTTGGTACTTCCCCTTTAAATGCTGGCTCCTCTACTACCCATTCAAAATAAGGCTCTACAGAAACTTCTAATGGATCCTCGTTTACTTGATTTGGTACGATTCTGTCAACAGCGGCATTTGGGAATCCGTAAAGTTCATCAAATGCAGCATGCTCTGCTTCTGTGATATGGCTGTATACTTTCTCTTTTAATAAATCACTTCCGCCTACCATGTTTTCACAAGCAATTAAATTCAGTGGCTTCTTGTTTGTTTTCGCTCGTTCACTTAAGCCTTTTGCGATTAACTCAGAAATAATCGCTAAGATATTCGGTCCAACAGCAGTTGTGATGAGGTCTGCTTCGCGAATAGCCTCAATCACTTTGTCTGGATCGGCGATACTATTAATTGCAGATACATTTTTCACTGTCACTGTTTCACTTTCTTCAGCGGCAAGCACGACATTGTATTGCTGCTTCTTATTTATTTCTTCAACTGTCGCTGCATTTACGTCTACAAATGTTGTGTGGTAGTTTGCTTGATTCAATAATAGTCCGATAAAACCTCTACCAATATTTCCTGCTCCAAAATGTACTGCTAACATTTAGTTCACCTCTTCAAAAATACGAATGACTTCTTCTTTTGTAGTTGCATCCACTATTTTTTGGATATTTTCTTCTTCTGATAATACGATCGCAATATTTGAAAGAACCTCTAGATGATCATCGCCTTTTCCTGCGATTCCGATTAAAATTTTGACAATATTCCCATCACCAAAATCTACGCCACTTGGTACCGTTACAACAGATAACCCAGTTTCTAACACTTGACTCTTCGCGTCTTCTGTACCATGAGGAATCGCAACGTTATTCCCCATAAATGTAGATGTTAATTCTTCTCTTTCTAACATTTTTTCAACATAGTTTGCTTCCACATAGCCATTATCAACGAGGATGCCACCCGTATAACGAATTGCCTCTTCCTTGCTGCTTAAGCTCACATTTAATTGGATATTATTTACTGTTAATATTTCTTTTGCCATTGCTTGATGCACTCCTTTTAGAGGTAGCTCAAAAAGTCCGGTAAAAATGACACTTCGAATTTCTCGGTCCTTTTTATCCTCCTTTTGAACATTACCTATAATAAATTTTTTTCGATTAGAAACTTCCGAAATTGTTCGGCTAAATAGTGTTTCACCTTTGCTTCATCACCTGTTGCAAATAATGCGATGCTTTCCTGATCTTGAATTAATAAACTGCTTAAGAAACTAAAAACCTCTAGTACTTCATGATTCACCATTTCAGGGGCAAGCATTAATAATATCGTGTCGGCCTTCATTTGTTCATTGTCCATCCCCTGAATCGTTATTGGATTGGTTAAAGCGCAAATGGTGAAGCTCGGTTCGATGATGTCGTTTGAGCGTGTATGATAAAGTGCTGCAGATGTATTGGGAATTCCTAGTCCACTTAACTGTTCCCTTTCTTGCAGCCTTTTAACAACATTTTCTTTATTTCGGATAAATTTTTGTGATTCCAATGATGTGCAGGCATCACCCAGAATCGATTCAATTGTCTGCTTTTCTGTTGTCTGCTGAATATGGAATGACTGCAGAAGATCTAAGATTGCCTTCGAGTAATTCTGGATTGATTCTATATTAAGCATACTCTCGTTGCTTTCCGATTCTTCATAAATAGAAATTGGTGCGATCTCACTATTTTCCGACTGAAAGCTGAGCTTCCGTTGCCTCACCTTTTTCTTAATTCGATGTATCTCTCCATTTGTTAACATTGGCGATGTTTGAAAATAATCACGGTCGAATCCCATTAATGGAATCGTCGAGACGATGATGTCATATCGATCAAGGTTCAAATGACTTAAATCAAAGAGTGATTTATTATCCACCTTTTTTATTTCAGGCACCCGCTGCATTAACTTAGTCGCAAGCATCTTTGCTGTACCAATTCCACTAGAGCAAATCACTAAAGCCCGTAAATCTAACGCTCTTTCATCATTTAATATCGTGGATGCGAAATGGAGCACAAGATAGCCAATTTCATCATCTGGAAAATCCAAGTCTGGGAATGTCTCACGAACACCATTCTGGATTATAAAAAATAAATCATGATAATCATCCATGATCTCTTTTATCATCGGATTCTTGATTTGCATGCGTTGCTGCAAGCGATAAATCGTTGGTTTCAAATGAGCGACTAAGTCATGCAATAACACAGGGTTCTTCGTTAGATCAACAGTTACATTTTCGCTAACATACTGAATCAATGCCTTTGCTTGACAGGCAATATCAATACTGGATTCCTCTATTAGATAATCCTTGTCTACGCGCACTTTTGCGCCCATTAAATGCATCGTGATATAGCCAATCTCATCTTCTGGAATTTCGAGCTTCAGCTTCTTTTCAAGCTTATTAATCATGTTTTTTGCTATCGCATACTCTCTCGTATTAACAATTTGCTGCAAAAAAGCTTGATCGAACTTAATCATTTCCCCTTTTTGCAGTCGTTCCATCGCGAGTGCAAGATGAACAACAAGTCCAATATGGGCACTATCCGCTAATTCATACGGTAATACACCGCGTGCACTTTCCACGACGCTTTCAATGATGTTTAGCTTTTCTGGATTTACAAAATGCAGTAAACGATTGGAAATAGCATTCAATTGATGTGTTGACTTCTTTTGAATGCTATCTTTTATTAAGGAAACAAATTCAAAAGGGTCCACGTGCTTTGTGATTAAATAACTCAATGCAGCCCGTTTCCCCTCTTCATTTCCTTCTATTTTAACACCATATCCTCTTTTTCTGACCAAATCAAGCTGGAAAGAGCTAAGCTCTCTTTCCAGCTGATCCAAATCATGACTAATCGTTGCATCCGTTACTTTTAATTCATCTGCAAGGGTGAACAGTTTAACAGGCTCATTCATTTCTAGAAGTGTTGCCAGGATAACGGATTGCCTCTCTTCTGGTGAAAAATCATAGATTGACACATCAGAGAGGGCTAATTGAAGCTGAAGCTTGTCTGCCTCATCGCCAATAATCCGGATTCCGACACCTGTCTTTTTCGTTAATTCTAAGTGATATTCGAAAATTATTTTCTCGACACTCTTTAAATCACGATGGATCGTTCGCTCACTGACATCAATCTCTTCTGCAATCATCTTTACCGTCAGCTCATTTTCACCTTTTAATAAAATGTCAATGATCCGACGTTCCCGACTAGAAATATTCACCACTGTTCACCTCCTTGCAGTAATATAACCTTTATTATTTTAGACGGTTCACGAGCTCGTCGTATTTTGGACTATTTAAGAAGTTTTCTACTGAGATATGCTCAGCTGTTGGGATCTTCGCTTTAGCGCGATCTGTTAAGTCCTTATGTGTGATAACGATATCTGCGTCATCTGGAATTTCATTGATTGCTTTGTTGGTTACAAAAATATCAATGTCTGATTTCTTAAATTTATTCTTTAGAAGGGAGGCCCCCATTGCACTTGAACCCATTCCCGCGTCACATGCAAAGATGATTTTATTAATATCTTCCGTGTTCTTCACTTCAGATGCTGCTTCTTTGTTCAGCGTTCCCGCCACAGAGCTTTTCTTCCCTTTCATTTCTTCCATTTTGCTCGTTGCTTCAGATAAGTCTTCTTCCTCTGCTTTGCTCGATTTCAAAATGATTGCAGAAATA
Source organism: Oceanobacillus chungangensis (assembly GCF_003369565.1). Classification (GTDB taxonomy): domain Bacteria; phylum Bacillota; class Bacilli; order Bacillales; family Amphibacillaceae; genus Oceanobacillus; species Oceanobacillus chungangensis. The sequence goes on along the minus strand of NZ_PIOD01000005.1, from coordinate 286,711 downwards.
ATAAAGGAAACAACCGCTGCTACTAGCACACCAGCGATAACACCAAGGTAACTATCTTTCGCTGTCATTGCTAACACTGCAATGATACTACCAGGTGAAGCTGCTGCTACTAATCCAGCTCCGAAGATTTGGAATACGAACACACCGCTCACACCACCAGCAATTGCTGCTAAAATTAATGCTGGCTTCATTAACACGTATGGGAAGTAAATTTCATGAATCCCACCGAAAAATTGAATGATTGCTGCACCAGGTGCCGAGCTTCTTGACGCACCTTTTCCGAAGAAAGTAAATGCTAGCAAAATACCTAATCCTGGACCAGGGTTCGCTTCAAGCAAGAAGAGGATTGACTTTCCTGCTTCAGCCGCTTGTTCAAGTCCTAGTGGTGTTAAAATACCATGATTAATTGCGTTGTTTAAGAATAAAATCTTCGCTGGCTCAACAATGATATTTGCCAGTGGTAATAAATTCGCTCCAACAATTACTTCAACCCCAGCTGCTAGTAAATTAGTTAGTGAGGCTACAACAGGTCCTATTCCCCATAAACCAAAAATCGCTAGAATTGCGGCAAGAATTCCCGCAGAGAAATTATTATAGAGCATTTCAAATCCTTGACGAATTCGATGCTGGAATAATTGATCGACTTTCTTCATCAAATACCCAGCCAATGGACCAATAATCATAGCTCCAAGGAACATCGGTACATTTGTACCAACAATTACCCCCATAGCGGCAGTCGCACCAACGACACCTCCACGTAAATCATACACCATTCGTCCACCTGTAAACGCTATTAATAGTGGTAACAGATATTTAATCGTTGGATCAACTAATGCTGCAATATCCTCATTTGGCCACCAGCCATCTGGAATAAATAAAGCTGTAATAATACCCCAAGCGATAAAAGCACTAATATTAGGCATAACCATGCCACTCAAATAACTACCAAAACGTTGCAATTTAGCTCGAAAACCCGTTTTTTCAGCCATAATAATACCCCTCTCAAAAAATAATAATATTAATTCATTAGTTCTATCGTAGGAGTTTTGTACCTAATAATCAATGTAATGTAAACAGCAATTTGGCAATTGTAATGTTGACAAAATTTAATTGTTTGGTTTTGGAATAGTTTGATTTGCACTTCTATTTCGTGCTATTTCACCCCAGTTGGAGGGCGAGCAGTTGAGAGCTCTATCTTGTCACTTTTTCGCTCCAATCTAAGTGACAGTCAGTCGCTCCATCTCACTTACTGTTGGCTCCTCCTTAACAGTCAGATCCGTATTAGGATGCACAATATCTATAAAATATATCAAAATTCCTGATTAATAAAAAACAAGCGCACAGGCTAATTCCCGAGCGCTTGTATCATTATTTATTTTCCATTTACAACAGACAATGCTGCTTCATCTGCAATTACAGTTACCTTCGCATGATTTTGCAGAACAGATGCTGGCAGTTCTTCTGTTACTTCACCATTCATTAGTTTAGCAAGTGCGTCTGCTTTATTTTCACCTGAAACTAGTAATAGAATTTCATTACTGTTCATGATTGTCTCGATTCCCATAGAAATTGCTTGTGTAGGGACTTCTTCGATAGAATCAAAGAAACGAGAATTTGCTTCAATTGTTGATTGTTCTAAATCTACAACTTGAGTTGTGCTCGTAAATGGTGTTCCAGGTTCATTAAAACCGATATGACCATTTGCACCAATTCCAAGCAATTGAACGTCTACGCCACCAGCTGCTTTGATCGCTGCTTCATGTGCCTCACATTCTGCTTTTAGATCTGCTGCAGCACCATTTGGTACGCGAACATTGTTAAGGGAAATATCAACATGGTCAAATAATTTATCTTTCATAAAATAATAATAACTGTTTGGATTATCTTTTTCTAATCCTACATATTCATCTAAATTAAATGATTTTACATTTTTAAATGATACTTCATTTTGATTGTATTTTTCGATTATCCGTTTGTATAGACCTTCAGGAGTGGAACCAGTTGCTAGTCCTAGTACCGGATTTTCGAGACGATTAATTCTTTCTACTAAGAATGCACATGCTTCTTCGCTCATTGCATCGTAATCTTTTACTTTAATTAATTCCATTACTATTCTCCTTTGTATGAAACTACACCTCGACATATGGTGTATTTAATATTCATATGGTCGTCAACGATTAAAATATCTGCATCTTTTCCTTTTGCAATACTTCCTTTTCGATCGAAAATCCCAATCTGTTTTGCCGGATTTATGGAGGCCATTTCAATGACGTTTTCCATCGAAACACCATCCAATTGCAGCATTTGCTTTGCACCTTCATGCATCTTTAAAATGCTGCCTGCAAGTGTCCCATCTGCCAATACAGCGCGATCCTCCGACACGATTACAGGTTGACCGCCAAGCTCATAATCGCCTGGTGGCAAGCATTTCGCACGCATTGCATCAGTAATTAGAATTAGGCGTTTACTTCCCATATTTTGATAGATTAATTGTAGCATTTCTTTAGAAATGTGTATACCATCAGCAATTATCTCTCCGGATAATTGTTCCAATTGAAATGCCGCACCAACTGCGCCGATATCCCGATGGTGAATGCCGTTCATCGCATTACATAAATGTGTCAGCTGGCTAACCCCTTGTGCAACAGCCTTCTTTATTCCAGCATAATTTGTGTCCGTATGACCTGCAGAAACCGTAACACCTGTTTCTGTTAAATACTTAATGAATTCTCCCGTCTTGTCATGTTCAGGAGCCATTGTGATTGTTTTAATTTTATTACCTGAAAGTTCTTGCCATTTTTTAAATTGTTCGATATTTGGTTCGATTATGTACTCGATTGGCTGTGCGCCAGCTTTTGATTTTTCTACAAATGGACCTTCAAGATGTATGCCAATCATATCTGCCTGGCCCGATTTATTTTCATAGTCCGCAACGTTTTCCAATGCCTTGTCAATATTTTCTGGTGACTGTGTAATCGTTGTAGCAAGAAAGCTTGTCGTTCCTTCTTCAGGGAGCACGGATGCTATTCTGTCCAATGCTGCTTCTGTTGCATCCATTGTATCAGCACCATTTGCACCATGAATATGACTGTCGATGAAGCCCGGGATAACATTAAGGTTGGTTCCGTCTATAATTGAGATATTTTCATCATATTCCTTACTCGCAGTAATCTCTTTTATTCGCCCTTCTTCAATATAAATATTTCCATTTGAAACGACGTTGTCTTCTGAATAGATTTTTGCGTTTTTTATTAGGATTGCTGTATTATGCATCAAAGCTCAGTCCCTTCTCTATATTATTTCTACCTTTATTATACCAGTTCTTATAAGAAAACTTCGTTGCTCTTAGTAGATAAAAAAATATTTAATAAATTAGGATGACCCATTTTTTCTTAACGAGTCATCCTAATCTTAAATGTAAAGGAAAATAAATCCCTTACACTAATTCTTTTATTTCATCAACAAATCGAGTTGTAATATCTTTTGGTCTTGTTATTGCTCCACCAACAACGGCAGAATAAACACCTAGCTCAAATACTCGCTTCAACATTTCTGGTGTTGCAACATTTCCTTCTGCGATAACTGGTTTGTTTACAGACTTCATAACTTCTTTTAAAAATGCAAAGTCATTATCATAGAGCTTTTTGCCCTTTGTATGATTTGTATAACCGTGTAATGTCGTACCAATATAATCAAACCCAAGTTTCTCCGCGTTTACCGCTTCCTCAACAGTAGAAATATCAGCCATCAATTCTACATTTGGTGCCTTTTCTCTAGTGTAGCTCACTAACTCTGCTAATGGCATTTCTGCTCTTGCACTTAAAGTAGCATCCATCGCAATTACTTCACATCCACTTTCAATCAATTCATCGATTTCTTTAGATGTTGCGGTAATATAGACATCTGAATCAGGATAATTTCGTTTAACAATTCCGATGACAGGTAGCTTTACTTCTTTTTTGATTTCAATAATATCCTCTTTTGAGTTCGCTCTAATTCCCTTAGCCCCGCCTTGATAAGCTGCTAAAGCCATCTTACTCATAATAAATGAAGAATGCAACGGCTCATCTTCTAGCGCCTGGCAAGACACGATTAAGTTTTTTGGTAAATGCATTACATTTCAACTCCTAATTATCTAATACTTCTTCAATTTCATTTTTTATTACAGAAACTTGTGGTCCATAAACTACTTGAACCCCGTCTCCTTTAATGATAACACCTTTACTTCCAGTTTCAGTTAATGCAGCTTTATTAACTTTCTCACCATCTTTAACTGTTACACGTAATCGAGTTGCACAGTTATCAACATTCACAAGATTTTCTTCTCCGCCCAATGCTTCAATGATAGCAAATGGTCGGCCTTCTTTTGATACTGTTGCAGCTTTATCAGCTTTAGAATCACCCGTTTTCTCATCTTCACGACCCGGAGTTTTGAAATTAAACTTCTTAATTAAGAATGTGAATGTAAAGAAATAAAGGAAGAACCAAATAATCCCGATTGGAATAACGAACATCCAATTTGTTAATGCTTGTCCTTGCAATACTCCAAACAAGATAAAGTCAATGAATCCACCAGAGAATGTTTGACCTATCGTAATATCAAATATATGTGCAAGCATAAATGCTAATCCGTCAAATACCGCATGCACAACATAAAGTAGTGGAGCAATGAATAAGAAAGAAAACTCCAAAGGCTCTGTAATACCTGTTAAGAATGATGTTAGTGCAGCTGAAAGCATTAATCCACCAACAACTTTTTTCTTCTCAGGTTTTGCTGTACGATAAATTGCATATGCAGCACCTAGTAATCCGAACATCATTGTAATAAAACGACCAGACATAAATCGGGCTGTACCTTCAAAGAATTTCGTAGTTGTCGGATCACCCAATTGTGCGAAGAAGATATTCTGTGTTCCTTGTACTAATTGACCAGCGATTTCTAGTGAACCACCTAAACCTGTTTGCCAGAATGGTAAGTAGAAAATATGATGTAAACCAAATGGTCCCAACATACGTAAAATAAATCCATAGAAAAACGTTCCAATATAACCTGTTGCATTTACGATATCTCCAAAGTTAAAAATAACATTTTGGACTATCGGCCATACATAATACATTACTACACCAAGAATAATTGCTGAAAACGACGTAACAATTGGAACAAAGCGTGAACCACCAAAGAATCCTAAAAACTGTGGTAATTCAATTTTATTAAAGCGATTATGAAGCAAGCCAGCCATAATCCCCACAATGATTCCGCCAAAAACTCCGGATTCTAATGTTTGAATTCCAAGGGCAGTCCCTTGTCCAACAGCAGATAAATTATCAGCAGCTAAATTACCTGTAATAATTAAGATTGCATTCATTGTTGCGTTCATTACTAAATAACCAATTAAAGCAGCTAAGCCAGCAGTCCCCTTATCGGACTTTGCCAAACCAATGGCAACACCGACTGCAAATATCACCGGTAGATTAGCAAAGACAATATTACCAGCCGAACTCATTATAGTAAAAATTGCTTGAAGCCAAGCATAATCTAAAACTGGATATGCACTAACTGTATTTGGATTAGAAAGTGCGCCACCAATACCAAGTAACAGACCAGCTGCAGGTAAAATGGCAATTGGTAACATAAATGACTTTCCAAATTGTTGCGCTTTACCGAAAAAGTTTTTCATATTTTTTCTCCTTATAGAAATTATTTTTCATAAGAAATATTATCAAACGTTTTCAATTGTGTCAATAAAATTTTTAAAACCCTTACAAGAATGTTAAAATTATGATTAGATCTAGGAAGGGAAGATCGATCAGATGAATTTCGAAAATAGAATTCAAAAATACAACTCATTATTAACTGGAAATGACCATAAAATTATAAGTTATTTAAATGCGAATAAACATACGGTAATAGATAAAACCATTGTTGATTTAGCTGAAGAAATTCAAGTATCGCCAGCAAGCATTACTAGGTTTTGCCAAAAGGTAGATTTTGATTCATTTCAGCAAATGAAATATTCCTTAGTTAAAAATAATTCAATGGAACAGAATAAAACAGGGGAATCATTTGAGATTATTTATAACTATTATGAAACTATATTAAAATCAACACAGCAATTCATTACAGAAGAACAAACGAGCAGAATTGTTGAACAAATGAAAGATGCCAATAATATTTTGTTTTGCGGAGTTGGTAACTCAGGATTAATTGCAAATGAATTTAATAGCAGAATTGAACGTATGGGGATATCTTCTAAATCAACAACAGATCCACATGGGATGCTTATGAAAAGTGCTTTATTAAAAAAGGATGATTTATTAATTTGCTTCTCAAACTCTGGTCAAACAAAATGCGTCATTGATTCGGCAAGACTAGCAAAGGATAATCAAGCAGGAACAATCATCGTAACGAACTATCATGACACAGAATTAACGGCGCTTGCAGATGAGATTGTTCTCATTTCAAGTTATAAATACATAGATGATGAGAAATTTATTAATACGCAGATACCTGGTTTATTTTTATTGGACTTATTAACTTATAAATTATTGAGTAATGAGGATTTAATGAAGAGTCGTAAAAAAACATTAAAAGCAATCAACCTTTATGGTTAAAGAAGATCAACAGCTTTGTTGATCTTCTTTACTTTTATCCTCTGCAAAAGGTTCACTTTATTTTATTGAAATAATACCTTCAGCTCCTCGTTCAACAGCACCTTGTTTTTCTAATGTTACTGTCTCACCCTCATTTAAGTTAGTAAAAATGACTGGTGTAATAACGGATGTTGCATTTTTACCGATATAATCGAAATCAACTTTCAACAGTGGTTGACCAGCTTCAACAGAGTCATCAATGCCTACTAACGTCTCAAAGCCTTCTCCATTTAATTCAACGGTATCTATTCCAACATGAATCAATATTTCACGACCATCATTTGACATGATACCGATAGCGTGTTTTGTAGGAAAAATATTAATAACTTTACCAGCAATAGGGGAAACAACTGTGTTATCTTTTGGGATGATTGCAAATCCATCTCCCATCATTTTCCCTGCAAATACATCATCGGGAACCTCTGTTATTGGGATAAGATCACCAGTTAATGGGGATACGAATTTTTCCGGTTCTTTCTTACCAAACAGTTTTTTAAACATATATATTGCCTCCAGTATTTGTTTGTTTTTTTTCAGAAATATAATATAACATATTTTTGGTGCCTGTCACTCACCTATACGTTTTTCGAATCAAAACATTAAACCAAGTAATCCAATTGAATAATTTTACTATTAGAACTTTTATCGATAAGATAATAAAAGTTGCAGATTACTTACTTATAGGATGGGGGAAAAGTGTAAATGAAATACATAAAAAAATTTATAGCCGTTTTAATTATCCTTTCGTTCGTACTTGCTGCATGCAGCTTTACCGATGAAAGTAAAGAATCAACATCTGAATCAAATACAGATTCAAAAGCTACTACCAAAGAGAAAGTGGTTCGACTAAGTGCTGCAGGGGAAATTCCTGGACTTGATCCTACATTAGCGGATAATGATTTCAGCTTTAATGTAATCAATCAAGTATTTGAAGGATTATATCGTTTGGATAAAGATGGTGAACCACAATTGGCACTAGCAGCGAAAGAACCGGAAGTCACGAAGGATGGAAAGGTTCTGACTTTTACATTAAGGGAGGATGCCGTTTGGTCTGATGGATCACCTGTTACTGCGCATGACTTTGAGTACTCTTGGAAAAGAGCTGTAGATCCAGAGACAAGTGCAGCATACGGACCAACATTCGAAGAAATTCTTGTGAATGCAACAGAGATTTTAGTCGGGGAAAAACCTGTAGATGAATTAGGCGTTAAAGCTCTTGACGATAAAACATTAAAAGTAACACTTGAAAATCCTGCGCCATTTTTCAAAGAGTTGTTAACGATTGCAACATTCATGCCACAAAAACAGGAATTTATTGAGGAACAAGGGGATAAGTATGCAACAGATAGTGAACATACCTTGTTTAACGGCCCCTTCGTACTTTCAAATTGGGAGAGTACCGACCTTTCATGGAATTACGAAAAAAATGACCAATACTGGGACAAGGATGCAGTAAATGTAGACAGTATCGAAGTAAACGTTGTAAAAGATTCAGAAACAGCAGTAAATTTATACTTAAAAGGACAGCTTGACCGCGTCGAATTAACAAGTGATAATGTGAAACAATTTCAAGGGGAAGATGAATTTGCTACGACGCTTACAGGTGCTGTTGCTTATTTGAAAATGAACCAAGGAAAAGATGGAGAAACAACGGATCTGGCAAACTTGAATATCCGCAAAGCCCTTAACATTGTAATTGATAAACAAATTATTGTTGATGCATTATTAAATAATGGATCAATTGTGGCAAATGCATATGTACCAAAAGGATTAGCAGAAAATCCAGCGACTGGCGAAGACTTCCGTACGGAAAATGGTGATCTTACGGAATTCAATCTTGAAAAGGGACTAGGGTATTGGCAAAAGGGATTGGAAGAATTAGGCAAGACAGAACTTGAATTCACATTAATAGGCAAGGATTCCTCAGAGTCAAAAAAATTGGCAGAAAATCTTAAATATCAAATGGAATCGAAACTTCCTGGTTTGACAATCAATATAAGAAATTTAACGCCAAAAGCGAGCATTGCAGCAAATGTTGGACAGGATTATGAACTGATTATTACTGGCTGGCTCGGAGATTACCGGGATCCGCTCGCCTATTTAAATCTGTACTATACGGATAGCCCAGGAAACCATACGGGTTATGCCGATCCAGAGTACGATAAGCATATACATGATTCGAAAACAAATTTATCCTATTATCCAGAGGAGCGCTGGGAAGCATTATTAAAGGCAGAAAGATTGCTGATTGAGGAGAATGCAGTACTTCTTCCACTATATCAAGAGGGTATTTCTTACATGCAAAAAGATTATATAAAAGATCTGATTACTTATCCAGTGAGCTCGGATAATTATAAATGGATTGATATTATAGAGTAAGTATAATGAGGAGTGCCTTGTCACTCCCCTTTATATCGAATTTACAATTTGTTCTACATTACTCAAAAGCTCTCCTCACATAACCCCAACGCTTTTCAAAGTTGACCATAAAGATGCTTCCAAACCATTTGCCATTTTCATAAATCCATAGTCATTTGGATGTTCGCCATCAACGGTACCTTCATGCCAGCGCATTCCAAGCAATCTCGAACCATCCACAAATCTTATTCGTGCATCACCATCTTGCTTGAACTGTTCTACTACTTTTTTCGAATGATTTCTTCGTCTCATCGTTTCTAAATTTTGATCCGGGAAAATATCCATTGCGTGTGGAATCCGCGACATTACGATAATTGGAATAAGAGGGTGATACTCCCGATAGATTTCAATAAAAGAAACCAATGTTGTTTCGTATTCTTCTGGCGAAACATTTGCTTCGTAGTCGATCACCAAGCAAGCAGGATTTTCGATATCCCTGATTGCCATGGCAACCTCTTGCTCTCCTTTGCCACTCCCCGAAAATCCAAGATTAATAAACTCAAGCTGGAATCTTCTGCTTAAAATATTTGTATAGGACATCCCTGGCCTGCTTGCACTACTCCCCTGCGTGATAGATGTACCATAAAATAACACACGCTTATCCGATATATAAGGAGTTGGCGCCTCAATTATAGCTTCTGGCTCGACTCCTAGCAATAAATCCTCGATTCCTTGATATAATGGTAAATTTATTGTTACTTCTCTAAGCTGGCTGGAGGAGCTAGGGAAATCCCAAAGGGTCGCTTCGTAGGTTTTCTCAAAAATCGGCGGAATTGCCGTTGCAAGGAAATGCTGCTGTCCAGGCTCTCCAATATAAACATCAAAGCCAGATTGACCTGCTGCCGGCATATGACCAATATCAACCACACCAGAAAGCCTTGCTTTGATTACAAGTTTCACTGAATCTGTTTTAAAACGAATTTGCCCGCCCGAAGTACAATTTGCCAATTCTTTTACACATAAAGGGAGCTTATTTTTTGGCAGGGAAGGCATACGCCGATACAACTTTTCCTGTTTAAACCATGCAAAGCCACTAACTTGAAATGGATATTCTTTCGGATCATGCCACTCGATCGGATCTGATTCCTCATCTCTAATATTCAGTACATGCTCCATACTTAAATTATTCCAGTTATAATTAGGATTTTCCATAATAACCCTCCTCTATTGTTCAGCAAATTTTAATAATACCGTTCACTTTATAGATAATTTTATAATAGCAATCAATTGTTAATAAAATGTTGATTTAACGTTATTTTTAAAACATAATTTAAGATTTTTTCAAAAGATTTTTTCGATGTAAAAAAATGCAGTTCCTACAAGGAAGGAACTGCATTTTTACATATCTATTTTTTATCGTGCTTCTCCCCAAATATCCTCTGCCCATCCAGGGTTATCGATAAATGGATTGCGGTTTTCTTGGAATTCTTGGATCTTGTTATTGCGGTTTATTTCCCATTCGCTGACAGGATCTTGTTCATGCCATTCAAGCAGAACGGAAATTTTTCCATGGAATGGATTACTCCCATTGTTTACACGGTCATTCAATTCTAAATCTACTCTGTCGCCTGCTTCATACCGCACTGCCATATAAAATAGCATTCGAGCGACATCACCTTTAACTTCATTCGGTGGTTCGAAGGAATCTCCGTCACGTTTACAATCAGCACAATTTTTCACAGCATTTCCACCATTATCGAAATCAAGGTTTCCTCTTGAGCTGTTTACTTGTACATCCGTTGGACGAAGGTGATGGATATCTGTACCTGGCCCCTTACTTGTCCCAAAGCCTCCATGAGATTTTGCCCAAGTATGCTCACGATTCCAGTCACCGACCATGCCACCATTTTTATTCTTAGCGCGTGATTCACCAGAATAGAGAAGGATTACATTATTCGAATTATTCGGGTCTTCGTCCGTCACTTTTAATGCATCCCATACTTCATTATAAGAAAGCTCGTGATGGTCATCGATGATTTCATGTAAAGATTCTTTTAAAGCTTTTCCTTCTTTACCAATCGCACTTGCATAATAATCTGCATGCGGTACTTCCGCTTCAGCTGCTTCAACCGTTACACTGAACGATTCAGTAATACTTTCTGTTCCATCTGTAGCTGTGATAGCTACGATATGGCTGCCTTCCTCAAGCTTAAGTGTTAGAGTATCTGAATCAATTTCTCCCATTGTAGAAGTAAATGTTAATTTGTCACCATCTGCATCTGAAAAATAATCGGTTAATGTTAACGCGATGCTGTTTCCTGCATTCACCTTTTTATTTTCAAAAGGTGTCGTTAATGCTGGTGGATTATTTACTGGTGGTTCGGGTTCTTCCATTGTGTCAATAAATAAGATGTCGTCTGCATTTGCACCTTTTTTGTATGCAAATTCATGGACGTTTTCTGCACCTCTTATTTGTGAAACATTTTCCCCTTGTATTATTACTTTTTTCATTTCAGTACCTTTGAAATCAATGATGGCTCCTGCTTTTTTCGGCTTAATCGTTACCGTATTAGTCTTGAAACCATCACCATAAAATTCGGCATAATCTCCGGTAAACTCAATACCATTTTTCACCTTTGCGTTCTCACCGAGTGTGATCGCAACACTCTTATTTTTAATGTTCAATTTCCCTGTTTTAATATTGCCATAATCCTGTTTTTCTTTTGGTACAATTTCTTCTACAATCATCTTCCCATTAGAATCTCGAAAAATGATTTTGTCTCGATCAGCACCTTTTTTAAAGTTCATCTTGTCAATGTTTTCAAAGCCTCTTATTTCAGTAACATTTTTCCCATTAATTGTTACTTTTTTCATTTCTGTTCCCTTGAAGTCAATAATCGCTCCTGCTTTCTTTGGATTGATGATTACTTCCGTCTTAGTAAATCCATCTCCATGAAATTCCGCGTATTCGCCAGTAAATTCAATGCCTTTTTTAATTTTGGAATTGGAGTCAACTGTAATTGATACGCTCTTATCATGCAGTACGAGTTCTTTTGCTTCTAAGTTTGTAAAATCATATTCTTTCTCAGGTTCAGTCGGTGCTGGTTCCTCTGGATTTTCAGGCTCTTCTGGTTCGTCAGGATTCTCAGCGTCTTCTGTAGCTAAATCCAGCTTAACCATTACCGGATCATGGTCACTTGCACGTCCTGCCATATCAGTAAAGTCTGCATTGATATGAAGGATATCAATCTCTGTTTCTTCGACTATGTTATTCGAAACTAAAATATGATCGAGCACTTGTGAATTTCCTTGGAAAAGATACGTATAACGATCCTGATCTTCAACTTTATTAATCATATTCGTCATGTGCTCGCCCTCGTGAATCTTGAGTGCATCTGTAAACTGATAATCATTAAAGTCACCGACAGATACGATATTTGCTTCTGGATTTTGATTCTTAATATCTGTTACGAAATTACTTACGATTGTAGCGATTTTCTTACGCTGTACTTCACTGTCGTAAACTGGTGGTTGGGTAGAGCCAAATAATGGCGTATCCCCAGATTTTGAATTCCAGTGATTGGCAATAACGATAACACTTTCACCTTGGAAATCAAATTGAGCTGCTAAAGGCTTACGACTGTTATTAAACGCATCATTTTTTGGATCAATTCGTCCTGGATTATGTGTTAATTTTCCATCTTTATAGCCAACTGCTGTTGTTGCGTCACCTGCAGGCATACCCTCTGTTAATGTCACACGCTCTGGGTTGTACAAGAAACCAACACGAATATTGGCATTTGGTGCCCCACCATCTGCATTATTCACTGGATCAATATTGGCATATTCGTATTGAACTCCGCCGGCATCAACAATCGCTTGAATTAAACGCTCATAGCTTTCATTTGCTGCTGAATCTCCTGCATCCTGCCCATTATTATCCTGCACTTCAGTAACACCGATAATATCAGGACTTTGCATATCTTTCGCAAATGCTCGTGCTAATTTTCTAGCTTTATCATCGGATGATGATGCTTTATTGTTTGAGAAGTTTTCCAAGTTATAAGATGCTACCGTTAATTTGTCTTCTTCTTTTTCAATTGTGGTTGTTTCTGGTGTTGTTTCTCCTTTTACAAATTTAGCCTGCATCTCTTCTAAATCAGCATAAATCTTATAATTTTGGAAGCCATAATTGACAACACCTGTAATTGGACCGGTAAATTCATCGCCAGTTGCTACTTCAAAATCTCTTGCCTCGTTATTATCATACAGCTTGAATTGGATGCGGTCTGGATTCGCTGTTTCTTCTGTTAACTTCACACCACCATGAATTGTATTTGTTTCTCTGTTTTCCAGAACGGTGATTAAGTCGCCATGCTCTTGTGGTGCAACAGCCTTCACTGTACCAACCTCAACTAGCATTCCTTCTAAGCTTTCCCAGAAGTCAATCGCATCCTCTTCAGGATCAAATACTGCAAAGCTGTCATTGTCGATAACTTCGGATGGAAGATTCTCTTCATTTATTATAATCGGTGCTGGCATCCCTACATTACTCTTTACAGTTTCTACAATTCCACCACGATCATCTCTAGCATTAATTTGTGTGACAGATAAATCGGTTTCTTGTTTAGTATCGTTATAACCATCGATATGGTACTCATCAACAGTACCTGATACGCTAACCAAATCACCAACTTCCACATTTCCAGCTTTATTTCCAGTATATACAACGATACCTTCCGACGTTTTTGGATTGTCGTCTGCTAAATTATCTGGTGTTTGGAAATGGAAATAGTTGCCGCTGCCAATTTTATACGTATACGTAACAACACCTTGAATATCATTTACAAATGTTCCTTTTAACGGTGACTCATGTGATTCACCTTGAATATCATGGATTTGCATTCCAGCTTCCTGATCGAAAACCTTATATGCAAATGATGCAACATTACTTGCTTTCAGCCCTTCTTTTACGGCGATTGCTTTAATTGTCGTATCTTGCTCAAGCACGATTGGTTCCTTGTATATAACACTTTCTTCTGTTGGCTCATCACCATTTGTAGTAAAGTAAATCGTTGCTCCCTCTGTTCCTGTTGCTAACGTTACTTCTGTTCCTGTCGGCATCGTGCCCGCACCAGGTGTAGCTGTTACTGCCTGAACTGCTGATTCATCTGCAATGATATCTGCTGTATTTCTAGGAATGATTTGGAATGCACCATTGAACTCCTGAACAATTCCTGTAATCGAATCATACGTATTTCCTGCTTCTAAGCCGAGGGTACCTCTTTCATCACGCACGATAAATTCCGTTCCATCAGTTGCTGTATAATTTGCCCAGCCATTGCCTTCCTGAACATCTTCAATTGTAATATTGTTCACTGATGCTAATTTCGACTCATTTTCTTCATTAAGCTGTTCGCCAGTTAATACGATTGCATCTGGTACACCGACTTGCTTTGCTTCCCCTTCAATGGAGACATTTTGTAATTGCAATAAACCATTGTATGCACTAAGAGTACCTGAAACCGTAATTTCATCGCCAATTTTCACATCTAATGAGCTCGGGTAAATCGCAAGTGCAGCTGTTTCATCTTGAAAATGAACGGTGTTTTTTAATTTCGCTGTGACAATTCCTTTTACCTTAACATCGCCAGTCGCTTGTTTGCGTGCATCCACAATGGACATGACGCCAACTGGATTTCCCGGCTCATTAGGGTCTTCAGGTGCAGCACCATCTATTGTATGCTTTCCTAAATTCGATGCATCATCTTTAGGGAATGCTGTCCATTCGATTGCTGGGTCAAAGGCATCGTCAATAATCTTATCACCTGTTGTAATATTGCTATTTCTTACTAAAGTAACGTCTTTTAAGTTTTCAATTCGTTTGCCAACTTGACCAATCGAGTCTGTTACATTATCCGCTTTCTTAAGTACAATTGCGTCATCACCATTAAAATTAATAACGCTATTGTTCGCAAAATCGCCCTTTGCTTTTATTGCATCATTTGCTTGATTATGATATAAAACATAGGCTGTTCCAGCTGCTAATGTACCTTCCAGCTTTAATTTTTGGCTAGCTGAAGTCGCTCCATTTGCAAAAAGCTCAAGCGTGTATTCGCTTAAATTTATTGCCTGATCAGTGCCATTATAAAGCTCGATTGCTTTATTAAAGCTGCTTCCCTCTATGTATTCCGAAATAATTAAATCCGATGAATCTACTGTTTCCGCACTTGCGACAATTGGCAGTGTTGGTAGCAGCAAATTAATTACGAGTGTGAATACCGATAGGAAACTCAGTAACCTTCTCCATATAGCTTTACTCATTTTGATTAAGCTCTCCTTTTAGGGTCAGACCCTTTAATTTTCTAGTATTCTATCAATTCGATTTAAGTATAAGTATCATTAAATTTCGTGTCAATTTACCGTTTCATCAATCATTCGGAGGGTTCATTACTTTGGAACTAGTTCAATAGAACCTATTATATTTTCACTTGATTTTTGAAGAAATTGTCATTTATGGATAAAATAATCGTTTTTCCCTTACACTTGCCACATTTGGGGCTTTATTTTATTATGAGTTGCGATTCTGTCTTTATACCTATCCAAGTACGTTGATTGTTAATTTATCTTTAGTTTTGTGTTAAAAAAACTTTATATAATTTAAAGGAATGGACTAGCTTCGCAGCCTCTGTTAGTGTGGTATTATTTCGTGAATATATGAACTTGGTGAATTACTTGTTTCTATTTTTTAAGTTTATTGAGGAAGATAACATCGCTTTTTTCCCTATAGTAACTAAGGAATATGAGGAATAATATTTTTAGTGTAAAATGGTAATATGATAAGCGGGTAAAGGTGGGGTCAAGTTGATTGAAGTTTATACGGATGGCGCATCAAATAGCAATTTGGGACTTAGTGGAGCCGGTATCTATATTAAAGCGAACGGGAAAAGCTATGAATATACATTCCCTCTAGAGAATCTAACCAATCACGAGGCGGAATTTCATGCGGTTATCAAAGCACTGGAAATATGCAAGGGAACGTTTCCAAATGAGATTATATCGTTACGATCCGATTCACAAGTAGTAGTGGATGTTATCGAAAATGACTTCACAAAAAATAAAACATTCCTCCCTTTACTAGAAACTATTAGAGAAGAAATAAGTCATTTTCCATACTTTTTTATTAAATGGATTCCTGAAAGCAATAATAAAAATGCAGACCGATTAGCAAAAAAGGCAATACAGTTGCAAAAATAATACAGCGTAATTTCGTTGAAGCGCAACTAAATCGTCATTTTAAAAGATAGTGCATTCATGCCTTTATACTCAACTCCTTGCTATATTATTACGCAACTTTCAAATAATAATTTTGAATAAAATTCAAGGAGTGCCAGTCACCTAATCGTAATGTGCGTCATCTGGATTTAAGAAAGTAGCCTAACATCTAGTCTTTTCCCAGCAAAATTTGTGTTATGATTCTCTGAATTTTACTTGCATTCTTAATAGTAGAAGGTTTGATAAGTATTCGATATATCCAAGCTAAATTTAATTTTCTCCATTGGTCGGGAATACGTTTCATTTCTCCTGCTAAAATATCAAAGCTCTCGCCAACTCCGATAAATAACCCTTTGTTGCAGCTACCGAATGTATTTGCAATCCACTGCTCCTGCCTATTTCCCTTCAACGATACAAAAACAATATCAGCATTTGCTTCCTGTACATTTTTCACTATTTGTGGATCATTAAGATCAAATGTCCCGTGACGATGACCCACGACGGATAGTTTTGGAAATCGCTTCTCTATCTCTAAAATAAGTTTCTCATTAATATAATCTTTTCCACCTAAAAAATAACAGCTTAGCCCTTGAACTTCAGCAAATTTAAGTAAATCTATCATTAATTCTTCACTATCGATTTGTTCATGAAATGCTTTTTTTCGCTTTTTTGCAGCAAGAATCAATCCTTTGCTTGCTGGCAGCACATAATCTGCTTGCTCGATTACCGCCTTATACGCTTGATTTTCCTTCGTTTCTAGAAGCAGTTCAGAATTTGCTAAAACAACCATACATTTTTGTTGCAGATTCAATCGCGAAAAAAGATGATAGTGTAATAGATTCTTTTTGCTTAGATTATTAACATTAATTGACGCAATCTTTATTTCGTTTTCCATTTATTAACATCCTTTTGCTCCCACAAATTTTATTATATTTATTAATAATATATCAAATTTAGACGTAATATGTGGTATTATTTAATCAATGTCGCGCTATTTGGAGGAATAAACCACGATGAAGATTATCACGTATGGCACTTTTGATTTAATCCACGTTGGCCATATTCATCTACTGAGGCGGGCAAAGGGGATGGGCGGCCATCTTACGGTAGGTATTTCTACCGATGAATTTAATCAAGAAAAAAGAAAGCAGGCATACCATTCTTTTGAGCATCGTAAACTAATATTAGAATCGATTCGATATGTTGATTTTGTTATCCCAGAATATTCTTGGGAACAAAAGGTTGCAGATATCCAAAAATACAATATCGATATTTTCGTAATGGGTGACGATTGGAAAGGTAAATTTGATTATTTACAAGATTATTGCGACGTTGTATATTTACCCCGAACGAACGGAATATCCAGTACAACAATTAAACAAAATGTCTTTAGAAAAAACCCGTATGAACTCTAATATAAGGTAAATTACTTTTATTTTACTTATAATTGTAACCTATCCTTAACATCAATCATTTATAATAGTTATGTCTTAGTTTGTATTGCAATTAAAGTAAGTAGTAATTATAATTAATAAGATAAACATTTTACGGAGTTAAAGGAGAAATACGATGGGTCGTATATTAGTACGTAAAACAAAAAAGAAAAAGAGATTACGTCGTATTTTATTTATCGTAATCCTAATGTTTCTTGTGTTAGTCGGTTTTGGTGGGTATATGGCGATTCAAACCCTACAAGCTGCAAGTGAGTCTTATGATGATTTAGGTAGAGAAAAATCAGACCTGCGTGAAGAGGTTGTTTCAATAAGTAAAGATCCTGTATCTGTCTTACTGATGGGAGTAGAAGATTATTCTACAAATGGACAGAATGGTCGTACAGATACTTTAATGATAGCTACATTTAATCCCGATGATGAAAGACTTAAGCTATTAAGTATACCAAGGGATACACTAGTCGAGATTACAGGTAGAGGTATTCAAGATAAAATTACCCATGCACACTCTTTCGGTGGAAAGAAAATGACGATTGAAACTGTAGAGAACTTTTTAGATATTCCAATTGATTACTATGCTACCGTTAATTTTGATGCATTTAAAAATGTAATTGATATTCTAGGCGGTGTTACAGTCGATGTCCCATTCGATTTCCAACAAAACAGTGATGATCGTAAAGCGGAGAAACTGCAATTCTATGAGGGCGAAATGGAATTAGATGGTAGATATGCATTAGCTTATGCTCGGATGCGATATGAGGATCCAAGAGGCGATATAGGCAGAAACGAAAGACAGCAAGAAGTAATCCAAGCGATTATTAGTAAAGCCCTATCCGTTGGTACAGTAACTAAAATAGATGACTTAGCTAGAGAAGTTGGAAACAATGTTGAAACGAATATGCGAATCAGTGAAGTGCTTGGTTTCGCTAAAGAGTATTCCAATTTCAGCACGAGTAAAATCGATAAATTGAAATTGGAAACATATCCGGAAACGATTAATGGTGTTAGTTATCAGATAGTAGATGAAGCTTCACTTGATGAAGTGAAAGCAGTGCTTAAGGACCACTTAGAAATCGCATCATCATCGTATGAGGATGATAGATTTTATGAAGCTTCTGCATATGGAGAAACTAATTAAGTGACAGACCGCAAACGTTTCACAGAACGTGGCTTCGCTTGCTATGTGAATTGAAATAAGAATAGGTTCTAGTTAAAAGACAGGATTCTCTGTAAAAGAGAATCCTGTCTTTGTTTTTGTCATCAATTAGTATCTTGACAATGCTTGCTGGACTTTTGGCGGAATTATCGTCGTTCCACCAACAATCGTAAAATTATTAATTCTATTTCTCGTAATAAATGTATCGACAGGTTTTGGTATACTTGTACCTACCAATAAAATGCCTGTCCCCTCCTTAGCAGCTAATGCAGCACTTGAGAGCGCATCAGGGAATTCTAATCCTGTTGTAATATAATAATGTTTATTTTTAGCATTAAAATATTCTGCAACCTTCACTGCCGTCTCATAACGATTTTGTCCAGATATTCTTACTGGTTTTGGAAGTTGTTTAAATACATTATCATTAATTGCTAAGTTACCACCAATTGCCAAAGTATTTGTTATTCTTAAATCTTTTAACGCCTGCTTCGTTTGTCCAGGCAACTTATTATTTTGTGTTAATAGAATTGGCATTCCTCGTTGTGCTGCATAAGATGCAACGGACAGAGCATCTGGGAAATCATAACCGTCAACTACTACTGCTGTCCGGACACTACTCTTTACTTCTTTGGCAATAGCCACAGCAGTTTCTACACGAGAGCCCCCACTAATTCGTTTTACTCTAGGAACTAATTTCTTCATTTCATTTTCAACCGATTTACTTACCGCCAGCTCACCACCAAGAATATATATATTAGTAGCTTTTAATCGCTGGATCTCTTTTTTCGTTACATCCGTAAACTTGTTAGATTGCGTTAGTAATAATGGTGAATTATACTTCTTCGCTAAGGTAACTCCCGCTAGTGCATCAGCGTAGTCATCACCACGAGCGACGACAACCGAGTTTGCAGTTTTCCATCCATCTTGACTGATTGCTACTGCTGTATCATAACGGCTATGGCCAGAAATTCTAGGAACATTCATTTCATTGTACTTAGAAGTTACTAATGTAACAAAATCATTCCATTTATAGCCATATCTTGCGAAATATCCATGTGGATCTACATGATTCGTACCACCAAGATGCTCGGAAACTGCTCGATGGGACCATAACGTACCTTTACCTGTATTCTCAGCATCTGTTACACCTAAATTATAATCTTGTAAAACTTTAGCAACATAGTATGCGTAATTATTAATGGAACGAGCAAATTGGTCAAAATTATCAACTCGCACTAGTTCGACATGGACAAATCGTTTATTCGCATGACGACCCGCACCCCATGCGCCATATTGTGTTGGGTGTGTTTCAATAATGCGGTTATGATCGACAAAGGCATGGACAAAAGCATTCTTATGATTTTGTTTCATCCAACTTATTTCACCATTAATATTTGAACGATCATTTGCTGTCTCATGTGCTACGACACCTTCTACAGCACCATACCCTCCACGATAATGAAATTTCGTCAGGTGACTAATATGGTTATACTCAATATTAACTGGCTTCATATTCTTTATATAATTATTCACATCTGGATAGGATGCATTCAAAGTAGCAGCCGGTTCTTCTTCCGTTTCGTGATGGCTATCATCAAAAATGCCGTCACGCCAGCCCTCTGGTATGTATTGTAATTCCTCTTCACTTAACTCACTGATGTCTTCCCCATAAACTTCTGTACCAATCTTAATTCCAAATTCATTGTACGCTTCTTTTTGAGTTTCCGTAGTATTATCTACGTCTGATTGCTCACTCTGATTCGTACTCTCTGCAGCGACTGGTGATTGTAAAAAGATTATTTGCATGATAAGTGACAGCGCCACTGCTAAGCTTATTTTCTTCATTTTTTCCTCCTATGAAATTGTCATCTAACTTTTTCTAAATCTATTCCTCTAGAATTGTCATCTAGTATTATGTCGATTTATAGTGTTCTGTAACGAATTATTAAAAAATTCGTAGATTCTTAGATTTATACTATTAATAATAGCAAAGATTTCATTCATTGTTAATATACAGTTGATGATTTTTTTCGTTAATATGGATACTACTATAATCAAATTAGAATAATACGTTTGCAATAAACCGTTACTTTCTAGTAAAATATTGTCGAAAATATTGAATGGAAGTTATTCTAAATAGCACAAATGTCGATTTCTGCAGAAATATCGCCTGCGTTCTATTAACTAACAAAAATGAGCTTAATAAAAAGACTCCAGATTTGCTCTGGAGTCTTTACCAAGTAAACTATGAAGCTGTCAATCAGTCTAATAATTTGTTCAGTTCTTTTAGGATTTTATCACTTACTGCTAGCGGTCCACCAATTACTTTGATCCAATCAATGTCATTTGCAGTAATAAACGTGCTAACTCCTTTAGATACAGAATTTCTTACAAGAAGAACTCCTGTATTATCTTTAGCTGCTCGCGCTGCAACTGTTAGTGCATCTGGGAAATCAGCACCAGTTGTTACATAGTATTTAGCCGCATCTACATCAAAGTATTCAGCAACTGCTACAGCTGTATCTTCACGAGAGTGTCCACTAATTCTTTCCGGATTTGGAACAAGTTTTGCTACCTTTTCAGAAACTGCTACAGGTCCACCAATTACTAGTGTTTCATTAACATTTAAATCTTCAAGTAACTGATCTGTCGCTTCTGGAAGTTTATTCGTTTGTGTCAATAGAATTGGTATTCCCGCTTGTGCTGCATATGATGCAACAGATAGAGCATCAGGGAAGTTGTAGCCATTAACAAGTACTGCTTGTTCACTTGAACCTTCTTCCACTACTTCATTCGCAATTTCGATTGCAGTATCGACGCGTGAATGACCAGCAAGTCGAATAACTTCAAGTCCTTGCTTCGTTAATTCTGCTTCAACATCAGCACTGATTGCTACTTCGCCCCCAAGCAGGTACACAGTAGTTGCACCCAAACGTTCAATTTCTGCCTTCGTTACTTCTGTATATTTCGTTGGTTGTGTTAATAATAACGGTGCATCATACTTCTCTGCCAACGGAATACCAGCTAACGCATCTGCAAATTCTTTTCCTTGTGCAAGGATAACAGTATCCGCAGAATCCCATCCATCCTTACTTACTTCCACCGCTGTATCGTAACGGGATGTTCCAAAGATACGTGATGCTGCTTGATCTTCAGCAGATGTAGCACGATAAATGGTTACCTCTTTCGTTGTCGTGTTACCCGCGATATCCACTACTTCTAGGTTAAATACATTTTCACCTGGTTCAAGCGATACTTCTGTCGTTACTTCTTTACTAATAGCTTTCATCTTTTCGCCAGACATCTGTTGTGCGAATTCTTCATTGCCATCAATTGTATAAGTTAATTCATCAAAGTTGTCTGTAAGCTGTGCAACAATCTTAGCTGATTTTGTCTTATGATCTACAAAACCTGGTGATTTCACCTTAAGGCCAGGTGCTGTTGTATCGACAAAGAACAATCTGCTATTTGATAGTGACGTTTCATTCCCTTTTTCATCTTTAGCATAAATATTTAACGGATGGTCCCCATCTTCAAATTCAATAAAGGTGTCAAAGAGGTAAAAGCCTTTTTCAATCTCTTCTAATTCTACTGGTTCTCCCTCTACAGTAAATTCAACTATTTTGTGATCAGCTGCAACAGTACCGAATACTTCAATTTCACTAGTATCATAGATTCCAAATGTTTCAGGAGACCAAACATCAATTACTGGGATATTAGGATTAAGTTGTTCTTGTACTTCTGCTTCTTTGCTATTTCCAGCATTGTCAACTGCAACTAAAGTAACACCATCTTTTGGTCCAATCTTTTTAGTGAATGTATATTCTTTAGCAGTAGCTGGTAAAATTTCATGCGTTTTCCCATTTACGACTACTTCAATATATGACACTCCAGAACGTTCATCTGAAGTACTAAATGTTACTTTATTATCCTTCAGATTAGCATTCAATTTAGGTGCTATAGTATCGACGATTACAGGTACTTGGAGCTTTTGTGCTTCTTTTCCTTCATAATCGATTGTCGCTGCAATTTCCAAGTAGTACTGTCCGTCAGCAACTACTTTATTCTTAACGGTACCATCCCAGAAAATATTTGGATTTAGTCTGAATGGTAAAGCCGCACCAGCATCAAAGTAATTCTTTATAATATTGCTTTCTGATTTAATTTTACGCAGGGATTTCTTATCTTTATCCAGAACACTATATTCTACTTTCTTCGCATTACGTAAGAATGATAACAGTGGAATAATTTCATCATTCGCACCATCACCATTTGGTGAGATTGCAATATTCTTCGTTAAATTCTCACCTGTTAACGGATCATAACCAAGATAATAATAACCGTCATTGCCATCATAAAGCATTGCTGCCTCTTCATAGAATGAATCATTTCCGTCGTAAGCTAATTCATCTAGAATCGGTGGCGTATTCCAATCACCTGCAAATCCGACATATGGTACAGATAGATTTGGTAATTCATCTGCAGCTGCATCAGTCAATGTTACAAATCCTTCAACGAAATATCCATTAGGGAAGACTTCATTTGGATCTAAATTCGTAAAGTTTCCATTATCATCAACAGTTAATACTTTTGCTTTTGACAAATCAACTTCAACTTTTATTGACGCAGTCTTTCCAGCTGGAATCTTAACAGTCGATTTTCCATTATTGATTTTAACATCAGCTTGTAGCTCTGCTGATTCAAGCTCATCCGCTGCATAACCTAACGTACCAAATAGAGATAAATCTGTTTGAACATTCGAAGCAACATCATAGCTTAATTCTTCATCACTGTAATTCTTAGCTTCTAACGTAAAGGTAAATTTATCGCCAACTTCTTTTAATGCTACCTTAGCTTCGCCTGTTTTCTTTTCAGTTACAACAACAGGCGTTGAGATTGCTTTGTGAAGCTGCATAATACCCGAACCCTGACGGCGTGGTGAATAAGGAATCTCATTACCTAACATCTCGTTAATTGTCCCTTTATCAATTACTGGCTCAGCTGTATTCATCAAAATATTCTTCGCCATTTCCACACGCGCTTTACCTTCTAAATCAAATTCTTCGTCCACACGTTCCAGAACAAGTGCAGAACCACCAGCTACATGTGGTGCAGCCATCGATGTACCACTCATTGTTCCATATTGATCATCTTGGAATGTAGATAAAATATTTCCACCTGGTGCTGTAATTTCAGGTTTGAAATCAAGATTCGGTGTTACCCCCCATGATGTAAAGTCTGACATAGAATCTGCAAGTGGATTTGCTGTAGTAACACCATCGCCATTAAAGGAAATAGTAACCGTTTCTCCTGCATCCAGCTGTTGTTTTAATAATTCACCATCTGTTTTAGCCATGAATAGTTGTGGAATAAAAATATCCGGCTCTGATGCCATGCTTACCCATCCATCTGAATGGTTATAAACAATCACACCTTCTGCATTAGCATCTTGTGCATTGTATGCAGTGTCTACGAATGAATTTCCACGAACAACAATTGCAAATTTACCTGTTAGATCTTTACCTGCAAAGTCTTTTGCTGTACCGGTTCCAACAAATTCAATTTCGAACGTGCCACCATCATCATTTGGATGGACACTGCTCGCTGACATGAATGGAGCAAGTCCTGTCTCTCCCCCAAATGCAAATTCTAGTGCATCCATATCCATGTGGGTATTTTCTACTGAAGCTACTTGTAGAGAGTCATAAGATAGACCTGGTGAGCCTACAACTCCAATATCTGGATTTGACGCATATGGATTATAAAATCCATTTCCTAAATGTGCAGAGTTTCCAGCTGAAATAGACATTAGGACGCCGTTTTCAACCGCATTTTTGATCGCTTGCTGTTCAGGATCTGTTTCATCTACAAATTCTGCTGTTGAACCTAGGCTCATATTAATTACATCTGCACCTAAAATGATTGAATCATCAATAGCTTTGATATAAATATCTCCCCATGTTGAACCCATGTTCGGATCATTACCAAATACTTTAAGTGCTAGGATTTGTGCTTCTGGTGCAACCCCTTTGATTCCACCATTCTCTTCATCACCGTTAGCCCCAACTGTACCGGCAACGTGCATACCATGCATGGAAGCGCCTGGTCCTAAATCACGAATTTCTTCGTTTTCATCCATATAGTTATAACCATATGGTACTTTAGCTGTATAGTATTTACCTGGAAGATTTTCCTTATATCGGAAATCCAATACAGAATCCTTCGTTAACACTGCTTCTTTTTCATCTGTTAAAACAAAGTCCTTATGACTAGGATCAACACCGGAATCGATGACACCAACAATCATTCCTTCGCCATCATAACCATACTCATCCCATGTCTTTTGCGCTTCAACTAGTTCCTTACTATAGCGCATGTCAGGTTCTACTTTCGGACGCTCATATTCATTACTGATGGTCACATTTGTAACACCAGGTAGCTTTTCTACTGCTTCAATTTTTCCATATTCAACAATTCCACTAAAGCCATTGAAAACTGTCGTAAAGCTTTCTTTATATTCGACATTCAATTTCTGCTTGCTAAGTTCATTTTTTACTTTTTCTTGTGCTTTAAGTGCACCTGCTTGTAATTCTTCTCTTTTTGCTTCTGAAAGCTCGCTAAATTTCTTTCCTTGACCTGTAGCGTATGTAATTGCAGGTTCCCCTTGCACTTCTACAATTACTCTTACCTTATCAGACTCCTTGTAAATTTCGTCCAGTTCTTCCTTCTTAATCTTCTCTTTTTTTGTTACTTCTTTTTTTAGTTCTACTGGATCTACCTTTACTGGATTAGCAGATATTACCGAAAAGTTAGAGAACGTTAGTAAAAGTACTAATACCACTGCTAATAACTTTCCAATCGTTTTCAAAAAGTATTCCCCCTCTATTTAATTTACTTTCACCACGTAGTTAATCCTTAACTAATTGACAGCTATTTTGTAGGATTAACACCATGCAAAGGACCCTCCCATTCTACAAATATTAAGTTCATATTACATAATCTTTACATGGTAATTATATTTCTAATAGATACAATAGTCAAATTATTATTTCATTACAAAATAAATAGACAACTAGTTCCCAAGTCCTTAATCTATGATTAAGGACTTGGGAATTAACTGCCCATTAACGTACAGTTTATTCAACTAATCTCCAATAAGAATGAGGAAATCTTCCACTGAATTGACAATTACTCTATTCCTCAATTACAAATGATTGGGATACACTATATTCCGAAATATCTTTCGCTACTAGATAAACTGTTAGCTTATATTCAGCTGGTTTTAAAGTCGGTAAATTAATATCATAGCTAACGCTTTCCCCTGGGGCAAGCTTCGTATCTCCTAACACTTGCATAAACGCACGACCATCCGAATATTTCGCAGTGGTCCCTTCTGTTATGTTTCTTAATTCATATTCATAACGCTGACTTGTTGTGAAGCTAAGTTTGATTTCTTTTGTACCATCGTTTGTAACGGTATAGTTAAATGCTTTACCATTATCTGCTGCTCCAGCTTCCGATAATTGAAATGTTAAACCATTATCTGCTTTCACTATTTGCTGGTCCACAAGCTCATCCCCCTCATTTTGCTCTTCGTTATTGTCTTGTTCTGCTTGGTCTGATTCGTCGTTCACATCTGTTGTATCTTGCTCATTGGATTGATTCACAAGTACATAGGTGATTGCTATTAATCCTAATATTATGATGATAGTTAAGGCAATACCTCCTGATTTCTTCATAAGTTCATACTCCTTTATTGATTATTGATGTTTTATAGTCGATATAAACTGCCAACTACTTTGGAGTCATGAGTGCTCACAGACCAGTCGCTCCAGAAATACACTACGCTTTCCGCGGGGAGCTGGTGAGCCTACTCGTGCTATCGCACTTCGTAGCCTCACCTAGGCTTTTCTTCCCGCAGGAGTATACGTGTATTTCTTCCGCCGGATGTTGGGTTACAAGCCTGTATCCACCTCATCATTAATTGGACTGGCAATTCCGCTCTCTTACGGCTGTTGATCTTAGCTGCGGAGAGGAGCTTTCCTCAAAATACAGAACGATTTTCTTAGTGCGATTTAATGCTGCCGAAGCTCTACCTTATGGTTCTTGGCTGTTCGGTGAGTTAAATTAACATCGCAACAAGTCACAGTTTATATTAATAGCAACAAACTATACTAAATGCGTTTTTAACTAAAAATTAGCACAAGTTGTTTTACTTATTCCACTTGACCAATTATATGAAACCTAATGGGAAAAAACCCATCTTCAGATAGAAAGACGGGTTTATTGTTCATTAATTGGCAAGCAATTGTTTTAGCTGATTTGCTTGTTCTGCTTTAATTGCAACGGCGCCACCGAAAATTGTCAAACGCTCTAACGCTTGGTTTTTAATATAGGACGCAGTTACTTCTGGTATTGTTTGATGCACTAATAATATAGCACTATTATTTTTGGCTGCTAATACAGCTCCTGTTAATGCATCTGCATAGTTTTTACCTGTTGCTACGTACATATGTTTATTATTGATTCCAAAATGCTTTGCTATTTCAATATTTGTGTCATAGCGACTCTGTCCACTTATTCTAACAGCATTCGGTAATTGTGCCATAAGTGATTGGTTAACAGCCAATGGACCACCAACAACAATCGTTTCCTTAGCCTTCAGCTTGTTGATTGAAGCCTTTGTGCCTGCAGGCAGTTTTGTGCTTTCTGTCAGCAGAATAGGTATGCCTTCATTTGCTGCATAGGATGCAATTGACAAAGCATCTGGGAAGTCATAGCCATTTGCAATTGCTACCTTTTTTGAACCATTAGGCGAAACCTCTGAGGCGATTAATGCTGCGGTATCTGTTCGTGAGTGTCCTGAAATACGGCGTACTTTAATGCCTGCCTTTTCCAGCTCAGCTGCAACAGCTTTTTTAATCGCGACTTCTCCACCTAAAATGATAACATTTGATGCACGCAGTCGCTTAATTTCACGCAATGTTGATGCATATAATTTTTTACTATGCGTTAAAAGTATTGGCGCATCTAATTTAGATGCCAGCGGAACGCCAGCTAATGCGTCTGCAAAATTATCTCCACGTGTTAATATAACCGTATTCGCAGTATTCCAGCCATCCCTGCTTACTTCAATTGCAGTATCATATCTTGAGTGACCAGCAATTCTTGTTACCGGCTCTTTCCCAACCGCTAGTGCGGCATTCACTGCTGGCATCGCTTGTACTAATCCATAACCATACCCATTGTTTGGATGTTTTGGATAATCTTTATCCGTTAAAGGTTTTGCTGTGTTCCTTAGAATCTCAGTCATTTGATCAATAGATAAATCAGGGGCTGCCTGATATAATAGGGCAACTACTCCGGCAACTGCTGGGGCGGCCATTGAGGTTCCGTAGTCATTCCCATATCTGCTACCCGGTAAAGCGGAACGGATACCGGCGCCAGGGGCTGTCACATCTGGTTTTATCTTCTTATACGGAGACGGTCCTAATAAAGAAAAAGATGCTAAATTATTATTCTGGTCCGTCGCACCAACAGCAAATGATTCTGGATAGTTTGCAGGAACATTAACAGATCCCGGCCCTCCAGGGTTATCCCACGTGGTATTCCCAGCCGCAAACACAGGGAATATTCCAGCAGCCCTCCAAGCTCTCACTACATCACGATACCATTCATCTTGATCTCTTCCGCCTCCCCAAGAGTTATTCACTATATCAGGGGCAAGATCAGGTCTTTCATTTCCAGCTTCATCCGTTGGTGCTAATATCCATTGGGCTGCCTCTAGCAAATCTGCATCTGTTGCTGAGCCGTCATCGCCAAAAGCCTTAACTGCTATCCATTTAGCTCCCGGCGCAACTCCGATTTTATTGGTCCCGTTTGGCTCACTGCCGACAATTGTTCCAGTTACATGGGTACCATGGCCGTGTGGATCGTAAGGTACTTTACTTCCTTCTACAGCATTAAACCAACTATACTGATGATTTACTTTACCTGTTTTTGCATCATATCCACGATACTTTTCTTTTAGTGCAGGATGCTGCCAGTCTACACCTGAGTCTATTGTCGCAACTACGACACCAGTTCCGTCGAAGCCACTGCTCCATGCTTCCGGTGCACCTACGCGATCAATGTTCCACTCGATATTTTGCACAGCATGTTGCAGGCTCACATTTTCTTCACTTCTTGTAGTTTCATGCAAATAACGCGTTTCATTTGGAAGGATCTTATCAACCTCAGAAAATGTGCTTACTTTCTCAGCAACCTCTTTTGTAGCAGTCACAACGATACCATTAATAATATAATAGGGTTTGATATTTTTAGCATTACCTAATTTTTCTTGTTCTTGAAGAAACTTCAGTACATCCTGTTGTTCCTGTTCTGACGTTTCTTTTAGTGCTGAAATAACTGCTTCATGCTGATTTAACTCTATTTCTTGCAAACTAGCACGTGATTGTTCTGCCTTCGCTTTAGCAGCTTCAGCAGCAACCCTAGCATCCGTTTGCTCCTTTAATTTAATTATAAAAGTTTGCTGTTCATTAGCAGAAGAAAACTCTTTTAAAAATTCTGCAGTGATTTTCTCTTGATTTTCTACTCTATGTATAGACCCATTTGCTAATGCTATACTTGGATTCAGCAATGAAAGGATCATAATTAAAACGAGTATTATGTATGATAGATTTTGTTTACTTCTCTTCATTGTATCCCCTCCTATCTATGATTTATGATAGCATACTTTCAAGCCTGTAAGCATAACTTTCCTATAATATTAGAATAAAAATAGAACCCACTTCCTTAAGGAAATGGGTTCTATCCTCTAAATATACTATTGATTCAGAATAGCTTCTAGCGCTTCTTTAACTGCATCGCTAATTGCTACTGGTCCACCGAAGATTGTTAAATCTTCAAGTTCTTTTCCTGATAGATACGTATTAATGTTTTCTGGTACGATATTTCGTACTAATACTAATCCTTTTCCTTCTTTAGCTGCAAGTACTGCACCAGTTAATGCATCTGCATAATCAGTACCAGTTGCTACATATAGAGAATCAACGTCTTCCCCAAGATTTTCTAAAATAGCAATGTTAGTGCCATAACGGTCACGACCATCTAAACGCTCTGCATTTGGAAGTTGTGCTTCTACTTCCTCAGATACAACTAATGGTCCACCAACAACTAATGAATCAGTAACTCCAAGATCTGTTAGAGCATTAGCAGTTGCTTCTGGAATACTAGAATCCTTTGTTAAAAGAATTGGAACTCCAGCTTGTGCTGCAAATGAACCGATTGTTAATGCATCTGGGAAATTATAGCCGTTTGCAATAACAACTTCTTCAGATGTACCACCTGTAAGCTCGTTTGCAATTTCTACTGCTGTATCAATTCTTGAATGTCCTTGAATACGACTCACAGTATAACCTGCATCTTCAAGAGTTTTTTCTGCTTTATCACTAACTGCAATTGGACCACCAAGGACGTATACTTCTTCAGCACCTAAGCGCTCAATTTCAGCTAATGTTGAATCTAGCATGCGATCACTGCGAGTTAATAAAATCGGTGTATCCCAAGCATACGCTAATGGAACTCCAGCTAATGCATCAGAGAAATTATCACCACGTGCAACGATAACTTTATCTACTGAATCGTCTTCCCAGCCTTTTTGACTAACTTCAATTGCAGTGTCATAACGGCTATGACCAAATAGTCGTTCAATTTCTTTTGCTGGTTCTTCCGGTTGTTCAGCAATTGCATTTACTGCAGCAAGTGCGTCTACTAAACCATGACCAAATCCATTATTTGGAACTTCTGTGTATGTGTCATTTGTTAATTGTGTTGCTGTTTCTTTCAATACATTCTTTAATTCTTCTGCTGTCGCATCTGGATTAGCTTGAAGCAGAAGTGCTGCTACTCCAGATACTGCAGGTGCTGCCATTGATGTTCCGCTCATATAAGCATATCTGTCACCTGGGTATGCTGATACAATATCTACACCAGGAGCAGAAACATCTGGTTTTATTCCTCCGTATGGCGAAGGTCCATTAGATGAGAATTCTGCAAGTGCATTATTTCTATCTGTTGCCCCAACAGCAAATGCTTCTGGGTAAAGCGCTGGTATACCTACTGTTCCTTCATCCGTTTGACCATCATTTCCTGCTGCAAATACTGAGAATATCCCAGCATTTTCCCATACCCCAATTACATCACGGAAATATTCATCAACTTGTTCTGGTGTGGCGCCTGAAATACCCCATGAATTATTTACGACATCTGGTGCATTTGCTGCATCTCCACCTGGTGCAAGCATCCACTCAGCTGCAGCAAGCATATCCTCTAAATATCCTGCATTAGTAGAGTCAAGTGCTTTCGCAGCAATGAATTTTGCTCCTGGAGCCACTCCAATTTCTAATCCATCTCCAGTTCCAACCATTGTTCCAGTAACATGTGTTCCATGTCCATGATCATCATATGCTGCCGTTTCACCATTTACAGCATCAAAGAAACTAGCTGAGTGATCAACTTTTCCAGTTTCCGCATTATAGCCACGGTAGTTATTAATTAATGAAGGGTGATCCCATTGTGCACCAGAGTCAATACTAGCAACAACTAGCCCTTCTCCATTAATTCCTTGCTCCCAAACTTCTGGAGCATTTACACGGTAAATATTATAGAAATCTTCTTCTGCATTTTGAAGTTTATTTGTTGATTCACTTACTGGTTCATCCACTTTAATTTCTAAGTTGGGAATAATACTTGAAACCTCATCATATGCTGCAATTTCTTCAGCGACTTCTTGTGTAGCTGTTACAACAATTGAATTCGTGATATGGAAAGATTTAACTTGCTCAACATCACGATTATTGTTAAGTAATGCTTTCACGTTTGCTTGTGATTGGTTTGCAGTTACTTTTAATTCATTAATAACAGATTCACGTTGTGAAAGTTCTGCTTTTTCTGCTGACAAGTTTGCTTTACTTGCTTCTTCTTTAGCCTTACCTGCAACTTTAGCAGTATTTGCTTTATCTTTAAAGTCTACAATAAAAGTAACTTTTTCTTCATTTTTGAACTGTTCTACTAAACTACTTGATAATTTATTTATTGTCGTTGTATTTGCTTCTGCACTAATTGCTGCTGGAGCAATTAACGTAAATAACATTAACAATACAGCAATAATACTAAACCCTTTTGTACGCACCCTAGAATTCTTCCCCATGAGATTCCTCCTCAAAATTTTGCTAGCATGAAAGTCCTAATATTAATTGCAACTATTCCCTTAGCCTATTCTTTGAACGAACCAATTCACCCCCCGCGAGTATACGCATTTTCACGGTAGCAAAGATAACTGTCTTGTTGCTATGT
The DNA here is from genome assembly GCF_003369565.1 of Oceanobacillus chungangensis. Lineage (GTDB taxonomy): Bacteria > Bacillota > Bacilli > Bacillales > Amphibacillaceae > Oceanobacillus > Oceanobacillus chungangensis. The sequence continues at coordinate 254,464 of NZ_PIOD01000005.1, read as the reverse complement.
ATCCAAATGTAGTTTTATGTATGTATCTATGTACCTAGCTAACTAGCTATATACCCTATTTAATTTCCTTTAAACCTATTTTTTTCAGCCTTTGTAATTCCTCTGCTATGTTAAATTGCTATTGTTGTATCTTCAGAGAATTCTATTGTCATTAAAGCTATTAATAGGTGGAAATATGTCAGTTAGTTCCCATTATATTGGAGGCAATTTTCCTAGTCAATGAAATATTCAAAAAATAGTATTTTCATACCAGAATTATCCGTTACTTTTGTACCAATTATTTGGAGTCTGTGTTTTTAGTCCTATCCATTTTTTTCCAATAACAAGGCAGGGGAAAACTTTCGACGACTCCAAAAATACACTCCTTAACACTTTGAAAAAAGATTACCTAATTCATTATATTTTTGAGAAATAGAAGTATTTCTTTAATTCTCCGCTGGGTTTGTGCTTACCCCATCTATGTAAACCCACTAATTATCATCATTCATTGTAACGGAGGAAAAGAGATTATACGAAAATTAAAGAGACTTAGTAACATTTCCAAATTTATCAAATAAACAAGCTCCATCCACTAATGGTTAGTGGATGGAGCTCCGTTTATTAGGATCTTATTTTTGTCTTTCACGTACGCCGACCATTCTACGCATTCCATTTAATAATGGTTGTTTTCCTTTTAACATGACTCCTGACATCTCCGCCATAACTTGAAGGCCGATGACAATAATTCCTAAAATGATAAGCGATGTTAGCAATGTGCCACTATTAAAAGTAATTGCCAGAACACCAAAAAAGAAACTAAATGCATAGATGATCAAAACTGACGCTCTGTGACTAAATCCCATTTTTACTAGTTGATAATGTATATGCTTTTTATCCGCTGTTGCAAGGCTCTGTCTGCTGATTGTTCTTCTAATGATTGCAAGTACAGTATCAAAGATTGGTACTGCAATTACAATGATCGGGATGATGAAACTAAACAAGGCGACGTTTTTAAATAGCCCAAGCATTGAGATTACTGCAATTGAATAGCCGAGGAATAATGCCCCTGTATCCCCCATAAATATCTTCGCAGGATAAAAATTATGATATAGAAAACCGACACAGCTCCCTATTAATATGATACAAAGGTAAGCTACTACAATACGATAGTCCATAACTGCCATTACTAGAATACTAGTTAAACCAATCGCAGACACTCCCGCGGCGAGACCATCTAATCCATCGATGAAATTAATTGCATTCGATGCACCAACAATCCAAAGTACTGTAATGAGGTAACCTAATCCCTCTAAATAAACTGTCCCAAAGAAAGGCATCGTTAACTTTTCAATAATCAAACCAGAAGAGACAACAACAAGTGCCGCAGCGATTTGTCCTACTAACTTATAAAGTGGTTTCAAATCAAATATATCATCCAATAAACCAGTAATGATCATCATGCATGCACCGACAATAATTGCCGTCATTTGTGGATGTTCCGGTTGCAAAAATAAAAAACCAGGTATAGCACCAATAAAGATTGCTAACCCACCTAAACTTGCTTTCACACCATCATGCGTTTTCCTATTATTATCTGGTTTGTCTGTTGCATTTATTTTAAAGGCTAATCTTTTTATTAATGGTGTTACGAGTAATGCGGTTAAGGCTGATATGAAGAATGCAATAATTAATTCAGCAGTAATTGACATAATAACACCTACTTATTGGTTAATGATTCTAAGAGATTATATCATAGATAAATAGATTTTACATCTTAATCTATAGGTTAGATATAGATTGACACCTGTTATCATTTAATAAATTAAAGGACATTGCAATCTAAATAATAGATCATTTTAACTTCTATTCCCTCATCGGTTATTTATTTGTGTATATTATGAATAGCAAAAAGCAGTGAATAAATCACCGCTTGTCTACTACTTGCTATTAAATTTGAACGTTGTTTGAATATTGCTATCTGAACTATCTACTTCCACTATAATCGTATGGACATCTTTCTTTATTGTTTCAGTATTTTTATAATCATATTCAAAAGTCCAGCTTTTGAATAATTCATCTTGATCACCATAAACGCTTGAAAGCTTTAATGGATTATCACTATCAAGATTTATTTTCATTAATGTTACATTATCTTTCTTTAATGTAACTTCATTGTTAATATTATTAATTTCCGGTACAATCCCTGGAGCTAAATGCCATAACAATTTGTAATTATGATTCTCGTCTGAAATCATTGTATCATTTACTTGAATAGCCTGATGTACCTTATCGTATGCTACATTTCTCGTATGTGTTACACCTTCATAGCGTTTATTGACACCCGTTGCACTTGGATGATTTTCATCATTCAAATTATAATCCTGCAAATACGTACTATCGTATTTCCCATCAACTCTTGGTAAACCTTCATTGTCTACAATTAATGTATTATGTCCAAATGAAGAGTACGCATATTGTGTAACTGGATCCGATAATGTATAACTGTATGGTCCTGCTTCCGTAATAATATCCTCACCATCATGATAGATCCATAAGCTTAAATCATCTGAATGCTTATGATAATTCGTATGGTATGCAGCAGTAAAGAAGACATATGCGCCTTTGTTCGGATTTTCCCATTGCTCTCTAAATATAGCATACCCTGCATCAGGGAAAACAGCATTCGTTTCAGTAGGCATCTCGCCAGATTCACCTTTTGTTACCGAATATTGATAATATGCATCGTCTTGCCACATCGTTGATCGTGGTCGATCTTTTGCATATGTATCAGCAATTAACGGCCAGATTCCATCCGGTTTAATAACATGGGTAGCATATTTAGCCATATTGTTATACTTCGAATAAAATTTATTGGCCATTTCAATATCATCAAAAGCATTCAGTATATCTCCATACGCCCGCAGTGATCCTCCAATGGTTTGATGGTATGATGGTGAATGTTCAAGATGTACGCCATCTTCTGAAATAAGACTTCCGAAATAAGCATCCAGTCGATTTACTGCAAGATCATAATAATTATTTAATATTTTCTTATCATAAAAATATTTACTGAATACAATTAAGCCCTCATCTTGGAACATTCCATGATTTGTATTCTCTGAATAAAAATCGTCATCTGCTAATAAATTTGCATGGAAAACCATTATTTCAAATAGCTCGAGTTTTTGCTTTTCCGTTAATATCGACTTTCCAACATCAAAGAAATTCACCAAAGTAGATAAACGTCTAGCTGTGCCTTCATCATGCCATGCCATATTATGTTTCGGTTTGTGATACGGATTATTTATCATCCAGTCATGAATATATCCATACCCTTTTTCGATATATTCCTTATCCTCTGTAATACTATATGCCTCAGAAAGGTCATTAATAAAGAATAGCCCATGTAATTGTCTTAAAAAAGATCGCTGATGTTCATCCGCAATACCAGGCCCTTTTGTCCAATCAATGCCGCTGGAATAATCAATCGGGATACCACCATTATAGTCATTAAACCTTATTTTATCTTGGAGTAAATAGTTTGCTGCTTCAATTGTTTCATTCTCTTTTGTATCCTGATTATCATTAGTAAATGGTGCATCAATTAAGTACTCTCGAATGGTCTTCATATGTGGATGATTCTCTGTTTCAAATGTAACATTATTTAAGTCCATCACATTTTCTGCTTCAATGAAAAGGTTTCTACCCGCAATTTCAATTTCATACCAGTTTGCATCAACTTCTTTAATAAACGAAACTCGTTGTGCTCCTTCGATCATGACAGCTGGACTTGTATCTTTAGTAGAAACAAAGGCCGGAGAATCGATTAGCGTGAGCAAGGTTCCTTTTATTTCATTATTCTCATAATCAGATGTTACTGGTTTGGTTGCCGCCTTCCAAATATAGCCAACCTCATCCCCATATTTCACTTTATGCCAGTTCCCATAGTCTTCGATTCTTTCGAAGGTGTTTTCTGCCATTAATGTTGCGACTCTAATCTGTTTTCCATCTTTTAAAATTGATAATGAAGTATTCTTAGTCACCATAAAGGCATTGTCGTCATCAGTAAAATTATCGATGAATGCACTACTTTTACTTACATAGCCTATTCTGCCTGCAAACAGAATTCGCCACCATTTTCCATAATCACTAACAATGGAATATGTTTGACCCTTATCGATTGTTCCAAACGCTTTTAATTGACCAGAGCTATTATCATAGACTTCCAGATTTTTAGCTGCCTTAAAAGAATCAGACGTTAGCTTACAGCCATTACCTAGATTCTTAAGATATTCGTCCGTTGCTGGAGCTGTGCTTTCTTTATACACATACCCATGATAATCATCAAACTGAATCTTATGCCAGTTGCCGTAATCACCTGCAATTGGATATACTTGTCCTTTTGTAAGTGTTCCTACCCGCTCTAATTCACCAGAACGATTATCATAGATAGGTAAATTACTTGTTAATACTTGAAAATAACCTGCCGAAGTACTACTACTAATATTAGATTTCTGCACTGTTTCAACCCTATCTGCAACTTTTATTTTGGTTGATTCCGATACATCTTCACCTTTAGGGGAATTTTCTGCTGCTTTAACTTCATCTATAGGTGAAGTCAGCTTATATCCCCCATCACATGCGAATATATAAGATTGAAAAAATCCTAATAACAACATAAACGAAGCTACAACAATATAACCTATCTTTTTCAAGTGACCCACCGCTTTACAGTTAATTACTTTTCTTCTTCACCCATAACGTGCGTTACAGTCTGTTTTAATCCTTCTGCTAATGACATCTTCGGCATCCAGTCAAGTTCTTTTAAAGTTAATTCGTTTGAGAGGATACTATGTCTAATGTCCCCTTCTCTGCTTGACTCATATATAGGTTCTACATCCACACCATAGATACCTTTAAAGTATTGGAAGAGTTGTTCAATTGTCGTTTGTTCATTGCAAGATACATTATAAATTCCATTTTCAGAATCGATTGCTGCAATGTTTGCCTCTGCAACATCATCAACGTAAATAAAGTCACGCGTTTGCAAGCCATCTCCATAGATAATTGGCGTTTTATTGCTGCTAAAGTATTGATCAAAGATAGAAACAACCCCACCTTCACCAAGTGACGTTTGTTTTGGCCCGTATACATTCGCGTAACGAAGAATTGTATAATTTAGTCCGTACAAGCTATGTGCTAATTGTAAATACTTCTCAATGGTATATTTAGATAAACCATATGGTGATGTTGGATCAGCAGCAGTAGTTTCCGTAATTGGAAGCTGCTTAGGATCACCATAAATGGCCGCTGATGATGCGAAAATTATCTTGTTAACTCCGTATTTATTTGCTAAATCAATTAAATGAACAGATCCGAGAATATTTATCTTCGTATCTGATGTGATATCTTCAATTGAGACTGGTACACTTGTTTGTGCAGCCTGATGAATAACATATTGAAATGTATTGTTCTTAAATACTTCTTCTATTTCAGGATCATTGATATCCTGAACATGTAATGTTACCTTATCTAAATCGATATTATCTTTATTTCCAGTAGACAAATTATCAATTACATGCACATTATAATTCTTATTTATTAGTTTTTCCACTATTTTCGAACCAATGAATCCGCATCCGCCTGTAACTAAAACATCTACCATAAGAAATCCTCCAATTACTTTAATTAAAAAACTAAGACCTTAAGCAGCAATCTTAGTTTTTATATATTTGTTAAACCATTGACGATAAAACTTTATTGAAGTCAACAGTAGATTTATTATTAACTCATTTTGAATGGTTTGTAGCTATCGATATAAACAGTGAACTAGCCGCAACGTTGATTTCCGCTGCCGGACAGTTGCTCTTCGCGAGCAACGCTCACCAGCCCCCCTAAGGTGCGCGAAGTATAATTTCCGAAGGGTTCGGTGCATGAGCATTGAGCTTCTTAAGTTATGTCGCAGTTTATATCCACCAATCTCTACCTCGCATTGCTTGAAGAATAATAATTTATCAGTGAGTTGTCTCAGTAAATATCAGTTCATCTAACAATTTAACTCTTGAGTCATAGTCGAAGCGTTTCGGGTATTCCTTCAGGTCATATCCGTCTATCAATGACTTATAATTTTCGATCTTATTGACTGCTTCGTCTACGGTTTCCACAACAAATCTGGATGGATATGCTGTTTCTGCTCCTGGCCAGTGGTATACAATTGGAACAGCACCACTTGCCATTCCCTCCATTGGTGAAACATGTGAACCTTCTATATCACTTGTTGATAAAACGAAGTTAATTTTCCGTAACCATTCATCCACATCATTTCCATGAGGATCAAAGATGACGTTCCGCTTCCATGCAGCAGTTTCGATTCTTTCAAAAACTTCCTCAAAGTAAATTCTCTCATCATCGCGTCCCATTAACCAAGGCAACTCCTGTGGATTCTTACTCTTAATATATAACTTATATTTAGGATTCTTAATCCAAAGCTGTTCAAATATATCTAATGCCCTGTCGAGTCTTTTCAATTTAGGTAAAATACCGATTATACCTAAATTATACTCCACATTTTTTAATTTTTCCCTATCGAATCGTCTGTAATCAATCATATTCTCGATAATGATCATTTTCTCTCTCGGAACATGTTTCAAACGATTAAATTCCTCGAATAAGTGTGGAACAATAACGAGAACTTTTTCCACATTGTGATAATTAATCGCAGGGAGGAAGGGTGTATCAATTTCTTGTCTATGTAGACGAATAAATAATTTCTGACCTCTTCGCTTATTTTTTGAATACCAAACAGCATTCCCAAGCCCCCACTCACAGAAAATAATATCGGCTAGCTGCAGCATTTCTTCACTATGATCGATATTATGCTCATTATGACCATCCCACTTATCAATTAACACATTAATATTTGGGTCTTCCTCACATTTAGTAATATACCAATTAAGGAATTTAAAGTCATGACCTGCAAAGAGAATCGTCGTTTTCTCTTTATTAAACATCCAAAGACGACTAAGCACTTTTTTACTTACCCTGGATATTTGGTAATCCTCGCTTGCTGCATAACATTTTAATGCAGCACGTTCATAGATTTCTTTATCTTCAAAAGCTAATAATAGCTTTTGATATAACTCTGCTTCATCGTTAGCAAATAGTGGATAATCTTTTCCTAGTAACGCCTCATATTGTGCTGTTCTTCTTGCGATTATCGGTTTACCGTTTATTCCATATTCCAAGAATTTCGTTGATAACTCTAAACTGTAATCATTATCAATTTCCTCTGAACGGTATGCAAAACCAACATCAGATGATTGGATAAAATTAACCGACTCTTCACGGCTGACGGTTCCAATCCAGTTCAATCCATTCGTTGTTTTTAATTTGTCCAAGATAATATTCTTGCGTTCTTTTAACTCACCTTGGAATTTATCGCCTGCTACATTCAAAGTGATTGCACTATTTTTTTCATTAACCTGTTGGAAGACATCGATCATTTCTTCTGTTTTCCATTCTTTTGCGAACTTCCCAGCATATACAATGGAATAATTCTTTATTCCAATTATTGGTGGTCGCTCAATATCCACTACAGTTGGATGCAATATAATGAACTTTTCGCCATCTACTTTAAGCATTTCCATTAAATACTGCTTCATTTCCTCTGTTTGTACAAATACATTCGGGAAGGTCTTGTATACCTTTTTGAAGAACAACTTTTCACTTCTGCCAACTTTTTTTGCATCATGCGTAAAGTCAGTAATATAAGGTATCTGTTTAGTTTTATATGATTTCTTTAATGATTCCTCGGTTAATTGTTTTCCTCGAGTAATAATAATGTCGTAATCATTTTTATTGTTCAAGGCTTCAATTACATTTGTCGCATCTTTGACTGTTAACCTGTTTTCATTCTGAAATTTCTTGCCTTCGAAAAGCTTAAATGGCTCAACGACAGTGATACTATTTATATCCTTAATATTTGCGATGACATGTTTTCTTTTTATTGGCGCCTTCAGTAATAATGTCACATCTACTTTCTGATCCAACGACAACATATTAATGAGTGACGTTAACCAGATTGCAGACCCGTCCATTATGTTCAGGTCCTGATCACCATAAACCAATATTTTTAATCGTTTCACGATTCATCCTCCCAGTATTTAGAAAAATAGGGCTTAGCAAAGCCTTGAGGTGACAACCTTAGTGCACTTCTTAACAGCTAAAAAAATCAGCTAGGCAAAAACCAGGATTCTATTTTCTAAGCCCGTTTTTTTTCATTTAACCGTATTTAACTTTATACTAAATTGATCGCTGCTATAAATACTTGCTCCATGTTCCTTAAATAGTGATTCGATTAGTTCTTCTTCTTTATACAATAATTTTTCTAATGAAATCTTCTTCAATATGTCTCGTTTATAAAGTCCCGTACCCTTCATTATGCTATCAACAAACTCATACTCGAATGGTGCGTAACGATAATTTCCACCTGTCGAAACTGATTTCTTCCCGATGATATCCCCGCCTGAGTATGTACTTGCATGTACGAGATCCTCTATATAATATGTTCCATATTCATCTTCAAGATTCATAACAGCAACATAGTCGGTTTTAATAAGCTCAGTGATATCATTATACTTAGCAGCATAATCTTTGAGGTATGTATGAACAACCTCATTGTTATAGTTATTTAATAAGGATTCATAGCCTTCAAATAATGAAATAATGAATACAGCTTTTATATTTTGACAGGACTGTTTCTGTATTATCTCCATTGCCTTATGGAAATCCTCCATATTATCAATTGAAAACATTATTGTTACGTCCCTATCAATCGATTGAAAACGAATATTCATCTTATCCAATATGTATTCTAATCGATGTAAATAAGTATGATGTCGGTAAATTTCCCTAATCCCTTGCATGGCTAATTCCCTGTATGACTTATCGTCTGTCATCAAGTTATTTATTCTATTCTTTAATTGCTGTTCGTCCTCGGAGATTACAACGATATCACTAAAGGTTTTCTTTATCCCTGTGGAGTAACTGCTAACAATCGGTGTACCACATGCCAGTCCTTCAAACACTCTTCTTGAGAACATTGTCGGTGATGCTTTTACACTATTCACATTCAGAATTAATCGATAATCTTTATAAGCCTTATATATCTCGCTATATTTAAGTGTACCAACAATATTTTCTCGTAATTTTTCCGGAAACATAAAATGCGAATCACCAGATTTATTTCGTTCATAGTTACGGTCAAATATTTCTAATCCAAATTCTTTAGCAATGTCCAGCATTTTATCCATATCTTTTCTACGGTCTGGATGACGATTCGCATAATATGAACCAGCAAATGAAATTTTATTTTTCTTCACCTTGTTAATCGATGTTGGATTATGCTCTTTCGGATTTGCTGCAAATTGCATGGAGTATACTCTGCCATGACCAACTGCTTGCTTATATTGATAAATGATATTTGCATCCGTTGTGAAGACATAGTCAAATAAAGAAGCTGCACCAATAAATTTCTCAAAATGAATTGGGTCTTCTTTATTCCAGAAAGCTGTTGGAATATTGTTGCGCTTACACCATGAGATTAGTTCCTTAAGCTTTTTATTTCGATTATTATTATTGTATTTTCCTATTTGAAATTCCCAGCTTCCGAAATTTCCCCGCCATGCTGATTCAACCATTAATAAATCCGGTTTATTTTTGGAAAGAACGGTCCGCCAGTTTTCAGGAGTAAAGGTAATGAGTGAAATATTATCAGAAAAGCTCTCCATTGAAAATTCATCAAAGATACAAGCCATTTTTATATCATTGATTTTCTTAAGGCTTGATTGTTGAACAGATACTGGCTCTTGTGCAGAAATATAATCCTGCATCATTTTAAAGTTAGTGATTAATACTTCCCCTTTACCACTAATCCGAATGGCAACCCTGACACTCCTTGTTTTTGGGTGAATCGCTATTTCTGCTTCTTTATTAATGAAGATACGATTCGTTTTTAACTTTTTCCCATTTGCACCATATTCAATAATATAAAGAGTCGTTTTTATATTATTTGGCGTCTTACCAGACACTCTTACAACAGTATCTTTTTCAATACTTATCTTGTTCTTAGTTTTGGGACCACGTCTGAAATTAGTACTTGTTTCATAAAGAGATAAATAACTAACTTTATTTCTTCTTGATTCTATGACCATTTTGCGTTCTTCGATGTGAACTCGAAGATCTCGCTTTTTATAGTTCCAATTTTTCAATTGAAAAAAATCCCGAGTTACATATGCTAATGGATTCTCGCTTTTTGTATTTTCCGATTGATTAAGATTTCCGATTATATTTTTAACTTTACCAAACATATCAATCAAACCCTTATGAGTAATTTTTTGGTAGTTAAGAAAGTATAAATACTTTCTTACTACATAAGTGGGCCCTACAGGATGTAAGCCAGTTCGGTGTCGCGACAAAGGCTTTCGATGGGACGAGTAACCGCAGCCCCAGGACTTCGCGTTATTAACCGAACTTCCCCTAAGGCTGTCACTAAAATCTTGGCTAAACCTTAGTTTTCTAAAATCTTAATATCCCAATAATAGAAGAATTGTAAAGGCGACAACTGGCAGTATAGCTAAAGTATTCTTAATAAATTGGGACGTTCTTTCTTTTTTATTGCTGATTTCTTTTTTCTTGATTACGTCAGTGTATCGGTATTGCTTACCTAACATTTCTTTCTTATAAGCTTTCTTTTCATCATTTGACAGTTTATTAAACCAGTTTGTGAATTTTTGATAATTATCAACGACCGTTGTAGAATCGCCAATTTCTTTGAGAGTACCATAATCCAGCCAAATGACACGATCACAGAACTGTTTCATTTGACCTGCAGAATGACTGACGAAGAAGATGGTTTTCCCTTGTTTTTTGAATTCATTCATTTTATTTAAACACTTCTGTGCAAAGGTGGAATCACCAACTGAAAGTGCCTCATCGATAATCAGGATATCTGGATCGGTGTGTACCGATATAGCAAAGCCCAAGCGTGATTTCATCCCACTCGAATAGTCCTTTACTGGTTGGTTGATATATCCACCTATATCTGCAAAGTCGATAATATCAGGAGTAACTTCTTTAATTTTCTCCTTGGAAAGACCATGCATCATACATTTTAGCTCGATATTTTCCATCCCAGTGAGGCTCCCATTTAATCCAGCAGAAATCGCGATGATTGATGTTTCCCCATTAATCTCTATTTCTCCTTCAGTTGCCTGAATGACACCGCCAATAATATTAGACAGGGTTGATTTTCCTGAACCGTTTAGTCCTACTAAACCAATGGACTCTCCCTCATAGACTTCAAAGGAAATATCGCTTAAAGCAATAAACTCTTTAAACTTTTTTTTCTTAGATGATAAAGAGAATAAATTCAGTATTTTTTCAGATCGTTTCGCATGAAGTTCGAAGGTTTTATAGACATTCGTAAACTTTACTTTCGTTTTCATTATTAAAAGCTCCTTGTTAGATAGATAAGAAAGTATAAAAATTTTCCTATTAGAACTTCTGTGACAAGAGAGGCCACGTCCAGCTCCAGCGCCCGTGCTCCTAGCGAGACTTCCCTCACCTCATGACAATCTAAAGAAGACTTGCCAATTGGTTACACATGAGGCTTAGTCGCACTTATACCCTTGTGGTGAAAGTCAACATCGATTCGCTTACGCTCCCAAAGAGTTTCCTTTATCTCCTACGGCTAAAAGGCCTGGGAGTACGTCGCTAAACGGGCGCTTCCGCTTTTTATCATTACAAATAATCCATGAAGTTCTTGCGGAATTTCATGTGAATCTTTGCTCCAAAATACAATAAACATAATGTTAATAGCCAAAAATATCCTGTATAAACCATATCTTCAAAGAACCATGCTCGGCCAAGAATCGAATCCCGGAATCCTTCAATAATGTAATATAGCGGATTTAATCGCAAGATATTCTCCAGCAATGGACCAACAACAGGGAATGTTCTTGAGATCAAACTAGTATCCCACATAACCGGAGACATGTATAAAAGCATCCGCATAACCGATTGGAGTGCTGTCTGATAATCTCGAATTAACGTTGCAATTGTTGAACTAAGTAATGAAAATGCAAATAAGAAAGCAAATAAACAAATGAGGTAATAAATGAATTGAATGTTGTAGATCGAAGGTTTTACCCCATAGGATAATGCTATAACAATAAGTATGCCTAACATAACAAAAAACTGATTACTGTTACTTACGATTCTTATCGTTGGCAGCACACTAACCGGAAAATTCATTTTGGAAACGAGCCCAATCTTCTGATACACACTATTGGATCCTTGAATAATCGAAGGACTAATGAAAAACCAAGGAATTAATCCAATAATCAGCCAAAGGAAGAAAGGAGTCTCACCAACGGGAGCTCCTCCTCTAATTGTACTAAAAACAAACCAATAAATAGCTACTTGAATTGCTGGACTTAAAAATTGCCAAAAGGTCCCCAAGTAATGCACTTGGTACATCCCTTTGTTTTCAAATTTCGCCATTCTAAAGATTAAATCTCTAAATTCAATTTGTTCTCTAATTACTTGCCTTACCGAATTAAACATAAACGATAGCTTCCTTCACTTCAGAACTTATAAAAATTTATATAAGTTCCCGTAATTAATATACTCAATATTATCAGCGCATTCTTTTACAACATTTTTTGTATCGAATACTTGGGCAACGTTCATTTTGCTGAAATATGCACTTGTCAGCTCTTTAAATTCATTATGGTCACTTAGAACCAATACTAAATCAGATCCATCCAATGCCTTTTCTAAGTCTTTTTCAACAAAGCTTAACTTAACATGTGGATCATATGCAACAACGTCGTATTCAGGTAGGGCATGTAACTGCTCATAGATTTCCATTGCCGGACTTTCTCTAATATCATCAACATTTCCTTTATAAGTTAATCCAAATACTGTAATCTTCTTGCCGTTATGTTTTGCAAGTAGCTTCTCAACAGATTCTACAACATAACTTGGCATAGAATTGTTTACTTGACGAGATAGGTTAATAATTTTTGATTGCTCTGGTGCTTTGGCGATAATGAAATATGGATCAACCGCTAAGCAGTGACCACCAACACCAGGTCCTGGTGTATGCAAGTTAACTCGTGGATGTTTATTCGCCATTTCAATTACATCTAAAGCATTAATATTTAATTCATTACATACTTTTGTTAATTCATTTGCTAACGCAATATTAACATCACGGAAAGTATTTTCCATTAGTTTCGACATTTCTGCAGTACGTGCATTCGTTTTAATCAATTCACCTTGAACAAACGTAGCATATACTTCTGATCCTTTTTCCGTACACATTGGTGTAACACCACCAACAATACGGTTATTATGGATTAGTTCATGCATAATTTGCCCTGGTAATACACGCTCAGGACAATGTACTAAGAAGATGTCCTCACCAATGACAAATCCCGCTTCCTCAAGTCTCGGTTTCACGAAATCATCCATCGTTCTAGGTGCAATCGTTGATTCAACAATCAAAACATTTCCTTTTTCCAAAAACGGAATAACGTTCTCTAATGCTTGCATTACGTATGTTATATCCATTGATTTAAATTCATCATCTTTATTCGGTGTTGGTACCGCAATAATAAAAGCATCTGCAGGTTCAGGCTCAACGGATGCTCTGAAAGTTCCTTTTGCAATCGCCTTTTCTAATGCTTCTTGAAGTCCAGGTTCTTCTATATGAATTTGACCATTATTTAACATGTCAACTGCTTCTCTTTTAACATCTACACCAACAACATCTACACCATAGTTTGCAAACATAATTGATGTTGGTAAACCAATATATCCTAATCCCATTGTACATAGCTTCACTGTAATTCCTTCTTTCTTTTTCTTTAGGTTATTAAGGATTGTAATTTCGAACTTAAATTAATACTTTCGATAAACTTCGAGCAAGTATTTTTGTTCTTTCTCCCAATTATACTTCTTTCGAGCATTTTTGCAATTCGCACTAAAGTAGTCACGCTTCTCCGGATTATCCAATAAGTAATTTACACCTTTGGCAATTTCTTTAGGGTCATGCGGATCTATCGTGATTCCTACTTCGCTTTCTTCAACTGCTTTTTTAATTTCCGGAAAATTACATGCTACAACTGGTACTTCATTCATCATATACTCAAATAATTTATTCGATGATGCTGACCAGTGATTAAAGTTAATATTATTTAACACTTGGAACCCAAGATAAGCGTTTTTCGTATATTTCGGTAAGTCTCGAACTGGAACCTTCGGAATGAACCTTATGCCTTCCTCCAAGTTCCTTTCCTTCACCATTTTGATTAGCTTGTCTTTAATCTTCCCATCACCAATAAATACTAGTGTGCCATCATTAAATAACGGATATGCTTCAACTAACTTCTCTAGTCCTCGTCCTGCTTGGATTCCACCTTGGTAAAGCAAAATTTTCTCGTCTTGCGGCAGGTTTAACATTCCATGCAGATCCACTTTCTCGTCCGTTTGTTGAATTTCCATTGATGGATAGTTATGCAGCACATGAGGATAGAATCCATATAAGTCTTCATTAAATTTTGCACGAGTATCATTTTCAACCATCATACTATCCATACGTTTAATGAAGAAGTGCTCAAATCTCTTATACCATGGACTATCGTAGCCTGTCCTGCTTGTTTGCACCTCATGTGAGTCATAAATTAAAGGTTTCTTCTTAAATCGCCATTTCGCACTTATATATCCCTGTGGCATCGTATTTAAATCATTCGCATGATAAATATCATAATTTCCACGATGACCTTTCAAAATCATCCGCAAAATTAGTGCACCACGAATCCAAACTACTCTTACTTTTGTTTTTAATAGCAAGGCTACTATAACAGTAAGAATGATTGTAATCCATGGAAATAGATAGACCAGAAATGCCCAAATGGCTAATAACGGGATTAGCGGCCATTTTTTTCCAAATGCAAAGCGATACGCCTTTTGCAAAAATAATAAAGTGACTGGATATCTCCGCATACGATGAACCCGAAAATGCTCGTTTACTTCTTCATACTTGGAAATAGTCGGATCATTGGGATCATCAATACATATTAATTCTACATCATAACCATTTTCAGATAAAGAGGTACACTCTCTAAGTACCCTCGCATCATTTGTAAAATGGTTCCAGACAAACATACCAACACGTTTCATTACGTTCTTCCCTCTTTACTCATTAATTATTTGTACAAGTTCTTTTATATTATTTTCCCAGAGAAATACGTCTTGCACCGTTCTTGTACAGTTTTCACCAATCCGCTTCAACTTTTCGGGATTATTCTTTAATTCGACAATTTTCTCAATCATTCCCTGGATATCCTGCTGTTCAAAAACAAAGCCAGCTTCATTATTAGTTATTATTTGTGCAGCTGTTCCTTTTATTCCTGCTACAATTGGTGTTCGACATGTCATATAGTCGATAATCTTCCCTGGGAGCACGGTAGAGAATACATCCGCATCATTTAAAAATGCAACTGCAATATTACTATTCTCAATCAAAGCCAAGCTTTTCTTCCTTGTCGTTGGTTGATGCATATAGACTTGATCCAATTGATGTTCATCTATATAACGCATAAATTCCTCTGTCTTTATTCCATAGCCAATGACATCAAAACGAATTCCTTCAGCTTGCAATGCGCTCGCAATTAATTTTAAGTGATCAATATCCTGAGCTAAACCAAGATTCCCCGTGTATACAACACGAAACTTGCCCTCATATTTTTTACTTCGGACAACTTCATGTGCTCGTGGCCCATTCGGTAAATAAACAATCGGCGTATTTTTTTTCAATTTGGACCTAATATGTGATTCAAAACCTTTACTATTGATCACAATATGATCAGCTAGTCGATACATTCTCTTCTCGAGTATCCTGAAGATTTTCAGAATGAAGCTGTTATCAAATGTTTTCACACCGACTAAACTATCCGGCCATAAATCTCTCACTTCTAATATGAGTTTCGATTTAAGAAAGAATTTACCAATCAATGCCGAAAATACGATAAATATCGGTGGAGTACTGACCATGATATAATCATAATTTTCTTTCCTAATTTGCCAAAGCTTAATTAGGAACCGCCACATAATTTCAATATAAAAGTATAATCTGCTAACAATATGGTTCGAAAACTTTTTATTTTTTATTGGTACTCGGATGATTTTTTTTGTTTTCTTGTTTAATGCTTCATCATCCCAAAAGGTTTTATCATTGTATAAATTCTTGTTTGGATACGCCGGTTCGGTTGTTAATACATCCGCTTCAATATCAAATTCATTCAATAATTGATAGATATTTTTCATTCGATTACCTGCGCTACCAATGACTGGATAGAAGTTTTGTGTCATTATTAATACTTTCTTTTTCATGAATCGTAACGCTCCTATATAGGAAATATACACCCAGTTGATTTTATCACAAATAAATATATTATGATATTTTTATTCACATCGCAACAGAAATGTTGTTTTGGTTCATTGCTTAGATCCCAGTATTCCCATATATTCTACGCTATTGTGCGATTCTCACCATATTAAACAATCCTTTTTAGTGATGATAATTTCCCCTCTCTGTATCGCTATTGACATTAACCTAGGTTTGGAGTCTCCTCGGGATAAAGAACGATATTCTACTTGCGATGTAATGCTGCCTAGGTCTTCTTGTCTTATAGAAACGGCAACGGCTTTAGCTCCATTGGAAGGGATTTTCTTCCGATGGTGCTAAAGCATTGCCGAGGAAAAACAACTGTCTGAAGGGGTAATCAACATCGCTACTATCTCGCAAGAAGTAAAAGTAACCAGAAACACACAAAAATGGATTATTTCAAAATCAGCTCGTTCAGTCGTTCGATAATATTTGATTTATCGTATTTCTCTACGATCGGCAAAAAGTTTTTGCACTTTTCGGTATCGTCTTCATCAGTAAGTTTTAATATCAGTTCAACAGCTTCATCTATCTCGTTTACAATAAATTCCTTTGGATAGATTGTATCCGATCCTGGCCAGTTGAAAACAATTGGTGTAGCTCCACTAGCCATTCCTTCCATTGGCGCCAGGTGAAAGCTTTCAATTTCACTGGTAGATAGCATAAAATTGACATGCGTTAACCATTCTGCCACGTTATCACCATGACCATCAAAAATGAGATTATCCTTCCATGGTGCATCATTTATCTTATCGAATACTTTGGTAAAATAGTTCATTTCGGCTTTTCTATTTTTCAACCAAGGCAAATCCTCAGGTAATTTTCCTTTAATAAACAATTTGTATCGTTTGTCCTTTTCCCATAGCTTCTCAAATATCCGAACTGCCCGATCGAATCGCTTTAATTTCGGTAATATACCCATAATACCAATATTGTATTTAATGTTTTCCTTTTTAGGCTGTTGGTATTTCTCTACATCAACCATGTTTTGAATTAATATTAGCTTGTCACGAGGAATCTTTTTAAGACGATTAAATTCTTCAAATATATATGGACTAATCGCGATTACGTTTGTCACGTTCTCAAAATTAACATCATGAAGATAGTTCGTCTCTAGCTCCTGTCTGTGGACCCTAATGTATAATCGCTGTCCTGGGAGTTTATGATTGGAGTAAAATACTGTGTTCCCAAGTCCCCATTCACAGAAGATAATATCTGCTTCTTGCATTAACTGTCGACTTCTCTCTATGTCATGAACATTGTGACTTCCCCATTCATCAATAAGGACATGTAAATGATTGGTTTTACAGAAGTCGATATACTCTTTTAGAAATTTAAAATCATGACCTGCAAATAATATCGTTTGTTTCTCCTGATTGAATTTCCAAAGCTTATTTAGAATCATTTTACTGGCTACTGGAAATTGAAAGGCAAGACTAGCTGTAAAACACTGTTCCGCAGCAAGCTTATAAGTACCCTGATCACTCAGTGCTAAGATAACTTTTTCTTTCGCTTCTTGTAAATCATCTACAAATAGTGGATACTTTCCCCCGAGTATTTTCTGCCATTGGACTGTGCGGTTTATGATTACCGGTTTCCCTTGAATTGCATACTCCAAAAATTGCTCTAAAATATCTTCTGAATCACAATGAGTTGAAGGGTAATATAAATACCCAAATTCTGATTCGTCTATGTATTGACCTATTTCTTTCTCCATTCCGAGTTTGTTAGCTTCCAGTCCTTCAAGCTTCCGGTACCGATTTAGTAAATTTAATTCTTTTTGCTCCACATCCAAATTGTCACTAAGGATCGTCATCGAGAAATTTTGGTTTTTCTTTTTTACAGCTTGAAATAAGTTAATGATTTCGTCTGTAATTTGCCCACGATATAGCATCGAAAATCGACGATGCTGAGTCCTCCCCTTAAGTGACGTGTCATTTACTACAGGGGGTAACAGTATGATTTCGTCTTCTGAAAGTTGCGTTTTCTTCGATACTTCATACTTTAATTCTGCTGTTTCCACAAAAACAGCAGGCGATTTTCTGATCATATTATTGCTAATTTGTACTAGATCCGTTACGTAAGGTACTGCCTTTTGACAATATTCCTTATGTACCATTGCTGGCATTATTTCCCGTCCATGCAACACAATAATATGATATTGCTCTTCATTGTCTAGCTGTTCGATTATATCACTCATATCTGGTGGCGAATACTCATCGTCCTTATTTCCAGCTGAAGTAGCATTGTCACTATTTAGCCATTGGATTTTCGGATCCATCGATAAGACTGATTTTGTCTCTTCTGGGAGAGCAGCTTTTGTCAGTATACTAAGTTCTATCTTTTCATCGCTCATTAATACTTTTATCAAGGATGATAGCCGCACAATCGAACGCGGCGTTACCTCCGAAAGTCGCTCAACATAAAGTAATATTTTTAAACGTTTCATTGTTAACAGCCGCTCCTTTACAACAAGCAATATTTTTAGTCGATTAATAATATTATTAGGAAATAGTGGCTAATCGTTATAATCTGTGAACTCTCATAAGGTAATAGTGCTCCCAAGCAAATGGCTGGGAAAATAATCAACTCTTCTTCTAGTTGAAAAGTTATAGAAATAGCGACAAACAATGTAAAAATATCCTTTCAACAATCGTTTAGCAGACTTTTTCATCGGCTTTACAGCTGTCGTCTATTACTAAAAATCTTCTGCCCCTTTTGGATGATAAATGTCTCAATAAATTCAGTTTGGTTATGAATTAAATCATAAAATGAGCCTTCATGTATTGCTTTTACTTCAAAAAATCCGGTATCGCTATCGATTGCATCCACATATTCAAATTCCGTTTCACTAAAGCGATAATCACCTTTACTATTGTTAGAATCCTTTTGTCCGACACATGCAGCACTTGAATAATGGAATGCATAAACATTATCTTCAACATAGTACTCATCGTATTGATTTTCAGTGTTAAGAACGGAAACATACTTTGTTTTAACTAAATCAGAAATGCGATAATTTTCATATACGTACTTTTCTAAATAGACGTACACACTATCATGGTTGTATTGATTAAATATTTCTTCATAACCATCAAACACAGATATCAATGCGATAATTCTAATTTGTTGATAAGATTGATTCTCAATTTTCTCTATCATTTTATTAAATACTTCTTTTGAGTGCGCGATAAATATTAGCGTAATATCTAGAGGTGGGATTTCAAAAGGAATTGAAGCATAATCTAATAGATATTGCAGTCTATTTTGATATGTATGGTTCCTAAAAATTTCTCTTGTACTTTTACTTGAAATTTCTCGATACTCTCGTGGACAAGTACTTAACTTATTGATTGATCCAATAATATCATTTTCATTCCAAGCTTGTTGTACAACTCCTGGAAACGTACTGTTTATTATTGGGGAGCTACGATTAATTATCGGTATTCCAGAAGCAAGTACCTCGATTATTGATTTGGATAATATCGATTGGGATTTACTTTTGTTTTCTTTATTAATAAGGATTGTGCAATTTTTTGGATAATCAAGTTGAATAATTTCCTCTTCCGAAACTTCCGAACGCATTATTTCCACGCCTAAATTAGAGAGCTTTTCAATTCGTTTATCAATACTTGTAAATGCAATTTTCCTTTTAGGAATTGCTAAGGTCACATTAAAGAATTGATTTACCTTCTTTTTATTTAGCCTCATTGGATTATAGACCTTTGGATTAACTGCATATGGCAGTTGATAAATGTTCTCGTGCTCAACCAATTGACGATAAACTGGAATCAGCTCGCAATCAACAGTAAAAATAAAGTCAAATAACGGAAATATTTCTCTGATGATTTCAACGTCAATGGAAGCATCAATATCCCAAAATACTGTAGGAATGTTATTTTTCTTGCACCATAATATCACCTGCTTTAACTTTTGAGAAGTTGTATCACTCTTAATTTCCCCACTTTCCATTGAACTACTGCCATATTTGAATGTGGAATCAACGAGCAACAAATCAGGAATTGCTGCTCTTGAAGCTGCTTCATCCCAATCATCTAGAGAAATAATCGTAACGATATCAGCTATATTTTGTAAATATTCATCATTTACGATCGCAACAACTTCTATTTGATTAAGGGTTTTTTTAGCTTCTCTCTTCCGGATTTTAATTGCTTTCGGGTTTGTTTCTGATGTAAAGACATTAGAAATCTCAAACTCTCCCTGCCCTGATATTCGAATTGCTATTCTGCAATAAATTGTATCAGGAGATGGAATAAGTGATGTGAGGCGATTTAAATGGATTCTTTTTTTATTTACTTGCTTAAAATCACCATCATATTCTAGTAAGTAAATAATCAAATCGATTGTTTCCGATTTTGTTCCACTAATTTTAATCGTATTTTCATTGCCGAGTTGTATTTTCTTTTCTTCTTTATTTATTACAGAAAAATTTGTATTTTTTTCGAATAGGGTAAGATACTTTGCTTTCTCATTAATTGACAGGATATGTATTTTTCCGTTTTTTTCAGTTAGTTTGATATCCCCCTCAGGATAATACCAATTATTAGTGTTAAAAAAATCACGAGAAAGAGTTTCAAACGGATGAATATCCCCCGATTCCCCAAAATGATATTCTTTTACTTTTTCTGGCACATAAATCAAATCCTAACTTTTAATAGTCATGTATCAAACAATGAAAAACGTCTCTTATCATGTTTACGTAGTATTATTATTTTATCACATATCTGCTTTTATATAAATCTAGGTGACTGCCTACATTCCTTGTTTTAATTAGGTTTATATAGAAAAAGGGAACAGGGTTCGATCCCCTGTTCCCTTTATTATTTCTTTGTGTTAAAGCTGTTGTTTATTTTGCAACGTCAACAATACGACCTTCAACTTTAGGTACGATATTGCCAATTCCTGCTAAATGATTCGCGAAGTTTTCCCAGTCAGAAGATCCTAAATCAGTTACACGACCTTCTTCATACGCTTTACCAAAGCCTGTGTAGCCATCTCCACCTTTAGCAGTAAATGCATTTGTTACGATTTTATAAATTTCTTTATCTTGAATTTCAGTATATGATCCGTCTTCATTTTGATAAGAAACGGAGATTACACGACTTTGTGCAGGTTTGGAAGAATCAAATTCTACTTTACCGCCAGCTACGTGTAAGAATCCGCCATTTTCATATGGAAGTTCACCAACGCTAATTTCAAATGCTTCTTTTATTTCAGCACCAGTTAATTCCATTACTGCTGGTGTGTTTCCGAAAGGTAGTACCGTAATAACTTCTCCAACCGTAATTGGCCCTTCGTTAATAGCAGCACGGATTCCACCACCGTTTTGGAATGCCATCACTACTTCTTCGTCATATTCTTTTCCTTCAGCAAGCATACCATCTGTAATTAGATTTCCAAGTGGCGTTTCATTTTTACGTACACTTACTTGCTCTTCATTGCCTTTATCAGATGTCCTAGGGTTTAGAAGTGCACTTTCTGCAGTTGCACCAATCTCAGTTTGTGAAACTTTCTCTACCTGAGTTGAGTATTGTTCTAATAATCCAAGCGCGTATTGGTCATCTGCTTTTTCTGCAACATCGATTAATTTACCTGCTGCAGCAACAACTTCACCTTTATCATTGAATTCAACATCTACTTTTCCTAAAAAGTTATTGTATTGATATGCTTGAACAATAACAGTTGGGTCTTTCTCTTTTCCAGCATTATCTTTCGTAATAATGACTGGTTCATTTAATTGCGTATGACTGTGTCCACCAACAATAACGTCAATACCATCTACTTCTGCAGCTAATGTTAAGTCATTATCAACATTTGGGTTATCGTCATAGCCGATATGTGTTAATGCGACAATTTTGTCTACACCTTGACCTTCAAATGCTTTAACAGCTCTTTCAGCTTCTTTAATGTAATCTTCAAACTCTATAGCACCTGGGCTAGAAAGATCTGCTGTTTCTGCAGTTGTTAATCCGAAGATACCAACTTTTTCTCCTTCAACTTCTCTTATCATTCCATTGTAAATATGACCATCCGCAGGTCGGCTTGAAATGATATCACTGAATAGTCCTTTGAATTTATCATCCTTGGTAAAATCTACGTTTGAGCTTACGAACGGGAATTTTGCACCTTCAACAAAATCTGCTAATCCTTGTAAACCTTCCTCTGTTGAGCCTAAGTCAAATTCATGATTACCAAATGTCATTGCATCGTAACCCATTAAGTTCATAAATCTTAAATCAGCCATCCCCTGGAATTCATTGTAGTACAATGTTCCAGACATTACGTCTCCTGCATCAAGAAGCAATGCATTCGGCTCCTCTGCTCTTACTTCCTTAACAGCTGTTACGCGTTTCGCAACATTATCTAAATTCGCATGTGTATCGTTTGTATGCATGATTGTTAAATCTAAATATCCATTATTAAGGTTCTTCTCTAAGATTGCATCCAGTGCTTCTTTTACCTTATCCCCTACCGCAACTGGTCCACCAAAGATTGTCATTGTATCTACATCTTCTTTAACTAGATAGTTGGATACTTCTTCAGGTACAATTCCATGCACTAAGACTACTGCTGAATCTTCTTTCGCTGCAAGGACTGCTCCAGATAGTGCATCCGCATAATCTTTACCATTTGCAACATACACTGCATCACTATTTACACCAAATTCTTCTAAAATAGCGATGTTTGTTGCATAGCGATTTCCACCGCTGATTCGTTTCGCACCAGGAAGTTCTTTCGCAACTTTTTCAGAGATTGCTAAATCTCCACCTAAAACTAATGAATCTTTTGCCCCAAGGCTATTTAACGCATCTTTTGTTGCTTTTGTTAGAACAGAATCCTGTGTTAATAAAATTGGCAATCCATCTCTTGCTGCTAATGATGCTACAGATAATGCATCAGCAAAATTCTTGCCATTAGCAACGACTACTTTTTCTGCTTTACCTTCTGTTAATTCATTTGCAATCGCTACAGCTGTATCATATCTTGAATGGCCATTGATTCGATCTACTTTAAGACCTGCTTTTTCAAGAGTATCTGTAACTTTTTTACTTACTGCGACTTCACCACCAAGAATCGTTACTTCCTTCGCACCTAGACGATTAATCTCTGCTATTGTTTGGTCTAGCACTCTATTACTCGGTGTTAATAGAATCGGAGTATCCCAAGCAGCAGCAAGAGGAACACCTGCTAGTGCATCAGCAAAATCTTGTCCACTTGCAAGAATAACTTTCTCTACTGAGCCTTTTTCCCAGCCTTGTTTACTTACTTCAATCGCTGTATCGTATCGGCTATATCCTTGGATACGTTCTATTTCATCAGCAACATCAGGTTTTGGTGATTCTACTGGGTCTTGCTCTGGAGTTGGAGCTGGTTCAAATGTTTCAGGTATTTGCTCTAGTTCATAAACAGCAACTGTCCCTGAAACTTCATGTGTTGCAGCAAGCAACGCTTTACCTGTCGGGCTATCTTCAGCCGGAATAAACTGTAAGCCTTCTGGTGATACGTCACCTTTTATGTCTTCACTAAAATCACGGCTTGAAATTAAATCAACAAATTGCGGTTCTTCTGGATTTGATACATCATAAATCATAATTCCACTGAATCGTTCTAATGCAATAAATGCATACGTATTGTCACCAATCACTCCAGTTACCGCTGTTTCTGGTTCTACACCCTTCGCATTGCTGCGTCCATCAAATTTAAGCTCATCATTGTTTGTATTGAAGTGCTTTGGTGCTGCTTTTGCAATAATTTGTTCAAATTCACTGCCACTGTCATAAACTTGTTCCATTGATTCTGCATCAAAGATTGAAAAGCTGCGTCCGCCATACCCGTAAATAGCTTCATATTTACCAGTCTTTTCATTTAATCCATTTTCAATAGTAAGTTTATAATCAGCTAAACTATTAAGATCAAATTTATTTAATTCTGCTTGTGTATAGTTAGCATAATTCGATGCTTTTAAACTGACTTTGTCTTTTTCAAGTAATTTCTTTAATTTTTTCTCTTCCGTATATCCTTCGCCATCATCATTGTACTCACCATAAGAGAAGTTACCATCTTCGTATGCACGTGCATCGCCTTCATTTGGTGTGATGATGTATGTTTTACCGCCTACAGTGAAAGTGTCAATTGCATCAGGCATATGGAATGTAAGAATTGGTTGTTTTTCGATTTCAATCTTTCCATTTGGAATTGCATCCATTTCATTTCCAGGTTCTGAATGATCGATTACACCAAGACCTTTAACACTAACAATCTTATTAGCTGTTAAATCGATTGTCGCAATTGCATTGTTTTCCTGTAAAGAAACATATGCTGTTTTGCCGTCATCCGAAACTGTAATATATTCAGGTTCTAATTGCTGCAATGGTGTACCATTAGAATTTAAGCGTATATCGTCACCTAACTCAAGACCTTCAAATGTCAATGTTTGCGCCGTCAGATTAGCAGCATCAATAACTGAAATTGAACCATCTGAATCAAGTGTTGTCACTTCTTTAGTGTCTTCATTAATCGTTGCACGCGGCTCACCTTCATTTGCAACAAGTACCTTTTTACCGTCTGGTGTAAATGTCACCATGTCAGGTAATGAACCTACTTCTACACTTTTAACGAATGATCCATCTTTTTTAGCAAATATGATATGACCAGGGTCTGATTCTAATTTACTTGAAGCTGAAATTGCAATTAGGTCGTCCGTTGGGCTTACTGCGATACTTGTAATACTTGCATAATCATCAGGATTCAGACCTAAATCTTTAAGTAAAAATCGCTTCGATTTAATTTGTTGAAACTCACCAGATTTCAAATCGGCAAATGAAATAATATCAAAACCAGTTACTGCTCCATTAGTGACAAATGCTGTTTTTGTTTTTGCATCAAATGCCAATATTTCCGTACCTGCTTCTCCCACTCCACTATCATATTGCGCAATTTGAGAAATCTTAAGTTGTTCCTGTAAGTATTGGTGAAGCGGTGGTTGTTCTGCCTGCCCTTTTGCTTCATCGGCAAATACATTGTAAGGCACAACGCTTGTTAACAATAACGATGCAGCTGCTGCTCCAGTTATTAGTTTCTTCTTAAATCCCATTATGTAATACCCTCCCTAATTTATCTAGCTATAGGTAATTTTACATATCTTATATTAATTAAGTACAAAGTTAATGTAAATTTTAGATTAATTTTGTTACTTTTTGACGATATTTCTAAATCTTTTACATAAAAAAAGACTTCCATTTATTAATTGAAAGTCTTTTTATCTATTCCGTATCTTTCGCATCCTTCGAAGCATCTTCCGCAAATAGTCAACAATCGGCCTTTTCCCTCCCATTACAACCCCTGCTAATTCTGCCAGGATCTGAATTAGAAATAGGACAATGATTGTAATGATTAATGAGGTTGTTGTACTTGCTTCAGAAAATAGGATTGCCATCATACCAAACAAAGCGCTGAATGCATAAAGAATTAATACGGTTTTCCTGTGACTATAACCCGATTCAATCAGTTGATAATGAACATGCTTATTATCAGCTCTCATAATATTTTCCTTATTAAATGCCCTGCGAACAATAGCATAAAGTGTATCAAAGATCGGGACTGCAAGCACAATGATTGGAATAATAAAGCTAAAGAAAGCGACATTTTTAAATAATCCAAGCATCGAAACAACTGCAATCATATAACCTAAGAAATTAGACCCAGTATCGCCCATATATATTTTCGCCGGATAAAAATTATGATAGAGGAAACCAAGATTTGCTCCAACCAGTACAATCGTTAAAAAAGCAACCAATATTTGCGAATCTATAATAGCCATCACGAATATGCTTATCAGGGCAATCGTAGAAACACCAGTTGCAAGACCATCTAAGCCATCAATGAGATTAATCGCATTCGTAATCCCTATTATCCAAATGATCGTAATAAAGACACTAAAAAAGCCTAGATCAAAGATACCGATAATCGGTAAGGTTATCCTTTCGATTATTATTCCCGAAAAAACAAGTAATGAAGCTGCAATTATTTGTCCAGTTAGTTTAACTATTGGTGAAAGAGAAAATCGATCATCAAGAATACCTGTAATAATGATGACAGTCGCACCCATAAAGATTGCTGGGAGGTGCTCACTAGTAGGACTTAGATAAAGGATACCTAGCAACGAACCAA
The DNA here is from genome assembly GCF_003369565.1 of Oceanobacillus chungangensis. Taxonomy (GTDB): domain Bacteria; phylum Bacillota; class Bacilli; order Bacillales; family Amphibacillaceae; genus Oceanobacillus; species Oceanobacillus chungangensis. Next base: position 227,781 of record NZ_PIOD01000005.1, on the reverse strand, counting down.
GGAATATTGAAATTCCACCTAACCTCGGTGTCACTTTCTTATGAATTTTTCTATGATTTGGGTGATCAACCGCTCCAATATTGACGGCAAACTTTTTCACTGGATAAGTTAATAGGAAGGAGGAAATAAGCGAAATTAGAAATGCAATAATTAAATCGAGCGCGTTAATCATAATATTCTCCTTGTTGTTCATGTTGAATGATAGATATGAAACAAAACCATCATGAATTAAATTATAGCGAATGATACATTCAGTTAGCAAATCTAATCTCGAACAAGAAGCAATAGATACTTATTAGAACTTGCAGCTGAAAAACGTGATTTTCCTCCTAACCATAGTATGTTATTCTATTTACAATACTATTCTAATAATCAGAAAGAAAGGAGATTTCTATGGGCATTTATATTTTTGCCGTGGCAGCAGTTTTAGCAGCTATTTCAATTTCAGTGCTTTTTAAGATAAATATTGGAAAAATCAAAGAGCAGCCGGAGCAAGCAAGTAAAGTACAGACAAACTTTTTTATCGGTGTTGCCATCAGTGAAGCAATTCCACTAATATTATTAATTATCGGAATAATGAATGTAGAAGCTGTTTCATCAATTGAGCTTATATACATACCTGCAATTATTATTATTTTAACCATTGTATGCGCTAGTTTCTTTCTATTCTTACAGAGTAAAGTAGATGTTGTTGAAGATAATAAGTCTAGTGTGACAAGCTTTACTGCAATCGGCATTGCGATGGTAAATGCGATACCGATTATTGCACTCGTCTTTTTATTTACACTCACACCATAATCCAAACCAGTGGGAAAGTGGGAATTACTTTATACAATTATTAATTCAATTCACACTTTTTCCCTTTCCCTTTCTTTCAATTACATCAACCTTTATAATGTAACATACATAGAGTTATGAGAGTGGCAGGTGGTATTATGGAAAAAAAGGTTTCCATTGAGCAGGTATGCGTATTAGCTGGGAAAATTATGCTTCAAAGTGGTGCAGAAACATATCGAGTAGAGGATACAATGAACCGAATTGCTACTGCATTTGGTGTAAAAAATCCGCAGAGTTATGCTACCCCTACCGGAATTAATTTTGCTGTTGATGTCGCGGAGGAAACATACTTTTTAAGAATTACTACGCGGTCAACGGATCTACATAAAGTAGCCGAAGTCAATACGATTTCCCGAAGCATTACTGCAGGAGAACTCAATTTGAGAGAAGCGTTCTCCTCATTAATTGAGGTTGATAATGATGGACTTTTATATCACGCATGGATTCGAATTATTGTCGCTGCATTTGTAAGTGGCTGTTTTACCATTATGTTTGGCGGCGTATGGAATGACTTTATTCCTGCACTCGTGGCTGGAGGTTTTGGTTATGCCGGAATGCTTGGTGTTGACCGTCTACTTGAAATCCGCTTCGTCTCTGAATTTCTCGGTGCAGTCATTATTGGTTTCATTACGGTTATCTGTATTTATACTGGTATTGGGAAAGAGATGGATAAGATTATCATCGGAGGCGTCATGCCCTTAGTTCCAGGTTTACTTATCACAAATGCAGTTCGTGATTTGATATCTGGACACTTGGTTTCTGGTCTATCAAAAGGAATAGAAGCATCAATTACTGCATTTGCGATTGGTGCTGGGATTGCAGCTATTATTGCTTTTGCTTAAATGGAGGAATGCTACATGGATATTACTGCTCAACTAGTCACAAGTTTTATTGCAGCTGCAGGATTTGGCATCCTTTTTAATGCACCAAAAAATGCTCTCATTCAATGCGGACTTATCGGCATGATTGGTTGGATTCTATATTATCTGCTTTCTGCAAATGGATTAGATGTAGTTCCATCCACCATACTTGCTGCGATGCTCGTCGCAATCTTAAGTTATGTTTGTTCAAAAATTTATCGTATGCCAATTATTATTTTTCATGTATCTGGAATCATCCCTCTTGTCCCAGGAGGAAGCGCATATGACGCAATGCGTCATTTCGTTATCAACGATTACTATACGGCAGTCCAATTGTCGTCAAAAGTGATGCTTCTCTCAGGAGGAATCGCGATTGGATTAATGTTTTCTGAGGTAATCAGCCAGATTGTACGGAAGTTTGCTGCTACAAAGCGGTAGAGAATATTTTAAAACATGATATCTAAGCGTTCACGCCATGTGCAAGAGCGCTAAATTCGTTTATATTATTTTTTACAATATTATGAATAATCTTTTAATATTTTGTCAATATGCATTATTTGATTAATTTTCTTTTTCCTATAATATAAATTATATATTTCCACATAAAGTGAGGGAGCTTATTATGGATCAACCATTACAACCAAAAGTAGTTATCGTAATATTCGGCGCAACAGGAGATTTGGCTAAACGCAAATTGTTCCCTTCTATATATCGTCTTTATCAGCACGGGAAAATCAGTAAGAACTTTGCTGTCATCGGGCTTGCTCGTCGGGAATGGACAGATGAGGTTCTGCGTGAAAATGTTGTAGAGTCGATTGAGGAAGCAGTTTCTCCAAATGAGAATTTAGAAGAATTTATCTCTCATTTCTATTATCATCCATTTGACGTTACAGACGATTCCTCTTACCAGGGATTGCATAGTCTAATAAAGAATCTAGAAGGGGAATACGACACAGAAGGAAATCGAATCTTTTATCTAGCAATGGCCCCTAATTTCTTCGGAACTATTGCAAACAAGTTAAAAGCTTACGGATTAGAAAACTCTGAGGGATGGTCACGTCTTGTGATTGAAAAGCCTTTCGGACATAACTTGGAATCTGCAAAGGGATTAAATAATCAGATTCGTTCTGCTTTTAATGAAGATCAAATTTATCGGATTGATCATTATTTAGGCAAACAGATGGTACAAAATATTGAGGTTATTCGTTTTGCCAATGGAATATTTGAGCATCTTTGGAATAACCGTTTTATCTCTAATATTCAAATTACCTCGAGTGAGGTGCTCGGTGTAGAAGAACGTGCTCGGTACTATGATCATTCTGGGGCAACCCGTGATATGGTGCAAAACCATATTCTTCAAATGGTTGCACTACTCTTAATGGAGCCACCGATTAAATTGACGACAGATGAAATTCGGTCAGAAAAAATAAAAGTACTACGCGCTCTTCGGCCACTTGATAAAAACGAAATTAGCGAATCGTTTGTACGTGGTCAGTATGGATCAGGGGAAATAAATGGTGAAGCTGTTCCTAGCTATCGCGAGGAGGACGAGGAATTAACAGAATCGAATACTGAAACCTTCGTTGCCGGTAAGCTTTTAATTGATAATTATCGCTGGGCAGGTGTTCCGATTTACATTCGTACCGGGAAAAGAATGACAGAAAAGTCAACTAAAATTATCATTGAATTCAAGGATATCCCGATGAATTTATATTATAAAAAGGATAATGACCGCAACCCCAATTTACTTAGCATCAATATCCAACCAAACGAAGGGATTACACTTGGTCTAAATGCTAGAAAATCAAGTGAAGGAGCACTAGCTGAACCAATTCAGCTTGCTTATAATTTAGATGAATCTTCTGGAATCAATACACCAGAAGCATACGAAAAATTACTTTATGATTGCATGATTGGCGATGCAACTAACTTTACACACTGGGATGAAGTAGCACTATCTTGGAAATTCGTTGATACTATTTTAGATGTTTGGTCTAAAGAAAAGGCTGATTTTCCGAATTATAAATCAGGATCAATGGGACCTAAAACAGCGGATGAACTTTTAGCAAGAGATGGATTCCACTGGTGGGAAGTATAACAGCTCATAATTTAAAAGGATCATGCTCCAGTCTAAATGAAGCATGATCCTTTTTTCTTTTCTGTAATTATTAAATGGCGGCTATACAGCCAACTAGTAAGTGATAAATTAATATGATGTTTGCGTCCTTGGCCGTCGCTCCAGAAATACACTACGCTTTCCGCGGGGAGCTGTTGAGCCTTCTTGCGCTTCGCACTTCGGAGTCTCACCTAGGCTCTTCTTCCCGCTGGACAAGGAAAGCTTCGGCAGCGTTACATCGCACGAAGAAAATAACTCTTTATTTTCGAGGAGTCTTCGTGTATTTCTTCCGCTGAAGATAGAGAAAATCTAGAGAATAAACAGAATGACAAACCCACTATCTATCAAAGTTTATTGTAGCAATATTCACGAGAATCATGTGTATATCGCTAAGACTTTCTAAGTTCAAAGACACAATTATCACTTTTTCACAGTTTATATCGATAAACATTAATATTATTTCTGTGAAGATTAGAAAACAGCCTAAGTTGGTCCGCACTTTATCTAAACAGTGATACATTGAGAATTAATAATACTCTTTACGGTCTGGAATAAGAGCAGTAATTGCTAGCACTATTGCAGTAAGTATATGCATGATCATTCCAAGCACTGGTATAACCCCGATAATAGAAGTAATAATTCCTAAAATACTACCCGCAGAAGCCCCTCTGTCCCTATTAGTTATTATTAATGTAATAATATGGAGAATTAGCATTACAAAAAGCGGTGTCCATCCATTTGCAATAATAAAAGCTCCTCCGACAAAAGGGATTCCTAATAGACCTTCAAAGATTGCTGTTATCCATTTTAATATCTTTGACCCTGACAAAATATCACCTCCGAATCACGTATTGAATATTTTCCAACCTATCGTATCATATTATTCCAGCTTAATAATAGTTCGACACTAATCTTCACCTTGCCACAATCGAATTTGCCCATTACCAAACAGGATCGACCGATTTAGTTGGACAATGACCTGACTCGTCCGTTTATATTGACTATCAATCGTGCTGAGCGATACATTCACATAAATTCCCGTTCCATCATGAAAAGCTATGTAGGTTCTATTATCATGTAGAAAATATTCTTTAATATGACTAAAGGCTAACCAAACACAATCTTTATTCTTTGTTGAAGCAGTAGGAAACATGTAAATTCCTTTCATAGGTGCTATTGGAACCGGCAGTTTACTCATTGACTTTAATATCTCCTTCACAGCACCACGCCTGCCTTCCAATGTCGATCCATGGATAAGGCAACTATTATCAATGATTTGCTCCGGTTTATACTTCGAATATTGTTCACTATTCCCTTCAATCACCACCGTTCGATAATAAGAAGAATCATCTGTCAAAAATGCTTTTGTTTTCTGCGATATGAGATAGACATTCTGCATGATAAGCCCCCATAACATTTATTACTTTAATTACTGCTAGTATACCGTTTTATTCAGACTATTTCTACAATAATTGACCTTATCTTTCATTATAAATTGATTATTCAGTAGGGAGAAGAAGATAATGGTAGCATTTTATCAATTTATGATATACTTTTTGTAGATATTGAGAAGGAGGGATTTCAGATGGATATTGCAGCCCTTTCAGTCGCAATGACTCAAAGTCAGTTACAAACAGAAGCAGGGTTCGCTTTAATGGATAAGGTAATGAATTTGTCCGAGCAACAGAGCGTCCAACTAAACGACATGTTAGGTCAATCAGTAATACATTTAACTCATCCTTCATTAGGTACTCAGTTGGACTTGAGAATTTAATTAAGACGAAGAAGCAGCACCTAAGAACTTCAAGGCGCTGCTTCTCGATTAAGTATCTTTTATAAAACTAAGGTTTGACCAATCCTTAGGGGAAGTTCGGTTAAAAACTAGGGCGTCCTGGGACTTACTCGTCCCATCGAAAACCTTAGTCACTACAACGAACTGACTATATTCTGTAGGCCTCACCTATGCAGTAAGAAAGGAATTATATTTTCTTACTACCAAACCATTACTTATCGTTTCTCGTCTTCTTTGTGCTGTCGGTTCATTTCATCCTGTGGAATATTTCCATCGTTTAGATTATCTTCAACCGGAGCATTATTGTTTCTTTCTTCATTTAACGGTGCTTCGTTTCTTGGCGCTTCTTCCTTCACTGGGGCTTTATTCGTTCCCATTCCACATGCAGTTATCATTGATAATGCAATAATCGATGCGCCAAGCTTAAACAATAGTTTGTCTTTCACATTAGGTTCCTCCTTTTGATGTAAGTTATCGTCATTAGGATAACCATATCTACAAAAGTAATACCCATATTTAGACATTTTTTTTAAGCTAGCATATAAAAAGCTACTTTATCGCAAATGTAATCTCCGCTTCACAGGCTAACTCACCGTTTACAGTCGCAATTCCTTTCCCTTTGCCAATTGGCCCCTTCACTCTTGTGATCTCTACTTCTAATTGTAATTGATCACCAGGTCTCACTTGGCGCTTAAATCGGCATTTATCAACACCTGCTAAAAAGCCTAGTTTCCCTTTGTTTTCTTCTTTTCCTAATACAGCAATTGCCCCAACCTGTGCCAACGCCTCAATAATTAGTACACCAGGCATTACAGCGTACTCAGGAAAATGCCCTTGGAAAAATGGCTCATTAATCGTTACGTTTTTTATACCTGCAACACGTTTCCCCTCTTCCATTTCCGTTACTCTATCTACTAATAGGAATGGATAGCGATGTGGTATAATCTCTTTTATTTGCTCTATATCTAACATATTTATAGCTCCTTTATAAAATATATATTTCCGCTATTATATCAAAAATTAAGGGATTTAGTAGAAAAACGAAGCGAAGACAACAAAAGCGCAAGTCCCAGTTTAGAGAAGAACGAACGCGGCTCACACGCCCTGGGGCAGTACAACGTTGCAACTTGAGATTGCGACTTTAGTTAAACTTCTTCATAGCCTCTTTAGATAAAAGAAACTCTTTGGGAGCAATCACCAATCATAATTAATTTATCATTCGGAGTTGAGCGAACTCTTACTTGGAGTATGAGTGCTGAAGTTAGACGTAGCTTATCCTGCTACGAAATCTATTATTTTTCTATTTAGATATTATAAAACAGCATGTCATCTTTTTAATAGGTAACATGCTTTTTGAAAAATATTTTACTGCTTCGTAAACTATTCTACTTTCGTTACAATATCAATAATATGCTGCCATGTTTCTTTTTTCAATACATCCGTTGGAACTCCATCACCGAGAATACCATAACCAATCATTAAGCCAAGAACTAGTGCGGCTGCAGCTAGAGTTAGAACAATAATAATCCGAAGCCAAATTGGGAACATCCGTAATCTTGGCCGTTTATTATTTCCATTTTCTCTCTTCTTTACCTGCTTTTGCTGTTTCCTCGATTGTTTTTCCGTCATCTGTGAACTCGGCTCTTTCTTTTTTGACGAGTCATTTTTCTTCGTTTGTTTATATTCTTTTCTTGACTGTTTATTAGCAACGGTTCGGTCAGATTGATTAGACATAGATAGTAACTCCTTAATCCCTGGCTATTGAAATAATGCTTGTATATTATTAATTCAAAGTTAATCAGCTTGCTTGATGATTCAAGGTTCCAACGACTAACGAAATATCGATAACCTTCGTATTTTCGTTAAATAAGTTTTCTCTTTTAACTAAGTTTATCATAGAAATTCAGTTAATATCTATAGCTCAATTATCCTTCTACCTCTATGAACGAAGCTGATTCACTAATCCCATCATTTGGTCACCCATCGAAATTGTTCTTGCATTGAACTGGTAAGAACGCTGCGCCATTATAAGATCTGACATTTGCTCTGCAACATCAACATTTGACTGTTCGAGTGTTCCGCTTTGCAAAACATTTTCGTTCGGGGCAGTGTCTTGAATTATCTCATCAAAATTAAGCCCGAGTTCCGCGACATTTGGCAGTCGAAACAAATTCTGGCCTGTTGATTCTAGTAATCTTGGACGAACCACTTCAACTACTGCAATCGAACCTGCAATCTCTTCTTGACCCCCGCGCTGAACGACAATTTGTCCATTCTCACGGATCGTTATTGCATCAAATCCTTCAGGAATAATAATCGGTCCATTGTTGCCAAGTACAGGATTACCGTCGCTCGACACAAGCATGACATCTTGATTATTATTAATTGGATTTAAATAAAATGAGCCATCTCTTGTGTAACGTGTTTCCGTATTCCCATTTTCTGTTACTTGAATTTGAAAGAACTGATTCTCTCCAACTAATGCCGTATCTAGCTCACGATTTGTTGTAACTAATGATCCGTGATCTAGGTTAATATTCGTCGCACCAAGTCTAGCACCAGAACCAATTCGGATACCATCCGGTGTTAATCGCCCGTCCGCATTTTGCGGGCTATTTAAATTATTGATTTGCTGGAATAATAACGACGAAAACTCTGCTTGACGTGCTTTATATCCTGTTGTTTGACTGTTTGCCATATTATTACCAATCAAATCGAGCTTGTTTTGTAATTGGTTCATCGTTACTGCTGCTTGAATCATCATCCGTGACAATGTATTTCCTCCAATCTTTTTAGAACATAGCACAAGCCCCGTTCAGTGACGTACGGACTGCCCTTGCAGTAAGGGACGGTTCGACATGTCAAATATTCCTTATTAATAGATAAAGGAAACGCTTTGGGAACTTAGCGAATGGATGTTGTTTTCATTAAGTGAGGGAAGTCTCGCAAGGAGCACGAGCGCTGGAGCTGTACGTGGGCAACACTGGCAATGAAATAATGTAAAGTATTTTTTTAGTTTCTAAAACTATATAGCCATTAGTTTCTAGCCAATTCTACCTATTTCACTTACAGCCTTACCCATACTTTCATCGTACGCTCGCAGTACCCGCTGATTCGTTTCAAACAAGCGATAAGATTCCATCATCTGTGTCATCGTTTGTAATGAATCAACGTTTGATTGCTCTAATGCTCCCTGTTGAACTTGATATGTAGCCGCCCCAGGAACAGCCACTGCTTCTCCAGAGAATAGATTATCTCCTTCTTTTACGAGCTGGTTCACATCTACTACATAGGAGAGTCCAAGCCGAGTATTCTGATCCATCGTTTGCAGCATTCCATCTTGTGTTACGGTAAATTCAATTCCACCAGTTTGTATTGGATTTCCTGCTTCATCTAAAACATAATAACCTTGATTTGTCACAAGGTTTCCCGCTCCATCCACGGTGAAATTACCATTCGTCGTATAACGTACTTCACCTGCAGCATTTTGTACGGTGAAGAATATGCTTCCCGCTTCATCAGGAACTTGTCCATTAATTAATGCCAAATCAGTAGAAATTCCGGTCTGACGAATATCACCTTGCGTAAAATTTGGAACAGTTTCTTGTAAATATACACCGGTATTAATTGAACCGATAGGATTTTGTATCGGCAAATGAACATTATGCGTTACCGGAATCTGCTTTGACCCCATTTCCTGAATCAACATTTCTGGAAACGCACGAATCGCTGTATGATCCGCTTTATATCCAGGTGTATTTATGTTTGCAATATTATTTGCTAAGGCTTCCTGCTGACGTTGCTGCGAAATCATTCCAGAAGCTGCTGTATAGAACCCTCTTAACAAGTCACTCTCCTCCTTCGTTTAGGGATATCGAATCAACTAATTAGATAACTTTATTACGTTCTACTTTATCGATATTTTCAAGCATAATACCTGTTCCTTTTGCAACACAGCTCATTGGATCCTCTGCGATAAATACAGGAACCTTTAATTCTTCTGCAAGTAATTCATCTATTCCATGAATTAATGCTCCTCCGCCTGTTAAGATAACGCCACGATCGATAATATCCGCTGATAATTCAGGTGGTGTGTGTTCAAGTACAGACTTCGCTGCTTGTACAATTAAATATGCTGATTCTCGAAGCGCTTCTTCAATTTCTGCAGAACGAATTGTTATCGTTTCTGGCAACCCACTTACCATATCACGCCCACGAATTTCCATTTCTTCATTTCGTGAATCTTTAAACACAGTTGCAACATTGATCTTAATATCCTCAGCTGTACGCTCTCCAATTAGAAGCTTATACGTTTTCTTTATGTATTGAAGAATTTCAACATCAAAGTTATCACCGGCCATCTTGATTGATTCTGAAGTAACAATCCCGCCCATTGATAAGACTGCAACATCCGTTGTACCCCCGCCGATGTCAACAACCATATTTCCACTTGGTTGATAAATTTCCATCCCAGCACCAATTGCAGCAACTTTCGGCTCTTCTTCAAGATAGATTTTCTTTCCACCAGATTTCTCAGCTGCTTCTTTTATTGCCTTTTGTTCAACCTTTGTTATATTTGTAGGACAGCAAATAAGCATTCTTGGCTTAGATAGAAATCCCTTTACATTTATTTTATTAATAAAATGTTTTAACATTGCTTCTGTAACGTCAAAATCAGCAATTACACCATTCTTCAATGGGCGAATTGCTTCAATATTTCCTGGTGTACGTCCAACCATACGTCTTGCGGCTTCACCGACTTCAAGCACTTTACCAGTATTCTTATCCATCGCAACTACGGAAGGCTCATTTAGGACAATTCCTTTACCTTTCACATGAATTAAAACATTGGCAGTTCCAAGGTCAATTCCAATATCTCTAGAAAACATGAATCCAGATCCTCCTAGTATTTCTTATCTTGCACTGTCCGAAAACACAATGCTACTCATTATTATATTTTACCACAAACTTCAACAATTAACTGTACATTGTGAAATAATTTTCGAGGTTTTTTCTTTACAATTATTTTTCTCTATATTTATTGATTTAAGTGGTAATCATAATGCGCCCAATTGAGGGTTTTGAGGAACAAAAGCTGCCACCTTGCAGAATATTTTCCGACAAGGTGGCATTTCTTTGCTAGTATTCTCCGTGTTTAACAAATGAGGACTTAATGGAGAATGAGATATCTAAAATATTGTCACGAAAATTAACTAACCTTCATCTAAATCTTACACAACAGGATTTACTTCCTCTTCCTTGCTTGAGTCAAGTTTATACTTTTTCCTTGTAGCTTCGCCTCCACGAAGGTGACGGATTGCTTTATGATATTCCAAGATGTCTTTCACCTGGTTTGCTAAGTCAGGGTTTATCTCTGGTAATCTTTCAGTTAAATCTTTATGAACCGTGCTTTTAGATACACCGAATTCCTTTGCAATCGTTCGAACAGTTTTTCTCGTTTCAACCACATGGTTTCCAATTTTGATTGCTCTATCTTTGATGTAATCGTGCACACCATTCGCCTCCCTAAGTTGATTACTTCCGAGGTGTGAATCGAGACAAGGTGTTCATGGTGCTCAGGCGGCTTATTCATATACGGAAAAGAGATCGTAATGGATATGTAAGGTTGGGTTTGGATATGATACAATAACAATAATTGGTGGAATTTTCTGTATTTAATTTACAAAAAAATAAAAAGAGAGCATCCTATTGATCTAATCATCGTATCCACACAAGCTCTCACCTCAGATGATACTGAATGCTTGGTTTCTAACATTTTATTACGTGCCTGCAATCTTTATGATTAAAATTGTATATTTACCAAAGGAGGACAAGTAGTATTTTTTAAAACAAAAGGTAAAGTGAATATTTAGGATCATAAGTCAGACAGAATGAACGGACTACCCCTATAAATATTCAATCTAGAGAGAACACTTCAAGTAGTTTGGTTGGAGTAGTAATTGATATACCTGAAATCTTATTCGTAACTGAGGAGCTAGGGCTTGGAATATGATTGTAGTTTAGTGTTGGAGAATGTTGGAGAAACTTTTCCCTTCTTATCTATCAAAAGGGGGAAATGGCTTTCACACCACATTACGCCCCTTTCATTTTCCTTTTAAGAATTTAATTGTTTTAATTCATAAAGTGGCAGCTTAGAGAAAAAGTGATCGCCTTGCTTTTCAATGAAATACAAATAAGATTTAATTAGTAATTGTTTATCCTGCTTTGCTTTACCAAGGTAATAAATTTGAAATGGCGTGTTAAGTGGCAATTCGTTAAGTATTTCAATCGCCTTTCCGTTATTTCCTTTAGCAATTTCGATATGTGCTTGTTCACTTTTATCTTGAGTTGATATATTTTCCACTTGGTTGAAATGAGCCAATAGAAATGGAATATTTCGTTGTTCTATAAGATTAACTGCTTTATCAAACTGATACTCTTTGGAAATACGCAATGCTTCCGAAAGATGATACATTCCTTGTTCCAAAGATTCAAATGTATAAGATAATCCTAATTTTATATGGATATCCGCATGGATAAAAGGATTTAACATTTCATTAAGAATCTGGTATCCAAACTTTCTAGCAGTAATCATTTCATTTCTCTTCAAAAAGTATATAATTGATATCTGCCGAATTCGAGTTCTAAAATAAGATACTAATAATCTGTCATCAATAGCTGAAAATAATTGTTGATAGGTTGCTAATATATACCCTAATTTGTCCACTCGATTCATGTAATAATAACAAGAGGCTTTTGCCAATTCTATCAAGCATACCAATTCTGGATCACTGGTTTTCAACTGATTTAATCTTGGTAGGATTGTAAATGCAAGCTCTCTATTTTTCTTCAAGTCCATCATTATTTGGTAAATGTCTGCCCATTGGTTATTAGAGAAATGCTCTGACTCCTTGTTTTTCTTAATCAATACCTTTAAATCATCAAAATAACCATGAATATATAAAAATTCCATCCCTTTTTTCTGGATATCCTGAGAAGATGACTGAAGGCAAAATCTCCTCGTTAATTCTGTAATCGATTCCGAACTATCCTCCAGTAAAAAAAATTCCTGCAGTTGTTCCAAGGTTAATACGTATTTCGTTGATAATATACTGCCATAAACCTCCAACAATATCCTCTCCCCATTGAAAACTAGCATTCCGCCAAGCCTTTACATTATTATTTACAATGATTGGATTTGAGTTTTTGTATTCCCTTTACAAAGTAATCCATTCATATGAATGATCAATCACTCAATTAATCTTAATTAAAATAAATTTAATTAATCAACTATTTCCACAATATATTTTAACATGATTCTAAAAGAGAAATCGTATTTTCGTTCGACACTTTTCGCATTGATTGATTCCAAGTATTATTCGAATCTAGTATGGGTTTTGCTGATTTTTCACTTGATAATATTGATATTCCTTTTAAAAAAACAAATGCAATTGTAATAGGCTTTTTCTCATCTATTATGATCAAATCTTATTAGCGATAATGTTTAACTTACTACATAAAAAATACTCTAGCAGTATTGCTAGAGTATTTCATAAACTAAATTATGCACCAGATGTATTTGCTGAATCGTCTGATTCTTCATCCGTATTTTCATCTTCTACGTCGTCATCTGCTGCTGGATCTTCAGCTGAATCCTCTTCAGGTTTTTCTTCTGAGTCAATTGGTTCATCTGTTTCATCAGTAGCTTCTTGGTCCTCATCTGCTTCCGGGCTTTCAGTAGCTTCAGGATCTTCAACCGCTTCCGGGCTTTCAGCTGCCTCTTCCGTTACCGGATCATTTAGGCTGCTTACCGATTGATTGAAAAAGCTTTCAGGATTCACTTCTTTACCATCTTTTCTTAACTCAAAATGGACATGTGTTCCATTGTCTTTTCCAAAAATATTCTTCCCTGCAGTACCAATTTCGTCACCTTGCTTCACTTCATCGCCAGCTGTAACAACTACATTTTCTAGGCTTGCATAGTATGTCGTAACATCATTTTCATGTGACATGATTACTACATTACCTAGAAGTGGGTCCTCTTTCACCTCTGTTACCGTACCACTTAATGATGCTACGACATTAAAGGTTTCTGCGTCAGCAGATGCAATATCGACACCTGTACTTTGATAGAACCGATTATTATGGAGAATCAAAGCATTTTCTCTATCTTCCTGTTCTGCATTGTAATCAAAAAATTTAGTTACGATTTCTGCTTGTTCTTGATCAGCTACAGGCATTTTAATTACTTCTTGTTGTTCTAAAACAGGCTCTGCCTCATCTTCATTCGGTGTTGGCTGGTAGTTATCCGAATCTTGCTCATTTTGGATGTCTGTCGCATCTGGTACTTGATTTTCCAGATTTTGATACCATACCACAGCAGATAGAAGTAGTGCGGCAATTGTTAAATACAAAGCTGGGAAAAACCATTTCTTACGGAAAATACGACTCCATTTATTTTTTGGAGTACCTTTGTTTTCTTCATTCATTAGATCATCACCTCAACAACCATTCTGTTCAGAAAATGAAAAATATATACATACTAGTAAAAAAATTATCTGATTTTATGAATATTATTGTTGAATTAGGAGAAATTAAACTTTTCTATGCTGGTAAAGCTGGTTGGCGATACGATATTTAGTAGTTTAATTGAGAGGTTAAATCTATAGTAGAAGGATATTTAGTCTGAATCTCTATAAATGCAGTATGGAACCAAATAAATACCCTCGTTTATTTTGAAACGAGGGTTGGTGCTGTATCTGTAACGGTATTTATTTCAACACCTTGATAGTAATATTTAATTATCTCTTGATATGTCTTACCTTCCTTTGCCATTCCATTTGCACCATATTGACTCATGCCAACTCCATGCCCATTTCCCTTTGTTGTGAAAACTAGATGATCATTATTTTGGTCTATTTTGAAGTCATTTGATCGTAATTTAAGTTTATCGCGAATTTCCCTGCCTGAAAATGTATGTCCTTCAATCGCTAGTTCTTTGACACGCCCACTTTTCGTACGCGTTATTTCTAGATTCAATGCAGCATCTTTTGGAAGTTCAATTTGCAGTGCGGCCGCGACCTCACCAATTGAAAACGTTCCTTGATCGAGGAATTTCGGTGATTCCTTATCCCAAGGGCTCTCTACACTGCGTAAATACGGGAGCTCATTTTCCCAATAATCCTCTGAATTCTCCGTAAAACCATTACTTGTAGAGAAGAATTGCGCAGTTATTGGTGCATCTTGATACGTAATAATTTCACCTTTCGTTGCATTTACCGCTTCTTTAATTTTATTCATGTTCGCTGAAAAACTGCTTCCCCATTGTTTTTGCAAATCAAGCTCATTTTTATAAACCTGATGTGTGACAGTGTCTGTAAGATCGTATTCCGATTCCTTATTTCCGTGCAGCAAGTGATTCACCGTAAAAGTTCTTGCTGCAAGGGCCTGCGCTTTCAATGCCTCGAGTTCAAATTCGACTGGCATCTCTGCTGCTATCACACCAGCAACATAGGTTTCTAATGGCAAATCTTCTATTGTTTCCGTTGCATGTCGCATTACTTCAACAGATAAAGACGACTGCTCATCTATTTCGAGTTCCTTATTTTGCTCCATATCGATACTGCTTGCCTCCTGCTTATTCTCATTTGCAAATGGTGTTACAACCAATGTTGGTATTACGAGAATTATCATCATTAAGCTGGCAAGAATGATGATTGTAGGCGCTCTCCATACCTTACTTCCCCTGTTAAAATGGATTGTGCTTCGATGCGTAAAGGGAATTATTTGCCGTTTAACCGGTTTGGCTTTATTCCGATTTATACTTGAATCCTGTTTACGTTTTTTGTGTAATTCCATGATGCGAGCGACATTTTTCTGATTTGATTTATAAGGTTTATTACTACTATTTTTCAAATTCTCCCCCCTTTACATTTGTGTAATGGTCTAATTTGCTCTACCATCCACACTATTAATCTATACAAAAAAGAGTAGAATTAGACCAAAAAAATTATATCAACATGTCCTTATTGCTTTTTATTAGGAAAGCCAAGGAGATTAATTATTTAGTTGATATAAACTGCGAACTATGAGCTACGTTGATCTCCGTTGCGGACAGTCGTGCATCCGGAGGGCAACGCGGTCTGCTCCTTCCCGAAGAAGACCACTTCCGATGGATCTTCAGCTGTTGCTATTCCTGCAGGAGAATCCTATCCTCTGCTACAATCAACGGCCATGAGAGAGGAATTGCTCTCTCGTCTTATACCATAGATAGAAAGATGAACACAATTGCACAATCCCAGCGGAGGAAATACACGAAGACTCCTCGAAAATAAAGTTCGATTTGTCTGATTGCGATGTAACGCTGCCGAAGCCTTCCTTGTCCTGCGGGAGGGAAGGCCTCGGTGAGACTCCGAAGTGCGACAGCACAAGGAGGTTCACCAGCCGCCCAAGGTGCGCGAAGTGTATTTCCGGAGCGACTGGCCAGAGAGTAATTGCTCACCTACGTTAGTTCGCAGTTTATTTAAATAGCGACAGACATTCCTGTATAAGTCTTTGATGATCGATTTAATCATGCTTATGAAATCGTCAGCTTAATCGTCGAATCTTTTCCATTGGCGGATTCTTTATATAAATGACAAGCAACAAAGTGGCTTGGTTCGGCCTCTTGCCATTTGGGCTTTTCTAGTGCACAGACATCCATCGCCATTGGACATCGAGTTCGAAATACACAGCCACTTGGAGGGTTGATTGGGCTCGGTAAGTCTCCCTTAAGAATAATACGTTCCCTGCTTTCTTCAATATCAGGGTCTGGGATTGGGATTGCAGATAGCAATGCTTTAGTATAAGGATGCAAAGCATTACCATAAAGCTGATCACTACTTGTAAGCTCTACCATATTCCCTAAATACATGACACCAATTCGATCTGAAAATTGCCTCACCATCGCTAAATCATGAGCAATAAATAAAAAGGTTAAACCTTTTTCAGCTTGGAGCCTTTTGAGCAGGTTAACAACTTGAGCCTGCACCGACACGTCTAATGCAGAAATAGGCTCATCGGCAATAATAAATTCTGGACCTAAGGCCAGTGCACGAGCGATACCAATCCGCTGCCGCTGGCCGCCACTAAATTCATGTGGATAACGATTGATATGATCTCGACTTAACCCTACTTCTTCTAAAAGCTCATAAACACGTTCTAGTTGTTCCCGCTTATTTTTAAAGACCTCATGGATTTCCATCGGTTCAGAAATAACCTCACGAATGGTCGAACGGGGATTTAACGATGCATATGGATCTTGAAAAATCATCTGCATTTTTCGATGAAAAGCAAACTTATTTCGCTCTTTTAATTCATGTACATTCTCACCTGCAAATATTACATCCCCAGCTGTTTTGTCGTACAGTCCCATAATAGTTCTGCCAATAGTTGATTTCCCACATCCGGATTCACCAACTAGTCCGAATGTTTCTCCTTTATTAATGGAGAAACTAACATCATCGACGGCTTGTAAGATTTGCCCCTTGCCAACTGAAAAGTGTTTCTTTAAGTTCTTCACTTCCAGTACCTTTTCTCCCATCTCTCTTCCCCCTCTGTCTTTTGTAGCACAGTCTTTTATTATTTTAGTGCGTATCATTTATATAAATTGTAAAGTAGGCGTAAAGTTGATTTCCGCTACGGACAGTCGCGCATCCGGAGGGCAACGCGGTCTGCTCCTTCGGAAGAAGACCATTTCCGATGGATCTTCAGCCGTTGCTTTTCCCGCAGGACAAGGAAAACTTCGGCAGCTTTACATCGCAATCAGACAAATCGTTCTTTATTTTCGAGGAGTCTTCTGTCCTCCGCTCCAATCAACAGCCATGAGAGAGGAAAATGCGGTTCTAACTAATATAGAGATATAATTTTTTTTACTAGCACATCCCCAGCGGAGAAAATACACGAAGACTCCTGCGGGAGGAAGGGCCTAGGTGAGACTTCGAAATACGCTAGCACAAGAAGGCTCACCAGCCCCCCGTAGAAAGCTTAGTGTATTTTCGGAGCGACTGGCCCAAGAGCATTTTGACATTTATGTTAGTTCACAGTTTTATATCAGTTGTTAATTATCATCCATCACTGATAAAAGAAATAATACCTAAACTTCGTAAGATAACCATATAACCGTTGATAATTCCTAGTATTATTGGGCTTAAAGATTAGGTCAAACGTTTGTTTGAACTCAATTAATCTGTTGTTCTACTCTTACTATCGATTTATTACGCTACACCAGGTTGAATAACCAGTGTCTTATCAATAGTTGATAGCTTTGCTATTGCCCCTAGTGGAACAGAGAAATGGGGCAGGCAATGCCCTATCTTGAATCCACTTATAACTGGAATTGTTAGTTCTGCAAAGTAATGAAGTAAAACCTGTCCAAGTGTCAACGAATTTGGCAATTTTGATTCTGCATCTGCAAAATCTCCGACAATGATTCCTGCTGCATCATCTAGTTTTCCTGCTAGCTTCAACTGATTGAGCATCCCGTCTATCTTATACGGTTCCTCAGCGATATCTTCTATTAATAGTAGTTTATCTTTTACATCCAGTTCAAATGGTGTGCCAATCGAACTTGAGATTAATGATAGGTTACCACCTACTAGCGGGCCTTCTGCTTCCCCGTCTGTGATAACTTGCAGGGGAGAAATTGTTTCTGAATAGGTCAAGATAGTTGGTTCAAATAACTGTTTGAATAACGTTCCTGATAATGAATCGAAATTATTTCTACTAATATCAGACAACATTGGTCCATGGAAGGTAATTAATCCTGTTTCTTGGCGAATAGCGGTATGTAAATACGTAATGTCACTATAGCCCCAAATAATTTTAGGGTTCTGCTTAATTAACTCAAAATTAAGATATGGCGTGATTCTTGCTGTTCCATAACCGCCACGCGCGCAAAATACCGCTTTGATACTCCGATCAGCAATCATTTCATGAAAGTCTATTAAGCGTTCCTCATCCGTTCCAGCTAAATAGCCATGTGTCCTGTTAAGATGCTTACCAAACTTAACTTGCAGTCCCATTGCCTCAAAAAATGAGATGGATTTGCTCGTTTTTTCTAAATCTGGTGGACCTGCTGGTGCAATCACACCAATTCTATCTCCTTTTTCTAAATGCATTGGATAGAGCATAACTAAAACCTCCACTACGAAACATTTTATAGGATGACCCATCGATTAGATGGACCACCCTATCCTAATTTTACCACTTCTCATTTATTGTTTATCAGCATATTTTAAATCAAAGTAGCCAACTGGATGACGGAGTATCCCAGATATATTATCCGCTTCCAGTACTACCGTATTATAATAACGAATCGGCATAATAATCATTTCTTCTGCAAGCAATTTTTCCGCTTCATACAAATGCTCCCAGCGCTTTTCTTCATCTTTCTCTGTTTTCCCTTTTTCAATCAATTCATCATACGCTGCATTAGACCAGCCAGTACGGTTCATATAAGAATCGGTAATGAAGCTTTCAAGAAAATTCACTGGATCATTATAGTCATTTAGAAATGAACTGCGTGAAAATTGAAGCTCAAGATTTTTCTGTGCTTCCGAGAATACATTCCATTCTTGGTTTTCTAAAGTTACATCTACTCCTAAGTTTTCACTGAACATGTTTTGCAATGTTTCTGCTATAGCTTTATTCGTGTCTGTTGTATTATATGACAGGACAATCGATGGTAATTTTTCGTATCCTTCTTCTGCCATCCCTTCCTCCAGAAGCTGCTTCGCCTGTTCAGGGTCATATGGTACAAGTTCGCCATTTACATCACGGAAATCCTCTCCTGATGGAGTAGTGAAACCTGGAGATACAAAAGCGAATGCAGGCTCTACCCCATTTTTTACTACAAATTCCGCAATGTCCTGTCGATTAGCAGCTAAGGCAAATGCCTGTCTAATTTTTTTATTTTGAAATGGCTCTTCATTAACATTAAAGCGATAGAATTCAAGTCCACCAGTATTGCCAATATAAACATTGTCTCCATCAATCAGCTGATCTGACAGTTCTGCAGGTATGGTCGCCGTATCAAGCTCACCACTTTGAAACATTTGATACTGGGTATTATTATCATTGACCATTGCGAAATGGACCTTATCCAGTTTCACTGTATTTGCATCCCAATATTCCGGGTTTTTAGCAAAGACCATTTCACTATTATGTTCCCATGATTCCAGCTTGAAAGGACCATTTGCTACGAATGACTCTGCCTCCGCATGCCATGTTGGATTTTCTTCCGCTACCTTATGGTTAATCGGAAAAAATGCTGGATTCGTCAGCAAATCCAGGAAAAATCCTGTTGGTGCTGCAAGGACAACCTCCAATGTTTTTTCGTCTACAGCGGTAATCGCAACATCATCTGCTGTTCCTTCTCCATTATTGAAGCTTTCCGCACCTTCAATGAAATAAGCTAAGAATGCTGCTGGAGATGGAGGGATTGTCGCCGGATCAAGCATAAGTTTCCATGCATAGACAAAATCTTCAGCAACAACTGGATCCCCATTTGACCAATTAGCATCTTCACGTAGATGGAAAGTATAAGTTAATCCATCCTCGGAGATATCCCAATCCTCAGCTGCCCCGGCTGCCGCTTTTGAGTCTTGATCCAAACGGGTCAATCCTTCCATCAAATTATTTAAAGGATCCCAAGAAACTGCATCAAACCCGATAGATGGGTTTAATGAAGTCGGTTCGATGGTATTATTAATGTGGAGTACCTTCTCCCCTGCTTCATCATCTGCATCTGGTCCTTCTTCCGTTTCTGTCCCTTCATCGGTTGCTGGTTCTTCTTCTTCTGGGTCTTCTCCTGCATTCTCATTTGCTGTACATGCTGCTAGTACAAGTACTGCAAAAGCCATAAGTAAAAACACGAGAAACTTTTTCATCTTTCTGCCCCCTTACTATTATTTAGCAGCAATAAGCCGCTTCGCCCGTTCATCCTGTAACCAACAATCCACCTTATGTGTGCCGGTCAACTCGGATTCTTGGGGATAAACTTTATCACACACCTCCATGGCGAATGGACATCTTGCAGTGAATGCACAGCCCTCTGGAGGCGAGAATAAATCTGGTGGGGTTCCATTTATCGGGATTAACTCACCTTTTACATCCAATCGTGGCACTGAGTGCAATAATCCCTTTGTATATGGGTGCTCTGGGCGATAAAAAATATCCCGTTTCGTACCGGTCTCTACTATTTTTCCTGCATACATGACTGCAATTCGATCGGCAATTTTTGCAACTACACCTAAATCATGGGTAATTAATATGATAGAAATCCCTGTCACCACTTGGATTTTTCCAAATAACTCCAATATTTGCGCCTGGATTGTCACATCAAGTGCTGTCGTTGGTTCGTCGGCAATCAGTAATTCCGGCTCACATATGAGGGCAATCGCAATTACTATTCGTTGACGCATCCCACCACTAAATTGATGCGGATATTGCTTCAATCTCTCTTCTGGATTCGGTATACCAACTAAGTTCATCATCTCTAGTGCCTTCTTTTTTGCCTCTTGTGCAGATATTTTGTGATGATCACGTAATCCTTCCATTAATTGGGTGCCTATTGTTAATGTTGGGTTTAATGCAGTCATCGGATCTTGGAATATCATTGAAATATCTACTCCACGAATCGAACGCATCTTTTTCTCACTGAATTTGGTTAAATCCTTCCCTTTAAAATGGATTTTTCCTTTCGTAATTTTTCCAGGTGGGTCGGGAATCAAACGCATAATCGCATTTGATGTGACACTTTTCCCACAGCCAGATTCACCAACAATTGCCAAGGTTTCTCCTTTATTTAAATAAAAGTCTACTCCCCTTACAGCTTTTACCGTTCCACCATAGGTAGAAAATGTAACGTGTAAGTTTTCTACTTCGAGAATTTTTTCCAATTTGACACCTACTTCCTAAGCTTGGGATCAAGTGCATCTTGAAGTCCATCACCTAATACGTTAAATGCAAACATTGTAAACGAAATAAAAAATGCCGGGAAAAATAATGTCCACCAATACCCCGATGTAATGGCACCCAATGCATCGTTTGCCATTACACCCCAGCTTGCAAATGGAGCCTGAATTCCCAGACCAATAAAGCTTAAGAAAGCTTCCGCAAAGATTGCTGTTGGTACAGATAATGTCATTTGCACGATTATCGGTCCCATCGTATTGGGCAATAAGTTTTTCCGAATAATTCGTGAATCCTTTGCACCAAATGATTTCGAGGCAAGTACATATTCATAATTCTTAATTTGCATTACTTGCCCCCTGACAATTCTGGCCATCCCAACCCAGCCGGTAATGGTGAGTGCGATAATAATCGTGAGCAGGCTTGGACCAAGAACGACAAGCAATAGAATCGTAACAAGTAAGCTTGGGATTCCGTATAAGATTTCAATAACCCGCATCATTACCGTATCGGTTCGCCCACCTTTATATCCGGAAATCCCACCCCAAATAATGCCAATCGTTACATCAATTAGTGCTGCAACTAAACCGACAAATAATGAAATTCTTGCGCCATACCATGTTCTTGTGAAAACATCTCTTCCAGCATTATCCGTTCCAAACCAATGCTCTATGGACGGTGACTGATACTGTTCTGGTAAGTTCTGTACATTCACTGCATATGGAGAAACAATTGGTCCAATAGTAGCCATAATTGCGAGCAAAATGAGAAAGACTAATCCCAACATTGCCATCTTATTCTTTACAAGCCTTCTCCATGCATCTTGCCAGTAAGAAAGGGACGGCCGTGAAACACTCTCAGCTGTATCGGTATCTTTTATTTTATTTGTAAACCATTCATCTGGTATTTCAGTTGGAGAGTGAGTAGAATTCATTTCCTCTGCAGTTTTCAATTACTCCCCTCCTCGTTTATGGACTTTTATCCTTGGATCGAGAATCCCATAAGCAATATCAACGAGAAATAGCATAAAAATGAGAAAGGCACTATAGAAAACGGTCGTCCCCATTATCACGGGATAATCCCGTTGATTTATACTTTCAACAAAATATTTTCCCATTCCTGGAATCGCAAAAATCTTCTCAATTACAAAAGTTCCAGTTAATATACCTGCAAGAAGAGTTCCCATAATCGTTACAATTGGCATTAACGCATTCCTGAGTGCATGCTTAATAATAATTTTCCATGGCGATAATCCCTTGGCCCTTGCCATTTTTATGTAGTCCTGTGTCAAAACTTCAAGCATGGTCGATCTCGTAAGCCTCGCAATGATTGCCATAGGCCCTGTAGCTAACGCTAAAATGGGTAAAATCATATGTGCTGGGCTTGACCATGTCGCAACAGGCAATAAATCCCAGTCTACAGCTACTTTCTGAATAAGTAATGTTGCCAAAATAAAGTTTGGAACAGAAATGCCTAAAACTGCTAGTCCCATTGCTACATAATCAATAACGCCATTATGTCGTAATGCAGCAAAGATACCGAGAGTTATCCCAGAAATGACTGCTACAGCTATGGTAAGAATCCCAAGTTCGAATGAAATAGGAAATCCCCTTCCTAACAAATCATTTACCGTCTGATCGGGTTGTTTAATCGAGGGACCCAGTTCGAGGGTGACGATTGATTTTAAATAGAGTAAGTACTGAATATAGTATGGCTCATCAAGGTGATAATGCTTTTCTAAATTCGCTTGTACGGTTGCATTGGAAGATCCCTCACTATTAAATGGTGAGCCAGGAATACTAATCATTAAAACGAAAGTAACAGTAATGATAATCCATAAAGTTGCAATCATAATGAGTAATCTCTTTAAAATGTAGCGAAGCAAAACACCCACCCCCACAGCATTTTATGATAACGTTTTCATATTTCAGGAATATAAATCTAACTTACAGTCTATTACTATAATTATTAATTTTCTTTTAATTTTAGCATATAATTGACAAATTGCAATATTTTTATAATTTTCTGGTATGATAGGTAATGGGTGGTTTGTTAGCGAATATATATGCTGAAGCGAGGGCTTAGGCATCGTTCAATGGGCAGTTTAAAGCTCTCAAACGGCACATATCAAATATATTAATATAGCGACACTCCTGTGCATTTATCTCTTCAAATAATGATAAATCTCTAATCCTACTTTTGCAATTGCATCTTTTGAGTGATTATCATCAAGACCCTTTGATAGAACAGTAGTGACCATTACTCGATCTCCTACATAAAAAATGCCGATATCATGGCGCATACCCGAAACGAATCCTGTTTTATTTGCTAGCTGCCATTCTGGTATATTTCCAATAATAGTAGAATCCGCTTGTCGTAATTTAGCTGGTAAGCAGTCTGTAAGCTGCTGTTTTTTCATAATTGCTAACATCCGTTCACAAGCATGCCTGGATATGATTTTACCGGTTGCAATTTTCTTTAACATCATCGTTACTTCTTGTGCTGTGATTTCATTATAACCTTGTAGTGTTGCTGGTACGGTCATAAGTTTATTATAAAATTTACTCTTCTGCATGCCAATATCCTTCATTGTCTGTTGAATATTTTTCTTTTCTATTAGATTAATTAACATATTGGTTGCAGTATTATCACTTTGTATAATCATTAATGTGATAAGGTCATTTATCGTTAGTTTTATTCCTGGCGACAAATGCTGGAGTACTCCTGATCCACCGACCATTTCCTCTACTTTAAGCTCAAGTGTATCGCTCAAGTAAAGCTTTTCTTTTTCATAAGCAGTAAACACAGCAATCATAATTGGTATTTTAATAATACTTACTGCATAGAATAATTCTTCTTCATTTAAACTCCAGCTATTATTCGTGTCTAATTCTTCAATTGAAATGCCCCATTTCCCCCCTGCTTGTTCAATAATTCGTTCTATACTTTGACTAAGTTGTTCCATAAAATCTCCCACTTTTTTAGTTACTAATTAGATTAAATACAGTCTCAAGTGGTCTCTATTTAACTTTCTCACTAATGTAGCATAGTTCATCACTAATTGAAAAGTGAGACTATAATTTAGAACGTTATGCTTCCTTATTTTAAAGACTGTTCTCTTTGTTTTTTAGTGATAAACAGTTGATATAAAGTGCGACGTAATGATAATTTTGATTTCAGATCTAGACAGTAGTCGCTGTTCATACCTGAGTTTCCATTCTTTCACCTCAATCAACGTCGACTGTCAGTAGTAAGTTTTTCTTTTATTTGTGTTACATAAAACCCCAGCGGAAGAAATACACGGAGACTCCTCGAAAATAAAGAACCATTTTCTTCGTGCGATGTAACGCTGTCGAAGCTTTCCTTGTCCTGCGGGAAGAAGAGCCTGGGTGAGACTTCGAAGTGCACAAGCACAAGATGGCTCACCAGCTCCCCTTAGGTGCGCGTAGTGTATTTCTGGAGCGATTGGCCCGACAGCCCATAGCACATTAAACTAGTCCGTAGTTTATATAACAAGCAGCTAACTGTTGAAAGAGCCATTATTAAAGACAACAAAAAAACAGATAACTATCGCCATCTGCCTTTTTGTTTCATATTATATGTTGGTAAATTTAAAATAATTTCGATGCTAGTTCTTCTTTATCCTGTGCAACTGGTTCAGTAATATCGTCTGTTTCATTTACACGTTCGATATCTGCGCCCAGAGCGGCAAGCTTGCCAGCTAAATTAACATAGCCGCGATCAAGATGCTTCAACTCTGTAACACGTGTCACTCCATCAGCGGCTAAACCTGCCAAGATAAGTGCTGCTGCTGCACGTAAATCCGTTGCTGCAACTTCTGCTCCTTGTAAATCAGAAGCTCCTTCGATGATGACGCTACGGCCTTCAATTTTCATTTGAGCATTCATTCTTCTAAATTCTTCTACATGCATGAATCTGTTCTCGAACACTGTCTCTGTAAGCACACTTGTGCCCTCGGCCCGCAACATTAATGCCATTAATTGTGATTGCATATCTGTAGGGAATCCAGGGTATGGCAATGTCTTAATGTCTGTAGATTTTAACTCTCCTGATTCTGGTCCAATAACACGAACTCCATTACCTTCTTCTTTTACCGTTACATTCATCTCTTCTAATTTTGAAATAACTGAACGAAGATGCTCAGTAACAGCATTCTCAATCAAGACATTACCGCCTGTAATTGCCGCTGCAACCATAAATGTTCCAGCCTCTACACGATCTGGAATGATACTATGCTCTGCACCACGAAGTTTATCTACACCTTCTATACGAATTGTTTCCGTACCAGCACCAATAATATTCGCTCCCATTTGGTTTAAATAGTTTGCAAGATCAACGATTTCAGGCTCTTTTGCTCCATTTTCGATAATCGTTTTTCCTTCTGCTAATGCTGCAGCCATCATAATATTTTCCGTTGCACCTACGCTTGGCATATCAAGATAAATTTTTGCACCTTTAAGGCGCCCGTTTACTTTTGCTTCCACGAAGCCATTTCCAACGTGGATTTCAGCTCCCATTGCTTCAAAGCCTTTTAAGTGCAAATCAATTGGACGTGATCCAATTGCACATCCACCTGGCATTGCAACATTTGCATGTCCATACCGGGCCAAAAGTGGTCCCATAACCAACACGGATGCACGCATTTTACGTACAAATTCGAATGGAGCTTCTGTTTTTAATTCATTACTTGCATCAATTACTACTGTATTGTTTTCAGCGTTAAACACAACTTCGGCATTCATATTTCTAATTACTTCGTTAATTGTGTAGACGTCTGCTAGGACAGGGACATCTGTGATTACGCTCTTCCCTTCACTTGCGAGCAAGCTTGCAGCTAATACTGGTAACACTGCATTCTTTGCACCCTCTACCTTAACGGTGCCATTTAATTGGTGTCCGCCTCTTACGATGATTTTTTCCATGTTTCAAATCTCCTTCAGATCCAATTTCACTATATTAATATTCATGTATTAGGATAGGTGTTCCGATTATATACTCAGTATTCCCTTTTTCGTCTTCTGTAATAGCGACTTGTACATTTTGTGCAATATTATTTATGATAATTCTATTACCCCATAATGGTGTATACCCATATATGAATTTTTTAATGACATTGTTTTTATTTTCTATATTATCGAATTGTGTTTCTACTTCTTGAAGATTAAAATAGTTGATAATTTCTTCTTCAAATGTACCATCTTCTATTATATCATCTTGATTGATTTTGAGCCATGAGAACATACTTTCATTTTCAGAAAAATAGTGTCTTTTTAATGAATCTATTGTTTCCTGATATATTCCCTCTACAAACTCATCCCAAAAATAGCCATCAAGGATTACGACCAATTCTGGGTGGCTTAGGTTATCTTTAGGTAAGAGAACTCGGTAGGATACAATAAATGTATTCTCTATTCGAGTGGCCTCAGTTTGATATTGTATAATATTTTCATCTTCGCTCATAGTGACTTTATAACTATTTTCGAGTTCACGAACGATATTCATTGCAGTATGCTTTTCTAGCTGCTCTTTTATAATGACTTGCCATTCATCAATAGTCAACTTATTATTTGTGGCAAAATTTGTTAGATCGATTAATTCATCTGTTGCAGGTTTTGCCATCGTATTGGCTGGAAACAATAAAATTAGAACAATAAAAAGTATTCTCCACATGATTAGTTCCCCCTATTTACTATGTATTTATAGTATGAACAGAGAAAACTATTAATATACTAAACAACTCTCAATAAGAATTCAGGCCACTTGAGAGATTAATAGAACATTGTTTAAAACAGAAATACTAATTGTCCTGACCATTGTAAAATATCTAGGAAAAATTTACTTACACCCGTTCCAATTACAATTGAAAGAAACAACAAAAAGATTCTCCCCTCTGTTGTATGTCCTTTTCTAATAATTGGATCGAAATTCATGACGATTACTAAACGCCAAGTAATATAGATAAATATTAGGTGTGAGAATATGCTCATCAATGCTGTTTGCCCAATAGAAAACATGCGTACCACCCTAAAATAATTATTTAATATAATATTTGTCATGCACTGACACACAAGTTAATTCTGCCAAGTTTTCTAAAGAAAAATGTAGATTGTATAACTCATTTCCCGGGGAATATCGACATTGTCATTGGGGAATGTTGGATGATGTAATTTGTTAAGAGTGAATCCAATCACAAAGTTCTACTTTGTACTTTATTGTCATGATACGTTTTTCTTAACAAATATGCTTGATGTTTTTTACTTAACAAAAGCGTTACAACTAGCTGTTGCAACGCTTTTGTTTCTGTAAAATCAGTTGTTTAGAAAACTTGGAAATCACCAAGTCGTAGATGCACTTTTTGTTAAGGAAGTGATTTAGTCTTTCTTAACTAAAAATCAATCCTTTTGAATAACGGTAGCTCTACTTGTCTCCGCTAACTTCTAATCGATTAATTGCTCGTTTGAGTGCTAGTTCAGCCCGTACGTAGTCAACATTGTCCTGTTTAGACTGTAAACGGCGTTCTGCACGTGCTTTTGCTTCCTGTGCACGCGCGACATCTATTGAAGCTGGTTTTTCCGCAGATTGTGCAAGGATTGTTACCTTATTCGCACTAACCTCCATTATTCCACCACTAACTGCAATGTGTCTTTCTTCACCATTGCGCTTCAAACGAACCGCAGAGATAGAAAGTGGAGCGACTAAGGGAATATGATCAGGTAAAATACCAATTTCGCCATTTTCTGCTTTACAGACTACCATTTCAAAATCGTCTTCCAAAACTGGACCACTAGGAGTAACAACACTCACTGTTAGAGTTTTCAGGTGTAACCCCTCCTATGAGACTCCCGAAAAAACGAGGCATGATCTTTTTAATCGATGCACTCATTTCCTCGATATGCCTTTTATTCCATACCTTTTGCTTTTTCGATTACTTCTTCAATGCGTCCTACTAAACGGAATGCGTCCTCTGGAAGGTCATCATACTTACCTTCTAGAATTTCTTTAAATCCTTGTACAGTTTCTTGTACCGGTACATATGAACCCTTTTGTCCAGTAAACTGTTCAGCAACGTGGAAGTTTTGTGATAGGAAGAATTGAATTCGGCGAGCACGAGCTACAACAAGCTTGTCTTCATCTCCTAATTCATCCATACCTAAGATAGCGATAATATCTTGTAATTCACGGTAACGTTGAAGTGTTTGTTGTACTTCTGTAGCTACACGATAATGTTCCTCACCAACAATTTCCGGATCAAGTGCACGTGAAGTAGATGCTAGTGGATCCACGGCAGGATAAATACCTTGCTCTGAAAGCTTACGATCCAAGTTTGTTGTTGCATCTAAGTGTGCGAAAGTTGTCGCTGGTGCCGGGTCAGTATAGTCATCTGCAGGTACATAAATTGCTTGAATAGATGTTACTGAACCTTTGTCAGTTGATGTAATTCGCTCTTGTAATTGTCCCATTTCCGTAGCAAGTGTTGGCTGGTAACCAACCGCAGATGGCATACGACCTAGTAATGCGGACACCTCTGAACCTGCTTGTGTAAAGCGGAAGATGTTATCGATAAAGAGTAGTACGTCTTGTCCTTGTTCATCACGGAAGTATTCTGCCATTGTAAGACCTGTTAATGCAACACGCATACGTGCGCCAGGTGGCTCATTCATCTGACCGAATACCATCGCTGTTTTTGTAATTACTCCAGAGTCCTTCATTTCATAATAAAGGTCATTTCCCTCACGTGTTCGCTCACCTACACCAGCAAACACCGAGATACCACCATGCTCTTGAGCAATATTATTAATTAATTCTTGGATTAGTACGGTTTTACCAACACCTGCACCACCAAATAAACCGATTTTACCACCTTTAATATATGGTGCTAATAAATCAACAACTTTAATCCCTGTTTCAAGAATTTCCGTATTTGTTGATAGATTTTCGAATTTTGGTGCTTCACGGTGAATTGGATCTAGACGTACTCCTTCAGGAAGTGGTGCATCTAGGTCAATTTTTTCACCTAAAACGTTAAATACTCGCCCTAATGTCACGTCCCCAACTGGAACGGAGATTGGTCTGCCTAAGTTCTCTACAACTGCACCACGCTTTAGACCATCCGTAGATGACATGGCGATTGTACGAACATTTCCATCGCCTAAATGTAATGCTACTTCTAAAGTAAGTTGTGAACTTGCTGTTTCTGTTTCAATTTGTACGGTTAGCGCATTATAAATTTCTGGCAAAAAGTTATCGTCAAATCGAACGTCAACTACAGGTCCCATTACTTGTGTTACATGTCCCTTACTCATCGATTTCCCTCCTAGCTCTAATCTTTATGAAGATAAGAAAGTGTAAAAAACGCCTATACTCTTCCTAATGATAGGAAAACCACGTCCAGCTCCAGCTTTAACGCTGTAGCAAGACTCCCCTCACCTCCGAATGATAAATTAACATTGATTGGCTTTTGCTCCCAAAAAGTTTTCTTTATCTAAAGGGTCTAAGAAGAAGTTCGACTAATGTCATAACCTCGTGTTGCAATGTCGGCCACTACATCGTGTACGATGTAAGTCCATACGTCGCTAAACAGGCGCTTACACTATTGTTCTTGGCGGTAGATGCTATTCAAGCGCAGCTACTCCACCACTTATTTCTGTTATTTCCTGTGTAATTGCAGCTTGACGTGCACGGTTATAGGTCAATGATAAGTCGTCGATAAGTTCTCCCGCATTATCAGTTGCACTACGCATCGCCGTCATACTTGCTGCATGTTCACTTGCCTTACCATCCAATAATGCACCGAAGATTAGACTTTCTGCATACTGTGGTAATAATACTTGCAAAATTTCATCACGACTTGGTTCAAATTCATAATCACTTGTCATACTACCATGTTCATGCAAGTTCTCAATTGGCAACAATTTCTTCATTGTTGGTAGTTGGGAAATCGCACTTATGTAATGATTATAGACAATGTTAAGCTCATCGATTTCTTCATCGATAAACATTTGTACCGTTTCTTGTGCAATGTCTTTAATATCAGCAAATACTGGTTGATCAGCTATACCTAAAATACTTTTAGATACAGGTAACTCCCGCTTTTTACAGTACTCAAATCCTTTTCGGCCCATCACTATGATCGTATATTCATCCTTAGACTGATGGCGTTCCAAAATCGCTTGATTCAATTTCTTTAAAATATGGCTATTATATCCGCCGACTAATCCTTTATCAGAAGTGATAACAAGATATCCTGTCTTTTTAACTTCGCGCTTTCTCAACATAGGGTGAGATACGTCAGTACTAGAATTAGCAATATTCGCGACAACTTCCTGGATTTTTTCACTATATGGCACATAGCCTTTAGCATTCCGTTCGGCCTTACTCATTTTTGATGCAGATACAAGTTCCATTGCCCCCGTAATTTGCTTCGTTTTTTTCGTTGAGTCGATTCGCGTTTTAATATCTCTTAGTGATGCCAAGCTTTTTCACCACACTTTCTATTAGTATAGGAAAGTATATAATTTTCTCCATTTAATTCCTATGACAGGATAGGCCACGTCCAGCTCCAGCGCCCAGCGACTAGCGAGACTTCCCTCACCTTCGTACGATAAGTCAACATCGACTTCCTACGGTCGCCGTGTTTCCTTTATCTCCTACGGCTCAGTCCAGTCCGTACGTCGCAAAACGTGCGCTTGCGCTATTGTTCTAGGTTAGAGGTCAGAAATGGGGAATTTCCGCAATGATCAAATCACTTACGTTCCATTATTCTACCCTTTTCTGATTTCCTCTTTGTCCTTTATGTCCATCTATTTACTGAAGGCAACTCCCCAGAATTTCGGGTGCCTACAATTTTGAATTAATTGCTTGTTGGTAAAAATGTATGTTTAAATGATTCGATTGCATCCTTCATATCGCTATCCTCAGGTAATTTCCCTGTATCGCGGATAGATGCCAATAATTCTGGGCGATTTGAATCTAACCATGTATTCATTTCGCTTTCGAAACGTAGGATATCTTCTACAGCAATATCGTCTAGGAATCCTTTTGTTAATGCGTAAATGATCATAACTTGTTTTTCAACAACTAATGGTTTATGCAATCCTTGTTTTAAAACTTCTACCGTACGTTCACCACGGTTTAACTTTGCTTGCGTTGCTTTATCAAGGTCAGAACCAAATTGTGAGAATGACTCTAGTTCACGATAAGAAGCTAGGTCAAGACGTAATGTACCTGCAACCTTCTTCATCGCTTTAATTTGTGCCGATCCACCTACACGTGAAACGGAAAGTCCTGCGTTAATTGCTGGACGTACACCTGAGAAGAATAAATCAGATTGCAAGAAAATTTGTCCATCTGTAATTGAAATTACGTTCGTTGGAATATATGCTGCAATGTCGCCTGCTTGTGTTTCAACGAATGGCAATGCAGTTAATGAACCACCGCCCAATGCATCACTCAATTTAGCTGCACGTTCCAATAAACGTGAATGTAAGTAGAATACATCCCCTGGGAATGCTTCACGACCTGGAGGACGACGTAATAGTAAAGAAAGTTCGCGGTATGCAGTTGCTTGTTTTGATAAGTCATCATATACAACAAGAACATGCTTGCCGTTATACATGAATTCCTCACCCATCGCCACACCTGCGTATGGAGCAAGGTATAATAATGGTGCAGG
Source organism: Oceanobacillus chungangensis (assembly GCF_003369565.1). Classification (GTDB taxonomy): domain Bacteria; phylum Bacillota; class Bacilli; order Bacillales; family Amphibacillaceae; genus Oceanobacillus; species Oceanobacillus chungangensis. The sequence continues at coordinate 195,532 of NZ_PIOD01000005.1, read as the reverse complement.
ATCTGAAGCACCAGCAGTTACAACGATTGTATAATCCAATGCGCCGTATCTACGTAATGTCTCAACTGTTCCTCTTACTGTTGATTCCTTTTGACCGATTGCTACATAAATACAAATCATGTCCTGATCTTTTTGGTTAATGATTGTATCCACAGCAACCGTTGTTTTACCTGTTTGACGGTCACCAATGATAAGCTCACGTTGCCCTCTACCAATTGGTACTAGAGCGTCAATTGCTTTAATCCCTGTTTGTAATGGCTCATCAACAGATTTACGGTCCATTACACCAGGTGCTTGTGCTTCGATTGGGCGTGATTTTGTAGTTTCAATTGGTCCTCTGCCATCGATTGGTTGTCCAAGTGGGTTTACAACACGTCCTAGAAGCTCCTCACCAACAGGTACTTGCATGATTCGTCCAGTACGACGAACTTCATCGCCTTCTCTAATTTCAGTGTATGGTCCTAAAATTACGATACCAACGTTATTTTCTTCAAGGTTTTGTGCAAGACCCATTACACCATTGGAGAATTCTAATAGTTCACCAGCCATTGCATTATCAAGGCCATGTGCACGTGCAATACCATCCCCAACAGTTATAACTGTCCCAACATCACTTACTTCTATATCTGAATCATAGGATTCAATTTGCTTTTTTATAAGTGTACTGATTTCTTCAGCATTAATGCTCATACCATTTCACCCCTTACATCATTAGTTCGCAGTCATTAGCTTTCGTTCGATGTTTTTTAATTTCCCACTAATGGTTCCATCATAAATCGTATTACCCACACGAATTTTAATGCCGCCTATTAATGATGAATCAATTTTATTATCAAACGTAACTGCTGTTTTATTTAGTCGTTTTGCGAAAGATAACTCTAATTCACGCTTTTCATTTTCGGATAATGCTCTTGTCGAGTACACCGTTGCTTCAACTATTCCTTTTGCATTGTTTACCAATTGTATAAATTGATCAATTATAGCTGGAATAATCACTGTACGATGACGATCTATAAGTAATTTCAATGTATTAACGACATCTTTCTGCAGGTTCGTAAAAGATCCAGCAATAAGCTCTTTCTTCTTCTCACTGCTAACTGCAGGATGCAACAGAAATAAATTCAATTCCTTATTATCTTGAAATACGTCACGAACCGTTGTGAATTCTGTTACAAGCTCGTCCAAGTTATTCTTTTCGATACCAAGTTGAAAAAGTGCTTCTGCATAACGTTTTGCAACAACAGTTTCACTCATCGCTCTTCTCCTACCTCTTTAATATACTCATTGATTAAGTTTTCTTGATCCTCAGCAGTAATTTCTTTTTCAATTACTTTACTTGCAATCAATACAGATAATGAGGCAACCTGAGCTTGTAGTGCTTGAATTGCTTGCTCTTTTTCGTTTTGAATATCTTTTTGTGCTTGTTCCTTGATACGTCCAGCTTCAAGACGTGCAGCTTCAATAATATCTTGTTCCTGCTTAAGGCCTGCGTTTTTCGCATCTTCAATCATTTTTTGCGCTTCTTGTCTTACTTGATTTAACTGTTCTGCTGCTTGTTTTGAAGCGGCTTCAGCTTCCAAACGGCTCTTCTCAGCAGATTCTATTTCACTTGCGACATATTCCTCACGTTTTTGCATCGTGTTCATGAGGGGACCCCAAGCGAATTTCTTTAACAACGCTAGTAATATAAGGAAGAAGAATAATTGAGCTGCCATATCTCCAAATCTAAATCCTCCAACTGCGCCAAGTGTTAAAAAGTCAACGTATGAATGCACAGACTCCACTCCTTTCATAGGTACTCATGTTCAACTGTTATGTCATGTCAGTCATTAATTACAAGATGTAGTTCTACACGCATTACATGTTTACATAAAGCAATGGCGAAGATTCGCCTAAGATGAACCTCGCCACTTTATTTTTTACTGTTCTTGTTTTATTGGAATACAACCATAAATGCGATAACTGCTGCGATAATTGGAATCGCCTCTACTAGTGCTACCCCAATAAACATTGTTGTTTGAAGTGAACCTTTCAATTCTGGTTGACGTGCTATACCTTCCACTGTTTTACTAACGATCATCCCGTTACCTAGACCTGCACCTAATGCTGCTAGTCCAATTGCGATTGCTGCTGCTAAAGCTCCCATTTAATAATTCCTCCTTTTATTGTTAAAACCTTTATATATGTTTTTATTAATGGTCTTTGCTCACTTTATGAGACATGTACACCATTGTTAACATCGTAAATACAAATGCCTGAATCCCACCGATAAACAAGCTGAATCCTTGCCATGCCAGCATTGGAAGTGCTGCGCCAAAGAATCCAAATATACTAGATGTTGCAAGACCTACGAGGAGACTCAAAAGAATTTCCCCCGCATAAATATTCCCAAATAATCGAAGACCCAATGTTAATGTGTTGGTAAATTCTTCAATTATTTTGAAAGGTAACATCAATGGAACTGGACTGACAAATGTTTTAAAATAGTTCTTTGCTCCATTGACCTTAATACCGTAAAAATGTGTTAACATGACAACCATCGCTGATAAAGTTAATGTAAGTGTTGCATCAGCGGTTGGTGATTTCCACCATAAATCATGGCCAACGACTCCGACTGTGATAACTCCTACAATGTTACTAACAAATATGTAGAACATCAATGTTAATCCAAGAGGCAAGAATACTTTCCCCGTCTTCCAATCCATCGTATCGCCGATGATTCCTTTTACGAATTCAACTATCCATTCCATAAAATTCTGCATTCCTGTTGGCTTCATTTGTAACTTTCTGCTTGCCCATGTACATAAAACAAAAATAATTAAAGAAACAATAGCCATCATGAATACGTTGGATAGGTTGAAATCAAGCCATGAAATTCCTAGCACATCTTCAACTATTGGAGATGTATGATCCAATTTTTCTCACCCCTTTACACAAGTATTCTTTAGAACTCACTCCCACTTTTCTTGTCAGCACTAGTTACCTGATTGATTGCTTCTGCCCATAGTCATGCGCAACAGAATATCTAGTCCCATTATTATGTAGGAAGAGACAATCCCGATAACTACTGCAATGAAATGAAAGTTCTCTTCAAAGCGAAGGGCAATTAGAACAGTTAGTGCAACTGCAGCAAGCCTGGAGAAGGTGCCTAGACCTCCACGTACTGACCTGTTTTCTGCAACTGCTTCCCCTAACGCTTTCGTTTTGTGCTGCAATAACCATAAATTATAAAAACTTACGATACTACCCAATAGCAGACCTTGGAAAATGCGAGAATAGGGTGTAAAAGCAGCACCAAGAACTAGAATTGCAAGAAGATAGAGCATCCACTTTCGTTGCCTTGTTACGATACTTCTATATTCGTACATCATTCACTCTACTCTCCTATATTCAGAACTTAGACGGTGGTTCTAAGTTCATTGGAAAACTTGGTTGTTACAAGTCATTATGTAACAGCCATCATTACTTATGCAATGAGAAGTTTTTATACTTTCTCATATGCTGATAAAATCTGCTGTTTCTCGTTTTGATTAGTAAGCATTCTTTTTTATCACTAGTAAAAATAGCACTATAGATATATCCACTTCAAGAGCAAGAGAATAATACAACGTATGGAGATGAAAAAATTGTAAAACTGACCCCTAAACTTATGTATAATAACTACTTTCTTATTATTACAATCGTCTGAAATTTCATATGAAAACCTTATCATCTCACACTAAATTAGTTTACATTAGCATACCCTTATTGTCAATGGATAATGGGGGTTAAATCCTATTAATTTAACTTCCAATTTTCGTTAATTACCCATTTTTCTTTTTATACAATTGTACATATTTAATTGGGAGTCTCTCTATGATTTTTTTACTATCTTCTTACATTTTCCCTTGGTTTGATAGCCATCACTGCCTTATCGTTTTTAAACACAATAATCAGTCAGTAAATAGTGCTCGCGTCGTTATTTACTGACTGATTAGCTTTTCAATCAATCTCAACGAGTATTTTTTGTCTAAAATGTGACATTTTATAGACTTACCTTTTTGTGTTATTCAATAGTTAATGGTACTTCATGACTTTCATAACTACCATCTTCTAATACCGTAGTAATGATTGCCACATAATGGCCAGGTTTCCCGATGTCGCCCTTCTTGATTTCTCCCGTATTCATCCCTATTTGTAAGTTATCCACTTCTAACAAACTTCGATTAAATAGCAGGGTATCTGGCGTGTATAAATCAACCTCTATGCGCTCAACCTGTTCTGTTAGGTACAAATTGTATTGATAAGAATCCTCAGAAAATGGTTTTAATGAAAACTCGAAGCCCATTGCTTTCGGATTGTCGGCAGTTTGATTAATGAATAAATAAGGCAGCAAGTACACATCATCGTCTTGATTTAATGTTAACCACCCTTGATGAATCCCTTCAGCCAATTGAGGGGTTGTGATTTTCAACTCAATTGGAATGGTTTTTGATTCATGTTTATTTACCGTAAAACGCTGCGGTAATTTCCATGTTAATCCTTTGCCCTTTTTCGGGATATCAAAGGTATATGCTTGTTGTTCATTTGTCGTATTTTCAATTTCAATCTCGAGTGTTTTTGATTCGTAATAGCCCTCGATTTTTCCAAAAGCTAATTGCGAATGATGAATGATTAGTGGTGTGTTTATTGCGTCAAGTGGTCTTATGCTGCCCATCCCTTGTTCAATTGGATCAAGTAACTTTCCTTCTTTAGTAATAGGTATGGCGGTCGTTCGGATTGCGTCAAATATTTGCCCGACGGTCCAGTTTGGGTGCGCTTCTTTTATTAATGCAATTACCCCAGTAACATGTGGCGCTGCCATACTTGTCCCTTGAAGTGCTTGGTAGCCTCCTGGAACTGTACTCAATATGTTAGTGCCTGGTGCAAGTATATCTGGTTTAATATCCCAGTTAATCGTAACGGGTCCACGAGAGCTGAAAGGGGCAATCGTGCTTTCTGTTTCTTTATATACGGTCTCATAGTAGTGATTCTTTCCTTCTAACTGCTGCATCAACCATTCACCGTCTCTTTTCGATATTGCAGCAACCGGAATAGTAATCGCTCCCTCTCTACTTTCAATTGAACCTTGAAAGACCTCATCTTTATTATTATAAATTATTGCCGCAACAGCTCCCTTTTCTTCTGCACTCTTTGCGATTTGAAAAAAGGGTATTTTTCCCCGCTTAAAGACTGCGATTTTACCACGTATTTCCGCAGTCTCCAGCTGACCATCGACAATTGGATATGACTTCTCAAGATTCCAGGGTTTGGATTCGATCATTTCTGTTAGGGGAATTTCCTTATTTGAAATTGTTTCAAAAAGAAAGGGTAACTGCTGCGGGTTTGCTAATGCACCGACAGATAGAGCTCTCTCGGCAGTGGCTGGCGCACCAACTGTCCAGTTATTTGGCCCACTATTACCATTGGCAATGACGACCGGTATCCCGAGCTCAACTGCTCTATTTACAGCAGTACTCGTTGGATAATCTGGACCATTAACAGAATTACCGAGCGATAGGTTAATAACGTCCACCCCATCCTTAACCGCCTGTTCCATTGCCGCAATAACTTGGACAGAGGTACCTGCACCACCTGGACCTAATGCACGGTACGCATAAATCTCTGCCTCTGGCGCTACTCCCTTAAGACTCCCGTTAGCAGCAATAATCCCTGCAACGTGAGAGCCGTGCAGTGTTGGGATGCCTTCGCTCGGATTTGTTTCCATTGGATCGGTATCAAGGTCAACTAAATCGTATCCTGATTGATAATTGTTTCGTAAGTCAGCGTGATTATAGTCGATGCCTGTATCAATAACACCAACCTTTACTCCCTTCCCTGTATACGCTGTCGTATTTAAATCGGAAGGGCGAACAAGGTTTTTTAACGATTCATTAGGACTTCGGAGTATTTCAGGCTCCTGCGTTGTATAAGTTTGCACTGGATGGATTTCTTTAATAAAGGTCAAAGATTCCATTCTAGCTAATTTATCTGCTGTTCCTTTTAATGCAAGTCCTTGAAATAATTTTTCATACGTTGCAATCACTTGTACATATGGATGATACTGTTCGATGTAATCCTTATGTTCTTCCGGGTCACCTTCTACTTCGATGATTATCGACTCTAGGGGCCTGGATGCCAGAGATGAAACAGGAAAATAAATGAAGATTATTGCAAGACATACTGTGAGTAAAAAGATGAGTTTGCGCATAATGCATTTGCCCCTTTTTACTGCTTAGTTTTCGGTAGTGCGGAGAAAATATACACCTTATTTTAGTAGAATAATCGAGTCGGTTTATCGATAGAGCCCGGGAAGAAAAACACTCTTCAATTTTCTGTTTTGACATTTGAATCTTGTTGCTGCATTTCGTAATAATGATAATGGGCAGAAACTCCTAGACCTCCTTCATTTATCATGTTAGCTATTCTTTCATCGTATTCAATCGAATCATAATCGATTTCTTTCACTTGATTTGTTGACATCATATCTCCCCCTCTTGCTTTTACTATTACCATATTCAACTGCTAGATGGATGATGTGTAAGTAAAAGAATGCAAAAGAGCTGTTACCCCTCGGATAACAGCTTCTCCTGCAATTATTTATTAAAATACTCGGTAATCGCATCCGCAATTCTTCGCGATGCTTCACCATCACCGTATGGATTCGACGCTTTTGCCATTTTATCATGTGCCGCTTTGTCTGAAAGTAGTTCATTTGCAACATTGAAGATTGTTTCCTCGTCAGTTCCAACTAATTTCAGTGTTCCAGCTTCAATTCCTTCTGGTCGTTCCGTAGTATCACGAAGTACAAGCACCGGAACTCCTAGGGATGGAGCTTCTTCTTGAACACCACCAGAATCCGTTAAAATTAAGTACGCATGTGCAGCAAAATTATGGAAATCAACCACATCTAATGGATCGATTAATTGAATACGATCATCATTTCCTAAAATTTCATTTGCTGTTTCTTGGACAACTGGATTTAAGTGGACAGGATAGACAACTTGAATGTCATCATGTGTTTCCACCAGTCGTTTAATCGCACGAAACATTTGCTGCATATTGCTGCCGAGATTTTCACGGCGATGTGCAGTCATTAATACGAGTCGCTTATCACCAAGCTCATCAATTATTGGGCTTGAATAATCTTTATTAACCGTCGTTTTCAGCGCATCAATTGCCGTATTACCAGTAACATAAATGCGGTCTGCTGGTTTATTTTCATCTAACAGATTTTGTTTTGATTTCTCTGTTGGCGAAAAGTGTAAGTCAGCCATAACACCTGTAAGCTGGCGATTCATTTCTTCAGGAAACGGAGAGTATTTATTCCACGTCCTAAGCCCTGCCTCAACATGACCAACTGCGATTTGATTATAATACGCTGCCAGTGAGCCTGCGAAAGTTGTACTCGTATCACCATGCACAAGCACGATATCTGGTTGAACCTTTTTCATTACTTCATCAAGACCCTCTAAAGCGCGAGTCGTTATTTGAGCTAATGTTTGTTGCTTCTTCATAATATTTAAGTCATAATCGGGTGTGATACCAAAGATATCAAGTACTTGGTCAAGCATTTCCCGATGCTGTGCTGTTACCGTAACAATTGACTCAAATTCATCTGATCGTTTGTTTAATTCTAAAACAAGTGGCGCCATTTTAATCGCTTCTGGTCTTGTTCCAAAGATAGTCATTACCTTAATACGTTTCGCCATTATAATTTCTCACTCCAAGTTCCTCATTAGTGGAGCCCTTCGCAAAAATACTCCTCAAGCTTTCGATAAAATTTGAGAAGTAACAGGCACCCTATAGCTTATTTTGTTCCGAACAAACGGTCTCCAGCGTCTCCTAGTCCTGGAACGATATAACCTTCTTCATTAAGTTTCTCGTCCATTGCTGCTAAATAGATATCAACATCTGGATGTTCTTTCTTAATTACTTCCACACCTTCTGGAGCAGCAACTAGACACATGAGACGAATATGTTGTGCACCGCGCTTCTTAAGTGAATGGATTGCATCATTTGCAGAACCACCAGTAGCGAGCATAGGATCGATAACAATTAATTCACGTTCAGAAATATCAGATGGTAATTTAATATAATACTCCACTGGTTTTAAAGTTTCTGGATCACGATACAGACCAACATGTCCAACTTTTGCAGCTGGAATTAGCTTACGTACGCCATCAACCATGCCAAGCCCTGCACGTAAAATTGGAACTAAGCCAATCTTCTTACCTGCTAAAACCTTTGTATTTGTACTTGTTACTGGAGTATCGATTACTGCCTCTTTTACTGGTAAATCTCTCGTAATCTCAAATGCCATTAACATCGCTACTTCGTCTACTAGTTCACGAAATTCTTTGGTTCCTGTGTTTTTATCTCTAATAAACGTTAATTTATGCTGAATTAACGGATGATCTAATACAAAAACGTTTCCCATTCACCGTTCACTCCTTTAAATTATTATATCCTTAAAAGTGTACTGAAAAAAAGAGTAGCTTTCAAGTAGTATGGGAAAAATGTCGAAAAGAATTTTTATAAGGGACATCCCAGTGGAAATGTCCCTTAGTTTTTTAAGCTACGAAGGATAAAATTCCTCTTACCAATTCTCTCACCGAAAGGGCACCCCAGCTCCAGCGCCCGCACTGCCAGTGAGACTTCCATAACTTCCTTACGCGCTTGAGTCTTTGATCTTATGCTAATTGTCCGTATAAAACAAATTTACTTGTCAATGCTCGTACACGTTTCTTAGCTTCACTTTGGATTGTCTCATCTTCAGTGTTTTTCAGTGAAAGGGCAATAATAGATGCAATCTCCTTCATCTCTTCCTCGCCAAATCCTCGTGTTGTTACAGCCGCTGTTCCAATTCGAATGCCACTTGTAATAAACGGACTTTCCGTGTCGAATGGGATTGTATTTTTATTTGTTGTAATGCCGATATCATCCAATACCTTCTCTGCTACCTTACCTGTTAATCCTAATGTTGTTACGTCAACAAGCAATAGGTGATTATCCGTTCCACCCGAAACAATTCTTAATCCCTCTTCAGTTAAAGCATCACTTAGCATCTTCGCATTATCTATAATATTTTTTGCGTATGTCTTGAATTCCGGTGATAACACTTCTTTAAACGCTACTGCCTTTGCTGCAATGATATGCATCAATGGACCACCTTGTATTCCCGGGAATACAGATTTATCAATTTGCTTTGCGTATTTTTCTTTACATAGAATGATTCCACCACGAGGGCCTCTTAATGTTTTATGTGTAGTCGTTGTAACAAAATCTGCATACTCCACTGGGTTTTGATGGTAGCCAGCCGCTACTAGTCCAGCGATATGTGCCATGTCTACCATGAAGAGCGCATCAACCTCATCTGCAATTTCCTTTAATTTAGCAAAATCAATTGCCCGAGAGTATGCAGATGCACCTGCAACAATTAGTTTTGGCTTCACTTCTTTTGCCTTTTCTAATACAACATTATAATCAATCTGTTCTGTTTCTTTATCTACACCATAATCTACAAAGTTATATTGTTTTCCACTGAAGTTTACTGGACTTCCATGAGTCAAGTGTCCACCGTGATTTAGGTTCATACCTAAAACCGTATCGCCTTGCTCTAAAACCGTAAAATAAACCGCCATATTTGCTTGTGCACCTGAATGTGGTTGGACGTTTACATGTTCTGCACCAAATATTTGCTTCGCACGGTCCCTAGCTAAGTTCTCTACAATATCGACATGATCACAACCGCCATAATATCTTCTTCCAGGATACCCTTCCGCATACTTATTCGTCAGTACAGATCCCATCGCTTCCATAACAGCTTCAGAAACAAAGTTTTCCGACGCGATTAATTCAATGTTATCCTGTTGACGTTTTTTTTCTGCTTGGATTGCTTCAAATATTTCTGGATCTGAGTGCTTGACATATTCCATTTGAATTCCCCCTTGTAGATAATAGAATAACTATAGATTCATTGTAGCGTTTTCCACTTTAAATTGAAACTCAAATGACAGATTATTCAAAGAAATACTTATAAACAATGAAAACACATTATTATTTGCAGTCTTCTCTCGTATTATCGTAGTTCGCTCGTTTTCCACCTATTAATTTCGGTCTACTATATGCCCCGGTAATTCTCGCTTCCCCAATAGTCCTCTGCGCAAAGCGTAATGGTACTGCAACATGCTTTATATGCATTCCAATCATTGTTTCCCCGATATCAATTCCAGCATTAGCTTGAATATGTTCAACAACAACAGGATCCTTCATTTGTTTATATGCGAAAGATGCCATAGAGCCACCTGCTGATGGTACTGGAACGGCGGATACTTCCTCAAGGCGATAGTGCTGCATTGTTTCTCTCTCTACGACGAGAGCACGATTTAAATGTTCACAACATTGGAATGCAAGCTGAACATTTGTTGTCTGTTTAAGCTTTTGCATCGCAGCAAAGATACGAATTGCCACTTCTTCACTACCTGAGGTCCCAATATGCTTACCTATAACTTCACTTGTTGAACAGCCAATAACAAACACTTCACCATCATGCAGATAGTTGCTCTCTAGCCATTCATTAATTACTTCTTCAAGATCTTGCTGTACTTTTTGATTTAAATCATCCATTATTTACACCCCACCATGTTTAAATGACCAAGTCACAATTACAGACTTGGTCATTCATTCTTATTATCCTTCGTAGTTCGTAATTTTTTCAAGTCGATTTGCATGGCGACCAGCTTCGAATTCCGTTTCTAGCCATGTTTTTGCAATTTCTCTTGCTAATCCGGGTCCAATTACACGCTCACCCATCGTAATGATATTTGTATTATTGTGCTGCCGAGTTAACTTTGCACTATAGATATCATGTACAACCGTTGCTCGGATTCCATTCACTTTATTGGCAGCGATTGACATGCCGATACCAGTTCCACAAATAAAAATGCCACGATCAAATTCACCCTTCGCCACACGTTCCGCAGCTGGCAGAGCGTAATCAGGATAATCGACAGAGGTTTCACAGCTACAGCCAGTATCCTCATATTCAATGCCCATTTCTTCCAATAAATCCCTTAATTCATTTCTTAATGTCATCCCTGCATGGTCTCCAGTAAGAATTACTTTCATGTTTCTTCCTCCTCTTTTGCTGTAAATTAAATACTGTACATTTCCAAAGTCACATTAACTCATGGTAAATTTATTGATTTGTTGATTTAGTTTCTCTGCTTGTTTTTCAATTTCTAATGCTAATTCATCAACTTGTTCAATTGTTGAAATTTGCTCCTGAATCGAGGCATTTACTTCTTCCGCACCTGCAGAAGTTTCTTCAGCAATCGCTGCAACTTCTTGAGACTGCCTTACTGTATCTTGGATTGATTCTATTTGCTGATTCACTAACATCGTAATACTGTCGATTTCTGTTGCAACATCGATTACAGATCCTGACATTTTTTCAAAGGCAAGATTTGTTTCCTTACCATTTTCAGATTCATTCCTTGCGTATACAACGTTTTCGTTAATTTTCACAACGACACGTTTGACATCTTCTTGAATCGATTTTATTAAATCACCAATTCGTTGCACAGCCTGTGCACTCTGATCCGCTAATTTACGAATTTCTTCAGCTACAACAGCGAATCCTCTACCATGCTCACCAGCTCTTGCAGCTTCAATTGACGCATTTAATGCAAGCAGATTCGTTTGCTCTGCAATCTCTCCGACCATCGTAATAATGGATTCGACCTGCAATGTATTTTGTTTCAAGTGTTCCACATCTTGTAGGGAATGCTCTTGTTCTTCAGCTAATTTCTGAATGCCCTCGACTAATTGACTAACTACTTGTCTACTTGTGTTTAATGTATCTAGCATTTGTGTGGACTTATCCTTTGATTGTCCAGCTTTCTCTTGAACTTTGATTGCAAGTCCAGTTGCCACTTCCACCGCTTCTGCAGTATGTTGGATAGCTTCTGATGAACTTTCTGCACCACGGGAAATTTCATCAATGGACGTACCAATAACATGAGAATGTTGTGTTGCTTTATGTGAAGCCGCCTTCATCTTAATCGCAGCTTCATTTGTACTGGAAAAATGATTATCAATATTATGTACTATCGTATTCAGATTTTTTAACATCATATCAAAAGCAATTGTCAACGCTCTAATTTCATCTTCAGACTTCGGTATATCCACAACTTGATTCAAATTACCCTTCGCTGCATCTGATGCCACTTTTTCTAGCTTCGTTAGCGGCTTTGTAATTACACTTGAAGCAAAATAAGAAAGTATTCCCGACCAAATAATACCTAAAACTAAGACAATGACTGTATACCACTCAAAAGGGATATTCACAAATTCCTGGATATACTCAAAAATTAAGTAAAGAAAAAGTGCGCTTGTACCATATGTAATAATCGCTAATATTGTAGTAAAACAAACTAGCTTTAACCGTAAACTAAAACGATAGCCATCCTTCATCTTTAAACCTCCATACTACTTATATTTTCTTTATAAGCAACTCAATATACGCATCCAACTCCTTGAAAGTTTCTTCATAAGTTACTAGATTTCCACCAAAGGGGTCCGGTATATCATAATTAATAAGAGTAGATTCAAGCCTGCGAATATGCCCAATATCTTCTCCCAAATGGTCCTCAAGTAAATCGTCCAACTGAACATAATTGTATTTCAATTGATTCTCTTGAATAAATAAAGAACGTTTTTCCTCTAAGTCGGCATAGGATTTTTTCAGCTCCTGCCACACTCTCTTATCCGCTTCAGAAATGAATTCTTTTAGCGTATAATATTTTTCTTGAAAATTGGGGAAATCGATAATCAATGATTGTTTATGCCGTGTTGTCATCGTTAAGACAACATCCGCCCAGTCTAACAACCGTTCTGTCACAGGCTGTGATTGATGACTAATTTCGATCCCGTGTCGCTCTAATATCTGGATTGTATTGGGATTCGCTTGTTGATTTTCACCTGCAAAAATCCCAGCAGATTGTACTTCAGCTCCGGGCATTCTATCCTTCAGAATCGCCTCTGCCATTGGGCTTCGACATGTATTTCCCGTGCAAACAAATAGTATTTTCATAACGAGCCTCCAAAGGAAATTTATACATTAAATATACCATATTACCTAGATGAAAGACAGATATAATTGCGCGAGATGAGGAGTGATGAGAGGCGTTAAAGCGTTGTTAATAGGGGTATCAAAGGTATTTAACCAAACAGTAGCATTAGACCGAAGCCGAATAAAATACTGCCACCTAAGATTTCGCTATATCTTCCTAAAAAACCATGGACCTTTCTTCCTAGAATCATGCCTATCCAGCAGAGAATCGTACTCGATGCGCCAAATAAAATTAGGACTAAAAACGTTTTTGCTCCTGATAAACCAAGACTTAGCCCAATTGAAAAACTATCCAAACTAACCGTAAAAGCAACAATAATAAGCCCAAACCCATATGGCTGGATTAGTTTCTTCGCTTGGTGATTAAAGGCAGAAAAAATCATCTGTGCACCAATAGCCACTAATAAAAGGCTTGCCGCTATAGTGGTCATATCCCCAATTTGTCCCGAGATTACTTTTCCTAATAGGATGCCGATAAAGGGCATCAAAATATGAAAAATACCAATAGTAAAACCAATAAGCGCAACTCTTTTTAGGCGCAATTCTTGCATCCCCATAGCTAGACTCAAAGAAAATGCATCCATCCCCAATGCAATGGCCATAAATATCAATGCGATAAGTTCTCGAATAAAATACTCTGACATAGATTTTCCCCCTAGGACATGCTTATTTACTATATGCATGTCCTAGGGGAAATATGAAAGATAGGTTATTGCCAGTTATTTCGTTTTTAACAGTATTCGTCACTCGTTTAAAGATTAGTTCACTAAATACTTAGATGCAGCTTTCTTCAAACGATTCATTACCGCTTGGCCGATTCCAAACTCTTGGAATGCTTCGCAGACGATTAGATCGACATCACTTGATTTGTATTTGCGTAATGCATCATATAAGTGTGTTGCAATATCATTGATATTATCCCCAAGGATAAAAATTTCTTCCGTGTGCAATAGTTTCGCAGTACCAGCGCTTGCTAAAACGGCTATACGAGCTCCATTCCTCTGCTCCCTTTCAATCACTTGCTGTATTTCTAGTGCTGTTCCTTGAACAAGCCATAATGGAACTTCTGGCGAATAATGCCTGTATTTCATTCCAGGTGCTTTCGGACGTTCCGTAGAACTGACTAAAGCGGGATCGACATTAACGTCGCCAACTACTGCCTGAAGCTGCTCCACGGTAATACCACCTGGTCTGAGGATTGTCGGAATTGCTTCAGTGCAATCAATAACCGTTGATTCGACACCAACACCTGTTGCTCCACCATCAAGAATTCCTGCTATTTTTCCTTGCAAGTCTTCAAAAACATGGTAAGCTGTTGTTGGACTCGGTTTTCCTGAAATATTCGCGCTAGGCGCAGCAATCGGGATATCACATTTTCTTAGTAAAGCTTGTGCAACGGGATGATCAGGAATTCGTACTCCAATTGTTGGTAAGCCTGCTGTAACATTTGCCGCACATGTTCCATTGCTCGGTAATACGTAGGTGATCGGTCCAGGTGAAAATGTATCAATTAATGTTTTTACGTAAGGCGGGATGTTATCCACAAGCTTTATTAACTGTTCCATTGTCGCAACATGGGCAATTAGTGGATTATCCTGTGGACGACCTTTAGCCTCAAAGATTTTTGAAACTGCCTCTGGATTAGTCGCATCTGCACCAAGTCCATATACTGTTTCTGTAGGAAATGCTACTGTCTGCCCTTGTTTCAATAATGCTGCAGCTTGATTTATTGCTTGACTATTATATTTTCCATCATCTTGTATGTTCCATTTTAATGTGTCTACCATCTTCGTTCCCTCTTTTCTCATTACTATTTTAGAGGATAACAGTGATTTACGCAAAATGTGGATAACTAGAACAATAAGGAAGCACCCGCTTAGCACTGTGTGGAAGTTCAGCGTGCGACATGATGTAGCATTTAATATGAACTTTCTTTCGAATCGATAATGGCTTTTCACCACAAGAATACGTGCGCTAAGCCCCATATATAACCAATCGGTAAGTCTTATTTCATACTGAAGTGAGGAAAATTTGCTTGCAGTACGGGTGTTGGAACTCGACGCAGTATCTTCAGGTACAGAAATCGAAAAAGCAGATATTTTATCCTTTCCCATTCCATGAAATGAAAAAAATCCTCTGAATGGTTATCCACAGGATTTTTCCTATCATAAAAGGGAATTTTTAAAGAAGATGATTATTATGCACAAAATCAGTGACATACTCACAGTTTTTTCACAAGTTATCAACATGCACCTGTTGATAATGTGCATAAGTTAACGTTTTCAGTAGTTCAACATTTCAGTGTTCTTTATTAAGAAACGTGATACGACCACCAATTCCCCTTGGTAATTGGGTGGTTATCCACAAATGACGTATTGTTTTGTCGATTGAATTGCAGTGCATCTAACAAAATATCCACTACTGGTTGATGACTGTGTACATAAACACTTTTCGCACGTTTTTCTTTTGCCATTACTAAGATTGCTTCAAGAAGGAATGGTAATTTATTCGCTGCTGATTTTGTAATATAAAGCTGTTTTAACCAATAAACATCAGGCTCCACTAAATCTAACGCAAAGCAGCCTTCAATCTCAGAATCACCTTCAACAACATAACCTGATTTTAATAATGTCTCACTATCTAAGCTATCGTTCTGCTCGAAAAACATCACCAACTTCGTTTCATCTGCTTGAAGTGCCGGAATAATATTCATCTTACACACCTCTCTTCATATTGTTATTAGAATGATAGATACTTCCTTTTTTCTTTGGCTCTAATAAATAGTTGCTTATCAAGTGATAAGCATAAAATAAGTAGTTGAGATAAACTATAGACTAAGGATCTTCAGCCGTTGCAGTTGCTATTCCCACAGGACAAGGAAAGCTTCGGCAGCATTACATCTTCGTTAGAAAATCGCACTTTCGCACTTTATATAAATAACCGCAAACAATAAGAATTTTGCTTCACCTTTCTACCATCTTATGCAAATACTAGAGAAACTATGACCAACCAAACCATTCAAATAGGAAGAATTTCACTTCTGGCTCCTCTTCTTCCGTTACTTCTTCAATTTCCTCTTCTTGCTCTAAACTCTCTGCATCTGCTGCTGATGCGACATTAGCGCCAAATGAGAAATCAAGAAAGCACAGTGGCGGGAATAATACACACCACCAATTGGCACCATTTCCCTCACCTATTGTGATTAATATTGCCTCATATTCACCTGCAGGATATAAATAAGTTCCATATAATTTCGTTGGAAAGGCTACGTTTTCACCGTATTCAACTGTAAATTCATTTTCGGTTCCTTCTTCTTTAATTACATTTGCGACAATTTCATTTATTTCCGGTAGCTTGAATTCGATTAAAGCTCGGGCCTTATCAATGTCTGTCATATCCTTTACCCAATCGCTAATTTCCCGATTCACTCGGTCTCGCACATGTCGTTTGACCTCTTGATCACGCTCATTATCACTATTTGCTAAGATTCGAAGTCGAATTGCTTCGTCTGGAATCTGTTGATATTCATATTCTAAAGTTGTATCTTGACTCACACCTTTTGTAGGAAACATTGTAAATATTAAGATAAAAATAAATGCAAAAAATACTAGTTTCTTCATCGTTTATTCCCCTTTCCTCTGATAGTTTCAGTATGGACAGTGAAAATCGATTCTAAACTAGTATTCTAGTAATTTTATTTTTTGCTTATTTTCACGATATAAGTGCAATGTTGATTTCCGCTGCAGACAGTCGCTTTTCGCGGACAAGTCTGAAACTCCAGCGAAAGAAAAACCACTTCCAATGGAATCTCAGCCTTTGTTTTCGCAGGAGTCTTCTGGCATACACTACAATCAACGGCCATATGGTGGATGATAAGATTCTTTCTCATTTATAGTTAGAAAATTAATTACGCCCGCACAATCCCAGCGGAGGAAAAACACGGAGACTCCTGCGGGAGGAAAGGCCTCGGTGAGCCTCCGAAGTGCGACAGCACAAGGAGGCTCACCAGCCGCCCGCGGAAAGCGTAGTGTATTTCCGCAGCGGAAGCCTATAATTCAGTCATCATCCCAGCTCATTTTATTGTGATTTCGTGAAAAAGGTAATAGACAACAAATGTAAGCTACCTACAATCTTGCTGCAATAATTCTATCCTTCCCGTTGATATCCTGGATTGTTTGAACTTCACTCGTTGGAAAGGTATGTTCAATTATTGAGCTTACTGCATCTGCTTGTGTATAGCCGATTTCGAATGCTAGTGCTGTATTCTGCTTTGCGACTTTTTGTGCTTGATTAATAATCTGTTTATATGCGGCTAATCCATCTTCATCGGCAAATAATGCTAGTGCTGGGTCAAAATCTTTTACAGTATCTGCAAGCATTTCTGTTTTTGCGATATAAGGGGGATTCGAAACGATGATATCTGCTTGAATGCCCCCATCAATAAATGGCTCCAAAAAGTTACCTTCTAGAAAATGAATCTTCGCCTGCAATCGAGCTGCATTCTCCTTTGCAACATGGAGTGCATCTGTTGATATATCTGTTGCATACACAGTAGCATTTGGGAGCTCTAAGGCGAGTGAAATCGCAATCGCCCCGCTACCTGTACCTACATCAACAATCGTAAGGGCTTGTCCATCATAATCTTGCGCTGCGTCATTTATCACATATTGGACAAGCTCCTCCGTTTCCGGTCTTGGGATGAGCACATTCTGATTGACTAGAAACTCTCTACCATAAAAACTCTCTACGCCTGTAAGATGTTGGACGGGTATACCAGTTTCAGCATGTTTCATAATGTCTTCTTTAAACTTTTCAATAATAGGGGCAGCAACCGGATCCTGCATCTTCATATAAAACGTTGATCTCGTAACATTTAAATAATGCTGGAGCAGAATTTCTGCAACTCTCGGTTCACGATTATGCTTCTCTAAAAAAAGAGAAGCCCATTTTAGGACTTCATATTGTTTATTTCCCATATTATTCACCAATGTGCTCTAGCTTTTCCATTTGTTCTGCAGATTGCAATGCTTCGATAAATTCATCTAACTTACCTTGAAGAATTTGGTCAAGCTTCTGAATTGTTAAGCCAATTCGGTGATCGGTAACCCGATTTTGCGGGAAATTATACGTACGAATTCGTTCCGAGCGATCTCCAGTACCAACTGCAGATTTACGAGTTTCATCTAATTCCGCTTGTGCTTCTTGTTGGAATTTATCATAAATTCTTGCACGAAGAACTTTCATTGCTTTTTCTTTATTTTTGATTTGGGATTTTTCGTCTTGAATCGAGACTACAATTCCCGTTGGTTCATGTGTTAAACGGACAGCAGACATAGTCGTGTTAACACTTTGCCCACCAGGTCCACTAGATGCAAAGGTATCGACACGAATGTCCTTTTCATGCACTTCCACTTCTACATCCTCTGCTTCAGGTAAAACAGCTACTGTTGCCGTAGAAGTATGAATACGACCGCCAGATTCTGTTTCTGGTACACGTTGTACTCGATGTGCTCCATTTTCATATTTCAGCTTCGAGTATGCACCATTTCCGTTGATCATAAAGATTATTTCTTTATAGCCACCAACACCAGTTGTATGAGCCTCCATTATTTCCGTTTTCCAGCCCTGATTCTCTGCATAACGAGAATACATTCTGTAGAGATCCCCAGCAAATAATGCAGCTTCATCTCCACCTGCTGCGCCACGAATTTCCATAAATACGTTTTTATCGTCATTTGGATCTTTTGGCAGAAGTAAGATCTTCATCTTTTCTTCTAAATCCGTTTTTGACTGGGTTAACTCAGCTATTTCTGCTTTTACCATTTCTTGCATATCAGCATCTTGCTCATCCTCAAGCATTTCCTTTGCATCCGTTAACTGGGAACCAACATCTTTATATTCACGAAAGGCTTGAACAGCATCTGCCAATCCTGATTGTTCCTTTGAATATTCACGTAGTTTATTTGTATTACTTATTACTTCTGGATCACTTAATAATTCATTTAATTTATTATAACGATCTTCTAATGATTGTAAACGGTCTAACATCACGAACACCTCTTTCTGATTAACAGTATCATTATATTATACTCAATGGATACGGTCAAAATTTATTCTTTCAATATACGCATGAACTGCAGATTAAAAAAGCAATAGCGACATACCAAAAAGAGCACCAATCAGGCACTCTAATCAGATACTTTGGATAGCTTTTGTAAAAGTTGAATTCTCGGTTTGTTAGGTACTTCGTGGTGATGGCGACATCTCGGCTCGTAGGATTCCGATGCACCTACCAGAATAACCGAATCATCATAGGATGCTGGCTTTCCGTTAATTAACCGCTGAGTTCGATTAGCTGGAGCGCCGCAAACCGGGCAAATCGCACTTAGTTTTGTTACAGATTCGCTGATTGCCATTAGCTTCGGTACTGGTCCAAATGGCTCGCCACGGAAATCCATATCAAGGCCTGCGACAACAACGCGAATACCTCGATTCGCTAGTTCATCGGCTATGTCAACAATATTCTCGTCAAAAAACTGCACTTCATCTATCGCGACGAAATCCACTGTTTTATCAATATGCTTCAGTACTTCTTCCGAGCTGTTTATCGGAATCGCTATCGTTGATGTTCCATTATGAGAAACGACAGCCTTTTCTTCATAACGATTGTCAATTGCTGGTTTAAATACACGCATCGTTAGATTTGCATAAGCAGCACGGCGAACTCGACGAATCAATTCCTCTGATTTCCCAGAAAACATACTACCACAAATCACTTCAACCCAGCCGCTTTGCTTCATTACATACATTTACAAGAATCCCTCACTTTGGCATTGTATAAAAAAAGTTATGTATGTTGTCTAGTTTACCACTAAATTCAACATAATAACTCATAATTCGTCAGATTTTAAAGTAAAAAAACAGGCAAAATATAGACATTTTGCCTGTTCTCTTAGTAAAATATGTCGGATACTTTACTTTTATTATGCAGCTACAACTATTAAAAGTTGTTTCAGCTTTTTATTTAAGATTATATTTCTTCTTGAATCGGTCAACACGGCCGCCGACTTTATCAGCTTTTTGTTTACCAGTGTAGAACGGATGAGAATCAGAGCTAATTTCAACTCGGATTAATGGGTATGTGTTACCATCTTCCCACTCAATTGTTTCACTAGATCCTCTAGTTGATCCACTCAAAAATTTGAAGTCTGAACTAGTATCAAGAAATACTACTTTTTGGTATTCTGGATGAATATCCTTTTTCATCATCTTCCACTCCTCTTTGCCCTGAGTCCTTTGGAAACAGAGTTATTCTAAGAGCCGTCATAGGTTTAAAACCTTATCAAAACTCACATAAAATGATTATACCAGTGTCGAAGGGTGATTGCAATAGCTAGTAAAAAATTAATATAGCGTTATATGGTATAAAACTTACTATTTCTTAATTCCTTTTCGTTTCATTTCCTCGTCCATTTGTTCAAAAAATTCCTCATTGTTCTTCGAAGATTTTAACTTTCTCAGGAATCGTTCTAAGAAGTTTTGTGAATCCTGCATCGTCTTACGGATTGCCCACATCTTATCAAGCTGCCCCTTAGAAACGAGCAATTCTTCTTTACGCGTTCCAGAACGTAGAATATCAATAGCAGGGAAAATTCTACGATCCGATAAATTACGGTCTAAGTGCAACTCCATGTTTCCTGTACCTTTAAATTCTTCATAAATGACGTCATCCATACGCGAACCAGTATCAACTAAAGCTGTTGCTAATATCGTAAAACTTCCGCCCTCTTCAATGTTTCTCGCAGCACCAAAGAATCGTTTCGGACGGTGGAATGCTGCCGGGTCAATCCCCCCTGAAAGAGTACGACCACTTGGTGGAATAACCAGGTTATAGGCACGTGCAAGTCTTGTAATACTATCCATCAAAATAATGACATCACGTTTATGCTCTACTAATCGCATCGCACGTTCTAACACGAGCTCAGACACTTTAATATGATTTTCTGGAACCTCATCAAAGGTAGAACTAACAACATCTACATCCTTTGCAACTGAACGTTCGATATCGGTTACCTCTTCAGGACGCTCATCAACAAGTAAAATAATCAATTTTGCTTCTGGGTGATTTACACTAATACTGTTAGCAATTTCTTTAATTAGTGTTGTTTTCCCAGCTTTCGGCGGTGCAACAATTAAACCACGTTGCCCAAATCCAACCGGTGTCATTAAATCAATAATTCGTGTTGAAATCTTGCTCGTCTCGGTTTCTAATTTCATAAAACGATTTGGATATAACGCTGTTAATCCAGGGAAATGGACGCGCTCTTTCGATGTCTCTGGGTCTTCACTATTTACTGCATCCACATGCAACAAACCAAAGTAACGCTCGTTTTCTTTTGGTGGGCGCACTTTTCCAGATACCTTATCACCGTTTCTTAGATCAAAGCGGCGAATTTGTGAAGCAGAAATATAAATATCCTCGGCGCTTGGGGAGTAATTAATTGGTCTTAAGAAACCAAATCCTTCTGAAGGGATAATTTCTAATACACCATCCATAAATAAGAAGCCGTCTTTTTCTGCCTGTGCTTTTAAAATCGCAAATATAAGTTCTTTCTTCGTAAGTTTTGCGTAATAAGAGACTTTATATTCTTTCGCAAGCGTATAAAG
Organism: Oceanobacillus chungangensis; assembly: GCF_003369565.1. Lineage (GTDB taxonomy): Bacteria > Bacillota > Bacilli > Bacillales > Amphibacillaceae > Oceanobacillus > Oceanobacillus chungangensis. Next base: position 173,712 of record NZ_PIOD01000005.1, on the reverse strand, counting down.
CTCTTTTAATGTTAATACCTCTAATTGAGAGATTGTTAATGCGGACATTCTATCACCACGCCTATTCATATTAATATCTTAACATTTAATATTGGAAAGATTTTACTCTTGCTCAAGATGTGCCTGTTCTTCATGTATTAAAGCCTATTATTGTGATTGAAACTTCCTTGTGTGGAGTGTTCTCTTCCCCGCTGAGGTTGGATTGCTTTTCGGAATGAGTTTTGGAATCGGTCTTTCACTATATCATTTGCAGTACTCATTTTTCGAGGGGGATACCTTAATATAAAAAACTAGGGTTAGCCATACTTACTCATTAAGTAAGTAGTGATACTTTCTTATCTAGATAGGAAAGTTTCATATTAACTGAAGTAATTCTTATGCCGGAACAGCCATGTCCAGCTCCAACGCTTAAGCTTTAGCGGGACTTCCCTCACCTCATGACAATCTAAGGGACTTGCCGATTGGTTACACATGAGACTTAGTCGCACTTATACCCTTTGTGGTGAAAGTCAATATTGAAACACCCCACGTCCTTGAAAAAGAAAACACATTTTCTGTGCGATGTTTCTCAAGGAAGCCTTCCTTATCCTTTAGGGCGCAGTCCGTACTTCGCTAAACTAGCTATAAGCTTTTGTACTCTGCTAAAATAATAGCATTATCATTAAATTAAATTAATCGTTCTACTTCTTTTATGGAAGATGTCCTTTGAGAGATGTAGAATTTATGCAGAAGCTTAAGTCAGAAGTATTAAAAATAACTTAGCTGAATTATTCTCTAAGCGTAAATATGGTAGCGGTTTTATTCAAGTATAAATATACTTACCAAGAAGGCTCTATCTTAAACATTTATTATAATACGCTTTTCATCAGTATTATTCAATACTATTTATAGAAATTCTACTAATTGTGTAAAATTTCCTTTGTAATTTATTAGAAAGAGTAAGAAACTTTTTTCTTCCAAGATAATAACTTCTCATTCGCCGCAATCTGTACATTAGTTATACGTATGCTCTATCTATCTAGCCCTTGCTAGATAAATAGAGTTGAAAAACAATCGCATGGATGAAAGGAAAGGAAGCCTCTCTTATTTGGCTTCCTTTCATTATTTGTGCAAGTCTTTTTATGGCTGCATAACAAGATTAGGTTTTTTCTGCAAGCTATGTTTTCCATCAATAAAGCGAACTGTTCCACTTTTTGCTCGCATAACAACGGTCGATGTTGTTGCATTAGAGCCTTTAAATTGTACACCCTTCAGCAATTCACCATCTGTAACTCCCGTTGCAGCAAAAATTACATCATCACCACTACAGAAATCATCCATGTAAAATACTTTATCAAGATCGGTAATGCCCATTTCATGACAACGAGCTATTTCCTCGTTATTAGAAGGAAGAAGCTTGCCTTGAATTTCTCCACCTAAGCACTTTAATGCTGCTGCCGCAAGTACCCCTTCAGGAGCTCCACCACTTCCTAATAAAATATCAACACCGGTATCGTCAAAGGCTGTATTAATTGCTGCAGCAACATCGCCTGCTGGAATTAGTTTTATTCTAGCTCCAGAATTACGAATATCTTCAATCAATTGTGCATGTCGCGGACGATCTAATACAGTTGCAACAATATCCTCTATATCTTTATTCTTTGCTTTTGCAACTGCTTTTAAATTATCAATGACGGGTGCATTAATATCAATCTTCCCAACTGCTTCTGGTCCGACAGCAATCTTATCCATATACATATCTGGTGCATGTAACAACGAACCTTTATCAGCTATCGCGATAACAGATAGAGCATTCCAAGATCCCTGGGAAACAATGTCGGTTCCTTCTAATGGATCAACAGCAACGTCAACCCCAGGACCTTCTCCTGTTCCAAGCTTCTCACCAATGTACAACATTGGCGCTTCATCCATTTCTCCTTCGCCAATCACAACCGTTCCTTGCATCGGAATTGTATCAAAGACAGAGCGCATTGCAGTTGTCGCGGCATCATCTGCTTCATCTTTTACGCCTCTTCCCATCCAACGTGCGGATGATAATGCAGCAGCCTCTGTAACACGAACAATCTCCATTGATAAACTTCTTTCCATAGTATACCTCTCCCTTTTTAATAAAATATTCTCATCCCAAAAGAATTACTTTATTAAATAAGGTTTACAAAGGGATATTCCCCAAGGATAATAATGAAGCTTCACATCATGAGTTCTGGAATTGAATAACTTCCTTTTCCGTCATCTCTTCTCTCCATACTCTTGCACCGAGACCAGTAAGTTTCTCTGTAATATTCTCATAGCCTCTATCAATATGTTCTAAGCCTGTTATCTCTGTGATACCATTCGCCATAAGTCCTGCTACGATTAATGATGCCCCTGCACGTAAATCACTTGCCTTTACTTTTGCACCTTCCAATTGAACAGGACCTGCGACAATTACCGATCCACCCTCAACTTTTATCATTGCATTCATTCTTCTTAATTCATCTATATGCTTTAATCGGGCAGAGTAAATAGTGTCTGTCACGACTCCAGTACCAGTTGATCTCGTCAGCAACGAAGTAAAAGGTTGCTGAAGATCTGTAGGAAACCCCGGATAAACCAAAGTTTTGATATCCACGCTTTTCAATATTCTTTGTGGTCTGATTAGCAATTGTTCATCGCTTTCTTCAATCGAAACACCCATTTCTCTAAGCTTTGCAAGTAAGGGTTCGATATGCCTTGTAATTACATTATCGATAATTACTTCTTTACCTTGAGCCGCTGCTGCAATAGCAAATGTTCCAGCTTCAATTCGATCTGGAATAATCGTATGCTTACAACCATGCAGTGTTGGTACACCCTCGATTCGTATAACATCTGTACCTACACCTTTAATTTTCGCACCCATATTCGTTAACAATGTAGCGACATCAATAATCTCTGGTTCCTTTGCAGCATTTTCAATAATTGTTTTTCCCTTAGCTTTAACTGCTGCAAGCATTATATTAATTGTTGCTCCAACGCTAACAACATCTAAATAAATTCTTGCACCTCTTAGTTCCTTCGCTCGCAAATAAATTGCACCTTGTTCATTCGTAACTTCAGCACCAAGAGCTTCGAAACCTTTAATATGTTGATCAATCGGACGTGGTCCTAAATAACAACCTCCAGGAAGGCCAATTACTGCCTTGTTAAATTTTCCAAGCATTGCTCCCATGAAATAGTAAGAGGCACGGAGCTTCTTTACTTTTCCATTGGGCAATGGCATTGCAACCATATTCTCTGGATTAATCGTCATTGCTTGTCCATTCCAAGATACTTGACCACCAATTTCCTCAAGCAAATCTCCTAATGTGTGAACATCGGAAATTTCTGGAAGTCCCTCCAGGGTAACTGGTGAATCCGCTAATATGGATGCAGGCAACAAAGCAACTGCACTATTCTTGGCTCCACTTATCCGGACCATACCATTTAATGAATGGCCACCTTCAATTAACATCTTTTGCATATAAATAACCCCGCTTTTAGAGGTTGTTCAAATCAGATTTGAACACACGTCATTTCTTTTTTTTGCTTATTTTGGAAAATATAGACTTAGCCAATCGTTATACAAATACTACTTGTATAAAATGAAATTGATTTCATCTGTATGATTGATGAAATCGCACGAACGTCTGTAAATAGTTGAGGAGAAAATTAGGATGATTAGTTGGAGATATAAACAACGAGTTGAAAGCACAGAAAATACCCTGCCCGATTTTCTCGTTTATGTAATTCTTATGATGTATGATCCATCTAACATCCTTAGCACTTTTTTGCATTATGAAATTCCAAAATTTGTCTTATCTTCGTGATAAGTAATCTCCCTATTCAGCAAAGTAATAAGTTGCTAAATTGGGAATCTCCGCTTAGTTCTAGTTTTTACAAATTAGAGATATTCATACCTTAATTTTGTTTATTCCAGTCTGCTAAAAATTTCTCAATTCCTTGGTCTGTTAATGGATGTTTAATAAGTTGACTTAATACATTGTAAGGAATTGTTGCAATATGTGCGCCATTTAATGCAGCATCGATAACATGTAATGGATGACGAATCGAAGCAGCGATGATCTCTGTCTTAATATCATGACGATCAAAAATTTCCGCAATCGTAGCAATTAAGTCCATTCCATTATGTCCAATATCATCTAGACGACCTAGAAATGGAGATACATAGCTGGCCCCTGCACGTGCAGCTAGAAGTGCTTGGTTAGCATTGAAGATTAATGTTACGTTTGTTTTAATATTAAGATCGTGGAAAGCTTTTACCGCTTTAAGTCCTTCTAAAGTCATGGGAACTTTTACTGTAATATTAGGTGCAATTGCCGCTAATTCTTTCCCCTCGCTAATCATACCTTCTGCGTCTTCAGAAATAACTTCTGCACTGACAGATCCAGATACTTCTTCTGTAATTTCACTTAGACGATCATGGAATGATACGCCTGCCTCTTTTGCAACAAGACTTGGATTCGTAGTTACACCTGCAAGTACTCCTAATGCATTTGCTGAACGGATTTCATCAATATTTGCTGTGTCAATAAAGAATTTCATTTGTATTCCCCCATTATAATTTAATATGAAAAACAAAATGATAATAATCTTCACGGAATATTTTGAAATATATATGTAACAAGACACCAGCTGGAGTGAAATCTCACTCCGTTGCTGATGTTAAATTTAATAAAACTGTGAATATCCTTTATTAAGCTTGTTGTGATGAACCGAATTCGCGCATCTTACCTTTAACTGTTTCTTTAATTGCTTCTGTGCCTGGTCCTAAGTATTTACGTGGATCGTAAATGTCAGGTTTAGCTGCAAGTGTTTCACGAACAGCATTTGTTTGTGCAATTTGGTTTTCAGTGTTTACGTTAATTTTTGCAGTACCTAAAGAAACTGCTTTTTGGATATCTTTTGTAGGGATTCCAGTTCCGCCGTGTAGTACCAATGGAACGTTAACAAGATTTAAAATTTCTTCCATTTCTTTAAATCCTAGATTTGGTTCACCTTGGTATGGTCCATGTACAGAACCTAGTGCCGGAGCTAAGCAATCAACGCCTGCTTCTGATACTAGACGTTCACATTCCGCTGGATCTGCATATTGAATTCCGCCGATTATGCCGTCTTCTTCTCCACCAACAGTACCTACTTCTGCCTCAACAGAAACACCATGGATATGAGCTAACTCAACAACTTGTTTAGTTATTGCAATGTTTTCTTCGATTGGTGAATGTGATGCATCAATCATTACAGATGTGAATCCAGCATGAATTGCTTGTGCAACTTTTTCAAAGCTTGTTCCATGATCTAAATGAATTGCAACTGGAACAGTTGTACCATATGATTCCATTAAAGATTTTACCATTGCTACTACTACATTGAAACCGCCCATATATTTTCCAGCACCTTCAGAAACACCAAGAATTACTGGTGACTTCTCTTCTTCGGCTGCTTGCAAAATAGCTTGGATATACTCCAAGTTATTGATATTGAACTGTCCTACTGCATAGCCATTTTCTTTCCCTTTTTCTAGCATTTCTTTCATTGATACTAATGGCATTACATTTCCTCCTTTAGATAAGTACGCTTCATCTACCTAAATTTTTATACACTCTAAGAATACCAAGTACTAGAGACAGGTGCAACAATTTAGCTATAACTTAAAGATTCTGAAAAACAATTTTAATCAGTTTCTGTTAAAACTGAATGGACTTGCAAACGAAAATCACTGATATTAAAAGGTTTTGCAATTACCTTCCTTACTAGTTTACTTTGCTCTACTTTATCCATAATTTTCTCAACTAGACCACTTATAACAATAGTTGCGACTTCTTTATTCTCTTTTTCTAGTGTCTCTAATAGCTTTTCTCCATCAATAATAGGTATATTATAATCTAAAATGATGAGGTCAAATGTGTTCGAGTAAATTTTATCTAGCGCCTCTTTTCCTGTTGCCGCAGTCATTATTTGATATCCTTCGCTGCTTAGGATGTCTGTCAACAATAATCTGATACCTGGTTGATCGTCTACTATTAAAATCTTTTTGATATGAATTCTAATCGCCCCCTACAGCATAGATTCATCCTCTTACACTATGGTTCGATATTTTACCCTATTATTCCTGCAAAAATGGTAATAATTGTATTGCCATTTTTTTACAATTACAGAAAAGTGCACTATTAGTTGCTGCTACGTAAACAACTTCCTATCGTATAGCTACTTGCGACTATAGGCTTCCGTAAACTATAATTTAAGGTTAAATTTATATAAACTGCGGACTAACTTTGGATGATATTTGCTTCCTTGGATGTCGCTCCAGAAATACACTTCGCTTTCCGCGGGCGGCTGGTGAGCCTCTTTGTGCTGACGCACTTCTGAGTCTCACCTAGACCATTCCTCCCGCAGGAGTCTTCGTGTATTTCTTCCGCTGGGGATAGTACAGAATTTAACGACAAAAGATTGGCAAGCCCGCTAACTATCGAAGTTGTTCTAGTAGATTCTGGCGACTCGTATATAAATAGCAACTGCTAACCAGATCTAAAATTACAAATGTAATTAGTTCTCTTATTATCAACTACTCATTTATGCTCCATTACTTGTAAATAGCAACAGATTTATTTGTTGGGACGTGGAGTCGCAGTCCAATTCTATTATAGTATTGTTATCAATAAAAAAACCTCAAGTAAGGGGTAATATCCCTTACTCGAGGTTTAGCTTTAGTTGCTATTGTATTGTACTGATGCTTCAATAAAGCCTTTGAATAGGCCTTGTGCTCTGGTTGGTCGTGATGTGAATTCTGGATGGAATTGACATGCAACGAACCATGGATGGTCTTGTATCTCAATAGTTTCCACTAGTCTACCATCTGGGCTTGTTCCCGAGAAGATAAATCCTTTTTCTTCCATTTGTTCACGATAAACATTATTAAATTCATAACGATGGCGATGGCGTTCTTCGACAGAATCTGCTCCATCATATGCTGCTTTCGTCTTTGTACCATCCTTCAATTTACATTCATACGCACCAAGTCGTAACGTTCCGCCAAGGTCAGAGATATCTTTTTGCTCTGGTAATAAATCAATAACTGGATGTGGTGTACTTGGATTGATTTCCGCAGAATGCGCTCCTTCTAAGCCAACAACATTACGTGCAAACTCAACAGACGCTAACTGCATGCCAAGGCAAATTCCAAAGAAAGGAATTTGATTCTCACGAGCATAACGAATCGCTTCTATTTTGCCGTCGATACCTCTATTTCCAAATCCGCCTGGTACGATAATTCCATCAACATTCGCTAATTCCTTTTCAATTGCTTGCTTATCTAATTGCTCCGAATTAATCCAATGAATGTTAATATCAGCATCATATACATAACCTGCGTGCTTCAATGATTCTACAACAGATAGGTATGCATCTGGTAATTCTACATACTTACCAACTAAACCAATATCAATGGTTTTCGATAGATTTCTAACTTTATTAACAAGTTCAGTCCACTCTGTCATCTCAGCAGGCCCACAATCTAAACCAAAATGATCACAAACTAATTGATCAAGCTGTTGATCTTGTAGAGTTAAAGGAATTTGATAAAGTGTGTCTGCATCTGGCATTTCGATTACAGCATTTACATCAATATCACAGAATAAAGAGATCTTTTCCTTCATTTCCTTGCTTACTTCATATTCCGTACGTAAAACAACGACATTTGGTTGAATTCCTAATGATCGTAATTCTTTTACACTATGTTGAGTTGGTTTTGTTTTCATTTCACCAGCAGCTTTAATGTACGGGATAAGAGTACAATGCACGTACATTACACTGTCACGACCAACTTCTTTCTTAACTTGACGAATTGCTTCAAGAAATGGCAATGATTCGATATCACCAACGGTTCCACCAATTTCCGTAATTACGACATCAGCGTTTGTAGCTTCTCCAGCACGATAGACCTGGTCTTTTATTTCATTTGTAATATGCGGAATTACTTGGACAGTACCGCCAAGATAGTCTCCGCGTCGTTCTTTGCGAATAACATTGGAATATACTTTCCCTGTTGTAATATTGCTATATTTATTTAAATTATTATCAATAAATCGTTCATAATGTCCTAAATCAAGATCTGTTTCCGCACCATCTTGTGTTACAAATACTTCCCCATGCTGATATGGACTCATTGTTCCTGGGTCAACATTTATATATGGATCAAATTTTTGGAGCGTTACCTTTAACCCTCGATTTTTCAATAAACGTCCTAATGATGCAGCGGTTATTCCTTTTCCCAAGGAAGAAACTACGCCACCTGTAACAAAAATATACTTCGTCACGATGAATCCCTCTTTCCTCACTATGATATTGAATTTTATTCGTTTATAATTCGCAAACCTGGATGTCACTAACTCTTAGTAACAACCATAGCTGCCTTTTAGTTTAAGAAGCTGGTACTTCATTAATTACCTAAAAAGATACAATTATAAGTCCCTAAAATCACTAGGAAGCTATACTAACACGATACGTATTCCCTTAAATTAAAAAACAAAAGCGCCCCCCCGTCCTTCGGGGAAACGCATTAAAATTTAAATTATAGAGCCCAAGTAAAATTTTACTCATTGAGCTATAAAAAGTCAAGCAGCCATGGAAAAATTAATCTTCTTCGTCTACTTCCATCTCTTCATCATCGAAATCTTCAATGAAATTATCTAGATCTTCATCTTCAACATCTAAATCCTCATCATCTATAACTTCGTCTAAATCTAAATCGTCCTCATCATCCAATTCTCCAAGCTCGTCATCGAATGCAGCATCTTTCTCAATTGGTGTTTTCTTTTTCTTCGCAACTGTCTTCTTCTTTTTCACTGGAGCATGTACTTCTTCATCTTGTTGTTCTACAGGATACCAGCTTCTTAATCCCCACATATTTGAACCCGTTGTCGTAAAACGACCATCAATATTCATATCTGTGTAGAATTGAGCAATTTTCTTTTCCTTCTCTTTATTCGTGAATTCTCTAAACTCGGAAATTCTATCGAAAATTTCATTAAAATGGAGGGCTTTTTTTTCTTCTTTTAAAATCATCCCGGTTAATTCTATTAATGACATTCCTTTTATTTCCTCGTGGCTAAGATCTTTTAAGCTCACGGTCATGCACTCCCTTTACTTATATATTGCTAGCTTTATCACATAGTTATTTAACAATGAATTCAATTTTATCCATACTATACTATAACATTTTTCATATAAAATAAACATACATACATTATAATCATATTTATTATGATTATGCTATAATTCGAGAACAAAAAAGTTGGAAGCTTGCATTGCTTCTCAACTTTTGAAGATAAACACAATTAGAAGTGGCAGTCGCCTTCACCTTTCTTTTGCTAGTATCGCGTGGGGCTAGCGACTATGGTCATAGTCAATGGACACTCCGAGTGGGTAAACCACCACTCTACGGCCCCTTGTCTCTGTCCTCCGTCGCTGGTCAAGCCCGCTATACTTTTCTTTGGCCAGTTCAGGCTCCTAAAAGCTACCGACATAAGCAATTGACACTACAAGACCGCGTGCTTTTCGGTCCCTTGCTTATGCGTCCGCTTTAGGACAGTCGCCTTCACCTTTCTTATTACATATTCCTTCTATACTGTCCTCCTACTTCATATAGTGCGTTAGTAATTTGGCCGAGACTTGCTACTTTGACTGTCTCCATTAATGCTTTGAAAATATTTCCCCCATCAGCTGCAACTGCTTTTAATTGGTTCAGCGCTTCGTCAACGTATTCTTTATTTTTTTGCTTAAATTTATTTAACTCCGTTATTTGGTGTTCCTTTTCCTCTTTCGATGAACGTGCAAGCTCCATCGAATCTATTTCCTCTGCTGAAGGTGGATTTGGATTTAGGTATGTGTTTACACCGATAATTGGTAATTCACCGGAATGCTTTTTCCTCTCATAATAAAAGGATTCTTCTTGAATTTTCCCACGTTGATACTGACGTTCCATCGCACCCAGTACACCACCACGATCATTCATTTTCTCAAATTCCTGGAGCACCGCTTCCTCAACGAGGTCTGTTAGTTCATCAATAATGAAGGAACCTTGTAATGCATTTTCATTTTTTCCGAGCCCATATTCTTTGTTAATAATCATTTGAATCGCCATTGCCCGTCTAACTGATTCCTCAGTCGGGGTTGTAATTGCTTCATCATAAGCATTCGTATGCAGGGAATTTGTATTATCCTGAATTGCAAGTAATGCTTGGAGTGTCGTCCGAATATCATTGAAATTAATTTCCTGTGCATGCAAGGATCTTCCAGATGTTTGCACATGATATTTTAATTTTTGACTACGTTCATTTGCACCGTATTTGTCACGCATCGTAATTGCCCAAATTCTGCGTGCCACTCTTCCAATCACCGTATATTCTGGATCCAATCCATTAGAGAAAAAGAACGAGAGGTTATGTGCAAATTTATTAATATCCATTCCTCTGCTTAAATAATATTCAACGTACGTAAAGCCATTCGCCAGGGTAAATGCAAGCTGTGTGATTGGGTTTGCACCAGCTTCAGCAATGTGATATCCAGAAATAGATACTGAATAATAATTTCGGACTTGATGATCAATAAAATACTGTTGAATGTCTCCCATCATCCGCAGGGCAAATTCTGTTGAGAAAATACATGTATTCTGGCCTTGATCTTCTTTTAAAATATCTGCCTGGACTGTGCCCCGAACGACTCGAATAGTGTCCTTCTTTATTGTCTCATATTCATCCTTGTTAGGCTCACGTCCTTTTTCCGCTTTAAAAATCAAAACTTGTTGATCAATTGCTGTATTGAAATACATCGCTAAAATGATTGGTGCAGGACCATTAATCGTCATCGAAACTGAAGTTAATGGATCGGTCAGGTCAAAACCAGCATAGAGCTTTTTCATATCATCCAAGGTTGCCATATTCACTCCACTCTCGCCGATCTTCCCAAAAATGTCTGGACGATGTGCAGGATCTTCTCCGTATAATGTCACCGAATCAAATGCAGTTGACAGCCGTTTTGCTTCATCATTTTTCGATAAATAATGAAAACGCCGATTCGTTCTTTCTGGTATTCCTTCACCAGCAAACTGTCGTGTCGGATCTTCCCCTTGCCGTTTGAATGGAAATACACCAGCTGTAAATGGAAAAGCACCTGGAACATTTTCTTTCATTAGCCATGTTAACCTTTCTCCCCATTCATTAAACTTCGGAAAGGCTACCTTGGGGATTTTCAATCCTGATAATGATTCTGTGACAATATCCATTGAAATTTCTTTATTACGAACAGTGAAGGTCATTGTTTCTTGATTATAACTTTCTTGAAGGTCACCCCAAGTGCCAAGCAGCGTTTTCACTTCTGGGTCAAGGGTTTTATGAAATCGTTCAAACGTTTGTTTGACTTTTTGAATATCTAGATCAAACGTTTGTTTGAATTCTTCTTCCCCGTATTCCTCCCCAATAACTTTCATGGTTCCTTCAAGCTGGTAAAGCTTACTGGCAATCTCACTTTGCTTTCTTACATTATCATGGTACACCCGAATGTGGTTGGCAATTTCCCTAAGATAGTGCCGACGATCATTTGTGATAATCATGTTTTGCTTTTCTGCAATAGTATGCCGATCAAAATCTACCGTTGCATTCCACTGATATTTTTCATTCAATGTATCAATCAGGGAGGCAAACAGTGCGTTCGTTCCTGAATCGTTAAACTGGCTTGCAATTGTACCATACACAGGAAATTTTACTTTGTCCTGCTGAAACAGCATGTGACTCCGTTCATATTGTTTTCTCACTTGGTTAAGTGCATCTTCAGAACCATTTTGCTCATACTTATTAATGACGATGAAGTCAGCATAATCAATCATATCAATCTTCTCTAATTGTGTCGGTGCACCGAATTCTGCTGTCATGACGTACATCGAAAGATCCGTAACTTCTGTAATTGCTGCATCTCCCTGACCAATTCCACTAGTTTCAATGATGATAAAATCAATGCCAGCTGCACGAAGTACATCGATTACATCATGAATAGCTGTAGACAGCTCGGTTTTTGAATTACGTGTTGCGAGGGAACGCATGTATACCCGATCAGTGAAAATTGCATTCATCCGAATACGATCACCAAGCAAGGCGCCTCCTGTTTTTCGTTTTGTTGGATCAATCGAAATAATCGCGACCTTTTTATCGGGAATCTCATTCATAAACCGTCGAATCAGTTCATCTGTTAACGAGCTTTTTCCCGAACCACCTGTACCAGTAATTCCAAGAACAGGGATATTTTCATTGCCTTTTTCCTTTAACATTTTCAAGACACGTTGCTTCTCATCTGAATCACCAGCTTCACTCTCGACAAATGTAATAAATTTTGCGATGGCCCGTCGTTCACCTTTCCCTAAGGCATCGAGATCCTTTTCTACTTCAATCGGCGGTAAAAAATCACTTTCCTCGAGCATGCGATTTATCATCCCCTGCAGGCCCATCTTCCTCCCATCTTCAGGAGAAAAAATCCAATTAACACCGTAAGCATGAAGTTCCTTAATTTCACGCGGGATGATGACACCCCCTCCACCCCCGTAAATTTTAATATGATTTGCCCCAAGTTCCTTTAATAAATCAACCATATATTTGAAGTATTCAACATGGCCGCCTTGATAAGAGGATATAGCAATTCCTTGAACATCCTCCTGGATTGCAGCATGAACGATTTCCTCTACTGAACGATTATGCCCCAAATGAATAACTTCCGCCCCACTAGATTGCAAGATCCTCCGCATAATATTAATAGAAGCATCATGCCCATCAAATAAACTCGATGAAGTGATGAACCGAACAGGATTTGCAGGTCGATAAATCTTGACTTGCTCCATTCTTGCTCCCCCCCTTATTTTCAATGTTGATATAAAGTGCGAACCAGTGATAATTTTGATTTCAGATCTTTAGAGAAGTTAAAATCCTCGAAAGGTTACATTGCTTTACTTCAATTAAGATCGTTTATGAGTGGTAAGCCACTCTTTTATATGTGATTTTTTACTACCTTAGCGGAAGAAATACACGGAGACTTCTGCGGGAAGAAGAGCCTAGGTGAGACTACGAAACGTTACAGCGTGAGTAGGCTCACCAGCTCCCCGCGAAAAGCGTAGTGTATTTCTGGAGCGAACGGCCTGAGAGCCCTTGGCTCCATACTAGTCCGCAATTTATCTAATCTCCACCAATCTACATCCTATTTCGTCAACATCCGTCCGATAACAAGGCGCTGTATTTCATTCGTACCTTCGTAAATTTGTGTAATTTTTGCATCGCGCATGTAGCGTTCAACAGGATAATCCTTTGTGTAGCCATAGCCCCCAAATATTTGAACAGCCTCTACCGTCGTTCGCATCGCTACATCTCCAGCAAAAAGCTTAGACATGGCGGATGCCTTCCCATATGGATGTCCAGCAGACTCTAACCATGCTGCTTTGTATGTTAATAATCTTGCGGCTTCAATTTCTGTAGCCATATCCGCAAGCTTAAAAGAGATTCCTTGATTATTTGCAATCGGCTTACCGAATTGTTCGCGTTCTTTTGCATATTTTACCGCGGCGTCTAATGCGCCTTGCGCAATTCCAAGAGCCTGTGCGGCAATTCCATTCCGTCCACCATCAAGCGTTGTCATTGCAATTTTAAATCCTTCGCCTTCCGCGCCAAGTATATTTTCTTTTGGTACATGGCAATTTTCGAAAATTAATTCTGTTGTCGGTGAAGACCGAATACCTAATTTCTTCTCCTTTTTTCCGAAAGTAAATCCTTCTGTTCCTTTCTCAATGATAAATGCGCTAATCCCTCTATGCTTGACATCTTCATCAGTTTTGGCAAATACAATGTATATGTCTGCTACTCCGCCATTCGTAATCCAAACCTTATTGCCGTTTAGTATATAATGTTCGCCGTCAGCTTTTGCTGTTGTTTTCATTGCAGCAACATCACTACCAGCACCAGGTTCAGATAGTGCGTATGCACCGAGTGCTTCACCTGTAGCAAGTCGGGATAAGAAGTTCTTTTTTTGTTCTTCAGTTCCATATTTATAAATCGGCCAGCTTGCAAGCGATAAATGCGCAGACAAAGTAACTCCTGTAGATGCACAAACCTTTGAAAGCTCCTCTACTGCTATACAATAGCTGACATAATCTGCATCTATCCCGCCATATTCTTCTGGCCATGGTATCCCTGTTAAACCAAGCGCTGCCATTTTGTCAAAAATCTCTCTGTCAAAACGCTCTTCCTCATCTCGTTCAGCTGCAGTAGGTTCAACTTCTTTCTTAGCAAAGTCTCGCACCATTTTTCTTAGCATTTCCTGTTCTTCTGTGAGCTGGAAATCCATATAGGTCGTTCCCCTTTCACTAGCTTTCTAACTCAAGCTGTTTACGATTGTAGTAAATGTTTTGCAATCACGATATGCTGAATTTCATTAGTTCCTTCATAAATCTGTGTCACTTTTGCATCTCTGAAAAATCTCTCGACTGGGTAATCCTTCGTGTATCCATAACCACCTAGAACTTGCACTGCTTCAATAGCTGTTTTCATCGCGGTTTTCGATGCATACATTTTTGCCATTGATGCCTCTTTACCACAATCAATATTCTGCTCTACTAATGATGTGACATGATAAACTAATAATTTTGCCGCTTCAACTTCTAACGCCATATCAGCTAATTTAAAGGATATTCCTTGATTGGCCGCAATCGATTTTCCAAATTGCTCTCGTTCTTTCGAATAATTCACGGCATATTCCAGTGCCGCCTCGGCAATACCTAGTGCCTGCGCTGCGATGCCAATTCGTCCAACATTCAAATTCGCCATCGCGATTTTGAATCCTTCACCTGCAGCACCTAACAGCTGACTTTTCGGTACAATACAGTTATCAAAGTTTAGCTGTACCGTACTTGAACCTTGAAGTCCCATCTTTTTTTCTTTTTTTCCGATAATCAGTCCAGGTGTATCTTTTTCTATAATAAATGCACTGATCTCATTTGCTGATTGATCATTATTTGTTCTTGCAAACACGATAAATGTATCAGCCACACCGCCATTTGTTATGAACACCTTGGAACCATTTAATACATAGTGATTGTTTTCTTCCCTTGCTGTTGTTTTCATACTTTTCACATCTGATCCTGCTCCAGGCTCCGTTAAAGCGAATGCACCAAGATATTGTCCCGAGGCGAGCTTTGGTATATAATGCTCCTTCTGCTCTTCTGTCCCAAAATGTAATATCGGGATAGTACCAACTGAGGTGTGAACAGATAATACCACCCCTATGGTAGCGCTTACTTTCGAAAGTTCATGAATTGCTATAATGTAGGATGTATAGTCCATTCCGCTCCCACCATATTTTTCAGGAATAGGAATACCCATTAATCCCACTGCCCCCATTTTCTCGATGACCTCTTTTGGAAATCTATCTTCTGCTTCCATTCGCTCAATTTCTGGTGAAATCTCTTTTGTTGCAAATTCCTGAGAAAGCTTTTTAATCATCTCTTGTTCCGCTGAAAAATTAAGATCCATATCTTGGTGTCCTCCAGTATTTGGTCTTTCATTTAACTATATTCGTAAAAGCCTTTACCTGTTTTCTTACCAAGCCAACCAGCTTTAACATATTTTCTAAGCAGTGGACAAGGGCGGTATTTACTGTCATTAAATCCATCATAAAGCACTTCCATAATTGATAAACAAGTATCAAGGCCAATAAAATCAGCTAATGTGAGTGGACCCATTGGGTGATTCATTCCAAGCTTCATGACTGTATCAATATCTGCCGGTGAGGCAACACCTTCGTAAACCGTATAAATCGCTTCATTAATCATCGGCATAAGAATGCGATTCGAAACAAATCCGGGAAAGTCATTTACTTCAACAGATACTTTTTGCAGCTTTTTACTTACTGCTTCAATCGCCAAATATGTCTCATCACTCGTTTGCAAGCCACGAATAATTTCCACTAGATTCATCACGGGAACTGGATTCATAAAATGCATGCCAATAACTTGATCTGGACGATTAGTCTCCGCAGCAATCTCCGTAATCGGCAGTGAGGATGTATTTGATGCTAATATGGCATGCTTTGGCGCAATTTCATCTAGTTGGCGAAATATCTTAGCCTTAACTTCCATATTCTCAAGTACTGCTTCAATCACAAGATCACAAGATGCTACATCGTTTAGTTGCATCGTTGGAATTAATCGATTTAACGTTTGCTCTCTCTCTGCCTCATTCATTCGCTCTTTTTCAACAGATCGAGCCAGCAACTCTTTAATTTTGTTAAATCCTTTATTGAGTGCTTCTTCACTCATGTCATGTAGCAATACCTCGTATCCTGCTTGCGCACAGACTTGAGCAATTCCTGCTCCCATTTGTCCAGCCCCAATTACCATTACCTTATTAATCGGCATCCACTATTTGCTCCTTTCTATCTTTTACTGGAATTCGAACCATGCAGGTAAAGTTTTCACCTTTTTTTCATGTGCTTAGGAAAGGCATTCGGTTGGAGCTCTTACCATTCTCGAATTCTTGAGAGCTTCGTTCATACTCTTGAGAGCTCCAGCTATGTCCACGAAAGCCCCATCTAAAATATAAAAACTCCAACCATACCTACTAGCGCTTCTGATCAGCCCCTCGAGCTTCTTTATTCACCTGCTACTTCAATCAGAATAGCGTCTCCCTGTCCACCACCGCTGCAGATTGCTGCGATTCCTAAGCCGCCGCCTCGACGTTTTAATTCATGAATTAATGTTAAGATGATTCTCGCACCACTCGCTCCAATAGGATGACCGAGTGCAACTGCACCACCATTTACATTGATTTTCTCATGGTCTATCCCTGCAATATGACTGCTTGCAAGCGATACTGCAGCAAATGCTTCATTAATTTCAAATAAATTAATATCATCAATTGAGTGCCCTGTTTTCTCTAATAGTTTATTAATCACCAGTCCTGGTGTTTGTGGGAATTTCTCCGCTTCTACCGCTACCTCTGCATGTCCTAAAATGGTTGCCAGTGGCGTTTTTCCAAGTTCTTCTGCTTTTTCATCTGACATGACGACAAATGCGCATGCACCATCATTTACTCCTGGCGCGTTTCCAGCTGTAATTGTTCCATCTTTATCAAAAGCTGGTCGTAATGCCGCCAATCTTTCAATAGTCGTATCTTTACGTGGTGCTTCATCCGTATCTACAACAACTGGCTCACCTTTTCGTTGTGGAACTTCAATTGGCACAATTTCCTCTGCAAACTTTCCCTCTTCGATTGCTTTATTTGCTAGCTTATGACTACGGTAAGACCATTCATCCTGCGCTTCTCTTGTTAATCCAAATTCTTCTGCAGTTGAATTTCCGTAATTCCCCATGTGTACACCTGTGAAAGTACAAGTCAATCCATCACTGATCATCATGTCTTTTATAGTTTTATCGCCCATGCGATTCCCCCAGCGAGCATCTGGCAGATAATACGGTGCATTGCTCATGCTTTCCATTCCACCAGCAACAATTACGTCTTCTTCGCCTAATCGAATCAGTTGATCTGCAAGGGTAACACTACGCATACCAGAAGCACATACTTTATTAATCGTTTCTGTTTTCACTTCCCATGGCAACCCCGCCTCTCTTGCTGCTTGACGTGAAGGAATTTGCCCTTGCCCACCTTGTAAAACTGTTCCCATAATAACTTCATCAATTTCTGAACCTTGTAATCCAGCACGATTTACTGCTTCTTGAATCGTTTTTCCACCTAATTGTACTGCAGTTAATGACTTTAAAGTCCCTCCAAATTTACCAAATGGTGTTCTAGCACCGGAAACAATAACAGACTTTTTCATAATTGAATCATCCTTTTCTATTAATTTTAATTATATCGTTATATTAATACTATAAATCTATCAATTTGCTTGAACTTACTCAATATTTTTCCATAAAAGTAGTGGAACCTTCTTTACTCTATTTTACAGAACAATCTGTTTCTACGCTATCTTCTCTCCCGTTTCGGTAAAAACAGATAAAGCTAGAATTTCTGCAACATCCATTGTACTTATATCTTCATCTACTTCTTTTGCCTTCGTCCCATCTGTTATCATCGTTAAACAGAATGGGCAAGCAGTGGAAATCATTGTTGGCTCAACGGAAAGTGCTTGCTCTGTCCGAGCAACATTGATGCGGTTTCCTGTCGTTTCTTCTGACCACATTAATCCACCACCAGCACCACAGCACATTCCATTTTCACGGCTGCGGTTCATTTCGACTACTTCCAAACCAGGAATTGATTGCAAAATTTCTCTTGGTGGATCATAAACGCCATTATATCTTCCTAAATAACAAGAATCATGATATGTCAATCTTTCGTTGATTGCCCGTTTCGGTCGTAGTTTATTAGATTTCACTAAATCGTATAATAATTGGGTATGATGATATACCTCTGCCTCAAATCCAAAATCTGGATATTCATTTTTAAAAAGATTAAATGCGTGTGGATCAATCGTTACTATTTTCTTCACGTCATACTTCTTAAAGGTTTTAATATTTTTCTCAGCAATTTCCTGAAATAGGAATTCATTACCAATTCGACGTGCAGTATCTCCAGAGTTTGTTTCCGTATTTCCAAGGATTGCGAAGCTAATATTCGCCTGATTCATTAGTTTTGCAAAGGCTAGTGCAATTTTTTGACTACGACTATCATAAGATCCCATCGAGCTAACCCAGAAAAGATATTCAAAATCCTTTCCTTCCTTTTGCAGCTCTTTTACCGTCGGAATAGATACAGTTTCATCTTCCTCACGCCATTTAATACGGTTTTTCTTCGATAGGCCCCATGGATTTCCTTGGCGTTCAATGTTCATAACTGCACGCTGGGCATCTGGATCCATCTTTCCTTCTGTCATGACAAGGTAACGACGCATATCAAGGATTGTACCAACATGCTCATTATTTACAGGACATGCATCTTGACAGTTACCACAGGTCGTACAGCCAGAGAGCTCCTCTTCTGTGATGACATCACCAATAAGATTCGCATGCTGAATCGTTGCAGCCGCTTCCCCTCCAGCACTTGCCTGATTGCCTGTTGAATTTGCGAAGGCATAGGAGGGTACCCAGGCGGTTTTACCTGTAATTGCCGCTCCCTTTTCCGTCAAGTGGTCCCGAAGCTTGATCATAATATCCATCGGTGACAACATTTTACCTGTACCAGAGGCTGGGCATACATCGGTACATCTGCCACATTCAACACATGCATAAAAATCAACCATTTGGTGCTGCTCGAAATCCTCTATTTTTCCAACACCAAAAGCGATTTCTTCCTCCTCTTCTTCACCATCCAAGTCAAAATCAATCTTTTCTAATTTTAGTGGTTTCTTTTTGCTTAAGAAAACATTTACAGGTGCTGCAATTAAATGGGCATGCTTTGATTGCGGGACATAGACTAAAAAGGTTAATAGTGTTACTGTATGTACCCACCAGGCGATATAAAACAGCACCAGCGCTGCAGTTGGTGTTAGAAAGCTAAATCCAGTAGCTATCACACTTGCAACTGGCTCTGTCCATGTCCGCTCAGTCCCAAGCCATATTTGTGTCATTCCATTTCCAAATAAAACGGAAATCATCAATGTACCAATAAATAATAGGACAAGTCCTGCTTTAAACCCACGTTTTAACCGGACAATCTTTTCCATATAACGACGATAAAAAGCACCAGCAACTGCTACTAGAATCATCAAGGTAACCAATTCCTGAAAAAACACAAATCCAGGATAAAATGCGCCAAATGGCAAATGGTTTCCCGGAGATAATCCTTTAATAAACATATCAATCGCACCAAATTGAACTAGGATAAATCCATAAAACATCATCACATGGATTGTCCCCGATTTCTTATCTTTCAGTAATTTAGATTGACCAAATACGTTGTTGACGATTCGTTGCAGACGAAGTTTGATTTCACTATCAAACTCTGATTTTTTCCCAAGTTTTATATAAGCAATACGAGTGGTCACGACTTTAATAAATAGATAAACTGCATAAATTGTAATTGCTAAAAATGCAATCCAGTTGATTATAAGAAACGTCTCCATTTATTCGTTCCCCTTTCTCCTATCCAATGTTAGCGATTACATTTATTTGAAATGTTTAACTTATTAAATTCTATTTCTACTTTAACAATGAATGACCATTCAGTCAATCAGTTTTTAACTTTTCAATTTATTCTTTTCTTTAGGTTTATTGAAATGTTGGGTAGTAGCGAATTAACGGGTCTCCACTAACGTTTAGATAAAGTGCGAACTAGTTTATTGCACTAAGGGATCTCGGGTTATTCTCCAGGAATACACTTCGTTTTCCGTAGGGAGCTGGCGAGCCTACTCGAGCTATGGCACTTTATTTTCGAGGAGTCTACGTGTATTTCTTCCGCTGGAATGGTAATCAAATTTATTATTTTACTAACTTTCCATACCTCTCTCAAAGCCGTCGATTGCACAAAAAACTGTATATTCTTCAAAATTAAAGAACGATCTTTCAAATTTCAAATTAATGTTGGAAAGTTGGAAACTTATTCTATAAAAAATAGCTTTTATTGAAAAACTATTTCGGGGATTTTCATTGAAGAATCCAACCGGATTGCTCTCAGTTATAACGTGTACTAGTTGTACTTTACAACTAATTCGCATTTTATATAAAAAACACGACCACCCTTTCACTTAGAAAAGGAGTCGTGTTTTTCATTACATTTTCTCTGGTGCGGTTACGCCAATTAATCTTAATGCATTTTCTATCGTAATGCGAACTGCTTTCATTAGCGCTATTCTTGCACTTGTTTGTTCTAGATTATCTTGATCAAGCACCTTCTCTGCATTATAGAAGCTATGCAAGAGGGTTGCTAAATTATAGACATATTGTGTTACCTTATGTGGTGTTTCCATTTCTGCTGCATCTGCAATCATTTGTGGGAATTCACCGAGTTTCTTTAATAAATCTACTTCTTTTTCAGCGGTGAGTCGTGATACATCATATTCACCGTCAATATCAAATCCTTTGTTTTTAGCCTGTTCTAGCATCGTACAAATTCTAGCATGTGCATACTGAACATAATAAACAGGATTTTCATTTGTTTGTGATCTCGCCAAATCCATATCGAAATCAAGTTGTGAATCATTGGAACGTGTGATGAAGGTATACCGTGTTGCATCAACACCAACTTCCTCCATTAAATCTTTTAAGGAAACTGCTTTCCCTGTACGCTTACTCATCCGAACCTTTTCTCCACCTTCAAACAGGTTCACCATTTGGATAATTTTTACTTCCATTTTCTCCGCTGGATAACCTAGTGCCTGAATTGCAGCACGCATTCTTGGAATATAGCCGTGGTGATCTGCGCCCCAAACGTTGATGATTTTATCAAAGCCACGATCCAATTTATCTTTATGGTATGCAATGTCTGGTGTAAAGTAAGTGAAACTGCCATCATTTTTAATTAAAACACGGTCTTTATCATCGCCTAAATCTGTCGTTTTAAACCATGTAGCACCATCCTGCTCATAAATATGGCTGCCTTTTTTCAATGTTTCTAGTGCATCTGAAATTTTATCATCTTTATATAACGATCTTTCAGAGAACCAGTTGTCAAAATGAACGCCAAATTCTTCAAGATCCTCTTCAATATTAGCAAGCGATGCTTTTAATCCGTATTCCTTGAAAAATTCCATCCGCTCTGCTTTTTCCTTTGCTGCCCATTCATCGCCATATTCTGCTACCAATGCTTTTGCAATATCAATGATTGCTTGTCCATGATAACCGTCTTCAGGCATTTCAGCATTCTGGCCGATTTCTTGAAGATAACGTGCTTCAACAGATAAACCTAGATTATCGATTTGATTCCCAGCATCATTAATATAATATTCACGTTCAACCTTATAACCGGCAGCATCAAGTACATTACATAATACATCACCAAATGCTGCTCCACGTGCATGCCCTAAATGAAGGTCTCCTGTTGGATTAACAGAAACAAATTCTACTTGCACCCGTTTCCCTTTTCCTGCATCTGTTTTTCCGTATGTATCATTCGCTTTTAAAATCGTTGGAATGATTTCTCCCAGAAAATCATTTTTCATGAAGAAGTTAATGAAACCTGGTCCAGCAATCTCAACCTTTTCAATCGATGCTTTCGATTGATCTAAGTTTGCTACAATCTCATCAGCAATTTGGCGAGGAGCTTTCTTGGCAATTCTTGCAAGTTGCATCGCAATATTGGATGCGAAATCCCCATGTGATTTATCTTTTGGTTTATCTAATACAATTGTTGGCAGCTCCTCTTCTGTCGCAAGCTTTGCCCCAAGAACAGCGGCCTTAATTTCTTGTTTTAATGTTTCTTCCGTTTGTTCTAAAACGTTCATTGTGAATCCTCCTCTTTATAATGTAACACCAATTCATGAGCACGTTCTTCTTGCCCATTCAGCTTCACTTTATAGGAAATGCTTAAATGTCCACCATCATTCTCATCCAATTGCTGATGGGTAATTGCATCTGTAAAAGTTTCCATATGTAGTGTTCCATGTGGATGCTTGTATATATTTTCCGTAATTTGATTCTCCCGGAACTTCTGGGTCATTGATACAACACCAGTACGCTTGATGCTTACTTTATCTGCTTGAATCGTAATGAAATTATTAATCGCAGCAGTGTCTTCAATATTCTCTTCATACGTGAGAACATCCATATTGCCTTTTCGATAATAGTTACCAATATGTGTTGATGTATTATCTTCCAGCTGCCCTTGATCATTAATCCTTACGCTCAAGGTTATTCTAACCTTCTTTTGGACGGTATCCATAAAATCGCCTCATAACTTTATTCAAAATAGGAAAGTATTATATTCCTTTTGCAATTCCGTGACAAGAAAGACCACGTCCAGCTAGAGTTCCTCATATCTCCTATGAAGGAATGTTCGAAACGTCGAACCACTCCAAACTGCGGGGGCAGTCAGTACGTCGAAAACGGGTACTTTCACCTTTGTTCAAAAATCCATATAGTGTTCTTATTATATCTGTAAGTATGGGGTGTTTTCAATATCTATCTAATATCTTCTAAATTCGGTGCATTTAATTTTTATTTTCGCTAAGGCGTTTATTTCCTTCTATCCTTTCCCATAATGGAAATAAAACAGTCATTTAAACAGATGGGGATAATATCAATGAAGCGTCAATTACCTTTTAAAAATAGAAAATGGATTATTTTAAAACTATTTATCGGCATGTTTATTTCTGCATGCTTGTTTTTAATAGGAATCTATTTTATTAGTTTTCTAATGGGTCCTCCAGCACTGACAAGTGAAGAAAATACGATTTATTATAGCAATAATGGTGAAGTTATTGGTGAGGATAGTGGGCTTGAAAACAGATATTGGCTTGATTTGGATGAGATACCTCCTGCAATTGTCGATGCAACCATACTGATTGAAGACCAACATTTCTTTGAACATAACGGCTTTGACCTAAAACGGATTGCTGGGGCAATCTTAAAGAACATCCAATCGCTTTCCCTAAAAGAGGGCGCAAGTACGCTGACACAGCAATATGCAAGAAATGTATTTTTATCCCATGAAAAAACATGGACAAGAAAGCTCAAAGAAGCATTTTATACCATTCGTTTAGAAATGTACTATTCAAAAGAAGAGATTCTCGAAGGCTATTTAAATACGGTTTATTATGGACATGGGACGTATGGGGTAGAGGCCGCGAGTAAATACTTTTTTGATAAATCCGCGGAAGAACTGGATTTGGCTGAAGCGGCTATGCTAGCAGGTGTTCCAAAGGGGCCAACATATTATTCCCCTTTTAATAACGCAGAAAATGCTATAAACAGACAAGCAATCATTTTACAGTTAATGCTGAATAATAACGCTATAACAATGCAAGAATACGAACACGCAAAAAAAGAGGTGCTTGCTTACTCGCAAACTAGGAAAATAGATAAAAAAAAGAAGATTGGACCTTATTTCCAAGATCTAGCTTTAAAAGAGGCAGCAAAATTATTAGATTTAGAAATGAAAGCAGTTCGTACTGGAGGGTTTAATATTTATACTACCTTGGATGTCGACGAACAATCCAAGCTCGAAACTACGACTAGTGCAACAATTAGCGGACAAAGTAACATCGAAATCGGTGCAATGGCCATGGATCCAGAATCAGGGGCAATCCGTGCACTAATTGGGGGAAGAGATTACCAAAAGAGTCCCTTTAATCGTGCCGTAGATGCACTGCGAATGCCTGGGTCGACCTTTAAGCCCTTCTTATATTATGCAGCATTAAATAACGGCTATACGGCAAGTACGCTTCTAGAAAGTAAACCGACAACTTTTACGCTAGAAGATGGCGAAGTATACTCACCAAGTAATTATAACGATTATTATGCAGAAGAACCAATCACATTGGCACAAGCACTATCACTTTCCGATAATATTTATGCAGTGAAAACGAATTTATATTTAGGGACCGATAATTTAGTTAAGACTGCAAGACAATTCGGGATTACAAGTGATTTACCAGCAGTCCCTTCCCTTGCACTCGGAACCGCTACTGTATCACTGAAAGAGATGGTAACAGCATATGGTATGCTGGCAAATGGCGGTAAGCAAATTGATGGACATACGATTGAAAAAATTACGGACCGAAATGGAAATATTATTTTTGAGCGGGATAATGACCCTGGGCGGCAAGTGCTTGAACCGAAGCAAGCTTTCATTTTAACTAATTTAATGACTGGCATGTTTGATCACAATCTCGATGGTTATACAACTGTAACAGGAGCTAGCATTGCCGATAGTCTTACTCGACCATATGCAGGAAAATCAGGAACAACGAAATCAGATAATTGGATGATTGGCTATAGCCCAAGCTTAGTAACAGGAATCTGGACTGGGTATGATGATAATCGCGCAATGGAAATAGTTGCAGAAAATGCTTATGCGAAACAAATTTGGGCGAATTTCATGGAAGATGCACATAAAGAATTACCTCAGGAAAATTTCACTGTTCCGGTTGGTGTCGTTGGCATTCCAATCGATCCAACTACCGGTGCACTCGCTACCCCATATTGTGACACTAGTGTGATCATGTATTTTGAAATGGGAACCGAGCCAAGACGTTATTGTATGGAGCATTTTCATAAGGAAGATAAAGTTGGACCGAATCAAAATAAAGGAATCGTAGAACGGTGGTTTGATTTGTTGTTTTAGCTTGAAATAGTTAGCTCTAAGTTAAATAAATTCACTACAGGGACAGTTGTGACGAGCAGCTGCTCATTTTTTGATTGTTTACCAGCAGCTTTTGCTTTTAGAAAACCGGGCTACTGGCACCCTGTATTTAAGTGATAGCCTTCATTGCACTTATACAGTGTGAGATTTTATGCTTTCTCATCGAGAAATGATAATTCGTGGTTGATATAAGGTGTGCGAACTATGAGCTACGTTGATTTCCGCTGCGGACAGTCGCGCATCCGGAGGGCACCGCGGTCTGCTCCTCTCGGAAGAAGAACACTTCCGATGGATCTTCAGCCGTTGCTATTCCCGCAGGAGTCTCCTGTCCTCCACTTCAATCAACGGCTATGATGAGGAATTGCCCGCTCGTCTTATGTATGACAGCAATTGCAAAATCCCAGCGGAAGAAATACACGAAGACTCCTCGAAAATAAAGTTCAATTTGTCTGATTGCGATGGAACGCTGCCGAAGCCTTCCTTGTCCTGCGGGAAGAAGAGCCTAGGTGAGACTACGAAGTGCGACAGCACGAGTAGGCTCACCAGCTCCCCTAAGGTGCGCGTAGTGTATTTCTAGAGCGACAGCCAAGGCAGCAAGTGTTACCCTAGTTAGTTCGTAGTTTATGGGTTTGTTGAGTTTCTAAACAAGAATAGAATGGAATTAAATCAATGCAACTTCTCAAGAAAAGAATTTGCACAAGTTATATTTCTAAACAATCCTCCCCTACAAAAAAAGAAGCCAACAATGTCGTGGTTCCGTACCACTTGATTGTTGACCTCTTTTTTGTCCTAGCAATACATGAGTGAACCCATGTATTTATATTTTACAAATTATATGAACAAAGTACAAATTTTTCAGCTTTTTACCACTATTCATTCACAAATTGTTCATATTTATATTTTCGATTTAGCATTTGTATTCGCATTATTATTCTGGAAGTGCGTTTTTCAACTCATCTGTTGAATTATCCCACATCGCCTGGTTAAATTCGACTAAGAAATCCTTTAGTAACTTTTTCGATGACTCGTCCATATGATCAACGACAATTTTCCCCTTTAAAGATTTTTCCATATGTGTAACATGCTGAGGCATCGATTTATAGGCACGTTTAATCGAACGATCGATAATAATTTCACTGCCGGCTACACCACCGTAGTACGGTCCATTTTCATTACGATCAACATTCACCCAAACTATCCAGTAGAGCAGCCCATTTGGTACTTCTTCACGATTCGGAATAATCTTCACGCGTCGCTCGATTTCGCTTCTTGCGTGCATAGCACCCATATCGACATATGCCTTATTTTCATTCGGGTCGACGATTACAGGTGACATATTTTCCAAGCTAATCACACCTGATCCGTATCCACCATGTCCATCGGTCGAATCGTCTTTAATGATTGTAAAAGCATTACTTTTCTTTTTGTTGGCGTTTTGTTCTGAACTCATATCATTTATCCCCCTCTTCCATCCAAGCTATTTATTTACCTAGATTGTAACACATACATCCATAACGGATTGTTTCCGCTAAATTATGGTTGCTTAATATCCTTAATAAATTGTATTGCTTCCTCAATTTCATTCTCGCTGAATTTCTGCTTCGGCTTCACTGTATGCACTTTTTCAATCGTTTCCTCGATTGGTAGGTCATCGAAGTAAAGCATCGTGGAAACAAGCTCTAAGAAACGCGAGCTCCTCTCTTTCAGCATATCCACTTTATTTTGATAACTTGGCATATCCAAATTAAATTGCTGTAAAAATGCTGCACCGTCAGTTGTAATCGTGTAATTGTACTGGAAATAATTACTTTTATCTTCCTTCGTTTCATCTAAAAAACCAAAGTTGCAAAGTTCCTCGACACGTAACGTGAGTTCCTCTGAATATGGGCCATATACATGAAAATGGTACTTCTCTTCAAATGGAATATTGCATTTCTGCAAAATATAAATCATCTTTTGCAGCTTTTTCCGGCCTGTCACACCATCAGCCATCGAAAAAAACTGCATGATTTTTGCATGGTTGGTTAACAAATCTTTCCTCTCCTTAATTATATAAAATCTCTTTCATCCGTTGTTTAATCCGTTCATCTGTGAGCGCCTCAATCCGATCTTTTGGAAAATAGAGCTTGTGATCTGTCCGTCTTTTTCCAGAGATGGCCTCTACGATATCGGATTGCCGTGAAAGTTCTTTTATCTCACCATCTGGCATTAATAAATTAATCGGTAGACGTTCCCCTTCTTCACCAGGTCGATAAAAGTCATAAGGTAAATCGGAAGAAGAATCGAGTACAAGATAATATTCTGGATCTATCCCAGCTTCAACAAATAATCTTGATAACTCCATCCACTTATCTATCGGTTGGTTTGGTGCATACTCGACATATTTGAATAAATGACGATTCATAAAACGTGCACATAAATCACGTAATATCTCGTCTTTTTCATCTTGCCATTGCTGGAAATAATAAAAAACGATTGTATCATCCAGCTTAAGATAATCCTCTAGCTTTACATCTTCATTAAAAAATGAAAGGAAATGCTTCGGTTCGAGTTTGAATGTGAAGTCTTCCGCTTCAAACAACACTTTTGCCCGTTGCAAAATTTTTGACAAAATAACTTCCGCACTTCTCGTCACCGGATGGAAGTAAACTTGCCAGTACATCTGATAACGACTCATAATATAATCTTCCACTGCATGCATCCCTGTTGACTTGATGACCACTTGATCCTCTATCGGACGCATTACGCGTAGAATTCGCTCCATATCAAAATGACCGTAGCTGACCCCTGTAAAATAGGCATCGCGCTGCAGGTAATCCATCCGGTCCGCATCAATTTGGCTGGAAATTAAACTAACAACTAATTTATCCTTATAGGTCTTCGCAATAACATCTGCAACATCTCTAGAAAAACCTGGGCTTACCTGCTCTAATACTTTATTAATGTTTGTGTCACCAACAATAATCTGCTGAGTAAAATATTCATGATCGAGCTTGAACACTTTTTCAAATGAATGTGAGAATGGTCCATGCCCTAAATCATGTAATAATGCTGCACATAAACAGAGTAAACGCTCCTCCTTATTCCAATGTGAGCGATCCTGGAAATTATTAATAATTCTTCTAACGATTTCGTATACACCAAGTGAATGATTAAACCTGCTATGCTCGGCGCCATGGAACGTTAAATTCGTTGTTCCTAATTGTTTGATTCGTCGTAACCGCTGAAATTCTGGAGTTGCAATTAAATCCCAAACAACCCTGTCCCTCACGTGAACATAACGGTGGACAGGATCTTTGAAAACTTTCTCCTCGGATAATTGTTCATCTCTATATGCCATTATTCCCCATCCGTTCTTTTTAGGTAGTTTAGAAAGTATAAAATATCTCTTACTGCATAAGTGTAGCTAATGGTTCACCGAAAGGCTTGGTTAAACCTTAGTTTTCTAAACGATTTTATTATATGATGTAATTATATTATAGTTATAGAGAAACTTCCATGAACGACACTAATTTGTAATACTTCATTTATGAGAGTCAGCAATGCTGAAATATTTGAAAAAAAGAGGGAAATTATGAAAAAATGGCACGAAATCATCACTCATGAAACCTTTCGATATATGGATCATTCAGATGAAAAACAAATAAATTCAAAACCAAATACTGCCTTAACATCATTCGCTGTGGATGATGCACTTGCAACATCCGTAAGTAATGGTGCATCTGCCCCCGTTATTCGATTATGGGTTCATCCTAAAACTGTCGTACTTGGGATACCAGATGCAAAGCTCCCATACATCGAAGAAGGGGTGCCATTTTTAACGCAGCACGGCTATCATACTGTCATAAGAAATTCTGGTGGACTTGCGGTTGTATTGGATAATGGGGTGCTCAATCTTTCTCTCGTCATTCCTGGTGTACATGATCTTTCCATTCACGATTGCTATGAAGCAATGGTTAGCTTCGTGCAATATATGCTCCGTGATTTAACCGATAAAATTGAAGCATATGAAATAGTCGGTTCCTATTGTCCAGGTGATTACGATTTAAGTATTAATGGCAAGAAGTTTGCAGGGATCTCACAACGGCGAATTAAAGATGGCGCAGCAATTCAAATTTATTTAGATGTAGAAGGAAATAGTAAAGAGCGGGCAGCACTCATTCGTGATTTTTACAGTATCAGTAAAAAAGACGCCGAAACGAAATTTGTCTACCCTACTGTAGCGCCGAATGTAATGGCATCCCTGTCAGAGTTGCTTGGACTTGAATTAACTGTAGAAGAAATGAAAGAGCGAGTGTATGCTGCTTTAAGGAATTTCAGTAAAGAGATTGTTGTTGAGGATTTTTCCGAAAACGAACTTGAAGTATTTGAAAAAAGATATGGTCAAATGGTGAAACGGAATGAAAAGATAACTAAGATGTAGGCAGGCTAAAGGCTGGGACGTTGGCTTGATATGTCGAGCTGTTGGGTATGTAGTTATAGTTCTCAGCTTGGTTAGTAGAGCTTTCAGATATTGAGTTGGAGCTCTTAGCTTGGCGAGCGGAGCTGTTAGATATTTGGTTGGAGCGCTTCGATAGGCAGGTGGAGCTGTTAGATATTGAGTTGGAGCTCTTAGTTTGAGAGTAGTATTATTTTATTGAAAGAAATTTAATTCAGTTACAGAACAAGTACAATCAGCTAAATCAGCAGATGTATTAGAAAACTAAAGTTTAACCTATCTTTTTGGTGACAGCCCTTAGGGGAAGTTCGGTTAAAAACGCGACCTCCAGTTGCAGCACCGAACTGACCTACATCCTGTAGGTCCCACTTATGTAGTAAGAAACTTAACTATCAACAAAAAAGCCTGTACTAAATATCACTCTAGTACAGGCCCTCTTAATTTAGATTATTATTCAGCAGCTACTGCTTGGGATGCAGTAATGATTGCTAAATTATAAACATCTTCAGCGTTACAGCCACGTGATAGGTCGTTAACTGGTTTGTTTAATCCTTGTAAAATAGGACCAACAGCTTCAAATCCACCTAGTCGTTGTGCAATTTTATAACCTATGTTTCCTGCTTCAAGACTTGGGAAGACAAATACGTTTGCATCCCCTTTGATAACAGAATCTGGAGCTTTTTTCTCTGCAACACTTGGTACGAATGCAGCGTCAAACTGGAATTCACCATCAATTACAAGTGAGGCATCTTTTTCTTTTGCAAGCTTCAATGCCTCTGCAACTTTTTCTGTTTCCTCAGATTTAGCTGAACCCTTAGTTGAGAAGCTAAGCATTGCAACGCGTGGATCAATATCAAATAGTTTAGCTGTTACAGCACTTTCTGCTGCAATCTCTGCTAAATCTTGGCTGTCAGGCGCAATATTGATTGCACAATCTGCAAACACATATTTCTCATCATCACGAACCATGATGAATACTCCTGAGGTTTTCTTAAGGCCTTCTTTTGTTTTAATGATTTGTAATGCAGGGCGAACTGTATCTGAAGTTGAATGTGCAGCACCACTTACTAAACCATCTGCTTTATTTAGATAAACAAGCATTGTTCCAAAATAATTTTCATCAAGAAGGATTTTACGTGCATCCTCTTCTGTTGCTTTACCTTTACGACGCTCAACAAATGCAGCAACCATTGCATCGAATTCAGCGTATTCTGCTGGATCGATTATTGTAAGTGAAGATACGTCTGCACCAACCGCTTCCGCTTTCTTACTAACTTCTTCTTTATTACCAATTAAAATTGGTTCAACAATTCCTTCTGCACTAAGTTTACTTGCAGCAGTAAGAATTCTTTCATCTAATCCTTCTGGAAATACAATTTTTTTATTTTTCGATGATACTTTAGATGTTAATTGATCAAATAGCTGGCTCATCTTTTACCCTCCAAATTAAAATTGCTAAATCTAGCACACACTAATGATATAGGATTTAGACTGTAATTTAAAGCAAATACCTTTTTTTAGATTTTTGACAAAGAATCGACAACTGACTAAAATAGCTGAAATGGTGAATGCTTACCTATGATTAGAGTGCCCTGATTATGCTATAGTAAAAATACGGTTAAAATAAGTTTTATTACATATAAGGAGTGATTATCTTGGCTGAAGCAGTAATTACCATGGATGGTTGGTGTACACTACATGATACACGTACATTTGACTGGTCATCGTGGAAAATGACCTCGGAACAAGAAAGATCCGAAGCAATAGCAGAATTTGAACAACTTATGACGAAATGGGAGCAGACCGAGGAAGAGAAAAAAGGAAGTCAATCCATTTATAAAGTAGTCGGCAATAAAGCAGATTTACTATTTATTTTCCTGCGACCATCAATGGACGAGCTTGAAGAAATTAAAAGAGAAATAAATAAATCAAAAATTGGTGATTATTTAATCCCAGGATATTCTTATGTATCAATCGTTGAAATGACAATGCATAACCCAATGGATGAAGGAAAAGATCGTGTGCTTGACCCAAGAGTTGAAGCTCGCTTAAAACCAATTCTGCCAAGATGGGAGCATGCTTGCTTCTACCCAATGGCACGCCGCCGCAATGAAGAAGCAAATTGGTTCGAAATCGATAAAGCAGAAAGAACAAGATTACTTTATGATCATGGTATGACAGGTCGTAAGTATGCAGGTAAGGTGAAAGAAATCATTACAGGGTCGATTGGACTTGATGAATGGGAATGGGGAGTAACCTTATTTGCCCATGACCCGCTACAATTCAAGAAAATCGTTTATGAAATGCGTTTTGATGAAGTAACAACGAAATATGCCGAGTTTGGTGATTTTATAATCGGAAATTATTTAGCAAAAGAAGCAGTTGCAACATACTTTGCATTGTAGATTGATTGATAATAGCCGTGCTGATTAAAAAACAGCATGGCTTTTTTTTAGTTATTATTTCCTTTAACCTCACATACATATAATTATTGAGTGAAGCAATGTAAAAGGTAATGCTTAAATGAAACACAATAATTAGGAGGTTTTTATATGAGCGAGAATCAAGAAGGTTCAAATCAGAATTCAAATCAAAGCAGAAGCCAGC
This sequence comes from Oceanobacillus chungangensis, assembly GCF_003369565.1. Lineage (GTDB taxonomy): Bacteria > Bacillota > Bacilli > Bacillales > Amphibacillaceae > Oceanobacillus > Oceanobacillus chungangensis. The sequence continues at coordinate 141,366 of NZ_PIOD01000005.1, read as the reverse complement.
AACAGTATACAGGACAAAATCCATATCAACCAAATCCATATTACTATTACCCACAGACGTCACAAGCATATTATCCAGCATATCCAACGAGACAATTCCCAACACCAGTACAACAGCAACCAAGTCAAACTCCAGGGGGACAAGGGCAACTCCCTTTACAGCAATCCTACATTGAAAACATTTTACGATTGAATCGCGGGAAGCTTGCAACAGTTCACATGACCTTTCCTGGTGACGATCATAAAACGTTTAAAGGAATTATTGAAGCTGCAGGTCGAGATCATATAATCTTAAGCGAACCTTCAACAGGAAGACGCGTTCTACTGCTGATGGTTTACCTAGATTACGTTACATTTGACGAGGAAATTAATTATGCATACCCATTTAATAGCCAGCAACTATCGACCCAACCACCTAGATAAATTGAGGTAGTGGAACAGAAAAAGGATGACACAGCAACGCTATTTTGTCATCCTTTTCATCCATTTTTTACTATACTAAGGAGCGATAACATGCGAAACCCTTATGAAAAATTTATCCGCATCGAACTTATTTTACTTGTTATTGTCATCCTAATTAGCTTAATCGCACTATTTCAGGGACTCTTTATCCTTGTCTTTCTATGCTTCTATCTTATCAGCTTGAGCTTAGTTTGTGACGCGCTTCTACATCTGTACTCCCACAACTCTCAGCAAGCTGGCAAACAAATTCTCCGTGCCGTAATGCTATTTATCTTAGCAACCTATCTCCTGTTTGCTTTATAAATTTCTCATAACTGCAGTTCCCAGCAAGATCCAACCAATTAAAAATGCTACCCCACCGATTGGTGTAATCATCCCAAAGGTTTTAACGGATGTAACGGAATAAAGGTAAAGACTTCCAGAAAATATAATAATACCTACTAAGAACATCCATCCAGCCCACTGAAGTCCACCACTTTGGAACTTAGCTAAAAGCAGACCTGTAACAAATAATGCCATCGTATGGAACATTTGATAATCTACTGCAGTATTCCATGTACCGATTTGTTTTTCAGATACCTTTCCTTCTAGTCCGTGCGCACCAAATGCCCCAAGCGCAACTGCGATAAATCCGTTAATTGCTCCTAAAATTAAAAATAATTTCATCCCAATTACTCCCCTCTAATTAAAAATCAAAAATAGAACCACCGTTTGCTTCCTCTTCATCATCAATGACAACCTTCTTTATTTGTCCTTGATTACCAATCATTGCCCTTAATTCTTCCTCAGAAATCTCATTGGAATCCTTACTCCTAGTTATTACTGCAGGCGTTGACTCCTCTTCTATAAATAAATCACATAACACCTTCACATTCGAAATGTGACGCACCATTGTATCCTGATTATGCTGATTTTCCTTTGCCAAATTCAATTCATTAATCATCTTTTTTATTATCGTATTATTTTCTACTGCCAATCAAACCACTCCTCAGATTAGAAAACTTGGTTGTACTTATTATAGTTAGAAAGCTTCTATACTTGCTTAACTACCAAAATACTCTAAAGCTCGTTCTATTATAGCATGATTGATTTTCGATTTAATATGAAAAGGACTTGATGGGATTTTAGTGAGGACAACACACTCTCAATACTTAAACGACCACCAGAATATACTGGTGGTCGTTTAAGTAATATTTCATTGAAAAAATTCCCTTTGATAAGATTCTGTTTCCTGCACTTATTGCAAAAGTTATCTTCCTAATAATTTATAAAACCCTGTCGCTTTTCGTTCAAATCCTCTGTTTGTATAAAATTTATGGGCATCGTTTCGCTCGCTTCGATTTCCACTATTCAACACAATTCTGTTTGCACCTTGTTCCTTCGCCCATTCTTCAGCCTTTAACATTAACATTTCACCAATTCCTTGTTTCCTATACTTGGAATCGACCACCAATGCAACAATTCTTACATAGTTTTCATTCTTTTCATAATGAAACCCTAGCATCATTCCAATCATACCGACAATAGCACCATCAATTTCAGCTACTTGAGTGTTATATAAAGCATTAGAATTAATCTTTGAAAAACGCTGTTCCATTTCATCTGTCGTTGTTGGATAGCCCAATTCTCCCATCAGAACTGCCAATTGACTTATATCGTTATCAGTTGCTATTCTAAGCAAAATTTCCCCTCCTAATAAGAGCAATCGATTTATCATTATCCCTCTTTTATATATGACGCGATGGTGATACCTCTTTTACAAAAAATATACCATCAAGCTGTTTCTTAGGAATAATAAAGGTGTGTATCATACCAGAATCCAAAATCACTGTATTTCGCGATATCCATTTATTTACTCGATTCAATGACGCTTTAGAAAAATCAAGAAAAGATACAGGGCTTGGATTATGATTCATATAATCCTCTATACTATTCTTTGGCGGCTTTTCTAGCTTTTGAGTGGTTTTCTTATCAAACGTAACTTCTCCTTGATACATAAATAGACCAAGATAATAGGATTGTCTTTCGAACTTCGGACTCATTAAGGACCCCATCGGTTTATAGCTGCTTGTTATATTTTTATAAATATGGTTATTATGAGCCCAAATAATTATTTTTTCGTTTGGGTAAAGTTCGTTACAAATCCATTCTAAATTATCCGCCATCACTCTATCACGAATCTTTAGAAAATCTCTTTTTCTAGAAGCTAAATGATTCAAAAAGAGTTGTCTGTTCTCTAAAGCTTTTTGAATAACGGCATATTCCTTGCTCAATCCATTCCGCTCAAACTCCCTTTTTAAATACTTTAGCATCGTTTGTAAATGGATAATTAGCTTATCTTGCTCTTTTTTGGTTTTAAAATAATTGTTTAATATTTCTTTCGGAACCTTTTTTCGTGTAGCCTTATATATGCCAATTTGTTCATAGAAGGATATCGCAGTATTTTCGACCTTTTGTATACTTCGAATAAATTCTGATGGAAAGTTAATATTTAGTTGATTGATAAACGCTACAATCGAGCTTTTTTTCACAGATGGCTGCAAATCAAATCCAATCAGATTCAAATCACTATTTTCTTTAATTAATTCGAATAGTGGATAGGTTTCTTCTGTTTTCCACAAAGAGAAGATTGATTTATCCATTAATTCATTAACTGAAAGAGCCTCTTTCATATAATTTGAGCTATACCCTTCAACGAAACCACTTTCAAATGCAATTACTTTAAATCCCATTTTCTGATACAAGAAATGAATAAGTTTTGTCTTTAATAGACTGTGTTCAGCAATACCGTGGCCATTTTCACCGAGCCAAACAACCCGCTTATCCTTTAACACCTTTTCCAAAAATTTAAAGTCTTCTCCATTGCATTCAGTTAAGGATTCGATACGAAAGGAATGTTCCCTTACCCACTCCGTAGCCTTGTTATATTTTTTATTCCCTAATTGAAAGAGTGACAAATTTTACCCCCCTAGAAAAGCGAAATAGCGCTATATAATAAAATTACGTATTTACATAATAGCTTGTATTCTTACATACGATAGAAACCGCTAAAAGTTTCATAACTTCTTTCATTCCTAATTTATATTACTACTCCCATGTTTCATCTAATTTATCTTTATAAAAATTAATTGCCTTTTTATAGCTTTGAATGTTATCGTCCTTTGTTGTTTCAATTAGGCATGTTAATAGCAGCTCCATCGCTTTATGATGCTCGTTCAAATTATATAAAGTTATGGAATAGAACGTTTGTAATGCTCGGTTATTCGGGAAAGATTCAATTCCTTTTATAAATATACTTTTCGACTTTTCATATTCTCCCAATGTTCGATAAGTACTTCCTAGCCCTAAAAAAGCACCTTCCAATTCTCCTGAAGACAACCCCAGGTTGATTGCTTTTTCATAATAAGGCACAGCCTTCTTTTCTTCACCTAATAGATCAAAACTCCAGGCACATTGATAATTTACTCGCCCATTTTCAGGGTATTGCTTTACTAGTTCGATAAGCAATTTATTAGATTCGTTATGCTTTCCGTCTTTGCGTAAAGAAATGGCCTTGATCAATTCGTTTTCCATGTTTTTCAACTCCAGGTTATCTTGATTATTATGAACCTTATATTAATTAATAGATTAACCTTCGCACACATTAGATATTCTATTATTGACGCTCGTGATCATCCTGATATTCAAGAATATCCCCTGGTTGACAGTTCAACGCCTTACAAATTCCCTCTAATGTTGAAAATCGTACGGCCTTCGCCTTTCCATTTTTCAAAATAGAGAGGTTAGCCATCGTGATTCCAACCTTCTCTGAAAGCTCTGTAACACTCATTTTTCGTTTCGCTAACATCACATCTACATTAATAACAATTGCCATATTATCACCTCAAACTGTTAAATCATTTTCAGATTTCATATCAATCGCATTTTTAATTAGTTTCTTTAGTGTCGATGCAAAAACGGCAATAATAGTGGATGCAAATGTAATGGTAAGACCCATAATTGCGATTCCAGGATGCAGGGCGTTTTGTATGAATAGAAACAATCCACCGATTATATAAAAAACACTTATTGTAATCGCGCAATATACAATATTTTTTAATGATTTTACAGAAAAACATGAGAAAGCATTATGATTATCAATGTATGTTAAAATCTTTAATGCTTGATATAATGCAAAGAAGAATGGGATTGTTGTTACGTATAAACCGATTAAAACAAGATATTTTAAATAGGCCAAATCTGGTGCTATTTCTGCCGCCTCATTTGCTAGCCTTGGCAACAAGAATATGGACAAGGTAATGACAATAATTCCAATTAGAAAAACAGATATCCTTAAAAAAGTTGTTGATCCACGGTTCATAAAAAAAAGCACCTCGCAAATTAATTGATAATTCCATTTTAATACATTGTTTATCGCTTATCAATAAATAATTATTATCTTTTGATATATAAGGAATGGATTAGAATATAATATACGCATTGCAAAGAAGTTAAGGTGATGTGAAACTAGTGCAGAAAGCCGATTCCAGGATAAGGAATCGACCTCGGTAATTATATATTCAATTATTACATCATAATCTTTATTACGAAAGTTCCTTCAATGGAAACCCCTGGTCTTTTGCATATCGATTTACTAAACGAATGAATTGCTGCCTATTTATCGAATATGCATTATGAATCTCCCTTTCCCGTCATTTCGATAATCATATTCTTCATAAATAATAAAGTTTAAATGGTCCAACTTTTTGATAATAAACCGGTTACATTCATATTCGCCACATCTAATGTTATAAAAATAAATAAAATCAATGACTCAATCATACAATTCTTGACCAGAAATCTCGTCCTCTAAAAATGACTGCATTTTCTTTTGCAATATTATTCTCCCCCTCATTAATGAGACTGAGCTAGATCTCCCGTTTATATCTTAAGGATATTGCATTATCTTCAAGATTACTTTCATACGATTGCGTCTCCTTTTGAAAGATAAAACCTCTTGCTTCATAGAAGGGAATCCCTAGGGCGTTATCTTTTTGAACAGATACCCACTGCTCCTTTGCACCAAGACCCTTTTGCTGCTCAGTGATTGCTTGCAATATTTTGGAACCAATGCCTTCATTACGTCTATCCGGTTCAATGTACAGTACAAATAATTCCCCTGTTTCTTGTCCCGTCATACCTCCACCACCAGTACCGATAACACATGCGCCTTCCAAAGCAACAAAGTATCCGCCCCAATAAGGACTATGCTCTGTTACTTCCTTATGTACTCGTTTTTCGTTAAAGAATTCTTCACATCTTCTATCAATATATTCTTTTGTCAAAAAATCTTGGGAGGTTATTCGATATGCCCTTGTACATACATCAACAATCCCTTGAACATGCCTCTCGTTAGCCATTTGAACAATCACAATCTTTTTCCCCCTGTTCAATTTAAATTCACATTATTTAATAATAAAAACTCATACTATTTTCCCCTTCTACCCGATTGCTTCTTTGTACCCAGTCTATCTCTATACTTCTGAAAGGACCAAATTACGATTGTTAACCAAAAACCGCTAACACAATATCCAGCAATAATATCACTCGGATAGTGTACCCCGAGGTAAATTCTGCTTATGCCAATCATCATAATAAATAGGCCATTAAATACAATTAATATCGTACGTCCAGCGGGATTTGGAATATGACGCCATAATAGAAACGTTAGGATTCCATAGAAAGCAAATGCATTCATTGCGTGGCCACTAGGAAAACTATAGCCCCCTATATCAATTAGTCGGTGAAATTCTGGACGTGCTCGCTGAAAAGATTGCTTTAATAATCCATTCAGGATTGGTGTAGTTATAACTACTGTCAAAAGTAAAATAATTTCCAATCGATGCTTCAATACAATATATAGAAAAATAACGATGATCAAAATAATAACAATCATTGAATGATACGAACCGATATATGTGAAAAATTTCATAATTGATGTTAAGCTCGGTCCTTCAAATCCTTGAATAAAACTAATAACGTTATGATCAAACAAAATTACATTCTGGTTCGCTATTAATAGCACCATTATACTAAAGCCTATGAGTGAAACAAGAGAAATAATGAGGGCAATAGTCGAATGCTTTTTTAATCTCATGATGAAAAACTCCTTAGATGATATTCAAAGCTTAGTATGTACTAAGAAGCCAATAAATTCTCTCTCGAAATAAGCTGTACTATCTTTTATGAAATCAAATAAAAAGCCCTGGATATTTCCAAGACTTGAATTTACAATCTTATCCCCAAAAAAATCACAGTCGGGTGGATATATAAAATTTAAATAGTATAATACTCCAGTTTTGTCTCCTGCTGCTCCTCAATATAGCGTTTATACATCCATTGCAAAAATTTTACTTCATCTTCCTGCAACTGCCTACCAAGCTTCTTTCTTGTATCCTCACATACTGTTAAAAAGCTCTTCATCCGCCGACTCCCCCTATACTGATGATCCTCAGGTAAATTATTAGTACAATTGTAACCTATAAAAAGAACAAAATCAAGACAGATTTTAGAATTGGGTGAATGTACAGATAATATTTCCCGAATTAAACATCGCTATATTAAGCTTGCAGCATTAATTCAGTTAAACATAAAAAGGCTAATTTAAAAAGTGAAGAGAACCGATTTTAACAGGTTCCCCTCAGTTAATAAATTAGCTTTCGCTCTCATCATTCAATTTCGCTTCTAATTGCACGATACGGACTTTCAGTTCCATAATATCTTCCTTTGTTGCTATACCAAGGTCATCAATCATTTTCTGTGTCTGTTCTTTTTGCTTAGAGCTCCACTCATTTTTCTTCATATCGCCTTTTTCAATGAAGTTATTCATCACCGTTTTTGCTTGTTCCTGTGATAGCTCATTCTTATCAACGAGTTCTTTTAACTTCTGCTCTAATTTCTCTTTCCCACTAACTGCAGCACCAAGTCCTAATAAGAAACCTTTTCTTAGAAAATCGCTCATCTAATCCATCCTCCCTATTTTCTAGATCGAATCATTCGGTAATGCATAACCAATATAATATTAATGATGATCATAAATACCCCAATTAACGATAATCCTATTATTCCTATACTTATTAGGTCTGTACTTAATCCGTAAACAGCACCTACAATTCCTATTACTACCATAATAAATGAAATACTCTCTATAAGTAAATAAAAATGATGCCGCAGTCGATAATATTCCTTCTCCTTATCCCATGTTCTATTCTTTTCCCCACTTTCCAGGAAACTTAACAGTGCTCTCGGATAGGATAAGAATGGTTCACTAGCATCCTTTGCGTATTGCTTTGTAATTGATTTGATGATTTGTCCTGTACCGAACCAATCTTTAATTTTTGGTTTAGCCCACTTAATAATGTCAGTTTCCGGGTTAATCGCAAATAATATTCCAACAACAATAGCAATCGCACGGATTAAATACGCATAATCAGCAGGCAGTTGAATCGGCTGATCCTTTATGATTACTCTAATTTCTTCCATTAGTTTTTCCATTGCTTTAGCGTTAAAATTTTTTAAGGAACCATTCTGGTACAATTCGACCGTTTCTTTGATTACTTTCTTCAATTTCTTTTTATCTGCATTCGGTAAAATGAAATTCATTTTATCTAGTGCGTCAACAACTATGTCATAATTGTCGATGATAAACCCTTGAACAAGTATTTTGAATTGCTCTGTATCTTGCTTTTTAATCTCGCCAACCATGCCGAAGTCAATAATCGCTATCGTTCCGTCTTTTTGCATCAAAATATTTCCTGCATGTGGATCTGCGTGAAACTTCCCTGGGTTCATGAATTGGTCCATGTAAAAATCAAATAATACCTTAGTCGTTTGCTCAACATTTATATGATGAGACTTCAAATAATGAATATCTGTTATCTTAGCCCCTTCTATCCATTCCATTACAAGTATTTTTTCTGTGCTTAATGATTCGATATAAAATGGAATATGGATGGATGGATTATCCTGATATCGTTCCTTAAAGTATTTCCCGTATTCCAATTCTTGTTTTAAATCCAGCTCACGATCCATCACATAAACTAATTCGCTATAAAGTGCTTTTAAATCTGCTTTTTTCCCGAAATTCGTAAATACTTTTAAAATCCAAAAAACAATTCGTAATGCAATAAAATCTTTATGAAAAATTTCTTCTATTCGTTTACGACGGACTTTAATTGCTACTGCCGTACCATCCTTTAATACTGCCCGATATACTTCACCTATCGAAGCGGAAGCAATAGATGATTTAGTAATGCTCTTTAAATATGTATCAATTGAAGTTCCCCACTCTTGCTTCAGCATTTTATCAGCGTAATCAAAGGGCATTGGTGGTACATGATCAACCAATTTCGTTAATTCCCGAATAAATACATCAGGCATGAAGTCCGTCCTTGTGCTTAAAAACTGACCAACTTTAATTAAAACACCGCCAAGTCTCTCTGCCTTCACACGGTATTCCTTCGCCATTTTTGCTAAAAGACGATTCCACTTATACATTGTCTCATTATCCCAAATACTATGTCTGAAATAAAAAAAGTATATTTTGAAGATAAATTTAATTGCCATCCAAACAATGACAATACAACGGTAAATTAGATTGTACTTTAATGTCTTCATTACGAAACACCTCGTCCTACTTTACCCAATATTTAACATTCCTATTACTATTCCTATTACTAACATAACGCAATGATTTTATATTGTACAATCTTACAAAGGCGATGGCTGTTTCTAAAGGGATGTCACAGTAGGAACACCTCGTTTTTAAACTGATTATTGATAATTGATAGTTGATGGAAATTGCGAATTAAACCTAAACTGAATGTAGCTAGCAGACGGTGGTGTCATAGAGAAAACTAGGGGAGTTCCTTCAGAAGAACATCGTATAGAATAGTTCTTTACACGGCTATTTCCATAGAACAAGGAAGGCTAGGGCAAATTGCTTTTTCGGAGAGCCCTTCTGTTCACTGTTACGATCAATGAGGAAAAATACTATGATATTTTATAGAAGTTAGTAAAATAATATGTTTGATTACCAGCCCAGCGAAGTGTATTTCCGGAGCGACCGCATGAGAACTATTATCGCATTAAGTAGTTGGGACTTTATATAAATAGGAACAAACAAACTAACAACATGAACCAAGAAAAAATAAACTTGAATACTATTTCGTTTTTATGTATAATTATACACTGTGTTTATGGAGATAGAATATGGAGGACATTATGAAAAACTATCGTTTAATCGATCATATAAAATTTATTATTCCTTCTTTAATAGGAATTTTCTTATTTATCATACCCGTTAAAACGAGCACTGGCTTTACCATTCCAATTGCTGTTTTGTCCAATTGGGTACAGGAACTGCTTGCAGATCAATTGTCAGCAATTATGATGGCAATCATCGTTATTACGGCCATCATGACTGTTATTATAAAAATTACTGGCCGTGATGCATTTCAAAAGACACCTTTCTTCCAGCAATTATTTGATGTTAATATTTTCTGGTCTATCACTAGAGTTGTTGGAGCGATATTCGCTGTAATGGTTTATTTCCAAATTGGACCTGAGGCGATAACAGGGGGAGACACTGGTCAAACCTTATTAAATAGCCTACTGCATGTGCTATTCGCTGTATTCTTATTTGCAGGGTTATTCTTACCATTATTAATGAACTTTGGGCTACTGGAATTATTTGGGACACTAATGCGAGATGTAATGCGCCCTTTATTTAAATTACCCGGACGCTCTTCCATTGATGCATTAGCATCTTGGATTGGTGATGGGACCATTGGAGTATTACTGACTAGTAAGCAATACGAAGAAGGCTTCTATACAAAACGAGAAGCTGCTGTTGTTGGAACAACCTTTTCAGTTGTTTCAATTACGTTTTCCTTAGTCGTTCTAGCACAAGTAAAACTTGCACATCTATTTCTTCCTTTCTATATCACAGTTCTTATATCAGGAATTATTGCTGCACTCATTATGCCACGAATTCCGCCGTTATCTAGAAAAGCGGATACGTACGTTAATGAATCGGTGGATGAGATGGATGAATCGATACCTAATGGATACAATCCAGTGACATATGGTTATACAAAAGCATTGGAACGTGCAAAAAAGGAAACAAGTTTTTATAAGTTTTTTAAAGAAGGCGGGCAAAACATTTTAGATATGTGGATGGGTGTTGCACCGATTGTGATGGCATTTGGTTTAATCGCACTAATAATTGCAACGTATACACCAGTCTTTCAATGGCTTGGAGTACCATTTATCCCTGTGCTCGAATTAATGCAAGTTCCATATGCAGCGGAAGCCTCCGAAACGATTTTAATTGGATTTGCAGATATGTTCCTGCCAGCAATTATCGGCTCTGGAATTGAAGCAGATATTACTCGCTTTATCATCGCTGCATTATCAGTTACACAGCTAATCTACATGTCTGAGGTCGGTGGGCTGATTCTCGGCTCGAAAATACCTGTCTCCTTCCTTGATTTAGTCGTTATCTTCTTGTTAAGGACGATTATTACATTACCAGTGATCACGTTGATTGCACATTTTATATTCTAATGCATGAAAAAAGTGGGGAATCATCCCCACTTTTTTATATTTCTCTTAATTTATTTTTAATAATCGTAGCCTTCCCTTCAATGAGCGGCTGCCATATTCCGAGAATTGGTCTACTCGAGAGCACAATCACAATGATTGCAGATAACCCTGCAATTCCTAATAGATCTACAACATTGTTAACTTCAAATAAATCGGCTTGTCGGAAGAACTGAATGAAAAATCCATGTAGCAAATAGACATACAGTGTCCGTCCTCCAAGACTCGTTACCCATCCTATATTTTTCGTCGGAACCCATGATAATATACTCGTAACCATTACTGCCGCAATGATATAAACAAAGAATCTTGCTAATCCACCATAATCCTCCATCCCTAAATCAATATACGACTTAGATGCTAAGAGCCAGCCTGAGTTAAAGTCTGGAGCATAGTATAATGCCGCCGCTAACCCAGCCATTATTACAAGAGATGTCGCCTTGACAATCTTTCGTTTCACTTGCAGAATTTGCTTTTCTGTTAACCAAAAACCAATTAAGAAAAACGGGAAAAATACAAACGTTCGTGACAGGCTAAAGGTATGCCCAATATCACCAATATAACCAACGATTAACCCAATACCAATCGAAAATACTATTCCTAGACCAATTGGTATTTTTTTAAATAAGATTAACAGCATATGCCAGCTAAATAAACTAAATAAGAACCACAATGACCATTGTGGATCAAATATCCCTGTCTGCCAGCTTTCCTTCCCAATCAGGAAATAAAACAGCGTATATAAAATCTGGAAAATTAGATATGGTAGTAATAATTTTTTCACAAGTTTCATAATGTAGCCCTTATCCCCTGAACCCTTCGCAAAGAATCCTGAAAGCAAGATGAAGGCCGGCATATGAAACGTGTAAATCCACATATATAATGTATGAAGTCCTCTTGATTCATCTATAAAAGGTTGAAGCATATGACCAAATACAACCAGAAAAATCAACAGCACTCTTGCATTATCAAAAAATGCATTTCTTTTCATTATCTCTCATCCCTTTATATCAAATCATAGTTATATACTATTTACTTTACCCCTTTTTATTAATAATTACATAAGAAATTACGGAACTTAATTGGAATGTAACTAAACTGTTAGTGGGATGAAACGATGATATTTGGTTGTAATGAGATTTTAAGATATTTCTCCATGCTCCACATTTGAATTAAGCGCTCCCATTTTTCCCTGAATTCTATGTGAACACAACCAGTAAAATTAACAGGGCAGTAATAGCATTATTTCTACCCCGTCCATTTGTATGGACGGGGTAATGCTTATTCGTGGATTTAGAATTAAACAACTTTAATATTGTATAGTGTAATTCAACAACACTTTCAAAAAAGAGTTGAATATGCTGGTAATACTACAAATGACATTTAAAATGGAGTGAAGGATTGTGATACAACTAGCAGGGATGCAGTTTCAACAAAGTGGTATGTGGACATCTGATAGTATAGAAAATGTAATCATTCAACGAATGCAGGAAGATCCAATCGTACATTCGTATCAATCCATGGATGAATTATCGTTTGAACTCAAGTTGCGAAAAAACATTATAGAAAGTTCAAGATCCATGTATCAAGGCAATTCACAGTTTGCGAGCTTAGAAAATTCTCGTTGTAACCCCCAATATTGGCTATTGACAGATGCCGGCGGATTCCGATTAAGGGATGATGTAAAACCATCTGATGCCATTCGAGACATTTACAAAAATAGTTCACTATATGAGTTTGAATGTGCTACTGCAATAATAATTATCTATTACCATGCTGTTCTAAAGAGTATTGATGAACATTTATTTAATCAATTATTTCAAAATCTCTATTTATATAGCTGGCATTCTGAATCTGATCTAGGAATACACGACATTAAAACGAGTCATTTCTTACCTGGGGATGTCGTCTACTTTAATAATCCAGATTTTAATCTAGAAACCCCTTGGTGGAGAGGAGAAAATGCCGTACTTCTGGAAGATGGCACATATTTTGGGCATGGAATAGGAATAGGGAACGCTAAACAAATGATTCAAGCTCTAAATAAGACAAGAATGCCAGGGAGTAATCAATCAGCCTATCTGGAAAATTCAGTTACAAGACTATCGTTTAAACATTTGGCGAAATATTCGATGCTGCCAAGAGGTTATATAAATCATAAAATTCAACCTATCTTATTTCACCATAACGAAAGTTCAATTTCATATGATCGATACCTATACTATTTAAATATGATTTATAATCAGATAAACGATATAAACTTATTCCCATGAAAGATAATATCAAGTAACAATAAAGTTGTTTAATTTACTATAAAAATATCAAACGTCTAATGGCTAAGAATTAATGAGATATTTATGTTAAATTGGCGGAACCAAGTCCCACGGGTTTTCCATCTTAGCCCAACTACCGTTATAATAAGAATTTATAGAAAAATATCCACCAGTAAATTCATGCTAACCTAATATTACGAACTGGTGCTTTAGCATAAATGGAGATCGTCAATATGGCGATCTTTTTAACTAGAGGGGTTTGTTTAAGAAAGGTAAAATATGAAACCTCGTTTATAATTGTTTCGTAGATAAGTATAAGGAGTGAGAAGGTTGAAAAAATATCTCATATTTATATTCTGTTTTGTTTTGTTGTACATAGTATTTCAAATTTTATCAGGTTGGCTTCTGACAGCTCTTTATACTCCAGATATTTCTTCAATTAGCAATATTGCGAGTCAAGAAGTAGTGTCCGGGCAGGCTTCAATAATTTCATTTTTTGCAACTTTATTAGTCGCAACTTTGGCTTATTTTTTGTCTCAAAAAATATTTACAACCAGTAAAAAATAGTTTCACTAACTGGTGCGTTAAGTCTAGAAGGATTAAAGCTATTTTATGTAGAGGTGTATTAACAGTCCAGGTAAGAGCGGGTATAATGAGAGAGAACTATTATGAAAAAATGGAAATTGATATTATTGATTCTCATTATTTCAGTAATTTCATCGGGATGTTCAGAGGATGAAGTGATTTCGAGTAGGCATTCCTTTAAATTATAAGGGTAGCGAAGGAGTAGAGTTTCACAATGAAATTACAGATTCAGAATCAATCACTTTTTCACTAGACAGACCCAAGGACGGTATTTCTGAAATACGACCTTATATCTGGTATGAAGATGGTGGTAGTCCAATTCTATATAATGATGGTTCAACTTTACTCTTACTGAAAGTCTAACCAATGAGCTCAGAGGCATTATAGAGAATCAATGTTTCTTTTTAATCTACCTGGTGCGATAGTTCAATAAAAGCAGTCGTCTTTTGCGCAAACATTGCAGGTATAAATATTTATGGGGGAATCGTATTGAAAAAAATCTATATTATTTTAGGTGTATTCATAATAGGGACTGTCATATGGGGTGGATATTATCAACTAAATGGAATGACAACAGAAGGATACTTTAATATCGAAGAAAACACCATGTTAGCAGAGAACGGAAAGTATTACCTCTTTTTAGAAGAACAAAAAATTGAAGTAACAGAAGATTTATTCAAACAAATAAGAGTAAATCATCAATACCACATTAAATATAGCTGGAATAAACTTGGAAATAATAAAGGGAAAATAGAAGATATTGACTTAGATTCTTAAAAACAGTTAATGTGTTAGTGAAGAATAGAAGTCCAAAGTATATCTAAAAGGTCAACATAGATAAATCTGCTTGGCCTTATATTACGAACTGGTGTTTAATCAGGATCTCTTAACTGAGGTCCCCTTTATGTGTGTAAAATAAATAACGGTACTTTCTCTAAAATAACTGTGCAATTGACAGCCAAATTAACAACAATTTTGACATATCAATTGAATTGTTTTTTGATATACAATTTATATTTTCATATAAAAGAGAAATGAGACATTCGGATGCCCAGATAGCCTAATGTAATATTAGAAAATGGAGAGGACTTAATTCAAATGTGGAGCGCTCTTCAACAAATAAACGTCTAAGCAAAAAAACAGCCACACTATAAAATATAGAGTGGCTGTTTTCCTCATTATGATTAAACTGTAGTAGCGTCTACTACTGCTGATTTATCATTGAATTTCTTAATATTTAATTTACCTAGAATGCGGGATGTTAATGTTCCAGAAAGCATGCTGCCACTTACGTTCAGTGCTGTACGTCCCATGTCGATTAACGGCTCAACAGAGATAAGTAATCCTGCTAGACCTACTGGAAGCCCCATTGATGAAAGAACAATAATCGCTGCGAAGGTTGCTCCACCGCCAACACCTGCAACACCAAATGAACTAACTCCAACGATAAGAACGAGTTGAATAATAAATTCAAATGACAATGGGTTGATTCCTATAGTTGGTGCGATCATTACTGCTAACATCGCCGGATATACTCCTGCACATCCATTTTGCCCCATCGTTGCGCCAAATGATGCTGAAATATTCGCTACACTATCATCAACACCAAGTGCATCTTTTTGCCCTTTAATATTTAATGGTATAGTACCTGCACTCGAACGGGATGTGAATGCAAACCCTAGAACTGGAAAAGCTTTCTTTAAAAAAGTAAACGGTTTGAGACCAAACAATCCGACAATAATTAAGTGCAGGATGAACATGACAATAAGTGCTAGATAATTGGCGATAACAAATTTACCAAGTTCAATTATTCCAGTAAAGCTTGTACCTGCTACCATATTCGTCATCAATGCCAATACACCAAATGGAGTTAGGCGTAGAATAAGTGTTACGATTCGCATGACGACTGTATAAATCGAGTTTACGATTTTTACAAACATATCTGCTTGTTCTGGATTCTTTCTTCGTACACCAAGTACTGCAATACCAACGATGACGGAGAATATAACGACAGAAATAACCGAAGTTGGACGTCCACCTGACATATCCATGAAAATATTATTCGGGATAAATTCTAATATTCTTTGTGGTGTTGATTGATCCTCTATTTCTGCGTAGCGTGATTCTAATGAAGCTGCGCGTTCTGTTTCTGCATCGCCTACTTTAATTTGATCTGCATTTAGATCAAATACCAACGCAGAACCAATTCCGACTAGTGCTGCAACCATCGTAGTTGTGATAAGAATTCCGATTATCCAGCCCGCCATTTTTCCAAGCTCTTGCGTCTTTTCCAAATTAATGATTGAGCGGATAATCGAAACCATTACTAGCGGCACAACGATTACCATTAGCAGACGAACATATCCACTACCAACAATACTAAACCAATCTGATGTAATTGTTAGAATATTCGATCCTTCTCCGTAAATTGCTTGTAAAATAATACCAAACAAGATTCCAAGCCCCATACCTGTAAATACACGTTTCGAAAAAGAAACATGTTTCTTTTGCATATAAATTAATAAGCCGATGATTGCAAGCAATACGACAATATTGATAATAATAAATAATGCTTCCATCCTCTTTACCCTCCTGTTATTTCGGAAACGAAGGTTTAGGTCACTTCCATTCGTAACGTCTACCCTAGGTTCACTTATGCTGTGAGAACGTTTGAAACCTTCTTATCAGCCCAATAAATATTATTCCTATGATTTTAATACGAATTAAACTATACCCCGGAATATAAATATATTCAAGTATTAATTATTAATTTTATATTTCTTTATATCAAAAAAAAACAAATACAGTATTAAGTGTATTTGTTTTTAACTAATGGTTGGTTCTAATTCAAGCTCTACATTCCCTTGAATTGCCCGCGATATCATACAGCTCTTCTCAGCCTTTTCTACAAGTTTAATTAACTTGCGCCGCTCTTCTTCACTTGCATCCGCCTTTAAAGATACAGCTGGTCGATGGATGATCTTCTTATATGTAAAAACACCATTCGTTACATCGACAATTCCTACTGATTCAAGTGACATTTCTTTTAGCGGTAATCTCGCCCGTTCTATCATCGCCGCCAAAGTAATAATATAGCAAGTTGCCGCAGCACCTAATAACATTTCATCAGGATTTGTTCCAATTCCAGGTCCATCCATTTCCGATGGTATCGAAATCTTTGTTTGTAAATTACCTGCTTCAATGTATCCTTCACTATTGCGTCCACCTGGCCAGTCTGCCTTTAAATGAAAATGATGCTCTGCCATGTAATCACCTCATCAATTATTGTACTGGATTCCTCCATTAAACAAAAATAAAATGGATTACTTCGCCAAGAATAACTCCGATAATTACAACCATCCACGCAGGTCTTTTCCAGAAATGCAAAAGAGAAAACAAGATGACAGCTAAGGCGAAATCTGCTCCATTAGCAATTGCACTAATGAACACAGGATCATAAAATGCCGCTAATAGAATTCCGATAACACTCGCATTCACACCAGTTAACACACCTTGGAAGCTCGGTCGTTTTCTTAATGCATTTAAAAATGGCAACGCACCAATAATTAATAAAAAGGATGGCAAAAACATTGCAATCGTTGCGATAATTCCACCAACGGTTCCGCTTATCATTGCCCCCAAATAACTTGCAAGTGTAAACATTGGCCCCGGAACAGCTTGAGCCATCGCATATCCTGCAAGGAACTCCCCACTTGTCACCAGGCCGCTTGGTACAACTTCTTGCTCGAGTAACGGAAGGACAACATGCCCACCACCGAATACGATTGTACCAATCCTGAAGAAAATATCAAAGATTGTAATATAACTATTGGATACTACGTTTGCAAGAATCGGCAAACCAATTAATAAAAGCCCTAAAATAGTTAATGCAATTATCCCCTGCATTTTCGTAATTGCCAAAGAAAATGGGCGCACATTGGTCTCAGCTTGCTTTGAAAACAGAAAGAATCCGATCATTGCAGCACCAATAATAACGAGTATTTGTACTAATGCAGACGGGAATAGCAGCATAATTAGTGCTGCACCAAGCGCTATAGCAATCCTCGGTTTGTCTGGTGTTAGACTTTTCCCCATACCTAGGATTGCGTGAGCGACGACTGCAACCGCAACAATTTTCAAGCTTGCAATCCAGGTCGCATCACCTAGGGTAAGAGACTGAAACGCAAGCGCGAATAAGATAAGTACAATAACGGACGGTAATGTGAAACCTAGCCAGGAAACTCCCCCACCTAATAATCCCCTTCGCAACATACCTATTGCAATACCTACCTGACTACTCGCAGGTCCTGGCAAAAATTGGCATAGCGCTATAATATCCGCATACATCTTGTCATCGAGCCACTTTCGTTTATCTACATATTCATCTTTAAAATAGCCCAAGTGTGCAGTTGGACCTCCGAATGATGTTAATCCTAGTTTTAGTGAAGCACTTAGAACCTCTAATAATGAATGCTTTTTCATCGTTTCCTCCATTAATATCTTTTAAAAATGAGATTTTATCCTTAGATAAAACATTTCAACTATTATTAACTTAACATATCTGTATATAGAGAAACTTGAATTTTACACAAATTTTACACTACTGCTAATCCATATATTAACTATCAAAAATAACTAGGTTGGGTATTGCAGATTAAATTTAAAAACTTGGCTATCGTCAAGCTTTTCCCAGAAGAGTGCTACTTTAAATTACAAAAATAAAAGTACGACAAACTTCAGGCAAAACCTGAGAAGTGACAGGCACAAAAAAAAGATGCCTGATTCTCCATAGAGATCAAGCATCTTTTTTCATTATCCTTTTAGATTATCCTCTTTTTTAGGACCGGATGAGAACCAGCCGACAAGTGCAATTAATACTAATACACCATAGAAGATTAACTGCCAAACTGTTGAGTGTGGGAAGTCATGTGGAATCCAAGCGATTGCTGGATGTGCCATTACCATAACAGCAAGCTTCACACCAACCCATCCTACAATAACGAACGCAGCAATTTCCAAGTTTGGTCGTTTATGAAGTATATCAACAAAGATATTCGCTGCAAATCGCATGATGATGATTCCAATCATACCGCCGGCAAAAACAACAGCAAATTGCGCTACATCAAGACTACCAACTGTACCTAAACCACTTGGTGTAAGTGCTAATGCCAAGGCAACTGCAGCTAAAATTGAATCTACCGCAAAAGCTAAATCCGCAAATTCTACTTTGGCAACAGTCCACCAGAATTCCCTTGGTGTCGCTTCCTTTATATCTTCTTCCCTGATTACTGGCTCTTCTTCATTCCCGTTTTTCGATTTGAATCGGTCGTACAAGTTCTTAATCGACATGAATAATAAGTATGCCGCTCCCAATGCCTGAACCTGCCATACATCAACAAGGAAGGAAATAACGAATAAGGAACCGAATCGTAAAATAAATGCCCCCGCAAGGCCATAAAACAACGCTCTTTTTCTTTGTTTTTCCGGAAGATGTCTTACCATAATTGCTAATACTAAAGCATTATCTGCTGCTAGTAACCCTTCAAGACCAACTAGTACAACTAATACCCATAAATACTCTAAAATCAGTTCTGCTCCCATGTTTTCTCTCCTTAGTTAGTAAACTTGACTCCCATGAGCCTCTTTTTCACAACCTTAGTTGTACTTCTATAGTTAGATTCCCTAACTACAAACAAAATAGTCTTACCCACATTACAGGTAAGACCACAAAAAGAGACCTTTACCTATAATGGTAAAGGTCTCGCTAACAACGCACGTTGCCAATTAAGCCGGAGATATTATCTCGTAATGACGACATTAATTGTACAGCTACTCCCCTTTAGGAAATATTATGTTACTTTTATTTAAACAGGATTAGCTATAGATGTCAACTAGATACTTACCAAAATATTTTTTAGTATCCCCTGTTTGATAAAAATAAACAATCACCCTTCAATAAAGTGATTGTCTTATTAAGTTGTTAATCTTAATTTACATCCGTTTTTGGCTTTGATGAAAACCAACCGATCAGTGCAATTAATACTAATACACCGTAGAAAATAATTTGCCAAATTGTGGAGTGTGGAAATGCCTCAGGGATCCAGCCGATTGCCGGATGCGCAATAACCATGACAGCAAGTTTAACACCAACCCAGCCAACGATAACGAAGGCTGCGATTTCTAGGTTTGGTCGTTTTTGAAGAAGACCAACAAACAGGTTTGCTGCAAAACGCATAATGACTACACCAATCATACCGCCGGCAAATACAACGAAAAATTGCCCTGTATCAAGGCTTCCAATTGTACCAAGGTTTGTTACCGGAAGTGTAATTGCTAATGCAACTGCAGCTAAGATTGAATCTACTGCAAAAGCTAAATCAGCAAACTCAACCTTCACTACAGTCCACCAAAATTGCTTTTTCGAAACCTCTGGTACATTTTTCTCTCTAATCGCCGATTTTACTTCTTCCTTTTCAATCTCTGGTTTCGTTCTAAGCCGCTCTATCAAGTTTCTAATTGACATAAAGAGTAGATATAGCGCTCCTAGTGCCTGCACTTGCCACACATCCACGAGGAAGGAAATAATAAATAATGAACCAAACCTTAAGACTAATGCCCCTGCTAGTCCATAGAATAAAGCCTTTTTACGTTGACTTTCCGGAAGATGCTTGACCATGATTGCTAGAACAACAGCATTATCTGCGGCAAGCAATCCCTCTAGGCAAATTAAAACAACTAATACTCCTAAATATGCAATGATTAATTCTGATCCCATGTTCTCTCTCCTTAATTATGTTGATATTAGGTTAGGATCAAATAGAAAGAACCCCCACCTTTTTCTGGTAAAGGTCTTGCAAACAACGTTTGTTGCCACTCTAAACCGGAGATAATCTCTCGTGCTGACGATTTAAAATGTATAGCTACTCCCCTTTTTTAAAGATTATACGCTTATTATTTATAGAAGTTAAGTAGATTATCCATTACCGGGATCTAATTCATTCTATTCCTCTTTTGTCTAAATTTAAACAAGCAACCATCCCTTGGCAAAGAATGGTTGCTTCTATTTTCTCTCATATAATTGTCTACTGATTGATGATTCCGGCGATAATTCCGTCCATTTTTTCTTGTAAAGCTACTAATTTTTGTTTGCTCGCTTCACTACTATTTCCACAAACACCGAAATAGCATTTAATTTTAGGCTCTGTACCAGATGGACGCAGACAAACCCAAGCGTTTTGTTCGAGCATGAATTTCATCATGTTTTCTCTTGGTAAATTAATTTTCTCTTTCCTATCTTCCTTCATAACAATTCGTTCACCTGATAAGTAGTTTTCTACCTTTTCAACCTTTAATCCTGCAATTTCCTTAAATGGTTGTTCGCGAATGGCTTGCATAATGTTCGTTATTTGCTGCCCGCCTTCTTTTCCTTTTAGAGTCAATGATGACAAGCCCTCCAAATAATAACCATGCTTTCCGTATAGTTCATCTAATGCATCGAATAATGTTTTCCCTTGCTTCTGCCAATAACTCGCCATTTCTGCAGCCATTACTGCCGCTTGAATGGCATCTTTTTCACGGACAAAGCTGCTAATTAAATAACCATAGCTTTCTTCATAGCCAAAGACGAAGGTTTCTCCTGTTGAGGTGAATTGATTAATCTTCTCACCAATATATTTAAATCCGGTTAAGGTATCAATGGTTTCCACTTTGTAGGAATTAGCAATCGCTCTGCCTAATTCTGTTGTAACAACGGTCTTAATCATTCTTGCATTCTGATAGACGACGGGATCATTACGTTTTAGAATATAGTCTAAAAGTAGAGAACCTAATTGATTTCCAGTTAATACTTGATATTCCCCACCTTTTGTCTTTACGGCAACACCTAACCTGTCTGCATCTGGATCGGTACCAAGTAAGATATCTGCGTTCACTTGTTTCCCTAATGCAATTGCTCGACTAAATGCTTGATGTTCTTCTGGGTTTGGTGACTCGACAGTGGAAAAGGCTGGATCTGGTATCGCTTGATCCTCCACCACATGAACATTTGGAAAATGAAGCTGTGCTAATCCTCTCGTGACAAGTTCAAGTCCTGTTCCGTGTAAAGGCGTATAAACAATTTTTAGCTCTTTTTCCTGATTTAATGCCACTGAATCCAGGCGACTAATTTGCGCTAATCGCTCTAGATAAGCATTGTCAACTTCTTTTCCTACCCACGTTATTAATCGTTTTGCGGTTAATTGCTCTAACTCCAAGTATGGCACTGATAATTCATCATCCGTTTCTTTAATAGATGCGATAATTTTCTCTGCCTCTTCAGGAACAATCTGACCACCAGTTTCATTGTATACCTTGAAGCCGTTATATTCCGGCGGATTATGGCTCGCAGTAATCATCACCCCTGCCACACTTCCTAAATATCGTACTGCAAATGATAGAATTGGAGTTGGTCTTAACGATTCAAATACATGAGTACGGATCCCATAATAACCTAATACTTTTGCCACTTCGACTGCAAACTCTTTTGACATATAGCGTGAATCATAAGCAATTACTACGCCACGGTCCTTCACATTTACACGATTAGCTAGCAAATAGTTCGCTAATCCGTTTACCGCTTTTCTTACTGTATATATATTCATCCGATTAACGCCCGGACCTAATATGCCTCGCATTCCACCAGTTCCAAATGTTAATTCTTTATAGAAAGCATCCTCTAATGCTTGATTATTTGTTTCTATTTCATCCAATTTCGCTTTAAGTGATACATCAAGATTTTGAAACGTACTCCACTTTTGAAAGACCTGTTGCCAACTTTTCATCTAATTCTATTCCCCCATGATTTATGTATGTTCAAATAGTAGCATATTCCGATTGAATATTCTATCCTATATGTTTACTGTCTTCTCCATATGGCAAGAATAATAGTTATATAGGAAACCATACTTCCTATTATTGGGTTTTAAGAGTAAAATAGTATTAAATATTATTATCGGAAAGTGGTGATGTAGTGGTTAACAAACGATGGTTTAGCGTATTACTCTTCTTAATTATGTTCTTTCTATTAATTCTGCTAATGAATTCTACTAAGTTCGTATTTGTACCATTTATACAATATTTGGGAGCTGTTGCATTTCCAATTATAGGTGCAGGTATTCTTTATTATTTAACAAAGCCATTAATGCATTTTTTAGAAAAACGGAAAGTTCATCGCATCGCTTCTATTATTATTATATTCATTACAATAATCGTAGTTGTAGCGTTATTCTTGCTATTCATTTGGCCAATCGCTCGTGATCAATCAATCAACCTATTTGAAAGCATTCCAACGATGATTGTTGCTGTAGAGAATTTCATTGATTATTGGCAGGAACATTACACACTTATTCCAGATGCAGTGCTTGATCCAATCATAAGCTTCACTGACGAATTGCCAACCCATATTGAAACGGTAGTAAACTATCTGTTCGGATTTATTGGTGGATTTATCGGTCAAGTAATCAGTATTGCTGCAGGGTTAGTATTGATCCCATTCTTCCTATTCTTTATGTTAAAGGATGGTGATAAATTGGTACCGTTTATTACACATATCTTTAAAAAGAAAAAAGCAAATAATATCCGAAGTTTATTAGGTAAATTGGATGCGGTATTAGGTTCTTTTATCCAGGGACAGCTTATTGTTAGTTTTGTTGTTGGTGTCCTATTATTAATCGGCTACCTCATTATTGGCCTTGATTATGCAGTAGCACTTGCTTTGTTCGGAATGGTAACAAATGTCATTCCATATTTAGGACCATTTCTTGCCGTTACACCAGCACTGATTGTTGGAGGAATTCAAGATCCATATAATCTTATCTGGGTATCGATTATTATGATTGTTGCTCAGCAATTTGAAAGTAATATCGTTTCACCAAACGTAATGGGGCAAGCATTAAACTTACATCCATTAACCATCATTACGGTAATTTTGGCTGCGGGAAGTATTGCCGGTTTCTTAGGAATTGTCTTCGCAGTACCGGCATATGCTGTTATACGAACAATCATTGTTCACTTCTATGAAACCTATGTGGACTCGAAGAAAAATAAAGAAGAAGCTTTACTTTAAATTTTCAAAAAAGCAAGGGAATAGTAGCGCACTATTCCCTTGCTTTTTGTTAATCTATTTTTTCAAAATGATAGACAATCGATGTACCGACTTCTTTGTAGCCGATTTTCTTATAAATGCTATTTGAAGTTGGGTTGCTTCGATCCGTGTACAAACTACAGAACTTCAGACCTTCATCTAAAAGCTTTTGGCTTAGTGCAGCTACAACATTAGTTGCATAACCATTTCGTTTAAACTCGTCTGGTGTGAAAACAGCATTAACGGTCGCGCCATGCTTCGTCTGTCTAGACTTATTAACCATCGATACCGCTCGATTCTTTAATTTCCAAAGATAAACCGATCCATTTTCTAAATACGTCCGCGCGAGAATGGATGCCCTTTGTTCAGTAATTGGCACCCTGGCCTCAATGCCAAATTGAATTAACCAGCTTTTTATTAGTGAGTAGTCTTCATTACTTGCTTGAACTAGCTGACCGTTTCCGTCGATTTCTACCTGCACCAAATCGAGTTGATAAATCAATTCATTCATATGCAAGTTAGCGTTTCTTTTACTCAAATTCTCATATTTGCTGACAAATCTTTCAACATATAGATCTGGTCCAAGGACGCCTGGAACATGTAAATCCTTATCATATATGAAGCTAGCAATCTCTTCCAAGACCGCTTTTTCTACACTTTCGACATCTGCCAATATCCAGTTATGCGGAGGTGTTTGCATGAATGCATAGATAACTTCTCCATCGCGTTCTACGTACCCTAGATAGCAATCTGGTTCGTCCTCTTGAAAGTTCCCTAACAAGCCCAATATTAAATTATTGCAGCATTCTTTTTTCAATAATAATGAATCCACCTTGTTCCTATAGTCTGAAACAGAAGTTGCTAATGAAAGCTTCATACTATTCCTCCCCCTTTTTTTCTAATATTAACGAATTTTCTTGTTATGTAAAGCCATTTTCACTAAACTAAGAGTAGAGGGGTGGTTTATCGATGATGGAGAAAAGAGAACTGCAAGCAAAGCTTGATGAATTAAAGTCAGATTATGTTCGAATTCAAAGTGATATGGATAAATTAGAATATGTGCGTGGAAGGGTTTCCTCCGCTGAGCAGCAATTAATTCGTTTAGAGGACGAAATTGCGGAAGTAAATCGCCAATTAGATAAAATAGAGTGACGCTAATATAAGCGTCACTCCTTCTATATTTTTTGCTTTTTTTGTTAAGCGAGTTTCATTTACAAGTGGCTCGATTCTTTTAGCTAAATCAATTAAGTTTGCCGTTTCTAGTTACTGCACAATACCAGCGGAAGAAATACACGAAGACTCCTACGGGAAGAAGAGCCTAGGTGAGACTACGAAGTGCGTCAGCACAAGAAGGCTCACCAGCTCCCTTAGGATGCGCGAAGTGTATTTCTGGAGCGACTGGTCCGAGAGCCCTTGGTACATTAAACTACCTCGCAGTTTATCTAAAATTAGCTATGAATGATACGAATCAAGTTTTTTTGAATCGTTATTTTTGATTTTCATTTTCATCTTCACGAATGCTTTCTATTTTCGCTTGAATCTTCTCTTTTTCCTTTGTTGGCGGTGTCAAGCTGATAATCTTATCCCCTGTTGACGGTACAGTACGCATTTCTTCTGAATAAAATTTCAGTTGGCCAGATGGTTTTATTAAATATAAGAAAACAGTCTCGTCATCCTTTTCAGCGACGTATTGTTCATGACTAAATTGCTCTGTCAGTGTGGTCTGTCTAAATACATAGCCCTCTTCAAGCTTTTGGAGCAAATCCTCTAAATAAAATTTCTTATCAAACAGGATTCGCCCGCCAACTTTGGAAACAATACCTGTTGAATAACCATTTCCATATTCTGTATATGGGCTAATTTTAAAGACATTGGTTCTTCCATACTCTGGTACAAATGTTGTACAAGCCAATGAATTATAAGCATGGTCATCTGTAACCGCTAGTAGATAATCATATGGAATCGTATCTAATATATGCTCCGTTTGTTCAGAAAGCATATCACCATAATAAAAGGAAACTCCGGCTTTACGAGCGAGACTTAGATTTTCCCAATTCGAATCAACGATAATAACAGGAATATCTGCCTTTGATAATGACTTTGACAATTCAACGGTAAATTTATTACTACCAATTAACAACGCTCCAGGGTGCCCTTCTGATGATAGGCCAAGCTTCTTTGCTAGCCAGCCAATGGAAAACCCATGAGCAACAACGGTAAAGATGACGAGTGCAAAGGTTAAAGCTGTTAGAATTTCCGCATCCTGATATCCAGCATCAAGCAGGATCGTCGCAAAATAGCTAGAAACCGTTAAAGCAACAATCCCTCGTGGGGCAATCCAGCCTACTAATGTTTTCTCATTAAGTGATAATCCTGTCCCGATGGTTGATAAGAATATCGATAATGGTCTGACTGCAAACATCATTAATAGAACATAGCCAATAATATTCGGGCTAAATATTTGCAGTAATGTCTCCCTTTCGAGCGAAGCAGTCAGCATAATAAAAATGCTCGACGTTAATAAAACGGTAATATTTTCCTTGAAATGTCGCATATCGGAAATTGAACTTATCCCTAGGTTTGCAAGTGTCAGTCCCATTGCAGTGACAGAAAGAAGTCCCGTTTCATGCATAACAATATCTGCTAAGGTAAAGCAGAAGATAACAACAACTACAACTACAGGCGATTTTAGAAACTCTGGAACATGCCCCTCTTCGAACAACCAACCTAGTCCTCTACCCAAGACCCAACCTAATAGTACTGCAAAAATAGAAGCAGCAAAGAACAATAGGAGATGTGTTATATCTGGAATAACTCCCGTTAAAAATTCAATAACCTTGAAAGCAAAGACAGCAAGTAATGCACCAAATGGGTCAACAATTATTCCTTCCCATTTAAGAACTTTTGCTGGTCTAGGATTTAACTTTGCTTGACGAAGTAGTGGCATGATAACGGTCGGACCCGTTACGATAAACAATCCACCGATCACAAACGCTACGGCCCATGATAATCCCGCAACATAATGAGCTGTTAATGAACCTAAAATCCAAGCAATAAATGCACCAAGTGTCGAGATCCTGAAAACAGGCTTACCGATATCACGAAGCTCCTTAAAGTTTAAGTTCAAGCTGCCTTCAAATAGAATAATTGCTACAGCAACTGAAATAATTGGGCTATATAAATCGCCGAATCCTTCTTCAGGGTTTATTATTCCAAAGATTGGCCCGACTAATAATCCCGTTATCGACATAACGACTATTGCTGGCATACGGTAGCGCCATGCAATCCATTGTGAGCCAATACCTAATATACCAATTAGCATGATTTCAAATAATTCTAAAGGGAACATCTTACACCTCCAACCAAAAATAATATATTGACAGTTTATAGGTGAATGGAGGAAATGTAAATTATTAAGTGGAAATAAAAAACGTTGAGCTCCAATTAAAATTTATCAAATTGGAACCAACGCTTTCTTTAATAAGATAAGCGAGTATATTATTCTTTTTCTATTTGATAAGCCTTCTCCAGCATTTGTGTAAAGCTGCGGGGAGGCTATCTTTACTTTACGAATCTAACAACTGCCTTCCTAATCGTTAACTAGCTAAAATTAGGTAAATATAGAAGATAACCATTCCCACTAGACCAATTGGAACACCATATTTAGCCCATTCTTTACTCGTAATTCCTAACTTATTTGCTGAAATAATATTTGGGATGTTTCCTGGGATTAACATTCCCCCACTAATAATTAAACCAAGTAAAAGGAAGCGAATGGTTTCTGGATCCATTGCTGGGCTTATTTCCGCAGCAGCTAATGTTGCATTATCTAGAACAGCTGAAATCATATTTATCCAATATAGTACAGATGGACTTAAGTCAAGTAAGTAAAGGTTCACCAAAGTCTCATAACCTGCACCAAGTAGAGTAAGGCCCATTACGAATAGATAAATATTGATCGAGCGAATAATAATTTCCTTATAACTTTCTTCACTATTATCTCCAGTCGCTATTTCAGTATTTTCCTTTGGTTTTAAGAAGAAGAATGAAAATACACCTATAATCACAACAGCGACAATTACTTCTATACCAATTAAATCAAATAGGTAGAAGAAATCCTCATTTAGTTTACTCGTTGTAATTGTTGACAAAGGTTCCCCAAGCGGTGTTAAGACAGCACCTAAGCCGATTGAGAAACATGCTAGTATTACTGCTTGTATTTGCGTCTTTCGATCAAGCTGTAAAATACTAATGATTGCTACTAAAACAATTGCAGCGACAATCGCTGTGATAACACTAGAAATAAGTCCTAAAATAACGATGATAATCGCTAAAAATAAACGAATACTCATTGCTTGGCTTACTTTCAAAATCCCTTTTTCAATTGGTGTTTTTAACCACTTAAATAATAAACCAGCAATTAATACTGCGAGTGTAATATTAACTGGATCCTTTAAGGCATGAGTAAATAATTCCCAATTTAGAACACCAGCAACAATCGCTGATAATAGACCCATCACAAATAAAAATACTTCTAGATTTTGTTCAACCGGCTTAACAAAGAACGGTAAAAACAGTACAAGTAATAATATAATTATCAGACCAACAGTCATAAACTTAACCTCCAACCTTTTATGTACATAATTTTATAACTTATTATAGTTTCAAGAAAATAGAATAATAAGTCGATTCATTTCTAACTTTACCATTTTTTATAGAAAAAGGAAAATTCCACAAATTTCAATTATTTGTTGAGTTTGAAATACGGATGATTAATTGAAACCTGTAATCTCCTAAGGTGACTAATATAGACTAGCGAAAATAACTTTTGATTAATAGCTAATCCTATCCGACCTATCTCCTCATTTATCTGAATAGTCCCTATCCTATAGTAAATAAAAAAGAGCCTGTTAACAAAGAAAATAATCATCCCTTGTTGACAGACTCCACCTAAATCAAACCGTATTTTATTATAAACACACTATAACATATCCTCGTTTAAATTTCTAATTGTTTCATATTTTTTTATCTGAATCGTTATCTGCCAAGGTAATCTTGATATATTTCAATTCAAATTAACCTTTCCAATTATAAATATGATAGGATGAAATTAGAAAAAGGAGGAACAGCTGTAATGTTAGTAAAAGAAGAAAAAATTCTGCAAACGTATTTTGGTTATGAGACCTTTCGTCCTGGGCAAGTTGCTACAATTGAACATATATTACAGTTGAAAAACACACTTGCTGTCATGCCAACAGGAGGAGGTAAATCTTTATGCTACCAGATCCCTGGTTTATCAATGGACGGAACTGCAATTATTATTTCCCCATTAATCTCATTGATGAAAGATCAAGTCGATGCACTAAACTCCTATGGTATTGCCGCTACTTATATCAATAGCTCCCTTACAGCAGGTGAACAACAAACAAGGTTACGCGATATTTCTTCCGGTCGTTATAAATTTGTTTATGTTGCACCAGAGCGATTTGAATCGGGATCATTTGTAAATTTAGTAAGAAAAATTCGAATTGCTCTAGTCGCATTCGATGAGGCACACTGTATTTCTCAATGGGGACACGACTTTAGACCAAGCTACCGTTCAATTGTTCCCAATTTGAAGAAGCTAAATAATATTCCAGTGTTCGTCGCTCTTACAGCGACAGCTACAGAGGAAGTAATTAACGATATTAAGGAATTATTGCATATTGAACATGTTGTTAATACAGGATTCGAACGTGATAATCTATCTTTCCACATTGTTAAAGGGAAAGATAAGACGAGCTATATTCGGTCCTTTCTCCAGGAACATCCAAATGAATCTGGCATCATTTACACAGCAACCCGTAAACAGGCGGATACATTGCATGAACAGCTAACTAGAAGAGGGACAAACGTCGCTAAATACCATGCTGGCATGTCGGAAATCGAGCGTAAACAAGCACAAGCAGCCTTTATACATGATGAGAGCTCAATCATGATTGCCACCAATGCATTTGGAATGGGAATCGATAAATCCAATGTAAGGTTTGTCATTCATTATGCCATGCCAATGAATATTGAGTCCTACTATCAAGAAGCTGGAAGAGCTGGAAGAGATGGAGAACACAGTGACTGTATTTTACTTTTCTCGCAGCAGGACGTACAGCTACAGAAATTCTTAATCGAGCAATCGTTAATGGATGATGCTGCTAAGCAAAATGAGTACCATAAGCTTCAAGAAATGATTAATTATTGTCATACACATAGTTGCTTATCATCTTTTATCTTAGAATACTTCGATGACAAAGTTACAAAAATGACTTGCGGTCGCTGCAGTAACTGTGTGGAACTTAAGGAAAAAGATGACATCACAGAAGAAGCACAAATGATATTATCCTGTGTGAAACGAATGGGCGAACGTTTCGGAGTCGGGATGACAGCAAAAGTATTAAAAGGTTCTCGTGATAAAAAACTAAAGGAATTCCGATTAGACCAGCTCACAACCTATGGAATTATGTCCGCTTATACAGAGAAAGAACTTACAGAACGAATCCACTTCCTTATTGCCGAACGATTGCTTGCAACCGAGGAGGGTAAGTTCCCAACATTAAAATTGAACCAAAACTCTGTTGACGTGCTCAAAGGAAAGCGTCCAGTTGAAATGTTTACTCTTACCATTCCAACAAGTGATGAAGCAGACTATCAAGAAGATTTATTCTCTCAATTACGCACATTAAGAAAACAAATTGCCGATGATAAAGGTGTCCCACCATATGTACTATTCTCCGATGTCACCTTAAAGGAATTGAGTCGATATTTCCCAGTTACAAAAGAAGACATGCTGGAAATCAAAGGTATTGGTGAAAAGAAATATGAGCAATATGGTGAAGAATTCCTTACAATCATTCAAAATTGGCGTAAAGAGAACCCGAATATAAAAGAAAAAATCCGAATTACTGGAGACTCTTCTGCTCCGAGAACAAAGTCCAAAACGGCTGATGATGATCGCCCGAGCCATATTATTTCGTATCAAATGTTCCAATCTGGTAAACAAATCAAAGACATAGCTACCATTCGTGAAATGAAAAAGCAGACAGTTGAAAACCATATTTTCAAAGCATTTGAAGAGGGTCATCCAATTGCATGGGGAATCTTTTTTAATGATGAAGAAGAAGCCGCAGTACTAGCAGCACGCGAACAAATCGAAGAGCCCCAACTAAAGCCTTTGAAGGAAGCATTACCTGAGGGCTATGATTATACGAAAATAAAAGCTGTTTTAGTGAAGAACGGGTTGATGTAGAGTATTAGGATCCGCCTTAAGGAGTGTAAGTGGCCTCATGGCGGGTTTTTTATTGTGATTGTGGGTAGGTTTAGAGCCATTTTCGCTTCGATATTCAAAAGCCAAGTTAAAATAGATGAAGGAAAATAAGTCAGATAGCATTAAATTATTTCCTCCATTCTTAGAAATTCTATATATAATGAGGTGGCGAAACCTCTTTCACAAAAAATATCCCATCAAATTGCTCTGCTGGTGTTATCAATTTTTGCATCGTACCATGCTCTAATATTAACGTTTTTTCAAATATCCACTTATTGAATGATCGTGGATTGACATTTGAGAAATCCAGAAACGAAATCACTGAATCGGTATGATTCATATAATCCTCTAAACTCTTTTTCGGAGGTTTGCCAATTTTATAGACTGTTCGATTAATCAAAGCTGCCTCTCCTTCATACATAAAAAGTCCAATGTAATAAGAGTCATCCATCAATGCTTTGCTTATTAATGACCCCATTGGTCTGTACTTCGTAATTGATTGATAATTTTTATAAATATGAGCATTGTGGGCCCAAATGATAATCTTTTCATTGGGATATAATTCATTACAAATCCATTCTAAGTTAGCTGCCATTACTTGATCTCGGAATTTGGAATAAACTCTGTCGTTATCAGTAAAATGATTTAAAAATAGGCGTTTATTGTCCAATGCCTTCTTAATGAATTTATAGGGCATGTCCAAAGCAATATTAATAAAATACTTTTTAATATCGTTCAGTATATGATGTAAACGATCTATCCGCTCATTTTGTTCTTTTTGAAATAATTTATATTCCTGCAAAATATCTTTGGGCACTCTCTTTCTTCTTGCTTTATATTTGCCCATACGGTCATACCAATCGGCTGTTTTTTCTTCCACATTTTGTATATTGATTATAAATTCCTGTGGGAAGTCAATATTTATCTTATCCAAAAAGTCCGTCAACAAACTCTGTTTCATAGAGGGCTGAAAATCAAAACCTATAAGTTTCAACTCCCTGTTATCTTTTATTAACCCAAATAATGGATATGTTTCTTCTGTTTTCCACAATGAAAAAATGGATTTATCCAATAATTGTTTCGCTGAAAGTTCATCTTTAACATAGTTAGAGGTATAACATTCCGTTAACCCGCTTTCGAATGCTATCACTTTAAATCCCATTTTATGATAGAGATAGTGAACGACTTTATTCTTAAGCAGGTTATGCTCTCTAATTCCATGCCCATTTTCGCCTAACCAAACAATTCTTTTCTCACTAATCACTTCCTCTAAGAATGAGAAATCTTCAAACTTACTTGTTGCCAAATCATTGATTCCATAAGAATGATCTTTGACCCAATTGGTATAATCGTTATACTTTCTATTAATAAATGGAAAGTTTAACATAGTAACCTCCTATTAATACGATTAGATGATGCTTCATGACTTTCCTGCAAATTAGCTATTTCTTTTTATTCCTTCCAACAGGATCTGTTTCAGCTCAGCAGGACTATCAGAACGAATGGCTATTTTTGAGTAAGCTTTCTTTATTCCCATTAAATAGGTCACTTTCACTGGATTATTCATATGTAATATAAAATCAGGATATACTTTTTCAAAATCACTAACCAGAAAATCAATCGTATCCTTGGCTAATTTCCTCTCCAATATAGCCGAGTCTTCTACTATATTTTCAATATTATCAAATTCTATTTTCATACGTTTGAATAACCCCATAGAAATATACATTGCTCGGTTATCTGCGTAGATTGGGTTTAATCGAAGGGCTTGAATGTTTCCTATTATTAATATGAACGTGTAGATATTCATAATTAACAGAATTACTGAAAGGATAACCGATACGTTATGAAGCCACCAATGGACAGCTAAAGTCTCTATAACCAATGCATGGAGTAACATCCCTTGAACCGCTATGTAGCTTGTATTTTTATAAAGGGTTACTCCCGAAGCCGGTTTCTCCTTCCAGCTAAAAAATGCGTAATAATATATTAATCCTTCTGAACAAATCACATGGATGATCGGATTGTTCTTAACATACCGGTCCACTGCCTGCTGAAATGAAAAGATAACAGGTAGTGAACTCCCTTTAACATCATTTATTACTTTTGGCATATAACGAACAAACGCGATAATCAGAACAATTTCATAGAAGATGATGACCGCTTCAATAGCTATTCCAGTCCAAATGACGGGTTCAAAAGGCAGCAGCATGCTAGAGGGAATTACTACTCTTGCTAAAATGCAACCTGCCGCAACTAGCGCAATTGCTAGTTTAATAGAAAATTTCTTCCTATACAGCATGAAAAAAACAGGCACAAATATGATTAGATCAAATAATGATCCAAAAACAACTAAAGCAGTATCTGTTGGTAATATAATATTTCCTAGATTCGTATTGTATAATACAATATTACTACCTAAAATCAAACCAAGTAATAATAACCAGATATACTTGCCTCTTTCTACAAGAATCATTGCCTCTTCTCCTCTAGAATCGCATTTAGTTTGTTAAAAATCTTTGCTAACTGTTCCAAATCCTCTAAGGGCAACTGACCAAAAACATCTCTATAAATTTCTTCATCCAGCTTTCTTGATTCTCCGATGTACTGATTTCCTTTCGCCGCTAAATGTAAAATTATTTCCCGGCGATTATTTTTATTAATTACTCGCTCAATATATCCTTTATCCTCCAGTTTATTTAACAGCTGACTTATTGCGCTTGTTGATACATTTAATTGTTCTGCTAAATCCTTAGTTGAAGTAATACCATGTTTAATATATTCCAATACCAAGACTTGCTTTACGGTTAATTCATTATTAATCCTATTATCATATTTCTTTGCTAGTTGGATGCTTAGATTATTTAGTAAATAATTTATCTGATGTATGATGTCCTTCTTTTTCAATAATTTCATTACCTTCCTTAACAGTTAAGTTTTCTTAATTATATAGTTATTTAAATTATTTGTAAATAATAAATCAGAAAATTCGAGTTTTTATTATCTCTTCTGTTCCCGCAAGATATAGCAGTTGAATGCTTATGGTATGACTAGTTATTTTTTCTTATAATCAGCAGAAAATAATATTAAAAAAGAAGCACAAGAAGTTATCATTAACGATAATTTCCTCTGCTTCTTTTATTATTCTGTTTGCTTTAATTCTATAGTCATTTTAGTCACATTACTTACTTTATAATTGGTAAATTCCTGATCTAATAGATCTCCACCACTTACCCCTTCACATCAAGTGCCCAAGTTCCGCTTCGGAATACGGCTTCCGTCGTCCCATCCTGTTTCACACCGTCGATATCCAACTGATTTGAACCAATCATGAAGTCTACATGGATTAAGCTATCATTAACCCCATGCTCGTCCAGCTCTTCTGCGGTCATTGCTGCTCCACCTTCTAGATTTGTTGGGTATGCTTTTCCTAAGGCAATGTGGCAGGACGCATTTTCATCAAATAACGTATTATAGAAAATTAACCCGGATTGCGATACTGGAGATTCATCTGGTACAAGTGCAATTTCACCAATTCGACGTGCGCCTTCATCAGCATCTAATAGATGACTTAATACTTCCTCTCCTTGTTCCGCTTTAAAATCAACCACTTTTCCATCCTTAAAGGTAAGACTGAAATTATCAATGATGCTGCCGCCATAATTTAATGGCTTTGTACTTGCAACCGTTCCATTCACATGATATTTATGTGGCATTGTAAATACTTCTTCTGTTGGCATATTTGGATTAAACATGACACCGGTTTCTGCTTTTGCAGAACCACCCTTCCAAATATGCCCTTCTGGAAGCTCGATTTCCAAATCAGTACCTGGTGATTTGAACACTAGCTTTTTGTAGTTTCGGTCATTTAATACTTCACGTGCAGTTTTCAATGTTGCATTATGTGCATCCCATGCAGCGATTGGATCCTCTTGATCAACACGAACAATTTTTAGAATAGCATCCCATAAGCTTGCTATAGCATCTTCACGAGTTTTATCAGGGAAAATTTTCTGTGCCCAATCACCTGAAGGAATCGAAATAATTGACCAAGGAATCCGGTCATTCATCGTATAAGAGCGGAAGTTTTTCATTTTTTCTGCGCTAGCTTTATTTGCTTTCGCAACTCGAGCTGGATCAATATTTTGCAATAAATCTGGATTGGTAGAGCGAATGCTTAGCACTGCTGCTCCTGCTTCTGCATATGTATCATGTAACGCAACTTTCCAGTCAGGATAATCTGCAATTACCCCATCTGGAGCATTTTCATATTTCAGTAATGTCAGCTCGTCATCTGCCCAATTAATATGGACGTCACTTGCACCTAATTCATATGCTTTACGTACTACTATTTTGGCAAAATCAGCACCTTCAATTGTTGCATTAATCATTAATGGCTGTCCTTTTTGCAAATTAACACCAGTTTGCAATGCTAGTGCTGCATATTTCTCAAGTAATTGTTGCTCTATCATCTTTATACCTCCAATATAAAATTTACATAGCCTTATTCTGTCACAACTAAATGAAAATTACCAAAGATTTATTTCGTATTTCTCATTAGCCATACATTGGGTTTATTTACGTAAGATAAACTTTATGTTAAAATGATATTAAGTTACTAATTGTAATTAATTATTACGGGCATTCTATTATATATACACGAATTCAATTTTAAGTAGAGTGAGGTGAAAATGATGAAGGAATTTAACTTATGTCCGCGTTTTGAAAAAGCGATGGGTCTGCTTAGTACACGCTGGGTTGGACTAATCTTGTTTGACTTGCTAAATGGTACAAAGCGTTTTTCAGAGATGGAAGCGGACTTGCCAATCAGTGGCAGACTACTCTCCGATCGCTTAAAAATGCTTGAAAAAGAAGGGATTGTTGAGCGGAATATCTATTCTGAATTTCCAGTTCGGATTGAGTACTCTCTATCGAAAAAAGGTAAAGAACTAGAGCCGGTAATAAAAGAAATTCAATCCTGGGCGGACCAACACGTAACACATGAAGAAGTAGCAGAGAAAGACGCATAATAAGGTTAAGGACTGCTTTTATTGCAGCCCTTTTTTTTGTTTAGAGAGGAATACGAAATAGCTGTTCAGCATATGTTACTACTTTCCAAAACCACAATGGGTAAAGATATCCATAATCTACTTATCTTTGTCCCACAAAAAGTCTGCTCCTAATTCATTCGCAAGCTCTTTTGATCTATTTTTCCTATCTTTTCGTTGCTGCGCTCGAATTGACCCACTTTCAAAGAGTTGTTTTTCTAGCTCTGTTTCTGGGTAAACTGGCGGGACAGGAACCGGCTTTCCACTTTCGTCGATTGCAACAAAAGTCAGGAATGCTGTATTACAAACCCTTTTTTCTTCAGTCAGAAGGTTTTCTGTAATTACTTTTACGAATACTTCCATTGACGTCCGATGGGTCCAAGTAACAAATGCTTCAATCGTAATCGAATGCCCAACCCTTACAGGCGCTAGAAAATCGACCGAATCCGTTGAAGCTGTTACAACGGGCTGTCTAGCATGCTTGATCGCGGCAATCGATGCAACATCATCAATATGTGCAAGTAGTCTTCCACCAAATAGTGTGCCGTGAATATTCGTGTCTGGCGGAAAAACCTGCGTAGTTTTTACTGCTAATGAATCCGCACAAGATTTTGCCTCTAACATAACATTTCTCCTCATTTATTATTTCTTTTATATATGCTCTATTTCGTTAGTTTGTTGCTGTTTAGATAAACTGTGAATTAACTGTGGATGATATTTGCTTCTTTGGCTGTCGCTCCAGAAATACACTTCGCTTTCCGCGGGCGGCTGGTGAGCCTCTTTGTGCTGACGCACTTCAGAGTCTCACCTAGGCCGTTTTTCCCGCAGGAGTCTTCGTGTATTTCTTCCGCTGGGGATAGTGCAGTATTTAGCGACAAAAGAATGGCAAAAAAACTATCTATCGAAGCTGAATATTTTAGATACTGGCGACTCGTGTATAAATAGCAACTGCTAGCCCGATTTGTGTAATTACAATTGTCATTAGTCCACACTTTATATCAACTGTGAATTTTCATCCATCACATGAAAGCCAATGCTTCTAATACGTCCTCATAGAACTGGTGAAATTAATCGTGATACTGATTCTTTAAAGCGAATACCAACCGATCGCTTTTCGTATAGCTTTCTGGTCATTTGCGTTGATAGCTTAATATCATCATAAAAAGCATGAAGCAACCGAGTCGTTGTTTCCTCATCATAGATAAAAGCATTTACTTCAAAGTTTAGGCGAAAGCTGCGGACATCGATATTTGCCGTACCTACAGATGATATTTTCCCGTCTACTACAATGGTCTTCGCGTGGAGGAATCCATTTTGGTAGATATACACTTCTGCACCGGCATTCAGTAAATCACCACAATTCGACAATGTTGCCCAATAAACAAATGGGTGATCTGGTTTATTTGGGATCATAATTTTTACATCTACACCTGATAATGCCGCAATTCTTAATGCATCCCGGAGACTTTCATCGGGGATAAAGTAAGGTGTTTGAATGTAGATATATTTTTTTGCGGATAAAATCATTTTGATATAACCATTCTTAATTTGTTCCCATTCCGTGTCAGGACCACTCGACACAATCTGGAGGCCGACATCCCCTGCAGACTCAGCAGCATAATAACGATCTTCAGGTAATATATCATCTCTTGATGCTTGATTCCAATCCAAGACAAACCTTGCTTGCATATTTTGGACCGAATGTCCTATTACGCGTAAATGTGTGTCACGCCAATATCCAAACTTTTTGTACTTACCTAGATACTCATCACCAATATTAAAACCACCGATATAGCCTATTCTTCCATCAATTATTGCTAGCTTACGATGGTTTCGGTAATTAATTTTGAAATTGATCTTTGCAATTTTGGACGGGAAGAAGGCCTCAACCTGAACTCCATTTTGCCTTAACCGTTTAACATAGCTCCGTTTCATCGTCCTTGATCCCAAATCATCATATAATAGTCGAACCTGAACACCTTCATTTACTTTCTTAATTAAGACGTCTGCGATTCGTTGCCCTAGCTCATCATGTCTAATTGTATAATATAACAGGTGAATATGATCCTTCGCCTTTTCCATATCCTGTATCAATGCTTTGAATTTCACTTTACCATCTGTGTATATATCCACTTGATTATCTTGTGTAAAAATAGCATCATCATTTCGAAGATGCAAGTAAACTAAGTCTGAGAAATGATTGATTTCCTCATCTTTAAATTCAAACCGTTTCTCTTCCAGTGCCCGAAGCTGCGATTGCACTGTTGTTTTTACTTCAATCCTTGTTTTCTTATCCCATGTGAAAATACGACTTCCACTTATTGGCTTTCCGAAAATCAAATAGAGAATAAAGCCTAAAATTGGGATGAACATAAGAACCATTAACCATGCCCAAGTAGAAGTTGCGTCTTTCCGTTCTAAAAATACAATAGAAATACCAAGTGCAATATTTAGTAATATGATTGATGCTAATAAATAAGTAAGTATTCCCATCGTAAACCCCCTTCTACCTGTATAGACTATAGAAAATTATACTACTACAAATATAGCATATAACTATGTCTTTCGTTAATTTTTTATTATTCCTCCTAACTTCACCTAAGAAAGTAAAGGAGGTTATTAAAGCATATTAGTTATTATCCAGAATAGAATTCTTTTCTTTGCCTAATTTCCGAATTCGATCTAGAATAAACTTACTATTAGTGAGGAAGTGAAATATGAAATCAGAATCATTGAAACTTGGAATTTTTTATACAATCAGCGCATATATACTCTGGGGATTCTTGCCAATTTACTGGAAGCTAGTCGATGATGTACCTGCCGGTGAGATTTTAGCACATCGAATTATTTGGTCATTTGTCTTCATGGTTGTCCTCGTCTTGCTGACCCATAATTGGTCAAGCTTTATTCAAGCTTCTAAGCAAATGTTTCATAATCGGAAGCAATTAATTGGCATCACACTTGCCTCCATACTTATCAGCATTAATTGGTTAACATTCATTTGGGCGGTAAATAGTGAACACGTAATCCAAGCGAGCCTCGGTTATTACATCAATCCGTTAATCAGCATTTTACTAGGTGTTATTGTTATGAGGGAAAGGTTGACAAGAAGACAGATTTTGTCCTTTATCCTTGCAGCATTTGGCGTCCTTTATTTAACCTTTAGCTTCGGTGTCTTTCCATGGATATCATTACTCTTAGCAATTTCATTTGCATTTTATGGCCTGCTGAAAAAGATGGTAAATGTAAGTGCAATGTTCAGTTTAACGATTGAAACGATGATAGTCACACCAATTGCTTTTATCTATTTATTACTATTGCCGGAAAATATCTTTAGCTTTACGAGTCCTACCTCCTTGACGAATGTTGTCCTAATAGGTGGTGGTGCCGTAACTGCCATTCCTTTATTACTGTTTGCAGTTGGAGCTAAACATATTCCTCTCACGATGATTGGGTTTTTACAATACATCAACCCTACCATAATGCTAGTCTTGGGAGTGTTTCTTTATGATGAAACCTTTACAAGTGCACATTTGATTGCCTTTTTATTTATTTGGTCGGCCCTAATTATCTATATGCTGGCAGCATATAGGCGACCAGTTCGTAATCGATAATTTGAATTATCAAAAAATATGATTGACATTATTAATGAATAAGTTTATACTAATTTATAATTTAGATAATTTAATCTCTTATCAAGAGTGGTGGAGGGAATAGGCCCTTTGAAGCCCGGCAACCTTTAAGTTAGATTTTCTAATTTATTACGGTGCCAAATCCTACAGGTCTCTCGTGATCTGGTAGATAAGAGGAGGACCGGTTTGCGCATACGCCCTCTTCTTAGGAAGAGGGTTTTTTTCTACTCCTCTTCCTCCAGATGCAAATTTTTTAAAACATTAAGGAGGAATTTATGTATGACTCAATTTCATTTGCAAAATCCAGAAACAATCTTACTTCATGGTGGCCAGTCTCCTGATCCTAGTACAGGAGCACGTGCAGTACCAATCTATCAAACTACTTCCTATGTATTTCGTGACACCGAACACGCACAAAATCTTTTTGGATTAGCCGAATCTGGTAATATTTATTCACGAATTATGAATCCAACTGTTGATGCTTTTGAACAACGCGTCGCACTATTGGAAGATGGGATTGGCGCAGTTGCAACCTCATCCGGAATGGCTGCAATCACGCTAGCAATTTTAAACATTGCAGGAACTGGTGATGAAATTATTGCAGACAGTAATTTATACGGTGGAACGTATAATCTTTTTGCAACTACATTACCCCGCTATGGAATCACGGTAAAATTCGTTGATGGCACAGATCCAGAAGCATTTCGAGCAGCAATCACAGATAAGACGAAGGCGATTTTTGGTGAGATCATTACAAATCCTAGCCTTTACGTATTTGATGTAGAAACAATAGCTGAAATTGCACATGAAAATGGCATTCCGCTAATTATTGATAATACGTTTGCACCTTATATTGCAAAGCCAATTGCTTGGGGTGCTGATATTGTTGTCCACTCTGCAACGAAATGGATTGGGGGACATGGGACAACGATTGGTGGCGTTGTAGTTGATGGTGGACGTTTCAATTGGGATAACGAACGTTTCCCTGGTTTCACCGAGCCTGATGCAAGCTATAATGGAATTCGTTACGTTGATGTCGGTGCAGCTGCATTTGCAACAAAATTACGTGTACAGCTTCTTCGCGATATTGGTGCGTCTTTAAGTCCGCAAAACGCATTCTTATTGCTTCAAGGCTTAGAAACATTGCATTTACGAATTCAAAGACATAGCGAAAATGCAGTAGAGGTTGCAAATTACTTGGAAAACCACCCAGCAGTTGAATGGGTTAAATTCCCTGGCTTAGAAA
This sequence comes from Oceanobacillus chungangensis, assembly GCF_003369565.1. Classification (GTDB taxonomy): domain Bacteria; phylum Bacillota; class Bacilli; order Bacillales; family Amphibacillaceae; genus Oceanobacillus; species Oceanobacillus chungangensis. The sequence goes on along the minus strand of NZ_PIOD01000005.1, from coordinate 100,063 downwards.
ACCATCCTTCCCACAGCCTTGCAAAAAAATACTTTACAAATGGATTTGGCTCAATCATTACATTCGGTATTAAAGGCGGTCGAGACGCAGGTAGAAAGTTAATCGACAATATTAAGCTTTGGTCTCATGTAGCCAATGTCGGCGATGCAAAATCGCTAATTATTCACCCTGCTTCAACTACGCATCAACAATTGAATGCAGAGGATTTGCAGAAAAGTGGCGTAACCGAGGAGCTCGTTCGTTTATCAATCGGTCTCGAATCAACGAAAGATACACTTGCTGATTTGGACCAGGCCATTGCTATTGCTGTTGGAGAAGCTAAGACTTTAAAAACAACCGATGAAGATGCTATTAAATGGTTGCTCACTTCTCCATTTAATCGAGATGAAGCTGGTATTCGTAAGAAAGTAATTGCAACTTCAGGGCAAACAAATCATGCGATCAAAAAATTAGCATCGTCTGGATACCAAATTATTTCTTTCGGGGAAAACACCAGCTATCAAACTTTAGAAGACATTCCAGTTGAAGTTGATGCAGTATGGACTGCTGATGGCACCCTACCAATTTCGTCTATCGAACAAATCATTAATAAACAAGGTAAAATCCTTTGGGTGGAGCATCTTGCGAAGGCAGATAACACAGTTGAGCATGCGAAGGCAGCCGGGATTACAGTTATCAGTAACAAGGATATTTATACAGAATTTATAAAAGCGAGAGGACAATCGACGAATGTAGTGACTGTCGTATGATTAGGATAGATTTTTCATCGAATGAAACCTACTATATTCAGCCCTGGTACTTGTCTGAAGATTTCAATCAAACGTTTGATTGAAATCTTCTAAGTCACTAATTTTAGCTTTTTATAAGATGTCACCTATCTTTTGGAGACATCTTATTTTTTATTTTCTATAAGCTTCAAATTTAAACGATAACAATTAGTCAGCGAAATTGTTAATATGCCACTTATCGCCTACCATATCTGTGCAAAATCAATTCGTGGAGTAGAAATTAACATCACTATTACGTCTTAATTAATTACGATAACAATAACGGAGGTAAATTAACCTATTTTTATTGGACAGTGTTTAACTTTCATTAATATTGCTTACAATATTAGGGTATACATTATGAAGATGTACTTTTTAATGAAGTCATCTAGCAATTTTTTATCATAATATATACTAGCTATGTATAGGTGTGATTAGATGAAAAAATTGTTTTTATTTTTTATAATTTTTATTTTTACAATTAGTACTTGTATGATATATTTTTTAAATCGTACTGAACCCGAACAGCAAGACTCCTTTTTATCCCCACAGAAGGAACAGCAAGTAGTTTATAAGAAACCTGTTGAAAGAGAAACCCCAGTAGACGACATGAATCTGAAAGAAGTTGCCCTTCCAGATAAAATTATTGAGGCTGTTCATTGGACAATTGAGGCAATTCCTGTTCATGGCACACAAATTGTTGCAATTGGCGATTCACTTACAGAAGGGTTTGGTGATACTACTAAACGTGGTGGATATGTCGGCATTCTTGATCGTACCCTTAATGATGGACGTCAAATCGCGAAATTTAATAATTTTGGCAAACGCGGAATTAGTTCAGCACAACTATTGCAGCAATTAAATAAAGAGGAAGTCTTTACCGCAATGAAAGATTCGAATATCGTATTAATTACAATTGGCGCAAATGATATACTACAAGTAGTGAGAGAGAATATTACAGATTTGCAGATAGAAGACTTTGCACCAAAACAAATGGAATTCGGAAAAAATGTAATCCGCATTATCGAACAGATACGAGAATTGAACCCAAGTTCGAAAATCTATTTAATTGGTTTTTATAATCCCTTTGAACGATATTTTTCAGATATTAAGGAACTGAATATGATAGTTGAATCTTGGAATAATACGACAAGGCTTATTACTGAACGCTATAGCAACCTTACGTTTATCCCTACAGATGATTTATTCCAGGAAAGGAATATTAATCTTTTGGCAGAGGATAACTTTCATCCAAATTACATTGGCTATCACCGAATTGCAACTCGTGTATTAGCGTATATTACAAAAGAGAAGGATGAAGAACATGTCCACTCGAAACCAGCGTTTGAAAGAGAAAAATAAATGGAAAACTCTCTTTTATAGCTTACTTGCTCTAAATATTGCCTTTATCATCTTGATTGCAGCTCTTGTTTTTTGGCCTGGATCACGTGGAGATATCACTTTAAATGAAGAGAATGAGAAAAACGTAAGCTCCGAATTTTTCGTGCGAACAACGAAGAAAAACTTAAATGATTTAATCAATACTTACCTTGCTCAGCTCCAGAAGGGTTCCGAGCATCAATATCAAGTTTCTCTTGATGATGATGTGCAATTAATTGGGGAATTACCCGTTTTCTCAACTACTGTACCGCTCGCCGTTCATCTTGAACCACTTGTACAGGAAAATGGGGATATTATTTTAAAGCTCCGCTCGATTTCCGTTGGCTTACTAGAATTGCCTAATAAAATCATCATGGAATTCATGAAGGAATATTTATCGATGCCCGAATGGGTAACAATAGTTCCAAATGAGGAGGCAATCTATCTTGCCGTGACGGAAATAAAAATGAAAAGTAATTTCCATGTCGCGGTAGAACATATCGACCTGGAAGCAAATAACTTAGTGTTTAAAATTAATGTACCCTATCAATCATTTGGGATTGATTGAGATGCTTGAAGTAGGTTCTTCCATTCACCATACAACTTGCTTTTTCTAGACTGTTCGCTAAGAATTTGGACTGCTGTGAATCGTCCCCCTGAAAAGATTCGTTATTTTTCTGAATAAAGGATGGTAATATAGAGGTTGATTATTCTGCCACATAGCAGCAATGTTGATATCCACTACGGACAATAGCAAACCTTATAGCAACTCTTCATTTTTCAAGGAGCCACCTGTTCACAACGACGATCAACGCACGAAAATGATTAAAAAAATCATCTGTTCAATAATTGATAACGCACATACCCAGTGAGGAAGTACACGAGGACTCCTCGAAAATAAAGTTTAAATTGTCTGATTGCGATGTAACGTTGAAGCTTTTCTTGTCCGGTGGGAACAGCGAAGACGGTAAAGACCTTAGCGCTTTTTAGGGCTTGACGCCCACGGAAAGCGTAGTGTATTTCTGCAGCGGTCGGCCATGAGCAATCGTTATCATAAGTTTTGTCGCAATTTAATAATAAACATTGCAAAGAAGTTAAAAAAAGAACTCTACGATCGTAAAGTTCTTCTTACTTCATCACGAAGCGTTTAACTGTATTAGATAAGAAAAATGTAAATGATTGCTTAGGTGAAATTTGATCACCAATGACTAACTTTCTTTCTTCAATCGCATGCTCAGGCTGGTAATCCTCTAATATTCCTTGGTAAATTAATTGCATCCCTTCGTACATGCGAAGATCAGCAGGAGTAGTTAGACTAGGAGGCTTGCCAAATTCAAATCTCTCGGAATCTTTCAAAACGGTTGCAACGAATTGCGAACAGAAGAAAGCGTTCTTACGTTTAATCTCAATTTGCAATAATATCCCAAACAGACCAATGAAATTATATTTATAATCATGTTTTCTTGCTTCTATTTCTTCAATGTTACGGATAACAGATTGATATTCCGCTTCACTTAGTTGATATCGATAAATGGCGCACTCAGATTTTTTAAAGAAGTCACTATGAATATCTTCTTTTACAAACCCGCCAATAAATGGGTTATTTGGATTTTTACGCCCAAAACTATAAACATCCTTCAATGTATGATCATAGCTTATGGAAACATGATTATAGGATGTCCTCGTATAATAATGGATTGTCCTCGATAATACGGTCCCTGTATCAGTAAACAGGAAATAGATTGTTCTTTTTCCCATCCAATTCACTCCTTCCCCAATCTATTGGATAGGAATTCATTTTCTCACATCTTCACTTAAAAATATAGCTTTATTTTCCATTAGTCACTAAAAATTGGAAATTTTATAATACCTTCAATAAAAAAATCACTTCCTATTATAATAGATAACAGTTTTACATTGACGAAGACCCTTAAATGACGTAAGCTAACCTTGATTACTATTTATTTAATTGGAGGAAACAATTAATTATGATAACTGTAAATAATGTTAGTTTACGATATGGTGACAAGAAACTTTTTGAAGATGTTAACTTAAAATTCACTCCTGGTAACTGTTATGGTGTCATTGGCGCAAATGGTGCTGGAAAGTCGACTTTTCTAAAAGTGTTATCTGGTGAAGTTGAACCACAAACAGGAAATGTTTCCATGTCTCCTGGTGAGCGACTAACGATGTTGAAACAGGACCACTTTGCCTTTGAAGATCACGAAGTATTAGATACCGTATTAATCGGCTTTGAGAAATTATATAAAGTGAAGCAGGAGAAAGACGCAATTTACATGAAAGCCGACTTCTCAGAGGAAGATGGAATGCGTGCAGCTGAGCTTGAAGGTGAATTCGCAGAAATGAATGGTTGGGAAGCTGAATCAGATGCAGCCATTTTATTAAAAGGCCTTGGCATTGATGAGTCCCTTCATACGAAGAAAATGAGCGAATTACCAGAAGACCAAAAAGTAAAAGTATTGCTAGCACAAAGTTTATTCGGTAATCCGGATATTCTGCTGCTCGATGAGCCGACAAACGGTCTTGATCTACAGGCAATTCAATGGCTAGAAGAATTCCTAATCAATTTCGAGAATACTGTTATTGTCGTTTCCCATGACCGTCACTTCCTAAATAAGGTATGTACACATATTGCGGATGTTGACTTTGGTAAAATTCAAATCTACGTTGGTAACTATGATTTCTGGTATGAATCTAGTCAGCTAGCAACGCAAATGGCGCAAGATGCTAACAAGAAGAAGGAAGAAAAGATTAAAGAACTTCAAGCCTTCGTTGCTCGTTTTAGTGCAAATGCATCGAAATCAAAACAAGCAACTTCTCGTAAGAAGATGCTTGAAAATATTACACTTGATGATATTCGACCATCATCACGTAAATATCCATATATCGCCTTTACTCCTGAACGTGAAATTGGTAATGATTTATTACGTGTCGAAGGACTTACGAAAACTATCGGCGGCAAGAAAGTATTGGATAATATTAGCTTCACTATAAATAAAGACGACAAAGTCGCATTCCTTGGACAGGATGATATTGCAAAAACGACTTTATTCAAAATCCTAACTGGCGAGCTTGAGCCTGATTCTGGTTCATATAAATGGGGTGTGACAACCTCTCAATCTTATTTTCCAAAAGACAATAGTGAGTTCTTCGAAAATAATGAGCTTTCACTAGTTGATTGGTTACGTCAATATTCATCACCAGATGAACAAACAGAAACTTTCTTACGTGGATTCCTAGGTAGAATGTTATTCTCTGGCGAAGAAGCTTTGAAGAAGGCAAATGTATTATCTGGTGGAGAGAAAGTTCGTTGCATGCTTTCGAAAATGATGCTTTCAAGTGCAAATGTATTAATCCTTGATGAGCCAACAAACCATTTAGATCTTGAATCAATCACATCATTAAATAATGGTTTAATTAAATTTAAAGGGTCTATCCTGTTTACATCACATGACCATCAATTTGTTAATAGTATTGCAAATCGCCTGATTGAAATCACACCAAGCGGAATCTTAGATAAAGAAATCAGCTACGATGAATATGTTCAAGATAAAGACATTCAAAAGAGAATTCGTGAGATGTATGCTGTTTAATAATGAATGATGCGTTCTTCCATTGGGAGGACGTATTTTTTACTTATGATTGTTTTCTTGCTGCACTCCTGACGATATCTGTGCGCTCCTGCTGATTTATTTTTTCTCCTGACGATATCCGCCCGCTCCTGCTGATTTATTTCTTCTCCTGACGATATCTGCGCGCTCCTGCTGATTTATTTGTCCTCCTGACGATATCCGCGCTCTCCTGCTGATTTATTTTTTCTCCTGACGATATCTACGCACTCCTGCTGATTTATTTCTCCTCCTGATGATATCTTACTCCATTCCTAACTTCCCAGTAATTTTCTCTAGCATATCCTTCGTCAGCTTTTCTAAATCATATTCCACCCGAAATCCCCATTCATTTACTGCTGCAGAGGAGTCGATGGCGTTTGGCCAGCTATCCGCAATAACTTGCCTTGTAGGATCTACTTGATAATCTAATTTAAACGTCGGTATATACTTCCGAATTATAGCAGCAAAATCCTCTGGGGCTGCAGAGAATGCTGACACATTGTAGGCATTACGATGCAGCAGTTTTTCGGGATTCTCCTCCATCAGGGTAATAATTGCATTAATTGCATCGGGCATATACATCATATCTAGTGTTGTTCCTTCTTTAATATAAGACGTATATGCTTTATTTTTCACTGCATGATAATATATTTCCACTGCATAATCAGTCGTTCCTCCTCCTGGTGGTGCAATATATGAAATTAACCCTGGAAAACGCAGGCCACGTGTATCGACTCCAAATCGCTTAAAATAATAATCACATAATAATTCTCCAGCAACCTTACTGAGGCCGTACATTGTCGTTGGACGTTGGAACGTATTTTGTGGTGTAAGATTTTTCGGTGTGGAAGGTCCAAAAGCACCTATCGAGCTTGGTGTAAAAAATTTTAAATTAAGCTCTCTAGCAACTTCTAATGTATTTATCAATCCTCCCATATTAATATTCCACGCAAGCCTTGGATTCCTCTCCGCATTAGCAGACAATAAGGATGCTAAATGGATTATTGTGTCTACTTGATATTTTGCAGCAACGTAGTAGATCCCTGCCTCCTCTGTTACATCAACTACTTCAAATGGACCCTTCTTTTCAATAACATTAGCATCGCAGGCACGTATATCTGTTGCAATAACATTCATTGTTCCATAAGTTTCACGCAGCTTAGCAACAAGCTCTGTTCCTATTTGACCAAGCGCACCAGTTACTAGAATTCGTTTCATTTCCAGTACCCCTTTGTTACAAAATGATTAATTAAATGATGCCTAGCTCTTTCCCAACCTGCTCGTAAACTGAAATGGCTTCATCTAACATTTCTTTTGTATGTGCAGATGTTGGCATATTGCGAACACGCCCGGTTCCTCTTGGCACTGTTGGAAAAACAATTGCCTTCGCATAGACCCCTTCTTCATTTAATCGCTTACTAAACATTTGAGCCTTCTTCTCATCCCCAATAATACAAGGGGTAATCGGTGTTTCACTATGTCCAATGTTAAACCCTAATTTCATTAATCCATTCTTTAAATAATTACCATTTTCCCATAGTTGAACATTTAACTCCTTACTATCCATTAATATTTCAAGCGCCTTTGCGCTCGCAATCGTATCAGCTGGAGATAGTGCAGTTGAGAATAAAAAGGGACGTGAGCGCACTTTTAACCAGTTGATTAGATTTTCTTTTCCAGCGACATATCCACCAACAACACCAATTGCCTTCGAGAGAGTCCCCATTTGAAAATCTATTTGCTTCTCAAGTCCAAAGTGTTTAACTGTTCCGGCTCCATTTCCCGTTACCCCAGAACCATGTGCATCATCAACATAAGTAATCAGGTCAAATTCTTTGGCAATTTCAACGATCCCCGGGAGATTTGCAATATCTCCATCCATCGAAAATACCCCATCGGAAATAACCATAACTTTTTTATATGCTCCAGATTGGACCGCTTTCCTAGCCTTTTGGCGAAGGTCCTTCATGTCAGAATGCTCAAACTGAATTATTTTTGCCTTTGATAGACGACATCCATCGATAATCGATGCATGGTTTAGTGAATCAGAAAGGATTGCATCATTTTTATCCATCACTGCAGAAATTGCCGCCATATTGCAATTAAACCCAGATTGATAGGAAATAGCCGCTTCTGTCCCCTTGAATTGCGCTAGTTTTTCCTCTAGCTGAATATGTAAATCAAGCGTTCCATTTATCGTTCGAACAGCTCCAGCCCCTACACCATAGGTATCAACCGCTTGCTTTGCTGCTACCATTAATCGATTATCTGTGGCTAGACCTAAATAATTATTTGATGAAAGATTAATTTTTTCTTGTCCATTGATCGTAATGATTGGTCCATTTGCCCCCTGTACGACATCAATCTCATTATATAGACCATGCTCTTTCAAATTAGCAATACTTTCATCTAGAAACTGATTCAATGCCTTACTTGTCATTTTTCACTTCCCCCTTACAATGGTTGCGCTTACTTCATTTGCAATTTATCATAATTAACAGTAAACGTCACTGCATGTATACTGCGAGAAAGTCTTTAATATTTTCGTAGCCACCAATAAATGATATCTACTCTCTTTCTATGATTATAATTTGATGGTTATTCCTAATTATTGAAAGAATTCCCAATGGTTAATTACAATGTTTTTTATTATAATGGGAATAGAAACAACTTTTGGAGGCATTATTTGATGAGAAAAGTATTAGTTACCCTGTTTGCAGCCATTATTATCGGCATTGGCCTGGTAGGATTTAAGCAATTAACCGATGAACCTACCGAAGTAATCCAGGACAATAATCATTCTAAGAAAATCAATGTATCGCTTAATATAAGATAGATATATAGGTTTAGAGCTCAAAAAAAAGGAAAGCATTATTATATAGATGCTTTCCTTTTTGCTGGCATTATTTAACAATTGTTACGTCAACTGTACGAACGCCCCAATTCATTGCTTCATTTGTTGTTGGGACATGAATGTCAATCTTGTTACCTTTAATAGCGCCGCCGATATCAGCCGCTGTTGCATATCCGTAACCTTCCACGTAAACTTCTGAACCTAGTGGAATAACGTTAGGATCAACAGCAATTACTTTTGCATTAGGATTTGCATTAAGGTCAACACCTGTATACGTTAGACCAGAACAACCCTCACATTTTGCAGTATATGCTGTTGCTTTCACTGAAATTGTTTTACCTTGTGGAGCTTGCTTTTCTTGTGTTTCACTCTTTGGTGCTTCTGTTTGTGCTGATGCAGTATTCTGTGTATTTTTTTCACTAGATGTTGCATCTGTAGTTGCTGGCTTACTAGATTCCTTCGTTACTGCTATGTCATCTTGCTTTACATTACCATTCTTAATTGATAATTCTTGACCAATAACGATTAGGTCTGTTCTTAAATCATTCCACTCTCTTAAATCTTTCAACGTAACATTTTGCTCGTTAGCGATACTTGATAATGTATCACCTGGGCGCACTGAATATTTATCTTTAATAATAATTAATTGTTTTGGGTGAATTACTGAGTCTTTAAGTTCGTTTATATCTATCAATTCATCTACAGTCGTATTAGTTTCATTTGCAATATCCCAAAGGCTATCACCTTTTTGTACTTCGTATTCCTCTGCGGAAACATTCGTTACAGCTGCGCCAGCAATGATAATCCCAGTAGCAATTGCCGCTACAAATTTCTTCATTTGGGTTCCTCCTTAAATTTCTGACAAACCCAATACTAACACAGGATAATATCGAATACAGTTACAAGGCGTTTAAGAGTCTATTACAAGAATGACTGATTTGGGCAATAATATTACAAATGTAATAATTTTGATATAAAAGTCTCATATTTTACAAGATACATTACAAAAGTCATAGAATAATAGATTTTGCAACAAAAATCCTTTACATTCTCAACATTATACTTGTAAATTTTCTATCTTTTTATTAACTCTATTTTTATATTCCTCGTTATAATTATCATCATACACATGACATGCCACCCAATGTTCTTGCTTATATTCCTGCCATGTTGGTTCTACTTTTGCACAAACATCCATTGCTAGTGGGCACCTCGTTCGGAATCTGCAACCACTTGGTGGATTAACAGGGCTTGGAACATCGCCTTCTAATATGATTCGTTCACGTGATCGCTCGACCCTTGGATTCGCAATTGGAATAGCGCTTATTAATGCTTTTGTATAGGGATGCAATGGTTCACGATATAGTTCATCACTTTTTGCGATTTCCGCTATTTTTCCTAAGTACATTACTCCAACACGATCACTAATATGTTTCACCATTGATAAATCATGGGCAATGAAAAGATAAGTTAAGCCATGCTCCCTTTGCAGTCGTTTCAGCAAATTTACAACCTGGGCCTGTATCGAAACATCTAATGCTGAGATCGGCTCATCAGCAACAATGAATTCCGGGCTAACTGCTAATGCACGGGCAATTCCAATCCGTTGGCGTTGTCCACCACTAAATTCATGCGGATAGCGATTACCATGGTCTTTGTTCAGGCCAACAATTTCTAGTAATTCATTGACGCGAATAGTTCTTTCTTTTGACGATTTAATCAATCCATGAATGTCGATACCTTCTGCAATAATATCTTTTACCGTCATCCTTGGGTTCAGAGATGCATAAGGATCCTGGAAAATCATTTGCATTGAGCGATTAAATGCCTTTAATTGCTTTTTCGATTTAGCCTGATGAACATCCTCTCCATCAAATGTCACTTTCCCTTCCGTTGCTCCATATAGTCTCATGATTGCCCTACCCGCAGTAGATTTCCCACAACCAGATTCCCCAACGAGTCCGAATGCTTCTCCTTTATATATATCAAATGTAATTCCATCTACAGCCTTTAATACACTGTTTCTGTCTAGTTTAAAGTGTTTTTTTAAATCTTTTATTTCCAGCAGCTTTTCTTTTTCATATGACATAGATATCCTTCCCTTCTACTATTGCAGATTCAGGGATATCTACTTTAGGTGCTCGCGCATCTATCAACCAGCAAGCTGCTTCATGGGTGGAAGAAACAGACGTATACGCTGGCATATAGTCACTGCAAACATTCATAGCGTATGGACAACGTGCTACAAATGGACATCCTTTTGGTGGTTCGGCTAAATCTGGCGGGGAACCTGGAATAACCTGTAGTTCCTCCTGTTCCGTGTCGAGCTTCGGCATGGAACCTAGTAATCCCCAAGTATAAGGGTGCTTTGGTTCATAAAATATCTCATCCACTGTACCTGTTTCCACAATCTTACCACCATACATGACAGCTACTCGACTAGCTGTATTTGCAACTACACCTAAATCATGCGTAATTAATATGATTGCTGTACCTGTTTCCTCCTGTATTTGACGCATTAGTTCAAGGATTTGCGCTTGAATAGTTACATCTAATGCGGTTGTCGGTTCATCGGCAATCAGGATTTTAGGATTACATGACAGCGCAATGGCAATCATCGCACGTTGTCGCATTCCACCCGAATATTGATGTGGATATTGTTTAATTCGTACCTCTGGAGTTGGAATGCCAACTAATTTTAATAACTGAATACCCCGAAGATGTGCTTCCTTCTTCGACATATTTTGGTGTTTTATTAATCCTTCCGCAATTTGCTTACCAATTGTCATCGTCGGATTTAAAGAAGTCATTGGGTCTTGGAAGATCATACTTATTTCCTTCCCACGAATACTTTCCATCTGCTTTTCAGTTTTTTGCAGCAGATTTTCCTCATTATATCGAATTTCGCCACCGACGAATTTCCCCGGTGGTGTTGGGACAAGCCGCATCACCGATTGGGCTGTCACACTTTTACCAGAACCAGACTCACCTACAATTGCAAGCGTTTCCTTTTTGTTTAATTGAAAACTAACATCCCGTACCGCTTTTACTTCTGCTCCATATGTATCAAACGATACTGAAAGATTCTTTACTTCTAAGAGTTTGCTCATCTTTTACGTCCTCCCTTTATTAGCGTTCATTCGGATCCAATGCATCTCTCATTCCATCACCAACAACATTAAATGCTAGCATCGTTATACAAATAAATACTGCTGGAAAGAATAGTTGATTTGGGTAGTATTGTAATGCGGGTAGAGCATCAGACGACATCGTTCCCCAACTTGCTAGTGGAGCTTGAACACCAATACCTAGAAAACTCAAGAATGATTCTGTAAAAATAGCACTCGGAATTGTTAGCGTTAACGTAACCAAAATGGGGCCCAGAGTATTAGGAATGAGGTGTCTTACTAATAATCTACCATTACTAGCTCCCAACGATCTTGATGCCATAACAAATTCTTCTGATCGAAGCTGTATAACTTGTCCACGGACAATTCTTGCCATATTGATCCACCCTGTTATCGTCATCGCAATAATTAACGTCCATAAATTCTGCGGCAATACGACCAATAGCAAAATAACAACTAATAAATATGGTACACCATATAAGACATCTGCAATTCGCATTAGAATCTCATCGACTTTTCCACCGAAGAAACCTGCAACTGCCCCCCAAATAACACCGATTACTAAATCAATCAGGGCTGCCATTAAACCTATAAATAAGGAGATTTGTGCACCATACCATGTTCTTGCAAATACATCTCTCCCTAAATTATCCGTACCAAACCAATGCTCAGCAGATGGTGGCTGGTTTGCTTCCAATAATCGGTTTTCATAATAGTTCTGCCCAGAGATAGGACCACCAATGATTGCCATTATTCCTAATAATAGAATGATAACAATTCCTAAAAATGCTAGTTTATTCTTTCTAAATCGACGCCAAGCATCCTTCCAATAAGAGGTACTTTCGCCAACGATTTTCTCCGCCTCTGATTGTTTTAATTGTAATGGTTCAAAATCGATTTTCTTTAATTGTCGATGCTCCATTACTTATCCCCCTCTTTCGATGTTACTTTAATGCGTGGATCAATTAATCCATATAGAAGATCGACGATTAAAATCGAAAACAAAAGAAGAACGCTGAAGAAGACGGTAGTCCCCATAATTACCGTATAATCCCGATTGGTAACACTCACAACAAACTCACTACCTAAACCAGGAATCCCAAAAATCTTCTCAATCACAAAACTACCCGTAAGTATTGTTACAACTAGTGGACCTAAGTAAGAGACAACTGGTAATATTGCATTGCGCAATGCATGCTTATAGGTTACAACTCGTTCACTGAGCCCTTTCGATTTTGCCGTTTTAATATAATCTCGATTTAAAACATCTATCATACTCGATCGCATCAGCCTCGCAATAAAGGCTAATGGCGTTGTCGCTAAGGCAATTGCTGGTAAAATTGTGTGTGCAAACGACTCGAATCTAGCAATCGGTAAAACTTGAAGATAAATTGCGAAGATATATTGTAAGACTGCAGCCATAATGAAGCTTGGAACAGAAATTCCTAAGACAGCAATGACCATTGCCATATAATCGCCAAATTTATTATGCTGTACAGCTGCAAGAACCCCTAGTAAAACTCCAAACGATATTGCGATAAAGATAGCTTCTAATCCAAGTATTAATGAATAAGGGAAGCTCCTGCCAATAATTTCTGTAACTTCTTGTCCAACATATTTAAAAGACGGACCAAAGTCGAATGTGAATGCATTAATAAGATATGTGAAATATTGTTCATGAATTGGATCATTAAATCCATATGCTTCATTCATCTGTGCTTCAATTGCTGGTGTTAATGCTCGTTCCGATGCAAAAGGCCCACCTGGTGCAGCCTTCATTAAGATAAAAGTAACTGTAACGATTAAAAATAAGGAAAGAATGATATAGCCAATTCTTTTGAGTAAGTATTTAACCAAGAACGTTCACCTCCATAATAATTTGAGGAAGCATACATTATGTGGATAATGATTGCCTTATGTAATTTGAAATTATTAATGGGAATCAACATAAGGCATACAGATACATCTATACGCCTTACGTTGAAATACACCATTTTAATTACAAATTAGATTTATTCCTCGGCAAGATATGCCCACTTAAACTGTACCCCACCAAGCGGCGATACTTCTAAATCTTTTACAAAGTCCTTGCTTAGCCATGCATTCGTGTAGAAGTAAATTGGAGCGATTGGTAGATCCTCCATAAATATTGCTTCCGCTTCACGTAAAATTTCTTTACGCGCATCTGGATCTGTTTCTGTTCTTGATTGTTCAATCAGATTTGAATATTCTTCGCTTTCCCAGTTCGTATAGTTGTTACCACCGACAGATTGGAAAAGCTCGATAAAATTAATTGCGTCGTTAAAATCTGCAAGCCAGCCCATACGACCTGTTTGGAAATTACCTGCGCTCATACTATCAAGGTAAACATTCCACTCTTCATTATTAAGTGTTACCTCAACCCCTAAATTCTGTCTCCACATATCTTGTACAGCTTGTGCAATTGCCGCATGTGCTTCACTCGTATTATAGGAGAGACTAATTGCCGGTAGCTCTTCTAATCCTAGTTCCTCTAGTCCAGTTGCTAAATACTCTTTCGCCGTCTCCACATCATTATCTTTAAAGTAGCCTTCCTCACTTTCCTCCCAAATCGATGGAGGTACAAGTGCCATTGCTGGGATTTCCTCACGTTGTGTAACACTTTGGACAATACCTTCACGATTTATTGCAAGAGCAAAAGCCTTCCTGATATTAACATTATTAAATGGTTCTACTTCTGTATTAAATGCATAGTAATACACCCCTGCTAATGGTGAAATGTTTAATGAACCGTCCGCTTTTAATGACGGAATCGCTGATAATGGCAATGCGTCTGTTGGATCTCCAGCCCAGTCCAATTCCCCACTATTAAACATCTCTAAAGAAGTATTTTCATCATCAATCATATACATATTAATTGTTTCTAATTTTACAGTATCTGCATCCCAATATTCAGGATTCTTCTTCAGTACGATTTGATCTTTATGTGCCCATGATTCGATTAAGAACGGTCCATTGGTAACATACGTATCCGTTACATTAAGTGCCCAGTCAGTTGCGCCCTCAACTACCTTTTGGTTGACTGGATAGTAGGTATAGAAAGCAGTAAGATCTAAGAAATACGGTGTTGGTTGTTCAAGTATGACTTCTAACGTCTTTTCATCTATGGCGGTGACACCAATATCATCGCTTGAAGCACCTTCTTCTTTCGCAGCTTGTGCTCCTTTAATAACATATAATTGGTAGGCATAGTCAGTGTCTGCATTATCCGGATTTAATACCCATTTCCAAGCGTATTCAAAATCTCCCGCCGTTACTGGATCACCATTTGACCATACAGCGTCTTCACGAATATGGAATGTATACGTTAACAAATCGTCAGACACATCATAGGATTCAGCCATCGCTTCCTCCACTTCACCATCTTGATTTATTCGCATTAATCCTTCAAATATCTGATAGAGTACAGCCCCAGAAGTAGTATCTGAAGCAAGACCAGGATGTAATGATGGAGGCTCCGTTCTAATATTTATATCAAATGTTTGATCGGCAGCAAGACCATCTCCACTTGCCGAAGCTTCTGTATCTTCCTCTGTGCCTTCTGTATCTTCTGATTCTGCGGGTTCTTCCGTATTACCTTCCTCAGTTCCATCGTCCTCACTTTCTGCGGGCTCATCTCCACTACAAGCAGCTAGCAAGACTCCTAATGCGAGTAATAACGTTAAAAGCAATGACCAACTCTTCCACTTCATTCTTTTGACCCCTCTCTTATCATATCTATTTTATTTAACAGACAATTCAAAATTACCTGTGATAGATATTATACTATTATATTGAGATATATCAACACAATTTTTATAAAAGTCACAAAATATAATATTATAGTTATATACTATATATTGTAAAAATTGAATAAATATAAGTTTAATTGAATAATAGATTAGGAACTTCCTGAAGGTTGCCTTGCATTAGAAAACTAGAGTACCACCATATTTCAAAGTGGCATCATACGTTATAGTTATACAGGGAGGAAGTTTTTAAATACTATCTGCGCGGTGATGAATGATAATCCGAGATTGATATAAAGTGCAAGCTAGGCTCAATATTGATATCCCTCTGAGGACAGTCGCATTCCATAGACAACCCGGTCTGCTTCTATGGAAGAAAAGCACTTCCGATGCATCTTCAGCCTTTGTCATTACCACAGGACAAGGAATACTCCGACAATGTTATACTTCGTTAGAAAACCGTTCTATTTTTGAGGATTTTCATTGTCCGCAGCGAAAGATTCATTCACGGCGTTATTTAGCGTTCGACAATTTCCCATATATAGATTTCGCTCATACCAGCGAAGGAAATACACGAAGACTCCTGCGGGAGGAACGGCCTCGGTGAGACTACGAAGTGCGATAGCACAAGTAGGCTCACCAGCCGCCCGCGGAAAGCGTAGTGTATTTCCGGAGCGACTGGTCTGTGAGCATTTGCTAACCTAAGCTACCTCGCACTTTAAATGAAAGAGTCACAGGTATAATTGTAAGTACGCTAAGAGGTGATACATGCTCTAAATTGGAACGGATATTGCCATAATAAAAAGGACTCCACTACTAGAGTCCCTTTATCAATCTCTTATTTTATTTGAACAATCCACCAAAGAAATTACTTATCCCTTGGAACATTTCACTAAAGAAGTTTGCTACCTTCTCCCAGAAACTAGCATCTAATCCTAATTCATTTGCTTTATCTGAAATCGAAGAAGCAATATCTTCAAGTTGAGTTTTAACTGCCCCAAAATCTATATCAATATTACGCATCTTATCAAATAGATCAATCAACATTTGTCGATCCGCTTCATTTAACATGATTTCTAGATTTTGTAATTGTTCACTAACAATTTGTTCGACATCTTCCCTTGTTGCGGGGTTTTGGTCAGCAATCATTTGTTTAATTTCTGTCAATAATTGACTTACCTTCTCTTGTGACATACCTTCATTATCAGCCAGATCTGTTGCTACACCGAGCTCTTCATTTGCAATTTCCATTCGCTCTTTGTCTAGCTCTATGCCTTCTGCATCATACGCCTTGTAAATTCCAGTTAATGCAGAATGTCCTGATACCTTAACTGGAGAAACGACATCAACCGTTGCATCGGATACACCAGCTGTTAGTAATGCATTAGCGTACATGTCACTCGACACTTCTGTAATATTTTCGGGCGTAACAATATTAATCGTCAACCCATTTCCTTCTTCCTGGCGCACAATTTTTGCTGATGAAAACAATCTAGCATTTGCATCACCATTAATATAATTTACAACATCCTGTCCAGTAACATCGTATTCCACAACTGCTTCTGGGTCGCTTACTTCTAATTTTTCGCGTACTTCATTTCGCTGATCCTCTGACAATGTGCCACCATAGACAACAATCGGCGGTCCTAATTTCTCATTAATAGATTCTGTATCCGTCGGTCCAGTGGCTGCATATACAGGTATCGATAATCCGAGGAGGATACTAACGATAATAACTAGTGAAATAATCTTTTTCAAATGTAACTTCATCATATTTTAATCTCCTTATAAATCGACATTATTAATCTTACTTTAGTCAACATGTGGATTCCTATCTATTATAACCTTTTCATAACTTTATGGATATTTTTTTCTCCATTTCTTGCATTTCTCGAATCTGGTAATTTGTAAATCTTCATCCATCTATTCTTGAGCATATTATTTCCAATATTAATTCGGGTACAGTATATTTAGGGTATCGAAGTATTTTCGGAAAGGAGTCCAATCCAATTACTGATTCATCACAAGCTGTAAAACGTAATTTAGCAATCATGTGGTTTGCTAACTTTTTTGTTTCTGGAAGTATGACAATGGTCATCCCATTCATCTCCTTATACATTAGCTCCTTTGGTAACTTCTCCGCTTCATATGTCCAAACATGGTCAGGACTGACTTTTGCTGTGACATTCGTTACCGCGTTTATCTTTGCACCAATCTGGGGAAGGATTGGCGACAAATTTGGTCGAAAGAACATTTTGATTATATCGGCCGCTGGTATTGGTATTTCTGTGTTCTTAATGGGGTTTGCCACATCTGTATGGCAGCTTTTTTTATTGCGTCTCCTTATGGGAATTGTAACGGGATTTATCCCTATGTCACAAGCGTTTATCTCGACACAAACACCAAAAGAAGTTGCAGGTAAAGTACTTGGAACACTGCAAACTGGTGGTGTTACAGGTGCATTAATTGGACCAATGCTAGGCGGAGTACTTGCAGACACATTTGGGTATGCAAATTCATTTAAATGGGTCTCTATAACAATATTCTTATCTGCATTGCTTGTTTTATTTGGTGTAAAAGAAATTCAAGTTAAACTTTCTACGGATAAGAGAGATTATAAGACTTATTCTAGCAAAGATGTTGTACGCCATATTTTCGGGAAGCCAACATTACTTGTCGTATTGCTGTTATCTGCACTTGTACAAATAGCAAACTTTAGTATTCAGCCAATCCTATCTTTATTTGTCGAAGAGATTCATGGTCCAGTAAATATAGCCTTTTTTGCTGGTGTAGCATTTTCTGCTGCTGGTTTAGGTAATCTATTTATGGCAAGAAGCTGGGGCAAGCTCGGAGATAGAATTGGGCATATCAAAATTTTAACCCTTCTCTTGCTATTATCAGGAATCGTTTATCTCCCAGGCGCATTAGTTACGAGTCTTTGGCAATTAGTACTGCTACGATTTTTATTAGGAGTAACAATGGGTGGGATTATCCCTGCACGCATTGCATATATTAGAGAAGCTGCACCACTTTCCATGCAAGGTGAAGTTCTCGGGTACAACACGAGCTTACGATTTTTAGGAAATGTGATTGGTCCAGCAATGGGTGGAATTATTGCGGCAGCATTTGGTTTCTCAGCAGTATTCTTCGTGACAAGCATACTGCTGATCTTATGTGGGGTTATTATGTTATTCACTTGGTATCGATTTGATCATACCGCTAAGCGTTCACATTCATTTCACTCTCGTCACCATGCAAGACAAGTAATATTAAAGGAAGCACGCGAGAAATAAGACCTTGTGCTTCCTTTTTTTATCTTTATTCTACAATATTCCCCAGGAAATATCAGTTAATTACAAGCTCGCTTGAAAGATGGCAAGAGAATCCTCTTTATTAAGTTTTTTAAATCCACCGTATTCTGCACTCATCGTAACTGTCTTTTCCGCCATAGATTCTACTGAGTTTTCATTAATATCATAATCAGCTAATGTTGCTGGTGCTCCAATACTTGTCCAAAACGCTCGTAATCGATTAATGCCTTCAAGGGCTACTTCTCTGTCTGACTTCCCAGTTGGATCCACATTGAATACACGAACAGCCAGTTGCTTAAAGCGTGGTGCATTCTCATCGCCAAGTACATGCTTCATCCAGTTTGGAAAGATAATCGCTAGCCCGCCACCATGTGGAATGTCATGGACTGCGGAAACTGCATGCTCTAGATTATGTGAAGCCCAATCACCAGAGAAGCCAATGTTTAGCATATTATTTAATGCTAGCGTTCCACTGAGCATAATCGTCTCCCGATACTCATAACTCTCTAAATTGTCGAGTAGTTTTGGCGCTGTTTCTATTACGGTCGTCAAAATACCCTCACAAAAACGATCTTGAACTTTCGTATTGGTTGCCTGATGGAAGTAATGTTCTAGTACATGTGACATCATGTCGACTATCCCATAGATTGTTTGGTCACGTGGAACGGAAACCGTATGCATCGGATCAAGGATAGAAAATTTCGGAAAGGTATACGGCGCAATTCCCCATCCATACTTTTCTTTTGTCTCCCAATTTGTTATAACGGAACCACTATTCATTTCCGATCCGGTCGCGGCTAACGTCAGTACTGTACCAAATGGCAGGGCATCTTTAGCACGCGCTTTTCTAGTAATAATATCCCACATGTCTATATCAGTTTTAGCACCAACCGCGATTGCTTTGGTACAATCTATTGTGCTTCCACCACCAACAGCTAAGATAAAATCGATTGCTTCATTTTTACAAATCTCGACACCTTTGCGGACTGTCGAAATTCTTGGGTTAGGCTCTACACCTGCTAACTCAAATACTACTGCATTTATTTCCGCTAATTTATTAATAATATTATCGTAAATACCATTGCGCTTGATACTTCCTCCGCCATAAACGACGAGCACCCTCTTGCCATACTGCTCAATTTCATTTGGCAAAGCATCTAATTGGCCTTTTCCAAATATTAATCTTGTCGGATTGTAATACGTAAAATTATCCATATGAGCTTTCCCCCTATTTAGTATATGCTACAACATCCATCTCAACTAGGACATCCTTCGGTAAACGGCTTACCTCAACTGTTGCACGGGCCGGATATGGTTCTGCTAAGAATTCCCCGTATATTTCATTAACTGTTGTAAAATGTTCCATTGAAGCTAAATAAATAGTGAATTTAACAACGCTAGAAAAATCAGTACCTGCTTCAGCTAAAATAGCTTGTAGGTTTTTCAATACTTGCTCTGTTTGCTTTTCAATTCCTTCTACAACTTCAGATGTATCCGGATTAATTGGAATTTGGCCTGAAACATAAACGAAATCTCCTGCTACGATTGCTTGCGAATATGGTCCAATTGCTGCTGGTGCTTTGTCTGTTTGAATTGCTTTTACCATTAGAATTCCTCCTTAAATTTCCTTTAATCATATCATTATGTTTATAATTCTACAGCTAATACCTCTCGATAAGCCATAACTGATTGAACATAATAAATATCTCCATAACATGCATCATACTGTTTCGCTTCTTCACGTAAACAACTATAAATACTCTTATCTGGTGCATTCTGATACATTTCCTGTGAAAAATCGATTGCAATCTCTTGTGTATAACTTCCTGATTGCTCTAACACGTAATTAATAAAGCCTTTGCCAAAGTTATACGATTGAATTGCTAATTCCAAGTCGCCATTAGCATCCTCCATTACTTTAGAGAAATAGTAGACTCCTTGTTTAATAGAAAGCTCGGGGTCATCAATACACCCAACTTTCCCACAATAGCTTTCTGATGATTGCATTGGATCATTTCCCCTGCCACCAGATTCCTGCATCATAATTGCTAACAAGACATCCACATAATCAGAAATCCCATGTTCGTCTGCATACTTATCCACAAGTGGACGATAATTATACACCTCATCCGATATTCGAGGACCTTTGTTAACCATTTCATAATTTGTATCATAATTAACAATCGATAAAATCGATATTACTAGAAACACACCGAAAAACAGCATCATAATTAGAAAGGATTGTAACAAAGCCTTCTTTATCGTTTTTTTGCGTTTCATAATCTTATCTGTCCTTTACTACTTCCGTTTATTCTAACTTCACTCGTAAAACACTTAGATGACAGCCAGCCTTAGTTCAAAGTGTAGAGAGAAGGTTTTTATTTACTTATCTAACGAGCAGTGAACTAGTAAACTACCATACATATACTATTTATTATACACGCATGAATTTGCTTTTTCTATTAGGCTGTTGATATATACCGAACTACGTCTAAAGTGCTATGTTGTTCTACAATGCTATAACAAATCATTCTTTTATTAACAATCATAAGAATATTCTACTTTTATCCACATATTTATGCACTTATCCCCAGAAAATGGGGGATAATCACAAGTTACAAACAAGTTATCCACCAAAAAAGGTGACGTGGAAGATTCCAGGCCACCTTTATGCACATATTTTCACTCTCCACCAGCCTTCAGTAACTTATCATCATTTGATTTTCCTTTATTTATCATTAATTGGAATACAACCATACCAACAAATAGGACGAGACCAACTACATCCGTAACACCTTCTGGATAGATGAGTAAAAGCCCTGCTACTACAGCTATTATTCTCTCTAGCCAATTGATTTTCCTGTACCAAAATCCAATGAGACCTGCACCAATCGCAACCATTCCTGTTATGGCTGTAAATATTATCCACAATACTTCTAAAACAGTCGTATCAATCATTAACAGTTCAGGTTGGAAGACGAACATATATGGGATAATAAATGCTGCAATTGCTAACTTAGAAGCATTTATTCCTGTCTTAATTGGATCCCCACCAGATATCCCAGTCGCCGCAAATGCTGCTAATGCAACAGGTGGTGTTATATCGGCTACAATTCCAAAATAGAACACGAACATATGACCAGCCAGAACCGGTACGGCAACATCGAGCTGATTATTCAATGCAAGGATTGCTGGCAGAGCAATCGTCGATGTAATAATATAGTTTGCTGTTGTAGGTGAACCCATTCCTAATATAATCGAGGTAACCATCGTAAAGAATAATGTTAATAACAGGATTGTTTCCGGTGAATTCGCGATGGAAGTTGCTAAGCCAACAAGTCCATTCCCTAATTTTAAACCTAACCCGGTTTTCGTTACGACTCCAACAATAATTCCTGCACAGGCAGTCGCAGCCGCAACACCTAGCGCCGATCTTGCTCCCTCTGTTAATGCAAACACAAATTTCCCTGGAGTTATTCTCGTATCCTTTCTAAACAAACTTACAATAATCGTAAATAAGATACCATATAGTGCTGCCCTTTCAATACTAAATCCCATCGATAAAAAGATAATGATTGCTAGTATTGGTGACAGTAAATAGATTTTCTTAAAGACTTCCCTTTTAGAAGGAATATCTTCTTTTGGTAAACCTAGAAGTCCAAGCTTCTTTGCTTCGAAATGTGTCATGATCCATATACCTGAAAAATATAATATGGCTGGTATGACTGCTGCTTTTGCAATTTCCCAATACGGCACACCGGCAAACTCAACCATTAAGAATGCCGCGGCTCCCATTACTGGCGGCATAATCTGACCACCTGTCGATGCGGCAGCCTCAACCGCTCCGGCGAAGTTCTTATTATATCCAAGTCGTTTCATCATCGGAATTGTATACGAACCCGATTGTACCACATTAGCAACGGAGCTTCCTGAGATTGTTCCTTCTAGTGCGCTTGAAAATATTGCAACCTTAGCAGGTCCACCAATTCGCCGGCCTGCAATTGCAATCGCCAAGTCATTAAAGTAATTTCCAACCCCTGTTTGCACTAAAAAAGCGCCAAACAATAGGAATAAGAAAATATAGGTAGAAGAAACCTGTAATGGTGTTCCAAGTATTCCATCAGTTGTAAAGAACATTGTTTCAATTAATTGCGAAACACTTAGTCCCCGGTGTGCAAGCATTCCTGGCATGTATTGCCCAAACACGGCGTACGCCATAAAGACAACAGCAATAATTGCAATCGGCAGACCAACCACTCTTCTAGCAGCCTCCAGAACAAGCAATATTGCCAAGCCACCAATAATCACCTGCACCGTTTCAATACCACCAATTTGCTGGACTAGCGTATCATAAAATACTGGCCAGTAACCACAAACAACGAGTGCTAATAATGCGAGTGCATAATCATACCATACTATTTTTCGTTTACTTCCTTTTACTCTGCTAGGAAATAGCAGAAAAATAAGTACCAATGCGAAGCCTAAATGGATTGTTCTCTGGATTTGTGCTGTGAATTGTCCGAATGCTCCTGTATATATTTGAAAAGCAGAAAAGGCAATTAAGATAATAAAGATAGCAACTCCCATTGCACCCTTTATGCTTCTTGTTCGCGATTCAGCATCGAACTTCTGCATAATTTCCTCTTGTTCCTCAGCTGATAGTTCCTGATGATTTTTAGATTCAGTCATGGATTTTAACCCCCTCCATAAGCTCCCATAATGATAGTTTCGTTGCTTTCACCTTAAACCATGCACCCGGAACAAAATATTGATTGAACCAGACGATATGCTCTGCGTTTTCCCCCCAAACGAGCCGATGCTCGGATACGGTCTTTCCATTTCTAATATTCATGAAGGGAAAGATCGTGTCAACATCCTTAATATGATGCTTTCCATCCTCATATACGTATGTTTGTCCCTCTTCCGCGTTCGATGGCATGCCGATCCCAAATTCTTCGTAAATCATTTCATACTGCATAATTTCTAAATTATCCGTAACGATATACTTTTCAACCACATCTGTTAAGTGAATGGAGTGTGTGAAAATAATTTGGAACGTATCCTCTTTATCTAAAGGAAGATACGCAGCTATTTCACTTGTATTCTCTACATAAAATACAAGTGCAGTATGATAAGGAATAAATAGGATTCCCATTAGCATGAAAAGAATCACCGAACATAGAAATGTTCTCCTAATGGTTAATTTCATTGTAAAACCCCAATCACATCTAGTCGCTAATTATGTAAGCCGGCAATAATCACTAAAAATGATCGCCGGCCTAATTTTCTTTTTGGGATACTTGATTATTCTCAAGCTTTAGGCGGCAGATTGAGTCGACTTATTCTTTTAGTAAGCCTGCCTCGATAAACTCTTTTCTGCCTCAAAAACTACTCTAGGACCCCTTCTTCTTCATAATACTTCTCTGCACCAGGATGCAGATCGATGCCAATACCATCTACTGCATTTTCAAGCTTAATAAATTCAGCTTTAGCATGTGCCATATTCGGTGCCCCTTCATAGATTGCCTTTGTAATATCGTAAACGACATCCTCTGAAAGACTATCCTTTACTGCTAGCATCGCTAATACTGCAACAGTCTTTGTCTCATCTTCGAGACCATACGTACCAGCTGGAATAGTATCCGCAGCATAGTAAGGGTACTTTTCAATCAATGCATCGATTTTATCTTGTTCGATTGGCAGGACTATTATTTTATTTGTCGCTGCTAGCCCATCTACTGCCCCCGTAGGTGCACCTGCTGTGATAAAAGCCGCATCAATGTTGCCATCTTGAATTCCACCAGTGGATTCACCAAAATCTAAGTTCTGTTTATTAATATCATCCATTGTCATTCCGTGAACTTCCAGTAGCTGTTCAGCATTTACGTATGTTCCAGAACCTGGAGCACCTACGGATACTTTCTTCCCAGCTAAATCCTCAACTGAATTTATTCCTGAATCAGCTGATGTAACAATTTGAACAGTCTCAGGGTATAATGCACCGATTGCTACAACATTATCGACCGGGTTTCCATCAAATGCATTAATTCCTTCAACAGCAAAGGAAACTACGTCGGTTTGTACAAAAGCAATATCCGCCTCCCCCTCTTGTAAAGCGATTACATTATCTGCCGAGGCATTTGAGGATTGTGGATCTGTTTGAATATCCGTTGCATCAGTAATAAGCTTCGACATTTCACCACCGAGTGGATAGTATGTACCAGTTGTTCCACCAGTCAACATTGTTAAGAATTTTGGCTTCTCTTCTCCATCTGTTGATTGTCCGCCCTCGTCATTACTTTCTTCCCCACACGCTGCTAAAATTACTGCTACAAAGAGCATGAAGATAGCCAGTAATAAATACTTCTTTTTCACAGAAACTCCCCCTTCATGAAATCATATTTGTAGTTGTATTTTATACATAACTCTAAATAATTGTCAAACAATTCATAAATTAGTTTATTATGTAAATTTAATTGATAATGATATATATTTGCGGATAAAAAAAAGACATGGAGGCGAATAAGCTTCCATGTCCCGATATACTCTATTTCTTAGCAGCTTCTATCTTGTACTGCTCAAATTCTTTTGTTGTGCAACGTACCCAATGTCTTGGGCTCACTTCTCTAAATTCAGGCTCTTCACTTGAATCATGAACTGTAGGATCATATGTGATACGTTTGCGATTACGTTCATATTCTGGATCTGGTAGAGGAATCGCAGAAAGTAGTGATTTCGTGTATGGGTGAATTGGATTATTATACAATTCTTCACTATCTGCAAGCTCAACTAGATTTCCTAAATACATTACGCCAATTCGATCACTAATATATTTTACCATTGAAAGGTCATGCGCAATAAATAAATACGTTAGCCCACGATCCCTTTGCAATTTCTTCAGCAAGTTTACAACCTGTGCTTGAATCGATACGTCAAGTGCAGAGATTGGTTCATCAGCAATAATGAACTCGGGTTCTACTGCAAGTGCACGAGCAATCCCTATCCGTTGTCGTTGTCCACCACTGAACTCATGCGGAAATCTTGTAGCATGCTCACGGTTTAATCCAACGACTTCCAATAATTCTTCCACACGTTCTTTTCGTTCTTTATCGTTTTTAACTAGTTTATGAACATCTAATCCCTCTGCGACAATGTCCAGCACCGTCATTCTTGGGTTTAGTGAAGAAGATGGATCTTGGAAAATCATCTGCATTTTACGATTGAATTTTAATAATTCTTCTTTGGATTTTTTTCCATGAACATCTTCACCATTAAACTTAACTTCTCCACCTGTTGCATTGTAAAGACGAATAATAGTTCTTCCTGTCGTTGACTTTCCTGATCCAGATTCACCAACAAGCCCAAACGTTTCACCACGAAGAATATCAAAAGATACACCATCAACAGCCTTAACCGTTTTATTTCGTCCAACATCAAAATGCTTCTGCAAATTAATAACTTCTAATATTTTATCTTCTGCCATTATTGTTCACCTTCCATTTTCGAAAAACCTTGCATTCTACGCTTTACGGATTCTGGAGGCTCAATTTTCGGTGCATCTTCATGAAGCAACCATGTCGCTGCATAATGGGTGTCCGATACTTTAAACATCGGTGGCTCCATCACAGTATCAATTTCAAGAGCGAACTTATTCCTTGGTGCAAATGCATCTCCTTTTGGAGGATTAAGCAAATCTGGAGGACTTCCAGGAATAGCATAGAGTTCTTCATCTGTGCTATCTAGTGTTGGCATAGAGCCGAGTAATCCCCATGTATATGGATGCTTCGGATTATAGAAGATGTCGTCTACCGTTCCAACCTCTACTACTTTGCCCGCATACATTACTGCCACTCGGTCAGCAACATTCGCAACTACACCTAAGTCATGTGTAATAAAAATTAACGCACTATTTGTTTCCTCTTGGACTTTCTTCATTAATTCCAAAATTTGTGCTTGAATGGTTACATCAAGTGCTGTTGTTGGCTCGTCTGCAATCAATAATTTAGGGTTACATGCAAGTGCAATTGCAATAACAACACGTTGACGCATTCCACCAGAAAATTGATGTGGAAATTGGTTCATTCGAACATCTGGCTGGGGAATCCCAACCAATTCCAGTAACTCCGTTGCTTTTTTCTTTGCATCAGCACGATTCATGTTTTGATGTTTAATCAGACCTTCCATAATCTGATTGCCGACCTTCATTGTTGGATTAAGAGAAGACATCGGGTCTTGGAACACCATTGCAATATCATTTCCACGGATTTCCTGCATTTCCTTTGCTGATTTCTTAACGAGGTCTTCTCCCTCAAATAGGATTTGACCTGATTTAACAAATCCATGTGGTTTCGGAAGCAGTCCCATTAGCGTTGTTGATGTTACAGATTTACCTGAACCTGATTCACCAACAATTGCTAAAGTTTCTCCTTTATTTAAATCAAAACTTACACCACGAACAGCTTGTACCTCGCCATTGTAGGTGTTAAATGATACTTTTAAATCTTTGACTTCTAATAATTTACTCATTTAATAACACCTACCTTCCTATTTATGCATTTTCGGATCAAACGCATCACGTAATCCGTCACCAATTAGATTGAATGCAATCATAATTAACGAAATCAAGACTGCTGGGTACACTAATAGATATGGATATAATCTCAAATTATCAAAACCTGCATTAATCAATGAACCAAGCGACGCATCTGGTGGAACAATACCCATACCAATGAAGCTTAAGAAGGCTTCAAAGAAGATTGCATCTGGAATTGTAAACATTGTATTAATAATGATAATTCCACTGATATTCGGTAATAAATGTTTCATAATTACTTTCCCATCTGATTGACCCAAAGTTCGTGCAGCAAGGACAAATTCTTGGTTTTTAAGTT
Organism: Oceanobacillus chungangensis; assembly: GCF_003369565.1. Lineage (GTDB taxonomy): Bacteria > Bacillota > Bacilli > Bacillales > Amphibacillaceae > Oceanobacillus > Oceanobacillus chungangensis. The sequence goes on along the minus strand of NZ_PIOD01000005.1, from coordinate 72,333 downwards.
TTAAAACTTCCCCGCGCACAATTCGTGCCATCCCTGTCCATCCTGTAATCGAGAGGGCAATAACAATTGACGTTATACCTGGCTGAAGAACAAGCATCATTAATAGAACAACGACAAGGGTTGGTATTCCGGAAAGAATTTCGATAATCCGCATCATGACGTTATCGATTCTTCCACCATAGAATCCAGCTATTCCACCGTAAGCAACACCTACTACAAGTCCGATGACCGCTGCAACAAATGCAATGATCAATGAAACCCTAGTACCTTCCCATAGACGTGTCCATTGGTCACGTCCGAGTGTATCTGTTCCTAACCAGAAATACTCGCCGGACATATCTTTTGCATCATAAATATGATACGTTGCATCGACAACCGCAGAATTTCTGCTGCCATCACCTTCATCAACAACTTTAATGTCAATAAACTCTTCGTTATTATCATAACGTGCGACAGCATTTGCAGTCGCCGCTTCTACATTATCGCCGCGATACTTTCCGCTTAATGTCCCATCAAAACCAAGCCAAGAAATGTTTTCCAATACAGGTACATGTGGCGGCATTTTCGCTCTCATTAGATCCTGATCGTCAGAACCATGTTCATTCATACTAGGTCCAAAAATACTCATTAGAATAATAATGATAATTAAGAACACACTAACTACTGCTAATTTATTTTTGAAAAAAGTTCTTCTAGCATCCTGCCCAAAGGTTCTGCTTGGACCAGAGATCTTTTCACTCGTATCTTCTTTACGCACTAATGGAACAAGTAGTTCCTTTGGTATCTTATTTTGATTATTTGCAGCCATATTAATTATTACCTCCTGAAACTCTTATTCTAGGATCGATTAATCCGTAAAGGAGGTCAATGATTAAGATGATAACAACAAATAGAAATGCAAATAATAATGTTGTTCCCATAATTGTCGGATAATCATTTAAAGTAACAGATGTTACAAACTGCTCTCCAATTCCAGGTATAGCAAAGATTTGCTCAATAACCATGGAACCCGTTATCATACTCACTGCCATTGGGCCAAGTACTGTAATCAGCGGAATTAAACCGTTACGCAGTCCATGTCTGAATACTACTCCGGTTTCACTGATCCCTTTCGCACGAGCAGTAAGTATAAAATTAGAATTTAAAACCTCTACCATTTCTGTTCGAATAAACCGGGCAGCTGTAGCCATCGGGAAAATCATTAATGCGATGGTTGGCAGAATGGAATATTCGAATCCTCCCCATAATGCAACAGGGAACCAGTTTAATTGAACTGCAAATACATATTGCAGTAATCCAGCGAATACAAAGTTGGGGATGGATGATCCTAACACAGCGAAAATTGTTGAGGTATAATCGATAGCACCGTTACGAAATACCGCTGCAATTAATCCCAAGATTATTCCTAAAAATGACCCAATCAATAATGCTTGAAATCCTAATTGTAGTGAAGGGCCCATACGATCCATTAATATTTTTGTTACTGGCGTGTTATCAAAAGCAAAGGAAACTCCTAAATCACCTTTTACTAATCCACCAAGATACCTTAAATATTGAATTGGTACAGGGTCATTTAAGCCGTATTTTTCTAATACGATGGCTTTTTGTTCTTCACTTAGTTTATCTTCAGCGCTTAGCGGGCTACCAGGCAGCATTTTCATAAGGAAGAATGTAACAGTAGCGATAATGAATAGTGTAATTAACATATAGAATAACCGTCGTAGTATATAGCGGAACATACCAGCACCTCCTAAATTATAATTTTGTGAATATAAAGATAACAAAATTTTCATTATTATAAGTCTCTTGAATCAAAACGGAACAAGAGAGCATGACTCTTTTAGAGGCAAACTCTCTTGTCAATTATTAGCAATATTATTCGATTAGCAAATATTAATCAATTATTCTGCTGAACCAACACTAGCCCATTTGTATTCATAAGTTGCACCAAATGGATTTACAAGAACACCTTGTACTTTTGGTGAAACTAATTGTGCCACTGCTTTTTGATAAATTGGTGCAATTGCAGCATCTTCAAATAGAATTTTTTCAGCTGCTAGGAAGTTTTCATATCGTGCAACATTGTCAGTTGCAAGATCTGTTGTCGTTGCATTGACTAATTCATCATATTCAGGGTTTGAGTAGCCCATTCTATTGTTTTCACCATCTGTTAAGAAGAGGTTTAAGAAAGTATATGGATCAAGATAATCTGGACCCCAACCTGAAACTACAAGATCATAGTCCATGTTTGTGTCTAGATCAAGACGTTGTTTAAATGGAACGTTTTTTAATTTTACTGTCAAACCTGGAAGATTTGTCGATAATTGATTCGCTAAATACTCACTCATTACCTTAGCACTTTCACTATCATCACCAAGTAATTCAAGTTCAACTGTATCTGTTCCAAGTTCTTCTAAACCTTTTTCCCAGTATTCTTGTGCTTTTTCAAGATCATATGTTACAAGGTCACCGCTAACTTCGCGGAAATCCTTTCCAGCGTCTGATGAACCTTCTGGCAATCGAGCAAAGTCAGCTGGAATAATACCATTCGCAACAAGTGATCCATTGTTTAGAATTTCATTAACAATTGCTTCTTTATTAAATGCTTTGCTGATTGCTGCACGGATATTCGTGTTAGCAAGTGCTTCGTTTCTCGTTTGGTTCATTTTCAAATAGAAAATAGATGTTTGTGGTTCAACTGTATAGTCTGCATGTGTTGCATATTGATCCACAAGATCTGATGATAATGGCGCACGGTCTACTGTACCTGCCTCGTATAAATCGACACCAGTTTGTGGTTTCTTAACTACTTCATAAGTCATCTTGTCTAATTGAACTGTATCTGCATCCCAGTAATCGTCATTTTTCACAAGATTCCATGAGTTGCTTGTGCTTTCCCAGTCTTCTAATAGGAATGGACCGTTAGCAAGTAATGTATCAGAACTTGTAGCAAATTTATCGCCTTGTTCCTCAACAAATTTTTGATTTAATGGTAAGAATGTACCAAATGTTGTTAATGATTCAAAGTATGCTGTAGGGTTTTCTAATTCAACAACTAATGTGTAGTCGCCATCAGCTTTAACACCTAAGTCTTCAACTGGCGCTTCACCCGTGCTGATTGCTGTTGCATTTTTGATAACACCGTTCATCATGTATGGACCGTATTCTGAACCTGTGTCAGGATTTACTGCGCGCTGCCACGCATATACAAAGTCATGTGCAGTTACAGGGTCACCATTTGACCATTTTGCATCTTCACGCAAGTTAAATGTCCAAGTAAGACCATCTTTACTTACTTCATGGTCAATTGCAATACCTTCTTGAGGTTGTGCATTTTCACCTAGACGATATAAACCTTCCATTGTTGTTCCTAAGAACTGGAAGCCGAATTCATCAGTTGCTAGAGATGGGTCCATTGACGGAATCGTATCCCCATTAACAAAATTAAGTACCTTTTCTCCGTCTGTTGCTGTATTTTCTGTCCCTTGTGCTGCATTGTCAGATGAGTCTTTTGCGCTATCATCTCCGCTGCCACAAGCAACTAGTACACTTAATAATAAACCAAAGGCAAGTAATAATGCCCAATTTTTAAGCTTCATTTCTTTGTCCTCCTCATAGTTGTTTTTTTCTGAAAATTCAAGATATAGAAGCTATTCAATAACCTGTAATGAGAATTATATCGCTATTTAAACAAGAATGCAAAAGTTTTTTACAAAACATAGTAATTTCTGCAAACTTTTGTCGGATAATGTCGCTTTGCATATGACTTAAGTATCAATTAGAAATATTTTCAAAATCACTTCTATTCAACATTTTAAAGGAGATATGGTATACTAACGTTCATCATGAATAACTGCAATTATTTCAATATCATTAAGAAAAATCACAACAACAATAGGTGAATTAATATGAAAAATAATCAATATTTATACTTAGCCATTAATTTAGTTTTTGCCTCCATCGCTTTCCTCATTTTTTCAAAACAATATAATTTCACTGATTTTATTAATACCTTATTTTACATTTCATTTTTCTATATCGTTATCGGACTGTTTATGTATATTAAACGAGGAGCTTTCTTTGATGGAATTACGTTTGGATTTAGAAGATTTCGTAGTGTAATGTCAAGGAATCCTGATTATTTAGAGGAGTGGAAAGAGAAACCTTTACCCTCAGAGAAAAAGAATGAGAATTTCTACCGATTTATTAAATTCCAGGGGATTTCCTTATTAATCATTTTGATAATCCTGATGGTTATTTACTATCTATTAGAAAACTAAACTGTGTGAGATGCTTTCAAAATACCACAGCACCAAACTTCACTTAACTTAGCCTTTCTATTAAAGAAACCTCTCTATAACAAAAAAGAGGTTTCTTTAGCATTTAACGATAATTACATCTACTGCCACTTCCTTTGTAGTTACCCTAGCAGTTAATAATGTCTGTATTTCTGCGCTTGCAAATTCAATTCCAGCAATTCAGCCCTTTGTTGGATTGATTTTGAACTGAAATAGGAAAACTTTCACTTTATTTTCGTGAAAGAAATATGTTCCATAAAAACTGAAATTCCAATGAAAGATCTAGTAATGACACGTATTCCACCTCTTTCATTTCTCTGTATCAATTAAAATTTAGATGCCGAAAATATGTGAATTCAACATATTTTCATACATTTATAGTTAGCTTCTTGACAATATTAAGAAAATTCAATATGATAGTAGGAATTATTTAATTATTACAAAAGTGACCGTTGATTATATACACTATTTATCGGTAAAGGGGCAGAGCAGAGATGGGAATTAAAATCGCAATGTTTGGTAGAGCGGAGATAATTACAAGAGCAATAAAAATCATAGAGAACAAGCAAAATATCACAATCCTTCCCTTTCGCTATGAAGAAGAAATAGAAGTATTGGAATTGATTAAGAAAGCATTCATTTGTGATATTTACATATTTACTGACCCTATTTCCTATTTATATGTGAAGGAGAGGATGGAAAAGAAACGTTTACCAGTAGTACAGGTAGCATTGGATGAACATACGATTCTATCCTCTGTATATCACTTAATGCAGCATTATCCACATATTTCCAATCGACTTTCAATTGATACAAATGAAGAGGATAATATTCTTTCGATGCTACAAGAATTAAATATCAACAGTAAGCACACGTATCAATATAGCTATCAGAAAGAGACTATTGTCGATTTTGATGCCATTTTCGATCATCACGTAAGCCTATGGACAGAGGGGAAAATTAATCATGTCTTAACCTCAAGCATTATGGTTGAAAAAAAACTGCATTCATTAGGAATTCCAGTTAGCATGATGCAGATTCCATCGAAAAATATAGAACAAGCAATAATAAAAGCAGTATCGGTGATTACGTTTAATAAAACGACAAGTAACCAAATCATAATTGGCTACGCAGCACTTAAAGATTCAATACAGGCAATTCATGAGAAGGATATCGTTATAAGTGAAATGGGCAAAATAAGGGAAGCATTCGCTCGTTTTGCAAAGAAAACCAATGCAACTGTTTTTGATACAAACAATCATGTTGCAATTGTTGGCACAAAGAGCTTATTGGACAACTTAACCCGGCACTATCGAGATTTCCCGTTACTTCATGAATTGAATATTGAATTGCAGTTGCCCTTTAACATTGGCTTTGGTCTTGGATTATCACCTGAGCAAGCTGAAGAAAATGCACTGCTATCCTTAAAGGCCTGTAACTTAGAGGAGAAAAGCATTAGTTATATTATGAATGAAAGAGAGGAATTAATTGGACCAATTGGAGTTAAGAAGCATGTCGACACATCCAAGTTATATCAAGCGCTTATCCATAAAGCACGATTAAATAATGAATTATCCTATAACTTTATCGACTTTATAACAAAACGTAATAATGAGCCGTTTTCCTCAAATGATATAGCTGTTTATTATAACGTTACAAAGCGAAGTGCAGAACGAACGGTTAATAAACTTCTTTCAGGAGAGGTCATAAGAGTTTCAGGGGAAGAAAGACCATACGTAAAAGGACGACCAAGAAAGCTCTTTACGTTGAATCAGTAGCTTTTATGAAGGTCTGTCTCACATTGGCAGCTGTAATAGTTAGGAGTAATGATTGGCGGACTGTCCTGCCGCTGCAGAAATACACTACGCTTTCCGCGGGCGGCTGGTGAGCCTCCTTGTGCTATCGCACTTCGCAGTCTCACCGAGGCCTTTCCTCCCGCAGTAGTCTCCGTGTATTTCCTTCGCTGAGATTGTGAGATACACCATTATTACTTCTTTAATAAAATTGATAGTATATTCCATCTCAAATGGCTGTTGATTATAGCGGGAGACATGAGGTTCCAGTGGGAATAGCATCGCTGAGAGTTGACTTTCTTACAAAGGAGCTGAAACGCTGCTCTAAGTGCACAACCTCTGCTATGGAAATTACATTACTATTCCTTATATCGTAATCATCGATTATTTGGTATGTCAGTTAAACAGCTCAATGAAAAAAACGATACACGACTCGGGGCCGTGTATCGATTTTTAGATACTCAATAGTTCTCGTACATCCGCTTCACTTAAGGAAGACAACATCGTTTCTCCTGGTTGGATTACTTGGTCGATAAGCTCACGTTTCTTTTGCTGCAGTTCATAAATTTTTTCTTCAATTGTCCCTTCTGTTACGAGACGAATGACCTGCACAACGTTCTTTTGACCAAATCGATGGGCACGACCTGTTGCTTGATCCTCAACCGCGGGGTTCCACCATAAATCATAAAGAATAACGGTGTCCGCACCAGTGAGATTCAGTCCAGTCCCACCAGCCTTTAATGAAATAAGGAAAATATTCTTCTCCCCATTATTAAAGCGTTCACTCATGTCAACTCGATCCTTAGCCGGAGTTGACCCATTTAGATAGAAATAATCAATCCCCTCTTTCGCCAAGTGGTCAATAATTATTTCATGCATACTAGTAAACTGTGAGAAAATCAGCATTCGTTTGCCATTTTCAAGCGCGGTCTTTACAGTATCCATCAATTGTTCAAGCTTACTTGATCCGCCCTGATAATTCTCAATAAACAAAGATGGATGACAACATATTTGTCGCAAGCGTGTTAAGCCAGCTAATATTTTCATTCGGTTTCGATTAAAGCCACTTTCCTGCATCGATTGTGCCGCCTCTTGTTGCACTTGACGTAGGTAACCTACATACAAATCCTTTTGATCTTTCGTCAGCTCTGACACACTTACCGATTCTATCTTCTCTGGCAGTTCTTGTAATACATCCTTTTTCAAACGTCGCAAAATAAAAGGTCTCGTTAGCATCGCAATTTTTTCATTTGATAATTGTTTAAAATCCCGCTGATTCGGCATAAGCCCGGGTAATATAACCTGGAAAATGGCCCACAGCTCATCAATTGTATTCTCAATCGGTGTCCCACTAAGCGCGAAGCGACGAGTCGCTTTAATTTCCCGCATTGCCTTAGATGTTTTTGTTGCATAATTCTTGATAAATTGTGCTTCATCCAAAATAAACGATTGGAAGGTTAATTCACGATAAATATCAATATCCTGACGCAGTGTGGCATAGGAAGTAATCCACACATCCTTATCCATGCTTTCGGCTATTTTTTGATGGCGCTCAGCAGGCTGACCTGTTAAAATAGCCACCTTTAAATCAGGAACAAATTTCTCAAATTCATTTTTCCAATTGTAAACAACCGATGAAGGCGCCACAATAAGATGCGGCCAACCATTTCCACTTGGTTCCGAAGCGATATAGGCGATACTTTGTAACGTTTTACCTAATCCCATATCATCTGCAAGAATTCCTCCTAAGTGATAGTGACTTAATGATTTATACCACTGGAATCCCGTGATTTGATAATTCCGAAGTGATGCATTCAGATTATCTGGCAGTTCATAGACCTGTTCCTCAGGCGACCTTAGCTGATGTAGCAGCTTGCGGAAGGATGGGTCATAATTCTTTTTCGTATCGATTAGTTCATCTAACTGTGTACCTCGATAAACAGGAACTTGAACATTGCCATTCTGTAAATCCTGTTTCTTAATGTCCATATCTCGGAAAAGTTGCTGCATAGAAGCAAACTCTTCCCCTTCCAAAGACATGAGTGCCCCGCTTTGCAGGCGATAATAACGCTTTTTCTCAATTACGGCATCAAGAATTTTATTAATCTCTGAATCATCCACACCATCTATATTGAAACCAATTTCCAGCAAATTAGTAGTTGATTCCAATCGCACACTCGTACTTGGAGCTGGGTCATTTTCCACTATTAAATGATGAATTTCTGCCGTCATGAAAAGCTCCACATAATCATCAAGAAGTGGCATTACATAATAGAGAAAATCATACATTTCTTCTTCATCCGCTTCTATATAAAGGTCCTTGCCATTATAGTGGAAATTAGCATGCTCAATTAGCTGCATGATCTGTTGTTCCTTTTCCACATCCCGAATAATAATGACATCCCCTTGCTTACGGCCACTAAAGGGATCGATTAAATGACTGCCATAATGGTACTCCAGCTTGCCAATAATCCAGTCTTCCTTCACTTCTAAATATAGCTTCGCCTTTAGTGGAACCTGAACTATCTCTTCTGTTACCTTTTCCGATGCTTCGACTTTCCCGATCCTTCTTAAGGAAGGTATAACCTCAGACATAAAAGTGTCCGCTTGTTTTTTTGTAATTGGTAATCGCAGGTCATCCATGCCAAAACGGGAGACTTCCTCTACAATCGGGATTTGTTCTTTTTTCGGGAAATAGAAGATCCCTTGATGAAATAACATTTCATATTCCTTAAAATAAGTTGCATCCTTTACCTCATCCATCTGCAACATTAACTCATCATTCTCACTTTTCGTTAATAAAAACTGAAAAGGTAAGGTTTCTTTCTCAATGGCAATGTTGCGGTAAAGATGTCCGCTTGACTCCACAGTAAAATCCCGATTAATAAGCTTTTCGAGTAATGATTCAGCTATAAGTGGCGGCACAATAATCGTTCGTTTATCACTAACATTCCGATGAATGTGATAACTATCATAACCATTATATATTTTCTCATTGTTTCTAATTGAATAAAGCATCTCAAAGATTTCCATGTCCTGTTGCAGGATATAATAGGTTTCTGGATTAAAAGTGAATTTCTTCGTAAAGAAATGCTCATTTCCTTGTAAAATATTTTCTAAAAAGTCATAGGCATCCTTCACTACATAACAGTGCTTCTCCCCAGCCTTTAATTCAATCAATAAATTTCTGTCATAAGACCATTTGCAATAATATTCAACTTGCAATGGCACTTTCTCTGGTAGTATGTCGGTTGTCATATTTTGAGTACGTAGGGAACTGAGTGCTTGGATGAAACGATTCGTTTGTTGATAATCATAGTTTGCAAATCCAGGGGTTTTATTTGATTCCTTGTTCGCAATACCGATCAGTGTAGCGGCAATATGCTTACACGATCCAAATGTATCAAAAGCAGGACAGTCGCAAAATGTATCAATTGAACCGTTCGCGTAATCCTTCATGTCAATTTCTACAAAATAATTCTCAGATCCTTGAACAGTCGCCGTCCAGACCTGATTATTTATATCATATAAAAGATTATTCACCTTTTTTCGATTAAAATATTCTAAACCGCGCTTATATATAATAGATGGAAATAATTTCTGGATATTCATTTCACTAAGTCTTTTCAAAATACTAGCAACCTACCTTCTATTAGAGAGCGTTAAAAATTCCGGTAAAAATGACACATCGATGTTTCTAGTTGGCTTTCTTTTCCGTTCCTTGGAAAAGAAAAACGCTTTTCCTGTGTGCAGGATCTTTGCTCACGCTAAAACAGTCAAGGAACTTCTACTAAAGCCGTCCACATCCTTTGGACAACGTAGAAGTCACCACTTCCTGTGGAAGCCCGCTAGTCAAAGCTACGCCACCTCGAACTTTCGACGCCCAGGACAGGCTAGTGTCGGCGTTGCAACAAATCTTTCCGATGGGGCGAGTAATCGCAGTCCCAGGACGTTGCAAATCTAAGCCGACGCGGTCCTTTTTATCCTCCTACTTTTTGAACAGCACAATTACTTCTTATCTCTATTGTAAATGACATACTTTTGTTTTTGAAACGATTTATCTTATTCATACTTAACAGGATTGGTTTTCTAGTATTATATTATACATCATTTTGAAGAATGATTCTTCGGTATTGTAGTTCATTAGGGGAAACAAGTTTGTCACTAATCTCCAGTAATACACTTCGCGCATCCTAAGAGAGCTGGTGAGCTCGCGCTTTGTAGCCTCACCTAGGTTCTTCTTCCTGCTTCCCGTAGGACAAGGAAGACTTGGGCAGAGTTGCATCGCAATCAGACAAATTGTCCTTTATTTTCGAGGAGTCTTCGTGTATTACTTCCACTGGGTAAGTGCAGAAAGTAACGAAAAAGAGCTTAAACAATGACAACCGATGCCGATTGTAGCTGCTGATTATATCTGTTAAATTTATCCTCCAATTGCTAAATAAAATCCAAGCAACGATGTGATTGGATTTTATTTCTATTGCAGTTGTTTCTTAGCTCTCCAGACTAATCCCCCGTATAATAGTAGACATAAAAAGATAGAACCCGCAGAGGTTATATAAATAGAATGGTAGCCAAATACTGCAAGCTGACCAAAGAGCATCGCTCCAATTCCGATCCCTAAATCGAAGAAGGAGAAGAACGTTGCATTTGCCATGCCTTTTCGATTAATCGGCGCTTTTTCAACGGACCAAGCCTGTAATGCAGGCTGAACAATTCCGAATCCAAGTCCATATAGTGCAGCCGCTAGAATCAGAATCGGCGTATTCGGTAGCCAAGCTAATAATAACATTGCAATAAGAATCAATGCGGCACCAGGTGGAAATACGTACAGATGCCCTTTTTTATCGTAAATCTTCCCTGCAAAAGTTCGAGATATCATTAAAAATAACGCATAGATAAGAAAGTAATAATGAATACCTGCAACATCTTTTTCAATTGCATAGAGCGGAAGGAATGTTGCAATCCCACCAAAGGTAACTGTAATAAAAAATACAAGAATTGAAGGCTGAAGTGCCGTCTTTTCAAAAATATCGAACTTCACATGCGAAACTTTTGCATCTGATCCATTCACTTTTATATATTTTATTCTTGATGCTAAAAGAAATGAAATAAGTCCTAGCGCAGCACAAATTAAAAACAGCTGTTTAAATGTGATAATTCCCGTCAATGTTAATCCAAGTGAAGGTCCTAGTGCAAGTGCAATATTTCCAGATAATCCAAAATACCCTAGCCCTTCTCCGCGGCGACTAGCTGGAATAATATCGGTTGCAATTGTTCCTCCTGCTGTCGTAGATAATCCCCAGCCAATTCCTTGGATGATTCTTAAAATAAATAAAAAGGCAATACTAGCGGCAAAAGCAAATCCACCGACAGAAAGGACGAAAATAGACAGTCCTAGTAAATATACAAACCCTCTACCTTTCGATTCAAGCGCATGGCCAGCATATGGTCTAAATAATAATGCCGAAAAAGTAAAAATGCCGACCACAAAGCCAATTAATTGATCACTGCCACCCAGTTCCTTCACAAATAGAGGAATGGTCGGTAAGGTCATTTGAAAGCCTAAAAACACAAAGAAATTCGCCAAGCAAATAATCACAAAATCTCTTGACCAAATTTTCTCCTGTTGTACTTCTGTTTGTGCCCTTGATAGAGAATCCATAATTTCCTCCCTTTCCTTCACTACTAAAATTGTATTATACAGGAATGAAAAGCAATAGGAAAAGAAAGCGCACTTTATAGTCAATTAATTTAGGGTATTCTGATTTATACATCTCTTTATAAAGCAATTTACCTATTATATGTTACAAGCTGCAAAGAACATGGTATACTGGAACTAGATGAAGAATATAATAAAAAGGACTAGCTGCAACTAGTCCCTTAGAATAAGCGGTTCCCCTAGAGAGGGATCGGCTACTCTAGTGTGAATAGACGCTCCCTAAAGACTTCGGAAGGCTAATAGGGAGGGTCTATTTTTTGATCATCGAAACAATCAAAGCGAGTAACGCAATCAATAATGTACCGAAACTTCCAAGTACCATCATTACTTCATACATTCCCACAGGCATCACCCCCAAACTTTAAAAGGGTTAGCCGACCCGTCCCTAAAAGAACGTTATCCATTTTGATTATAGCATATCCAACTCAAAAATAGAACATACATTCTATTTTATATTCGCAATTCTATAATTTTTCACTGATAACCCCACAAGCTATTCTCTCTCCTGCATCTCCTGCGGGTTGAGAGATATAGTCATCGGCCTTCTCATGTATTATCAATGCCGTTCCCTGTTCAGTCAATAAAGTGTTTTTACCATTTGGATCTAGTGTAACCATATTTGCCACTACGTCTGCCTTGACCGTTCCGTCTTCAGTTACCTCTATATTTTTTAAATCTCCTGCATGTGGACCAAGCGGATCTTTGAATCCGTGATGAGCACCTGTTGGATTATAATGAGCACCAGCGGATTTAAAATCCGGCGCCTCACATAATCCCACTTCATGAATGTGGAAGCCATGTACACCTGGCGAAAGATTCTTTCCTTCAAGCGCAATCTTAACTCCCTCTTTATCTTCTGTTAACGTCGCGGTTGCTACAATTTCCCCATCTGCATTTTTAAGAGTTACGGGTACTTCTGTCGCCAAAGCGTTCGCATCTATTGCATCCTCAATATTATCAGAAGCATTTCTATCTTGATCACTTTCCACATTTTCTTGCTCTCTATCTTGATTACTAGTATATATAGTGAGCACAAATACGGTAATCAGCATAACGGAAATTATTAACCAACGATTCATTTTATTCATCACCTTTCATATTGAATAGTAATTATCCTTTACGAATAGCATGATGTTTAAACATAGTTTAGAAAATAGGAGAATTTACATTATCCATTTGCAGGGAGAATTATTTTGTCGAACATCAGTATTTATCAGTTCCCATACAATTTAAAAAGCTGACCCTTAGATTTCTCTAAAAGTCAGCTTTATTTAACCTATTTATCTTTACGCTACTACAACTTTTTCTTTTGCCTTTTCTTTTACGATATGTGTGTGGTTCTTTAAGAAAGGAAGTACCCATCTGTCTAATCCGTAACGTCCTGCATTATAACCTGCAATGATTAAGAATACTGTGATTAGTACCATTTGTGCATTTGTGCTCACTGTTCCACTGAATAGGAATGCGAAGTTCATTGTGATCCCCATTAGAGCTGCGAAGTTTGTAAAAATACCTAAGATAAGTGCTGCACCAACTAATATTTCTCCCCACATAACCATGAAGCTGAATAATCCAGCATTGGGTAAAGCGACTGTTTCTAAAAATGTTCCCCACCAAGCTTGAACTGTTGCACCTTCACCAGTTGAGTTAGCAATTGCTCCTTGAATAAATCCACTTGCGTCAAATCCTCCACTAGTTACTTTTCCTAGACCTCCCATTAACCACGTGTACCCAATGTAAATTCTTAAAATGGCTAATACTCCAGCGACAAATTTATTATTGCGAATAAAATCCATAATCATTCTTGCCATCTCCTTTAATTTTAGTTTTATTAGTTGCTCACTATTTCACAATATATTGTAAATGTGTTTCTTATTACATTTATAGAATACCATGTTTTTATAATATGGAAATATGATTGCTCATTAGTTCACAATTCGTTAACAAAGTTTTGTCTAAAATGTGAACCAACGTTGATTTATAAGGACCTGTAGTAATCTAGTCGCTTACTACATGCTCAATCACGATCATACCTCATGAAATCTCCATTAATAAATCGGTAAGTATTGGCCTACCTAATAACTTGACTGCAATAATATTCACCCTCATCTCTATAACCAAAAATATATATTTTTCAAAAAATTACTGTTTACTTTTACTACATCTGGTTATATACTGTTTATATAGATATACACAGTATAACACTTAAAAAGGAGGCTACTAAAATGCAAGACTTGAAGCAGGCTTATCAATTGGCGATGTATGAACTTCGGACAGCAAAGATAAGCTATTTCGGTTCGGTGATTTTATACTTACTGATTTCCCTTTTATTTTTAGTTGTTGATGGAAAAGGAAAAACAATCGGTTGGACTATCAATGATATATTGCTAATGGTAATCTTTTGTTTTGCCCCTTACTACATGAAGCCAAAAGAATTTCAATTGCAAAAGATTAGTGGTGATCTTTGGGCCTCACCCTCTGTCATCTTATTAAGACAATTGCCAATTAAAGAGAATGTACTGATTTGGAGCAGACTTATCGTTTATTCATTCTATTCTCTCCTGCCGCAGATAATCTTGTTAATTGCATTATATTTACTTTCATCAAATTACCGGGAAATAATGACACCAACCGAGTACATGATATTTTCCATCATCTGGTTAGCCATCGGTATTATAATCGGGTTTTCAATGGCAGCAAGTGATGTTGGTGAATTTATCAATCCAAAATCAATGATTATGGCATCTATAATCATTATTACGAGTTTGGCTATAATCTATTTCATTTTCTACCGGGTATTAGAAGATGGAATTGTCAGATGGACCATTTATATCGCAAGCGAATGGTCATTCCTATCTATTGTCATATCGATTATCGTAACAATACTCAGCGTTAAATATTGGATCCATTATATGAAGAAAAAAATGACTGAATTGGATTATCTATAATGGATGTTACAGCAGAAAGGAGTGCTTGTGATGGAGCTGCCGATACGTCTTGCAAAAGATTCACGTGAGCCAATTTATCATCAAATAGAAAACCAGTTAAAAGCTCTCATTGCAGGAAATCATCTGCCGGCGGGAACACCGCTCCCATCGATCCGAGTATTAGCAAAGGACCTGGAGGTGAGTGTCATCACTATTCGTCGTGCATATCAAGATCTGGAATACCAAGGATTTATTCAAACACTGCAGGGGAAAGGAACCTTTGTCGCAGAAATTGAAAAAAAATTAAAAAATAAAGTAAAGACGAACTCCGTTTATGAAACTTTTGAAAAGGCAGTAGAAACGGCAATGAATTATGACTATACGATTGAAGAAATTGAAGCGATTTTTCACGACGTATTAAATACACATAAGAAAGGAGATTAATGCATGGAGCCATATGTTGAAATATCCAATTTACAGAAAAAAATAGATGATTTTCAGCTTGGACCAATTGACTTGGCAATAGAACCAGAAACGATTACTGCACTTGTAGGCAATAACGGTTCGGGAAAGAGCACGCTTCTGAAGCTAATAATGAATCTTGCTTCCAGTGATTCCGGCAATATTAAGCTTTTTAATACCCCTGTTGGCAAGGAAGATGAAAGCTGGCAAAGGAATGTCGCCTACTTGCCACAAAGCACCATTGGCATGGATGCTTATACAGGAAATGCATTAAAAGCGTTAATAGAAAGCCTATACCCTAAATGGGATAATGCCCTATTTATGGAGTTGATAAATCTCTTTGACGTTCCATTAAATAAGCGATTTGGTAAGATGTCACAAGGTGTTCAGCAAAAATTAAATCTAGCCTTAACAGTTGCGCGTAATACACCGTTATTATTACTCGATGAACCAACAGCATTTATGGATATCCCTTCTAAAAAATTTTTCATGGATATATTGATTGATTGGATGGACAAAGGGGACCGTTCCATTATCATTACGAGTCATCAAGTAGAGGATATTAAGAAACTTTCCGATTATTTATTCGTACTACGTAATGGGAAAGTGATTGGAAACTTTGAAAAAGAAGCATTAACAGAAAGTTACAAGCGTTACTGGCTGAATAGTACGCTGCCAAATACAGCCATTCCCGGAGAAGTTTCCCGTGCCCATCCGCAGATTGTATCCAATCATCCAGAGGAAACAGAAATATTTTTACAAAAAAATAACATCGGTTGGATTGACAGAAAATCACTTGAACTGGAAGAAATCATTACGCTGCTATTAACAGTTTAACAGTAATAGAATTGTAGTTCACACCATAGACGAGGAGGAAATATATTGAACGTTATGCTATCAATTGACGGTTTAGAAAAATCATTCAAAGACAAGAAAGTTCTCCATAACATCTCTTTTGAAGTTCGTAAAGGAGAAATCATGGCAATTCTAGGGCCAAATGGTGCCGGTAAATCAACCACAATCCGAAATATTATGGGGATCATGTATCCAGATGCAGGATCAATCACTTTTCATAATTACGAGGGAAATGAAATACCCCGGCATAAAATTGGCTATCTGCCGGAAGAACGTGGCCTTTATAAAAATGTAAAAGTTATGGATATCTTATTATATCTTGCTGATTTGAAAGACTATCCATTAGATAAAGCAAAAGAGCGAATTCTTATGTACTTGAAGAAATTCGACTTAGAAGGAAAAGAAAAAGTATCGATCGAAGAACTATCAAAAGGTATGGGTCAGAAAGTACAGTTTATCGGCTCGATCCTGCATGAACCAGAATTGCTTATTTTAGATGAGCCATTTTCTGGACTAGATCCGGTTAGCCAGGAGCTATTTAAAGAAGAGATTCGCAGTTTAGCAGATCAGGGAACTGCAATCCTGCTCTCATCACATCAAATGAATCTAGTCGAGGAAATGTGTGACAGACTCTTTATGATTCAAAAAGGACATAAAGTCATTTATGGCACATTAGATGAAGTTAAAACGGAATATGCTAATTTCAAATGTACCATTAATGGAAGAAATCAGCTGCAGGATCTTGAAGCAATTGCTGACGTAGAGCGTGTCGAACAGCATGAAAATAGTGCTACTCTCTATTTAGCAAAGGATGTTAATCCATCACAATGGCTAAAATTATTACCCGAAACCCTCATAATAAATGAACTGAAAATTAATCGCGTTTCTCTTCACGAAATCTTTATTGATATCGCAACAGGGAAAAACTTACTACAGGAAGCAGGTGCAAGCGATGCGTAATTCAAGAAAAGTTGCCAAATGGGAAATAAAACGAAACCTGAAAAACAAATCATATATTATAGGATTATTTTTAACGCCGCTTTTAATGATTTTAGGGTTTACCTTACCCGGACTTTTCAGCAGTGACGAGGACAATTCAGAGTTAACACAAGTCTATATTCATGATGAATTAAATTTATATACAGATATCGAAAGTATCGCAGATGAGATTGGGTTAAATTGGCAGCTGAATCAGACCGATTTAAGTGAAGCAGAGGCGACCTCAGCGTTGGAAGACAGCGAAAATACAGCCTATCTATTTTTAACTGAGCAGGTGCTTACCGACGGAGTTGTCCCTGTTTATACAAGCGAAGAGATAGATAATGCTTTTATGAATGAAGTTCAATTATTGACAACTCCGCTTCAGACTTTGCAGTTAGAGCAGCTTGGCCTTTCCCCTGAGCAGTTAGCGGTTGTTTCAAATGGAGTGGTTTTTGAAGAAGTATCTACAGAGGAGTCAGAGGCTGAAACTGGTGAAGCAGGACTAGAAACAGCATCATCGGATGACTTTCTCGAGAAGATGGTACCTGGAGCCTTTGCAGGAATTATATTCATCTCTATTGTGTTTACAGGGATGGCCATTTTCCAAAGTGCCTCACAGGAAAAGAAAGATAAAATAGCCGAAATTATTTTATCATCGATTACGCCAACCGAATTAATGCAAGGGAAAATTATCGGTTATTTCATATTAGGACTTATTCAAGTTGCCGTTCTATTAGTCTTCCTTGTTCCACTTGTAATTTGGAAATTTGACATGCCAATTATGGAGTACCTGCTTGTTCCTGAAACACTGCTCTTGACGTTTATTGCCTTGCTTGGCTATTTGCTATTTGCAGCAGTCTTTGTTGGAATCGGTGCAACGATGTCAGACATGACAACAGCTGGAAACTTCCAAGGTTTCACCATGATGCTGCCATTCTTACCTTTTGCCTTTATTGGTCCTGTAATTGGAAATCCGAGCGGTATAATCGCACAAATTGGTACGTATATTCCATTCAGTTCCCCTGGAGTCATGATATTAAGAATATCATTGCTGGAAGAATGGCCATGGCTCGAAATTATTATTGGATTAGTAATCCTGCTTATAAGCATTTGGCTATGCATGAAATTAGCTGGAAAAATATTCAAAGTTGGTATTTTAATGTACGGTAAAAATGCCTCCCCTGCAGAAATATGGAAATGGATCCGCGCTTAATATTGATAAAGCAGTGAAATACCTTTATTACAGGTATTTTACTGCTTTTTCTTTACTCGAGATTTTCATAGTTTATATAAAGTAAGTACGATTTTGACTTCTGCTCTAGTCAGTCGCTTTTCACTGGCAACGCTCCAACCTTATCGGAAGAAATGATTCTTTATTGAGTCTCCTGTCCTTCGCCACAATCAACAGCTATATTGGGTGAGTATATCGATTCAATACCGGTAGATTAAGCACAACCCCAGCGGAAGAAATACACGAAGACTCCTGCGGGAAGAAGAGCCTAGGTGAGACTACGAAGTGCGACAGCACGAGTAGGCTCACCAGCTCCCCGCGGAAAGCGAAGTGTATTTCTGGAGCGACCGGTCCGAGAACTCTTATAGCATTAAGTAGTTCGCACTTTTTATAGATAACAACAACTCATATAAATGAACCTAAATTAAATAAGCTGCACTGAAGAAAAAACCAATTGTTAAGTTACCTAACCTAAGCTATAATTGGATAGCTGTAATTATGAATTTATCAATAAGGAGAGCGTATTATATTGAACCATCGTAACAATTCGAGAAATTTTGCCTTGCCATTAATTATCTCGATTATCGCTATTTCATTTTCTGCCATCTTCGTAAAATGGTCAGACGCACCACCAACGATTTCTAGTATGTACCGCATGTGGTTTGCCTCGCTATTTTTACTGCCGATGGTCTGGATTAATCGGAGTGAATTTCGAAAGATAACGAAAAAAGGCTGGTACTTATTATTCTTCTCTGGCTTATTCTTAGCCCTCCATTTCGCCCTTTGGTTCGGCTCATTACAATTAACAACCGTGGCAAGTTCAACGATTATCCTTGCATTACAACCGATTATTTCACTTATTGGCGGTTTTTTCTTATATAAAGAAAGGGCAACTGGTGCTGCAATGTTAACTATGGGAATTGCTGTAATCGGAGCTGTAATGGTTGGCTGGGGTGATTTCGGTTTAAGTCGTCAGGCAATTATTGGAGATATTCTCTCTTTCCTTTGTGTCATTGCTGTTGTTTGCTATTTACTAATTGGACAAAATGCAGTGAAGAAAGTTTCTCACTGGATATATAGTTTCTGTGTCTTTCTTTTTGCAGCAATTGTATTAACATTGTTTAATATTGTTGCAAGTGTTCCTTTGTTTCATTATGAGACTCGGGAATGGGGGATTTTCCTATTACTTGCAATCGTTCCGACTGTTTCCCACGTCATTAATAATTGGCTGTTAAACTATGTAAATGCTACATTCATTTCAATGAGCATTTTGGGTGAGCCGGTCGGTGCGACAGCTTTAGCAGTTGTCATATTAGGAGAACGTCTAAACGGTCTGCAAATCATCGGTGGAATTATTGTTTTAGTCGGTGTATTTTTATTCCTAATGCAGCAGAAGAAACGCATTCCAGCTTAATATCTATAGGAAAGGCTTTAAGAAAGATTCGATTCTTAAAGCCTTTTTTGATTACTATTATCTAACATTTATTTCCTTGTCCGAGTATCATATAACTACCTAATTATTTCCTTATATTCTCAATAATTAATTTGACCTAAGCCAGTATTTTACAGTAAATTACCTTACCGGCTGACTTTCCTTCATTAATGCATATAATCTCGGTACTTGCTCTTCCATCACCTTTGATTCAGAGCGCCATTCCAATTTTGGTCCAACGCCACCATATTCATAGGAAACTACCCATGGTTCCGGCCAGATTTCCTGCTTTATGTTTTCCATCGCCCATTCAACTAGCTGCCAATTAGCATCTGAAAGCGGCATATGTTCATAAAGCTTATTATCTACACGCTGAATTCCTGTCACATGCAATTCTCGCAACGCGTCGAGAGGTAGTTGATTGATATAATCATAAACCTCTACACCTAAAAATCTGCTCGTCATTTGTGCATGTGCTAAATCCAGTAATAATCCACAATTGGTTTCACGGATAATCCTCGTGATTAATTCTGGCTTTGTAATTGCTTGTTGCGTATTTCCATCTGGTCGATAAATTACATTTTCCAAAATGACGTTATCTGCTCCAAACCGATTCGTTACCAGTTCGATATCATGTACTACCGTTTCTAGCACTTGCTCCAAATGTTTTGGGTCATTGCTTGCAATCTCTATTCTAGGATAATCTTCACTGTATGCAACCATATGTAAATTTACAAAAGGTGTTGCTGTATTATTACGTAAATCATCGATGATTTTCCATTCTACTTGATTCAAATTATTTTTCCCGGCATATAATGCAAAATGAACATATGCGGGTCGTGCTTCCCGTGCATTGCAGATTACTTGTCGATCAAAATCTGGACACTTAAAGAGATCGATATCAATTATCCCCTCATCGACTAATTGCTTTGCTTCAACCGAATAATTCATTGCAAATTTCATCGTTACACCCCTATTGGAATTATTTACATGATATTTGGTTTCATTTCATATATATTCATAATAAAGGGAATCATCCGCAAGAACCAATCAAAGCCAATTAAAAATCCTAACTAATTTTATCTAAACAATAAATGCTGCTTTCCCAAGTGACGAATGATAATTTGAAGTTGATATAAAAAGCGAACAAGTGACGACTATGCCTTCGAACCTAGACATTCGTTGCAATTTACACATGAGTCTCTTGTATATTGCTACAATCAACGTTGATAGTTAGTGGGTGTGTCATTCTTTTGTTCCTAGATTCTACTCTATCTTCAGCGGAAGAAATACACGAAGACTCCTCGAAAATAAAGGACAATTTGTCTGATTGCGATGCAACGCTGCCGAAGCCTTCCTTGTCCTGCGGGAAGTAGAGCCTAGGTGAGACTACGAAGTGCGACAGCACAAGGAGGCTCACCAGCTCCCCGCGGAAAGCATAGTGTATTTCTGGAGCGACGGGCCAGGGACGCAAATATTATCCTAAGTTAGTTCTTAATTTTTATAATTAGAGAACAAGCAAGAAATAATACTATCTTAATTAACTAAAAATAGTCTTACGATAAATACGATTGTAAAATCACCAAGGAGGTCAAATAATGAAAATTGCAGTTATCCATGGTTCAACAAGAGAAAATGGCAACACGGAATATTTAACCTATCATGCAATACCAAAGGAAAAAGGAACGCATATTTATTTGCGCAATCATTTCGTTCAGCCAATTATTGATGAGCGCCATGATCCGCAAGGTTTTCACCATGTCGAGGATGATCATGAAAAGCTGATAACTCAAATGTTAGAGCATGATATTATCGTGTTTGCAACGCCAATTTATTGGTACAGCATGTCAGGACCAATGAAGCTATTTATTGATCGCTGGTCCCAAATTATGAAAACACCTAAATTCTCCCATTTTCGCGAGGAATTAAAACATAAACAAGCGTACTTAATTGCAGTTGGTGGTGATAATCCTCGTGTAAAAGGGCTTCCTCTAGTACAACAATTTAACTATATTTGCCAATTTTATGGTATGACCTTCTCAGGTTATGTCATCGGTAAAGCAAGCAGGCCAGGGGAAATGAAAAATGATCATGCAGCTTTAGAGGCTGCAACCTTATTGTTACCACCCTTACTATAAGAAATATTTGGGCTCCCTAGCTTTATACCTATTATTCTACTAACCAGATAAATACTTCCTAGTATATTCAGAATATTAATAGGATTAAATAACGAACTTCATGGTCCGTCTGAACGATTTTGGAAAAATTTACTTGTTATGACTAGGATTTCGTAATATTATTATCATGACAGTCATAATAAGGAGGTCCAAATGAATTTTTTACGCATCTTTAGTTTCAGTATAGGATTCTTACTACTTTTACTATTACTGATACCAAATGTAGGTCAGGCACAAGAAGGACAAACCTTTGAAGTTAGTTCAGCCATACTTAATGTTCGAAGCGAACCTAGTAATAATGCAGAAGTAATAGGCTTATTAAGTAAGGGAAACAATGTAATGGTCTTCCAAGAGAAATACGGATGGGTGCAAACCTATTACGGTGGACAAGTTGGATGGATTGCGAAGCACCATCTTATCCCATTAACGAACAATCTTACCGCTGATCGTAATGTTTCTGAAAATCTGTCTTCATCAGAAAACGTGACCGTCACTGCTAGCAGTGTAAATATCCGTTCTGGTCCAAGTACTAATTATTCGATTATTGGTTCTACATATTCTGGTGATACGTATCCGTTAGTAGCAACAGATGGTGATTGGCATCAAGTTTCATTAGCAAATGGATCTATAGGATGGATTGCATCTTGGCTAACAAATAAAGTCACAAGAACGGAAGAACCAACACACACAAGTTCAGTTGGTGCAGCGGATAATACAGCTGCAACCTCATCCACTAGCGGATCACTCGCGGGTTTTAATATTGTCATTGATCCTGGTCACGGCGGATACGATCCCGGAGCGATAGGGCTCGGAGGTATTTATGAGAAGGATCTAGTTTCAAATACTGCGAACATTGTTGTAAATCAATTACGTTCTGCTGGTGCAAATGTCATTGTTACTAGATTAGGTGATCATTACATTTCTCTCGACAGACGTGCGGAAATTAGTAATTCTTACGATACACACGCATTTATTAGCTTGCATTATAACGCATTCCCAATTCTTGGAGTACAAGGTGTAAATACCTATTACTCTAGCAATGCTGACTATCAGCTTGCACAGAATGTCCATTCTTCTCTTGTGAGAAATATTAATTTAACTAATCGCGGCGTAGTTCAAGAGAATTATAAAGTATTACGTTCAACCAATGCTCCGTCTATTTTAATGGAACTTGGATTTATCACAAACACAAATGACTTATCAGTAATCCAAACATCTGATTATCAATATGAAGTAGCAGAAGCGATAACAAATGGCTTAATCAATTATTTTTATTAAAAATTCCACAAAAACGCCGTTCCTATAATAGGAACGGCGTTTTTAAAGAAACAAGATATCAATTATACTTTTCTATTGCAACCACTTATCGGATTCCATTTTAATCACATTCTCAATCTTTTCCTCATTCAATTCATTTACACCACGTTGAAAACGAGTATGGATATAAATCTCCCTCAATATTTCTTCAAGGGATACATTGTCTGGCAGTGCTTGAATCATTTTAATAACTTCTTCTTTTTCACTCAAAGCATAACCCCCTTTATCATGTATATCTGATTATACAAATAATAGCACAAGATTATTTCTTTTTCGCGTATATCATACTAAGAATATTATTAAACTGATATGTCTCAACAATGTAATCATGTTGCATTAGCCAGTCTACTAGTTTAGACCGATCACCATAATATTCATCCTCAATTGAATAAATCGCTTCTGTATTTCCTTCGCGACGATAGGTTTCCATCATTTGCTGACGATGCTCCTTATTAACAAACATCAAATCGGCAATACAAATTTGCCCATTAGACTTTAGAACCCTAGTCATCTCTTCTAACGCAAGCAATTTCTCATTGTCTGTTAGATGATGTAGTGCATAACTAGAAATAATCCCATCTACTTGATTATCCATTAAAGGTAATGCAAGAAAATGACCTTTTCTTGTTTCAATTGCTGGATGCTTTTCTTTGCACACCATTAACATCTGTTCTGATTGATCGATTCCAATTACATGAACTCCTTTAGATAGAAGTTTTGCACCTAGATTTCCTGTTCCTGTCCCGATGTCTACACATGTTTCTCCTGATGCCAACTCAATAGTGTTAATTACTCTATTTAGTGCTTCATCATAATCTTGGTGAACATTAAAGGTATGGCCATCACGTTTTATATAGTGATCAAAATCAGCTGCCCAACTATCAAAATCCCATTTATCCTGCCAATTTTTACGAATCTTTTTCAAGTTCTTTAAATGCTGTGCTAACTCATAAATATTATTTATAGCATGTTTAACCTGATCCGTTTGCTCAACCTCTATCATCCGATCAATCGTCGTAATCATATCCTTCATCTCAATCCATTGTTCATACAGTGCCGACCGCTGAATATTCAAATAATCACTCATTGTCATATTTTTGTTTTCTAACCTTTTCTTTATTTCACGAATTGGGACACCAATTTCGCGAAGGGTTAAGATTGTACTCAAACGGCTAATTTCTTCATCTGTGAATAGACGATAATCATTTCCTTCATTTTTCTTAGGTGTAATTAATCCTTTTTCTTCATAAAAGCGGATTGTTCGCGGTGTCGTGTTCAACTTCCTTGCTACTTCCTTTATCTGCATGCTGCCCTCTCCCTTCCCCTTTACTATAAACGTTCACGTAACGGAAAAGTAAAGGGGTAATTGCAAAATAATGTTTCATAGTCAATTGCTAAGACCTATCTTAGATGATATTGCTTTTAGGTCAGTCGCTCCGGAAATACACTTCGCGCACCTTAGGGTGGCTGGTGAGCCTCCCGCATGAGTCTTCGTGTATTTCCTACGCTGGGATTGTGCGTTTATTAATTTTTATCCATCCCATCATAAAACAGTGGAGTATTCCAACCTTTTACAGCAGTTGATTATCGCTAAGTAAAAGAGATTACTAAGGACTAAGGGTATAGCAATCGATGAGGATCGGTCAGAAGTGCTTCTCTTAGAAGTAACTGATGCGATTCTCTTTACTGCAATCAACTATGCGATAAAATAGCAATTTACTAATGTGGATACTGGGGATAATATGTGTATATCTTTTGACTAATGATATACAAAAATAGGAACCAGCAAATTGCTGATTCCTATCAATCTTATAGATCGTCAAATCCGTTGAGATCGCTTGTTTTCGTATATTGTCTTGACTTTTGTTCAAAGAAGTCTGTTTTCGTACCGTCAAAGTTATCCACATATGCACGGATCCATTTCATAGGGTTATCCACATTTTCTGGATAAACCTCACTTAGGCCCATCATACGTAACATTTTATTTGCACGATATTTAATATAACCAGCCATTTCTTCTAAATCAATACCTTCAACATCTGCTAGGACGTATTTCGACCATTCGATTTCTAGTTCAACCGATTCTTTGAAATGTGCATAAACCCAATATGTTAACTCTGCTGTGTTTTGCTCTGGATTTTCTGCTAAAGTTGCCCGGAACAATTCAGCAATAAATCGACCATGCTCTAGCTCATCACGATTGATATAACTAATCATTGTTGATGTACCAACCATTTTATTGTTTCGTGCTAGGTTGTAGAAGAAAGCAAATCCCGAGTAAAAGAACATTCCCTCAAGCAACGATGTATAGACTAATGTTTTAAGGATATTCTCAATCGTTGGTTCCTCTACGAATTCATTGTATTGCTTCACTAAATTTTCATTCCGTTTAAGAAGTACCGGATCTTTTCGCCCGTGCTGGAAAGATTTATTTTGCTCATCTAGTGATACAACAGATGATAATACATAAGAGTAGCTCTCATTATGAACTGCTTCTTGCTGTGCGATTACAGCCATGATTGACTGAACAGAAGCATCTGTTGCATATAAGGATATTAATAAAGCCGTTCTTGTTTGCGGCGCATCCAATGTTGCAAGCAGACCAATAATCTTTAAATACGCCTCTTGCTCAGCCTTCGATAGGGATGGAAATTGCTTTACATCACTAGACATGTTAATTTCGTCTGCTTGCCAGTAATTTCCTACTAAACGCTTATACATTTTATACCAATGTGGATAAGCAATATCATTCCAATTTAAAATTCCACTAGATTTCCCACCAAATAGTGCTGTTGACTTATTAGGGAATAACGGTTCTAATGTCTTCGCTTTATCAAGCAATGCTCTTGGCATCATGTAACACTCCTTCAATCCATTCATCAATCATAGCTTCTTGACTTCCACGTGGTGACTGTTCGACCTTTAAAGGTTCCCACTTACTATTGTAAAATTTTGCAAGCTTAATTGCTGCTTTGCAGAACAAATCGTCTCCACCAAATTGGGTGTCACCAGAACCAAATATCGCAATATTATCTGGCTTATAACCAATTTCAAGAATAAGGTCCTTCACCTCTTCTGGCGTACTGCCTGTTGCCCATGTAAAGGTTCCGATAAATACATAATCATATTCCTCGGGATTAAATGGACGGTCAATCCCGATTCGATGCATTTCCACTGAAATATTCTCCTCTAACAATTTTGACTCGATTAATTCAGCAATTTCCTTTGTGTTTCCACTATAGGACAGGTATGCAATGATTATCCTCAACTTTCACACCACTCACATTCTTCAATATCGTTTGACGTTGATCGTACATAATACGTTGTTTTGAGTCCCTCTCTCCATGCTTGGATATGAAGGTCTAATAATACGGATGCTCGAATTGTATTCGGCACATAGAAATTAAAGGAAATGCTTTGGTCAATATGCTTTTGACGTGCTGCATTTTGCTTCACTGACCAGCGTTGATCGACAATATATGCAGAACGGCGGTAAACATCATATGTGTTATGGTCAAGATCTGGTGCTGTTACTGGAATGCGGAAATCCTTTTTCTCTTCACTGTAGAAGGCTTTGAATACAGGATCGATACTCGCAGTTGAACCAGCAATCATTGATGTAGAAGAGTTTGGCGCTACTGCCATTAGGTAACTATTTCTAATTCCATTCTCCTTTACTTCGGTTGCAAGTGATTGCCATTTCTCATTTGTATATCCTTTAGCATGGAAGTATTCACCAGAATTCCATTTACTTCCTTCAAAGTATGGATAGCTTCCTTTTTCTTTACTTAAATTCATGCTTGCTTCAATTGTAAGGTATGCAATCTTCTCATATAGCTCATCTGCATAGGTTACCGCTTCATCTGTTTCCCATTTGATATTTTTCAGCGCTAATAAATGATGCCATCCGAACGTACCAAGACCAATTGCACGATATTTATTATTCGTAATTGTTGCTTGTTTTACTGGCAAATTATTAATATCAATAACATTGTCTAGCATTCTCACTTGAATTGGAATCAGTTTTTCCAATACGCCTGCAGGAACAGCTCTACCTAGGTTAATGGAGCTTAAGTTACAAACAACAAAGTCTCCAGCTTTATATTTCTTGATGACAATATCTTCATCTTCAATATATTCTTCTAACAACTGTGTCGGAGACTGATTTTGTGTTATTTCCGTACATAAATTCGAACAATAAATCATCCCTTGGTGTGTGTTCACGTTTTGTCTATTTACTTCATCACGGTAATACATGAACGGTGTACCTGTTTCAAGCTGTGAAATCATGATCCGTTTCATAATGTCGATTGCTTTTACCGTTTTTCTAGACAATGCTTCGTTTGCTACACATGCTTGGTATTTTTCTCTGAAAGAACCTTTTCCCTTTTCTTCATCATAATAATCTTCCAGGGAGAAGCCCATCACTTGGCGTACTTCATGCGGATCGAATAAATGCCAGTCTTCTCTCGCTTCAAGGGCTTCCATGAAAATATCCGGAATCGTTACGCCAGTAAAAATATCATGCGCACGTTGACGGTCATCGCCATTATTTAATTTCAAATCGAGGAATGATTCAATATCTTGATGCCAAACATCTAAGTAAATCGCAATAGCACCTTTTCTTGTTCCAAGCTGGTCAACACTCACTGCTGTATTGTTTAACTGCTTAATCCAAGGCACGACACCACTTGACATGCCCTTGAACCCTTTAATTGAACTTCCTCGTGAACGGATTTTCCCCATATAAACGCCAAGTCCACCACCGTTTTTCGATAGATTTGCAACATCTGTATTACTATCATAGATTGCTTGCAAGTTATCATCTACCGTATCAATAAAGCAGCTGGAAAGCTGTCCATGTGTTTTTCCTGCATTGTTAAGGGTTGGCGTTGCAACTGTCATATAAAGGTTGGAAAGTGCCCAGTATGCCTCTTTTACTAGTGTTAAACGATTGCTTGCAGCTTCGTCCTGCATTAAGTACATCGCAATAACCATCCATCGTTCTTGTGGAAGCTCATAAGTATTTTTAAGATGATCCGTTGCTAAATAACGGGTAGAAAGTGTATACAGCCCTAAATAGTTAAATAGATTATCTTTCTCTTTATCGATTGATTTCGCTAGTTCACTAATTTCTGATTTCGTATATTTTTCAAGAAGGAGTGGAGAATAAATCCCAAATCCTGTAAGTTTTTCGATTAAACCATAGAAATTATCATATGGATTTTTCTCATTCTCCCTATTAATAGACGCTTGCTCATAAAGATTTGTTAAATATAGTCTGCTTGCTAGAAACGTCCAATCTGGCTCTGCTTCATCGATATTTTCCAGTGCCAATTTACTCAAGACATCCATTTTCTTTTCAAACGTCATTTCTTCTCTAATAGCATGTGCTGCTTTTTCTTTATATTGATCCGCACTGATATTCAGCCCTTCGGATAATTTATCAATTAGTTGATTGATTGCATTTTGATTTGCTGTAATAGTTGTAACCATTTATTACTTCCTCCCCTATGACAAATATGTATATAAATAAATAATAAAGCCGCTACACTCCGTAGAATGAGCGGCTGATTCATTTCTTGTTTTATTAATAAAAATGACAATAATACAATATATAGTATTGTCAACTAAATTATAACTCTACATGTTGTATAAATCGTATCATGTTCAATCAAAGAAAGCAAGCCTATATTCTGATTTTAATTCTGAAATTTTTCCAAACGTTGGAAAAACTCTTGTAAAAATTCATAGAATAATTTCTCTGTTGGAAGCAATTGACGGTCACTAGGAATTACAACACCTACCGAACGAGTAACATTTGGCTCTGTTACTGGAATTCTAACTGCAGCGTGTGGAACATTATCAACTAATGTGATTTCAGGAACGAGGGAAATTCCTAATCCTGCTGAGACGAGCCCCTTAATTGAATCAATATCTTCCCCTTCAAAGGAAACCATTGGTGCAAAACCCGTTCGTTTACATGCTTCAATAATAATATCGCGTAAAACGTAATTCTCAGGGAATAATACGAAGGACTCCTGACGTAATTGATTTAGATGAATAGACTGCTCATTTGCGAGAGGATGGCTCTTCGGTAATAGTGCAACAATATTTTCTATAAATAGTACTGTACCAACTAGTTTCGATTCGTTCATTGGAACTGGAGCTAAAAGTGCTAAATTGATTTCTCCTTTTTTTACAGCTTCCTTCAACTGATAATAGGAACCCTGAGTCAGCTTAAATTTCGCATTAGGGTATTGCTCACGAAAAGCAGATATTGCGGTTGGCAAAATATAAGATGCCAAGCTACTTGGAAAACCAACATGAATCGTTCCTTGTTCTGGATCGGTATATTCCTCAATCACTTGCAGCGCATCGTCGATTACATGTGTCGCCCGTTCCATATGCTCAAGAAAAACTCTGCCTATGGGAGTTAATCTAACATTTCGACCTTCCCTAATGAATAAATCAACACCTAATTCTTCTTCTAGTTTAAAGAGCTGCCTACTTACAGCAGATTGTGCAACATGCAAACTATCGGCTGCCTTCGTAACATGTTCACGCTTTGCGACCTCAATAAAATAGAGGATTTGCCTTAGCTCCATTCTCCTCACCTCTCGTTCATTATCTCATATCGGCATCAGTTATATCTATTTTTTATATTGTTTAGATGAATTAAATTGTATACAATAATAAGAACAATAATAATGATAAAAATTTTGAAGGAGGATTTTATGCTATTATGAACTTAATTACATCAAAGCAGTTGACCGACAATACAAAACGTGCGCATGATTATTTAGATGAAATCTATACAACCGTAGTAAAGCGAAATTACAGTGAGAAAGAATTCCATCAAGCTGTTGCATTATTCCTCAGATCACTTGAACCTCTTCTAGTTAAATATCCAATATACATGGAAAAAGGAATTTTAGAGCAAATCACTGAACCTGAACGCCTTATAACATTTCGTGTTCCATGGGTTGATGACAACGGTAAGACAAGAGTTAATCGCGGATTGCGCGTGCAATTCAACAGTGCGCTTGGCCCGTATAAAGGTGGATTAAGATTCCACCCATCCGTTGATTCAAGTATAATCAAATTCCTAGGATTCGAGCAAACATTCAAGAACTCCCTTACAGGTCAGCCAATCGGTGGTGGTAAGGGTGGTGCTGACTTTGATCCAAAAGGAAAATCCGACAATGAAATTATGCGTTTTTGTCAAAGTTTTATGACCGAACTTGCTAAGTATATCGGACCAGATGTCGACATTCCAGCTGGCGATATTGGTGTTGGCGCAAGAGAAATCGGTTATATGTTCGGCCAATACAAAAAGATTCGCGGCGCCTTCGAAGCGGGTGTTCTAACAGGAAAAGGCATCGGCTATGGCGGTAGTTTAGCGCGTAAAGAATCCACTGGTTTCGGAACAATATATTTCCTTCAAGAAATGCTAAAGGACAGAGGTTTATCATTAAAAGGTAGTACCATTACCGTATCAGGTTCAGGAAATGTCTCCATTTATGCTATGGAAAAAGCAACGGAGCTCGGCGCTAAGATCGTTGCATGCAGTGACTCAAATGGTTACATTTATGATGCAAACGGCATTAATCTCGATACAGTGAAACAGATTAAAGAAGTCGAATATGGCAGAATAAGCGAGTATGTTAACATACATCCCGAAGCATCTTATTCTGAAGGATGTGCTGGTATTTGGACGATTCCATGTGATGTTGCCCTTCCATGTGCAACGCAAAACGAACTGGATGAGCAATCAGCTTTAACTTTAGTTCGAAATAATGTTAAAGCAGTAGCCGAGGGCGCGAATATGCCTTCTACTCCAGAGGCAATTGATGTATTCCTTGAAAATAAGGTTTTATTCGGTCCAGCTAAGGCTGTAAACGCTGGTGGGGTTGCCGTTTCGTCATTAGAAATGTCGCAAAATAGTATGCGATTATCTTGGACGTTTGAAGAAGTTGACGCGAAGTTACATGAAATAATGAAAAATATATACCAAAGCTGTATTGATTCCGCTGAAGAGTTTGAATTAGATGGGAACCTTGAGGCAGCAGCAAATATTGCCGGATTCAGAAAAGTTGCCGACGCAATGATCGCGCAAGGTGTTGTATAAAGTTACATTTTTAGAAGGTGTCCTTATATCGGATGCCTTCTTTTTTGTTGAAATGTTTATCACTCTTATAAGGAGGCAGTGACTCTGCCTCTAATTCGAGCGAGCTCGTGCTTTATTCGAGCGAGCTTCAGCATTATTCGAGCGACACCCAACCAAATTCGAGCCTGCATCAGCATTATTCGAACGACCTCCAACCAAATACGAGCGAGGAACCGTCGTAAAAGTATCATTAGAAAACTAACGTTTAACCAAGCCTTTCTGTGGCAGCTTAGAGTTACGCTTATGTAGTAAGAAAGCTTTTATACTCTCTCTAGAAGATAAGGAAGCCAATAAAAGAAAAAATCCGAAATAATTCAAATTCTAACTAAAGAACTTTGAATCATAGTTCGGATTTTCCCCTGACAGAAACACTTTTTTCACTTTAATATTAACCTAAGACAACCCGATCATCTTCAAACTGGATGCCCCTAATTCGTTTAAACGCATGTAGTAAATCTTCAATTGTAAGTCTGCTTTTCTCCTCACCACGTACATCAAAAATAATCTGCCCTTTATCCATCATGATTAATCGATTTCCTAGATCAAGTGCTTGCTGCATATTATGAGTGACCATTAGCGTCGTTAATCCTGAGTTTCTTACCACTTCTTCAGTCAAACTGGTGATTAATGCCGCGCGCGCAGGATCGAGCGCCGCTGTATGTTCATCCAACAGTAGAATACTTGGTTCTGTAAAGGTAGTCATTAATAGTGAAAGTGCCTGTCGTTCTCCGCCGGACAATAAGCCAACCTTTGCTGTTAAACGGTTTTCTAGCCCTATGTTTAAGGTTTTAAGTTGTTCCTTGAACATTCCCTTTCGTTGTTTCGTAACGCCAAGCCTGAGCCTTCTCTTCTTATTTCGAGAATATGCAATTGCTAAATTTTCCTCAATCGTCATGGACGGCGATGTCCCTGCCATCGGGTCTTGAAAAACTCGCCCAACGAATGCAGACCGTTTATATTCTGGTAAATGCAGCATAGGTTCCCCATCAATAACAACATCGCCAAGATCTGGCATAAGATTACCGGAAATAACATTCATCAATGTCGACTTCCCTGCCCCGTTACTTCCTATAACGGTTATGAAATCACCCTGCTCAAGCTCGAGATTAATATTATCTAATGCCTTCTTCTCATCGGGAGTACCTTCATTAAAGGTAATCGATATATTATTTAATTTAAGCATCGCTACTCCCCCTCAGTTGTTGGTCAAGTTGCGCACGTTTTTGTTGTCTTCTCCTATTTTCTTTTCTAGCCTGCAGCACTCTCGGGATGACTAAAGCTGCAATCACTATAATCGCCGTTATCATTTTCATATCACCGGTCTCCATAAAGTCAATCCGTAATGCCAGCGTGACAATAATCCGGTAAATGATGGCGCCAAGAATTACTGCAAGCGTTGCTTTCGCGATAGTTTTTGTACTAAATAATGCTTCGCCAATAATAATCGATGCGAGCCCAATTACAATTAGCCCGAGACCCATATTTGCATCCGCAAAGCCACCTAGTTGACCTATTAATCCCCCAGCAGTAGCAACGAGTGCATTCGATATTCCCACACCAAAGATAATCAATAAATCTGTATTTGCTGATAAGCTTCGAACCATTTTCTTATTGTCCCCGATTGCTCGAAGCGCAAGACCAACCTCAGTCTTTAAGAAATAATCGGTTAAAAGCTTAATAATAATCGTTATCACAATCATAACGAGTAAAATCGCCCATGTTGTTGGTAACTGTTCTAAACCAATAGTGGACAAAATATTATTTAAGAAAGCGTCAATACCGGTTGCACTCCATAGA
The DNA here is from genome assembly GCF_003369565.1 of Oceanobacillus chungangensis. Lineage (GTDB taxonomy): Bacteria > Bacillota > Bacilli > Bacillales > Amphibacillaceae > Oceanobacillus > Oceanobacillus chungangensis. Next base: position 39,171 of record NZ_PIOD01000005.1, on the reverse strand, counting down.
GACCCCAATTGATTAAATAGAGTTGTTTCCTGCAATAAGGATATGGTCGGTTGACCCATGATACGTAAGTTTATCGAGTATAATGCAGTCATCATTAGAATCCCTGCTAATAATGGATTAATTTTCCCCTTTGTATGGAGAACTCCTGTTAAGCATCCAGCAATGAAACCTGCAAATGCAGCGAGAATGGTTGCAGTAATAGGAGGAATCCCATTTACTATAGAGGATGCCGCTACTGCCGCTCCGGTAACAAAGCTCCCTTCCACAGTAAGGTCAGGAAAATCCAATATGCGGAACGTTAAATATACTCCTAAAGCCATTATCGCATAGATAATCCCCGATTCCATGGCACCGAATATTGATATAAACATGTGTTCATTCCTCTCTATCTATTCCTGAAGTTCTAAATGAGAGCTGGGTTCGAAAAGCCAGCTCTCACTCTATCATTTTGCTGTTTCGACGAATTTTGCTGTTTCATCCCATTCATCGTTCCATTCGACACCTTGCTCTTCTGCTGCCTCTTTATTGATAAATAATTGAATTTCTGGTGGATACTCTGCTGGAATGTCACTTACCGACTTCTCTCCCGTCAAAATATCGACAGCCATTTCACCAGCACGATGTCCAATCGTATAATAATCGATCCCAAATGTCGCAAAGCCACCTCTGCCTAAGGAATCAGGCTCACCAACAATAACTGGAATATCTTGTTCATTCGCTACACCAACAACACTTTCAAGCGCTGACACAACTGTATTATCTGTAATGATATAAAGTAAATCTACTTCACTAACTAAAGTCGTTGTCGCTTGCTGTACTTCAGCTGAATTAGCCACCGTTCGCTCAACAACTTGAATGCTCGTTCCTTCAGCAGCAGCCTTCACCGCATCAACCTGTGAAACTGAGTTTTGTTCACCGGCATTGTAAACCATACCAACTTTTGCATCTGGGAAATTAGCATCCATAAATTTAACCGTTTCTTTAATTGCATCTGGATGCAGGTCAACTACACCGGTAACATTTCCCCCCGCTTCTTCCATCGAAGGAACCAAACCAGCACCCACCGCATCTGTTACAGAAGTGAAAACAATTGGAATTTCTTTTGTAGCCTGTAATGCACCGAGCGCACTTGGAGTGGCATTAGCAAAAATCAAATCAACCTTATCTGCAACGAAGCCATCTGATATTGGCTTGACATTATTCTGATCATTTTGTGCACTTTGCAAATCATATTCAACATCTAATCCAGCCTCATCAAGTGCTGCTTGGAATCCCTTATAGGCATTATCAAGTGAAGGATGCTCAACATATTGGCTTGCACCTACTTTATATTTTTTTCCATCTCCTGCTGACTTTGCAGTACTCTCTGAATCCTCATTTGAACCACATGCAGCTAGGAATATAAGACCAATCATTGCAACTGCTAATATCAATTTCCGCAAAACACTTCCCCCTTTTACTAGACTAAAGTATCTGAATATTTATTCGTGATTATATCATATAAGTTTCCTAATCACGAGACATTTTTAACAATTTTCAAAAATAACTGTCCAAAAAGCAGGACAATATACTTATTATGCAAGTGAGCTATCAAAAAATTTCTTCGTTAAAGAAAGCTGATAATTGCTCAGTTCACAGTTGATGTAAAGTGTGAACTAGCTTGCTAAGAACTCTCAGGCGATTCACTCCAGAAATACACTACACTTTCTGCGGAGAGCTGGTGTGTCTACTTTATCTACATACCGAAGCAAATACGAACTGTGACTAAAGCAGCAAAAAAAAGCTACTGAATAATCATATTCAGCAGCTTCCTCTTTGTTTATTTATTCATACTTGAGAAGAAATCACCTAATGGGTTTTCTTCTTCCTTTTCAACCTCTTCATATTCTGGTAATTCAATCGCATTAAGATTTAGATCATCTAAATCCATTCCATTAGTTTCAATTACTTCATTCGTTTCCTCTGTTATGCCTGTCTCTTGAAGATACAGCGCCTCATCGATATTACTTGAATTACTATTGAGCGCTGCCAGCAATGTAGTTGATCGCATTGGATCACTTAATAATTGATATAAAATGCTGCCAATTAAAGCTTCCGAATGCTCATGCTTTAACCAGCTTCTCTGTTCCTTTGTCAACCTTTTTGGGAGAGGAATCGTTACAGTTTCTCTTTCTTTTGTCTGTGATTCGTTCAAAGCTTTTAGTACAAATTCAGCAATCGTACTAGAAAAGTTTCTTCGCTCTTTCTCCTTTAGCAGTGAAAGTTCCTTCAAAAGATAATCCGGCGTATCCGATGGTACACGAAACGTAATCGATTGTCCCCGCTCAATCCCTTTTTTCGTCATGCCCTCACCCTACTACTGTTCTTTAGTTGCCGCAGTTTCTTCCACCTTCACTTTATTATCCTGTGCTGATTGAAGTGTAAATTGCATAATTAATTTATAATATGCATTTGCCATCATCCAAATGCTTTCTTGCTCATCTTCAAAGAATTCTATATTAAAGCCATCAAGCTTGTTGTTTAATGCTTTAATATAATCCTTCAATACTGCCGAACCTCCACCAACGAAGTAGCAGATCTCTGATTGAGAGTTTTTCGACCAAACATTTCTTAAGTAACGGTATTCCTTTTTAGCAAGCTCTAATAAAATATGATCGGTAATATCATGGACATTTGTTCTGCTTCCTTTTACCATAATATGGTGACGATCATTCTTTCTTGTAATGATGTCCACAACATCACGACGGCTATCCAGCTCGACTCCATGTCTTGAGCGGATTTCTTCTCGAATTTCCTCTAATGACTCGGAAACACCTAAGTTAAATCCTTGTGCCTTATCATCATCCACATTACGATTTCTAATAACTGCAACATCTGTGGATAATCCACCAATATCTTGGATTAGAATTTGCTTATCAAGTAATTCCTTGTTAATAACTTTTAAATCGTTATCCATAATTAGGTTTACATATGCTGCAAAGCCTTCTGGATAAACTTTAACCTCATCAAATTTAATATTTACTTTTATCCCTTGATATTTTGGCGTTACTAGAAATTCCACCTGATGGACAGAACCTAATAATTGGGAACGATAGCCAACATCTTTTCCTTCTTTCACTTCTCTTAATGGCAAACCTGTTCCTAATGTATAATTTGCATCGATTACATCGTTTCTCGCTTTAAACGCATCACTCGATACTGCATCCAAAGCCAATGAAGCAAAGAGCATGATTAATGTTTGATCTTCTTCTGATTTACTACTACCTGGGTCAAGCTCCTGTGAATTTTGAGATTTCGTTGCTAGATTACCTACTCGATAGATAACACTGTTTTCTTCAAGTGCTGGTGAATGTACCCGAATATGAATATTATCCAATACATCTTTCTTATCTAGTTCCTCAATTCCGATTACCGGACGATCCTCTAAATCTGGCGCAATGATATTCGGGATATAAAATTGACCTTCAAGTTTACCGAACATTCCCTTTAGCGCGTCATTTCCTACATCGACTGCTGCAATTCTTGATTTTACCATTTAAACATTTCCCCTCTCCATATTATGAAACTTCAGTTGGTGAAGTTTTTCGGACTCTCTTGTATGTTTGATTTTCTATTGTTTTATATGTAATGAGTCTTTACTTCATTTAAATAGCAAATCCACTACTCTACTAGAATAAATGTTTAGACTAAAAATAGCAAACAGACTTTTTACGTATTCTTTATTGTTTACTTGTATACTTTTTGCACTCGTTATCATACCAACATGTGTGCATATTTGTATTCTTGTATACTTTAAAGAAAACAAATTTACTATTAAAGTATACTTGTAAACTTATTTGTATATATAAGTATTTATAGAGATTTGATAAAGGAAATTTATTCAAAGCAAAAAAAACAAGCCAAAATTCTACTTTGGCTTGTTATAGGATTATATTGCTTTCTTCTTATTAATTTGTTTACTTCTCAATTGTCCACAAGCAGCATCGATATCTGCTCCATTTTCCCAGCGAACACCACAGTTAATTCCACGTTCTTTTAATGTTTCATAAAACGCTTGAATCGACGTTGATTCACTACGTTGATAATCAATATGCTCATCGACCGTATTGTATGGTATCAAGTTAACATAGGCAAGATGACGATGATTATGAAGCAGTTTAGCGAGCTCGACTGCCTCTTCCTTATGATCATTAACATCCCTTAACATGATATATTCATACGTAATCCGACGATTTTTCTTTTCTAAATAGTATTCAATGGATTTCATAAGTTTCTCAATAGGGAATGCCTTATTAATCTTCATTATACTAGTTCGAAGCTCATTATTTGGCGCATGCAGCGAAACAGCTAAGTTAACTTGGATATCTGTATCGGCAAATTCGTAAATCTTATGCGCAAGACCACTAGTTGATACGGTAATATGTCTTGCACCAATGTTTAGCCCTTTATCATCGTTTACAACATATAAGAAGTCCATTAAGTTTGTAAAGTTATCTAATGGCTCCCCTATTCCCATAACAACGATATGGCTTACCCTCTCATCTTTCCCTTGTGCATCAAGGTGTTTTTGTACGTTCATAATCTGCTCAACAATTTCTGCACTTGTTAGATCTCGGTTTTTACGAAGCAGTCCACTTGCACAGAATGAACAACCAATATTACAACCAACCTGAGTCGTTACACAAACAGATAGCCCATAATGGAAGCGCATGAGTACTGTTTCGATTAGATTACCATCTGCCATCTTAAAGAGAAATTTAATCGTACCGTCTTTCGATTCTTGTCGAATATCCTCCTCAAGTGTGTGTAAAACAAAGTGTTCCTCTAACAAATCAATCGTTTCACTATTAACATTATTCATTTCGCTAAAGTTTGCAACACGTTTCTTATAAAGCCAATTCCAAACTTGATCTGCACGAAATCTCTTTTGCCCATGACTAGTAAGCCATTCTGTTAACTGGTCAAAGGTTAGTCCATAAATGGATTGTTTACTCATTTTGTACCCTCTTTCGATTCATTACATTTTTCTATCTTACATAATACTCCATATGAGGTTGAGTGGCAAATGGTTATTGATTTCGAGGATGAAAAATAATCCTTTTAGGAAAATAAATTCAATATAGCGGTACAAGGATGTTTAAGGAATTATATGGTGGGAATTTACTAAGAACATTGAGGAGAAGAAGCTACTCTTAACGCAGGTCGAAGGGGGATTTCTATTATTTACAAGTAATTTTATTTATGGAAGGCTAGAATTAAGACTTAGGACTAATATATGTGGGAGGGGAAAAATCAATAGTCTTGCCCATCCTACTAAGCTTCTACTTCGATACAAAATAGACATTAAACATCTCATTTTTGGACTACATCTGTGATGCTGAATGTCATTCTTGTGATGATATAACGGTCCCTCTGACGATATTCTGGTGCTCGTGCTGATTTATTATTTCTCCTGGCGATATCCACGGGCTCGTGCTGATTTATTCTTTCTCCTGGCGATATCCTAGAGCTCATGCTGATTTATTATTTCTCCTGCTGATATCCACGGCCTCATGCTGATTTATTATTTCTCCTGCTGATATCCACGGGCTCGTGCTGATTTATTCTTTCTCCTGCTGATATCCACAGGCTCATGCTGATTTATTATTTCTCCTGCTGATATCCACAGGCTCATGCTGATTTATTATTCCTCCTGGCGATATTCCCGGGTTCGTGCTGATTTATTCTTTCTCCTGACGATATCCACGGGCTCGTGCTGATTTATTATTTCTCCTGCTGATATCCTCGGGCTCGTGCTGATTTATTATTTCTCCTGCTGATATCCTCGGGCTCGTGCTGATTTATTATTTCTCCTGACGATATACTTGGGCTCGTGCTGATTTATTATTTCTCCTGCTGATATCCCTGGGCTCGTGCTGATTTAATGGTTCTCCTGCACCAATATCCCCAGCACACACCATTTTATTCAAAATCCTTCCCTCCCCCAACACAAGCTCAATATTCACCTTAAGCTTAGCACATTAATTTCAGGTGGATTTAAAAAGCGAAAGTTTAAAAATGAGATTGCATCACTACTACCAAGTCCAGAACTAACATATTGCTTCACTCCTTCATAACTCCAAAGCCCTTTCACCCGGTCCTTTGGTGGAAAGAAGCTATTTGGCTCATACCAAGGTTCAGGAATGAAGAATGCGCCAAGTATTGGTAATCGTATTTGTCCTCCATGGTAATGTCCAGCCATAATAAAATCGTAGTCCATCCATCCCATACCAGTGCTTTCCTGTATCGAATCAACTCTAACGTCTGGTATAGGATAATGATTCAGGGCAACGACTAGATCTTTGGATTTAATTTTATCTAGTACATTCATTTCGTCTAATAACTTCTCCTGATAATCAAGGTATAATTCAGATAAAAAATAATCAGGCTGCACAATGCCATTCGTTCTGCCTAAATACTCTGGTTCCTTGATTATTGAAAGCTCAAAATTGACAAAGTAAACCGTTGCACCACCGCCCACCGAGACTTTATTGACAGATTCGAGCAATTGGACACCCCTTGCTTCCATTCCATTAATAAAGGCACTCTTCTTCACATCTTGCTCTACCTCATAACTATCTGGATCAGTATTGCCTGGGACATACCAAGCATTTTTTTTATTTGTAATCCCATCAATTAAGTAATAAAAAGGATCGTAATTCTTACTTTCTGTGCTATCTAGCATATCCCCAGTAAAAACAATTGCATCATAATCAATCGCATTGATGGCTGCGATTAGTTTTGTTTGGTTTTCTCCAAACCACTTTTCATGCAGGTCACTAATTTGGAGGATTCGAAAGCCCTTAAGCTGTTCTGGCAGGTTATCGATAACTATCTCGTCTTCTACGACAATAAATCGGCGATTATCCCAAATCGTATAAACAGCAAGTATGATAGCAATAATAGCAATGGAAATCGATGTATATTTCAAATACCTAGACATATTCATCATATGAACTCGATCTTGTTCTACTACCAAAAGACTTCCTTTTACGATACAAGGAAATCTCCAATTGATTGTCACTTATCGTAAACATATAGCCTGGCGGGATTTGCATAATTTGCTCATATGGCGTGATAAACAGGCCTACTTCACTTTTCCTACCTTCATTATCATTCGTGAAAGTCGTAAACCATTTATCATTTAACACACCTTCTACATAAGGGAGTGTCAGCAAAGGGGCAATACTTGTGCAAAAAGCAAAGGTATTTTGATTATGATAATAGTATAGTGGCTCTTCACTCTTCTCACCTATTACCCCGTAAAGCATTTCCTCGATTCCATCCCAAATCACAAAGCTGAACTTACCAACTAAAAAATTTGGACAATCTCTTCCCCACTTTTGGTACGCTAGTAGAATCAATTGCCCATCCTGAACAGTCTCACGTTCTTCTTTTATTCCTAAACGATCAAATAACTCATCCCTGTTATCAAGATGCACATCAGCAGTTATCGCCATTTTCTTTTCAGCATCAACATATGGTAAGGTTTCTCCTAATTTAGGTACCACACTTCCGAGAAAAATCTGTCCCTGTTGCCAAAATATTGCTTCGTCTGAAGATCCGATTTTAATTGTTTTCATCAGCTTAAAACCATGATTACCAAGCATTGCTCCATTACTCATTTGATAAATACCAGCGATTGCAGGCATAATGACAGCCTCCTTTAATTTGTTTATAATGTTCTATAAAAAGAACGAAAACAACATAAAATAAACCCCATTTACTAATAGGGATTAAAGGTTAATTTAATTCACCGTTACTGAATTGCTTGCAATTGATTACGTAATAAATTGCTAAACATACTTGTCTTTTCATTCGATAGCTGGTCAAACCCGCCTTGCTGGATGATTTCCCCTTCTTCAAGCACAACTACTTGATCAGCATTTCTTATTGTCGATAAACGGTGTGCAATTACAATAATCGTCATCTTTCCTTTTAATCTTTCTAATGCTCGCTGTATTTTCTCCTCATTTTCCGTATCAAGCGCACTTGTCGCTTCATCCAATACTAGAATCGAAGGATTTCGTAAAATCGCACGTGCTAATACGAGACGTTGCCTTTCTCCACCAGATAACTTGATTCCACGATCTCCTATTAGTGAATCAAGCCCATCTGGGAGCTTATGAACAAATTCAGCAGCAGACGAGAACTCCAATGCTTCCCACATTTGCTTTTCACTTGCATCGGGTACTACTAACAAAAGATTTTCTCTGATACTAACATTAAACAAAAATGGATCCTGTGGTACATAACTAATTGCACTTCTTAAAGATAAAAGATTTTCTGTTGTTAATGCCTTTCCATCGATTAATACCTGGCCCGATTCAGGTTGATTTAATCCCATTAATAAATCGATTAGCGTGCTTTTACCTGCGCCAGAACGCCCAACAAAGGCTGTCATTTGATTACCTTGAATAACTAAATCAATCCCCTTTAATGCATAATGTGCGCCGTTTTGATTGTAACGGAAATAAACCCGATCACACTGAATGTGATGCTTAATATCAAGAGGGGCAATTTGTTTACCTTTTACCATTGCAAATTCTCTAGCGGATAAACACTCGTGTTGTAAGGCTTTAACAGCACGAAATGCTGGGATTGTTGTTGCTATTTGCTCCATCGACCCCTGGATTCCAGCAACTCTAGGCCACAGCCTAGAAAAAATGATAATCACCATCATCAGTTGAGCTGCCTGAGCACTAAACATACTGATTGCAATATAGATAAATAATGCAATAAATATTCCCGATGCAACTTTATAATATAATTGTGACGTTGTTTTTAATCTCATATATTCAATTTGTTCATTTTGCATCTTCTCAGTTATATCGTTGTACCATCTAATTCTCGAATCCTCTAATGAATTGCTCTTTATATCTTTGATGCCATTAACATGATCCGTTATCCCTGCTAGAAAACTTCTTCCTAATTCAAAATTCCTCCTCCCAAGCGCTAGTGATTGTTTAAGAAACTTTCGATTAAAGAAGATTAAGATTAGACCACAGAGCAAAACAAAAATAGTGATACTAGGTGAAAGCCAAAAGGCAAGACCAATCTGAATTAGCGTAAAAACAAGGGAAGCAACAAATTGTAAAACAGAATAGGTGCCAGTGCTTGTTCGGGAAATTTCTGACGTTAAGATATTAATCAAATCCGATTTTCGATGTTTAATAAAGAAATCCCAATTCGCATGGAGCAAAGAACGATATGTTTCCAGTCGCATATGTCTTAAGAACCCATGCTGAATCATTGCATTTTTAATCGTTAGATGTCGATTCAAGACATTTTGCCCGATAACGATGCCAATAAAGATGACCAAAATAAGTGGAAGCCCTAATGAACTAGGAATATTATCTAGAAAGCCAAACATATTTAATAGTGGCGAGCTCTCACCACCTAAATCGATTATTCCGCTCATGCTGATTAAAGGTACTAATAATAAGATACCGACCCCTTCTAAAAGCCCGATTGCAGTCATTGAAAATAAATTGATGTAAAGGATTTTTCCAGAATACTGATGAATTTGCTTTAAAAAATAAACGACATGTTTCATTCGTACATCCTCCTAGGTTAAAGCCTGCTTCCTTGTCTTTCTCCAAGCCCATAAAAATGGACGTAGCGGAAAATAGAGAAAATGCAAGGGCAGTGGTAAGGGCAATGTCTCTTTATCTTCAGGATATGGATACAGAAAGCTTAAGATGAAGATGCATTTCTGCCTAAATGACATTAATGCAAATAAATGCTGCTTATGATACTTTGCGGCACTTTCCGGAACTGGGTCCGTATGTAAATTGACCATTCTTTCAAGATAGAAGATCGCTCCCTGCGCTAGTTTCCAGGACCTCGCTCTAGTGCACAGTAGTTCCATTTTTGTGGACAGCTTCGTATTTAATAGCTCGGTGGCAAGGATTAAGCTCTGTCCCCCAAGATGAAGAGAATGGTAGTCTTGCAATAGTTTGTGAACTTCTTCTGCATTTAGCTCCTTTCCGACTAGCTGGTGAATATCAAGAAGCCACCGAATGCGCGACCAACCATGACGGGCACCATGTGCGATAAGAAATAAAAACAAATCTGACTTACCTAATAAATACATCGGTTGATTCGTTAATTTGCTTTGCCTTCTTCGTTCCCATAATTCCGCAAAGCCTGGTTCTTTAGCAGGTCCTGGACTTAATCGCCAATGGATTTCTACTTTAATTTTCTTTAGTGGATGGATAAAAGTGATATGATGGTGACGCCATTTCCAGTCATTCAAAACCGTTTTAATATAATCATCTTTTTGGTAACCCAGATCTAATAGTATTTCTTCCGCAGAATCAAGCTGTTCAATTGGTATTAGCACATCCAAATCACTCGATGTCCGAAGTGATATATCACCATATAAATCATGTGCAAGCGCAGGCCCTTTTAACAGCAGAACTGGGATATTATTCGCAGCAAACATTTTGCTTACCTCTTCCATTTCTGCTGTTAAAAAAAGCATTTGAAAGGTATTCTGCTTGTAATGTTTGTATATCTTATCAACCACGAATTCAGGGATAAGATTCCTATCTCCCATTCTTAATTTAGAGTAAAGTACTGGATATACACGGTGATGCATTGCTAAATCAATAAACATATCCCAATTAATAGCTTGGAACAAGTTCTTATTAATCTCTAGAATTTTGCTTGGGTTGTCATATTTCAATAATTCCAGGATTAAGCGCAATTCCTTTGGTATATTTTCAACATTCAGTTTTTCAACCAATACTTTCACCCACTTTATATTTCGAATTAGATTCTTTTTGCAAATTTATTAACAACCGTAAACCTCTCCATCACCTCTGAACCAGTTACATAAAAAGGACCGCTACGTAACCATGCATGGGCGATAAATTTTCCTTTTTCATCTTTCGCAGTACCCAAATAAAGCGTGCTCTCGATTTGACGCCTTTCCAACATTTTCATTGCAGCAATTGCCTTTACAAGACACTGACTCTCCCAAAAAGTATATCGACTCATAATATGAATGGCCTGCTTAATACGGGATAATGTTTCTCTATCTAAAGAATGAGAAGTATAGGCAGTTTCAGTCATTTGATCCCCTAAAGTGGGGGCAACTCTTGAAAATGGAAGACCCTTTAGAATACGTGCAAAACCAAGATAAATGTAAGATTCAAATAAGAGCATCTTTGTTTGCCTATTAAATGATAAAAAGGTTTTAAGCTTATTCAAGTGGTTCTCCATCCTTTCTTAGAATATTTTAGCCTCTATTAGCCCTTCTTTTAGTAATTTATCTAAAAAGGATAGGACCTGTTCCTCGCATTCTGCCTGACTAACATCATAGTGATCTATTAATCCAGCAACAAGTTTATCGACAGAAATGGGCTCAGTTATTCGTTCCCATATCGCGCCACCGATTTCACCCAAATTATAATACTTTCCATTTTGGATACTGAGCATCACTTTTTCCCCGTCCATATCACTGACAATGTTACCCTCTACTTGACTAACCCAATGCTGATTCGAAAGCGGCGTATGATCTTTAATCATTTGATTTTCTCTCCTTTGTTTATCTTACTTAAAATAAGATCTACTAGCTCATGCGCAGTAAAACGGCTTGTTGGACGACGCAATTGATATATTTCAAGCTGATGCATCATTTTCGCTGACATACCGAAGTGCCATTTCATTAGCCCCGCACGAGTAACGATAAAATTACGGTATGTATGGTTAAATAAAGTATAGAATCGTTCCATTTTTTGAATCGGAATAATTTCAATTTCTTCCTTGCCTGTTTTAGTTAGTTCAAATACGCCAGCAAGTGGCATCGGTTCTTTGGCGAACTGGGCGGATACTGGGACGGCAAATTTCGTTTCTCTTTCTATGATTGGTCGTAGCACTTTTGACTCCATCCCAAATTGATGCAAACTTTCCAACCATAATTTCTGCTGTGGATAGGCTGGTGTTACCATCGGAATATTATCTGCAGATAAGGTCACTGGGATGACATCATCACTTAGAAGCTGATAGCCTCGCTTTAAAAATGCTGAAGCTAGGGTCGATTTTCCTGCACCAGAATCACCCACGATTGCATAGGCATTGCCCTCAATCACAATCGCGCTACCATGTAATGGAAGGATTTCCCTTTGCATCAGTAGTACACCCATACAAGTTCCAAGGATATAAAGTCGAATTTGGTCTTCTCTAGATTCTACAATTGGTAAAACAGAAATAAGATTCCCATTTTCTATTTTAAAAATAGCAACACCTGGAACTTCGAACATGCATAAGCTTTCTTTTACATAGAAGTAGCTATCATTATTTTTCACTTTTGACCATTGATCGACTATATCCAATTTAATAATCTTTACATCTGGAATGTCTCCATTTAATTGTATATCGGGTAATTCTGGTAGTTCAAATTCACTAGAGATAATCAGGCCGAAAGATCTATAAGTTGTTTTCTTAGCTGATTTTAACATGTAAATATCACCTACTTTTTGTTATCATCGTAGTAAATCACTCAAATAATTAGTAAGATTTACTTCACAACATGTTCTTTATAATGAACAAATAACTTAAAAAAATACTGCCGTTAATCATTATATAGAGAACGGCTCGTCTTATAATTACTTTATCAATGATATTTATTATTTGAAATGGAGAATTCCTATACTTTTACTAAGGATAGGAATTCTCTAAGACTTACTAAGTTTTGTTAAATAATAATAAAATTCTAGATGAATTTAGATAGTTTTCTTAACTAAATGTAATAAGATCTTTATGCGTTTTGGGGTCAAATGCGGCATCAGTATAGTCCCCACCATTTCCTAACATTGTTCTATTTACGTCCAATACTTCCAACACTGGATTATTCCATTCCTTTTTCATATTAACACCTCCTTTCAATCAAACTTTTTTATGAATCGATAAACAATCAAACAACGCATTAGTATTTTATAATTTGGATTAGTAGCATATTCTGGCTTTGCGCCTTCTTCTAAAATTGAAATTGAATCATTAATTACTTTAGTATCTATATATTTTTGAAACTCTTTATCACTGCTCATCTGTCTTAATTCATTAGTAAATTCTTCCCAAAATGGAACCATTCGATGAACCCAATCAACTCCTTGAACTCCATGGATTCTTTGATTCAATCGAACGCTATCAGGTAAAATCTTTTCAGTAGCATTACGGATAAGAGCCCGATCCATCCCATTTTCAACATATTGATTCTCAGGAACAGAAAGACAGAATTTAACAACACGTAGGTCATTCGTTGGATCCCGTTTCCATACTCCATAGCGTAAAGATAACTTTGTTGCTAATGTATTTGTTGCATTCCAATTAAATACATCTTTAAAATGTTCCTTTCTATATTCATATATTGATTGTAATGGGATAGACTTTCGACTATCCTTAATTCTATTAAATACTCCGCTCTTCTCTGCAAATTCAGGATTTATGAATAATGGTAATTGATAAGGTTTATCTTTTGAAATGATTTGATTAATTGTTGGAAATCCTATTTTGGCAATTAGGGGCAAAGTACGTAACCTTGATCCCCCCATCTTATGACTAAAGCTATCCAGCTCTCTGAAAAGATAAATCCACTTTATCTTCTTCAAAAGTTGAGCGTAATAATCTAAAGCAGAGCCCCAAGAGATGGTAAAATTACCTCTATCACCATTAAGTAATACTCCTACCCCTTCACTACGTGCTTTTTCCACAACCCCATGTAACCAAAAGGAGTTTTCAAAGAACTTATAGGGCATCTCCATCATTTCAAGAAAACTATCAATTTCTGTAAAGGAATTTCTACCTTCAAAATCAAAATAGTGATCTTTAATCCCCCCAACATGTTGTACAGTTGAACGAATATATGGTCTCTCGTCTGCTTGTAAATATTTTGGTGTATAGTCTTTAAAATCACTAGGGGGGATATAACTAAAACTATCTAAAGTTTTTCCACTTTCCTGTAATTCCTTTGCAGCGAAACCTACAACCGCACCAGAATCTAAACCACCGCTAAGTTGCGCACCAACTTTTCGATATGTACGTAAACGCGAGGTGACTGCTTCTTGAAATACCTCTTGAAAGGCCTCTACATATTCATCAGTTGAGTTCAATTTCAGCTTTTCACCAGAAGTTATTGTACTGTACCTCGTAATTTTGACCTTATTTTCATTTACAGAAATACTATGTGAAGGAGGTATTTGCCTAATACTTTGATATGGAGTAATTGAGGCATTCTCTGTATCAATCATCCCTGAAACAGCTAAATACTCCGCTATCCATTTTTCATTTATCCTCTTTTTTATATATGGTAATGTTAATAAAGGCTCTATTGTTGTACAAAAGGCAAAACGTTCATGGTTCTCATAATAGTAAAGAGTTCTGGTACCAGAAAAATCACGTGCGCCAAAAAGTTTTTCCTCATTTCTGTCCCAAATCATGAAAGCAAAATCACCAATTAAATATTTTGGAACTTCTTCCCCCCATTTACAGTAAGCTAATAAAATCAACTGACTATCAGGCATTGTCGTTCTTTTTTCTCGATCCACTTGTAATCTATCAAATAATTCTCTACGATTATCGATAATGGCATCAGCAGTAATCGCTAATTGTCTCTCATGATCATTATAAGGTAGTTGCTCATCCACTGATTCTGGTGTGATCCATTGTGCATGACAACCTAAAAATATATTCTCCTGCTGCCAAATTTGCGCATCATCAGCAGGAAACTTCTGTAATACCTTCATGATTCCATGACCATGATTGACTGGTAACGGTTCTTTATTTAGATGATAAATGCCAGCTATTGCGCTCATTTTTCCTCTCCGATTCAAGGTATTTTATGTTGGATTTAAAAATGAAAATTTATTATTTTATTCTTTATTAAGAACAAAATAATCCTAGAGATTCCATGATGCTGTAATAAACAGATTATAACATCATCAGAAAATGATGGTTTTATTCGTAGTTAATCATGAAGATTGATTTTAGTGAATTATAAGGAAACTAGGTCAAACGTCACATTTGTGCTATATAATGAACGATACTATAATTCTATCAACAAAGCAATACTTTGATTTATTTTTTCTATAGACAATAATCGACATTGTATTAACTAACTATTATTCCTGCAAACTTATTACCCTTATTAATAAACCAAACCTAACTATTTTAATAACTACGATTTACAATTATCCATACACAAATCGAGATTAAGTAAAGCAATATAATTCCATTTAATAAAGGTTAAAAATTATACTGTTCATTTACTCAATAGGACCATCGTTAAATTGTTTGAGACTTGTTCGCCATATTTCTAACTATTTTCCAAAGATATAAAAATTCCTTTGATTTTCTAAACAAAATTAAGAAAATGATATTTGGCACAATTAGACATATTGCACTTCTAAAGACTATGTTAATAATCGCATTACTATTGAAAAAATTACTCCCAATAAAGTTGGTTAATACAATAGTAATAACAACCAGCAGCGTAAAGGATATATATCGAATAAAATGTGACTTTACTGATCTGTAAAATACAAACTTAAATATAACGAATGGATCGTACCAGAAATATACACATAGTCGACTGATAACCGTTCCTAAAAACACCCCCGCTATACCAATAAATTTTATGAGAACAATTGACACAATGATATTTAAACCTGCAGCAATTAAAGGTCTATATTTCCCTTTCTTAAATAGTCCAGTAGTTTCTCTAAAAGTTGTAGTTGCATTTTGCATTCCAGCAGTATAAAAACTTAATATTATCGCAAATACAATAAACATATCCAGAAGATATTGTTCACCCAACCACAATGATATAAATGGATTAATTAAATTCCAAAGACATATAGCACAAAATCCATAAATCCAAAAATTTGCAAAGTTAATTACACGAAAAATAAAATATTTCTTTTCTTTACTCTCTTTTACATTCAAATTTCCAACGCTTGCGGTAATTGAGTGAAATAAGTAACTTATCAGCGTAGAAATTGTACTTATAATCAATAAATAATTGGAATAAATACCCACCCAAGTAATCCCTGCAAATATTGAAATAATAATATTATCTGTACCGTTTATAATAACACCACTAATTTTGTATAAAAAAAGAGAATACAAATTCTCGTAAAATAGTTTTCTATCTTCTTTAGCTAGACTTGCATTATTACTCTCTTTTAAAAACGGGTATAACTTGTTTGCTTTATTTGCAATATAAGCATTTTCAATTATTCTAAATACAACCTGAGTTGAAAGCACTGCAATATAATTTCTTGTGGTTAACAACAAGATAATTAGGGGAATGTTAGAGATAATTGTAAAAATGCTATGTATTTTTGAAATCACATGATTCCGCTGATCAGCAATAATAATTGATTGCTTATATACAAAGTAATAAGAGGTAGCAGATTGTAATAAAAATAGTATATAGATTAGATTTATATTTTTTATATTCGTATCACCATTCATAAGGAAAGGAAGAAAAGGCAGCAATGATAATCCAATAGTTAATACTATTAAACCTATTATTCTATATGCCTTTTTATATAAATTCATTAAAGCCTGTATTTTGTAAGTATCATTTTCAGCCAAAGGCTTATATAAACTATAAATCATTGCAGTATCGAAGCCTAAGTTTGCTAGTGATAACATTAACAAAATACTTGTAAAAAGACCATCTACACCCAAGTATTCGATTCCTAGTGTGTAAATAAAAACAGTTCGGACGACAAACCCCATTACTAGACTGATTATTTGACCAGAAATACCAAAGATCATATTATTAAGTGAATTTTGGATTCTCATAAATACGCCTTCTATTTAAGTATTTTGTGCAAGCTTTCCATTTAGCCATGTTCTAATTCTCCTTTTTACAATAGGGAGGAACTTAGTGACTCTATATTTAATTAAGGATTTCTTGCGTTCAGTAACAAAATCATAATCCAAAAACCAATCTAATAGGTCGGGATAAAGGATATTGTCACGATTTTCTCTCATTCTATTTATAGATAGTTTCCACTGCATAATTTTTGATGGATTGAAATACTTGATATTTTCTTCTAAAAAATTATTTATATGCCTTGATAGATTATCAGGAATATTAAACCCGAAATTCTGTGGATTTTCCCCTTCAGCCACAATTCCTATTATTGTTCGAAGGCATTTTTCACAATTACAGCAGTTTCCCTTATTTAAGAAACATACTCTTATATCAACATACTTATTTTCATTTGAGTAATGATCAACTACAATTTTTACTTTTTGTTGTCTATTAATCTCATAACCGTCGTGAAATACTTTACCAGAAGCATATTTTATCTCATTATCTACAGTAGGATCTGATGCGCATTTAGCTTTATAACCTTTGAAGAAAGAACTTGCAATGTAAATACATTCTACTTTTAACTGATAGGCAATAGGAATAGCCGCGGATATTATCGCTAAGCTGTGATGCAATCCATGCCACCATGAATCTCCAAGCCTTTTTAAAAAATCACGATCAATCGATTGTGCATTCATAAACGTTCCATAATTAGAGTCAATAAGGATGTTGGTCAATCCATTATCCATTGCGAAACGAATCACATGTTTTTTATCTTGATTCCATACCTCACTTTTTTGAATATCATCATGGTGCCATGCATATTCTGTAATTAACAGTGGCTTTTTATCCTTTAATCTAATATATGTTGCAAGTGCATCAAGACCTCCACTGAATAATTGGGCTGCTTCTTGCTCTGGAACATAGGAATTATTAACAAGACTAGAAGTTAAGATTTGTCCCTTAAATGTAACCTCAGGATACATATTCTGATAAGCTTCCTTTATATTGCTTAGACAATCATGAAACGACTCGTCTAATTCAGATACACTTATCGACGAGTCTGTTATCCAAGCAAGCGGTGCTATATTTGCAACAAAAGGGATAGTTAATATACTTATAGGAATGTCATTTGCGTCAACATTATACTCCATAAACAAATGATTACTTTTTTTAAAATACTTCTGTACTTTACCATTAACAGTAAAAAAGTAATCCACCCTATTACCTTTAACTATTATTTCATCAAGGATTATATTTTTCATATTACACCCCTAGCGTTTAAAATTATTTCTGAGCTTTGTTGAGGTTCAAATTGGTTAAGCCATTTTTCTACGAGACCAAAATCTAATCTAATATCTGTTACAAAATCAGAATTAATCATATTATCCAAATTATGGATATCCTCCCTATCAACTAGGTTGAGATTATAAGTTTCCCCCATACCACGAGCCCTTTCGTCTATACTAATAATAATTGATCTCTTTCTATGCCGCATTGCAAATATGCCTCCATGTAGTCGGGTCCCTATATAATCAACGTCAGTGCTCAGCAATTTTTCATAATCCTCTATAGTGGGTGGTATTATTCGTATATTTTCTATATTTTTAAATCCTTTAAGATAACTTAAATCATCTATACCTTGAATCCAAAAATATATGTATTTATAATTTAAGTTAAGTATATCTAAAAATAATTGATCCTGTTTACTTCCATTAGTATTTGGTGTAAGTGTAAAGACAACAGATTCTGATTTTTTTGTTGGAATATCATTACACAATTCTGGAGTGAGTGACCACAAAGTAGCGCATCCTGTATTTATTGCTTCAAATCCCATTTCTTCTAACATTATCTTTGTTCTTTCATCTCTAACACTATGAATGAATTCATGTGATAGAACCTTTTTGTAAAGCATTTTTGTATATCTATTAATCTTATTGCCCTTACCAGCTCCAACACCAACCAAAATACTTCCAGTTAATGGTCCATAATTAAACATGTTAATATTCCATTGTGGGAAGTGAGTTAACATATCCATTGTTAATAAATTTGAGCCACCTACAAATTTATATTTTGCGTTACTATAAATATTTAATCTGCTAGATCTTCTAGCTACTTGATACCAATGAAAGGGAGAAACATGTGTTGGAAGTGTTAATACATAACTATTCTTAGTTATCTCTAATAGCTGACTTTTTATACATTTCATAATTATGTCATCGCCTTTATTAAGAGAACCTACTGACGTATCTAATATCAAAATGTTATCCACGTAACCAATCTCCTTCTATTTTTGTTATCAATTCCCAAGTTATAGCTGGCTATTTCCTTTAAATAGCCCTTTAGAATATTTTAGTTTAAATCAATGTTGAAGTAATTAATCTTACTTTTTTTCTCTTTTCTTACCTCTGTCTACTATTAATAAATACTGCTAATCTTTAGGACTTAAACTAATAAACTATGAATGCTAAGTAGCATTTCATTTTTCAAGCAGTTAATTAACTTTCTATTAGTTGAGTGAACTTTTTAATTGCCTGTTTATTCCTATCCTCTAAGAGAGTTAGTCTTTTAGATAGTTTTTGTCTCAATTCCTTAGAATAGTACAACTTTTTTATTCCCTCATAAATCCCCTCAACACTTAACGGAACAATAATTCCAGTCTCATCATTAGTAATTTGTTCGTTAAATGATGGAATATCAGTCACAATAATTGGTCTCCTTATAGCAATTGCTTCCTCTACAGCTATGCAATGTGCTTCGGTTTTTGATGGTTGAACATAAACATCGCAACCAGCAATATACGGATAAGGATTTGACTTTTCCCCTACTAAAATAAATTTATCCTCTAAACCAAGGTCTATAGCCCGTTTTTCCAATTCCGAGCGCAATGGTCCATTTCCAACCAGTATCCACTGAACATTATATCCTTGACTAACAAGCATATAACATGACTCAAGAGCGAGCCACACCCCTTTTTCTTCTACTAGACGAGAAATAGTACAAATCTTAAATCCAGTTGCGTATTCTTTATAAACATCCTGGGATTTAGCCATTTTTCGAATTATTTCTTGGGAGACTCTATTTTTGATTACATGCATTTTACTTTTGGACTCAGGGAAATATGATTCTAATGATTTTCTTGCTGACTCTGAAACGGAAATAATATAATCACTTTTTATAAAACTTTTTCTATCTAGTTTTATACATGGCCATCCGTCTTTCTGGGCATAAGCGTAATCCATATGGTTAAAAACTATTTTCTTATCAGCTTTTACCTTTTCAGTGATGTAATAATTACAAAAGAAATCTATATAACTTATTGCAATGTCATAATGTTTTTGCATGTTCCGTAAAGTGTGACGATAAACTGACCATCTTATCCCAGTTCCCATTCCTCTCGAAAATTTCCCTAAACCTGATGCAAGGACCTTTCCTATCAGTAAGCGTATACTGCCCTGTTTAATTAGTTTCGGAACAGCATTTGATAGAGGAGTAGAGTAAGTTTCAAACAATGGAGGTAGGATATTAACATTTTGGGGAATGTTAGTAAATAAAATTCCCGAATGATCAAAAAGTAACAGGTCGATTTCATACTTTTCGTAATTAATTTCATCTAGAAGTGTTAGTAAACTTTTTTCAACCCCACCTGTATGCATATATTGAGTAATAATTATTATTTTCTTTTTCATGAAGTACCCCCTCCCTATCTACTAGTTTTTCGATACTAATTTTCTCATGGTAGAAATTACATCCGGTCCCAAAATATTACTCATGTATCTTTTTATTTCGCCTCTTAATCTTACATGTAAAGGAAGCCAGGATTTTGCGAAATGGTGTATTGTATAACTTTCATTTGTTATAAAAGAAGCACCATTTATGTAATCATAAGGACAGAAGTATGTCCTTGGATATAATACCACTCCGTTTAATATTGTCTGGTACTGGCCATTTGGTACTAAACCATGCTCCACACAATTTTTAGTGATTATTGAGGTGTTTGTTGTCATATCATCCCTTCCATTTGGTAGATAAAAAGATTTTTTATCGTAATACGAGAGTAATTCCTTAATCCAGGAATGTTCTTTAGCAGCACCCATTAGACCTGTAGGAACATGTTTTTCATCTTCAAATCCAGAAAATGCTTCATGAATTAGAAAACGATCTAGGGATTTTAGAACTTCAACATCAGTATCCATGTAAATACCGCCGTAATTATAAAGTGCATACAGCCTTACATAGTCACTTACAAATGCATATTTTTTTGCTTCATATGCCTCTTTGACATATTGGTTAGAATTTATGTCAAAATTATCTTCGTTCCACTCTATGAATTTATATCCTTTTAGGTTTCTATGCCAACTCTTCATACACTTAATAATCTTATTAGATTTCTTGCCACGCCCAAACCAACAATAATGAATAACTTTAGGGATTTTTTCGATCTCATTCATTTTTTATGCTCTCCTTATAAAACTCTAATTAATATCTTTTATCTTCTATTTCCTTTCCTCTAATTTCCCCTTCTGCCATCTCACAAATTCAATCACAGCTCTAAACTCCTGTAATTGTTCCTTCTCAACTCCCGATTTCTTTAACTCATTCACAAACTCTATCCACTCACTTTCTGGCACTTGATCATTTATAGATTTCGCTGTACCAAGTAATGTTTTTAAATCAACATCTAGTACAACTGCTAGCTTCTCGATTATATGAATAGAAGGATTTTGATTTAAATTTCGTTCAATATTGCTTAAATAGGACTTGGAAATATTTGCACGTTCTGCACAATCCGATAGTGTAAGCCCCTTGCTTTTTCGGATTCTTTGGATATTTTCCCCTATCATAGGCTATACCTCTTGTTTTCCTGGATATAAATAACTCCTCTTACTAATGGATTGATTAAATACTTCTCTTATACACGTAATAACTCTCTGTTGCTCATCTTCCGTGAGATTTGATCCAGATGGAAGACATATCCCAGTTGTAAATAATCTTTCTGCTACATCATTGTTCTTTTCATGCGCATAATAAAGACAGCCTTGAAAGAGCGGCTGTAGATGTAGTGGCTTCCATACTGGTCTTGCTTCTATTTTTTCTTTATAAAGCGCAGCTAACAGCTGTTTTGTAGTTACACCAGCTTCATTCTCATTAATCGTTAATGTCGTGAGCCACCGATTTGTTCTAGTATCTTTTAACTCTGGCATAAAACTAATTCCCGGGAGATCAGCGAGATTCTTAAAATAGTTCTCAAATATCTCCCTTCTTGCTGATACGCGATGTTCTAAAACTTGTAATTGCGCCCTGCCAACCCCAGCTAAGAGATTACTTAAACGATAGTTATATCCCATCACACTATGTTGATAATGTGTAGCTTGGTCACGTGCCTGACTAGCTAAAAACCGTGCCCGTTTTATTTCCTCCCTATCGTTTGATACAAGCATTCCTCCTCCAGAAGTGGTAATAATTTTATTTCCATTAAAGGAATAAATGCCAAACTTTCCAAACGTACCGGATGCTTTGCCTTTGTATGTCGTTCCAAGTGACTCAGCCGCATCCTCAATAATCGGTACTCCAAATTGATTACATATTGTAACAATTTCATCCATTTTCGCACTTTGACCATATAAATTTACAACAATCACTGCTTTTGGAAGTTCCCCTTCTAGAGCAGCCTCCTCGAATGCTTTGATTAGCGCCTTTGGAGACATATTCCATGACTCTAGTTCTGAATCAATGAATACTGGCTCTGCACCTTGATACAATATTGGATTTGCACTTGCTACAAAGGTAAGTGCGGGACAAAATACCCTATCTCCCTTTTTTACATCTAATAATGAAAGCGCCAAATGGATCGCTGCAGTTCCTGAACTCACCGCTATTGCATCATTTGCCCCTACAAATTGTGCAATTTCCTGTTCAAAGGCATCGACATTTGGTCCTAATGGAGCAATCCAATTTGATGCAAACGCTTCATCAATATACAGCTTCTCGTGACCACTCATATGTGGTGGGGAGAGAAAGATTCTTGATCTATTATAGTTCACTATGTTATCCTCCTTTGTCTTTTATTTTTAGTAAACAACTGTTGTAATTCTGGTATATTGGAAAGTTCCTTTAAGTTCTCAATTTGAAAATGAGCTTCATAATCTGATGATAATTTGGTGTTTGGATAAATCCCCGAATTTCTTTGAATATGTACAGTCAACCAACCCAGTTTCTTAGCAGTAATAAAATCCTTTTGTAGATTATCTCCCACGTATACACACTCATTTGGATAACACTTTAACTCACTAGCTACTTTTTCATATGGGATATGACTAGGTTTCCAATTCTCTCTGCCGAATTCATCACTTAGTATTATGGAGTTAAATCTAGATGGGAGTTTTAAAGCATTTACTTTCCGTTTTTGGGAAGATAAATACCCGTCTGAAATGAGTCCAATTTTAACATTGTCATACAAGTTATTAAGAACCCATTCTGCATCCTCCAATAACTGAATATCAGGCTTATGGGATCTATATACATTTAACATTTCCATTATCATATTCTGATCATAATTTACCTCTAGTAGTTCTAATGCCCTATTAAAGATGAATTTATTTTCACCAGAGACAAATAATTGATATGCTTCTTCATAGAACCCTGTTCTATGACAATTTTCTTTTACCCATATATCTACATACTTTAGTCCGCTAAGTAGATAATCTTTCTCTTGATACAATGTATCGTCCATATCAAAAACAATTGCTTGAATCATTGTAATATCTTCTCCGTAAATATAGCCTCATCGTATCTAAGCATTGTGATATTATCCTTCCATCCAAAATACTGATCCGTAAATACCTTTCCTTGACTCATTTCAATTACCCATAAAGGAAAATTTGCTCCGGCCTCAATTGTTAACGGAATTCCTCCACCAAATCTTGGATTAATTTCTATGAATTTAATATCTCCATTTTCCTTTTTAATACATTGAATAGTGATACAGCCCACCGGATCGGGTAATGCTTTTACAACACCTTTTACTGCATTAATAATTGTAATGTCCTTCCTAGTTATTCCTTTACTTACCTCTCCCGCCCTCGTTTCCAGTCGCAATCTTGGTACAATAGTCTTCACATTACCACCAAAATCAACCATTACATCTACTGTGTATTCCTCACCTGTAATAAATTCCTGAACCATTGCATTCGGAATATAACTCTTAAAGAAATTTAACTCTTCTTCATTTGTTATTAAAGTAACGCCTTTACTCGAACTTCCATCATAGGGCTTTAGCAACAAAGGGAAGTTGTATTCGTTCCTTCTTAATTCTTCTTTACTATAAACCTTCGGTGTACTTATATTATTTGAAACAAAGAAGTTATAGGTTTTGTTCTTATCTCCAGCTATTTCATTTAGCTCCATTCCAGAGACCAACAACTTAACCCCGTATTCAGAAAAGATTTGTTTATTAAACGCAAAAAGCGGTAACTCTGTATCAATTAATGGGATAATTAAAGAAATATTTTCTCTTATACATAAACTCAAAAGCTCTGTTAAATAGTTTTCATGATTAATACTTGGAAGTATATAATGCTTATCACTAATAAATGCTGTTGGGGCGTTTTGTTTTACATCTGCAGTTATTATCTTTCCTTCAATGTTATATTCTTCATAAACATCCTTGAACTTATTAATTAATGAGACTCTTCTACCTGAACTAGTAAATAAAATATTTAAGCTATTCACCATAACGTTTTTCCCCCTTGAAAACTGGCATTGTTGTGTGGTTTTCATTATTAATTCCTTCAGACTTAAAGACTTTTGCAACAGTGGAGAGGATAATTTTCATATCAAGAGTGAAACTATAATTATTTACATAGTAAATATCTAACTTAAACTTTTCTTCCCATGTAATTGCATTTCTCCCATTGATCTGTGCCCAGCCTGTAATGCCCGGTCTTACATTATGACGTAATCGTTGTTCGTCCGTATACAATGGTATATATTCCATTAATAACGGCCTTGGTCCAACCAAACTCATTTCCCCTTTTAGAACATTAAATAGTTGTGGAAGCTCATCTAAGCTATATTTTCTAAGAAACATACCGAAAGCGGTTATTCTCTGTTTATCGGATAATAGTTTTCCACTTGAATCTGTTGCATTTGTCATCGTTCTAAATTTATAAAGGAAAAATGGCTGTCCATTCAATCCTGGACGCTGTTGCTTAAATAAAATAGGGGCACCTAATGCAAACCTTACAACGATTGAAATGACAAGAATGATTGGCAGGAATATGATAATTAATGTTAAAGAAATGAATACATCCAACGCTCGTTTCATCTTCACGTCAGTCCTTTATTACACATTAAAAAACCCCATCGCTTGTTGCGCTGGAGTCTTCTGATTTGTATTATTTCCAATTACCTTTTCATATCCATTCGGATTTTCCCCTTGCCAGCGCCATGTATCCTCGCACATTTTTTCAATTCCTCTTGTTGCCTGCCAGTGAAGTTCCTTTTTCGCTTTATTAACATCTGCATAGCAAATGCTGCTATCACCCGGGCGGCGCTCTACAAACTGATAGGGTATCAGTACCCCAGTGACCTTTTCAAATGCGGTCACCATTTCTAAAACACTATAACCTTTACCTGTACCTAAATTAAACGCATCGATTCCCGCTGAAGTTTGCACTTTTTCTAATGCCCGCAAATGACCAATAGCTAAATCGGCAACATGAATATAGTCCCTTATCCCTGTTCCATCCCTTGTCGGATAATCGTTTCCAAATATTTGGAGCCGCGATCGCCTGCCAACAGCAACCTGTGAAATGTACGGCAATAAATTATTCGGTATCCCATTTGGATCTTCTCCAATTCTGCCACTTTCATGCGCACCAATCGGATTAAAATATCGTAGTAAGGCGATGCTCCATGAAGGGTCTGCAAATGCTACATCACCTAAGATTTCTTCAATCATATGCTTTGTACGACCATATGGATTGATTGGCTGTAATGTCGTATCTTCTGCTATTGGCATTGTATTCGTTATGCCATATACCGTAGCAGAAGAACTAAATACTAGCTTTTTCACACCAAATTGCTGCATTACTTCACATAAAATAATGGTGCCTGTTATGTTATTTTGATAATAATGAAGTGGAATAGAAACCGATTCACCAACAGACTTGAGTCCAGCAAAATGCATCACCGCTTCAATCTTATTTTCCGTAAATATTTCTGTAAGTCCTTGCTTATCTAGTAAATCTGTTTCATATATTGGAAAGGATTCACCAGTAATCTCTGAAACTCTTCTTAAGCTTTGAGGATTGCTGTTGGAAAAGTTATCTACCACAACAATGTCATAACCTTCATTCAGTAGTTCAATACATGTATGCGTCCCAATATACCCGGCACCACCCGTTACTAGAATTGCCATTCATCTTCCTCCTTTACTGTTTTACCAAATTAAATAATCACTTTTATATAAGATATTGAGAGTAATTACATTCTCATAATAATAATAGGCAAAGTAACAAACGATAATTGCGAAGTAGATAAGCTTTTGATCCTTCTCCCTAAATAACTTCGGTAGCCATGATACAAGTATCAATCCATAAAGTTGAAAATAAATGGACATTCTAGCAAAAATCCACTCCTGTGTTGCAATGACCATAAAGACAAAACCAAGTAATGCCATATTGACAATATAATCACTATCGGGGAATAGTTTTTTTAACTTATCTCTCCCTAAATAAGCGATGAAGAGTGGTGCTGCTTCAACAGCGACCCTAATAAAATTCGCCCCACCTTCAGTAAAATCAACGTAACCACTATATTGGGTGTCATCTATTGCCTTAAACAATAATGCAGAAAATTGTTCATAGCCGATTACAACAATAACTGCAAAGATAATCAAAGCGAAGGTAGCCTTTGACCAAGCCTTAAATCGCACAATAAAATACATCGGAAGCAATATAAGAGCACTTTGATGGAAGAAGGATGCGAAAATGATAATAAGAAAATATCGCCGCCAATTCCCATTGATTAAATATTTTGTCGCAGCAAAAGTTATTGCCGCTGCAAGGACCTGTCTAATCCCATTCATTGATACTAAAAATAAACCGCCTGTTATAAAAACGTACAAACTAAGTTCAATCATTCTAGAGTAATTGTATAAGACGATAATAATTAGTAAATTTGTAATTAGAGCTGCTGTAAAGATCATGATTTGCGGATCTTCTGAGATATAATTTTTTAGGAGCATTTGAAATAGACCAAAACCGATATCTTTCTTGGATTGTATGTACTCCCAAGTAAAATCATTGTCCTTGTATATATTAATATAAGTAGATGTATCACCAATATTGTAGCGGAGACCCGAAATCACTACTAATGTAGCTAACGAAGCAAAAATTAATAGCTTATTTGGCCGAACAAAGTGATGCGATCCAGACTCTAATAAAGGCATTGCAAAATACCTTGAGAAGTATGCAAACATAAAAACGAAAGCAAGATTCATCCAAAGTAATGTCATTTAAAATATCCTTTCATTTGGAAGTTAAGAAAGTATATTATTTTTCTTAACGAATAAGTTTCCAAAAAAATATCACACATTAGCATTCCTTGTCTTAGAATTAATGTATAGACATAATAGAAATCCTATTGGCAGAGCGAGGATCGTAAGGAGCTTATTTGGTGTTTCCTTTATAAAAGCCGAATTTTTACTCAGTAGACTGCTAGATACATAATGAATTGCTTGCCTAAACTTAAAGGAATAACTGACATATGGAAGTTTCATCAGTTCTTGGCGATAGAAGGAAAACCCTCTTGGATTCTTGCGATATTGATTTAACATATTTCGTGAAGAGCCATCAGGCAAGTATTCAACAAAACAAAGGATCTCGTTCATTAATAACAGCTCATAACGCTTATCTAGCATGTAATACTTGTAAGCAAGCCCAACATATTTTTCATTGTCAAAAATCGGATAGGGATTTTCTTTCGTTAAGTCTGTGCGGTAAACAAGTTTTTTATCACCTGTCACTCCATGGCTATAATATAAATCAAATAGGGTAGAACGTTTTATCTCTTCAGGAAGTGTTGTACCGATAATGCTATTATCCTGATTAGCATCCAAACCAATCATTCCGCTAACTTCATTACTTCCATATTCGTTCCAGAATGTGATAATCTTTTCAACTGCGTTAACGGGCATGTAGTCATCAGAATCGATGCAAACATTTAATTCTGTCTCTATCATTTCATATGCAGTATTATGAGCCCCATGCATTCCCTGATTTTCTTGCCAATGATATTGTATTTCGATTTTATTTTCCTTTATCCATTCTTTTACAAGCTCTTTTGTATTATCTGTTGAACCATCATCAATAATCAGCCAGATAAATTCTTGAGATGTTTGTTCAACTAGGCTTTCATAACAATTGTGCAGACAGTAAGCACGATTATATGTCGGAGTAAATATGGTCAGTTTTTTCATATGACCTTTTCTCCAAATGATAAGTATGCTGTTTGTGTAATATCTGCAGTTTTTCTAATGTCAAAGCCCTTCTGTAACAACACATCTTCATTGCTTTCTCTTAACGGAAGATTTTTTGCCAGATTGCTAATTTTGTTTATCCACAATCCTTTATTTTGTAAAGAGATTGAATGAACTAGACCCATTCCAAGATCAACTTCCTTTGTAATATTATCTGAAATCACACATGGCAAGCCCGCACCCTGTGCCTCGATAAGCGTCACTGGCAAGCCTTCATGTATAGAAGGAAAAATAAACATATCAAATGCTTGAAGTAATGCGTCGATATCTTCCCTGATACCTAGAAACTTCACGTTTTTATCCAAATATAATTCCGATGATTTGGCCATTACTTTTTCTTTTAAAGGACCATCACCAGCTAATAATAAATATGCATTCGGTATTCGATGCTTTACTCCCTCAAAAATATTTAATAAATAGGAGTGATTTTTTTGATAAGCAAATCTCCCGACATGTCCTAGAATCAATGCATCCTTTTCAATACCTAGAGACTCTCGGATTGCATGACGATTTTCTTTTGAAAAGCGAAATTTATCTGCTTCTATCCCATTATTAAGGATGGTGGCCATTTTAGATTTATTTCTAAATAACCAGTTAGCTGCTGCTTCTGAACATGCATACAAGTGTGTGGCACTCGATGTAATATGGTTTCCTGCATACCATTTATATACTTTTGATGCGATTCCACCTTCACTACTCGTATTATGACTATGAGCAATTCTCACCGGAATATCGGCTTTTGCAGCAGCATTTAGTACCAATCCACTCATTTTATCCATATGGGAATGAACAATAGTATACTCTGGATGTTTCTTAAAAAATTCCTTTAACTCCCTTATGTAACCACTATGCCCTACTTCCGTAACATAGGATATTCGATGTACTTTCCCACCCATGTTAATTATCTCCTGATCAAAGACACCTTCTTTACAAGTCAAAAAATCAAATTGGACTTTTTCCAAATCCATGTTTCGGTATAGGTTCATAATTAATGTCTCCGCCCCACCGCGGTTCATATTTACAACGACATGCAATACTCTTACTGGACCGCCCAAATTGATTCCTCCTGATTTCCTGTAAAGGACTGATAGATTCTTTTGTTTTCTTGCAGTATTTTATCGACACTGTATTTCTCAATCACTATATTCCGACCGTTTACACCAAACTTATTTCCTATGTCTTCCCTTTTAGAAAGTTGCATTACTTTATACGCAAATTCAACTACATCTAAGTTGGGAATTATCCAGCCGTTACTGTTATTAGAAACCAACTCCCGATGCCCCCGATTATCCACCGCCACAACAGGCAGCCCACATGCCATTGCTTCCATGATATTGACTGGTAAGCCTTCTCGATGGCTTGAGCCAACTGCAACATCACACATAGGTAATAGTTGGTCAATATCCTTCCTAAAGCCAAGGAAGTCAACCATATGGCTAATACCAAGATCTCTTGTTAGCTTACGACAACTTTCTATTAAAGGACCTTCTCCTGCTAGTAATAACTTCGCATTTGGCATCTCATCCTTTATTAAAGCCATTACTCGAAGTAATAATTGTTGGTTTTTATTCTTATTAAACTCCGCTGCATAAAAAAGTAAAAAATCATCTGCTTGGTAGCCCAATGACTTTTTAATTTCTGCTTTATTAGTTTCATCAATAGGTTTAAACTTTTCTGTATCTACTCCAACTCCATGCACATGCTCAATCATTCCCGCTTTAAACCGGTGTTTCTTTGCTAATTGATAGTCTTCTTCGTTAATCGTTATTAAACTGTCCGTATAGCGTGATAGATATTTTTCAATTGGGTAATAAGTAAGCCAGTTAAGTAATGGTGCACCTTTACAAAAGTGAAAGCCATGTGCGGTATAGATGACCTTTGTTCCCTTTTTTCTTACCTGTCTTGCTGCAAGGCGGGCGAGTACTCCCCCTAATGGAGTATGACAATGGATGATAGAGTAATCATTCTGATCAATAATTCTCTTTAATTGTTTATACGCATGGATATTGGATTGATGGAAAGGTGAGCGCTGAATGTCAATATGATATTTATTATCTGTGAACGGTAAATCCATATTTCCTGATGCAGCAACATCCACTTCCCATCCCTGCTCCTTAAACCACTTCATATATGGCAAGTGAAACGCCTTGAAATGGTAATCAACGGTTGCACAAAATAGTATTTTATCAGGCATTCAGGTCACCCTTCCATTTTGATTTCATTATTTCATTAATTCTGTTTCAACGATAACCGATAGATAATCTAATAAATCCTTTCTTAAATCATCTCTTTGTAATGCGAGCTCAATTGTTGTTTGAATAAAGCCCATCTTCTCACCAACATCGTAGCGCTTCCCTTCAAACTCATATGCATAAACGGCTTCCTTTTTATTAAGTTCAGCAATTGCATCGGTTAGTTGAATTTCATCACCAGCTCCTGGCTTCTGTGTACTCAAAATCTCAAAGATACTTGGACTTAATATATATCTGCCTAGTATTGCTAGATTAGAAGGTGCATCTTCCTGTTTTGGCTTTTCTACCATATGACGAACATTATATAAGCGGTTCTCAATCATTGTTCCATCGACGATTCCATACCTTGATACCACATCATCTTCTACCTTCTGAACACCAAGGATTGAGCTACTATAGTGGTCATATTGATCAATCAATTGTTTTAAGCTAGGTGTTTCTGCTTGAACAATGTCATCCCCTAACAGCACGGCAAAAGGCTCATTGCCAATAAACTTTCGGGCGCACCAGATTGCATGACCTAATCCTTTTGGTTCCTTTTGACGGATGTAATGGATATCAACGAGTTTAGAGGGCCTTTGCACTTCACTTAATAAGTCGAACTTTCCTTTATCAATTAGATTTTGCTCTAATTCAAAGGAATGGTCGAAGTGATCCTCTATTGCCCTTTTTCCCTTCCCTGTTACGATAATAATATCCTCAATCCCCGCTGCTACTGCCTCTTCAATAATATATTGAATGGTTGGCTTATCTACAATCGGTAACATTTCCTTTGGCATTGCTTTTGTCGCTGGAAGGAATCTAGTCCCTAACCCTGCCGCTGGAATGATAGCTTTCTTCACCCTCATCACAATTCGCTCCTTTTTTATATGGATACTACCACTTTATGCTCGCGAACAATTTCATTATTAGCTAAATCTAATAAATATTTCCGCAGTGTGTCAGCATCAATCGCAAGATAATTCTTTATTATTTGGTTTATATCATCGATGTATAGTTCTGTCGTCTTTCCGACATATATTTTCGGATATACTTGGTCTTGATGGATCTCATTATCCTTTAATAATTCCTCGAACAGCTTTTCCCCTGGTCTTATCCCGGTATACTCGATGCCAATATCCTCTATGGAATTACCTGATAGTTTAATTAGATTCTTTGCAAGATCGTCAATTTTCACAGGCTCTCCCATATCGAGTACAAATATTTCCCCACCATTTGCAATGGACCCTGCTTGAAGAACTAGCCTGGATGCTTCAGGAATTGTCATGAAGTAACGGACCATTTCTGGATGTGTAACTGTCACTGGTCCACCTTTTTCAATCTGCTTTTTAAATAACGGGATAACACTTCCCCTGCTGCCCAAAACATTGCCAAAACGAACAGCAACAAACTTCGTATTGCTTTCTTTATCCATACTCTGAACAATCATCTCTGCTAGTCGCTTTGATGCCCCCATCACACTTGTCGGGTTCACCGCCTTATCTGTAGATATCATCACAAATATATCAACATTATTCTGACTTGCCGCCGTCGCAACATTTCTTGTCCCAATTATATTATTTTTTACTGCTTCTTCTGGATTACGCTCCATCAACGGTACATGCTTATGGGCCGCAGCATGATAAACAACATTAGGCTGGTACTTCCGCATTACGCTCAACATCTTTTCTTCATCTTGTATGTCTGCAATCTCTGTAATAAACTCGATTTGGCTGTCTTCGAATGTCTCATGCAATTCCATTTCAATGGAATAAATACTATTCTCCCCATGACCAAGTAAAATGACCTGTCTTGGAAGGAATGCTGAAATTTGCCTCGTTATTTCAGACCCGATTGAACCACCGGCTCCTGTAACGAGTACAACCTTATTATTGATATACTCAGAAATGCTTTTGATATCCATGTCGACAGGATCTCTGCCCAGTAAATCCTCCACTTGTACATCTCGGAATTGATTAATCGATACTTTCCCAGTTATTAAGTCTTCTAGAAAAGGAAGAATTTTCGTTTGTACATCGGTCTTAGCACATTCAAGAAAAATCTTATTTAGTTCCCTTTTACTTAGAGATGGAATGGAAATGATAATATGCTCTATTTCAAGTTTCTCCACACTGCTTACGATTGCATCCACCCCACCGACTACAGGGAGACCCAGCAACTCAAGCCCCTGTTTTCTCGGGTTATCATCGATAAAAGCAACTGGCAACAGATTGCTCTCATTATTTTTTAATAGCTGCCTAGCAACCATCGTGCCTGCTGAACCTGCACCGATAATTAATGTGCGAATTTTATTCTCCGAATGATTTAGAAATGAATCGCGATAAATTCTCCATATAAACCGTGACCCACCAATGAAGCACATATGTAGCAGCCATGTTACTATAAATAATTTAAACTGTACTTCTTGAAATAATAAAAGCTGAATAACCATAGCGGAGATAACTGAGAATGATACTACCTTTAAAATGATTAATAGCTCCTGTATGCTCGCATATTCCCAAACTTTTTTATACAGCTTATATTTTGTAGAAAATAGATGATGGCAAAATAAAATTGTTAACATGGCTACTAGAGAAGGATGGCTTCCTATTTGGAGATTAATACTAGCTAGGTACATGCTAATAAAAATAGCACTAAGTACAATACAGGAATCGACTATTATAAATAATGAAATACGCTGTCGATATGTCAATTTACCCCTCCTTCTTCCCATATTTTTGTTATAAATCAGTGTAGTGGTTATTTTTCCCTAGAACATAAGCGCAAGCGAGTATCCTATCCTATTAAAAAACTAGGGTTTAACAAACCCTTTCAGTGTCAGCCTTAGTTCACTTATGTAATAAGAATGTAAAAATTATGTATGGGCATCCAACCCGCCCTCACATCACACTATCGACAACGTACGCGTCTAAGGTATCTGCAATACCCACAGCATGACCGAGTGTCTACATAGATAAAGGTAAGTAGACATCACCAAAAGTATGTTATTACGTATGTATACAATTAAATAGTTCTTAATAAAGAACATCCACTTAAAAAAATTTCTTATTTATCGTTAATTATGACACCAAGTAGATTTGCATGGGCCAACTCTAATATTCGTTTCGATTCGATTGCGGTTTCTATCTCTGTTTTTCCATGCTCCAATACTAATACAACACCTTCACATTGATTGGCAATTACCCTTGTTTCGGTTGAGCTTAATATTGTTGGTGAATCAATTAACACGACATTATATTGAGCAGAAGCTTCATTTAATAAGTTCATCATGGCATCACCGCCGAGTATTTCTGTAGGATTTAATACGGATGAGCCACTCGTTAACACGTCGAGATTTTTTATATCTGTTCGACTGATTGCCTGTTTTAGTAATGTACTCCCTTCAAGTACATTCGTTAACCCAGTTTCATTGGATATTTTAAAAATATCTTGGATGATTGGTTCTCTTAAGTTAGCATCTATTAATAGCACCTTATCCTTTTGTTGTGCAATTGAGACCGCTAAATTTGCGGCTGTAGTGGATTTTCCCTCCCCAATTCCTGGTGAAGTAATAAGAAATACACTGTTTTTCTTTTCATCCATTAGAAACTTAATATTGGTCCTAATCGTTCGAAATTGATCAGAGATTAGCGAATCTGCATTTGAATACGTAATTAGATGTGCTTTCCGATTATCTACGGACTTTCTTTTACTAAATATCAACTATTTCACCCCGCAAATTTATATCCTTCTGTTTCCGCCTTCTAGCAGAACCTTTCACCTTATTCATATTTGATACGATACCCAATACTGGAACACCCAATATTCCCTCGATTTCTCGATCCTTTCTTACCTTTCCATCTAACGAATCTAATAAAAAAACCAACCCTATACTCACAACTAAACCAAATACGAGAGCAATAATTGTCGTACGGTTTTGTGTTTCATTAATTGCGAACGGATTCTCTTTTGCTTCCGATAGTAATTGAACTTCTGAAAATCCTAGGATAGATACAATTTCACTCTTGTATGATGCTGCAGTTGCATTCGCAATATCAGCAGCAGCTTCATAATTTGTATCCGTAACTGAAATATTAACGACTTGCGAATCATCAATCCTTGTAACTTCTATCTGGCTCGCTATTGCCTCAGCTGACTTATCGAGTTGCAGTTCTTGTCTTACCTTTTCCATAATAATTGGGTCCTTAATCATAACCATCAACGTATTCATATCCTGATCGCCTGAGCCTAAAATCATTCTGGTAGATGATTGATAAAGCGGTGTGTAATTATGGGAACTATAGAAATATCCTGCAAGTGTTGCAAGAATGGTAATAACCGCAATAATCCAAAACCGCTTCTTAATTACGTTAAAATACTCTTTAATATTGATATCGACAGGATTTCCATTTTCAATCATCCTATGATTTCTTTGCCCCATTAACATCACCTTTTCTATTGGATATCAAGATATTATGTTATTCTCTATAAAGAACGAATAAAATAAAAAAATAATGTATCTCTTAATTTATTATGTAAAATACACCTTTTGATTTATATATTAGTTCATTATAACGAACAAGTCAACACCCAATTTAAAAATAATTAGCTTATTTGCATTTTTGTGTTGTAGAACTTAATCAAGGATTCGACATCAGCGCAAGTTGGGACAAGTGAGGTTCCTGGTCCAATAAGTGCATCCCCTTTTTGTTCAAAGCATGATCCAAATGTAAATCGAAGCATACGATAAAATTTTTTCTCAACAAGGGCCAAATAATATTTAGGATGATGATTCATTGCGTGTTCATATAGAATATGTGAAAAGGTAGAAAAATATCCTTGACGCTGATAATCTTGATGAATACAAAGTTTATCTATCTCCCAAGTGCGGTCTTGATATCGGTCTATTTCGGGGAAATTAGAGAATGCAAAACGCCCTTCTACAGTGCTATTTGGGTTTGTGGGATTGTAAGGGATGAGTTCAATTGTCCCGATAACTTTTTTCCTTTTTAAAAATCCTTTTGTATCTAATAACAGATTATATCTAAAACCATCTTCTGAATACGGGTCATTTACCCATCCAAATTCGTCGCAGAAGTATTCCCAAGTCGCTGTAAATTGCCTCTGTTGTTTAGCTGTTTGAACTAGTTCATACATCTTTTCTATATTCACCTCTTTTTAATAATTCCTCATAGAGCCCTTCAAATATATTAGACAAGGGCACTATGGGGATGAGTTGGATTGCTAAAGTGGATGCGCGATCCACTAGCTATCAAATGGATCATTTGGATCATTTGGAC
Organism: Oceanobacillus chungangensis; assembly: GCF_003369565.1. Taxonomy (GTDB): domain Bacteria; phylum Bacillota; class Bacilli; order Bacillales; family Amphibacillaceae; genus Oceanobacillus; species Oceanobacillus chungangensis. The sequence continues at coordinate 3,228 of NZ_PIOD01000005.1, read as the reverse complement.
CTTGTGGCTCTTCTTTGCCAGGTTTTCCGCCATGATGCCATCCCTTCATTGTCATGCTCACATTTAAAACTTCAAGAACTGGAGATTTCCATTCTTTCTTCATTTCTACACCACCTTTCTTAAAGAAGTAACATAAGAAATTGGTTACAAAGGTCTCTAAGCCTAATTAGGGGGAATACAACTACACTTTTCATTCCTTAATTAAGTAATATTGCAATTAATAGTGTTCTTTTTTAGAATCTATATATTCTTTATTAAGAACACAACTAAATAATATATCATTGAAATAGAATTATCAAGAGTTTTAATAATTTCTTAATATACACTCAAACTAATTATTAGACGTCCTCGATTAATATCGTTATCATTTCTTAATAAAGAAATTTTAAAAAAGGAGCGAAAAATATTGAATACAAATCGAGTTAGAAAATTTAATAGTATCCCATTATCGGTCCTGGACTTAGCCCCTATTACAGACAATGGCGATGCCGGCCAGTCCTTTAAAGAAAGCGTGGAATTGGCGCAGCATGTTGAAAGATGGGGCTTCAACCGTTACTGGCTTGCAGAGCATCATAATATGCCAGGGATTGCAAGTTCGGCAACCTCGGTACTGATTTCGCATATTGCTGGAAATACCAACCACATTCGTGTGGGCTCTGGAGGTGTCATGCTTCCAAACCATGCAACACTCGTAATTGCTGAGCAATTTGGTACATTGGAATCTCTTTTCCCAGGTCGGATAGACCTTGGACTAGGACGTGCTCCTGGAAGCGATCAGGCAACTGCATATGCATTACGTCGTACTTTAAACATGGGTCCGAACGATTTTCCGATGCAAGTGAATGAACTACAGGATTATTTTTCAAAAGACCCTGTTTCTCGTGTAAAAGCAGTTCCAGGACAAGGCTTAGATATTCCAATTTGGCTGCTTGGATCGAGTGACTTTAGTGCAAGGCTTGCAGCACAGAAAGGTCTCTATTTCTCATTTGCCAGCCACTTTGCCCCAGCCTATACGATACCAGCGCTGAAACTTTATCGAGATAATTTCCAAGCCTCTGAAACGTTACAGAAGCCCTATGCAATGGTAGGGGTTAATGTTATTGCCGCTGAAACGGATGAAAAGGCGCGATACTTAGCCAGCTCGCATCAATTGCAATTTCTAAACATCCGTAAAGGGCTAGCTACCAAGCTTCAGCCTCCTATTAATAACATCGATGAAATATGGTCACCAATGGAGAAAGCAGCTGTAGAAGAATCACTCGACCCAAGAACGACGATTATCGGCAGTCCAGAAACGGTGAAACGAGGACTAGCCGCTTTCCAAGAAGCAACGCAAGCTGATGAAATGATTATTAGCTCACAAATTTACCATCTCGAGGATCGACTTCGCTCTTATGAAATTGTCGCTGAATTGATGGATTAATGTAATGGGAGTCACGACTACGACTTATCAGCGTGACTCCTACTTGTTTTACTTGAAAAATCCATCGTTAAATCCAAACTGATTTTTTGGCTGTTGAATTTAATAAATTTGCAGCGATATGATCCTTCTTTTCTAATTCTTCTTTGATGATGTCTGTTTATATTATAGTTTAAACAATAAGAAGGATTTACTCATATTTTGTAGAATATAGTAATAAATACAAATATAAGGGTGAAGTTTATTGCTGAAGAAAATAGAACAAAGCCTTATGCAGTCTTATGTTATGAGGCACTATTTAGGAGACTCAAGGAAAATTACCGAAACAATAAAATTCTGAACCAGGAATACCTAAATAATATTGCGGGATACCGTGGGGAACAAACAGTTGATTATAAATTAAGCACTTATCCACATAAAAATTTCTTCATCTATCACGACCTTCGATTGAAAATCAATCAAAATTACTTCCAAATTGATACATTACTCCTCTCCAGCAAATTCATACTTATCCTCGAAATTAAAAATTGGAAAGGTGAACTCAACTATAATTCTGATTTAAATCATGTAACTCAAACTTTTAATAATGTAGAAAAAGGCTACCAAAGTCCAATTTCACAAGTCCTTTCGCATGAAATGCAACTAAATTCTTGGTTACAACAAGCCGTTTCCGTTTATGGAATACCTATCGAATCCCTCGTATGATTAGCAATCCAACAACTATATTAAAAAACAACCAAAACGATTTAGTCTTTTATAACAAAATGATTTATGCAGATAATTTGATCTCAAAAATTAATGAAATAAATAGTAAATACACAAAGAATGTGATAAACAAGCAAATGTTAAATCAGATAAATGAAGCATTGCTAAAAGGCAATACAGAATTCAGACCAAATTTTATCCAACAGTATAATTTGAATGAGAGCCACTTTATAAAAGGGATTGAATGTGGACATTGCGGAAGCTTTTCAATGATACGAGCATATAAAACTTGGAAATGTAATACATGTTTTCATTCAAATCCAACTGCACATGTAAGACCATTACTTGATTATTTTCTACTGTATAAACCGACGATAACAAATAGCGAATGCAGAAACTATCTACAACTAGATTCACTAAAGAACGCATATACTATCCTAAATTCCATTGGTCTCACTTACACTGGAAAAAATAAAGCTAGAAAATATCATGCACCAAAGTTAGTTGATTATCCGCAAAATTCCTTTGCTCCAAATAAGAAGAAGGTAATATTATAAAATAAAGAGTTTACATGGGTACACTAACAAGGGAGTTGTAAAATTATTTACCACTTCCTTGTTAGTCTTTTTATGATATAGGTCTAAGCAATCCCATATTTCCGTGTTTGTGCTGATTTAGGTTTTCTACTGCCAATATACCCGCGCTCCTGATGATTTAAGTTTTCTCCTGAAGATATTCCCGAGCTCCTGCTAATATACTTTTTCTCCTGCCAATATCCCCGGGCTCCTGATGATATAGGTTTTCTCCTGCCGATATTCCCGCGCTCCTGATGATTTATTTTTTCTCCTGCCAATATTCCCGCGCTCCTGATGATATAGGTTTTCTCCTGCCGATATTCCCGCGCTCCTGATGATATATTTTTTCTCCTGCCCATATTCCCGCGCTCCTGCTAATATACTTTTTCTCCTGCCGATATACCCGCGCTCATGATGATTTATTTTTTCTCCTGCCGATATTCCCGCGCTCCTGATGATATACTTTTTCTCCTGCCGATATTCCCGCGCTCCTGATGATTTAAGTTTTCTCATGCCAATATTCCCGCG